>MKWR01000001.1 GCA_001899855.1 Lysobacterales bacterium 63-13
CCCAACGCTCGGAGTTACACTCCGACCAAGCCGAAGGAGCCTTCCCTCGGCTTCCATCCCTGGTCAATTTTCAACGAGCAGAGATGGTCAGTTTTCAACGAGCGCCAACAATTCAGCCGCTCAACTCCGGATGGGGAAACGGCCCGAAGTTACTATCCGAAACGGAATACTTTTCTCGCCTTCGGAATAGTCCGGGGCTGCATGAGGCACTCGTTGTTCTTTACGGCGCCATAAGACTCGCAATCGGAACTCTCACAGCGCGCCGGAATGGTGAGCTTCAGGACCTAGTCGCAGGAGACTGTCTGGACGGTACACGTACGAGACTAGTGTTTCGAAACAGAAAATCTGGTTTCGCTGATTTTAGAGAGTTGGAAGCACGACCCATTCCGCCTGTTGCCGTGCGGTTCATTGAGCAATTAGAGAGGCTCCAGTCCGGCCTACTTTCCATCGGAGCAATCTCATCCCTAACATTTATATTTGCTCCACCTAGGCAGTTTGGCAGTGGCGCTCTGTGCGAGCGAGCGGCTTGTTCCAGTGCCTACAACTCTACTCTAGACTTATTTTGTGATTGGGCAGAAACCGATCTCGATAGTGAAGGGTGCAGGCACTACATTCGACATCATCAACTCCGTCGCTTCTTCTCGATGCTCTTTTTTTGGGGCGGTGGTTTCGGCGGACTGGATACGTTGCGTTGGTTCTTGGGCCATACCGACGCGGAGCACCTTTGGCACTACATCACGGAGTTCACTCCGGGAGCCACGCTTCGTTCCGTCTCAGCGGAATGGACTGTCTACGCCGTAAAACATGCCACGGTCGAAGCGGAACTCCTTGGTGCTGAGTTGGCTGAGCATTTCGGAACCACCGACTTCTCAATCATTGAAGAGGTTACGCTTCAGTCCTACGTTGAGGACTTGATAGAGAGTGGTCGACTTATCGTTGAACCGCAATTCCTCGACGGAGGCCGCCGTCATCGAATCGCAGTGGTCCTCAAACCCAGGTGATCTATGTCAGATCGTTCTGAAAAAATAGCCAATCGCCTACAGGCCGACGCGAAAAGTGTAGAGGCTCTATCTCATCTTCTCCGAAGCGTAGGTGATGGTCCAGAGTCGTATGCCGACAACGTGAGCCTCGGAGCCGCACTTCGATCGCAAGGGGCGCTCGCAAAGTATTCGGAAGCAACGCTAGGTATTACGCCGATGAGTCTGAATCATCAAAAACGTGTTGCCGAACGTTGCTTTGGGAGCTATGACATCTTGGATGCTCTCAGAAAGAACGCTCGCCGGTGCAGCCTCTCCGCAAAGGTGCGTCAGGATCGAACAAAGCAAGGCAGCAAAGCCGATCTTCAGGCGAAGGTAAAGGAGATAGAACACGAGCGCGTATTGCTTCTACAAGATCTGTTCATTCTTCAGCGTGCCTATGATCTACGTTGCTTGCAGGCTCGAACTTACGCGCAGGCAGCAGACACAGCAACGCAGACCCGTTGCCTAAAAGAGCAGCGGGAGCTCGATGCGTCATTTTCTCTGCGACTTAAGCCCATTCCAGCGAGCAATGTCAGCTATTTACCTGGAGCGCACAAGAATGCGCACAATCGATAGTCAGCTCCATGTTCTCTCGCGCGAAGACTATCTGGCACCGACGTTCGTTGATGTCTTCGGAGGAGTCCACACACGTCCCGCGAATAACTTGCCGCTTGTAATTTGGCCAGATGGGAGTTGGTGCCACTCCGGGAACTCCTTCATCCGTGACCTCTTTGAACGAAACCTCTCTCGTCGTAACCGCGGTGGTTCTCTTTCCGTTGCAGTTGCCAGTCTTTCCCATTTGCTCAGGTATTGCTGGGTACGGAAGATCGACCCACTGGATCTTTCTGATTCCCAATTTACCGAATTGATCGGTGAGCTTCTCGCAGAGAGACATCACACCCATCCAGATCGGCCAAAACGCGGAGCCAATCGAGTGATCGCGATTGGTCGGACGTGCCTACAATATTTGTTCTCCGTTTCTCAGTATCAAGGCGATAACTTTCTGGTCGGCCCTGAGGGTCGTATACGTGCTCAGCTTAAAGAGTTTCAAGTGTCTGTGGGGAAAGGTGGTCAAGGCAGAACTAAGACGGTTCGGTTTTGGGATCACGCAGCCTTACCTAGTCCTGGCGCGCTGGGTACACGTTCGCCTATTTCGACAAAGAAAATTGTCGAGTTGCGCAGTGCAGTTTATGCACTCTCCAAATCACCGCATATTAGGCTGCGCCGT
This sequence comes from Lysobacterales bacterium 63-13, assembly GCA_001899855.1. Classification (GTDB taxonomy): domain Bacteria; phylum Pseudomonadota; class Gammaproteobacteria; order Xanthomonadales; family Rhodanobacteraceae; genus Dokdonella. The sequence goes on from MKWR01000001.1 coordinate 2,248, forward strand.
CATGTGATTTTGAAGCTTTTAGAGATAACAGGTGGTCGACGTGGCGAGATCGCGGAAATATCAGTCAAATCCATTTTGGAGGCAAGCAGAATGGAAAGACCGATGCTTTGTATCCCTACGCTGAAGACGAGGCGGGGTTGCACGCCGTATCGCTACGTTCCGATATCACGATCCGACGTTGCATTTTTACTTCAGTATGTCGAGGTCCATCGTCGAGCTGTCATCCGTCGCAGGAAAGCCGGCAAGCCTGATCACGGCCTACTTCTGGTGAGCGAGGTATCTGGCGAACCATTGAAGGCGACCTCAATCACGCAAGAGATTCGATTCCTCGCTAAGGAAGCTGGAATTGCTGAGAAAGCATGTCCGCACATGTTTCGCCATCGCTTCATTACAAAGCTTTTCGTTGCGCTGATCGAACAGCACCGCGTTGCCAACCCAGAGGCCTTTCGCAGCATGCTGCTCAGCGGGGAAGAGCTGAAAACGAAAGTATCTGAGTGGACTGGAACGCGCCCGGAGTCATTGGACGCGTATATCGATTTGGCGTTCGATGAGGTGGCGGGTTTCAAGAAGATTTTTGACTTGGTGACGGTCGGGCTGACGGTAGATAGCTTTCTTGGTAGCCTGGAATGCGAGATGCAACGACTTAGCATTGGTGATGATCCGCACTTGGTCGCCGGTCGTCTAGTAGATCTAGCAAGGGCACTGAAAGGAGACCTTTTGACCGCTCGCTCAAATAGAAGCGAGTAACAGTTTTTTGGCGTAGACCGGAATTGCTTGTCCCGGCGAAGGGAATTTCATGCGTAAAACTCGATTGACAACCAGTATCGAAGTTCATGTGTAGGGTGCCAGTGCCTCGGTGGTCGAAATCGCACAACTTGTGCAGGAAATTTCCTACACTCATGCCGTTCAAGAAGTGTCGACAGCGCCCGATAGTGGCACCACAATGGCACCATGAATTTAAAATCTGGCAACGTTCGAGACTTTGATCGCATTAATCTGCGGCTTTCGGCCGAAACGTTTGCGGCGCTCGATACGGCACGCACCGTTCGTCCCGGTAGTGTTTCACGCAACACTTGGATCACTGAAGCAATCGCTGAGAAGCTTACACGCGAGGGAGTCGCGAATAGTCGACTCGAAAGAGAAGTCGCCAATGGCTAAGTTCTATGAATTTTTCGCTGGTGGAGGCATGGCGCGCGCAGGGCTTGGAGCTGAATGGGAATGTGTCTTCGCCAACGACTTCGATCACAAGAAGGGCCTGACATACCAAGCGAATTGGGGGACGAATGGTGAGTTGAGAGTTGGCGATGTCAAGCAACTCACAGCCGCTGATCTACCAGGCACCGCCGATTTGGTGTGGGGTTCATTTCCCTGTCAGGACCTGTCGCTCGCCGGTGGCGGTGCAGGCCTTCGTGGCGAACGCTCGGGTACCTACTATCCCTTCTGGGATATAATTAGGGGGCTGATCGCAGACAATCGCGCCCCCAAATTGATTGCACTCGAGAACGTGTGCGGCACCTTGACGTCCCACGGCGGCAAGGACTTTCAAGCAATTTGTCAAACGTTTGCAGATGCAGGCTATCGTTGCGGCGCAGTGGTTATAAATGCAGCGCTCTTCCTACCGCAATCTCGGCCGCGACTTTTTGTGATCGGTATTCATGCCGACGTGAAAGTGGATCCAGTGCTGATTGCGCCCGGTCCAATTGAGCCTTTCCATACGCGAGGACTTCAAAGCGCCGTAGACCGGTTGCCTGCCGGGCTGCAGGAAATGATGTTGTGGTGGAACGTACCCACACCTAGCCGACGCAACACCACATTCGCCAACATGATTGAGGAGAACCCGACGAGCGTTTCTTGGCATACGCCAGCGGAAACTCAGCAACTGTTGGCCATGATGTCACCGCTAAATCTTGCCAAGGTGAACGCTGCCAAGCGCGCAGGGCATCGTGTTGTAGGTGGCGTCTATAAGCGCACGCGGCTTAACGAGAAGGGCTTGAAGGTTCAACGTGCGGAGGTTCGTTTCGATGACATTTCGGGATGCCTTCGCACGCCATCTGGGGGATCGAGCCGGCAAGTGATTGTCGTCATTGACGGCACCAAAATTCGATCGCGTCTGATCTCTGCTCGCGAAACTGCACGCCTAATGGGCTTGGACGAAGGCTACAAGCTGCCTCGCAATTACAATGAGGCCTATCACCTTACCGGCGACGGCGTGGCGGTTCCGGTGGTCCGCCATATTGCCCACTACCTCTTGGAGCCCTTGTTGGACATGGCGAATGCGGTCGAGCGGGTTGCTGCATGAGCGCCATACCCTGCGAGCAGGATAGCGATCTGCGAGCGCAAATCGAGTTGTTCGCCGAGGTCCTCAAGACCCAGGCGCATCGGCTAGGCAATCACGGGTTGAACGAACGCGACTTCTACAATTCAGGTCTTTTCCGCGGCGCCGTTGAGCGCGTGCGAGGGCAGTTCTCCGCATCAATGGGTGCCAAGCGTGAGTTCGTACAACATGTCCTCAATTACATGGAGGATGAGAAATTTATCGCAGGATGGGACCCGACGGGAGATTCGAAACGCAACGATTATTTAGTGCGCTTGCTAAGTGGTCGCACCGCCGTTATCGACCTGAAAGGTTGCCTCGACGGCAACAACACCAACATATTCGAGCGGCCGGCTAATGCCGACGAATTCGTAATCTGGAGCATCTGCACCAATCTTGGAGCCGATCCCAGGCGGAATGTATGGTCCGGGATTCACACCCGTCTAAGTGCTGAGATGATCTCTCGAAATCAGCGCGTCGATGGCGTGATCGTATGGGCTATGGCCTGCGCTACCATTGGCCGCCCATGTCCCAAGGTGATCGGTAGTCCCAACAAGGACCGCCACACAGAAATCGGGCCTTTCCAAGTTCCGCCCGCGTGTATCTACCTGTTTCCCAGCACACTGCCGTCGATCGGAACCCCTACCGTCTCATCGCAACCGATCGAGAGTGTTGAGCTGCTTTCTGCCTTCCATCGCTGTTTCAACGGCAACGATGCAGAGTTGAACCATGTCGATTTCGAGCTACGGCAAACTGGGCCTGAGTTGATGAGAAAAACTACAATTCGGCGCGCGGGCACCATCCAAAAAGTGTCGGAGATGTCGGGTATTCGGCGTGTCTAATTCTCGAAGAAACTGCTCTCAGACTTCGTCTGCCGTTCTGATTCGCTGGTCAAAGCACCCTTTGGGTCGTTGAACTTGGAAGGACATTCGTTCAGTGAGTCTTAAATCAACACGGGGAATTTCTAATGCCAGGTGAAACAGCCGCGCCATGCCGACATCCAGGAGCTCCACCTGATGAGATTATCGATCTCGTGGCGACTGCGGTTAAATCTCTCGCATCAGACGTCGCATACCTCAAGAGTCGAGGACTCACACCGCAAGACTTTGCGCTCGCATTACCGGCAGCAATCCAGCGTATCCGCGGGAGCGCTGCTGCAAGCAATTCCGATCGTCGGGTGTTCCTAGCGGACGTGTTTCGCCACATGGCTGATGTCGGCGCGATCACCCGGTTTGAGGTGCCGCAATACGGGGACGACACGGTCTACCGTCTTTACGTCAAAGGCTTGGGTAGTGTCGCGATCATTCAGAAGGGATGCCCCGACGGCAGGCATAGTAGCGTGGCATGGTCTGCGCCCGACTGGGCTGAAGAGACCTACTTGTGGTGGCTTTGCGATAGCCTCCAGTATGAACCAGGCGAGCATGTCGCCAAAGGCGTGAACCGGCTTCGGAACCGCTTCTTTTCCAAAGAATACATTGATGCGGTTGATGGTGTGATCTTTCACAACGCTACCTGCGGTACTGCGTTGCGACCGTGCCCAAAGATGGGACGCGCAATTGCGATAAACGAACGGATGGTACCTCCACCCTGTGTATGGGTCATGCCCGAGAGAGCGGACGGCAACGACTGGAATTGGGATGGTTCCCGCATCCGAAAATTTCCTAGGTTATTGCTGTCGGCTTTCGGCGTTGGCGAAGAAGAGGTGCCGCTTTACACCGGCCATGTTGGATTTCTGAAGGGAACGAGAGGAACTCGGACCACCATATCATCCAGGTATGGAGCAGGGTCGACCACGACATACAGGAGTGACTCACGTTGAATCCCGTAATTGATCAGGAACGAGCCGACTTTCTCGCAACACGTGTTGCGGGTGCGAAACTCCAACTCTTGCCACAATGGATGCGCCCGGAAAAGGAATTGCCGGTCGTCAATTTGCCAGTTGAATGGGTTTGTTTTTCAACACTCAATCACCGCACACGTGCCGAGCAGATGCGGGTAATCATGACGAGTGGTGTTGGCGACCTTTTTAACGGTGACCCGATGGGCCAAGCCGCTCAGGCTGCCCAACTCAAAATTCTCTCCGAGCAAGAGGGATTTGAGGAACTAAAGCAGGATCTTCGCGAACGAGGTCAACAAGAACCCGCAGTCGTCACGGCGGAAGGTGTTTTGATCAATGGGAACAGGCGATCTGCAGGCCTACGGAACTTGTGGCTCGGGGAGGGCCTACCTTCTGCACGATATGTGCGAGCGTATGTATTGCCGTCCGATGCGACGACGGATGAACTGATCGATCTAGAAACCGAATTGCAGGTCGCGAAGGACTATCGTGAAGACTATTCCTGGGTCAACGAGGCGCTCCTCATCGAGGAGATCTTCGAATCATCAAACAAGGATTGGGATCGGGTTGCTTCGCGAATGCGCCTCAAACCCTCGGAGGTCAGGGTGCAGTATGAAAAACTGCAGCAGCTCCATCAACTGGTCGCGATGTCGAACAGCACTCGGTACCACGCGGATTTTGTTGCGAACGAATCCGCGTTTGAAGAACTCTCCAAACACGTCAAGGACAAATCCCCGGCGGAAGCTGCCTCGGTTCGCAGCGTGTACTTTCTGGGCACGCTGGCGGGTGTCAACTACCGCGACCTACGGCACTTACGGCGAAAAGATGCGAGTTCGTTTGTTCGCGCAGAATTCGCTAGCGACCCGACGCTGACATCGCTACTCACGGTCGTCAATTCCACAGAAGCCAATGCGACGGACGATTTGATCGAAGATGTTCTCGGTGATGACCGTGGTACTGCTGACAACGAAAATGCAGACCTGACGTCCGTCCTTTCCTTTTTGGCTCAGCGTAAGCCTGATGAAATCGTCCCCCTTCCAGGGGGCGGCGAAGTGCCGATCGACAATCTCTTGGCATCTGTCAAGAACGCTGTGAACGCAGCGGCTAACGAGGCCAATGAGGACAGCAAGGATGCGCAAGCTGTCGTAGTCCCGATCGTTCGACTTACATCCGCGCGTGATGAGTTAATCCGTGTCGGTACGTCCTTAGCCAAGGCGCGTTCACACTACGACTGGGATGAAGAGATTTTCAAGACGCGGTTGTACGAGGTGAAGGCAGCGCTCGCGCATATTGAGACCCTCTGATGATTTCGGTCGAACTTTACCGCCAAGGTCGACCGACAGTCATAGTCGAACGCACCGACGACGGAAATCTTGGTGCTTGGGCTCGCCTCCAGGAGGCTCTGGCCCGCGGAATCGAGTCTGGCTCGCCATCGAGAACGGTGGTTCACGCTGATGTCTTCCTTGCTGAACTTAGCGTTCTGCGAGAGCTTCGAACTGTATTCGGAGAGCGCATTGCGCTAGGTCCGACGCTTTCTGGACACTTGCGATCGATGGCTGCGGACAGGAGGTCTCGCGAAGCGGTTGTTGATGCCGGCAACCCGGACCTCGAAGCGCTGGAAGCATTAGAAATTGAGTTGGCGCAGGCGGGGTTCAAGCGAACTCTGCGAGATTTCCAGATTAGAAATCTCTACCGTCTAGTGAGCCTTCCTCATGGTGCTGATTTTTCAGTTCCAGGTGCAGGCAAGACAACAGTGTCTTTGGCGGGATACGCGATCCTTCGGGCGCGAGGCATCGTGAGTCGCCTCGCTGTAATCGGCCCGATTGCCGCGTTCGGTGCGTGGAAGGAAGATCTCGTTGAATGCTTCCACGTACCCCCGAAACTAATCATCCATGCCGGAACCGCGACGGTTATTCCCAAGAATACGGAGGTTTTGCTCTCCAATTACCATCGAGCCGCGAACGATTATGACGCTGTCAGAGAGTTCGTTGCTAAAGAACCGACTCAGCTTGTGTTGGACGAGGCCCACCGGATCAAACGCGGCGCAGCTGGTGTTCATGGTCGTGCCGTCTTGGACCTCGCTTATGCAGCGCGACGCCGCGACGTGCTTACCGGCACCCCGGCGCCACAGGGCGCATTCGATCTTGTCGCATTAGTCAGCTTTTTATATCCAGGCCAGGATCGCCAAATCCTTCCCGATGCAACGTACTTTGAGAAGCTAGGCCGCGATGAATCGGTCTTGATCGATACGAATGCGGCTGTCCGCCGCTATTTCGTCCGCACAGCCAAAGCCGAACTACGTCTCCCTGAAACCCGTTTTGAGGTAATTCGGGAACCGATGCCGCCCATCCAAGCCGCAATCTACGACGCCCTACTAGGGCAGTATCGGTCCAGCTTCATCTTGCCTGACCGAGGTCGTCATCAGATGCAGAGATTGGGCCGCATTGTGATGTATCTACTTGAAGCGGCAACGAATCCAATGCTGTTGACGGCAGGTTCTGACGATGGCGATGACCCAGCGCTTGTCCATCCGCCGCTAGAGCTTCACGGCGGCGAAAGACTCGTTGATCTTTTGGCACGCTACAGTAGTTTTGAAGAACCCTGGAAATATCAACGTATCTCAAAAATTGTAGCGGATGCAGCGTCTCGCAACGAGAAGATCCTCGTCTGGTCGAGTTTTGTTCGAAACCTCAAATCCCTGGACCGTCGTTTGGCAGAGTTCGAGCCCGCAATCGTGCATGGTGGTGTGCCGTCTGATGAACTCGCCGCGGTGGACGTCGTCACCCGCGAACGTGAGTTCGACCGCTTTCGGCATGATCCGGCCTGCACGGTCCTTTTGGCGAACCCGGCGGCATGTGGAGAAGGCGTAAGCTTGCACCATTGGTGCCACCACGCTGTATATCTAGACCGAACTTTCAACGCTGGACATTTCCTGCAGAGCCAAGATCGCATTCATCGGTTGGGCCTCGCCGACAACATTCTTACTCGTTTTACTCTGCTCCTAAGTGCTGGGACTATCGACGACTCTGTAGACGGGCGTCTGGTTGAGAAAGTCACAGCACTATCGAGACTGATGGACGATCCGGACTTGGTCCAGATTGCACTTCCCTCTTCGGACGAAGGCTTAGATGGCGCGCCAGCATTCGATGACGACTATCAGGCTGTCGTCGCTCACCTAGCGGATACCAATGCGCGATCTGCCGAGTAGAGGCCGGTGCCACGCCGCCTTCCTTCTTGCCTATAGCGCTCGAGTTCGAAATTGCGCGAACTTAACCGAGTGGGTTGCCGCAGCGTCGGAAAAGCCAACGCATATGGCGGCATCGTTGGATCTCCTTGGTACAGCCTATTTGCTTCTCGATACGAAATTAGCCCGCGCAAAGCATAAAATAGTGACCGGTCGCGACCTAGCGCGTTTGGATTCGGTGGCCGATCTCACGACGTTTAAGGGGATTGCGCACTTGCTCTTGGGCCGGCGACCTCCTGATTGGCTTCGGGCCGTGGTGGCTGACGGGAAGCTCGCCATAGAGTTCATTCCAAAACAGGATCTTGAAGCAATTTCTTGGCTCGGCGACGACCTTGAACCAATCATAACTTCCGTATATCGCCAACACTACGGCGAAGATGACGCTCTTCGCCGCAAGATGCTAGGAGATGCCGGGGAGTTGGCCGTAATGTCCGCGTTTCGTTCGAAAGGCTGCAATCCGCGACATGTTGCGTTAGTTTCTGATCGCTTTGGCTATGATGTTGAGCTTCAGAGCAACCACTTCCGCTACGGATACGAGGTCAAGACGGCAGTAGCGGCGACTGCTTCACGCATCTTGGTTTCAAGACACGAATTCGAAGTTGCAGCGGCAATGGGGGACAGATGGAGACTAATCCAAGTCACATTCTCAACCAAGATTTTCTTAGTCGGACGAGCAACTTGTAACGATATAGTTGATATTCGTGAGTTGACAAGCGAACGGCTCCGAAGTATTGCACCCATCGAACCCGCGACTTTCAGATGGACAGAAACTGCTGAATTTCGTCCTTTGGCGACTGATTGGTCTGCGAACGATCTCGCCGTCGGCAATGATTTCGAAGCTAGTCTCGAGCCTGGGACCGCGTAGCCAGACTCCACGAGTGCCAGTTACGCGCGATCGGGCCGCCCGCTATCTGCGGCCAATGCGGCAAGGGTTGCGCCGGGCTGCATCAGGTCGGCATCCGCGGCTATCTCTGCGCGCTCGGTACGTTCTACCACCGATCCGAATGGATCTATTTGCGAAACGCCAGCGAAGTACCCACCTTCGCCACAGCAACTGACCAGCTCTGCCAAGGAAACTGACCACGGCCGGCTACCAAGCTGCCCATCATCGCCATGGCGTTGCCGATTCCTGACATCGAGTCTGGCCAACACCGCCAGTGGAACTGGCGATGCTCGTCAGCAAGGGGAGTCGACGGACCGCTTTCGGCCAGAAGCGGACGTCGATGTTCGGCACCGACCAGCCGGCCTTGGAACCGGGCAAGCATCTGGCACAGCTACGCCCTCTCGACGAACAGCGCTACGGAAACGACAGCTGGATGAGCGAATTCGTGCGCAAGGAGGAAAGCCGGTTTGACGACACGCAGTCTCGCGACCATAAGTACTTCCTCGAGCACGGTTACGAGTCGAAGAAGCAGCTGATCCTTCGACTGCTGGGCTTGTAGGCGCCGTCCCCCGCCGCCATCTGGACAAGATTACGCGGGTCCACAGGCATCGGAGGTACGGTGGCGATCAAGGCGGTTTTCGTCGGGGTGAGCAAGCACTTGGACCCCGCCATTAATGAGCTGGGCGGCGCGCGGCGCGATGCGCAGGCGTTGTGGGCGCTGTTTTCCGACACCATCGACGGGTTGGCGCCGACGCTGCTGCTCGACGAAGCGGCCACCCACGAACGAATCCAGCAATCCGTGCTGGGGGCGCTGGAGTCGGCCACGGCCGACGACGTGGTGGTGATTTCCTTCGCCGGCCACGGCTCGCCCGATGGGCGTCTGGTGGCGTTCGACACCGAGATTTCGAACCTAACGGCGACTGGCATTGCGATGGCTGACCTGGCCGACGCGTTCAAGGCGAGCCGGGCCCGGGCCGTGCTGTGCGTTCTGGACTGCTGCTTTAGCGGACAGGCGCCTGCTCGCGTGCTCGAGTTGCAGGCGACACCGCGCAGTGCGTTCGCATTGACTGGCATACAGGGAGAAGGGCGCATCCTCCTGGCGGCGTGCGCGCCTAACGAAGAAGCTTGGGAGCAGCCGGGCACAGGCCACGGCCTACTAACCTACGCGGTCATGCAGGCGTGGACGTGCGGAGAGGCCGCCACGGTGAGCTTTCCGGAACTGGCGGGCGAGATCATCCGCATCACCCGCGTGGAGGCCGAGCGCCTGAGCCTCACCCAGACGCCAACCTTTCTCGGTTCGATCCAAGGCGGGCTGGTATTTCCACGCCTGGTGCGCGGCGACAACTTCGCCGCCGTGTTTCCGTTGCATGCCATCCAGACGATGTCCGGCCAGTTCGCGGAGCTGGCGGCGCACGGCTTCCCGCCCGACGTGGTCGCGCAATGGACGAGCGACTTCCCCGACGGACTGAACGCGCTGCAGCTGCGGGCGGTGAACGAGTTCGGCGTACTCGCTGGCCGCTCATTGCTGGTGATCGCGCCCACGAGCTCGGGCAAGACGCTGGTGGGCGAACTGGCGGCACTGCGGGCGGTGACCGCCGGCCAGAAGGCGGTGTTCCTGCTGCCCTACAAAGCCTTGGTAAACGAAAAGTTCGAAGAGTTCACGGCGCGCTACGCCGCAGCAGGCCTGCGCGTCGTGCGCTGCAGCGGTGATGCCACAGACGGCGTCGGCCCGGTGCTGGCCGGGCGCTACGACCTGGCCTTCTTCACCTACGAGATGTTCCTGAGCATGGCATTGGGATCACGGCGCCTGCTGCACCAGCTCGGTGTAGTGGTGGTGGACGAAGGCCAGTTCATTACCGATCCGCAGCGCGGCATCAACGTGGAGCTCATCTTCTCGCTGTTGCTGCGCGCCCGCGAGCACGGCGTCGAACCCCAGCTGCTGGTCCTGTCGGCCGTGCTCGGCCAGCTCAACGGGTTCGACCAGTGGCTGGGCCTACCCCTGCTGCTGTCGCGCGAACGGCCGGTGCCTTTGGTCGAAGGCGTGCTCGATCGCCAAGGCCAGTTCCAGTTCCTGGACACCGACGGCACCACCAAGATCGAAGCCTTACTTCCGCCGCAAGCCATCCGGGTGCGCGGTGACAAGCCCGGCTCGCAGGATGTGATCGTGCCCTTGGCCAAGAAGTTGGTCGGCGCCGGAGAGAAGTTGCTGGTGTTTCGCAATGCGAGAGGTCCCACGCAAGGGTGTGCGCGGTACCTGGCCAACGAGCTGGGCTTGCCGCCAGCCACGGCCGTGCTCGACGCACTGCCGACCCAAGACCTGCCCGGGGCATCGCTCGGCTTGCGCGCTTGCCTGCGCGGGGGCACCGCATTCCACAACACCAACTTGCTGCGTCCCGAGCGTGAGGCCGTCGAGCGCGGCTACCGCGATCGCGCTGGCGGGATCCATGCCTTGGTTTCGACCACGACCCTGGCCGCGGGGATCAACACGCCCGCCTCTACGGTGGTGCTGGTGGAGCACGAGTTCTTCGGCGAGACCATCCAGCCGTTCACCGTCGCCGAATACAAGAACATGGCCGGCCGCGCCGGCCGCGTAGGTTTCAACGAAATCGGAAAATCCATCCTCCTGGCCGAAACGCCCATCGAGCGGGCGCAGCTGTTCCAGCGCTATGTGATGGGGCAGCCGGCTGAGGTTCAATCCTCCTTCCAGCCCCGCGATTTGCCGACGTGGACCTTGCGCTTGCTCAGCCAGGTGCGCGGCGTGCGCGAGGACGAGATTCCGCGCCTGCTTCTGAACACCTTCGGCGGCTACTCGGCCTCGCGCGCTAACCCGCAATGGGTTGCCCAGGTGGGACAGGACATCGCGCGCCTAGTCACGCGTCTGTTGGCCACCGGCTTGGCCGAGCGCGAAGGCGAGCTGGTGCACCTGACCTTGCTGGGCCGCGCCTGCGGCGCGTCGTCCTTGTCGCTCGAATCGAGCCTGCGGCTGGTCGAATTGTTGCAGCAGGTCGAGGTGGGATCCACGCCGCCGTTCCACCTGCTGGCCTTGGTGCAGGTGCTCGATGAAATGGACGGCATCTACACGCCGCTGATGAAGCGCGGTCAGAGCGAAAGCAAGCGCGTGGCGGAAGCGAGCCAGCGCTTCGGGCACGCCCGCGTGCGTGCGCTGCAGCGTTTTTGCCGCGAGAACACGGACCTGTGGGCGCGTTGCAAGCGCGCCGCCATGCTCTATGACTGGATCGAAGGTGACGCGGTCGAGGCGATCGAAAAGCGTTACTCGACCACTCCATACCAAGGCAGCATCGAATACGGCAACATCGTCGGTATCGCCGATGCCACGCGTTACCACCTGCGCTCGGCGCACCGGATCATCGCCAACTTGCTGCTCGACCAACCCGAGTTCCTGCTCGGGCTCGACGAAATCTTGCTGCGCCTTGAATTTGGATTGCCGGCCGCCCTGCTTCCGCTCACCCGCTTGCCGGCCGCGCTCGCGCGCGGACAGATGCTTGCCTTGGCCCAAGTCGGTGTGCGCGATATCGATGCCCTGGCGGAACTGGACAAGGCCACCCTCTTGCAATGCGTTGGCCCCGCAGTGCTGGCGCGGCTGCGCCCGCCAGCGGAAGATTAGCGGGCACGGAGAAAGACATGGCCATAGAAATTCTGGTTGACGTGCGAGGCGAAAGTTTCGCCAACGACGACGGTAGCTCGCGCCAGGACATCATTCGCACGCTGAAGGTGGGCGCACCGGTGCAACTGGTAGCCGATCCGCTCAATCCGCACGATCGGTGGGCCGTGAAAGTGGTTACGCCCGCCGGACAGATTGGCTTCTTGCCCTCGGATGCGCGCGACGCCGATGCGGTGCTCAGGGGCGAACCCATCAGCGCCACCATCCACGCCGTGCACGGCGGCACCAACTGGTTCCAGCAACTCCTCGGCAAACGCTCGGTCGGTGTCGTGCTCAAGGTGCGAAAGTCGGACCCGGACTGGTCGCGCAGGGCGCAGTTGGAAGCACTTGCCGCACCCGTCGATGCCCAAGTTCAGGCGGCGCTGGCGCTGGAGGAAAGCGGCGACGCGCCATCAGCGATTGTGGCGATGCAAGAGGCAATCGCGCGCATCTATGTTTTTACCCAAGCCGATGCCTGCGCGTCCGCGCACCGACGTTTGGCAGCTCCGATCGACCGGCTGAGCCTGCTGCTGGAGCGGGCGCGACGTTTTCCCGAAGCCCTGGAAGTACTGGATGTATGGCAGCGCACCTTTGACCCCGTGCAGCCGGGGGCGCAGGTGGCGCAGACCTTGCGCAAACGTACCGAACGAATGCGCGCCAAGAGTGGCCAAACCAAGTAACCAATGATGCGAATCCTCGCTGAGTTGACCACCCGCTCCGCGGCGTCGTAATTCGGGAGCTGGCGCTCACCCCGTCAGGTCCGCTTTCGGCCAAAAGCGATCACTCGAAAAGTGTACTCTGACCCAATCATTCAGGTGACTATGAAGAATTCCCCGGTGAGGAAGTCCACTAAGAATCGGATTACGATGGAATTGCCCCTCAAGGCGTCCGAGCAATCCAATACGACATCCTCTTGGGTTGCATTCGCGTGAACATTCTTTGGGACGTTCCAATCACCTCGATCATCGCGCTCACTCCTGAGCATGCCGTAGTCGTCATGCGCGCGATTCTTCGAGCGGAGTGCGGCTACGCAAAGATAGGTCCAGCAGCACTGACGATCTCCGATCGTCTCACCGTGGCGGACGGCGGCATTGATGCCGAAATCAATTCACCACCGGAACTTATCGTTCCAGCGGATTGCATTTTCTGGTCGGGACTCACAGGGTTTCAAATCAAGTCTGGAACAGCATTCAAACCCTGGACGAAAGGTGCGATCCGCGGCGAGCTGCTGGACACCAAGGCGAAGCTGCATTCCGAGGTGGATCGCCTTTTTCGTCGGCAAGGGCGCTATACGCTGTTCTGCACGGGCCATGACCTGACGCCGAAACAGCGCAGCGATTCGCGGGACCAGATTGCTGCAGTCCTCGTCGACGCAGGATTCGAGATAGACGAAGAACAGGTCGAGGTTCTCGGCGCTAGTCAGATCGCAGAATTTGCCGAATGCTATCCGGGAGTGGCGTCCCTGTTGATGACTGACCCAATTCAGGAGGCTTGGGTTCTCGCGGACTGGCAGCGTGACGTGCACATGGCCAACGCCTTCGAGGCATCCCCGGAGCAGTCCCACGTTATCGACCGAATTCGTGCGGGGCTGGCAGGTGAGAGCAAGCACATTCGTGTTCTCGGAGAGCCGGGCCTCGGGAAGACACGCATCGTGCTGGAGGCCGTCAAAGATCCCATCCTCGCGCCTTCCGTCCTTTACATACCGCACGGTTCACAGTTCGGGCAGACGAAGCTTTTCCGCCAACTGCTCAAATCGGATCGTGACAAGCCGCTCGTGCTGGTCATCGACGAACTTCCGGAGTCTGAGCTGGCCGACATATGGCGGCACCTGAAGCCACGTTGCGGCAGCTTGAAGATCGTGTCACTGGATCACGCCAGGGACGAAACCCATGACGAGGACATTGAGCGATTTGCCGTCCCCCGCCTGCCCGATGAAACAATAAGAAAGATACTTGCCAGTCGAGTCGGCGAATCACACGAACTCGATCGATGGGTCACGATCTGCGAGGGTTCTCCACGAGTAGCCCAGGCGGTCGCCGACAACCTGCGCGCGAACCCGGATGACATACTTAAACCGCCCTCGACGGTACCCATTTGGGCGAGGTTCCTGCACGGCTATGGAAGCCGCGATGAAAGCTCGGCAAGACAGATTGATTGCGTCACCCAACACATAGCCTTGTTCAGCCGATTCGGCTATGAGTCTCCGGTGGGTTACGAGGCGGTGTATATCGCCGAACTGATTCGAGAGGTGGATCCGACCATTGGATGGGCGCGGTTCCAAGAGATCATCCAGAATCTTCGTGCCAGAAGGGTGCTGCAGGGAAGCCGGACACTCTTCTTCGTACCCAAGGCGCTCCACATCTATTTGTGGAAGCAATTCTGGAGACACTACGGGCGCGGGTTCGACTTCGTACAAACCTTCAATGCCATGCCCGAATCCTTGCACGCCTGGTTCATGGGCATGTTCAAGTTTGCCGGAGATGCCGCAACCGCCCATGTCATCGACGACATCCTGAAGACAGACGGCATATTCGCCGACCGTACTACGCTGACGTCGGATAAGGGTTCCCAATTTCTTTCTACGCTCGCCGAGGCCAATCCGGCCGCCGTGCTGAAGCTTCTTGAAGCTACGATCGGTCAATGGACGGATCAGGAGCTACTCGACTTCACGAAGAATCGGCAGAGCCTTGTCTGGGCGCTGGAGAAGATTGCAGTCTGGCCACCCCTGACTGTGAGGGCTATCCATCTGCTTGCCCGGCTCGCGGTCAACGAATGTTCCGATCACTCCAACAACTCGACGGGTACCTTGATGGGACTGTTTCGCATCGGTCCCGAGGCCGCTGTCACGGAAGCATCGCCCCAAGCCCGACTGCCAGCTATGCTGAAGCTTCTCCGCACCCCCAGGGATGCGGAACGTCGTCTCGCACTCAGGGCCATGGACTCTGCGCTCGATAGTCGCGGCATGGGCATGCGCATGGTTGGGCCGGAATACCAAGGACTTCGGGAGCGAGCCAAGCTCTGGATGCCTGCAACTTACGGTGACTGGTGGCAGGCCCAGTTCGCGTATTTCCAAGCTCTGGTCAATGAAACGCAGGACTGGCCGCCCGTCCTGCGCACCGAGGTTTGCCAAACCTTGCTGAACGCTGTGGAGCAGCAGATCTGTACTCCTCCCTGTACCGAGTTGGCGTTCCAGCTGCTGAACGTACTAGTCGACGACAAGGCCATGCTGCCGGAAAAGGTGAATGGCTTCTTCTCGAATTGGCAAGAGTACAAAAACGATGGCAAGCATCCCGAGATTGCAAAACGCCTTCGGGATCTCGAACGCCACTACACAAAGCAAGATCTCGCAAGCAGATTCCGGCGCTACGTCATCGATGTGAGTTGGCAGGAGTGGGATGAAGATTTCCGTGAAAGCGCCGAGAAGCCCAAAAACCGCGCCAAGACACTGGTCACGGCTTTAGCCCATCGCATCGCGCGGCATCCGGAGACACTGAACCAGATTCGGCATCTCCTCGCTCCCGCATCAAATGCACCTGCACTATGGCATTTCGGATCGCAGCTGGCGTCTGCCGATACGTCGCGAGCGTTACTGCCAGTTCTCGTCCAGGTGACTCTGGAGACAAAGCACCAGACGTGCCTGCTCGGGTACCTATCAGACGTACTGATATGCGATCTTACGCTCTATCTCTCCACGGTTCGTAGCCTTCTGGACGCGGAGACCTCTGCGTGGCTTGGGGTCACCATCGCCCTTTATTCAGCCTATGACGATGAGCTGTTCGAGCGGTGCCTGGATGCACTGCAAAAGCGATGGGCCGACCCGCAGCTTTTCGGGATGCTCCGGTACGGCAAGGCCATCGAATCGGTTCCCCCGGAAAGAGCCCGACGCCTGTTTTGCCTGCTGAACGAATTCGACACTCAAGAGGCGCTGTTTCTACTGGTCGAACTGCTGGACTCGATTCCGTTCAACGGCTCCTCGCCCTTCACTTCGGACTTCGTATTTCGGATCGTTTCGGAGTCTGTCCCTGGCGAGAATGGCCGGGACGTGATGCGTGGCTACCATTGGAAGAATATCTGCTTAAAATTGATCAATTGGGACGTGAGTCGAGCACTCCCGTTTCTGGATGTCTTGCTCACCCAGATGGGGAAAACGTACGAGTTGAGCTACGACACTGATGCAAAGCCATTGGCGGATGAACTCGTCCGAGCCGATCCGCAAGGCGCGTGGACTCTTGTGAAGAAGCATTTCGAAGATACTCTTCCCAAATGGCGGAGTGACATTCTGAGCTGGCTCAAGGGTGGGCTGCATACCTTCAATGAAGGCACCCCTAGAGGGGCGATTGCGGATCTTCCGCTTTCGGAAATTCTTACATGGATCGAACAGGAGCCCGAGCCCAGGGCTGTGATGATGGCTCACGCCGCTCTTCGAACACTTGACGATGAATCAGGTGGGCAATTGACTCGGGAATTGCTGTACAGATACGGACAGTTCAAGGGTGTTCGAAATGGCATCAGCGCCACTTTTCACTCCGGAGGATGGAGCGGTCCTACGAGTGTTTACCTGAAGCGAAAGCGTGACAAATTTCGTCACTGGCTGGCGGCCGGCTTCGAGGTCGAAATCACGCAGTGGATCGAAAGTGAGATCGAGTACCTGGATCGACGCATCGAGCAAGAGGAAATCGACGAGGAGCGTTCCCGATTCGATTGACTCCAAGCTCCACATTCAAGACCATCCTGCCAAGGCATCCATTGCGCGTGGCTCACGAGTCAAGCGTCAATCGGGGTCATGACCCCTTTTGAGCCAAGCCGAGAAGGTCTGCTTTGGGTCGGAAAGAGACCTTCAGTCTGACGGTCAACTGCTTGGCACCGCTGGTCAGCTCAGCCGCCGGATTTGGTCAGTTGTGATGGCAATGAGTGGTCAGTTCGCTGGCAATACGCACTATTCGACCCGTCCGGCTTGCAATGGCGCGGGCTGGCTGTGCGAGGCGTGTAATTCAGACAGCGTGATAGCAACCAGAAACGCACACTCCACATGAGCTGCTCTCAAAGACCGACTGCAAATCTATCCAGAGCCGGATCGATTAAGCCAATATTTCGCGGCTCGCATACTGGCGCGCAAAAGTCGCTACGGCCAGCAAATAGCAGCTTCAGGATCTTTTTCTAACATTGAATAGAAACCGACCATACACATTTCGCCCGTCCATCGATCTAGCCTCACGCTCTCGGGACTACTATCAGCAGTATCGGATATTGGCGACATTTCGTAACGATTGATCCAGCAATAGACTGCAATGGCCAGGATAGCTACAACCAGCCAAGCCAATGAACTGGATTTCATACGACGAGCTCCTGACTTCGTGGAAGAATATGTGAAGGATCTATTGTATCGATTGATCCGAAAGGTCACGATCAATACCGCTAGTGCGCGGTCCGCAGACATGCTCAGCGTAGGAAATTTCCTACACGACGACGCGACGTTCCCCCATATCGACCAGACGCGCGACCAGGCAATCTAGCTCTGCCCGCGATGTCCTTGGCGCTCACGTCCTTCTTGGTTGGGGGAATGTCCTTTAGCCGACGTCGCGGGCATCCTCATTCTGGAGAGTACTATGCCATCGATTCGCGAAGTCAACGCCAACGCACACGCCGCCGTGCAATCCCTTCATGCCGACCGGGTAATCTGCCGTGACCTGATGCCGTTAGATCAGCCGATGACCGCAGAGCAGCAACGCCAGCGGGCGAGGTTGATCCATTCCGCCCTTCTCGCTAGGAAACGCATGCAATTGCTCAGGGATCGTGCTGAAGCGTTAGCTGGGGCGTTGACGCGATTTCAGATTAGGGAGGCGCAGATTGCGAAGCGGGCGTAGGCGAATCTGGGACAACTACCCTCAGAGATCCTGGATTGAGGGACGCAAATGTGGCTTCGTTAACGTCAATCAGTTTGAGATATTTCATTAATCGAATTGCTCTTTCTACTCTGCGGCGATAGAAGTCTGTCAATTTTCGATCATTCGTTACTCGATCATAGTCGTCGCAATACTCTGCCAACTCCAGAAGGACTGTCATTCCGTCGAAAAAGATGCCCAGAAGATCTGACCTATGGGTGGGAGAAATTCCGTTTTCCTGCCAAGTCATAGCGTAGGCGAAGCAGTTCTGTTCTGAAATGATATCCGCCAGTTTATGCTGGCCGAATATCGGATTATTGAACGTCTCGAATGCAAACTTTCCGACGATTGTTCGACTCTCAACAAAGTCATTCCATGTGTTGTAAGCGCCTTCTATTCGGCGATGCAAATCTTTCAGGCGGGCATCAGTTTTCAGTTGTTTTAGTTGCTCCTCAAGCGCGATGCTCGTCTCTAGTGCCGCCTTTCGAGTTGCACGCAGTGTGAGAACCACAAGAATGACAGTTGCCAACCCAAGAATCGGATTTGCCACACCACCGAAGTAGTCACCAAATTCCCCCCAAGTGGGCGGCCCACCTGCAGGATAGTCGGCGAAGCTGTTGTAGTAGGTGCCGCCGATCGCGGCAATCAGGAGGAGTGCGATGGCGGCGATAAGCCAATCGGCCCAGCCACTCGATGAGTTAGAGTTTTTGGATGTCTGCACTTTGTTCTTTCCGGTGTTTGTATTGGAAAAGGGTTTAATGACGATTAGGTTACATCGTGGGACACCTGAGGGACACTGACCCCACGAATAGCCAACAATAAGCAATGCCGCGCAACACATAAACCGCTGATATCATTAACTATCAACACCATCCAACAACCCCGAAGCCTGACTTAAAAGCCCTCGGCCGCAAGGCCATGCGGGTTCGACCCCGATCGGGTTCTACCCCGATTAGGCGGACACTTTTGAACCGCCCCGGGTATTGAGGAGGCTCCAGCTCTTGAGAGAATGGAGCCATGAACAAGTCGAAGGTGTTTTCCCCGGAAGTGCGTGAGCGGGCCGTACGCATGGTGCAGAAAAAGAGTTTGGCGAGTATCCCTCGCTGTGGGCTGCGGTTGAATCGATTGCGTCGAAGATCGGCTGTGTGCCACAGATGTTGTTGACCTGGGTGCAGCGCCCTGAAGTTGACAGACCCTCGCGATGGCATGACCACCGCGGACAAACAGCGCGTCAAGGATCTGGAGCGCGAGAACAAAGAATTGCGTCGGGCCAATGAGAACCTAAAGCTGGCCAGCGCGTTTTTTGCCCAGCGGAGCTCGACCGCCGACTCAAGTCCTGAGGGACTTCATCGACACACATCGCGATACGTTCGGGGTCGAGCCGATCTGCAAAGTTCTGCAGATCGCCCCGTCGGGATATCGTCGTCATGTTGCCTGCCAGCGTGATCCTTCGCGTCGTTGCGCTCGTGTGCGTCGCGACGCCATGCTGGTGCCAGAGATCCGACGCGTCTGGCACGCCGACTTGCGTACACCGGTACACAATGATCAGCGCACCGACGCAACATGATCAACTCGCCGACCAGATTGATCAGGCGAATTCGTAGGACCGCTTCCGGCCACTATGAGAAGTCCCCAGTTATGAGAAGTTCTGAGGTGGCGTAGACCGACGGGCCTTGTCAGCGCTTGCGATCCGAAGTTTGACGTCGCGCTGCGCTGGACATAATTTTGCTGGTCGGGCAGCACTGACGACTCCACTACTGGAGACCGTCATGACCAAGATCCCTGCGTTGCACCCCACGATTCGCGCCTGGTTGCTTGAAGGCCCACTGGCTGCTCACGTTTCGGCGTATGTCGCGCGACTCAGTCGCGGCGACTGACCTTGCCCCTGAAATTCGTATCCCTTAGGTGGTCTTATGCGCTGGCTTGTCGGGCTAGATTCGCCAGCCAGTTATCTTCGAATTGCAGAGGGCTGATGTAGGCCAGCGTCGAATGCAGTCGTGATCGGTTGTACCACAGTATCCACGCGACGATCTCGTCTTTGGCTTGGCGACGGGTCGAGAAGCGCTGTCCGTTCAATCGCTCCACCTTCAACGACCCGAAGAGCGACTCGCAGCAGGCGTTGTCCCAACAGTTCCCGCGACGGCTCATTGAAGCGCTGATGCCGTACTCGGTGAGCAGGTCGCGGAAGTCCTTGCTGGCGTATTGGCTTCCCCGGTCGCTGTGGAAGATCAGCCCAGTCTGCTTGCTTGGGTGGCGCTTGAACCACGCCATGCGCAGTGCATCGATGACAATGTCTCGCGTTATGTCCTTACGCAGGCTCCAGCCGATGACCTGGCGGCTGAACAGGTCGATCACCACGGCCAGAAACAGCCAGCCTTCGTCGGTAGCGATGTAGGTGATGTCGCCCGCCCAGACCGTGTCAGGCGCATTGACGGTGAACTGCCGGGCGAGAAGGTTGGGGGCGATTGGCAGGTCGTGATTGCTGTCGGTGGTGACCTTGCATCGCTTCTTGCCTTTCGCTCGTATGCCGTGCCGTTGCATGAGCGTTTGCACCCGCTCCTTGCCCACGCGCAGACCTCTGGCCAGCAATTCCTTCCAGGTGCGCGGCCAACCGTAGCCGCCGTGAGACTCGGCGTGAATGGCTCTGATATGCACCAGCAACGCGTCGTCACTCAGATGCGGTCGCTGGGCCACGCTGGACCGACGAACGATGTGCGAATGGAAACCAGCGACGCTGGCTCCCAATACCCGGCACTGCACCGAGATCGGCCATACACGCCGGAGGCGGTGCATAAAGGCGTACTTCACTTCGCTTCCTTTGCGAAGTACGCCGTCGCTTTTCCCAAGATGTCACGCTCCATCTTCACCCGTGCCAACTCGGCTCGCAGCCGGCTGATCTCCATCTGCTCAGCGCTCACGACCGTCTTGTCCGCAGCTGTGAGCTTGCCCTCTCGGTGCGCCTTGACCCAGTTGAACAGCGTCTGGTCCACCAGAGCCAACATGCGTGCGGCCGCCGCGATGCTCTGGCCGCCTACGACAAGACGCACAGCCTCTTGCTTGAACTCGAGCGTGTACCGCGCTCTTGATGTTTTCGTTGTCATTTTCGTTCTGCTTGCTTGGATTAAACCATCCAGCAAGGGATACGTTTTGCGGGGGCAACGTCAAACAGCCTCCACGAAATCCGGGGCCGTTCACTTTCGCTAAGAATACGTGTCTAGAGCGAGGCATCAGCTAGGAGTTGGGAGAGGGACATCTTCAGCCCCCCCGCCAAGCGGGCCAATGTCGAGAGGGTGACGTTTCGCTCGCCTCGCTCGATGGCGCTGTAGTAGGCCCTGTGCATGCCGATAGCGTCGGCAAAAGTATCCTGGCTGAAGCCAGATTCTTGGCGGTGCTCTCGCATTGCCGCTCCCAACTTAGTTTGTAGGGTCACTTTGTCCATGACGCGACCGTAAGTAGCTGCTACTTTTAGGTCTACGCCTTTATATATAGACTACATGTATGTATCACGCAGTGAGAGCGCTGTGTCTATTCGACTAGTCGACGATGAACTGGATTTATCTTGGGAATTCGCAGTGAGCTGGGACGTTCGCCACGCTCTGCGAATTCAGCTACAGCGATGTTTGTGTCCTAGCGGCGTAGCGCGGTTTGAAGATCGATTCGTCTCCTCCCTTGGGGAGCTTCTGGACGAAGATTTACAGCTTCCCACAGCGAGTCAGGTTTCTTACGCGATGGCCATAAGCAAAGGACTCGGTATCGCACTTCCTGGAGAAGCTCTCCAGTTCAAAGGCTCTAT
Source organism: Lysobacterales bacterium 63-13 (assembly GCA_001899855.1). Lineage (GTDB taxonomy): Bacteria > Pseudomonadota > Gammaproteobacteria > Xanthomonadales > Rhodanobacteraceae > Dokdonella. The sequence continues at coordinate 23,862 of MKWR01000001.1, forward strand.
GCACGAATTTCTTTCGAGAAATGCGCCAATCTTTAAGGCGCAAGGAGTCGAAATGAAATCACGAAAGCCTCTTCGCTCTCATGCTCGAAAGTGATTCGGAAAGGTCACACGAGGCGCACTTTCGTCGGAGCAACCAAACGGACGCTAGATTCTAGGGAAGGCAGTCTTCGTCGACGAGCAACCTTTCGATAGCGTTGAAGCGCAATTGTGTGTGGACGGGACCTGAGAAATCTGTCAGCCGAAGAACAGATTAAAGACCAAAACACAATGCTATCGTTGCGCTTATGCTACGGTCGGACTTCTCGAAGTCTGATAGGTGAATCGAGCGAGACCCAACCAGTGCTTCCGTCAGCCAAAATCTCTAAGCCACTGGCTGAGGCAAATCCAGCAAGGTTTAGGGACAGCTTTACCGACTCGTTGCGGACTTGGGAGAGGTCGAGAACACACGTTCGATCCCGCCATGCGAAACGTACCAATGAGGAAGATGCAGCTGCGAAGAAATGACCCCAATTTCAACAGGGTCAAGGGTGAGAACGGGCGTTCCAGGCATATCGAGCATGAGTAGCACCGAATCCGGACGGCATACGTAGGATTTGTTCGGGGTTTGCAGACCAAACATACGCTAAGTCATTGATCTGCTGGCCATATGCAGCTAGAGCTTCTCCGCGACCCGCAAAAATTCGCGTCGTGACAAGATTTGCCCTGTAATGATGCATCACCGCTAAATGCCGGAATTCGACCGGCGCGTGCTCGAGGTCTTGCGCGAGCCAATTGAATCGGGCCACCTGACCATTTCGCGCGCGGCACGGCAGGCCGATTTCCCGGCGCGCTTCCAGCTTGTCGCAGCGATGAATCCCTGCCCGTGCGGCCATGCCGGCGATCCCGGTGGACGCTGTCGCTGCACGCCCGATCAAATTGCCCGTTATCGGTCGCGGATTTCCGGGCCGCTGCTCGACCGCATCGATCTCAAGCTGGAGGTGCCGCGGGTCAATCATGCCGAACTGCGCGCCAGTCATGCGGGGGAAAGCTCGGCACAGGTGCGCGAGCGCGTGTGCGCGGCGCGCGAGCGGCAACTGGCGCGATCCGGCAAGGCCAATGCCTGGCTCAGCAATCGCGAAACCGAGCGGGATTGCGCGCTTGGAGAAAGCGAACACAAGCTGCTTGACCGCGCGGTGGAACGCCTTGGCCTCTCGGCGCGCGCCTATCACCGCATCCTGCGCGTGGCGCGGACCATTGCCGATCTGGCGGCGAGCCGCGACATCGACGCCGTGCACCTGTCCGAAGCCATCCAGTACCGGCGTTTCGACCCCGCCTGAAGCGCCGAGCACCAAGCATTGTACCTTCGTCGAAATCGCCGCCCGCAAGCAGCGCCAAGCGGGCATTTGTGCGTACACTTGCAATTGTATGGCGACCTCCCTTTCCCCGGCGCTGCCCTTGCGATCCGCTGTTGCCGCGGTTTCGGCCTATGGCGGCATGCGCGGACTGATCGAATCAGCCCTCGCGCTGGCCGCACAATCCGTCGACGGCGTCCTTGCCGTGCTCGTGGAAACCTCCGGATCGGCATCACGAAAACAGGGTGCGATGGGCTTGTATGCCGAAAGTGGCCATGTCGCCGGCGCGCTCGCTGGCGGTACCCTGCAGCAACGCCTGCATGAAGCGGCACGCACGGTGCTGGCCAATGGCAAGGCCATCGCAGTCACGCTGGATTCGCGGCAGGACAGCAGCCATACCGCGATGGAAGCCGATCGCGGCGGCGGCATCCTGCACATCCTGCTCTTGCCGCTGCCGAGTCGCGCGGCGCCCCTGCGCGATGCCCTGGGCAAGGCCTGCACCAGCAGCGCCTGGTTGCGCCTGCGCCTGGAACTGGGCGATGACGGCGAACGCAATGTCAGCTTCGGCGCCGGTGAAGCGCGCATCGGCCAGGAAATGTTCGCCTTCGACAACCACGGCAGCCCCTGCGCCTTCGCCCGCCATTTCGTTCGACATGTCAGCCTGACCTTCGCGCCACCGCCACGCCTTGCCCTGCTCGGCAGCGGCGTGGAATCGCTGACCATCGTGCGCCTTGTCCATCTGCTCGGCTGGTATGTGGAAATCGTCGATGCGCGCGCGGGCAGCCTGGGCCAGGCGGCGAGCCGCGATGCCGACCAGCTCCACCGCCATCTTCCGGATGACCTGCCGGAGCTGCTTGCCGAACGCCATTTCGATGCGGCGATCATCGGCGGCAACGATTTCGAGATCGATCTCGGCTATCTGCGCCACCTGGCCACGGCCGGCATCGGCTACATCGGCCTGCTCGGCCCGCCCGAACGCCGCGACGCCTTCCTCACCCGCCTCGGCGACATCATCGCCACCCAGCTGGAGCCGCGTTTGTATGCTCCGGCCGGCTTGCGCCTGGGTGGCGACGGCCCTGAAGTGACCGCCCTCGCCGTCGTCGCCCAGTTGCAGTATTACCTCGCTCATGACGCACACGCTTGAGCCAGCCGGGCGCTGGTGCCGGCCTTCAGTCTGAGCGCGGCCAGACGCTGCCCAGCGGATCGAACTCGACCTCATCGACCAGCTCGCCGCGCCAGCCGAATCCGCTGACCGCGAGCACGCCTTCGAGCATGGGATCGAGGCCGAAGATCTCCTCGATATCGCGCTCGTTCACGGCGGCGGTGATGAACGCGGCGAGACCCCGTTCGGCAGCGGCGAGATACAGCGCCTGCGACAGATGCCCGGCATCGAGAATGATGGCGCGATAGGCCTTGGCGTGATTGCGATATTTCCAGAATGTGCGCCGAAACCTGCTGGCCAGGATGATGATCACGTGCGCCTTCATGAAATGACGTTGCCCGGCGACGATGCGCAGGGCCAGCGCCTGGCTGTCCTCCGCGGCGATGTCGCCCAGCGGCTCCAGCGCGTGATCGATCGGGTGGTAGTGATACAGCCCCGGCGTCACGCCCTCGACGTTCTGCACCAGCAGATAGGCCTCGGTCGGATGCAGGCCGCCGGCCGAAGGCACGGCACGTTTCATCACCGTGATGCCCGGCTCGTCGCTGACCGCGCGTGCGGCAAACGTGCGATAAAGCGTGCTGGCAAAATCCTCCGCCGAAAGCGGCCTTGAAACATCCCAGTTGCGGCAGGTGACGCGCTGCCGGATCAGCGCCTCAAGTGCGCTATCCGTGGGTTTGCCAAGGGCAATGCGCTGGTTCGACTCGACGCGCTCGCGCACCGGTGTCTCCGGCTCGCCCAGCCGCTCAAGAAACGGCCGATCTGTTTCCTCACCGAACCGACGCTCGGCCTCCAGCGTGTCGACGCCACTCCAACGCGTATGCCGATGCACGGTGGCGGCCAGTCCACGCCAATGGCTGGTGCGCACCTGCTCGTCGCGTTCGCCCGTGCCGGCGTTTTCGTCGCCATCGCCAAGCAGCAGGCCCTTGTCGAGCAGGCGCTCCAGCACCTCGCGCGGCAGCGTGCGGCAAGCGTCGTCGAAGTCGATCCATTCTTCCAGCGACAGCGCGCCGAGGGCGGTGACCTCGGCTGTATCCAGCGCAATCTCGTCATCCAGGTGGGCGGCCAGGGCGATCCATTCGCGCACCATCTCGACGCCCGTGCCACCGGTGACGAGGCGGCCCAAATCGAAATCCAGACGCTCGCGGGGTTCGATGAAGACGACGGCGCAGCGTCGGATATGCATGTGCGGAATCCGCGGAATGAGATCTGCTAGTGTAGTGCACGGCCCGGCCAACCGGCCGTCATTCCGGGTTACGCCAACGCGGCATTGACGGGCACGGCGCGCATGCGTCGGCACCCGCCCAGGCGCCGCCTTTGATCAACTTTTCTGCCAAGGGGAAACTGCAATGAGCGGAGCACGCCTGCCGAAAGAACACGAATTGAACCTGCTGAAGAAGCTGTCGAGCGATGACGGTTTCCGCGCCCGCTTCGAGAAAAGTCCCGCTGCAGCCCTGAAGGAAATCGGCGTGCCCGATGCTGCCGTTTCCGCACTCGATGCGGCCAGTCTGAAACCGGGAAAGCTTGCCGAGAAATCGGCCATTGCCGATGCCCATGCCAAGCTTGATCAGGATGCCTTGCTTGGCCATGCCTGCATGGTGTTTCCCATGCTGCGCCTGAACTACGGCGACTGACTTTCTGCCAGCGCTCGCTGCAGCGACTCGATCCGTTTCTGCCAGGCCGGTTGCTGCGAGGCATCCGGCCATGCCTTGAGGAATTCGCCCAGCATGCCGCGTGCGCTGGCCTTGTCCTTGCTGTCGATGGCCAGCTCGGCGCCGCGCAGCAAGGCAAGATTGGCTTGCTCGATGTTGTAGGCGGTGAGGATCTGCGCCGGGTAATACTCGGCATAGGCGCGGCCGCGATGCTCGCTCAGCCAGCGCGCTTCCGCCAGGGCGAGCGCGGAATTCCCGGCAGCAGCATAGGCGTTCATCAAGGCGACATGGGCGAGATACGGTTCACTGCCATCCAGCAATGCCTTGATCCGCGTGATGGCCTGTTCGGCATGGCCGGCACCGCGATCGAGTTCGGCGGTGGCGATGACCTGCAGTTTGCGGCTGATCGAATAGGCCGGGCCGCCAACCTGGCCGACCAGGGCCAGCGCGGTGCCGGCCAGTGGCCGTGCATCGATACGGGCAGCGAGGTAGGCGAGGACAAGCAGCCGGCTGTTGATCATGTCGCGGTCTGCCGATGAGCTGTCCTTCAGCGCCTTTTCGCTCTGCTTGATGGCCGACTCGATCCTGTCCAGGCGTGCCTTGCGGTCGAGGTCACGCGCCTCCAGGCCGAGGCTGTCTGCCGAGGTGGCAAACGCCTGGCCGACGATATTGTCCAGCGGAGCCTTGCCGGCGGCGTCCATGAGGATGCGACTGGCCTCCTTGCCATCACCCCGATCCAGCGCGATGGCGCTGCGCAAGGTCACCTGACTCGCCGCAACGATTGGATTCTCGGTGATGGTCGTGTCTGCCGAGCGCGCCAGCGTCTGCGTGGCCTGTGCATGCCTGCGCTGTGCGGCGAATGTTGCCGCATGGATTTCGGTACGCACGAAACCGGTCGCTTCGGCCTGCTCGAAGCTGGCAAAGGACTCGTCGAAACGGTTGTTGCCCAGTTGCAGGATGCCGAGCAGGTGCAATGCCGGCAAGCGCGAGGGATTGCGCAGTGATGCCGAGGATTCGGCAAAGGCCACCACCGATGCGTCGAAGCGATTGGCATCCCGCCAGCTGACGTAGGCATAGCCACCGGTACCGGCGAAGAAATCCGGATAAGTCTTGGCCAGTGCCGCCCAGCGCGACAGTGCGTCGGACTTTCTCTCCACCGTGGACAGCATCACCTCCGCATACAGCACGTCGCGGGGAGAAAGCCGGTCGCGCTCCGCCAGCGCCTTCTGGAAAGCCGCCGTGGCTTCTGCGCCGCGCCCGGCGGAGGCATGGATGACGCCGATCTTCAAGGTGGCCGACGCCAGCCCGGGGTCAATCGCCAGGGCCTGCTGGTAAAGCGCCAGCGCCTCGCTGAACTGGCCGCGCATGTTGCTGCCGATGCCCAGCGAATACGCCTTCAAGGCATCCAGATTTGCCGTTGTCACCTTTTCCAGCGGCATCGATTCGTTTGATACCGTCGCCAGCGCTTCGCCCAGGCGCACACGCAGGCGCTCGTTGATCTTGTCCAGCGAAGGCAGGATGGATTCCTTGCCGATGCCGTCGGCGGTCTCCGAGTAGACCGTGGTCTGCGTCCGCGGATCGATGACCTCAGCGGTGATGCGCACGCGCCCGCCGATCTCGGCGATGGTCGGCAGGATCAGGGCGCGCGCGCCGTCGCGGATCGCCACTTCCGAGCCGACCGCGCGGTCGACTTCGGTGGCATCCGGATCGCGCTGCATGCGCGTGATCGTGTCGCGCACCTTCAGATCCGGCATCACGTTGACGTAGCGGGATTGTTCTAGGCCGATGCGCAAGGCGCTTTCAAGCGCATCATCGAACACCGTCTCGCCGGTCAGGTTGTGCAGGCTGCCGACCACCACCCAATCTCGGTTGGCAAAGGCGATCGCCGGGTCCGGGCGCAGGAACATAAACAATGGAATCGTGATCAGGGCGACCACGACAAGAGCCTCGATGACCACCGTCGCCGGGCGCCGCCAGAACGGCACTTCGCGATGCGCCTTGCTTGACCACGGAGGCGCCTTCAGCGGTGCCAGGCCTTCCTCGCCGACCTCGAATACCGCCACCGGATCCGGCACGCCACGGAAACGATAGCGGCCGTGCGTGCGCCAGCGCGTGGTTGGCAAAAAGTCGGCGAGTTCGCCTTGCGCGCGATGGGCGAGGTCGTAGGCGATATTGGAAAGCAGGATCTGCCCGGGCTGGGCCAGGTTCATCAGCCGCGAGGTGACCGGCTTGACCAGGCCTTCGACTTCGACCGGCTTGGCGCCCTTGGCAATGTCCTCGCTGTTGTTGTCCCAGACCACGACATCGCCGACATGGATGCCGACGCGTGCCGCGAGGGTGGATTTCTCCGCCGCATTGAGCTGGCGCAAACCACGCTGGTAATCGAGGGCGAAGGCGACCGCCTGGATCGGGCGCTCGAACATCATCAGGAAGCCGTCGGTCTTGTCGATTTCCTGGCCGCCATGGCGATCGGCCAAAGTACGGGCGAGGCGATCGTGCTTGCGGATCAGTTCGGCGGCCTCGCGGTCACCGAGCCGCTCGACGAGGGCAGTCGAATCGACCAGATCGCAAAGCAGCAACGTCCGCAGCAAGGAGTTGGCGGCGATTTCGGTACCAGTATCTGGGGAAGTCGAAACGGTCACGCGCTCGAAGGATCCACTACGGAAATCACATTCAGGCATTGTGCGCTGCACACGTCGCGTGCGCCACCCGGGAGTCCGCTCGGCTTCTGCCGCGCAGGTTCCTGGCTTCCCGGCATCAGTGCGCAACCGGCCCCGGGCTGGCGACGTCGGGACTTGTTGTTGGCATGATTTCTGCTAAAACTCTGCATCGATACACGCCATGATGGCTTGTTCGATCAAACCAAGGGGAAAACCAGATGAAGGATTCCGAGCTTACCGAGAAGCAGGCGACCGAACTCGTGCGCAGGCTTGCCAGCGACGACGCGTTCCGCGCATTGTTCGAAGCCAAGCCTGCCAAGGCACTCGTCGAAATGGGTGTGCCCGCGGAAACGGTCACTGAACTCAACGCCAAATGCCTATGCCCCGCGCAACTTGCAGACAAGGACCAGTTCAGGCTCGCCCTGGAAAGAATGGATGCGGAAGTCCTCGCTGTAGCCGGCAAGATGACGCCTCCGAAGATGTCCATGCCGGGCTGATCACTTCTGCGGAGTCTCGTGGCTATCCTGTTCAAGACGGGTGATCCAGCCGAGCAGCGCGCGCGGCATGTCCTGTTGTGGCCAGGCGGCACGCAATTCGGCGAGTGCCTTGCGTGCCGCCGCCTTTTCTTCCAGTTGCAACGAAAATTCGGCCTGATGCGCCTTGGCCAAGGTTGACTGATAGAGATTGAACGGCACGAATGCATCGCTGGTCGCGGCTTCCGTGTAGGCACGGCCGCGATGTGAGGCGAGCCATGCTGCTTCGTGGCGGGCCGCTTCAAAATCCTTGTTCTCGGCGTGCAAGATCATCAGTGCCAAATGGGTTGCGTAGTACTCGGTACCATCAACGGTGGCCTGCAGGTTCTGGATCGCTTGCGCAATGTCACCCCTGCGTGCGTCGAGGATGGCTTCCACGAGCGTCAGTCCCTTGGTGAGCGCCGGGAACTCACCACTACGCGCCGAATTGCCCAGTCGTTCGAGTAGCCGCGTGGCCGTGGCGGTCTGTTTGTAGTACGCGGCAAGCCAAGCATGGAACAGCAGGCGCTGGTCCATGACTGCGCGTACGTGGATGTCATCCGTGGTGGTCGATTTGCGCAACTGCTCGATCGCACGGTCGAGTATCGCTTTGCGGTCTGTTGCGGGCGCCAGCGCAACTTGCATTCCGGTCACCACATCGGCGAGCGTGTCGGCGTCGGTAGCATCGAGCCCCGCCTTGTTCGGAACCGGGACGGCGAGCGAGTCCTGGACCTTCCCCCATTGCCCTTGGGCGAGCGCCAAGTTCAATTGAAACAGACGGTCTTGCAACTTCGCCGAGGACGTTGCAGGTGCCGGCGCGGCGCGCTTCAGTTCGAGCGCCTTGTCGAACTTGCCTTGGACGACAAAGACCGCCGCATAGAGGTTGTCCTGGAATCGCGTTCCGGCCGCCTTGGATTTGGCGAATTGCTGCTCCGCCTGCGCGTAGTCTTCCATGCCCAGGTAGAGCGTTCCCAGCAAGTAGTAGCCTGATCCATTGTTGGGATTCTGCGCGACGGCATTGCGCTTGTCCGCTTCGATGGCCGTCGCGAAATCGTTGGCGTGCATCCACAGGTTGTATGCGTACGCACCCTGCGCAGGAAACAGGTCGGGTTCAAGGCTGGCGAGGGCCTTCCATTTTTCTAGGGCGTCCCTGGGTGAGCGCACACTCGCCAACCAGGCTTCGGCGAGCATCTTGTCGGTTTGGGTCAGACGATCCCCGGATTGCAGGGCGGTTTCGAATTGCTGCTCCGCATCTCTGGCATGGTTCATGTCCAGATACAGTGTTCCCAACTGGATTCTTGCTTGTGCAAAGCCGGGATCGAGTTCGATCGCGTGCAAGTAGAGCGTCCTGGCCTGGGCGGTGTCGTCGAGGTCGTGCGCTTTGTAGGCCAGGGAGAACGCTCTCAATGCGTCCAGGTTGCTTGTCGCGGCCTTTTCCAGCGGCATCGACTCTTCCGATACGGTCGCCAGCGCCTCGCCCAGCCTTACGCGCAGGCGATTGTTGATCGCATCGAGCGAGGAAAGGATGGATTCCTTGCCGATGCCGTCGGCGGTCTCCGAGTAGACCGTGGTCTGCGTCTGCGGATCGATGACTTCGGCGGTGATGCGCACGCGCCCGCCGATCTCGGCGATGGTCGGCAGGATCAGGGCGCGCGCGCCGTCGCGGATCGCCACTTCCGAGCCGACCGCGCGGTCGACTTCGGTGG
>MKWR01000002.1 GCA_001899855.1 Lysobacterales bacterium 63-13
TCGGCGGCAAGACCGGTGACGCGGCGGCGATGGCGGCCGGTGCCGGTGCGGCAAGTGGCGGCACCGATACGCTTGCCGGCAAGGCGGTCGACGTGGCCAAGGACAAGGCAATGGATGCGGCAAAGGACAAGGCTGGCGACGTGGTCAAGAATCAGGCCGGTGCTGCGCTCGGCGGCAAGGCAGTCGACGTGGCCAAGGACAAGGCCATGAATGCGGCAAAGGACAAGGCCAAGGACGTGGTTGAAGACAAGGCCAAGGATGTGGCCACCGACAAGAAAGACGACTGATCGCGAAAAAACCGGGACCAGGCTGCATTTTCCAGATTGTCTGGGGGCATGCCTGGTCGCTTGGGGTGTCCGTTATCGCATCGCAACTCGGCGATTCGAAGCGTAATCGGGTTTGGCTTCACCGACTTGGGGAAACATTGTCAGGAAGGGAACGGCACAGGCAGCATTTCCCGGTCTGTCCGCTGGCGATTCGACCGCCGTTGGGCAACAGACCCGCTGGTGGAATCACTCCGGCAGGTCGGATTCGACGGTTTCCGCGCCAGCCTCGATGCTCGGCGGATGCATGGATTTCAATTGCAGGGTCATGATTTCCCAGCCGCTTTTCACCGGCGACTCATCATTCGATGTAAATGGAATCAGACGACGCTTCGGATCGATCGCAAACAATGGAATGGCGAGGCCTTCGTTGCGCTGCTTGAGATCATCGAGCGTGTAGTTGTCCTTGAGCTTGCTGGTCTTGATCACCGCACCGCTTTCGATCGCGTCTTCGAGGCGCACATCGTCGAGGCGGTCATCGAACAACCATGGCATCTTCAGGCTGCCGGTCAGGGTCAGCTTGGCCTTGTCGTGATCTTCGCTGGTGCGCAGGGCATAGACACCGTCGGTGCCCAGCTCGGAGCGGTAATGCAGGCAAGCCAAGGTGTTCTGGCCCGGGCGATTGCTCATGGCGAGCAGGCGCGCCACGCCGCTGGTATCGAGATGGTGTTCGGCGTGATCGGAAACCACGCTGCCGAAATAGGTCTTGAGTCCCGCCATGCGTGCGCGCTTGAGCGCATCCCAGTTGCTGTCGGCGAGGGTGACGTCGTAGCCGGCCTTCTTCAGCGATTGGCCGATGGTCACCGCGGCCAGACCCGAGCCGACAATGATCACGCCGAGTGGCTGTTCCTCGGCGAGCTTCCAGCGCAATGCCAGGCGTCGCGCGGTGAAACTCTGCACCAGCACGCTGGAGATGATGATGCTGAAAATCGCCGGCACCAGCAGCTCGCCGCCGTCGACGTTCTCCGCCTCCAGGCGCAGGGCAAACAAGGATGAAACCGCAGCGGCGACGATACCGCGCGGACCGATCCACGCGATCAGGCCGCGCTCGCGCATCGTCAATCGGGAGCCGGTCGCACTGGCGAAAACCGCCATCGGCCTGGCCACGAGGAACACCGCGATGAGGAATAGTGGAAAACCCCAGCCAAGGGTCTGGAAGCTGCCGAGATCAAGCCGTGCGGCAAGGATGATGAAGAGCAGCGAGACGAGCAGGATGGTCAGGCTCTCCTTGAAGCTGAGTACATCCTCCATGTCGAGTCCGCGCGTGTTCGCGAGCATCACGCCCATGACCGTCACCGCCAGCAGGCCGGCCTCGTGCGCAATCGTGTTGCTGGCCGTGAACACACTGAACAGCACGGCCAGGGTGACTACATTGCGCAGGTACCACGGCACCAGATGGCGCTTGAGCAGGTGGCCAAGCAGGAGTGCGCCGGCCATGCCGATGAGCACGCCCGAGAGGGCCAGTTTTGCAAGCACCCAGCCGATCTCGGCATGGTCTTCCTTCATCAGCAACTCGAGCGCGATCACGGCGAGAATCGCACCGATCGGATCAATGATGATGCTTTCCCAGCGCAACACCTTGTCCACCGCCGGGATCGGCCGGATCGCGCGCAACATCGGCGCAACCACGGTGGGTCCGGTCACGCAGGCGATGGTGCCGATCAGCAGGGCGATGCCGATCGGCGCATGCAGGAAATACAGGGCCGCCGCGGTGAGGACGAAGATGTTGATCGCGGCACCGAGGGTGACGAGATTAAGGATCGGCCCGCGCAAGCCGTGGATTTCACGAAAACGCAGGGTCAGGCTGCCCTCGAAGAGGATGATCGCGACCGACAACGAGGTCAGCGGGAACAGCAGTTCCCCGAACATCTCGTCTGGATCGAGCAGATGCAGGACCGGCCCGATGAGGATGCCGACGCCGAGCAACAACACGATGGCCGGCAGACGCACGCGCCAGGCGATCCACTGGGCAAGAACGCCGAGTACGACAATGCCGGTGAGGGCGAGGGGAATCGGAATGTCGGCGATCATGGGGTGACGAAACCGGGAATGACGCCAGTTTCAATGATTGCCACTGCTATCGGCAAGCAAGTCGAGGCGAACGGCTTGAGTCAGCCAGGCGAGCGCGTGCTGGCTTCCGTGTCGATGAGGGAGTGCCTTCCGCGAGGATGAAGAAAACATGCCAGCCAATGCTGGCCGACACCATGATTACCCGGAAAAATCGCTTGCCATCGATACGACCGCGCCTATCGTTGTCTGGCAGTTGAAATCCCATTCAGTCGGCACGTTTCACCTTGTCTCGCACGCGCCTGAGCGACTCAACAGCCTGCTTGGCACCGATGTTGGAATCAGGTGTGGTCACGTACATGTTGAGCATGCGATCAATGGCAACTCAGCGCGGGCGAAGGCGCGTTGCAGCGGCAGTCACAGCGAGTGAATCGGGACTCCCGGTATTTCCTGCAAGAATCTCAGCGGACCCACACTTCGACGCGCCGATTCTTGTTCCTGCCCGCCTCGCTGTCGTTGGAGGCGATCGCGATGGCGGGGCCGAAACCGCGCACCACGGCGGGGTCGATGCCGCGTACCTGCAGCGCCGTTTCCAGCGTCACCGCACGCCGGTGCGACAACTGCTGGTTGACCTCGGCGCTGCCACTGCTGTCGGTGAAGCCAAGCAGGAGCACGCGCTGCTGGCGATTCTGCGCGAGATGGTCGACCAGGCGCTGCAAATCCCGTTGTGCCTTGTTGTCGAACTGATCGCTGCCCAACTGGAAGCGGAAGTTCAGCGAGAGCCGCTCGGCATCGCGGGTCAATTCGAGGTATTCGGCGGGAAAGGCCGGCGATGGCTCCGGTTTTTCGCTGCGGATGTTCTGCGAGATGAAGCCGATCTTTTCGACCATGCTCTGGCCTTCGCTGCCGAGCGCGTATTGGGCCAGCTCTGCGGCGAGTGGATTGCCACCCTTGGGCGGCGTGTAGAAGAACAAGCGGCGCGACAGCGGATAGTCCTCGGTGCTGACCGTGAAAGAAGTCGGCAGGATCGCCAGGGTCTCGTCCGATTCGGCAATTGCCAGCACCTTCGCGTAGCGCACGTAGGGCAGGCCGATGAAACCGATCGCAGTCGGATCGTTCGCCACCAGGTCCGACAATTCGGTGCTTGATTCAAAGCGCCTGGCGTTGGGGATCAGGCTTGCCTTGATGCGTTCCAGCACGAGGCTCTTGAAGGTGTCGTAGGTGCCGGAGTGGTCATCGCGTGCGTACACGGTCACCGGGCCCGGCGTGCCGCCAAGCTGTGCCCAGTCGGAGTATTCGCCGGAGAAAAGGCGCGCCACCTGCGTGCTCGTCAACGCGCTGATCGGATTGGATGGATGCACGATCACCGCCAGCCCATCGAGCGCGATCACGTGTTCGCCGGCGATGCTGTTCATCTTGCCCGCCTTGGGCAGCAGTTCGGCCAGTTCGGAATCCTTGATCGGTCGACTCGCCATGCCCATGTCGGCGCCGCCACCGAGCAGGTCGGCGAAGGCGGTGCTGGAACCATGCGCGTGCACCTCGATGCTGAGGGCCGGCAAGGTGCTGCCCTGGGCCACGGCGTACACGGTCTTCTCGACCGGCTTGTCGCCATCGATCAAGCGCACATCCTGATAGCCGCGCTTGCGCAGCATGCCTTCGACCAGGGCTGGCGCAAGGTTCTCGCCAATCGTGTTGGAGCCGTGCAGGCGCAATGCCGGTGCCGGCATCGCCGCCGCCGCGTTGATTGGCACGGCACTCGTGTCGGCAGGCGAAACATCGGCCGTTGCCGGCGTGTCGGTGGCCGGAGTCGTCGGCCACATCAGGGTGAGGGCCGCTGCGAGAATGAGCAGTCCGGCCAATGCCAGGGCCGCGAAGACAATGCTGCGCTTCGTCAACGGGTGCCTTGCCGTCACCGTCCCGGCTGGTACTGCGCCAGGCTTGGCGAGGAAAGTCGAGATGACAGCAGGCGGCGCTGCCGGCGCGAGGCTCTCGTTTGCCGCCTGCTGTCCCAACGCACGGATTTCGCGGGCGATCTCGGTCAGGTCAGGAACACCCGACTGCATCGCATTGTCGAGCACGCTGGCGAGATAGTCGTGGTCGTTGAGCAGCATGTTGAGTTGCACGTAATGACCGCTGTGTTTCTGGTAGCGATGCTTCAGTTTCCACAGCCGATTCGTCAGTTCCACATGCGCGACGGAGGCGCGTGTCTGCGTTGCCGGATCGCGTGCCAACTTGGAAGTATTCATGGTGCATCCCCGAAATGCGCGTGATGCGGATCACGCCGTTGCGCATATGGTCAGCGCCGAAAATGAAGGGGAGGCGTCATGCATGTGAAACTTTTTTGTATCCGTTACTCGTTACCTTGCGACAATTTGCCGTTGCTGTGGCGATTCTGGACGCAATGCTGATCGAGTGCGGAATTCGCTCCATCGCCATTTCGGCGAAGGTCGCAGCGAAAGCGGTTGTGGGCAGATTGGGTGAAGTCGCGTCAGTGGGGCGCAAGTGTGAAGCGGAAGGCCGGGATTTCTCGTTTCCGGCGGCCTTGGTGCCAATGGTCTGGTCGGCTCGTCGGCAACCTGGTGAATGCGGGGGATTGGCAGGGTGGATGCGCGGCGCTTGTCCGCCCCGTGTTGCGGTGTTTCCCGACAAGGCGCGATGAAGCACAAAAAAAGCCGCGAATTCTCGCGGCTTTTGATTTGGCGCCCGAAGCTGGACTCGAACCAGCGACCCCCTGATTAACAGTCAAGTGCTCTAACCAGCTGAGCTATTCGGGCGGAGCCGCGCATTTTCGCGGCATCGGCAGGGATCGTCAAGCCCCCGCGTTTCATTCAATTCCCGATGGCCGCGCAGGCTGCTGCCGCCTGGCTCGGGCTGGGGATGCCGCTGCGCAGGCGCCCCGAGTTGCTGACCACCAGTGCGCTTGCCGATGCCACGCCGCGGCGGTCGCAGACGGTCAGGGTGAGGTTGCTGCCGTCGGAGCTGCCGTCGGCCTGGTAGCGGATCCGGTGCCGCCCGCTGGTGCTGAGGATGGCGACGCCCGCCGGCTGTGCCTGGGTGACGCCAATGATTTCCTCGGTCGCTTCATGTTCACCGTTCATGTTGTTGTCGATGAAGCTGATCCAGCCGTGCTGCCAGCGCAGGTCGTGCGCACAGTCACCTTGATTCGCCGAGGGGCAGACGACGACCTGGCGACTGCGCATGGCCGCGCCAATGCGCGCCTGGTTGATCGACACCGACAGGGCGCTGCGCGCCGAGCGTGAGGCGCTGGACTGCAGCAGGTTGCCAAAGGCGGGCAGGACCATCGTGGTCAGCACGGCGATGATGGAAAGCACAATCATGAGTTCGATCAGGGTGACGCCTGTCGCGTACCGGGGTTGCGCTCGCATGGCCGGGATCCGTTTGCAGGAAGGGTGGCTTCATGCTCGTGCGGAACCGCTCCGGCGACGATGGCCGTTTGCTGCGACGTGGTGTAGGAAAATGTCGATTGCCGAGGCAGGAATGCCGGATGCTCGTGTCCGGCTGATCTTGAAAGCCGAGGCTGTGACATGATTTGTCTGCTCGATGATCCGGTCTCGCAGTGTCGCCATGCTGCCTGGCCCGCGAACTGCTTGTATGCATCGTGCTGCCTCCCTGTCCCGGTGATTCGGGCGCCAATCCGTGGAAACCGATGACCGACCGATTCCAGCTTGAGGCACCTTATCGACCCGCAGGCGATCAGCCGCAGGCGATCGAACGCCTGGTTCGCGGATTTGAATCCGGACTCGCCCACCAGACCCTGCTCGGCGTGACCGGGTCGGGCAAGACCTACACGATTGCCAACGTCATCCAGCAGATCCAGCGGCCGACCCTGGTCATGGCCCCCAACAAGACCCTGGCGGCGCAGCTTTATGGCGAGTTCAAAGAGTTCTTCCCGCACAACGCGGTCGAGTATTTCGTCAGTTACTACGATTACTACCAGCCCGAGGCGTATGTCGCCGCGTCGGACACCTATATCGAGAAGGATGCTTCGATAAACGACCATATCGAGCAGATGCGCCTGTCGGCGACCAAGACCCTGCTGTCGCGACCGGATGCCTTGATCGTGGCCACGGTGTCGGCGATCTACGGCCTCGGCAAGCCGGAAGATTACCTGCAGATGCGCCTGATCCTCGCCCGTGGCGAGCACACCGACCAGCGCAAGTTGATCCGCCACCTTACCGAGCTGCAGTACACGCGCAACGACATGGAGTTGCGCCGCGGCAGCTATCGCGTGCGCGGCGAGGTGATCGACGTGTTTCCGGCCGAATCGGAAACCGAGGCGCTGCGCATCGAATTGTTCGACGGCGATATCGAGAACCTGGCGATCTTCGATCCCTTGACCGGCGAAGTGCTGCGCAAGGTGCCGCGTTACACGGTCTATCCGAAGACCCACTACGCGACCACCCGCGCGGCGACCCTGAATGCGGTGGAGACGATCAAGATCGAGCTCAAGGAGCGCCTCGAACAACTGTATGCGGCGAACAAGCTGCTCGAAGCGCAAAGGTTGCAGCAGCGCACCCAGTTCGATCTGGAAATGATGGCCGAGATCGGCTACTGCCAGGGCATCGAGAACTACTCGCGGCATTTGACCGGTGCCGCTCCCGGCGATCCGCCGCCGACCCTGTTCGATTACCTGCCCGCAGACGCCTTGCTCGTCGTCGACGAGTCGCATGTGACGGTTCCGCAACTGGGTGGCATGTACAAGGGCGATCGCTCGCGCAAGGAAAACCTCGTCGAGTACGGATTCCGCCTGCCTTCGGCACTGGACAACCGGCCGCTGCGCTTCGAGGAATGGGAAGCGCGCGCACCGCGCAGCATCTTCGTTTCGGCAACGCCAAGCGCATATGAGCTGGAAAAATCCTCGGGCAGCGTCGTCGAGCTGGTGGTGCGCCCGACCGGCCTGATCGATCCCGAGGTCGAAATCCGCCCGGTGCGCACCCAGGTCGACGATCTGCTTTCGGAATGCAACGCACGCATCGCCATGGGCGATCGCGTGCTGGTCACCACGCTGACCAAGCGCATGGCCGAGAACCTGACCGAATACCTCGGCGAACACGGTGTCCGCGTGCGCTACCTGCATTCGGACATCGAGACGGTCGAGCGTGTCGAGATCCTGCGCGACCTGCGCCTGGGCGAATTCGACGTGCTGGTCGGCATCAACCTGCTGCGCGAAGGCCTCGACATGCCCGAAGTCTCGTTGGTGGCGATCCTCGATGCGGACAAGGAGGGCTTCCTGCGTTCGTCGGGTTCGCTGATCCAGACGATCGGCCGCGCGGCGCGCAACCTGCGCGGCAAGGCGATCCTGTATGCCGACAAGGTCACCCGCTCGATGAAGATCGCGATCGACGAAACCGATCGGCGCCGCGCCAAGCAGGTCGAATACAACCTCGAACACGGCATCACGCCGAAGGGCGTCAGCAAGAAGATCACCGACATCATGGAGGGTGCGCGTGCCGAATCGGAGCGTTCGGGCAAGCGTGATCGTCGCGGCCGCCTCTCGGCCGCCGATCGCCAGGTTGCGGAGGAAGCCGCGGACTACCGCAAGATGTCACCCGACCAGGTGGCGCAGCGCCTGAAGAAGCTCGAAGCGCAGATGTACAAGCACGCCCAGGATCTCGAATTCGAGGACGCCGCCCGCGTGCGCGACCAGATCCACCGGCTTCGCGAGCAAGGCCTGATTGGTTGAACGTGTTTCGCTCAGCGCTGCACCCAGCCGCGATCCGCCAGCGCATCGACCAGCGCGTGGGTGTATTCGGATTTGTTGCGGAAATCCAGGTGCGAACCATCCGCCAACGGAATGTCTTCCAGGGCCGATATTTCGGTGTACCGAAGCGCCGGGGCGTGAATCGTGGCGGAGAGCCGCTCCCAGTAAAGTGATGGGGGAAACGCCTCGTCGGCGTATTCGCGCAACTTTCCCGACGTTGGCGTATCGTAAAAAATGACCTCGCCGCCGCGCCTCTTGATCTGCTCTACCCAATTGCCCACTTCGGCAAGCCCGGCAAGCCATTGTTCGGGTGAAGGTGGCGGATCGCTCTGCAGTCGGCGCTTGAATCCGTCGACGAACGCCTGGGTCGCCGCCGCTGTGTCTACCCGCTGGAAATCGATGTCGGCACTGCGATCGCGATGGAAGCGGATATGGGATTTCCACGGATTGGCGCGGCCGCCCGACCAGCGCAGCAGGGTTGGCAGCAGGCCGAAATCCGGATTGGCGATGACCGCCGTGCTTTGCCAGAGATCCAGTGCGCGCCGATGCACGCGCCAGCTGGGCGTCCACTGCTTTCGGTGGTAATCCACGTATGGCTGCTGCATGTCGAAGTAGTGGGCGCTGAGTCCTCGCGCGTCGATATCGCACAACACGACGCCATTGAAATCTTCGTCTTCGGCCAGGTCGCGCAGCACCGCCAGCGGATAGTGCCCGTTGATCGCCAGCATGACGGGTCTGTACCTCGGCAGGACAGCTTCAAGAATGTCCATGTCGATGCTGAACTCGATGCGCGAGGCACCAAGGATCACCAAAGGCGTGCGCGAATCCCGCGCATCGACTTGATCGCGTTGCTCGGCCCAGAGAAGCTTGGAGTCGATGATTCCAGGCTCATAACCCAGGCTGCGCCAATGGAGTTCAGTGCCAACGCACACGGCGACAGCAACCAGCGCACAGAAGAAGCACACCATGCCCCAGTGGCGGATCGAGCTAGAACTGGAAGTAGATGAACGCATGGTTGTCACCGGGTGAAAGCACGATCATGGCCGTCATCAGGCCAAGGAGGAGTCCGAGCAGGGGAGCGGGCAGGCGTGAAAACCACGGAATAGGCCCACTGTTCCGGAACAGCGCGTGGACCAGCACCAGCAGCGAGAACGTGACCAGGACGGTGAGTTGGCTTGGGCCAAGCTGGCCAATGCCCGTGGCCGCCGCGTGCAGGTCGAAAAGACTAAGCATGATTTGCCAGCCTTGGCTGACGTCGGTGGCGCGAAACCATGCCCAGGCGGTGCACACGCCCAGCAGGGTGATGATTGCGTAGGCGAATCGAAGCACGGCATTGTTCCAGCGCGCCGGCCACAGGTGTGCACGCACCGTGCGCTCAAGCACCAGGTAAAAGCCGTGCAGGCCACCCCAGATGACAAACGTCCATGCGGCACCGTGCCACAAGCCTCCGATCAACATGGTCAGCATCAGATTGCGCAATGTGCGCCACTCGCCTCCGCGATTGCCGCCAAGGGAGATGTACAGGTAATCCCGCAACCAGCTCGACAGCGAGATGTGCCAGCGACGCCAGAAATCGGAAAAGCCGACCGCGGCGTAGGGGTTGCGGAAGTTGGTGGGCAAGACAAATCCCAATGCAAGGGCGCTGCCCAGGGCGCAACTGGAATAGCCGGCGAAGTCACAGAATATCTGCCCGCTGAAGGCGAGCACGCCGGTCCACGCAGCGGCGCTGTCAGCGGTGCCAGGAGCATCGAAATACGCGTTGGCAATCGGCGCGAAAACCGAATCCGCGAGGACGATCTTTTCGAACAATCCCAGGATCAACAGGGCCAGGCCCATGCCGAGTCCCGCTGACGTCGTCGATCGCGGAGTCTCGATCTGCTCGCGCATTTGCGTAAAGCGGGTGATCGGTCCGGCCACCAGTTGCGGGAAGAATCCGACGTAGAGGGCGTAGTCGCGCCAGCTCGCAGTCGGCTTGAAGCGGCGGCGATAGATGTCGATGCAGTACGACAGCGAATGGAAGGTGTAGAACGAGATGCCGATCGGCAGGACGATGTCGAAGGCGGGCGGGGCGTAATTGATGCCTGCGCTGGCGAGCGCGGCGGCAAAATTGTCGAGCAGAAACTGGCTGTATTTGAAGTAGCCAAGCACGCCGAGGTTGATGAGCAGGGTGGCGATGACCCACAACTTGCGTCGGCGTGGATCTTCGGCGGCATCGATACGCCGGGCGACAAGCCAATCCAGCGTCGTCGAGCCAAGCAGCAGCAACAGGAAAGGCGGGTTCCACGCTGAATAAAAGACATAACTGGCAACCAGGAGGAGCCACTTGCGCGCGCCCCAATCGCGCAGCGCGTTGTAGCCCGCCAGCACCAGTGCGAAGAAGGCCAGGAAGGTGAACGAGTCGAATTGCATGCGCTGCTGTTGTCTCTGCGGTCGCCGCGGTGGCAACTCTCCCGGTTTGAACGGACCATTGGCTACGCGCTGGCCGGTCGCGATTATGGCGGATGCGGTCGCCACCGCCAACGCAGCGGACGTGCGCAGCAAGCGCGATGAAAATTCTGCTTGTGCCCGGACGCACAGTCGGTTAGTGTTCGCGGCCCCGTATTCAGGGGCGCGTAGCTCAGCGGTAGAGCACTACCTTGACATGGTAGGGGTCACAGGTTCGATCCCTGTCGCGCCCACCAACGATTACCGGAAACGAAGGAATGTTCCGGCAAAGCGAAGCAGCCAGTTCGGCTTTTTCGCTTCAAGACAGGAACGCCAGCTTCGTCCGGATCAGTCCCGACAATCGCCAACGACAGGAGCCGTAGTTCAAACGAACACGATCACCATGACGCGAACCTTTGCCCACTGATTGAACCGACGCGAAGCAAACTTGAAATGAAAAGGCGCTTCGGCGCCTTTTTTGTTGCCATGGATGGCACCGTGCCTGAAACGCAGGAGCGGCCTTCAGGCGATTCCGGAGTCCTCTTTTCCATGATCAACATCACGCTCCCCGACGGCAGCGTCCGTCAATTCGAAAATCCGGTCAGCGTGCAGGACGTGGCCGCTTCGATCGGCGCGGGCCTGGCCAAGGCGACCGTCGCCGGCAAGGTCGATGGCAAGCTCGTCGATGCCAGTGACCGCATCGACCACGACGCACGCTTGCAGATCATCACGCCGAAGGACGAGGAAGGCGTCGAGATCATCCGCCATTCCTGCGCGCATCTGGTTGGCCATGCGGTCAAGCAGTTGTTCCCGAGCGCGAAGATGGTCATCGGCCCGGTCATCGAGGAAGGTTTTTTCTACGACATCTGGTTCGAGCGCCCGTTCACGCCGGAGGATCTGGTGGCGATCGAAGCACGCATGGCCCAGTTGATCGACACCGAATACGACGTCATCAAGAAGATGACGCCGCGCGACGAGGTGATTGCCGCGTTCAAGGCGCGTGGCGAGGATTACAAGCTGCGCCTGATCGAGGACATGCCCGACGAAAAGGCGATGGGCCTCTACTACCATCAGGATTATCTCGACATGTGCCGTGGTCCGCACGTGCCGAACACGCGCTTCCTCAAGGCCTTCAAGCTGACCCGCATTTCCGGCGCGTACTGGCGTGGCGATGCGAAGAACGAGCAACTGCAGCGCATCTATGGCACGGCCTGGGCCGACAGGAAGCAGCTCGCCGCCTACATCCTGCGCATCGAGGAGGCGGAGAAGCGCGATCACCGCAAGCTGGCCAGGCAGCTGGACCTGTTCCATTTCCAGGAAGAAGCACCCGGCCTCGTCTTCTGGCATCCGAAGGGTTGGCAGATCTGGCAGGTCGTCGAGCAGTACATGCGCCAGGTTTACCGGGATTCCGGCTACGACGAGATCAAGTGCCCGCAGATCCTCGACAAGAGCCTGTGGGAAAAGACCGGCCACTGGCAGAACTATCGCGACAACATGTTCATCACCTCATCGGAAAGCCGCGATTACGCGCTGAAGCCGATGAATTGCCCGGGCCATGTGCTGGTCTACAACCACGGGTTGCACAGCTACCGCGAACTGCCGATCCGCTATGGCGAATTCGGTTCGTGCACGCGCAACGAGCCGTCCGGCGCCTTGCACGGCCTCATGCGTGTGCGTGGCTTTGTCCAGGATGACGGGCATATCTTCTGCACCGAGCAGCAGATCGAAGGCGAGGTCGTCGACTTCCATCGCCAGGCGATGAAGGTCTATGCCCATTTCGGTTTCACCGAAATCGCCTTGAAGCTGGCCTTGCGCCCGGATCAGCGCATTGGCTCGGATGAAACCTGGGACAAGTCCGAGGAAACCCTGCGCTCGGCGTTGCGTGCATCGGGCGTCGAATGGCAGGAACTGCCGGGCGAGGGTGCGTTCTACGGCCCGAAAATCGAATATCACATGCGCGATTCCCTCGGCCGTGCCTGGCAGGTCGGTACCATGCAGGTCGATTTCTCGATGCCGGGAAGGCTAGGGGCCGAATATGTCGGCGAGGATTCGGCCCGGCACACGCCGGTCATGCTGCACCGGGCCATTGTCGGCTCGATGGAACGCTTCATCGGCATCCTCATCGAACACCATGCCGGGCAATTCCCGGTCTGGTTGGCGCCGGTGCAGGCAGTGATCCTGAATATCACCGATGCGCAGGCCGATTTTGCCGCTGAAGCCATGCAAGCCCTTGTGGCGCAAGGATTCAGGGTCGAGACGGATTTGCGAAACGAGAAGATCGGATATAAAATCCGCGAACACACGCTTAACAAGGTTCCCTATCTGCTGGTCATTGGTGACCGCGAAAAGGAGGCAGGGGCCGTTGCCGTGCGTGCGCGTTCAGGGGAAGACCTCGGATCATTTTCGATCAGCGACTTCGCCGAACGCCTGAAAGCCGAGTCGCAGGTCGCCTGAAAGACCTTGATTCGATTGTAGAAACCGCCAGGAGTAATACGTATCGCAACCGAAAAAGCAAACCGTCGGAACCTCGAAATTCGGGTTCCCAAGGTCCGTGTCATCGGCGCAGACGGAGAACAGGTTGGTGTCCTGTCGCGCGACGAAGCCCTGAGCATGGCTCAGGATCTGGGTCTTGACCTGGTCGAGATCCAGCCCACGGCTGATCCGCCGGTTTGCCGGATCATGGATTTCGGCAAGTTCAAGTTTGATGCGCAGAAAAAGGCGCATGCGGCAAAGAAAAAGCAGAAGCAGGTCGAGATCAAGGAACTCAAGTTCCGCCCGACCACCGATGTGGGCGATTACGCGATCAAGATGCGCAACCTGCGTCGCTTCCTCGAAGAAGGCGACAAGGTGAAGATCACGATCCGCTTCCGCGGTCGCGAGATGGCGCATCAGGAACTCGGTGACGCGATGGTCAAGAAGATCGCCGCGGATATCGTCGAGGAGGCCGTGATCGAGCAGTACCCGCGCATGGAAGGCCGCTTGATGGTCATGATGATCGCGCCAAAGAAGAACAAGTGATTTTTGCCGGTGGAATGATCCGCCGGTGAATGAGGAGCGACCCGGAGCCCCGGGTCATACAAACCGGATCGAGCAGGAAGGAAAGCACGGTTGATGCCGTCGCTCGGGCCAGTAACGAAAAACCGAAAAGGAGTTGGGCCATGCCCAAGATGAAAACCAACCGGGCCGCTGCCAAGCGGTTCCGCAAGACGGCGTCAGGCAAGTTCAAGTGCGGCCACGCATTCAAGAGCCACATCCTGACCAAGAAATCGACCAAGCGTAAGCGCAATCTTCGCGGCACGAATCACGTGCGCGCCGAAGATGCCGGCCGCGTCGCCCGCATGCTGCCCTACGTGTAAGGAGGACTGACCCATGGCACGAGTAAAACGTGGCGTCACCGCCCACCGTCGGCACAAGAAGCTTCTGACCCGCGCGAAGGGTTATTACAACGCCCGCCGCAAGGTCTATCGCGTTGCCAAGCAGGCCGTCATCAAGGCCCTGCAGTACGCGTATATCGGCCGCAAGCAACGCAAGCGCCAGTTCCGTTCACTGTGGATCGTCCGCATCAATGCCGGCGCCCGCATGTACGGCCTGAGCTACAGCCGCCTGATGAATGGCCTGAAGAAGGCCAACATCAATGTCGATCGCAAGGTGCTGGCCGACCTCGCCATCCACGACATCGCGGCGTTTGGCGCCCTGGCCGAAAAGGCCAAGGTTGCTCTGGCTGCATAAGTCTGTTGCCGACGCCGCAAGGCGTCGGCATTGAGTCTCGATGAACGTGGGGAGCAGGCGCTGGCCTCGCTCCCCATTTTGTTTTTGCGCCGGTGAAGGGTTTCCAGGATGACGGATGCATTGAATACCCGTATCGAAGCGGCCCTCGCCTCGATTGCGGCCGCCTCGACGCTGGAACTGCTCGACGCCGAACGCGTCGCCGTGGTCGGCAAATCGGGATTCGTCACCGAGCAGCTCAAGCAGCTCGGCAAGTTGCCCGCCGAAGAACGCAAGGCCGCGGGCGAACAGATCAACATTGCCAAGAACGCCGTGCTCGAGGCGATCGCGGCACGCCGCACGGTGCTGGAGGAGGCTGCCTTCGAGGCGCGCCTCGGCAGCGAGCGCATCGATGTGACCCTGCCGGGTCGCCATGCCGATCGGGCCAACCTGCACCCGGTCACGCGCGCGATGGAGCGCATCTGCGAGATCTTCGCCCGTCTCGGTTATGACCGCCTCGACGGGCCCGAGATCGAGGATGACTGGCACAATTTCGAGGCACTGAACTTCGCCCCGGACCACCCAGCGCGCACCATGCACGACACGTTCTGGTTCCCGGACGGTCGCCTGTTGCGCACGCATACCTCGCCGGTGCAGATCCGCGGCATGTCGGGGCGCACGCCGCCGATCCGTCTTATCGCGCCGGGCAAGGTCTACCGCAGCGATTCCGATCAGACGCATTCGCCGATGTTCCATCAGGTTGAAGGTTTGCTGATCGACGAGACCTCGAGCTTCGCCGACCTGAAGGGAACCCTGGCGGCATTTGTCCGTTCGTTCTTTGAACGCGATTTCGAGATGCGCCTGCGCCCGAGTTTCTTTCCGTTCACCGAGCCGTCCGCCGAAATGGATATCGGCTGGAGCACCGCCAATGGCGAAACGCGCTGGCTCGAGGTGCTCGGCTGCGGCATGGTGCATCCGAATGTCCTGAAGAACTGCGGCATCGATCCGGAGCGCTACAGCGGTTTCGCCTTCGGCCTCGGTGTCGATCGCTTTGCCATGCTGCGCTACGGCGCCGACGACCTGCGCGCGTTCTTCGAGAACGATCTGCGGTTCCTCAGGCAGTTTGCCTGAAGGCCGGGAATAGGGAATGGGGAATCGGATAAAAGCTGTGCGGCTTTGCTCTGCTTGATCGATTCTCAATTTCCGATTCTCCATTCTCGGCGTGTAAACGCTTTGCTTCAAACCCATTCTCTATTCCCCATTCTCGATTCCCGGCCCCACAATGAAACTCAGCGAAAACTGGCTACGCGAACTTGTCGATATCCCGGTCGGGCGATCCGAGCTTGCGCATCGACTGACGATGAGCGGGTTGGAGGTGGAGGACATCAGCGTCATTGGCGATGCGCTTGCGGGCATCGTTGTTGCCGAGATTGTCGCTGCCGAGAAGCACCCGGATGCCGACAAGCTTCGCGTCTGCGCGGTTGATGTCGGACGGGGCGAGCCGCTGCAGATTGTCTGTGGCGCGCCAAATGCACGCGTCGGCCTGAAGGCGCCGTTGGCGACGGTGGGTGCGCGCGTTGGCGAGATCACGATCAAGGCGGCGAAGCTGCGCGGCGTCGCCTCGAACGGCATGCTGTGTTCGGCGCGTGAGCTTGGCCTCGACAGTGACGCGGATGGTTTGCTGGAGTTGCCGGGGAATGCTTCGGTTGGCATGGCCCTGGCCGAGTTTCTCGGCTTGCCGGACGCCATCATTGAAATCGGTTTGACGCCCAATCGCCCGGATTGTCTCGGCATGCATGGCGTGGCCCGGGAGGTGGCGGCCGAATTCGGCACGCATGCACGGATTCCTGCAACGCCGGTGCAGGCAGATACGCATGCGGACTCGCTCGATGTGGTCGTGCAGGTGCCGCAGGATTGCCCGCGTTATTGCGCTCGCCTGCTGCGTGGCGTCAATGCCGGAGCGCGCTCGCCGCAGTGGTTGAAGGAGCGCCTGCGCCGCGCCGGTATCCGTTCGATCAGTGCCATCGTCGATGTCACCGCCTACGTGATGATTGAAACCGGTCAGCCCATGCATGCGTATGACGCGGCGACGCTGCACGCGCCTGTGGTCGTGCGGCGCGCCAGCAAGGGCGAACAACTCACCCTGCTGGATGAACGCAGCGTCACGCTTGGCGAGGATTTCCTGGTCATTGCCGACCAGGACAGGGCAGTCGGCCTGGCGGGCATCATGGGTGGTCATGCAACGCGCGTGACGGACGCGAGCGTCGATGTCTTTCTCGAAGCCGCGCATTTTGCGCCAGCCGCCATCAGTGGCCGCGCGCGTCGTCTCGGCATGCATACCGATGCCTCGCATCGCTTCGAGCGCGGCGTCGATGCCGAACTGCCGCGCCAGGCAATCGAGCGCGCAACAGCCTTGCTGATCGCGATTGCCGGTGGCTCGGCCGGTCCCGTGGTCGAGCAGGTTTCCACGCCGCACCTGCCGCAGCGCACGGCGGTGAGCCTGCGTCGCGCGCGCCTGCAGCGAATCCTCGGCGTGGTCGTCGAGGATGCCGAGGTCGGTCGTATCCTCGAATCGCTTGGCATGCAGGTCACGCCAACGGCCACGGGCTGGTCCGTGGTGCCGTCATCGGCCCGCTTTGACATTGCCATCGAGGAAGACCTGATCGAGGAGGTCGCCCGCATCCACGGTTACGATCGCATTCCGGTGCAGGCACCGCGTGGCGAGATTGCGCCGGCGGCGATTCCGGAGAACCGCATTGCGCTGGCCGCGCTGCGCCAGCAACTGGCCGCGCGAGGTTATTCGGAGGCAATCTGCTATGCCTTCGTCGAGGCCGGGCTGCTGCAGACCTGGGGCCTCGATGATGCCGCGATTGCCCTGGCAAATCCGCTCTCCGCCGAGCTGGCCGTGATGCGCACCAGCCTGCTGCCCGGGCTGGTCACCGCTCTTGAAGGCAATCGCAAGCGCCAGCAGTCGAGGGTGCGCTTGTTCGAGAGCGGGCGCAGCTATCACATGGGCCAGGATGCACCGGTCGAGGTGGAGCGTCTGGCTGGCGTCGCCATTGGTGATGCCGGCAGCGAACAATGGGGCGTGCCGCGGCGGTCGATTGACTTCTTCGATCTGAAAGGCGATGTCGAATCGCTGTTCCAGCTCGCCGGTGCCAGTGCCGCTGAGTTTCGTTTCGAGGCGGGTGCTCCTGGCTGGCTGCACCCGGGCCGCTCGGCGACCATCTGGCGCGGCAGTGAACGAGTCGGCTATCTGGGCGCATTGAATCCGCGCTTGCAGAAGGCGCTCGATCTCGATGCGGATGTCTGTGTTTTCGAACTCGAGGTTGCGGTGTTGAACCGACGCCTGGTACCGCAAGCGGCGAAGCTTTCGCGCTTCCCTTCCGTGCGTCGGGACATATCCATCGTGGTGGCCGACGATGTGTCCTATGCGGACATCGAAGCGACCATTCGCCGCGCGATACCCGAGCGTCTGGTTGAAATCGTCCTGTTTGATCGTTTTGCCGGCCCGAACCTCGGAATTGGAGTCAAAAGTCTCGCTATGGGCTTGATTTTGCAGGATGGTTCACGCACGCTAACGGATCAGGACGCGGATGATTGCGTCAACCTGGCGGTCTCCGCTCTGGCGATTGGTTACAAGGCAAAGTTGCGGGGGCAGGATGGCGCTGACGAAGGCTGAAATGGCAGAGCGTCTGTTTGCAGACGTCGGATTGAACAAGCGCGAAGCCAAGGAATTCGTCGATGCGTTCTTCGATTCCGTACGTGATGCGTTGGAAAGGGGAGAGCAGGTCAAGTTGTCGGGTTTCGGCAATTTCGATTTGCGCTTGAAGAATCAACGTCCCGGGCGTAACCCGAAGACCGGCGAGGAGATTCCGATTTCCGCGCGGCGCGTGGTAACGTTTCGGCCGGGGCAAAAGCTGAAGGTCCGAGTAGAAGCCTATGCTGGATCAGGGGAGCAATAGCGAACTACCGGCGATACCGGCAAAGCGCTATTTCGCGATTGGCGAAGTCAGCGAGCTTTGTGGTGTCAAGCCGCATGTGCTTCGCTACTGGGAGCAGGAGTTCCCGAACCTCAAGCCGGTCAAGCGTCGCGGCAACCGACGCTACTACCAGCGTCATGACGTGCTCATGATTCGCCAGATCCGCTCGCTGCTCTACGACCAGGGATTCACCATCACCGGTGCGCGACAGCGCCTCGAAGGCCCGCAGGCACGCATGGAAGTGAGCATGTCCGGGCAGATCGTCAAGCAGGTGCGCATGGAGCTGGAAGAGGTCTTGCAGATCCTGCGTCGTTGACGAATGCGGGTGCGGTGGCGGCAAGCCTGCTACAATCCGCGCCCCTCGCAATATCAAGAAGAATCCGTTTCGTCGGGGCGTAGCGCAGCCTGGTAGCGCACCTGCCTGGGGGGCAGGGGGTCGTGGGTTCGAATCCCGCCGCCCCGACCATTTCGGATTCTTGCCGCGTCGCGATCTCCGCGCCGCCCCATTCCCGCCTCATGTGTTCCAGTCTGCGCAGTGCGCGGGATTCGCGATGCCCTGGCGTGCCAGACATCGGGCACGGGCAACGCTCAGGCGGCATCGGTTGTGCCAGCAGATCAGCGTTGCCCTAAACTACGCGGATGATTACTGAACCCAGCGGCCGTCGCGGCCTTTACCCGGAAATCGAACCCTTCGATTCCGGCATCCTGCAGGTTTCCGCCCTGCATCGACTCCATTACGAGCAATGCGGCAATGCCAAGGGCAAGCCGGTGGTCTTCCTGCACGGCGGCCCGGGTGCCGGCTGCAACCCGACTACGCGACGCTTCTTCGATCCCGCGCACTACCGCATCATCCTCTTCGACCAGCGTGGTTGCGGGCGTTCAACCCCGCACGCCGAGCTGACCGACAACACGACCTGGGACCTGGTTGCCGATATCGAGCGCCTGCGCGAGCACCTCGGCATCGATCGCTGGCAGGTTTTCGGCGGCTCCTGGGGATCGACCCTGGCCCTGGCCTATGCCGAAACGCATCCGCAGCGCGTGACCGAGATGGTCCTCCGCGGCATTTTCATGTTGCGTCGCTGGGAACTCGAATGGTTCTACCAGAAAGGTTGCGATGCCTTGTACCCGGATGCCTGGGAGGCCTATCTCGCGGCCATTCCCGAAGCCGAGCATGGCGATCTGATGAGCGCCTATCACCGCCGCCTGACGAGTGCGGACGCAGCCGTGCGCGTGGCCGCTGCCAAGGCCTGGTCGGTGTGGGAAGGATCCACCAGTTTCCTGCTGCAGGATCCGCATCATATCGACGGTACCGCCGAGGAAGAGTTCGCCCTTGCCTTCGCCCGCATCGAATGCCACTACTTCGTCAACGGCGGCTTCTTCGAGCATGACGATCAATTGCTGCGCAATGCGCATCGCCTGAAGGATATTCCAGCGGTGATCGTGCAGGGTCGCTACGACGTGGTCTGCCCGGCACGCAGCGCCTGGGACCTGCACCGGGCCTGGCCACAAGCCGATCTGCGCATCGTCGCCGATGCCGGGCATTCGGCGCTTGAACCGGGCATCACCCACGAGTTGATCGAAGCCACCGATCGCTTTCGCTGAGTCATCCGCTTGGTCGCGATGCGCCTGCAACTGCTCGGCAACTGCCCGGCAACTGCTCCTGCGTTGCTCTCGACGGCTGTTCCCGACGCCGTTCTACCGCATCCATCCATGGATGCGTACCTCCCGCATCCGTGCAGTCGTCCTGCGTTGCAGGCATGCAGGCCATCCTGGCCATGAAAAAGGCCCGCGATGCGGGCCTTTTTCGCAGCGCAGGGAAATGGACGATCAGGCCGCTTCGGCGCGATCGGCGGCACTTTTGCGCGGGCCTTCCGTCAGTGCGCGGCGGACGCCGCCAACCAGCAGGTTGACCTCGGCTTCGCTGATCGCGAAATGCGGGGTGAAGCGCAACGAGTTGGTGCCACCGTGGATCACGCCATAGCCGTGTTCGCGCATCCATTCCTCGGTGCTGTTTGCGCCGTAGCACTTGAAGTCATTCGACAGCTCGCAGGAAAACAGCAGGCCGGTGCCTTGCACCTTGGTGATGTAGCCGGGCATTTCCGCCATCAGCGCGTTCAGCTTGTCGATGAACTGGCGACCGCGCAGGCGGATGTTGGCGCGGATTTCCGGGGTGAGCATTTCCAGCACCGTGCAGGCGACATCGAGCGCGCGCGGATTGCTGGTCATGGTGTTGCCGTAGATGCCGCGCTTGTAGAGCTCGGCCGCATGAGCGCTGACGGCCAGCACCGAGAGCGGGAACTGTCCGGCATTGAGTGCCTTGGAGTAGGTTTCCATGTCCGGCGGATCGATGCCTTCCATGCCCGGATAGTCGACAAACGAGAGCACGCCGTGCGCGCGCAGTCCGGCCTGGATCGAGTCGATCAGGAGCAGGCTGCCGTGGGCCTTGGTCAACTCGCGAGCGGCCTTGTAGAACTCGACCGTTACCGCCCGGCCCGGGTCGCCTTCGCCCATCACCGGTTCCAGGAACATCGCCTCGATGAACCAGCCGTTGTTGTCGGCATCGGCAAACACCTTGCGCAGTTGCGCCACGTCGTAGGCATCGACAGTGAGGACGCTGCGTTCGTTGCGGTAGCTGGCAAGATTCTGCTGATAGACCTTGCGCGTGGAATCGGAGTAGAGCGCCGGACGATCGGTGCGGCCGTGGAAAGCGCCCTTGACGGCCAGGCGCTTGATCTCCCGTCCGGCATGGCGTGCGCCTTCATCGGTCATCAACTTGGCGTTGACGTCGGTGATGCGCGCGGCCAGCGAGACCGCTTCCGAACCCGAGTTCAGACAGAGGAAGCGGGCGTAGGGCGAGCCGCCGCGGGTGTGGCCAATCTCGCGCTTGAGCGCCTCGGTCATGCGCAACTGGGCGAGGTTCGGCGTCATGATGTTGGCCATCACCTGGGCGCGCGCGAGGACTTCGAGCACCGGCTTTGGCGCATGGCCGAAGCCGAGCATGCCGTAGCCACCGGCATCGTGGATCACCGCACCCTTGAGGGTGACGATCCACGGCCCACGGGCACTCAAGGCGACGTAGGGGTTGACTCCGTCATCCGGATAGAAATTCACGTAATCGGCCTGGATGGCATGGATCTGCTCGTTCTCATCGAGCTTGAGCAGGTCAGCGCGACTCGAGCGCAAGGCGAGAAATGCCGCGTAGGCGGCATCGATGGCTTCGGCCAGCTCGGGGTAGCTCCCGAAAAGGGTTTCCAGGACGGCGTCGTCGAGGCCCGAGGTTTTCGCTGCAGCGCCCGCTGCACGCATCTCATGCAATTTCACCAGCAACGCATTCATCGTGATTCTCCCGAAAAGCACAAAGCCCACGCCGGGTCACGTCGTGGGCAGTCAGGCCTTAGCCATTGATTAAAAAAGAAAAACCGCTTTGCAAAGCGTATCACATCGGGGCCATTCGCGGTACCCCCGCGCGCATTCCGGGCGCTCCTGCGGGCCTGCCGGGCAGCAGCGGATGCGGCACTCGCGCATGACGCCTGTCAGGCGCGATGCCTGATGGGCGCGACTGCGCCCGGGCGCCGCGCACGGGCAGGATAGGCACACGCTGAAGGAGCACCATCCATGTCCATTTCATCCATCCCCGCGCTGGCCGAGTTGCGGGCCGCCAGCAAGCGTTACGGCAAGCAGCTTGCCCTCGACGGCGTTGACCTTGCCCTGCATGGAGGCGAGCTGCTCGCCCTGCTCGGCCCGAACGGCGCCGGCAAGACCACCGCGATCGGCTTGCTGCTTGGCCTGCTGCAGGCCGATGCCGGCACGGCTCATCTGTGCGGCCGCCCGCCGCAGGATCTCGACGCGCGGCGCACGGTCGGCCTCATGCTGCAAAGCGCAGGCATTCCGGAAACGCTGAAGGTGGGCGAACTGCTCGACTTGACGCGCAGCTACTATCCCGCGCCGCGCAGTGTCGCCGACTGCGTCGCCTTGGCCGGGCTTGATGGCTTGCTCGATCGCCGTTACGGCAAGCTCTCCGGTGGCCAGCAGCGCCGCGTGCAATTCGCGCTCGCCCTGTGTGGTCGGCCACGCGTGCTGTTTCTCGACGAACCGACCACGGGACTCGACATCGAAGCGCGGCAGGGTTTGTGGAAGGCCATGCGCGAGCTGGTCGCCGACGGCTGCGCAGTGTTGTTGACCACGCACTACCTGGAGGAGGCCGAGAGCCTGGCCGATCGCGTCGTCGTACTCAACAACGGTCGCGTGGTTGCCAGGGGATCGGTGCAGGAGATCCGCGCGCACGTGGCGCAGCGGCGCATCCGCTGCGTGTCGTCGATCGATCCCGAGGACATCGCCAACTGGCCGCACGTGCGCAGCGCACGCCGCGAGGCTGGCCGCATCGACATCGTTGCCGATCTTGCCGAATCGGTGGTGCGCCGCCTGCTGGCCGAAGATGCCGGGCTCAGCGATCTCGAAGTGCAGAGAGCAGGCCTGGCCGAAGCATTCATCGAACTGACCCGGGAGGCCGCGTGATGAACCCGATTGCCCTGCAGGCGCACAATCCGCTGCGCAGTTACCTGCTCGAAGCGAAGTATGAATTCCTGCGCCTTTGGCGCACGCCGTCCTTCGTCTTGCCGACCTTGCTGTTTCCTTCCTTGTTCTACGTGTTGTTCGGCGTGATCCTGACCCGTTCGCCCGGCGGCGAGATCTCGCAGTACCTGCTGGCAACCTATGGCGTGTTCGGCATCATGGGCTCGGCGCTGTTCGGCTTCGGCGTGACCATCGCGATCGAACGCGAGCAGGGCCTGCAGCGCTACAAGCGCGCATTGCCGATGCCGCCGGCCGCCCTGCTGGTGGCGAAGATGGCCATGGCGATGATCTTCGCCAGCCTGATCTCGATCATGCTGGCAGGCATCGCGGTGACCTTGGCCGGCGTTGCGCTGACTCCTGTCCAGTGGTTGCTGCTGTTCCTCGTCAACGTGCTCGGCGTGTTGCCGTTCTGCGCGATCGGCTTGTGGATCGGCAGCCTGGTCGCCGGCTCGGCGGCTCCGGCCGTGGTCAACATCCTGTACTTGCCGATGGCCTTTCTCTCCGGCTTGTGGATGCCGCTGTCGATCCTGCCGGCCTTCATTGCCAAGGCTGCGCCGCTGTGGCCCTCGTATCACCTCGCGCAGATTGCGCTGAAGGTGGTCGGTCGCGATGCCGGTGGGCCGCTGTGGAAACACCTGCTCGTGCTAGCGGTGTTCACGCTTGCCTGTTTCGCGCTGGCGCGGCGCCGCTTGCAGGCGGCAGAATGAAACACGAGGCGGACTTGCATGCGATCACCGTCCCGGATCGCCGCATTTCGTTGTTGGATTGATCCTGTAGAGTTGCCTTGAGCGCGGCATGAGGAGCTGACGATGACGACGCAGCACGCACCGTTTCATTACTGGCGTGGCCGCCTGATCCCCGAGGAACTGCAACTGGGCTGGGCTCCGTTCTACAACCTCGGCTTTCTCCTCTTCCTGTTCATGCCGGCGCTGTTTGATTACCAGGGCAAGACGGAAATGTACTGGATCGGCATGCCGGCCGGGATCCTGTGGCCGACCCTGGCCACGGTTGCCGTGTTCCTGCCGCTCTACTTCAGGGCGCATTGGAGCGGAGGCCGCTCGCCGATCGCGTACACGCTGGCGATTGCCGCGCTCGGTTTTCTCCTGCTGCCGGTGAATCCCTTCGCCAATACCTACATCATCTACGCCGTCGCCTTTGTCGCGCAGATCGGGCGTCGGCTGGCCTTGCGCCTGCTCTGGGTGGCCGCCATCCTGCTTGCCTTCCTGCTGGAAATCGTCCTCGTCCGCTTCCCCATCTTCATCTTCGCGCTGACCACGATCATTGCCGTGGCCGTGTTCTTCGGCAACCATTTCTACGGCGAAAACGCGCGCAAGCGTGCCGAACTCAAGCTGTCGCATGACGAAGTGCGGCGGCTCGCCGCGCTTGCCGAGCGCGAGCGCATCGGTCGCGACCTGCACGACCTGCTCGGCCACACGCTGTCCCTGGTCGCCTTGAAATCGGAGCTGGCCGGAAAGTTGTTCGAACGCGATCCGGCTGCGGCACGTCGCGAGATCGACGATGTGACGCGGGTCGCCCGCGATGCGCTGACCCAGGTGCGGCGTGCGGTGAGCGGAATCCGTGCCGCCGGTCTTGCTGCGGAACTGGCCTCGGCGCGGTTGTTGCTCGAGTCCGACGGCATCGCATTCCAGTATGAGTTCGG
Source organism: Lysobacterales bacterium 63-13 (assembly GCA_001899855.1). Lineage (GTDB taxonomy): Bacteria > Pseudomonadota > Gammaproteobacteria > Xanthomonadales > Rhodanobacteraceae > Dokdonella. Next base: position 24,397 of record MKWR01000002.1, read on the forward strand.
TGATGTCGCCTTGCCCGTCGAAGTGGAAACGGCATGCGCGCTGGTCGTGCGCGAGGCGATCACCAACATCCAGCGCCATGCGCGGGCGGCGACCGCCGAGGTGAAGCTGGAAAGTGACAACGGCCAGGCCATCCTCAGCATCAGCGATGATGGCCGCGGCAATGCCATCGTCCCCGGCAACGGCTTGTCGGGCATGCGTGAGCGCGTCGAGGCGCTGGCTGGCAGCTTGCGCATCGATTCAAGACCCGGCACCGGCACGCGCATCGAGGTGCGCCTGCCTTTGCCATCGCCACGCGAGATATCGACCACGCCGCTTGCCACGCCGCCGCTGGCTGCGCAATGAGCACGCCACGCCGCCGCGGATTTGCTACTTTGCGCAGATGAAACCGCAGGCCTTGTCCAGTCGATGATCCGCGTACTGCTTGCCGAAGACCAGGCCATGGTGCGCGGTGCGCTGTCGGCATTGCTCAGCCTCGAATCCGACATCGAGGTGCTCGGTGCCGCCGCCGATGGCGAAAGCGCGTGGCGCGAGGTGCAGCGCCTGCAACCGGACGTGCTGGTCACCGACATTGAAATGCCGGGACTGACCGGCCTGGAACTTGCCCAACGCATCCAGCGCAACGAGTTGCCGATCAAGGTGGTCATCGTCACCACGTTTGCGCGCCCCGGATTCCTGCGTCGCGCGCTGGATGCAGGGGTTGCCGGCTACCTGCTCAAGGATGCGCCCGCGGAAAATCTCGCCGAAGCCTTGCGCAAGGTGCATCGCGGGGGGCGCTCGATCGATCCGCAACTCGCCGTCGACGCCTGGTCCGAGGCTGATCCGCTGAATGAACGCGAGCGCCAGGTGCTGCGCCTGGCCGGAGAGGGCATGGGTGCCGGCGACATTGCCGCCCAGCTCAACCTTTCGCATGGCACGGTGCGCAACTATCTTTCCGAGGCAATCGGCAAGCTCGGCGTCAGCAATCGCATCGAGGCCTATCGGTTGGCGCGGCAGAAGGGCTGGTTGTAGCAATCTCGTGCGCCCAGCCGCAGTGCGGCGTGTCGGCTACAATGCGCGCCCCCGCAAGTGATCGCGTCGCCTTGAAGAAATCGGATTTCCATTTTGACCTGCCGCCCGAGCTGATCGCCCAGCAACCACTTGCCGAGCGTTCGGCCAGTCGACTGTTGCTGCTCGATGCCGAACGGGCGTCGATGGCGGATCGGCAGTTGCGTGAATTGCCGGAATTGCTGCGCGCAGGCGACCTGCTCGTGTTCAACGATACCCGTGTGCTGCCGGCGCGCCTGTTCGGGCGCAAGGAAAGCGGTGGCGCGGTTGAAATCCTGATCGAGCGCGTCAGCGGAACCCATGAAGCGACCGCGCAACTGGGTGTCAGCAAGAAACCGAAGGAAGGTGCCGCGATCGAATTGGCCGATGGCTCGCTTGCGCGCGTTCTCGGCCGCCAAGGCGAGTTCTTCCGCCTGCGCTTCGAATCGCCGGAGCCGCTGGAAAAACTGTTGCTCAAACTCGGCCGCATGCCCTTGCCGCCGTATATCGAACGCACTGCGGATGCCCTCGACAGCGAGCGCTACCAGACCGTGTTTGCGCGCGAACCCGGCGCCGTGGCCGCACCGACCGCCGGCTTGCACTTCGACCAGAGTCTGCTCGATCGACTTGCCAACCGTGGCATCGAGTCCGGCCATATCACCCTGCATGTCGGCGCGGGCACCTTCCAGCCCATGCGTGCCGAGAAACTCGAAGATCACACCATGCATCGTGAATGGCTGAATGTCGGTGCCGAGCTGGTCGACAGGATCCACCACACGCGCGCTCGCGGCGGTCGTGTCATCGCGGTCGGCACCACCGTCGTGCGTGCGCTGGAAAGCGCCAGCCACGATGGCGTGCTCGAACCGTTCGCCGGCGAAACGCAGATCTTCATATTCCCGGGCTACCGGTTCAGCAGCATCGACGCCCTGCTGACCAATTTCCATCTGCCCGAATCGACCCTGCTGATGCTGGTCTCGGCATTTGCCGGCCGCGAGTTCATCCTTGACGCCTACCGCCATGCCGTCGAGCAACACTACCGGTTCTTCTCGTATGGTGATGCGATGTTGGTGTGGCCGCTAGGTGCCGGGAGTCGGGAATCGGGAATCGGGAATGGGTAGGAGCAAGAGCAGGAGCGCATTTCTACGACAACATGATTTGGCGCAAGGTTTCGCCCCCATTCTTGTCTGGTTCGAGGAGTGCTTGAACTATTCCCCATTCCATATTCCCGATTCCCTTTCAAATGAAATTTGACCTCCTCGCCACCGACTCCACCGCCCGTCGCGGTCGCCTGACTTTCCAGCGTGGCACGATCGAGACGCCGGCTTTCATGCCGGTTGGCACGTATGGCACGGTCAAGGCGATGACGCCGCGGGATGTCGAGGAGACCGGTGCCGAGATCATCCTCGGCAACACCTTTCATCTGTTCCTGCGGCCGGGACTCGATGTCATCGGCGACTTTAGCGGCCTGCATCGCTTCATCGGCTGGCACAAGCCGATCCTGACCGACTCGGGTGGTTTCCAGGTTTTCTCGCTCGCGCACAAGCGCAAGATCACCGAGGAGGGCGTCACCTTCGCCTCGCCGGTGGATGGCGCGAAGGTGTTCCTGAGTCCCGAGGAGTCGATGCGCATCCAGCAGGTGCTCGATTCCGATATCGCGATGATCTTCGACGAGTGCACGCCGTACCCGGCCACCGAGCAGGTGGCGCGGGAATCGATGGAGCTGAGCCTGCGCTGGGCGGCGCGGTCGCGACGCGCCTTTGACGAGCACGGCAATCCGAATTCCCTGTTTGGCATTGTCCAGGGCTCGGTCTATCCCGATCTGCGCAAGCGCTCGGCGCATGGCCTGGTCGAAATCGGATTCGACGGTTATGCGATTGGCGGCCTCGCGGTGGGCGAACCGGAGGAAGAACGCAATGCGACGCTGGAGTCGATCGAGGCGCACCTGCCTGCCGACAAGCCGCGATACCTGATGGGCGTGGGCCGGCCCGAGGACATCGTCGAAGCGGTGCGCCGTGGCGTCGACATGTTCGATTGCGTGATGCCGACGCGCAATGCGCGCAACGGCTTCCTGTTCACGCGGCACGGCACCCTGCGCATCCGCAACGCGAAGTTCGCCTGCGACACGCGCGTGATCGAGGAAGGTTGCGCCTGTTATGCCTGCCGCTCCGGATTCAGTCGTGCCTACCTGCGCCATCTGGATCGCTGCGGTGAAATCCTCGCCAGCCAGCTCGCCACGATCCACAATTTGCATCATTACCAGGAACTGATGCGCGGACTGCGTGCGGCGATCGAGGCGTCCCGGCTGGATGCATTCGTGGCCGGGTTCTACGCCTTGCGCGCGAGCGAAGGGGAAGCGATTTGAATATCCTGCCATCCGGCGCGCAGCAATGAAGATGCGTCAGCGGGATCTCTTCAGTCGCGCCCAGCCAGGCTTGCCTGGGCGCAAGGGTTCCTGCAAGGCAATTTCCCGATGATCAACAAGGATCAGCGAACGCAATGAAAACTGTACTGGTCACCGGCGGTGCCGGTTTCATCGGCGGCAACTTCATCCTCGACGTGCTCGCCCTGGGTGGTTACCGCATCGTCAACCTCGATGCGCTGACCTATGCCGGCAACCCCGACACGCTGGCCGATGTCGCCACGCATCCGGACTATGCCTTCGAGCATGGCGATATCGGTGATCGCGCACTGGTGCAGCGCATCCTCGCCACGCATCAGCCAATGGCAATCCTCAACTTCGCCGCCGAATCGCACGTCGATCGCTCGATCGATGGCCCGGCCGAGTTCGTGCAGACCAATGTCGTCGGCACCTTGAACCTGCTCGAATGCGCGCTCGCCTATTGGCGCGGCTTGCCGCTCGAGCGCCAGGATGCGTTCCGTTTCCTGCACGTGTCGACCGACGAGGTGTACGGATCGCTTGGCCCGGTCGGAAGGTTCACCGAGGAATCGCCGTACCAGCCGAATTCGCCGTATTCGGCATCCAAGGCGGCTTCCGATCATCTCGTGCGCGCCTTCCATCACACCTACGGCTTGCCGGTGCTGACGACAAACTGCTCGAACAATTACGGGCCATTCCAGTTCCCGGAAAAGCTGATTCCCCTCATTATCCAGAAAGCGCTTGTCGGCGAGGCCTTGCCGGTCTATGGCGACGGTCGCAATGTGCGTGATTGGCTGTATGTGAAGGATCATTGCAGGGCGATCCTGCGCGTTCTCGAAATCGGCCGCGTCGGCGAGGTTTACAACGTCGGCGGCGACGCCGAACGCGAGAACATCCATGTCGTGAGGACGATCTGCGCCTTGCTCGACGCGCGCCAGCCGCTGGCCGACGGGCGCAAGCGGGATTCCCTGATCACCTACGTCAAGGATCGGCCCGGCCATGATCGCCGCTACGCGATCGATGCCTCGAAGATCAAGCGCGAACTCGGCTGGCAGCAGACCGAATCCTTCGAATCGGGACTGGCAAATACCGTTGACTGGTATCTGGCGCACCAGCAATGGGTTGGCCGCGTGCTGGACGGGAGTTACCGGATGGAGCGCCTGGGCGCGGCCTGAATCCTTGTCCCTGCGCCGTGAATCAGGAGCTCCGGTTCACCGAATAATCCGCCAACAGGGAAAGCGCATCGCGGGCCGGTGAGGTGGGCAGGGCGGACAAGGTCGATCGTGCCGCTTGCGCGTAGTGCTCGGCGCGCGAGCGTGCATGTTCGATGGCGCCGGAATCGCGGATCGCGGCAATGATGTTGTCGAGTGAATCGAGCCCGCCGGATTCAATCGCGCGTCGCAGGCTTGCTGCTTGCCCGGCGGAGCTGTGGGCGATGGCGTGTATGACCGGAAGGGTTGGCTTGCCTTCGGCGAGATCGTCGCCGATGTTCTTGCCGAGTGTGTCGGCATCGGAAACATAGTCGAGCACGTCATCGGCAATCTGAAATGCATAGCCGAGATCGAGCCCGTATTGCGCGAGCGCTTCTTCCTGCTCGGTCGGCAATCCGGCGAGCACCGCGCCAAGGCGCGTCGCCGCCGAGAACAGCACTGCGGTCTTGCGTTCAATGACGTCGAGATAGGCCTGCTCGGTGGTGTCGGCATTGCCGATGTTGAGCAGCTGCAGGACTTCGCCCTCGGCGATGCGGTTGGTGGTGTCCGCGAGGATGCGCATGATGCGCATGTCGTCGAGCTCGACCATCATCTGGAACGATCGTGAATAGAGGAAATCGCCGACCAGCACGCTGGCCGCGTTGCCCCATACCGCGTTCGCCGTCTTGCGTCCACGCCGCAGATCGGATTCATCGACGACATCGTCATGCAGCAGGGTCGAGGTGTGGATGAACTCGATCAGGGCGGCGAGCAGGACGTGGCCGTTGCCGCGGTAGGCGCAGGCGCGCGCGGCGAGCAGGTGCAGCATCGGCCGCAGGCGTTTGCCGCCACTGCCGATGATGTGCGCGGAAATCTGGTTGATCAGCACGACATTCGATGCGAGTCGTTGGCGGATCAGCGAGTTGACTGCCTCCATGTCGGCAGCAGCAAGCGCCTGCACGTCGGCAAAACTGCGGATTTCCGCGTTCTCGGCAAGTAGCATGGAGCTCAAAGGTCATTCCCCGCATCGAATGCGCCCAGTATAGCCGGCACGTTCAACGGCAATGCATGCATGCCTGCAATATCGACGCCTCCACGTCTGCGCAGGATCCAGTCGGGTGCTCAATGCAAGGCGCCGCCGCAGCTCGAACCCTGTCCTGCGGTGCAGCCAAAGCAATGGCCGGCGACGCCAATTGCCTTGGGCAGATCCTGCGCGAGCAGGTCGCGCAGATGGGTATCCTGCCCGCGCCCGGCCAGCGGCAGCTTGAGCATCTGGTTGAAATCGCAGTCGTAGACCTTGCCATCGTGGCCGACGCTCAAGGTCGAGCGGCACATGACCGCATCGAGATTGGCATCCTGGTGCGCATTGCGCAGGGTTGCCATGTAATCGTCGAACTTCCCCTTCGACAGCAACCACGAACCAAAACGCTGGATCGGCATGTTTGCCAGCGCGTACAGGTGGTTGAAGCGGATGCCGAAATTCTCGGCGAGGAGGTGCCGGTAATCCTGTTCAAGTTGATCCTGCGCTGGCGGCAGGAAGGCACCGTTCGGGTTGTAGACCAGGTTGAGGATGAGTTTGCTGTCGGGCATGGCATAGCCGAGCGCATTCAGCCTCTGCAAGGCCGTGATCGAACTTTCGAAGGTGCCTTCGCCACGCTGCTCCTCGACATTGGCCTGGCTGTAGCAGGGCAGGGAGGCGATGGCTTCGACTTCATGCGCGGCGAGGAATTCGCCGACCCATGCATAGCCGGGCTCCTGCATGATCGTCGGATTCAGCCGATCCATCACGTGCAGGCCTCGCGCCTTTGCGGTTTCCACCAGCCAGCGGAAATCGACGTTCATTTCCGGTGACCCGCCGGTCAGGTCGAGAATGCCGACGCCGAGTCGTGCGCCGACTTCGAGGGCGAGCTGCATGGTCTCGCGATCCATGGTTTCGGTGCGCCGCGGACCGGCATTGACGTGGCAATGGATGCAACTGAGGTTGCAGCGATAGCCGAGATTCAACTGCAGGGTGGTGATGCGCCCGCGTTCGATCGAGGGAAATTCGCTGTGGGCAAGCTGGGGCCAGGTATCACGCATGAGGTGTGCGGTTCTTTCCGGTCGGGGTGGTGGCGTCGAGAAACGGTTGCATGAGCATGCCACGAAGCCGCTGCGAGGCGTCGTCGCGGAATTCGTCAAGGCCGAGGCGCATGCCCAGGTGGCCATCGCGCGGTTGCTCGGTGGCCGAGCCAAACAGGCGATCCCAGATGCTCAGCAGGTTGCCGTAGTTGCTGTCGGTTTCCTCGCGGTGCACCGAATGATGCACGCGATGCCAGTCGGGGGTGATGACGAACCGGCGCAAGCCTTGATCCCAGCGCTTGGCGATGCGGATGTCGGCATGCGAGAACAGGGCAAATGCGGCAAGCAGGATCTCGTAGCACAGGACGGCAAGCGGCGCGGCACCAAGCGCGGCAATGACCAGCGCCTTGCAGAGCAGCGAAAACACGATCTCGAACGGATGGAAACGCAAGCCCAGGGTCAGCTCGAAATTGAGATCGGTATGGTGCAGGCGATGCAGGCGCCACAGCCACGGCAACTCATGCATGGCCCGGTGCTGCCAGTAGATGGCCAGGTCGAGCACGATGATGGTGAGCGCAAATTCGATCGCCAGCGGCCACTCGAGCAGGTTGAACAGGCCAAGCTGCCTCTCGGCCAGCAGCGTGGCCAGGCCGACCAGGGTCAGCGGCAGCAGCAGGTACACGATGGCGGCGGAAATCAGCGGCAAGGACAAATTGCGCACATAGCGGCCAGGTGCGGAATGATCGCCACGCCGCGGCATGCGCAGCTGCAGCACGAGGAGGACGGCAAACACGCTGGCAACCACCGCAAAGCGGGTCGATGCGGCATGCGTGAGCAGCCACGCGATCACGTGCAAGGCTCCGCGATCGTCGACAATTCGGCAAGCAGATCGATCATGCCTTGCTGTTCGACAGTCGCGGCCGGCAGTGCCTGCAGTTGCGCGCGGACAGCGGCGAAGTCGGCGAGCGTATCGATGTCCTGCAGGCTGGCGAGTTCGCACCAGTCACCAAACGCATCCATGGCACGGACGAATTCATTGGCCGTGGCAGCCTCGCTGTAACGCGGCTCGAGCCATGCCGGCGTGGCGATATCCCGATTGCCGCCAAACAGCCAGAAGCCGCCATCGACAGCGCGTCCCAGCGCCAGCCGTGCGGGTTCACCAGCAAGCCAGGCGGCCGCCTGCAGGAGCATGTCCGCTTGCAGTTGCGGGGCATCCGCACCAACCAGGATCACGCCGGCGTGCAGCTCGCGCAGTTGCCGATAGACCGACGCCATGCGTTCGCCCAGCGAACCTTCGCCCTGCTCGACGTGGGCAAGGCCGGGCCAGAACGCCGCACTCGCCGGGGCCGCTTCGGCGAGCGCCCAATAGCCACGGATGGTGCCGTTCGCACTGGCCTGTGCGACCACCGAGCGCACCGCTGCCGCCGATGCGCAATGCAGGCGCTCGGCCTGGCGGCGACCAATGCCCGGCCACAGCCGTGTCTTCACCGCGGATAGCTGCGGCGTCTTGACGAAGATGGCGACGGCACAACTCATGCGCGTTCGATCGCGGCACGTGCGCGTGCCTGGCGCGAGAATTCGGCGGCCTGCGCGCGGGTCAGGCACAGGTGTTGCCAGGTCGTTCGCCACCAGCCTTGTTCGGCATAGCGGCGGGCGCTGGTGCGCAGGCTTGCGCCGAGCGCGCGCACGGGGATGCGGCGGGCGTGCGCGGCCCACACCAGGGCGTGATCCTCGCCCTTGCCGATGCCTTCATCGAAGCCGCCAAGGGCGCGCAACACGCGTCTCGGCATGAGCAGGCCCTGGTCGCCAAACGGCAGGCCAAGGAGACGGCTGCGCAAGGCCGCACCCCAGGCGTTGAGGAACATCCAGCGCGGACCGTCATCGAGAAAGCGCAGTTGGAAGTAGCCAATGGCGTCTTCGTCCCTGCCCACGAATTCGTGCATGGCCGCAAGGGTCGCAGGGGTCAGTGCGGAATCGGCGTGCAGGAACCACAGCCAGTCGGCCGTGCTTGCGGCAACGCCGGCATTGAGCTGGCGCGGGCGCCCGACGGGTGCATGCAGAACCTTGAAGGTGCTCGAGTGCACGTCCACAGCTGCTTCGTCGCCTTCGGCCAGCACCAGGCGGATTTCCCTGGCGTCCGCGCCCTGCAGTTGCGCCAGCAGCGTGCGCCAGGTGATGTCGCCGGGCGCAGCGGGAACAATGATGGCGACATTCGCGGACACGATCAGCAGCAGCCTTGCGTGGCCTCGATTGTTGCGCTCGCGGCGCTGGCCGGGTTTGAAGACATGGAGGCGAACAGGCCGTAATGCACGCGCCGCTCGCCATGCAGGTCGAAGTGGCCGGCAAGGCGGGTTGCCGCGAGCATGTCGAAGGTATTGCCGCAGACGGGTGTCGGCTTGCCCGTCTCGAAGCGGTGATGGTCATCGAGCAGGTAGGCATGCGGTTGCCCGGCGATGCTGCCGCGATAGGTCGCGATCTGCCCGTAGTCCTCGCAGCGGTCCTCGAGATCGAGCTTGAATGCGCGCAAGGTCATCGAGCGGAAAGCGACCATGCCGATGCGCGCAATGATCTGCGCATCGTTCAACGCAATCGGTGCCTGGCTGACGCAGCGCACGTCGGCGCAGCCAATGCGGCCAAGCATGCGCCGGAAATCCTCGACATACAGCGCACCGGACAGGCATTCGCCGAGCAGCACCGGATCGCTGCGCAGTGCCGGCGGGATGCGTCGATCGGCGAAGACATCGGAGAAATGCAGTTCACCGCCGGGCTTGAGGACGCGGAAGATCTCGGCGAAGACCTTTTCCTTGTCCGGCGAGAGATTGAGGACGCAGTTGGAGATGACGATATCGACGCTGGCATCGGCAATGCCGCAGGCAGCGAGGTCTTCGATGCGGCCTTCAATCAATTGCACATTGGATCGTGCATGGCCGTAACGCTCGGCTTGCCAGGCCTGGTGGCGGCGCGCGACGGCAAGTTGCTCGGGGGTCATGTCGATGCCGATGACGTGCCCGCGCTCGCCGACCAGGCGCGACAACAGGTAGACATCGCGGCCCGTGCCGCAACCGAGATCGAGCACGGTCTTGCCGCAAACCACGGCAGGCATCGGCGAGCCGCAGCCATAGAAGCGCGCGGTGATTTCGGGATGGATGTCGGCGAGCTGGCTGCGCAGGGCAGGCGGCATCGATTCACTCGGGCAGCAGGCACCGGTCTTCAGGTCGCTGCTCGCTTGCAGGACTTCGCCGTAGTAGCGGCGGACCTCGTCGTGATCGCTGGAGGGGGTCATGGGGTTTCCTGTCATTGATGGAATCTGCGGCGGCATTATCCCGCACTCATCGCCTGCGCCAGGCAAAAAAGCGTTCGGCCAGGCGCAAGGCGCCTTGCGGCGCATGGGCGCGTTTCCAGGCCCCGGCCGCCATCTTCGTGGCCTCGCCAAGGGTCGGGTAGACATGGATCGTGCCGAGCAGCTTGTTCAGGCCAATGCCGTGTTTCATGGCGAGGACGAACTCGGCCAGCAGGTCGCCCGCGTGTTCGCCGACGATGGTCGCACCGAGGATGCGGTCCTTGCCCGGCGCGGTGAGGATCTTCACGTAGCCGTGGTCGGCCGCGTCGGTGATGGCCCGATCGAGGTCGTCGAGGTTGTAGCGGGTCACTTCAACCTCGATGCCTTGCGCCCTGGCCTCGGTTTCGGACAAGCCGACGCGGGCGACCTCTGGATCGGTGAAGGTCGCCCAGGGAATCACCCGGTAATCGACCTTGAAACTCCAGAACGGCGCAAGCAGGGCATTGACCGCTGCGTACCAGGCCTGCTGCGAGGCGACGTGGGTGAACTGGTATGGCCCGGCGACGTCGCCGGCGACGAAGATGTTCGGGAAGTTCGTGCGCAACAGGGCGTCGTTGCGGATGGTGCCGCGCGGATCGATTTCCACGCCGAGCGCTTCGAGGCCGAAGCCGCTGACATTCGGCTTGCGTCCCAATGCGAGCAGGAGGCGATCGAAGGCGAAGCGCATTTCCTCGCCATCGCGCCTGCCGATGAGGACGCCGCCCGCCTTGTCGCCTTCGACGCGGATGGCCTCGCAATTGCTGACCACCTCGATGCCTTCGGCGGCAAAGCGGTCGGCGATGATCTTCGAGGCGTCGGCATCTTCACGCGGCAGCAGGCGTGAATCCTTCTGCACCAGGCTGACCTTGCTGCCAAGGCGTGCGAACGCCTGGGCTAACTCGCAGCCGATCGGGCCGCCACCGACGATGACCAGGTTCTTCGGCAGTTCACGGATTTCCCACAAGGTATCCGACGTGCGGAAATCGACGGCGTCGAGCCCCTCGATGGCGGGCACGCGCGCCTGCGCACCACTGGCGATGATCAGGCTGCGTGCGCTGAGGCGTTGTCCATCGACTTCGACTTGCCATGGCGAAACAATGCGCGCATCGCCCTTGATCACCTCGACGCCAAGGCCGCGGTAGCGTTCGACCGAATCATGCGGCGCGATCCTGGCGATGACCTCGTGCACGCGCTGCATCACCTTGGCAAAGTCGACGGAGGCCGTGGCCCCGGCAATGCCGTAGCGCTCCGCGTTGCGTACATCGGCCAGCAGTCGCGCACTGCGCAGCAGGGCCTTGGACGGCACGCAGCCGGTATTCAGACAATCACCGCCCATCCGGTGGCGCTCGATCAGGGCAACCCGGGCTTTGACCGCAGCGGCAATATAGGCCGAGACCAGACCCGCCGAGCCGGCACCGATGACGATCAGGTTGTAGTCGAATCGCCGCGGACGCCGGTAGCCGCGATAGACGCGCCGCGCCTGCATCCAGCGGGTCAGCCAGCGCATCAGCAGGGGCAGGATGCCTAGCAGGACGAACGCGGCAATCAGGCCCGGCGAAAGAATGCCGGCGAGGCTGTCGATGCGGGCCAGTTGCGTGCCGGCATACACATAGGCAATGGTGCCCGGCAGCATGCCGACCTGGCTGACCAGGTAGAAGACGCCGGTCTTCAGCGCGGTCAGGCCGGCGAGCAGGTTGACCAGGAAAAACGGGAATGCCGGGACCAGGCGCAGTGAAAACAGGTAGAGCGCGCCATCCCGCTGGATGCCTTCATCAAATGCGCGCAGGCGCTGGCCGTATTTCGCGCGCAGGCTGTCGCGCAGGAGAAAACGTGACACCAGGAAAGCCAGGGTCGCGCCGATCGAACTGGCAAACGACGCCAAAAGCGTTCCCTCGAGCATGCCGAACAAGGCCCCGGCGGCCAGCGTGAGGATGGCCGCGCCGGGCAGCGACAAGGCGGCAACGGCGACATAGACGAGGAAGAAGCTGGCAAGTGCGAGCAGGTGGTTGCTGGCAACCCATGCGCCCAGTGCATGCTGGCGCGCCTTCAATCCCTGCAAGGTGAGTTCGGCCAGCAATCCGCTGCGCCAAAGCAGGAGGCCCACCACGATGAGGAAAGCGAGCAAGCTCCAGCGGATCCAGGATCGGGACACTGTTTTTCCTCGGCGCGGGCAGGACAGGGCGGCATTGACGGGAACGGCGCGGAGCGGAAAATCATTCGCGTGCGGATCGCCCGGCCGGGATCGAGTATCGGTCAATTCACGGCAGGGCGCCGGACCCGCCCGCTGCCGTGGCACCCTGCGATCACCCTGCGGCGTGGCCCATGTATCATGCGGTGCTTCATCGGCAAGGTGCGTTCGCAGTCCCTGAGACAGCAGACCGCATCATTGCACTGGACATGGCCGGATCGAATCGACAACGAGGAGCGATGCAATGGCAAGGGGCGTGAACAAGGTCATCCTGGTGGGCAATCTCGGCGCGGATCCCGAGGTCAAATACACGGCCGGCGGCACCGCGGTCTGCACGCTCAGCGTGGCAACGTCGGAATCCTGGAAGGACAAGCAGACCGGCGAGCAGCAGGAGCGCACCGAGTGGCATCGCGTGAAGATGTTCGGCCGGCTTGCGGAAATCGCCGGCGAGTACCTGAAGAAGGGTCGCCAGGTGTATGTCGAAGGCTCGATCCGCACTGAAAAGTACACCGACAAGGAAGGCATCCAGCGCTACAGCACCGACATCATCGGCAACGAGATGCAGATGCTCGGTGGCAATGAGGGAGGCGGTGGTGGCGGCGGTGGCAGCCGTGAGCGTGGCGGCGACAGGCCCGAACGTGGCGCTCCACGCGGCGCACAGGCCGCACCGGCTCGGCAGGTTCCCGCAGCGGCGCGTGACGACAATTTCGAGGACGACGAGATTCCGTTCTAAAGGCGGCTTGACAGTATTTGCCGATGCGATGAAGAGCCCTCTCGACGAGGGCTCTTTCGTTCGTGCTTGCCTGCCCTGCGCGTGACTCCGCGTGCGAATCAGCCCGGCATCTTGCGTGACAGGTGATAGGCGACGAGGTTGCCGATGCCGGTGGCACCGAGCAGGATCGACAGTACGCCGGGAGTGAAATCGCGCCAGCCGAACGCTTCCATCAGGCCAAAGCCAATGGCCAGGGCGACGAGGACCACGCCCCAGCGCAAGGTGGCATGACGGCGGCGCAATTCGTCGGCTTCGACGATGGACTGGATCAGTTCCTGCGAAACGTTCGAGGCGACCAGCTGCTTGCGCACGCGCGCATCGACGACCGCCTTGATCGCATAGGTGATGCAGACGAAAAGGGTGATCGGGATCATCAAATCAAGGTTTTGCATGGGGTTGCCCTGGTTGTGGGTTGCGGTGCGCAGAACGGGATACGGCCAGTGCTGGCGCGGTTGCATTGCATGTGCTTGCAACCACCGGCCTCGAGGGCGTATCTGAGGAAGGGTGAATGACAGCCCGACCAGCCATGCCGAGGACCAGGCCCTCGTCAATGCCGTCCTGAACGGATCGCCGGGCGCGTTCGAGCGCCTCGTGCGCGACTACCAGAAGCTCTGCTGGCACGTGATCCAGCGCATGGTCGGGCACGTCGAGGACACCCGCGAGCTGTGCCAGGAGACCTTCCTTCGCGTGCATCAATACCTGCATCAGTATCGCAACGAGAGTGCCTTGAAATCGTGGATTGCCCAGGTTGCCTATTCGGTGGCCAAGCGCCATCTCGAACGCAAGCGCATTCCGCTGGCCGAACCCGACGCGGATGCGGACGGGCTCTCGCCGCTCGATCGTGTCAGCGATGATTTCGACATCGAGACAGCCAGCATCGACAACCAGATGGCCGGTCATCTGCACGCGGCCATCGAGTGCCTGCCGCCGCTGCAGCGAACGATCCTCACCCTTTACCATCTCGACGAGCTGCCGATCGGCGATATTGCGCAGGTCACCGGCCTCGCCGAGGGCACCATCAAGAGCCACCTTTTCCGCAGTCGCAAGCAGTTGCGGGATGCGTTGAACGAGCACATGGGAGTCGCCGCATGAATCCGGACGAACGTGAATGGCAAGCCCAGGAAGCCGCCACGGACTTTGTGCGCAGCGGCACGGCCCTGCATGACCTGGATCCTGCCAGCGCCAGCTACGTGGCACTGGTTCGCGCCTTGCGCGAGCCGATCGAGGTGCAACTGCCGGCCGATTTCGCCCGGCGCGTCGCCCTGCGTGCCGATGCCGAGGCATCGGCGAGAGCCGTTGAATCGCGTCTCGAACAACGCTTGTTGTGGATACTCGGCGTGCTCTTCGGCATTGCCGCACTTGCTGCCGCGGTCATTTACGGAGGCAACTGGCTGCAGCCATCGATCGATCTCACCAGGCAGTTGATCAAGCCATCCTTGTTGCTGAGCCTGGCAGGCTGCCTCGCCGTATCCGCATTCTCGCAGCAGCTGCCGCGGGCAACTCGGCGCGACGCCTGATCCGCACGGATCATCCCGCGTTCGCCGCAAAGCGGGCGCCGACCGGCGACATCTCCGCCCCTGCGGCGTATCATCGGCATCCCGTCGCCACCAGGGCTTCGCGCCCAGCGCGCGCAGCATCCCGGGCAGACGCTTTCCGCCCAACCTGACCTATCGCAATGCCGCGAAAACGGCCCACCGACATTCCCTGATCCTGCCTTGCGCACGCATGGCGGAATGCGAGCGCATGATGACTGAAATCGAGACCAGCACCCGTCCAACCACGCAGCTGCAGGGCCACCTGGCTCGCGTGAGCGACATGCTGGATCGACACCGCCTGGTCGAGGAACTCGCCAATCGCGAAGGCCCGGTGGACCACGAGGCCGTCGAAGTCCATCGACGCACCCTCGCCGAGCTGCAGGCGCAGATCGACAAGCTGCATCCGGCCGATGTCGCCCACATCCTCGATGCCTTGCCGCCCGAGGATCGCCTCAGCGTCTGGAACCTGGTCAAGGCCGATCGCGACGGCGAGATCCTGCTCGAAGTCTCCGATGCGGTACGCGAAAGCCTGCTCGCCGACATGGATGCGCCGGAAATCCTGGCTGCCGCCGAGCAACTGGATGCCGACGAACTGGCCGATCTGGCCGAGGACCTGCCGGACGATGTCGTCCATGAGCTGATGCAGCGCCTCGATGCGCCCGAGCGCGAACAGCTGCGTTCGGCGATGTCCTATGAAGAGGACCAGGTTGGCGCCATCATGGATTTCGAGATGATCACGATCCGCGAGGACGTGACTCTCGAAGTCGTGCTGCGCTACCTGCGTTTCCTCAAGGAGATTCCCGAACAGACCGACAAGCTGTTCGTCGTCAACAGCGAGAACGTCCTGACCGGCGTGTTGCCGCTGAAGTGGCTGCTGGTGAATGACCCGGCGCGCATGGTCAGCGAGGTCATGGCGGTGGATGCCAATACCTTCCATCCGGACGAGGATGTCGCCGAAACGGCGCAGGCCTTCGAGCGCTACGACCTGATTTCCGCACCGGTGGTCGATGTCGATGGCCGCCTCATCGGACGCTTGACGATCGAGGCGATGGTCGATGTCATCCGCGAGGAAAGCGACGCCGAAACCCTGAGCCGCGGCGGCCTGCGCGAGGACGAGGACATCTTCGCTTCGGTCTGGAAATCCCTGCGCAACCGCTGGTCGTGGCTGGCCATCAACCTGGTCACGGCCTTCATCGCCTCGCGCGTGATTGGCCTGTTTGAAGGCTCGATCACCAAGCTGGTCGCGCTGGCCGCGTTGATGCCCATCGTGGCCGGCATCGGCGGCAATTCCGGCAACCAGACCATCACCATGATCGTGCGTGCGCTGGCGCTGGGCCAGGTCAGCCCGGCGAGCGCAACGCGGTTATTGCGCAAGGAAGTCATAGTTGCCCTGATGAATGGACTGGTCTGGGGTGGCGTGATCGGCATGGTCGCCTGGCTGCTGTATGGCAGCACCGCCCTCGGTCTGGTGATGACCGCGGCAATGACCTTGAACCTGCTGCTGGCTGCCTTGATGGGCGTGCTGATCCCGATGACCCTGATCCGCTTTGGTCGCGATCCGGCAATCGGCTCAAGCGTGTTGATCACCGCTTTGACCGACAGCGGTGGTTTCTTCATTTTCCTCGGCCTGGCGACGCTGTTCCTGATCTGAACATTCGCCGGGCAGGGCTGCGTCCCGGCAAGCGATGAGCTGCGTGCACGGGCTGACCAAGGCCACTTGAATCCCGAAACGTAATGTGATGGTATAACGTAACGATTGCGTATCGGGACAGCTTGGATCCCGAACGCCCCTTTCCGCCGTTACGGAATTCCGATGCGACCCCTTGCGCTTGCCCTGGTTCTTTCCTTGACTCTGCCGGGCGCGGCCCAGGCCGCCAGAACCGAGACTGATCCACAGATTGCCGCGCTTGCCGAGCGCATTCGCGCCCTCGAGGCCAATGCGCAGACCCTGCAGAAGCAAGCCGCAGAGGCACTCGCCGCGGCCCAGGCCGCGCAGTCCGAACTGCAGCAGATGAAATCCACCCGCAAGGATCCGGTCGTCGTTGACCGCAGCGACGAAGCGCCGGCAACGGCCATGAATGCGTCGGCCAACGCCTTCAATCCGGCCATCGCCTTGATCCTCAATGGCCTCTACGTCAACCACGCCAAGGATCCACTCGATTACCGGCGTGCCGGCTTTCCGCTGGTCGGTGAAGGCGGGCCGAGCGCGGATGGCCTCCTGCTCGGCGAGAGCGAGATTTCCTTTGCGGCGAACATCGACGACAAGTTCTACGGCCAGCTGACCCTGGCGCTGGAAAGCGAAGATGGCGAAACGCATGCGGGCATCGAGGAAGCGTATGTCGAGACCACCGCCCTGGCTGATGGATTCACCGCGCGCGCCGGGCGTTTCTACTCGAACATCGGCTACCTCAACAGCCACCACACGCACACCGACTATTTCAGTGATCGACCTCTGGCCTACCAGGCCTTTCTTGGCAACCAATACGGTGACGATGGCGTGCAGTTGCGCTGGGTCGCGCCGACCGAGACTTATCTGGAAATCGGCACCGAGGCATTTCGTGGCGAAAATGCGCCGGCGGCCGGCGCGACGCACAACGGCGTCGGTGCCAAGACCTTCTTTGCGCATGCCGGCGGTGATGTCGGCAGCAACAACTCCTGGCTGGCGGGAGCGTCAATCCTGCATGCCGATGCGCGCGATGGCGAAGATGGCTTCAGCGGACGCAGCAATCTGTTCCTGTTCGATTTCACCTGGAAGTGGGCGCCGCATGGTGCCTTCAAGGATTCCGGGATCGTCCTGCGCAGCGAGGCGTTCATCGATGACCGCAAGGGCGTGGTGATCGATCCGGAGGATCCGCAAGCACCTGCGCAAGACTGGGATGGCAAGCGTCGCGGTGCCTATGTCGAGGGCTTGTACCGCTTCAGCCGCAGTTGGGATGTCGGCTATCGCTACGACAGGCTTTGGGCGGCTTCGAGCGGCCCCTATGCCAGCGATCACGATCCGCAACGGCACAGCATTGCGGCGACCTGGCACAACAGCGAGTTCAGCCTGCTGCGCCTGCAACTTGCCCGCGACGAGCCGCAAGCGCATTTCCTCGACAATGTTCTCACCCTGCAATACCAGGTCAGTCTCGGCGCCCACGGCGCACACAAATTCTGAGGAATATGCCGATGCGCAAGTTGCTTTTGTGGATGATTGTCCTGCTTGGCGTGTTCGCTGCGCCGGTCGAGGCCAAGTTGCGCGTGTTTGCCTGCGAGCCGGAATGGGGATCCTTGCTGGCGGAACTGGCTGCGGACACGATCGATGTCGATGTCGCCACCAATGCGCTGCAGGATGTGCATGTCGTCGAAGCGCGGCCGAGCCTGATCGCGAAGATGCGCAAGGCCGACCTGCTGGTCTGTTCGGGCGCACAACTTGAAATCGGCTGGTTGCCGCAATTGTTGCGCCAGGCCGGCAATGCCAAGGTCACCTCGGGTGCCGGCAATTTCATGGCGGCGAACCAGGTGACCACGCTGGACAAGCCGGCCAGCGTCGACCGTGCGGGCGGCGATGTGCATCCGGACGGCAACCCGCATGTGCAACTCGATCCCTATCGGGTGCTGGCCATCGCCAGGGCGCTGAGCGCGCGCCTCGCTGAACTCGATGCCGCCAATGCCGCCATTTATCTGCAGCGTCTCGGCGATTTCGAGTCGCGCTGGCAAGCTGCGATCCCGCGCTGGGAAGCCAGGGCCGCGCCGCTCAAGGGCAAGGCTGTGGTCGTGCATCATTCGGCCTGGGTCTATCTGCTGCAATGGCTGGGCATGCGGGAAATCGGTTCGCTCGAACCCAAGCCCGGCGTGCCACCGACCAGCGCGCACCTGTCGTCCCTGATTGACGTGACCAAGACTGGCGGTGCCATCGCCATCATTTGCGCCGCCTACCAGGATTCCAAGCCGGATGAGTGGTTGGCCGGACGCACCGGCGTGCCGGCTCTGGTCTTGCCGTTTACCGTGGGTGGCGACGAGCAGGCCAAGGATCTGTTCGGTCTTTACGATTCGACCATCGACCGCTTGCTCGGAGCGCTCAAGTGAATTGGGAGGGCCTCGATTCCAGCATTCTCGGCCCGGCCTGCCTGGCTGGCCTGATCGTGCTCGCCACGCATGTGCCGCTGGGTACACGGGTGCTCGCGCGCGGCATCATCTTCATTGACCTGGCAATCGCGCAAATCGCGGCACTCGGCGTGATCCTCGCCCAGTTCCTCGGCATGGACGAGCATGGCTTCGGCGTGCAGGTGGCTGCCGCCATCGCCGCCTTGCTGGGTGCCAGCCTGCTCAGTGCCACCGACAAGCGTTGGCCCGGGTTCCAGGAACCCTTGATCGGCACCGTGTTCGTGCTCGCGGCGACGGGCAGCCTGTTGCTGCTGGCAAACAATCCGCACGGTGGCGAGCATCTGAAAGACCTGCTTGTCGGGCAGATCCTCTGGGTCAGTCCTGCACAACTGTGGACTGCGGCAATTGCCTCGCTGGTGTTGCTTGCGGTCATTGCCTGGCGCGGCGAGCGCCTGACCGGGCTGGCGTTCTATGCGGTATTCGCGCTGGCAATCACCATCACCGTGCAACTGATCGGCGTCTATCTGGTCTTCACCAGCCTGATCGTGCCGGCGCTGGCCACCACTGGCATGCGCGGGCACCGGCGCTGGGTCGTGGCCTATGTGATCGGTGCCACGGGTTATGTCTCCGGCCTGGTCCTTTCCGCCGTGCTTGATCTGCCCAGTGGCGCGATGATTGTCTGGACCCTGGCGCTGTCCGGTTTGCTTGCGCAGGCCTTGCCCTTGCGCCGCGCGCAACGACAGGCTGCGCTTGAAGGTGAAGCCTGAGCGCCCGCCGAACGCTCAGCTGCTGGCCATGAAGCCGAGATCCGGCGTCGCAAAGCGCCCGAGATTCGGGAACACCGTGCTCATGTCGCCGGGCGGCACGCCATACCAGCGGGCAATGGTGGCGGCATACTGATCGACCGAGGTGGTCGGGATGATCTGGCCCCATCCGGCATCGTCGGGACCTTCGACGCTCAGGTTCGGCGGGATGCCATAGATGCGTCGACCATTGACCGCGCCGCCCATGATCAGATGATGGCTGCCCCAGCCATGATCGGTGCCATCACCGTTGACGCTGGTGGTGCGACCGAATTCCGATGCGGTGAACGTGGTCACCGCATTCGCCACCGACATTTCGACCGTGGCCGCATGGAAGGCGGCGAGCGCGGCATCGAGTTCGGCAAGTTGTTCGGCCTGGGTGCCTAGCTGGTTGTCGTGTGTGTCGAAGCCACCGAGGCCGACATAGAAGATCTGCCGCTGCATCTGCAGGGTGCCACGGACATTGATCAAGCGCGCGATCATGCGCAACTGGCGGCCAAGGCGCGTATCCGGGAATGGCGTCGCCAGCGCAGTCTCGGCATCGAGCGCATCGTTGATCATGGCTTCGTTGTTCATCGAGCGGCGCATTACCGATGCGTACTGGCGCTGCAGGGCATTGCCATGCAGCGCATCCCGCAAGGCGAGGAATGCCGCGCGGCGATCCGCGTTCCAGGGTTGCACGGCATCGACGCCTTCCGCGCCATTTTCGCCGACGAAATACGGAAACACCTCGTCACCGGCCTGGAAGACGTTTTCGCCATCGATGGAAATATTCATCGACAGCTGCTGGTTGGCATTGCTGGCATGGAACATGTCGGCGAGCCGACCGCCCCAGCCGCGCCGGTCGGAGGCATCGGCGCGCGTCTGCAGCCAGGTCACGCTCTGGTCGCTGTGCGAGAACAACTGTTTCGGTACCGGCACCGAACCCGCTTCGTATTCGGCCTTGCTGATCGGATAGAGCAGGGGGCCGACATTGGCGGCGATGGCCAGCGGCGATTGCGCCTGATTGAACAAGTCGCGCAGCAACGGCATGGCCGGATTGAGCCCGAAACTCGCGCCACCGATGGGGACGACGGCCGGATTCAGCGGCAGCAGGCTCGCTGCAGGCAGCGCCAGGGTACCGCGCGCGGCGGCGTACTGGTTGTATTCGGCAGTACTTCGCGGCACCAGCATGTTGAAGGCGTCGTTGCCGCCATACAGATACACGCAGACCAGGGCGCGGTAGCTGTTGCCGAGCAGTTGCCTGCCGCTGCCCGCAGCAGCGTGGGCGAGGGCAAGCTTGCCGGCGAAACCCGTGAACAGTGCCGACGAGGCGCTTGCGCAAAGAGCGCGCCGGATGAAGTCGCGTCTTTTCATGGGATCACCGTTCGATGGCGTATTCGGGGGAGGTCTGGATCAGCCAGATGGCATCCTGCACGCGCTGGCGACGATCATCGGCGTCGGCGTTGTCCATGCCCTGCACATGGCTGACGAGGATGTCGAACATCGAGCTGGACATCGTGCGGCTCATGAACAGCAGGTCATAACGGTCGATCAGGCGCACCGCATCGCTGGCGAATGCCAGCTCGGCATCGAGATCGATGACGACATCCTCGGGATCCATCCAGGGATTGCCGCGCCAGGCCCAGAAAGTCTTGGAGTCAAGCGCGTTGGCGACGCTTGCCACCGTGGTGTCGGTGGTGATCTGGAACTCCGGGGCGCTCAGCCCGAGACTGGAAAGCTCGCCCGGCGGGCTGTAGTCGGGCAGGAAAAAATTGAACACGGTCGGGGAGCGCAAGGCCGCCTGGCCGAGGTAGTAGTCGGCATACCATTCACGGTAGCGGCCATCGTTGGAGGCGGCATGCATCGCTCGCCAGAGGTGGCTCTGGCGCAGCAGCGGTTCGCGCAGCTTGCCGGCGTTGCTGGCAAGGCTGGGCAGCTGGCGTGCTTCGGCATCCATCAACACGGCGCGAACAGTGGCGCCGAGATCACCGCGCACGCCAAGGCCGTTGTTTGCGAACGTCGCTGCAACCCGGCCGATGTAGGCGGGCGATGGGTTGCTGGTGACCAGGCGCTTGATCAGGTGGCGGGCAATGAAGGGGCCGACATTCGGATGCTGGAAGATGTTGTCGAGCGCGGCAGCCAGGTCACTCGCTGCGCTGCCGCCACCCGCCAGCATGCCGGCCGGCAGGATGACACCCGGGTAATCGAGCAGTTGCTTGGCTTCGGCCGAGGCGTGATAGCTCTCCCAGGCTTGCATGGGCAGGAACCAGGAAGCGTTCCAGCCCGGCTCGGGCCAGTCGACCGGGCCTGGCGGGCACCATTCCCATTCCCACCATTGGCCACCACCGTCGACGAGACAGTTCGCCCAGTTCCAGCCGGTGAAGACATGGGCAAAGCCACGGATGGTGTCCTGGTTGTAGGTGGGCACCGGTTGTCCAGCGGACATCAGCAAGGTCCCATCCGCATTCAGCCGCAGCAGGCCGACCGAGAACAACTGCATGATCTCGCGCGCATAGTTTTCATCCGGGCGGATGTTCTCCAGCGCATCCGGCTTGCGGTTCTTGAACATCGACAGGTAATGGCCCATGACCGGGCTCAGGGTCACCTGCTCGAGCAGGCTGCGGTAGTTGCCGAAGGCATTGTCGACCAGCAGGTCGTAGTAGGCGGCGGTGGCAATGGGTTGGCCCTCGATGTCGCCGTTCTGGTCGGATACGACGAACAACTCGCTGAAAGCGAAGGCGACGCGCTGGCGCAATTGATCGGGGCCATTGATGGCATGCAGCCACCAGGCCTCCTGGCGGCTGTTCTGGTAGACATCGAGGCCGGCCGCCTCCTGGCTTTCCATGTACGGGCGTTCGTGCGAGGCGGGCAGCGCAGCCTGGTCGGCGAGCCACGCGTTGTAGCCCATCCGCCGCAGCCGGGCGATTTCGTCTAGCGTCGGGCCGAACGTGGCCTGGGTCAGGAAGCGGGCCGCGTCGGCGTCGGACCAGGGGCCTTCGGCGTGATCGTCGAAGCTGCTGTCAAAGACGTGATCGCCTGCCCATGTCGTGCTGCTGAATGCGAGTAACGTTGCCGCCAACGACAGTCGAGCGAACAGGATTTTCATGCGGATCCCTGAATTCAAGCGCTACCGGCTGGCAACGCTATCGATTTCGCGGTCAGCGCAATGTGCGCACAATCACGCGACGTTATGCCACAGCTGGAAAATGTTGACCGGATTCTCGCTTTTCGTCGCCCTCGGCATGCCGCAGATCGCGCATGCCTTGAACGATTGCCTTGCCGGCGATTTCCAGGATCGCCGCGGCCTGGCCGAGATCCGCATCGCCAATGACAATCCCACCAATCAGTTCACCTACCGGCCGCGCTGCGTGACGATCAGCGAGGGAACCCGCGTCCGCTTTGCCGCGATTCCGGATTTCGGCATGCATCCGCTGTACGGCGGATCAGTCAGTGGCGGGCAGGCGACGATCGACCCGTCCAGTCCGATCGGCTCGTTCACCAGTGGCAGTGAAGGCGAACGCATGCTCGTCGATGCCGGTGAATTCCCCTATTTCTGCGACTTCCATTTTGCCGCGGGCATGAAGGGATCCATCGTCGTGGTTCCCCAATTGTTTGCTGACGGCTTTGACTGAGCGGCGTTGAGCGGGTTTCGTTGCGGCGGGCTGTTCGGGCATCATCAGCGGTTGGTATTCGCTTCGGCGTTGCGGCATTGTCGGCAATGCGCCGGCGGACACCGACTTCCTGCAGCGTCTGGATCAATCGATGGCAAATGTTCCCGGAATCAGCAAGGTCGAATGGCGCAAGCGCCTGGCCGGCCTCTCGCCGCGCGTGGTCAAGATGGCGGAACAGGCGTCGGCAGGAATCGAGGCGCGTCGCCTGGGCGATGCGCGCCGCAGCCTGGTTGCCGCCTGCGCCATCGCTCCCACGCATCCGGAGATCCTGCGCCTGCAGGGTGTCCTCAAGCATCTGGAGGAAAACTATGCGGAAGCCGTGGAAATGTTCAGGCAGGCGCTGGCCGCGGCACCCGATGATGTCCTCATCCTCAACAATCTCGGCAGTTCGCTGCGCGCGAGCGGCGAGGTTGACGCGGCCATCGAGATGTTCCGTCGGGCGACATCGCTCAATCCGGGTCTGACTGCCGCCTGGTTCAATCTCGGCAAGACCCTCAAGTCCCGCGCCCAACCCGAGCACGCGTTGCCGGCGCTTGAGCGCGCCCTGCAACTGTCTCCCGGCCATGTGCCGGCGCGCATCGTGCTTGGCGATTCGTTGAAGGCATTGGGGCGCATCGACGAGGCAGCCCAGGCGTTCCGCCATGCCCTCAAGTTGAATCCGCGCAATGCCCAGGCCTGGTTTTCGCTTGCCAATCTGAAGACCGTGCCGCTGACGGCTGCCGAGGCTAGCCATCTTGGGCAGGTACTTGGCGAGCGGTCCTTGCCCGATGATGATCGCATCCGCATGGGCTTTGCCCAAGCCAAGGCCCTGGAAGACCTGGGCCGGTATGAAGAATCCTTTGCGGTGCTGGTCGAGGCCAACCGCTGCAAGCGCCGTCAGAAACCCTGGAATGCCGCGGATTTCTCGGCCAAGGTCGACGCCATCATCGCGGCCTGTGCGCGGCCGCCGGTGGCCACCGCTCCGGTGACGCAAGGCGCTGAAGTCATCTTCATTGTCAGCCTGCCGCGTTCGGGTTCGACCCTGACCGAGCAGATCCTCGCCGCACATCCCGAGATTGAAGGTGCCAGCGAGCTGCCGGACTTGCCGGCAATCATCAACGAGGAATCAGAACGCCGTGGCGTCGATTTCCCGGCCTGGTTCAATGAGGCGACAGCCGCTGACTGGGAGCGGCTTGGCAAGGAATACCTGCAGCGCACCGCGCGCTGGCGTGAGCAGCGTCCGCGCTTTACCGACAAGGGTCTGGCCAATTGGCAGTCGGTCGCCGCAGCTCTTGCCATGTTGCCGGCGGCAAAGGTTGTCGTCTGCCGTCGCGATCCGCTGGAGACCTGCTTTTCCTGCTTCATCCAGCTGTTTGCGCGAGGCCAGCGCTTCAGTTACGACATCGAGGATGTCGTCGCATACTGGCGTGATTTCGATCGGCTTTGTCGCCACTGGACCTCAATCTATCCGAACCAGGTACGCGACATGGTCTATGAATCGCTGCTTGCCGAGCCGGAAGCGTCAACCCGGGCACTGCTGGCATTCTGCGGACTGCCGTTTGACCCGGCCTGCCTGCGCTTCCATGAAGTCCGCCGCAAGGTGCGAACGGCGAGCGCAGCGCAAGTGATCCAGCCTCTGCGCCGTGACACGGCTCGATCCGATCGCTACGGTTCGGCGCTTGATGCATTCAGGAAGGCACTGGCCTGAACTTTTGCCACTCCGGCCTGGCCCTGCAAATTGCGGTATGGCCCGGATTCTTGCTAGTCTTTGGCAGTACTATGCAACTCGTCAGTGCTTCAGCCCGAGTTGCAGTCGGGACGATTTCGTTCATATCTCAATGGGGACATTCATGATCAGCCAAAAAACCTTGCTTGCCTGTGGCATCGCGGCGGCCATATTCACGATTTCCAGCGCCGATGCGGCGACCATCCAGCGCGGTCACCTCGGCGCTTTGGCCCAACCCAGCTTCACGGTACCGAATGGTTCGACTGTCCTTTTTGACCAGACTGCAAACCCGAGCACGAATGGGACCACGGCACAGAATTTCTCTTCATCGTATGACCAATACGACAACGAAGCAGCCGACGACTTTGCGGTCCCGGCCGGCGGTTGGACTCTGTCCTCGGTCAATCTGATCACCTCGACAACCGCAAGTTTCACGGGCGCGACGACCGCTTCGGTAAATTTCTATCCGGATGCATCCGGCGTGCCGGGTACGACGGCTGCCTGTTCCTATGCCGCGGCACCGGCCACTATCGCGGCTGGCTCAACGACGATCACGTTGCCCTCGACGTGTTCGCTTGCGGCAGGCACGTATTGGGTGGCGATTTCGATTGCTCTCGATTTCACGCCCAACGGGCAGATTTTCTGGACAACCCAAACAGTTGGAACCCTGAGCAACGCGGTGTGGCGAAACCCGGGTGACGGGTTTGCCACCGGATGCACCGACTGGGGCACGTTGATTGCCTGCAACGTCGGTGGTGGCGTTGATCCGGCGCTTTCAATTCAGTTGCTCGGTGCGGCTGGTGGTGGTGGCGTCCCGGCTGCACCCGTGCAGGAACTGCCCACGCTGAGTCAGTGGAGCGCCTTGCTTGCAGCGGGCGGGCTGGCCCTGCTCGGTCTGTTCGGCGTGCGTCGTCGCGCGCGTCGCTGATCCATCAAGTTCCAGCAAGTGTTGCAAACCGGGGGCCGTGAGGCCCCCGGTTTTTTTTGGCCATGGATGGCCTGCATGCCTGCAATGCAGGACGACTGCACGGATGCAGGTGGATGGCCACTTTCGGGGTAGGGAGATTGCAATGAATCACGTGTGGAGCTGCTTCTTGTGGCGACGGTCGGTGCTGCTGCATCCGCCCAGCCCTTGCCGAATCCAATCCTCTTCGTCACCCAATTCCCGATCAGCTACGATTTCACCGCGATCGGATCGGTATTCGGCAACCATCGCGGCGGCATTGACCTGGCGGGTCGCAGTGGCGACCTGTACATCCGCTCTCCGGATGGCAGCCTGCGCAACCTGAACGCCGAGGCGAGCTATGGCAACGTCGGCCAGCAAGGGGCGAATTCGATTCTCGTACGCGATCCGGTCGTTTCCCGGGATGGCAACCGCGCCATTTTCAGCAGGGTCATCGGCGCGCCGACCCAGCAGTAACAGCAGCTCGAATCCTGATTCCAGCTCCACGAAGTCAGCGGACTCGCCCGAGGCCAGGTCGCAGTCATCACCAAGGTTGCCAATCAGCCGCTGAATCGCAAAAACGTCAGCCCGGCCTATCTCAGCGATGGCAGCATCCTCCTTGTCAGCGACACGCCACGCAATGGCGCGGCGCATTTGTACCCGCAACTCGACGAATACGAGGAAGCGCCGACACCGACCGGCCTGTGGCGCCTGCAGCCATCGAACGGGCACCTTGAACCGCTGCAAATTTCGGAATCCGGCTCATTCAATCCGATCGTCGACAGCTTCGGCCGGGTGATCTTCTCGCGCTGGGACCACTTGCAGCGCGATCAGCAGAACGATGATCCGGGCAACGACTATGGCACATTCAATTATTCCGGGGAAGGCAGCACATCCGTGCCGACGCCGGATCGCACCGAAGTGTTTCCGGAGCCGCGCATCGGCGTGCCGGGCAGTGGCGTCAACGGCCTGACGATCAACCATCCAGTCGCGCGGTGCAGGCAACGAGGGCACGCGCGCCAATCCCGACCCGCGTTACGATTTCCGCCTCAAGCGCCTTGCCGCTGGTGCCGGGAGTTACCTGGTGCCGGTGGAGAATCTGACCAGCGGCATCAGCAAAAGCGTCAGCCACTGGGATCCCGACGTGCTGGTCAGCTACAACGGGCCGTTCCGGGAATTGTCGCCGGTGGAAGTGCGGCCGAGGTCGGTTCCCCCACTGACGCAGATGGCCTTGCAGCCGCCCGAGCAAAACGCCTTCGACCTCGGGAATGTCGATGCGCAGCAGTTCCGCACCTACCTGCGCGCCAATGGCCTCGCCCTCGTGGTCATGCGCAACGTGACCACGCGTGATCGTGCCGACAGGCAGCAACCCTGCAACCTGCGCGTGCCGGGCGGCACGCAGACCACGGCAAGCGGTGGCGGTTTGCTTTATGACATCGCCCACATGCAGTTTTTCCAGGGCGATCAGATCCGTGGCGCAGGCGGTACCGCATCGCCTACGCAGGGACGCCGCATCCTCGCGCAAGTCCTGCATGACAAGCCTGCAACCGTGGCCAACGCGGCGAACCCTGGCGGTCCGCCGGGCAGTTTTCAATTGCGGGTGACGGTTCGGTCGCCTTGTTCGTGCCGGCGCGCCGCGCCCTGGCCTGGCATTCGACCAGCCCGTCCGGTACGCCGGTGGTGCGCGAGCGTTACTGGATCTCCTTCCAGCCAGGGGAAATCCACGCTTGCGACGGGTGTCACGGTGTCAACCAGGAGAACCAGGCGACGCCACCTTCGCCGCCCGCGCAGAACACTTCGATTGCATTGCGTGCCCTGCTTTCACGCTGGCGCGACAAGCAGATCGACCTGATCTTCACGGATGGCCTGGAAACGCGCTGAGCGCGAGCTGCGCCAGCATTGCACCGGCACGCGAATGCGCCCAGCGGCGCAATCGCTTGTGCAAGAACCTCGACGCAAAAGCCCGGCACGAAGCCGGGCTTTTGCGTGAGCGGTGCGCTCAGTCGATTCGTGCGGCGCGCTCGCGGCGTTCGACCAGGCTCATGTCGGCCTGATTGATCAGACGCAGATCGCGGATTTCGTAGGGTGCCCGCAGTTGCGATTCGCCGAGGGTCTGCTGGTCGAAGCTCAACGTGATCGCTGCCGTTCCGGCTTCAAGCCATGCGGCGGAGTGGGCAACGGCCAGCGGTGCCAGGGAACCATCGCTGCGGCTGCCATACAGCGTGCCGGCAAGCTGGTAGCGACTGGCCGTTGCCGCCTCGACGCCGATCGACAGCCGCAATGCGGAATCCCTGGCCAGGCCTGCCGGTCGTTGGATGGTCCCGCTCAGGCGTGCGCTGGCGACGCTCACCGCGAATGCCGTGCGGGCATCGCGTGGCACGGCGAACGTGCGATTCGCGGCATTGCCGAAGGCGTGGATTTCCCACAGGCCAAAGCCGCCGGCATGCGCCGGATCGGGACGCACCAGCGCCTGATAACTGCCATCACGCTGACGCACGAAGCTCACATCCTGACTGAAGCCATCCGGTGCACTGAGCAGGCCGTCGACGCGATCCAGGCTTGCGCCCTCGATGGTGGTGACGATGCGCAGCGGTTCGCCGGAGAGCACGGTATCGCGTTCGGCTCGCAAGGACATGACGATCTTGCTGGCCGGTTCGAACACATGCACGAGGTAACTGCCGGCAGCGCCGGGTGCGATCAATTCGATGCGACCACTGCCCAGCGTGTCGGCCAGCTTGACGACGACACTGCCGCTGGGAACATCCATGCCGGCGGCACGCAGCGCATCCTGGTCGGCGGCGGAACGCACCGCATCGCTGGCCGTGTAGAGTCGGCCATTCGCGCGAAACAACAGCGTCGAGGCATCGATGACCTGCGCGTTGCCCGCGTGCGGGCTGAGGCGGATCAGCGCGCCATTGGCACTGGTCGACAGGGCGAAGCCTTGCTGCAACTGGTCGGCGCTGGCGTCGCTCCAGTATTCGCGGCTTTGCCGGGTGAACGGAACGGGTCGTGCGTCAAGTGCCTGCTTCGCATCGATGGCCCAGGACATCGACACGGGCTGGCGATCGAGATCTGCAATCGCCGATCTTGCCGGAGTGGTCGCTTGCAGGCGGCTTGGCACGAGGTCGCTCGAGCGTGCGGCCATCAATTGCAGCGGCGCTGCCGCCGTTGCCGCAGAGCTGGCCAGCAGCAGGGAGACGATCAGGGAACTCATGGAAATCTTCATCTGCAGGCTCCTCAAAGATCGTCGCGAAGGATGTTTTGCAGGCCGAAGCATGCGCGTCGGCTCTGGTTGTGGCTCAACGGTTCGCCCCCGGCCATGCGCGTGGTGTCGTTGAACCAGACATTGCCGGCGGCGCGCTGGCTGGAGCATTCGAGAAAGCCGTCGGAGCAGGAGGCGAGCCAGGCCTGGGTGATTTCCAGTCCCACATTCAGGCTGTAGCCGCCGCAATAACTGTCGCCATCCCAGACTGCAGTCTCGACATCCGTGCCTACCACGCTCCAGAAACCCTTGCTCAGGGCAGGCCGTCCGCTCGTGCCGAGCAGGTAGTTCTGGTTGTAGTAGGCCATCCAGCTCACCTGCTGCATGCGCACCGCGTCGCTCTTGTAGCCAAGCAGCCAGCCGAGTGCGGATTCAAAGACATTGCCGCTGATGACGGCGTCTGCAAGCGGCGTGCCTGCACTCGAAGGCGCCAGTGCGTTGACCCAGCGGATCTTGCTGATGATCGCCGGATAGCGGCTGTCCCAGGTCGGATTCGACATGATCCAGCGCATCACGTTGCCCCCATTGGAATGCGTGATGACGACGAGATCGGTGATGTTCTTGCTGGTGATGAAGGCAGTCAGTTGCGTGGCCAGGCAACCGGCGGCACGACTGTCCCACATGTATTGCTCAAAATCGCAATTGATCACCGTGTAGTTGTTCTGATTGACCAGACCCTGGCGCACGGTGTTGACCATGGTGGGTTGCCAGTAGTCGTTGTAGGCATCGGTCTGATGGCCGGTGCCGTGGACAAAGGCCACGCCGGTGCCGGCGCTGGTGGCGTACGCGGATGTCGTGCCCAGCGCGAGCAAGAGCACAAGTGCTATGCGAATCATTGAATCCCTCCCGGTGCAGCCGCTCAAGGGGCGGACTGCGGTTGGGCTTCGTCGTGAGCATGCGTTGCGGCGTCCATGCCGGCGCAAGGCACGGCGGAGCGGAGTCTGCAGCTTGCACCGTGACCGCATCCCCTCCCGGAGCGACATGGTGCCTAGGCAACATAGTCCACAATAGGTCACGAGTCAAACATGCGTTTGATTGAGGGAGCCGGGAAGCGGGAAGCGGGACGGCGTTACCTTCTTCCCATGAGAGAGGAGGTGCCCGCAGAGCTGGCTCCGGCCCCGATCCGGGGCGGATGAGGGCTTTGATCCTGCCTTGTTCGTGCGCTTTCGGCTTCAGACTTCGAGCGAAGCGAGGTCGCCTTTTTCCTCAAGCCAGCTCTTGCGATCCGCCGCGCGCTTCTTCGACAGCAGCATGTCCATGAGCTTGGTGGTGCCGTCATCGCCATCTTCGACGGCACCGACGGTCAACTGCACGAGGCGGCGCGTGTCCGGATTGATCGTCGATTCGCGCAACTGGCTCGGGTTCATTTCGCCAAGGCCCTTGAAGCGGGTGACATTGACCGCGCCGCGCATCTTCTCGCGCTCGATGCGCTCGAGGATGGCATCGCGCTCGGACTCGTCGAGGCAATAGAACATCTGCTTGCCGACATCCACGCGAAACAGCGGCGGCATGGCGACGAAGACATGGCCTTCGCGCACCAGCGCAGGAAAGTGTTTGACGAACAATGCCGACAACAGCGTGGCGATGTGCAGGCCATCGGAATCGGCATCGGCGAGGATGCAGATCTTGCCGTAGCGCAGTCCGCCAATGTCGTCCTTGCCCGGGTCGCAACCGATGGCGACGGCGAGGTCGTGCACTTCCTGCGAGGCCAGCACGCTGCCGGACTCGACTTCCCAGGTATTGAGGATCTTGCCGCGCAAGGGCAGGATCGCCTGGAAATCCTTGTCCCGGGCCTGGCGTGCGGAGCCGCCGGCGGAGTCGCCTTCGACAAGGAACAGTTCGGTGCGCGAGAGATCGCTGGACGCGCAGTCGGCGAGCTTGCCGGGCAGGGCCGGGCCCTGGGTGATCTTCTTGCGCACGATCTGTTTTTCCGCCTTGAGGCGAAGGGCCGCGCGCTCGATGGCGAGCTGGGCGATCTTTTCGCCGACCTCGACATGCTGGTTCAGATACAGGGAAAAGCCGTCGTGGGCGGCGCCTTGCACGAGGCCGGCGGCATCGCGCGAGGACAGGCGTTCCTTGGTCTGTCCGGAGAACTGCGGCTCCTGCATGCGCAGCGAGAGCACGAAACACAGGCGATCCCAGACATCTTCCGGGGCCAGCTTGACCCCGCGTGGCAGCAGGTTGCGGAAATCGCAGAACTCGCGCATGGCCTCGGTCAGCCCGGTGCGCAGGCCATTGACGTGGGTGCCGCCTTGCGCGGTCGGAATCAGGTTGACGTAGCTTTCCTGGGTCAATTCGCCTTCCGGCAGCCAGGCGATGGCGAAATCAACGGAACTCTTTTCGCGCTTTTGCGCGCCGATGAAAAGTTCGGCAGGCAGGCGTTCGGCATCGCCAATCATCGAGCGCAGGTAGTCGCGCAATCCATCCTCATAGAGCCAGCGGATTTCCTCGCCACTGGCTTCGTCTTTCAACGACACCGCCAGGCCCGCGCAGAGAACCGCTTTCGCGCGCAACACATGCTTGAGCCTGGGCAGTGAAATCTTCGCCGAGTCGAAATATTTCGGGTCGGGCCAGAAGCGCAGCGTGGTGCCGGTGTTCTTCTTGCCGACCGTACCGATGACTTCGAGCGGCGACTTGCGATCACCGTCCCTGAATTCCATGCGATGGATCTCGCCTTCGCGACGGATGGCCACCTCGACCCGCGTCGACAAGGCGTTGACCACGGAGACGCCGACACCATGCAGGCCGCCGGAAAACTCGTAGTTGCGATTGTTGAACTTGCCGCCGGCGTGCAGGCGCGTGAGGATCAGTTCGACACCCGGGATGCCTTCCTCGGGATGGATGTCCACCGGCATGCCGCGGCCGTCGTCGCTGACCGTCACCGAGCCGTCCGCGTGGACGATGACGTCGATGGATCTGGCGTGGCCGGCAAGCGCCTCGTCAACCGAGTTGTCGACGACTTCCTGGACCAGGTGGTTGGGGCGCGATGTATCGGTGTACATGCCCGGTCGGCGCTTGACCGGGTCGAGGCCGGAAAGAACCTCGATATCTGCTGCGTTGTAGCGACTGCTCATTGCCAGTGCGGAATTTGGGGGACCGCCCATGGTGGCGGGATCGCCCAGGGCTGGCAAGCGGCAGTGGGCCGGGATGACCAGCCGAACGACCGGTCATCCCGGCGCCAATCCCGAGTGCAGGTTCTCGCAGGCGTCGACGTTAGCCGGTAGAATACGGTTTTCCTGCGGATTGCTTGCCATGACCCCCCTGATATTCGTGACTGGAGGCGTGGTGTCCTCGCTTGGCAAGGGCATTGCCGCCGCGTCGCTGGCCGCCATTCTCGAGGCACGCGGCCTGCGTGTGACGATGATGAAGCTGGATCCCTACATCAACGTCGATCCGGGCACGATGAGCCCGTTCCAGCACGGCGAGGTCTACGTCACCGACGATGGCGCCGAAACCGACCTCGATCTTGGCCACTACGAACGCTTCATGCGCACGCGCCTGACCGGCAAGAACTCGATCACCACCGGCAAGATCTACGAAAGCGTCATTGCCAAGGAGCGTCGCGGCGATTACCTCGGTGCAACCGTGCAGGTGATCCCGCACATCACCGACGAGATCAAGCACCGCATCTACGAAGCCACCAGTGGCTACGACGTCGCCCTCGTCGAGATTGGCGGCACGGTCGGCGACATCGAATCGCTGCCGTTCCTCGAGGCCATCCGCCAGATCCGCATCGAGCACGGAGCGGAAATGTCGATGTTCATGCATCTGACCCTGGTGCCGTACATCAAGGCAGCCGGCGAGATCAAGACCAAGCCGACCCAGCACTCGGTCAAGGAATTGCGTTCGATCGGCATCCAGGCCGATGTCCTGCTGTGCCGCAGCGAACAGCCGCTGCCGCAATCGGATCGGCGCAAGATCGCCCTGTTCACCAATGTCCCGGAAAAGGCGGTGATCAGCGCAATCGACGTCGACATCATCTACAGCCTGCCGTTGTGGCTGCACCAGCAGGGCCTCGACGACATCGTCCTCGACCGGCTCGGCATCAAGGCCAAGGCGGCCGACCTTTCCGAGTGGAAGGCCGTGGTCGAGGCCATCGAGCATCCGAAGGACGAAGTCAGCATCGCCATCGTCGGCAAGTATGTCGAGCACAAGGATGCCTACAAGTCGCTCGGCGAGGCGCTGCGCCATGGCGGCCTCAAGCAGCACACGCGGGTCAACCTGCGCTGGGTCGAGTCCGAGGAAGTCGAACGGCGCGGTGGCGAGGCGCTCAAGGATGTCGATGGCGTGCTTGTACCCGGCGGTTTCGGCAAGCGCGGCTTTGAAGGCAAGATCGCCGCGGCGCGCTTTGCGCGCGAGAATCGCGTGCCGTATTTCGGCATCTGCTATGGCATGCATGCCGCCGTGGTCGAGTTCGCACGCAATGTGGCCGGCCTGGAGGGTGCCAATTCAAGCGAGAACGATCGTGCCTGCAAGGATCCGGTGATCGCCATGATCACCGAATGGACGACAAGCTCGGGTGATATCGAGAGGCGTGACGAGAATTCCGACATGGGCGGGACCATGCGCCTCGGTGCGCAGGAGTGCCGACTCAAGCCCGGCACGCTGGCACGCGAGCTGTACGGCCAGGATGTCGTGCGCGAGCGCCATCGCCATCGCTACGAGTTCAACAATCATTACCGGCAGAAGTTCAAGGATCTCGGCCTGGTCATCTCCGGCAAGTCGATGGATGACCTGCTCGTCGAAATGATCGAGCTGGCCAACCATCCATGGTTCATCGCCTGCCAGGCGCATCCCGAATTCACTTCGACGCCGCGCGATGGCCATCCGCTGTTCATTGGCTTCATCCGTGCGGCGCGTGAATTCAAGGCCGTGCGCGAGGCACCTGCGCTCGATGATGTCGTCACTCCCCGAATCGGAGCCACTGCGTGAAACTTTGTGATTTCGAGGTCGGCCTCGAGCAGCCGTTGTTCCTGATTGCCGGACCCTGCGTCATCGAATCGATGCAATTGCAGCTCGACACGGCCGGCACGCTGAAGGAGATCACCGACAGGCTCGGCATTCCCTTCATCTTCAAATCGAGTTTCGACAAGGCCAACCGCACCTCGGGCACGAGCTTTCGCGGCCCGGGCCTCGAAGAAGGCCTCAAGGTGCTGGCCGAAGTGAAGCGCCAGATTGGCGTGCCGGTGCTGACCGACGTGCACGAATACACGCCGATGGATGAAGTGGCCTCCGTCGTCGACGTGCTGCAGACGCCGGCCTTCCTCTGTCGGCAGACCGACTTCATCCAGAGGGTCGCCAGCGCCGGCAAGCCGGTCAACATCAAGAAGGGCCAGTTCCTTTCGCCGTGGGAAATGAAGCACGTCGCGGCGAAGGCAACGGCCACCGGCAACACGCAGATCATGGTGTGCGAGCGTGGCGCGAGCTTTGGCTACAACAACCTCGTCTCCGACATGCGCTCGCTGGCCGTCATGCGCGACACCGGCTGCCCGGTGGTGTTCGACGCCACGCACTCGGTGCAGTTGCCTGGTGGCGCCGATGGCAAGTCCGGCGGCCAGCGCGAGTTCGTGCCGGTGCTCGCCCGTGCGGCGGTGGCAGTCGGCATCGCCGGCATCTTCATGGAAACCCATCCCGATCCCGACAAGGCCTTGAGTGACGGACCCAATGCGTGGCCGTTGGGGAAGATGGAGGCGCTGCTGGAAACGTTGCTGGGCCTCGATGAACTCACCAAGCGCACGCCTTTCCTCGAAGCGAGCCCGTGACCGCCATGCAGGATGAAACGATCATCCAGTTGCTGCGCGATATCCGCGCCGGGCAGCAGGATCACCTCGCCTTGTATCGCGAGGTGACGCAGCGGTCGCTGGATGCGCAGCAGGTTGCGATCGACATGCAGCGACGCAGCGCGCGCCTGTACCGGAGCGTGGTCGCCGTCGGCTCCGTCCTGATCGCGGGCTTGATCCTCTTTCTTTATTCCCTTCCGATTTGACGGACGATCCTCCCCATGCCAGCCATCACCGCCATCCACGCCCGCGAAATCCTCGATTCGCGTGGCAATCCCACCCTCGAAGCCGAAGTGACCCTGGCCGACGGTTCGTTTGGCCGGGCGATGGTGCCCTCGGGCGCGTCGACCGGTTCGCGCGAGGCGGTCGAATTGCGCGATGGCGACAAGACGCGCTATCTCGGCAAGGGCGTGCGCAACGCGGTGGCCAACGTCAACACGACGATCGCCAATGCGCTCAAGGGTTTCGACGCCATCGACCAGCGCGGGCTCGATGAAAGGCTGATCGCACTGGACGGTTCGCCGAACAAGGGCAAGCTTGGCGCGAATGCGTTGCTCGGCGTGTCGATGGCCAATGCGCATGCCGTCGCGGCATCGAGGAAGTTGCCGCTGTGGAAGCATCTGGCCGGCGATCGCCTGCCGCAGTTGCCGGTGCCGATGATGAACATCGTCAACGGCGGCGCGCATGCCGACAACAACGTCGACATGCAGGAATTCATGGTGCTGCCGATTGGCCTGCCGAATTTTGCCGAAGCGTTGCGTGCGGGCACGGAGATCTTCCATGCGCTGAAATCCGTGCTCAAGGGCCGTGGCCTGTCGACCGCGGTGGGTGATGAAGGCGGCTTTGCACCCAACCTGAAATCCAACGAGGAAGCGATCGAGACCATCCTCGAGGCGGTCAACAAGACCGGCTATGGCATTGGCAAGCACATCTGGCTCGGCCTCGATGTCGCCAGTTCGGAGTTTTACCGGGACGGTGCCTATCACCTCGAGGGTGAGGGCAAGGTGCTGAGCGCGGAGGAACTGATCGAGTTCTATGCCGGCTGGTGCGCAAAATATCCGATCATCACCATCGAGGACGGCATGGCCGAAGGCGATTGGGACGGCTGGAAAAAGCTGACCGAGCGCCTCGGCAAGACCGTGCAACTGGTTGGCGATGACTTGTTTGTCACCAACACCTCGATCTTCAAGCAGGGCATCGACAGGCACATTGCCAATGCGATCCTGATCAAGGTCAACCAGATCGGCACGCTGACCGAAACGCTCGATGCGATCGCCATGGCCGAGGCGGCGAACTATGCCTCGATCATCTCGCATCGTTCCGGGGAAACCGAAGACACCACGATTGCCGATCTTTCCGTCGCAACGTCGGCAACCCAGATCAAGACCGGTTCTCTGTGCCGCTCGGATCGCGTGGCCAAATACAACCAGTTGCTGCGCATCGAGGAAGCCCTCGGGGCGCAGGCGCGCTATGCCGGCGGCAAGGCATTTCCGAACCTGCCCGGTTTCTCGTGCTGATCGAACCACCAGCCAGTCCGGGATCCGCATGTTGCGTCTCGTCACCCTGATCCTGCTGATCCTGTTGATTGCCCTGGAGGTCAAGCTGTGGGCCGGGCAGGGCGGCATGGCCGAGGTCTGGCGACTGCAGAAGGCGGTCGCCGAACAAAAACTGGAAAACGAGAAGCTGAAGGCACGCAACGACGCGCTGGCCGCCGAAGTCGCCAATCTCAAGGATGGCACCGAGGCGATCGAGGAGCGCGCCCGCTCGGAGTTGGGCCTGGTCAAACCGGGAGAGCAGTTTTACCAGGTGGTCGAGCCAATGCCGGCCGGCAAGGCGGATGGCAATGGCAAACGCTGACGGCGGACTCTGGTGCGTCGTGCCGGCGGCCGGACGTGGCCGGCGATTTGCTGCCGATCGGCCCAAGCAGCATGTCGAGATTGCCGGAAAATCCCTGCTCACCTGGACGCTGCAGAGCCTTGCCGCACATCCGCGAATATGCGGCCTCGTCGTGGTGGTTGCCGCCGATGACGTGGACCCGCCGGCGCATTCGGCCTGCTGCGGCAAACCTTGTCTCAGCGTGCCGGGTGGTGCCGAACGGGCCGACTCGGTGCTGGCGGGTTTGCGGCGCTTGCCGGAAACGGTGGCCGGGGCGGAATTCGTACTCGTGCACGATGCCGCGCGGCCTTGCGTTCGCCCTGGCGACATCGATGCCTTGATCGAACGCGGCATGCCGGCGGGTGGTGCCTTGCTGGCGGCACCGCTGCGCGACACGCTCAAGCGTGCCGACGCGGACGGTCACGTGCTCGAAACCGAGCCACGCGAAGCGCGCTGGCGCGCCCTCACGCCGCAGATGTTCCGTCGCGCCGAGCTGACCGCCGCGCTGGAATCGGCCAACGGCAGCGGCATCAGCGTCAGCGACGAGGCGATGGCAATGGAACTTGCCGGATTCCGGCCCTTGCTGGTCGAAGGCAGCGAAGACAACATCAAGGTCACCACCGCGGCTGATCTGGCGCTGGCGGAGTATCTCTTGTTGCGGGAACAGGGAACACGGAATAAGTGAGAGCAAAACGCGCAATCAAGAGCAGAAGCATGAAGCCCAGCCCCCGCAGTGCCTGAGGAAAACTGTCAGCCAGGCGGGTTCTGCTCTACGATTCCCAATTCCCTGTTCTCGATTCCCCACCCATGCGCATCGGCCACGGTTTTGACGTTCATGCCTTCGGTCCCGGCAACCATGTCGTGCTGGGCGGGGTGACCATTGCGCATGCGCAGGGATTGCTTGCACATTCCGATGGCGACGTGGTCATCCATGCACTTTGCGATGCGATTCTCGGCGCGCTGGCGCTGGGCGATATCGGTCGCCATTTCCCTCCGTCCGATCCGCGCTGGAAGGATGTCAGCAGTCGTCACTTCCTGTTGCATTGCGCGGGCCTGATGATCGAGAACGGCTGGTCGCTGGCGAATGCCGATATCACCTTGATCTGCGAGGCGCCGAAGATCGGTCCGCATGCCGATGCAATGCGCGAAAACCTTGCGGCCGACCTGGGTTGTGCACGGAGCGAGGTCAACATCAAGGCGACAACCACCGAGAAGCTTGGTTTCTGCGGACGCGGCGAGGGCATCGCGGCCATGGCGGTAGTCCTGCTGCAGCGTCGCCATGCGCCACTTGCGGAGATGCCCAGTGATCCCGAGTTGGCGGCCCTGGTCGCACGCCTGGAGCTGGACGACGCACGATGACCGGCTTTCCGTATGCGTACGGTGGCCCGCCGCTGCGCGGGCGCATGCGCGCCACTGCCGAGGATTTCGTGGTCGATGAAGAACTCGGTTTCGATGCCGATGGCAGCGGCGAGCACGCCTGGCTGCACATCGAGAAGCGCGACGCGAACACCGAATGGGTTGCCCGGCAACTCGCCCTTGCCGCCGGAGTCGCACCGATGGCCGTGGGCTTTTCCGGGCTCAAGGATCGCCATGCGCTGACCCGGCAAACCTTCTCCGTGCACCTGCCGGGGCGTGCCGATCCCGATTGGCACGCCCTGGAAATCGAAGGTGTGCGCATTCTCGCGGCAAGCCGGCATTCGAGGAAACTCAAGCGTGGCGTGCATCGCGGCAATCACTTTCGCATACGTCTTTGCGAACTGCATGGCGACCGTGAAGTCGCGCAGCTTCGCATCGGACAAATTGCGCGATCTGGCGTGCCGAACTATTTCGGCGAGCAGCGCTATGGCCGCGATGGCGAGAACCTGCGCAGCGCCCATGCCTTGTTCGCGGGGGCGAGGATGGGGCGCAGCCAGCGTGGCTTCGCCTTGTCGGCGGCGCGCGCGCACCTGTTCAACCTGCTGCTGGCGCGGCGGGTCGAGCAGGGTACATGGGATCAGGCACTGGAAGGCGAAGTCTGGATGCTCGCCGGAACGCATTCGATTTTCGGACCGCAGGCGCTGGATGAGGATGTCCGTCAACGCCTGCTGAATCACGACATCGATCCGACGGGCCCGTTGTGGGGTGCCGGTGCGTTGCGCAGCGCCGGCGAGGTGGCCTCGATCGAACGCGCCGTTGCGCAGGCCGAGAATTCGCTTGCCGAAGGCCTGGCGGCACATGATCTGCGCCAGGAGCGGCGGTCCTTGCGCCTGCATGCCAGTGCGTTCAATCACGAGTGGATGGACGACGGCTCGCTCGTGCTGGGGTTTTCGCTGCCGTCCGGATCCTTTGCCACAGCGCTGCTGCGCGAGATCTGCGCGACCGCCTGATCCGCTTCCAGGCGCTTCGCATGGCCGCTTGCCAGCCCGCCCTTGCCAGGCAGCCTATAGTCAGCTTGATCGGTTCATTTCCGATCGCGATAGACGATGGAGGTTGCCATGAAACGTGAATGGTTTGCCGCAATCGCTGCAGTCCTGATGGTTCTCCCGGCCTGCGCCACGGATGGGCGCAGCCAGTTCGCCAGGAACGAGCGCATCGTTGTCGATGCGCAATACGTCAACGAGGTCAACAACGCGAGTCGCCTCACCGGAGTCAACGTGACCTGGGTCAATCCACCGACCAAGCGCGTGCCGGCGGGCAGCAACAGCGACAACTGATCAAGCGCCGCGCAGCAGGACGAGAACGGCCCCGGTTCCACCCTGCACAGGCAAGGCCGAGGCGAAGGCGAGAACATCATCACGCCGGCGCAGGAGTTGCTCGGTCATGCGCTTGACCACCGGGCCGCGTGCGTCCGAGCGCAGCCCCTTGCCATGCACGATGCGTACGCAAAGTTCATCGTGTGCCTTGGCTTCGGCGAGGAAGTCCTTGATTGCCTCGCGTGCAACCGCGACGGTCATCTGGTGCAGGTCGATTTCCGCACGCACGCTGAAGTGCCCGCGACGAAGCTGCTTGAGCAATCGATCCGGTTGACCCGGCTTGAGATAAAGGATTTCGTCGCCGAGCTCGATCGAGCCGGGATCAAATGCGTGGCTCAGCAGTTCATCACGCACGGCCGCCTCATCCAGCTCGAACTGGCGCGCGCGCGGATGTGGCCGTTTGCCTGGCGGCGGCGGTTCGACATGCGCATTGATCAAGCGCACCGGGCCGACGGCATCGCGGAACAGCTCGCGATCGGCGTGGGCCACGGCTGGCGGGCTGCTGCCGTCAGGTTTTGCGCGACGGACTCGCTTCATCGTGTTCGATAGCTGGCGAAGGCGGAGGGCGCAGACCATTGCATGTTCGCCCGGTCGCGACAACCGCGAAGTCTGCGCTTGTCGCCCTGGACCATGATTTCGCTTGGCTTGCGGGCGCTTGCGGTGGACCCGCGGATTCAGCCGAAGTGGTGAATCCGGTATGCTTGCAGGATTCGTTCTGGGCGGTGGTTCCGTCACGGGATTCGTGATTCCAACGGCCACTGGCACCTTTCAGGGAAACTGCACATGCGTGTTCTGGTCAGCAATGATGACGGGGTCGATGCACCCGGCATCATCGTGCTCGCGCGCCACCTGGCGGCGGTTGGTGATGTGGTCGTCGTTGCCCCGGATCGCGACCGCTCGGGGGCGAGCAATTCGCTGACCCTGGATCGCCCGATCCGCGCGAAGCGCCTGGACGATGGCCGCTACAGCGTGAGCGGGACGCCCACCGACTGCGTCTATCTCGGCCTCACCGGCTTGCTCGATCATGCGCCCGACATTGTCGTTTCCGGCATCAACAGCGCGGCCAATCTCGGCGATGACGTGATTTATTCGGGAACCGTCTCGGCGGCCATGGAGGGGCGTTTCCTCGGCCTTCCCGCAATTGCCGTTTCCCTGGTGACACGCGACCATCGCGGCCAGCATTACGATTCGGCGGCACTCGCGGTGATGCAGTTGATGCGCAAGCTGCTGGTTGATCCACTGCCTGCCGACACCATCCTCAATGTCAATGTGCCGGACCTGCCGTGGTCGGAAATCCGCGGTTTTTCGGTGGCCCGGCTCGGTCGGCGGCACCGCGCGGCGCAATGCATCGAGCAGAAGGATCCACGCGGTCGTTCGATGTACTGGATAGGCCCGCCCGGCGAGGTCGAGGATGACGGGCCCGGCACCGATTTCCATGCCATTCGCGATGGTTATGTCTCGATCACGCCAATCCATGTCGATCTGACCCGCTACCAGGCGCTGGACAAGGTTGGCGGCTGGGTCAGCTCGCTGACCATGGAATGCGCGCTGGCATGAAGTCCGCAGCATTGCCAGCAATGATGGATCTCCAGCGATGAGCCGCTTTGCGCAGAGCCGTCCCGAGGTGCGTGGTCTGGGCATGACCTCGCAACGTGCGCGCGATCGGCTGATCGAACGCCTGCACAGCGAAGGCATCCAGGATCGACGCGTGCTCGATACCTTGCGCCAGTTGCCAAGGCATCTGTTCATCGACGAGGCGCTGGCCTCGCGCGCCTACGAGGACACCGCCTTGCCGATCGGTCAGGGGCAGACCATTTCGCAGCCGTATGTCGTTGCCCGCATGACCGAAGTCCTGATCGAACATGCCCTGCCGCGACGTGTCCTCGAGGTCGGCACGGGTTCGGGTTACCAGTGCGCCGTGCTGGCCAGCATGGTCGAGCAGGTCTATACGGTCGAGCGCATCGACGAACTGCTGCGCAACGCGCGGCGGCGCTTCCGCAAGCTGGGACTCGGCAATATCCGTTCGCGCCATGATGATGGCCGGCTCGGCTGGCCGGATGAGGCGCCGTTCGATGCGATCATGGTGACTGCTGCCGGTGCGGATCTGGAAAACACCTTGCTCGACCAGCTCGCCCCGGGCGGCGTGCTGGTGGCGCCGGTTGGGCCGCCGGGACGCCAGGCCTTGTTGCGCGTGCGTGCGACGGAACAAGGCTGGCAGCGTGAAACGCTCGCTGCGGTGAGTTTCGTGCCCCTGCTTGGCGGGATTGCCTGATGCGGATCAATGGTGTCGAGGTGTGCGGCGCATGAAACTGTTCAAGCCGTTGTACGAGCGCGCATTGAAATGGGCCAGCCATCCTCGCGCGGAGCCGCTGCTGGCGATCCTGAGCTTTGTCGAGGCGATCATTTTTCCGGTAATGCCGGAAGTGATGCTCGGGCCGATGGTGCTGGCCCAGCCGCGACGCTGGGCACGCTTCGCCAGCGTCAGTCTCGTCTTTTCGGTGCTGGGCGCGATCGTTGGTTATGCGCTCGGACACTATGCATTCGAATGGGTGCGGCCGCTGCTTGCATCGCTGGGCTGGCTGGAGCGCATCGACCAGCAGGTGACCGCGCTGCGCGAGATTGCCACGCACAGTCCGTGGTCGGCGTTCTGGTTGCTGGTCGTGGCCGGCTTCCTGCCGGTGCCGTTGAAGATCTTTACCTGGGCGTCAGGCATTGTCGGCGTGCCGCTGCTACCCTTCATCGTCAGCATGATTGTCGGACGCGGCAAACGTGTTTATCTGCTCGCCGGGGTCATCCGCATGGCCGGGCCGAAAGCCGAAGCAGCCTTGCATCGCTGGATCGAGTGGATCGGCTGGGCCATGCTGGTGGCGATCGCAGTCATGATCATCTACTTCAAGTTTATAAGATAAGTGATTGATTGCAATATAATAAATCGGGCAATCATCGCGCTCCTGACTGGCCTGGTCCTGCTCCTGAGCGGGTGTGCGACCACCTCGCCGGCTCCGGTCGAGGATCGCAGCCTTGGCGCGCACCACGGTTCGCGCCGCAGCGTGCCGATGCCGGCGGATGGTTCCGTCTATCGGGTTCGTCGCGGCGATACCCTGTACAGCATCGCCTTTCGCAACGGTCTTGATTATCGCGAGCTTGCCCGCGAGAACCGGATCGATGCGCCTTACACGATCTATCCGGGTCAGGAAATCCGCCTGGATGGTCGCCCACCGGTGCGCCGCGGGAGCGCATCGACGCCGCAACCGGTGACGCGCGCAGCCAGCGTTGCATCCAGGCCCTCGCCGCCGCCTGCGCTGGTCGAGAGCAAACCCGCGGCAGCGCGCCCGGCACCGAGCGTGGCGAAGCCGGCGGATGCTGCCGCCACGCCAGCGGTGCCGCCGCGTGCGCCAGCCATCGAAGCCAACAGTGCCGCTGCCGACATGGTCTGGCGCTGGCCGGCCGAAGGCCAATTGGTGGCGAGCTTCGTCAACGGTGACCAGACCCGCCAAGGCATCAATATTGCCGGCAAGTCAGGCGATCCGGTGCGCGCCACGGCGGATGGCGAGGTTGTCTACAGCGGCGACGGATTGATCGGCTATGGCGAATTGATCATCGTCAAGCACAATTCGACCCTGCTCTCGGCCTATGGCCACAATCGCCGACGCCTGGTCAAGGAAGGCGACAAGGTCAAGTCCGGCCAGCAGATTGCCGAGATGGGCTCATCCAGCGCCACCCGCGACATGCTGCATTTCGAGATCCGCAGGAACGGCAAGCCGGTCGATCCGCTCGGTTTCCTGCCAAGGCGTTGATTATGAAATCCGGCTGCGCAAGTCCGCTCGCCGTGGCGTTTCGCCTTCCAAAATCCTTGCGCTGGCCGGTCGCTGGCGCAAGATGCCGTCCATGATGACCGGCAAGCAGCACGATCCGACCGAGGAACCGGAGGTCGAGGAAGTCCTCGAACTGCTTGATGCAATCGAGCCGGTCGATGTCGAAGTACGCACCTCCACCGGCGCCTACCTGAACGAGATCGGCTTGATTCCCTTGCTCGATGCCGAAGAGGAGTGGGCGCTGGCCGAGCGCGTGCAACGGGGCGATGTGGCAGCCCGGCGCGGATTGATCGAGGCCAACTTGCGCCTGGTGGTCACCGTTGCCCGTGGTTATGTCGGTCGCGGCGTGCCGCTGATGGATCTGATCGAGGAGGGCAACATCGGACTGATCCGGGCGGTCGAGAAGTTCGACCCGTCGCGGCGCCTGCGCTTTTCGACGTATGCCATGTGGTGGATCCGGCATGGCGTGCAGCATGCGCTGTCGCACCAGGGCAGGACCGTGCGCATTCCCGTGCATGTCCTGCGCGAACTGGCGCAGATCCTGCGTGCCAATCGGGAATTGACGGCACAGTTGGCGCGCGCACCGTCAATGGACGAGCTGGGCCGCCATGTCGGCAAGGATGCGCGTGAACTCGGTGAGCTTTTCCGCGTCAGCGAACACATCAGTTCGCTCGATGCGCCCATTTCCGACAGCGATGATCGCGCCTTGATCGAGCACCTGGTCGATCAGGACGAGACCAGCCAGGGCCCACGCGCCGGTATCGAGGGCAGTGGCCAGTTGCAGGGCTGGCTGGCGGCGCTGAAGCCGCGCCAATGCTGGATCATCGAGCGTCGCTACGGACTG
This sequence comes from Lysobacterales bacterium 63-13, assembly GCA_001899855.1. Taxonomy (GTDB): domain Bacteria; phylum Pseudomonadota; class Gammaproteobacteria; order Xanthomonadales; family Rhodanobacteraceae; genus Dokdonella. Next base: position 68,358 of record MKWR01000002.1, read on the forward strand.
AATGGCGAGGCCGTGCACTCCTTGGCCGAAATCGCCGCGGAACTGGGCATTTCGCGGGAGCGGGTGCGGCAGATCCAGGATGAGGCGCTCAAGCGCCTGCGCGTGCTTTCGCAGCAGGAACCTTCCATCTAGCCCACGGTGCTCGTTCTTGCAGGGCCGCTTGCGCTCAACCCGGCAGGATGAAGGCGGCGACGACCTTGCGGCCTTCGGCAGCAAGCAGGTTGTAGGTTCGTCCGGCGGCCGAGTTGTCCATCACTTCGACGCCAATGCCCTGGCGCAGCAGGGGCAGCAGCAGTGCCTTGTCCGGAAACTGCTGGCGGCGACCGGTGCCGAGAATCGCCACCTCGGGATGCTGATCGAGAATGACCTGCACCGCCGCGGCATCGAGATCGTCCACGCGCGCGATCGGCCATGCCTCGACAATGCGGTCGGGCGCGATGAGGAAGCTCGCGCGCAACTCCCGATCGATGATGACCACCGCTTCGTCGCGGATTGCGCGGATGAAGAAATAGCCCTCGGCCCGATCGTGGATCAGCTGCATTTGCGTCTTCCAGCCTACTTTGGCAGCGGCAGCTTGGGTTCTTTCTCGTTGCGCTTCCACAACGTCGCGGTATGGCCGATGGTCTGCACGAGTTCGCAGGCGGCACCCGTGCAGAGCGCTTCGATCTGCGCCGCACGCTCTTCGCGGTCCCCTCCGGACAGCTTGACCTTGACCAGCTCGTGATGGCCGATGGCGAGGACCAGTTCGTTGATGACATTCGGCGTGACGCCTTTTTGTCCGAGCAGCACGATCGGACTCAGGGAATGGGCAAGGCCGCGCAGGTAGCGCTTCTGGAAGGGGGTCAGCAGCATGAATGGAGTCCGCAAGCGAAGTGGGGTGCCGGCGGGGGCCGCCGCCTTTCAGGGTATTATGCGGGCAATCCAATGACCGGGAAACGCGCGCGGCGCGTTCTGAGACGACGTGGCGCGAAGCAAATCCAGTTCCCGCTGGCTCCAGGAGCACTTCAGCGACCCGTACGTGAAGAAGGCGCAGGCAGAAGGCTGGCGCTCGCGGGCGGTGTTCAAGCTCGATGAATTGATCGAGCGTGACCGCTTGCTCAAGCCCGGCATGCTCGTCGTCGATCTCGGCGCGGCACCGGGCGGCTGGTCGCAGATGGTGCGTGAGCGGCTCGGCGACCGTGGTCGCATCATTGCCCTTGATATCCTGCCGATGCAGGGCATTGGTGGCGTCGACTTCATCCTCGGCGACTTCCGCGAGAATGAGGTATTGACGCGCCTGCAGCAGGTTCTTGATGGATCGAAGGTGGATCTTGTGCTTTCCGACATGGCCCCCAACATGAGCGGAGTCGGTGCCGTGGATCAGGATCGTTCCATGGTCCTGGCCGAACTGGCTGCCGATTTTGCTGAAAACCATCTGCTCGCGGGTGGTTCGTTCCTGACCAAATTGTTCCAGGGGCAGGGATTTGACGACTACATACGACGTTTGCGCAATCATTACGCCAGCGTCAGCATCCGCAAGCCCAAGGCCTCTCGGGCGCGCAGCAACGAAGTCTATGCACTGGCCACCGGCAGGAAGTCCTGACCGCAGCTGCTGCAGGAGGAGATGGGTAAAAGAATGAATGACATGGCAAAGACTGTGCTGCTCTGGGTGGTGATCGCCGTCGTCCTGCTGACGGTGTTCCAGAGTTTCAATCCGCATGCCGCGGCGACGAAGGACATTCCCTACTCCGAGTTCATGCAGGCCGTGCGCGACAAGCGCGTCGACGAAGTGCTCGTGCACAACGATGGTCGCACCGTGGAGGCAAAACTCCAGGACGGCAGTAGCGTGCGCACCACGGCGCTGCTGACCGAGCAGTCGATCGGCGATATCGAAAAGGACGTGCAGAAGGTCAAGGTCGAGGCCACCGATCCGCCGATGCCGCTGTTGCTGCGCCTGCTGTTCGACTGGTTGCCGCTGATCGTCATTTTCGGCCTGATCTTCTATTTCATGCGCCAGATGCAATCCGGCGGCGGCGGTCGCGGGGCGATGTCGTTTGGGCGCTCGCGGGCCAAGCTGCAGGGCGAGGACCAGATCAAGGTCACCTTTGCCGATGTCGCCGGTTGCGACGAGGCCAAGGAGGAAGTTTCCGAACTGGTCGAATTCCTGCGTGATCCGGGCAAGTTCACCAAGCTCGGCGGCAAGATTCCGCGCGGCGTGCTCATGGTGGGTTCGCCAGGTACCGGCAAGACCTTGCTGGCCAAGGCGATTGCCGGCGAAGCCAAGGTGCCGTTCTTCTCGATTTCCGGTTCCGATTTCGTCGAGATGTTCGTCGGCGTCGGCGCGGCGCGCGTGCGCGACATGTTCGAGCAGGCCAAGAAGCACGCCCCGTGCATCATCTTCATCGACGAGATCGACGCGGTCGGCCGCCATCGTGGTGCCGGGCTTGGCGGCGGCCATGACGAGCGCGAGCAGACCCTCAACCAGTTGCTGGTCGAGATGGATGGCTTCGAGGGCAGCGAGGGCGTCATCGTCATTGCCGCAACCAACCGTCCGGACGTGCTCGATCCGGCCCTGCTGCGTCCGGGTCGCTTCGATCGCCAGGTGGTCGTGCCCTTGCCCGACGTCAAGGGCCGCGAGCAGATCCTCAAGGTGCACATGCGCAAGGTGCCATTGGCCAACGACGTGGAGCCACTGGTGATCGCGCGCGGAACCCCGGGATTCTCCGGTGCCGACCTGGCCAACCTGGTCAACGAGGCGGCGCTGTTTGCGGCGCGTGGCAATTCGCGCGAAGTCAGCATGGATGATTTCGAGCGTGCCAAGGACAAGATCATGATGGGCGCGGAACGCCGCTCGATGATCATGAGCGACGACGAGAAGAAGCTGACCGCCTATCACGAGGCCGGTCATGCCATCGTCGGCCGCCTCGTGCCGGATCACGACCCGGTGTACAAGGTGACCATCATCCCGCGCGGGCGTGCCCTCGGCGTGACCATGTACCTGCCCGAGAACGATCGCTACAGCTACAACAAGGAAAACATCATCAGCCGCCTGTGCTCGCTGTACGGTGGCCGCGTTGCCGAGGAACTCATTTTCGGCGCGGACAAGGTCACCACGGGCGCTTCCAACGACATCGAGCGGGCAACCAAGATGGCGCGCAACATGGTCACCAAGTGGGGGCTGTCCGACAAGCTCGGCCCGATTGCCTATGGTGAGGAAGAGGATGAGGTGTTCCTCGGCCGCTCGGTGACCCAGCACAAGAATGTCTCCGACGAGACTGCCCGCCTGATTGACGAGGAAGTGCGCGAGATCCTCGATCGGGCGTATTTGCGCAGCACGGAACTGCTCACGGAAAACCTGCCCAAGCTGCATGTGATGGCGGACGCCTTGCTGCAGTACGAAACCATCGATGCGCAGATGATCGAGGCCATCATGGACGGCCGTGTTCCCGATCCGCCCAAGGGTTGGGACAGCGATACCGGCGGGCGTGGGCGTGGCGGCGGTGCCAGCAAGGGCAGTGGCGAAAGCCCCATCGGTGGACCGGCCACGCAATCGCGCAGCAAGACGCCGGACTGATCACGCGACAGCGGATCTGCTAGAAAGGCCGCCAACTGGCGGCCTTTTCATTGGAGTGGAACATGTTTTCGACGGTACTCGATTGCGGGGGGCGGCCACTCGTCCTCGACCAGCCGCGCATCTGCGGCATCGTCAATGTCACCCTGGATTCGTTTTCCGACGGCGGGCGCTTCATCGATCCCGTGGCGGCCGTCGCGCACGCGCTGCAACTGGTAGCGGAAGGTGCGGATCTGCTCGACGTCGGTGCCGAATCGACGCGGCCGGGCGCCGAGGCTGTTCCGGCCGAAACGCAGATTGCGAGGATTGTTCCGCTGATCGAGGAGCTGGCAGCGCAAACAGCGGTGCCGATCTCGATCGACACCTCTGATCCGCAGGTCATGCGCGCCGCGCTGGCGGCCGGTGCCGGCATGATCAACGATGTGCGCGCCTTGCGTGGCGAGGGTGCGCTGGAGGTGGCCGCCGATTCGCGGGCGGTGGTCTGCCTGATGCACATGCAGGGCGAGCCGCGGATCATGCAGGATGCGCCGTACTACGACGATGTTGTTGGCGAAGTGCACCGCTTCCTTTCCGATCGCGTGCTTGCCTGCCAGTTTGCCGGCATCGACAAGAAACGCATCGTCATCGACCCGGGATTTGGATTCGGCAAGACGCTTGAGCACAACCTGTTGCTGCTGGCCAGGCTCGAGCAATTTTCCGAAATTGCCCCGGTCATGGCAGGTCTGTCGCGCAAGTCGATGATTGCCAGCCTGACTGGCCAGCAGGCAGTCGATCGGCGCATCCACGGCTCGGTCGCGGCCGCCTTGATCGCCGTGCAGCGCGGGGCGGCGATCGTGCGCGTGCATGATGTCGCCGCGACCCGGGACGCACTCAAGGTCTGGCAGGGCGTGGCGGCGCTGCCGGCGATGACACGGAAATCTCCGACGGCAGCAAAACCAGGCTTGTGGGACGACGATTGAGCCAGTGATGGAAACGCGCGACAACGGCATCCTGCGCCGGACTTGCATGCGACAATGCGTACTTTCCGGCCTTCTCGGACTGCGGCATCGGTCACAAAAGCACCGGCCAGAATTCACTACGAGCATGTCGAGCGCTTTTGCGTTTTAATGTGCATCTGAAATTCAGGATGAGCCGGGGACGGGTTCATCCAAATCCGGAGGGTGCACCCATGAAGTTCCTGAATGCCTGTGCTGCCGCTGCACTTGTGTTTGCTGCCTGCCCGCTGCAGGCGGCCGAGACCTGGAAACCCTACGTCAGCCAGGGCGGCAGCCTCGCCGGCGTGCAGCCGATCGACGCGATGATGGTCGTCGATTGCCTCCTGCCCGGACAGATGCGTCGCTCGGGGGCGATGTCCTACATGGGCCCACGCCTGCCGGTGAAGACCACGGCCCAACTCTGCGCGATGCGCGGTGGCGAATACACCGAATACGACCGTGCCAGCCTCGCTTCAAGCCTTGGTGTCTGGATGGACAAGGCCAAGGGTGGCGATGCGACTGCGCAGTTCTACGTGGGCCAGATCTACGAGAAGGGCATGGACAGCGCCCCGGATTACACCGAGGCGGCCAACTGGTATAGCAAGGCCGCAGCGGCCGGCTCGAACGAAGCCAAGCTTTCGCTGGCGGCGATGATGGAAAGCGGCCACGGCATGCCGGCGGATCCCGCCGGGGCGGTCAACCTTTATCGCGAGGCGATGGGCATCACCGGCAATGAGCTGATCAGCAAGAGCGAGTCGGATACGCGGGTCGCCGAAGTCGAGCGCAAGAATGAGGCACTGCGCGCCGAATTGGCCGAGCAGCGGGCGGCAGCCGAGGCAAACGTCACACGCCTGCAAGGCGAAGTTGCCGCGTTGAAATCGGAAAACGCGAGCCGCAAGCGCGATGCAAGGAAAATGGCCGCGCTGGAGCGCTCGCTCAACGAGGCGATGACCGCGCGCGCAAACGCGGACGAGAAGCTGACGGCAATGGCGGCAGCGCCGAAAAACTCGGCAACTGATGGTCCGGCGACACGCAGCGTGACCGTGCCGCGGGTTTCCGCAGCGACGGCCGAATCGGTGGCCGCCGACGGCATCCGCTTCGGCAAATACCACGCCTTGATCATCGGCGTGCAGAACTACATCAGCTATGACCCGCTGAAGACGCCGATCAGCGATGCCAAGGCCATTGCCGATGTCCTTGAGCAGCGGTACGGGTTCCAGACCACGACCCTGCTGGATGCCGATTTTTCCTCGATCGTCGGCGGGATCGTGGAGTTGTCGACGAAGATCGGCCCGGACGACAACGTGCTCATCTACTTTGCCGGGCACGGTGTGCTGAATGCCGCGCAGCGCGGCTTCTGGTTGCCGCTCGATGCGCGCCAGACCGAGCGCAGTCCGGCATTGCCGACGGAAACCCTGGCCGAATTCCTGGCCATGTTCAAGGCGCGCAGCATCCTGGTCATTGCCGATTCCTGTTTCGGCAGCGCGCTTTCCGGATCCGTCGGCAGCTATACCGGTGGCCCGGCCGAATACCAGAAGGACATACCGAGCGGTTATCTGAGCCGCAAGGCAAGGTACGTCCTGTCCTCGGGTGGAATGAGTCCGGTGCTGGACCAGGCCGGCGACGGTCATTCGGTTTTCGCGTCCGCCCTGCTCAAGGTCTTGCGCGACAACGATCGCATCCTGACCCAGACCGGGCTTGAACAGGCGCTGGTCGAACCTGTGCGCGCAAGTGCGCAACAGATTGGCCTGGTGCAGACGCCGGAATTGAAGAAAGTCCGCGAAGCCGGCGATGCGGGCGGCGCATTCTTCCTGGTGCCCAAGGCACAGCCCGACAAGGGTTGACCGCCGCAACCACGCAGTACCGGAATCCAAACAGTACCAGTTTGCAGGGGAGAGAAGACATGGTGAATGAGTCCGGAAACGGTAGGTCGGCAACAGCCGTGAATCCCCGGACCAGCGTCTTGCTGGCGGCGGGAATGGGCATCGCTGCAATCCTGGGCGCCCACGCGGAATCCTCGACCCCGCTCACGCCAGCCAGAATTTCCATTGAAATCAATGCTGTGGGTGCGCCGATTTCACCGGCAGGCGGCGCCAACTTTGTCGTCAAGGTGGGCAATCCGGGTGGCGCTGCGGCGACTGATCAACGCCTCGTCGTCGCTATGCCGGATGGCATCCGCGCGCTTGGCTGGACCTGTTCGGCGCATGCCGGAAGCCGATGTGCCGTGGCCAGCGGCAGCGGCGCGCTGGACGTTCCGTTGCAAGGCCTGGCGGCGAATTCGTCCCTGGAATTCGCCTTCCACGCGCTCGCCGACGCGGTGCCGCCGGCATTCATCGAAGTTGCCGCCCGCGCGGGTCAAGGCGCCTCGGACCTTTGCGATTCCGGAGCATCCGCGCCGTGCCGGGCATTCCTGCGCATGCCGACCGGTGCCAATGTATTGCTTGATGTGAACTCGGCATCACTCTCGCTGGCAGCTGGCACGCCGGTCCAGTACACGATCACGGCACGCACCAATTCGCCTGTTTCCTCGACCCGTGGAACCGTGTTGCGCAGCCCGGTGCCCAGCGGCCTGATCAACAGCCGCTGGACGTGTCGATCGAGCGTTGGTGCATGTGCCGCAGCCTCCGGGAATGGCGCGATCGAGCAGGTGCTTGGCGATTTCTCGCGGGGCGATGTTCAATTCCAGATCAACGCCACGGTGGCAGCGAATCCGCCGGCGACCATCGTGCAGGCGGCGGTTGCCGTGCCTCCCCAGGGTGGCAGCTGTGCTGGGCGGGGGGCGGACTATCGGGAAGCTCCATGCACGGCACGCAAGGAACTCTCGACCCAGCCACGCATGGTGGTCAGTCGCAGCGAGGGCTATCGGGCAACGGCGACGACGATCTCGACCCGTTACGTCCTTGAAAACGCGGGCGCGGCAGCGGATGGAAGCCGCATTTCCGCAACGCTCCCGGCCAATGCGACCGGCCTTGCCTGGACATGCACCGCGCAGGGCATGCAATGCCCGCAGGCAAGCGGCTCCGGCGCGATCACGCAGACGGTCGCAAGCTGGCCGTCGTCGGCAAAGCTGATCTACGACCTCAGCGTCACCAGCCCATTGGCGACGACGAAAGACCTTGTTGCGACCATGCAGGTGACGCCGCCGCAGGGCGCAAGTTGCGGCCCGGCCGGCGCACCGCCGCCATGCATGGCAACGCAACCCTTGCAACTGGATCATTCCGGATTGCGTCTGCAACAGCGGCTGGATCGACTCGGTGCGGGCGCGGGCGAACTCGTCGGATATGTCGTCCACATCGGTACCGATGCGGATGCCGGGGAAAGCCGTGATGTCGTGCTCAGCGTGCCTTTGCCGGACGGCATCGATGCCTTTGTCTCCTGGTCGTGCATGGCCGCTGCGGGCTCGGCAACGAGCTGTCCCGTGCGCTCGGGCAAGGGTGCCATCCGCCAGGCGTTTCCGCTGCTGGCAGCCTCCAGCGATCTGACCTATTTCATCCATGCGCGGGTCGCCGCCGTGGCCCCGGCAACGGTAGTCGCCCGCTCCAGCCTGACCGCGCCGGTGGCGGCAAGCCTGGGTTGTGCGGAGCAGGGCAGGGCCACCCGGGCGTGCGTGGCGAGCAGTGAATTCTCCACGGTTCCCGTGCTCGCATTGGAGCAATCGATCCTTGCCAACCTGCTGTCTCCGGGCAGCCCGTTCGACTACGTCCTCGACGTCTTCAACCTGGGGGCCAAGGCGGACGCCGTGCGCGTGCGCAACTTGCTGCCCGCCGGCATCTCGAATGTCTCCTGGGTTTGCCAGGGGCTGGGTATGGATTGTCCCGCCAGCGTTGGCAGCGGCAGCGTCTCCTCGACCCTGCAACAGATGCCCGCGGGTGCCGGAGTCCGCTACCAGGTCGCGGCAACCGCCGGCAATACCAGTCAGGCAGGTACCTCGAGCATTCTCATGGCAACGCCATCGGCCGGTGGCCGCTGCCATCACGGGGCAACGCAGGATGTCAGTTCGGCACCGTGCACCGATCGCGTGGACAGCAACCATGCGCCGATGCTCGAGCTGCGCCAGTCGGCGAGCGAGCGACAACTCTTGCGTGGTGGCATCGTCCATCATGTACTGACCGTGCAGAATCACGGTGCGTCCACCGAAGGCACGCGCCTGTCCTTGCCGCTGGCAACTGGTGTCAGGCAATCCAGCTGGACCTGCGCGGGATTTGGCGGCGCCGTTTGCCCGCGCGAGTCCGGTGTGGGCGCGATCGATGAAATCATCCCGACGCTTCCCGCCAACGCCAGCATCAGCTATTCCATGGAATCGGAACTGGCCGGGGACGCGCGCACGCGTATCGACCTGGCTGCAAGCGTTGTTCCGGCGGACCTGGCGCAATGTTCCGCCAATAGCTGTGCCGACACGCTGGCCTTGCCGGTGACCGACGTTCCCTCGGCTCATCTGCAGGTGGCGGTCGCATCCGCGCAGACCCAGGCGCGCCCCGGTTCCAGTGCAACCTGGACCATCGACGTGCGCAATCTCGGCAGCGAGATCGCCGGCCCGTTTGCCATCGTGGATGCGCGCCCGGCCAATGCCATCGCCGTATCAAGCTGGACCTGTGACGGCGTGGAATGTCCCGCAGCCAGTGGTGTCGGGCCGATCGACCAGGTGGTCGCATCGCTTTCCATCCATGATCCCTCCAGCAGCGAAATGTCCGTGTCGCCGGGCCGGATCGTGTTCACGGTGCAAGGGCAGGTTGCCGATACGGCGCACGACAACGTGGAACTTGCAGTCAACCTGCGGCCGAGGCCTGGCGATACCTGCGCGCCGGTGGAATGCACTGCAAGCCAGCGTCTTGCGCTGGCCCCGCTGGGCATGTCGGTACTGGGCATAAATTTGTCCACCGACAACTCCTTTGTGAGTCAGGGAAGCTCCATCGTTTACTTCTTCGAGGTCTCCAATCTTGGTGGGGCGCTGGTAAGCAATCTTCCGGTATTTACAACCGAGCCTGCCGGAGTGGCCTCGTCAACCTGGGTTTGCGAAGGTTTCGGCGGTGCCAGTTGTCCAAGTTCGGGATCGGGTCCGATCAACGAAGTCATCGGGTCCCTGCCACTCGATGGTGGTGCAGTCCGGTTCACGATTACCGTGCAGACTGCCGAGTCCCTGCCGGCCACCTTTGATTTCACGGCCGGGGCAAACCCAAGTGCCGCGACGACATGCCTGCCGCCGAGCTGTTCGGTGACGAGTTCACTGTCCAGCGAGGATCAGCTCGTCCTTGCGCTTGATGCCAATACCGGTGTCGTGCAGCCCGACAGCACGATTGAATACACATACAGCATCGTCAACGGCGGCGGCCTGGACAGCTTCGGTTTCGTCGTCTACAGCGAACCACCCCCGGAATTCCTGACCACATCCTGGACATGCACGGGAAGCGGCGGCGCAGAATGTACCCCTGCGGGAACCGGTCCGCTGGATGACTCGGTGTCCTTCCTGCCGTCAGGCGCATCCGTCACCTACACGATTTCGGCGACTGTAGGGTCGGAACTGCCGGCAACCATCGACTATCTGGTCGGAGTCGATTTTGGACTTGGACTCGAGCCGACGGGGTTGCTCAATTGCCTTCCCTTGAATTGCTCGGCGTCGTCGTCATTGCCGACCGGCACCGGAGCTCCTGCGCAAATGAGCATTACCAAGACCGCCAACCGGAGCAACCTGTTTGCCGGCGGCGGCGTGCGCTACACGGTGAGCTTCGCGAACATCGGCAATACGTTGGCGAGTTCGGTCCAGCTTGTTGACGATATTCCACCCGGCTTGACCTCGTTTTTTTGGACGTGCTCGGCGGCCGGAGACGCCTTTTGCGAGGTTGCTTCCGGCAGCGGCCCATTGAACGAGTTCTTCTCCTTTGTTGCGCCGGGTTCGAGCGTCACCTACACGATCGATGCCGAAGTCGCCAGTGATGCCAGTGGTGTCGTCACCAATCTTGCGCAACTGACCGGCGACAACATCCAGTGCGATCCGTTCGGTTGCGATGCATCGAAGGCGCTGTCGGTGACGGTGCCGACGGAGCTCATGGTGACCAAGACCGTCATGCCGGCATCGGGAACACCCGTGGGGGTGAACCAGCCGATCGTCTGGACCCTGCTGGCAACGAACAACGGCGGCGCAACCACCAGTGCGTTGACCATGGCGGATATCTTGCCCACTGGCATAAGGGATATCGTGATCGGGCTGGAAGCGGGCGTGACCTGCACTCCCATGCAGCCTTTGCCTGGGCAAACCTTGGTTTGCACGATCCCGGCTGGATTCCAGGGCGAACGGCACGTCACCATTTCGGCGACGGTCAGTGCGGCGGCAGGGACGACCCTGAGCAACACCGTCAGGGCCACTGCCGGCAACAACAGCGTGACCTGCATGGATTGCACGGTCAGCAACATCGTCGAAGGATCGTTCGACCTTGCCCTGTTGAACCCGCGTCCGTTCTCGGCGGGTGGCATAAACGGCACCTTGATCGACGTCGTCAACGCGTCGGCAATGTCTGTTCCGGGAACCACGCTGGATGTCACACCGGCATCCGCCTTGCGGCTGCTGTCGCCGTATTCGGGCTCCTGCACGGCGAGCGTCGGTGACGATGGCAACGTCAGTGTTGCGTGCCCCGTGCCACCGAGCCCGCAGGGCGTCAGCTGCAGCGGCAATACCTGTTCCGTTGGCACGCTCGATCCGGCCACGGCTTCGACGATCTTTGTCGCCTTGAACGGATCCGCGCCGGCGACGGTCCGCATCAGCACCACGGGAGATTCCAATCCCTCCAACAATTCCATTGAACTGCCTGTGGGGGGTACGCCATGATCATTTCGCGCGGGAAGTCGTGGTCTGGCAACATTCCTGCCGCCGCGTTGGTGATCCTGCTGGCCTTGCCGGTTCCGGCCCTGGCCATGCAGGAGCTGGTGGTTGTGCGCCATAACGGCCAGACCAGCAGCCATGTCGCGAAATCGGGGGCTGCCGCAGCGGGCGTCGCCGCCTGTGCCGACCCAGCGGTTGCCTTTGCCTTCATGGTCGAACCGCATGACGGCATGACCACTGTGCAGTTGCAGCGTGGAGCCGATGTCTCGCGCGACATCGTCCTCGATGTGACCCTGACGTGTTCGACCCTGGAGGGTTCCGCGCTGGTGCCGTTCGATGCCGCCGGCGGAACCGCGTCGAATGGATCCGACTACGTCTCGACGCCGGGCATGGCGCTGCTGACCCTGACCCACAGCGACCAGGGCGGCGTGTCGACCCCGGTTCCGGCCATCGTCCACATCGAACTTCTCGACAATGGCCAGAACGCCGGGCAGACGCGCACGCTCAACATCGTGCGTACCGAGGGCTCTTTCCAGGGGACCTCGGCGCAGGGGCAGCCGATTGTCGGCACGATCCCCGGAAGCACAACGGCAATTGTTGCAATCACCATCCTTGCCCAGACAACGATCGACGATGGCTCGGATGTCGTGCCCGGGCTGGATCCGGGAGCGGGTGACGTCAGCAACGCGGCCACCCGGTTCTGTGCCGACCAGGGCGGTGGATCGGGATCGACGGGATGCCTCGCCACGCAGGTGGCCGCCAACCTTGTCGCGGATCCGAACACCCCTGCCAGCGTGCGCGAAAACGCCACGGCAGTGCTGGAGAACAATCTCCTCGCCATTTCCCCGGATGAAACCACGGCGTTGGCGTTTGTCGCGCCGCTGCTTGCCACGGGTCAATTCGACAACCTTGCTGAACGCCTGTCCGAACTGCGTACTGGCAATCTCGGCGGAACCGTCAGTGCCGGTGGACTGACTTTTGTCCACAATGGACTGCCCTTTTCGCTGGCCAGTCTGGGCACATCGCTGAATGTCGATGACGACGAATCCGCACGCAATGAGGAAAAGCGCACGCTGCTTGGCGGAACGCGTCTCGGACTCTGGGTCAATGGCACGATCGGTGGCAGCGAAACGGATCGTCGTGGCGGCAATTCCGGTTTCAAATCCGACAACTGGAACCTCACCAGCGGGCTTGATTACCGCTTCAGCGATCGCTTCTTCGCCGGTGCCGCAATTGGCTATTCAAGCCTCACCAGCGATTACGCAAACGACCAGGGATCGCTCGATGCCGACTCCAAGTCGTTGCATGTCTATTCCGGCTATGCGCTGACCAGTGGTTTCAGTCTCGATGGATCGGTCAGTTACATGCGCAGCGACTACACGCAGAAACGCGTGATCGAGCTGTATGCCTTGAATGCCGGGGGTACCGGATACAGTTCGCTGGGACGCGACATTGCCGTGGGCAAGCCGCGGGTGACGCAGACGGGAGCGAATTTCGGCGTGACCTACACCTTCATGCGCGGCAGCTGGACCATTGCGCCACAGGCACAGATCTCGGTCCTGCATAACACCTATGACGCATTCAGCGAGCGCGGCCCCTCCGCATTCAACCTGAGCTTCGACGAGCGCAAGAGCAACAGCACGTCGTTTTCCGCGGGCGGTTATGTCGACCGCACGTTTGCCACCTCGGTCGGTGCTTTCCGCCCCTATGTCCGCGCCTATTATTTTGCCGACAGCGGCTCGTCGAGTGACCTGCTGAGCCGGTTTGTGCGCAACGACGCCGATGGCAGCGCAACTCCCATCGCATTGTCGATGCAGGAGCCGGACCGCCGCTATGGAACCGCGGAACTCGGACTTGGTTTCAGTCGGCCGATTGGGACGCGCACGGTGGATTTCAGCGCCGGATACATGAAGACCTTCAGCTTCCAGGACCTCGATCGATGGGCACTGCGGTTCGACATGCGGATACCGCTTTGAATCCGCGCACGACAGGCTTGCCCGCATGAGCAATGAAAAGCCCGACAAGGCGGAGACATCCGCCGATCAGCCGACACGCTTGATGCCCGGCCGTGATGGGCGTGTGGCCGAGGCCGGGCCGAGTCCGGATTCCGCCGATCAGCCGACACGCTTGATGCCGGGCCGCGACGCGCACGCAGCCGAGGCCGGGCCGGGTTCGGAACAGGCGACCCGCATCATTGACCGCGCCGACACGCCAACCGTGATCACTCCGCGCGAGTCGGCCACCGATGACGAGTCCGGAGCCACCCGCGTGCTCTCGCCGTCGTCGGTGCCAGCAAGCGCTGCCGCGGACACACCGCCTGTGCAGACCGACCTGTCGGTGCCCAGTGCGCGCGCGCCCGCCGCGCCATTGGCCACTTCGGTTTCAATTCCCGTTGCGCCGATCATCCAGGTTCCGGCGCCGCGAACCGGTGCCTCGGCGTCTCCCTCGGCAGCGCGAACCGCGGGAAGCGCGGCGGATCGCGATGAATTGCCCAAGACCGGTGATTTCATCAAGGGCCGCTTCGAGCTGATCGAGGAACTGGGCCGCGGTGGCATGGGTGCGGTATTCAGGGCCCGCGACCTGCGCAAGACCGAGGCGCTGGATCCGGATCCGTTCGTGGCGATCAAGTTCATATCCGGCAATCTGATCGGGTTCGAGCGCGCCTTTGTCGCCCTGCAGCGCGAAGCCAAGAACGCGCAGGCCTTGAATCACCCGAACATCGTCAAGGTTTTCGATTTCGATCGCGATGGCGACCTGGTTTACCTGACCATGGAAGTGGTCGAAGGCGTCGCCCTGCATGCGCGCTTGCGCGCCTCGAACGCGAAACCGTTGACGCCAGCCGAGCGTGACCATCTGGTCCACGGCATGCTTGCCGGCATGAGCTATGCGCATTCGCGTGACCTTGCCCATGCCGACCTGAAGCCGTCGAACATGATGATCGACGGCGAAGGCACCCTGAAGATCCTCGATTTCGGCATCGCCCGTCGACGCGAGTACGACACCGTATTCGATGCCGACGACCTGTTCGCGCTGACCATCGACTACGCCAGTCCGGAAATGCTCAATCGCCAGCGGCCGACGCCGGCGGATGACGTCTACGCGCTCGGTTGCATCATCTATGCGATGTACGCAGGTGCACATCCGTTCAATCATGTGCGCGCCGACCTGGCACGCAGCGAGAAGATGCGGCCGGAACGGCCGAAGTCGCTCAGTCGCGTGCAGTGGCAGGCCTTGCGCAAAGCGCTGGCGTTCACGCGTGAGCAGCGATTCGCCGATGCTGCGGAATTCCAGCGTGCCTTCGAGGCACCGGACTGGCGCAAGATCGGAAGCATCGCCGCCTCCGTGCTTGCCTTGATCCTGCTGGTCTCCTGGTTCGCCGCCGATCCCGTGCAGAGCTGGATCAATGTTTCGCGACTGGATGCAGATCAAAAGAGCGTGCTCGATCGCAGTCTCAAGGACGGCGCCGAGTATGCCGCCGGCGGCTATGCCGAAGATGCCGTCTACGCCTATGTCGATGCGTTGCGGCTTGATGGCAGCAATGGTGCCGCGCGCAGTGGGGTGAAGCGCGCGGTCGGCATACTCAAGAGTCGTCTGCAGCCAGCCCAGTACCGCAGCTATTTGCTTGCCCAACAGCAGGAGGAAAGCAGTCCTGCCTGGCTGAAAGCTTTTTTTGCCGATGAATTGTCCAGGCTTCCGGCGCAGTGATGCGCCTTGCGCGTACCGCTTTGTGCAGGATCGCATTGACGTGAACCCGCAGCGACATTACCATTCCGCGCCTTTCCGGTAGTCATTGCCGAATCGGGCATGCTCGAGGGATCGAAGTCGGCGGGGTATAGCGCAGTCTGGTAGCGCGCCTGCTTTGGGAGCAGGATGTCGGGGGTTCGAATCCCTCTACCCCGACCATCCGATTCCGTTCGTGCATTGGGCTTGGTGCATCGATTGATGCCCGGGCGCTGGTAACGGTGACTGTCACGGGTTCGACTGACGATACGCCCGTAGCTCAACCGGATAGAGCATCGGCCTTCTAAGCCGACGGTTGCAGGTTCGATTCCTGTCGGGCGTGCCACAGGTGAATGCCGGCCAGCGATGCGGCGTCGATGTTTGTTGCAGGGCTGCAAGGTTGTGGCCAGTGTCAGGTTTCATCGGTTTCTCAAATGGTGGGCGTAGCTCAGTTGGTTAGAGTCCCGGATTGTGATTCCGGATGTCGGGGGTTCGAGTCCCCTCGCTCACCCCAATTCAAGCGAACCGGTGGTATTCCATCGGATCGTGTTTTGTTAGACTTGTTTGTCTGTTCGGGTCGTTAGCTCAGTTGGTAGAGCAGTTGACTCTTAATCAATAGGTCGAAGGTTCGAATCCTTCACGACCCACCAAACAGATCCAGGTCGACAGCAGCGCCATCGACCGCAAGTGCGGCTCCGCTGCATATTGCGGAGCGAGCTCCGGGTTGCAGACGTTGCGAATGTGGCGGAATTGGTAGACGCGCTGGATTTAGGTTCCAGTGGGGCAACCCGTGAGAGTTCGAGTCTCTCCTTTCGCACCAGGCCCGATCGCCACGCCGGCACCCCGCGACCCCGCGGCAGGGCCGCTTCGTGCCGACGATGCAACTGCCCAGTGGTCCCTGCATGGCGGATGCCGGCGCGGGCGCGCGGGCGGGGCAAATCACGCGCAAACCCCTGCGATTCCGCGCCGCAATGCATTATGATTGCCGGCTAACCATGCCCGGCCCACGGTCGGGATCAGTCGTTTCAAGGAGCATCCATGCAAGTTTCGGTTGAGAACGTCGGCAATCTCGGACGCAAGCTGACTGTGCGCATTCCCGCGGCACGCCTCGAGGATACGGTTCGCAATCGCGTCCAGGAAATGGGGCGCAGCGCGCGCCTGAAGGGATTCCGTCCCGGCAAGGTGCCGACCAAGGTCATCGAGCAGCGCTTTGGCGCGCAGATCCGTGGCGAAGCGTTGTCGGAGTTGATCGGATCGTCGTTCCAGGAAGCCATCAATACGGAGAAGCTGCGTCCCGCGATGCAGCCCTCGATCGCCACCAGCGGCAAGCCCGACAATGGCGAAATCGAGTACACGGCGACTTTCGAAGTCATGCCGGAGATCGGCAAGGTCGATGTCAGCGCGCTGGAAATCCTCAAGCAGACGGCAACGGTCGGGGAAACCGACATCGATGCCATGATCGAGACCTTGCGCATGCAACGCCGCGTCTGGAACCCGGTCGATCGCAAGGCCGAGGCCGGCGACATGGTGCTGTTCGAATTTTCCGCCCAGGCGACGGATTTCCGCTACCCGGAGAACGGGACCGATCGCGTTGGCACGATCATCGGATCGGATGCCTTGTTCAAGGGTCTCGAAGACCAGTTGCTGGGGCATGTCGTCGATGACGAGTTCGAGAAGGATCTGGATTTCCCCGCTGATTTCCGCATCGAAGGGCTTGCCGGCAAGTCGGCACGTGCAAGTTTCAAGATCGTCCGCGTGCAGGAAGCCAAGCTGCCGGAACTGGATGACGCCTTTCTTGCCACGTTCGGCGTGACCGAAGGTGGCCTGGCGCGATTCCGCGAAGATGTCCGCGACAACCTGGAGCGCGAGTTGACGGCGGCGCTGACCTCGCGCCTGAAGTCCTCGGCGGTCGAGAAGTTGATCGACGCGCACGCCGACCTCGAGCTGCCGCAAGGTCTGGTCGACAGTGAAGCGCGTGAACTCGCGCGCCAGTCTGCCGGCGAGAAAAAGGTGGCAGTGGCACACGAACCATTCCTGCCTTCCGCGCGCCGCCGGGTTGCCGGCGGCATGCTGCTTGCCGAGATTGCCCGCCAGAACCAGATCCGGGTTGACATGCGCCGCGTTTCCGAGGCGCTCAGCGCCATTGCCTCGACGTACGAGGAACCGGAACAGGTCGTTGAACTCTACTCGAAGGATCCCCAATTGATGAGTGGTCTGCAAAGTCGGGTGCTTGAGGATCAGGTTGTCGACTGGATTGCAGAGAATGCCAAGGTCAGCGAAAAGAAGCTGAGCTTCAGTGAAGTCATGCGTCCCGGGGCCTGAGCACCGGATTCAACGGAGATCCAGCATGTCCAGTCATACGCCAAGTCAGGGTCTCAACCTCGTGCCGATGGTGGTCGAACAGACCTCCCGTGGCGAGCGCGCTTACGATATCTACTCGCGGTTGTTGAAAGAGCGGGTGATCTTTCTGGTCGGCCCGATCGACGACTACGTGGCCAACGTGGTCGTCGCCCAGCTGCTTTTCCTGGAGTCGGAGAATCCGGACAAGGACATCAATCTTTACATCAACAGCCCGGGTGGGGTGGTGACTGCCGGCCTGGCGATTTATGACACGATGCGTTTCCTGAAGCCCGACGTCAGCACGATGGTCATTGGCCAGGCCGCAAGCATGGGCTCCTTCCTGCTTGCCGCGGGCACCAAGGGCAAGCGGTACGCCCTGCCGAATTCCCGGGTGATGATCCATCAGCCGTCCGGTGGCGCCCAGGGACAGGCAACCGACATCGAGATCCAGGCCAAGGAAATCCTCTATCTGCGTCGTCGCCTCAACGAGGAACTGGCGCAGAACACGGGACAGCCGATCGAGCGGATCGAGCGAGATGTCGAGCGCGACCTTTTCTTCAACGCCCAGGACGCGAAGGCCTACGGCCTCATCGACGCGGTCCTTGACCGGCGTCCGAACGAGACTGTTCATCCGCTTTGAGCGCCAGTCCGCAGGTGAGCGTACGCAATGATTTCGTTCCGGCCGGCAAGGCCGGACATGGCGAAATGCTGTGCTATGCTCGCCTCGCATCATGTAAAACAACCCGAGGCGTGGCATGACTGAAGAGCGACAAAGCCGATCGGGCGACGGCGGAAAGATCCTCTATTGCTCTTTCTGCGGCAAAAGCCAGCACGAAGTCCGCAAGCTGATCGCGGGCCCCTCCGTATTCATCTGTGATGAATGCGTGGAGCTGTGCAACGACATCATTCGCGAGGAGCTTGAGGAAAAGGCGGCCTCGGCGCGCAGTCATCTGCCCAAGCCGAAAGAGATCCTCGATGTCCTCGATCAGTACGTGATCGGCCAGGCCCGCGCCAAGAAAGTCCTGGCGGTTGCCGTCTACAACCACTACAAGCGACTTGAATCCCGCAGTCGCAATGATGATGTCGAGCTGGCGAAGTCGAACATCCTGCTGGTCGGGCCGACCGGCTCGGGCAAGACCCTGCTCGCGGAAACGCTGGCGCGCCTGCTCAATGTTCCGTTCACGATTGCCGACGCGACCACCCTGACCGAGGCCGGTTACGTCGGCGAGGATGTCGAGAACATCATCCAGAAGCTCCTGCAGAAATGCGACTACGACGTCGAGAAAGCGCAGAGCGGCATCGTCTATATCGACGAGATCGACAAGATTTCGCGCAAGAGCGAGAACCCCTCGATCACCCGCGATGTCTCGGGTGAAGGTGTGCAGCAGGCCTTGCTCAAGCTGATCGAAGGCACGATCGCCTCGGTGCCGCCGCAGGGCGGGCGCAAGCATCCGCAGCAGGAGTTCCTGCAGGTCGACACCAAGAACGTGTTGTTCATTGTCGGTGGCGCCTTCTCGGGCCTGGAGAAAATCATCCAGCAGCGCTCGGAGACCACCGGCATCGGATTCAGTGCCGAGATCCGCTCCACTGCGGGCAAGGCGGATACCAGCAAGTTGCTCGGCCAGGTGCAGCCCGGGGACTTGATCAAGTTCGGCCTTATTCCCGAGTTCGTCGGTCGTCTGCCGGTCGTGGCGACACTGGAGGAGCTCGACGAGGCTGCGCTGGTGAAGATCCTCAGCGAGCCGAAGAACGCGATCACCAAGCAGTTCAAGCGCCTGTTCGAAATGGAAGGCGTCGAGCTCGAGTTCCGCCCCGACGCCTTGGCGGCCGTGGCCAGGAAAGCACTGGAACGCAAGACCGGCGCGCGCGGTTTGCGCACGATCCTCGAACAGATCCTGCTCGATACGATGTTTGATTTGCCATCGCTCGAACATGTCAGCAAGGTTGTCGTCGACGAGGCCGTGATCAATGGCCAAGCCGAACCCTATCTGATCTACCAGGGCAACATGCAGGCGCGCGCCGCCGCCGCGGATTGAAGCAACAGCGCCGCCAGGCGGCGCCAATCCCTTGCATTGCGGAGCTTTGCCCGCACTTGACCCAACGGCAGCGTGCATTCACGCTGCCGTTTGCCTTTCCCGCTACCACGCAAGCCAGGATCCAGTGTGATGGAAAAATCCAGCAAGACCAGCGCAGATGAAAATCATGGCGTGATCGAACTGCCGATCCTGCCGCTGCGTGATGTGGTGGTCTATCCGCACATGGTCATTCCCTTGTTCGTCGGCCGCGAAAAATCGGTCAGTGCGCTGGATGCGGCCATGGAATCGGACAAGCAGATCCTGCTGGTGGCCCAGCGCAGTCCCGATGTCGACGAGCCGGAAGCAGGTGATCTCTATTCGATCGGCACGATCGCCTCGATCCTGCAGTTGCTGAAGTTGCCCGACGGCACGATCAAGGTTCTCGTCGAGGGCACTTCACGCGCCGAAATCGTTGCCTACTCCCAGCGCAATGGCTTGCTCACGGGTCGGGCGCGATCCGTGGATCCGACCTACACGCGCAATGAGCGCGAGGTCGAAGTCATTTCCCGCTCGCTGGTTTCGATGTTCGAGCAGTTGGTGAAGCTGTCAAGGAAGATTCCGCCCGAGTTGCTGACCACGCTGGCCGGACTCGAGGATCCGTCACGCCTGGCCGATACCATTGCCGCGCACCTGTCGGTTCGCCTGCAGGACAAGCAGCAGATCCTCGAAACGGCCGATGTTGCGGATCGTCTCGAGCAACTGCTCGGCCTGGTCGATGGCGAAATCGACGTGCAGCAGATCGAGAAGCGCATCCGCGGTCGGGTCAAGACGCAGATGGAGAAGAGCCAGCGCGAGTATTACCTCAACGAACAGATGAAGGCGATCCAGAAGGAACTGGGTGATTCGGAAGACGCGCCGAGCGAACTCGAGGAGCTTGCGCGCCGGATCGAAGCCGCCGGCATGCCCAAGACCACCCTGGCCAAGGCGCGCGCCGAACTCGGCAAGCTCAAGCAGATGTCGCCGATGTCGGCCGAGGCGACCGTGGTGCGCAATTACATCGATTGGCTGGTCGGTGCGCCGTGGAAAAAGCGCACCAAGGTCCGCAAGGACCTGCACCTGGCCCAGGAAGTGCTGGATACCGATCATTTTGGCCTGGAGAAGGTCAAGGATCGAATCCTCGAATATCTCGCGGTGCAGCAGCGCGTGCGCACGATGAAGGGACCGATCCTCTGCCTGGTCGGACCACCGGGTGTGGGCAAGACCTCACTGGGTCAATCGATCGCCAAGGCGACCAACCGCAAGTTCGTGCGCATGTCGCTGGGCGGCGTCCGCGACGAAGCGGAAATCCGTGGCCACAGGCGCACCTATATCGGCTCGATGCCGGGCCGCATCATCCAGAACATGTCCAAGGCGGGCACGCGCAATCCACTGTTCGTGCTCGACGAGATCGACAAGATGTCGATGGACTTCCGCGGCGATCCCGCCTCGGCCTTGCTCGAAGTGCTCGATCCCGAGCAGAACCATGCCTTCAACGACCACTATCTCGAAGTCGATTTCGATCTCAGCGAAGTGATGTGGATCGCCACGGCGAATTCGCTGAACATTCCCGGGCCGTTGCTCGATCGCATGGAAGTGATCCGCATTCCGGGCTATACCGAGGACGAAAAGCTAAATATCGCGCAACGCTACCTGATTCCGAAACAGCTCAAGGCAAATGGCCTCAAGCCGAGCGAACTGAGCGTGGACGAGAGTGCAATCCGCGACATCATCCGCTACTACACGCGCGAATCCGGAGTGCGCAATCTCGAACGCGAGATCTCCAAGATCTGCCGCAAGGTGGTCAAGGAGCTGAGTCTTGCCGCGCCGGAAAAATCGGGCGAAGGCAAGGGCGCGGCCAAATCCGCCACCGCGAAGAAATCGGTGGCGAAGATGCGCGGCGGCATGAAAGTGACCGCGCGCAACCTTGACAACTACCTCGGTGTACAGAAATTCAGTTTCGGGCGTGCCGAATTGCAGAACGAGATCGGTCTGGTCACTGGCCTCGCCTGGACCGAAGTGGGCGGCGACCTGCTCAGCATTGAAGCGACCACGGTACCCGGCAAGGGCAAGCTCCAGCATACCGGGCAATTGGGTGACGTCATGCAGGAGTCGATCCAGGCTGCGCTCAGCGTCGTTCGTGCACGCGTCGATCTGCTTGGGATCGATCCGGAGTTCCATCAAAAGCTCGATGTGCACATCCATGTTCCGGAAGGAGCCACGCCAAAGGACGGTCCCAGCGCGGGTATCGCGATGTGCACGGCACTGGTATCGGCACTGACCAAGATCCCGATCCGCTCCGACGTGGCGATGACCGGCGAGATCACCCTGCGCGGTCGCGTGTTGCCGATTGGCGGACTCAAGGAGAAGCTGCTTGCCGCCCATCGTGGCGGCGTCGGCACGGTCATCATTCCCGAGGAAAACCGCAAGGATCTTGCGGACATACCGGCAAACGTTACCGAGTCACTTCAGATTCGTCCGGTGAAATGGATCGACGAGGTGCTTGATATCGCGCTTGAGCATCCATTGACACCGATGAGTCGATCCGAGCCGCCAACTGCAGCTGTCGTACCGGGCAAGCGCAGGGGACGACAAGCGCAACTGCCGGCAAGACCGCACTGATCGGTGACGGATTTCTTTGCTCGAATGTCGTCACCGTGGCGTGCAGGGATTGACGTCCGCCATGATTTTTGATTGCTCGCCAAGGCATTGGAAAATGCCTGAAACACACGCAAAACCTTGTGTTGCGCGGTGTCGGGGGCGCTGGTATAAAGGTCGCGCCACGATTTGTCGCTGCGCTGCGCATCGATCGAATCGCGGGGGAACAAACTCGCGCTGGAGGTCTGCCCGCCTCGCTCGTACTGCGTGACTAGTTCAAACCAATCAAATCCGGGTTGCTGCTCGAAAGGGAGTTGATAATGAATAAAGGTGAATTTGTTGGTGCTGTCGCTGATGCCGCTGAAATGACAAAAGCGGATGCTGAGCGTGCAGTTGAAGCGATGTTCAAGGTTGTCAAGAAAGCATTGAAGTCGGGCGACAGCATTTCGCTGGTCGGCTTCGGTACCTTCAGTGTGCGCAAGCGTGCTGCACGTACCGGTCGCAATCCGCGTACCGGCGACACGATCAAGATCAAGGCGTCCAAGGTTCCGGCATTCAAGGCCGGCAAGGGCCTCAAGGATGCGATCAACTGACGCGTTCGGGGTGCTTAGCTCAGCGGTAGAGCGTCTCCCTTACACGGAGAGGGTCGGGGGTTCGAAACCCTCAGCACCCACCACCCCGCGCCAGAGTCGGCTTGTCGGTTACAATACCGGCCTGTCACGCTGGGGGTAGCGGTCAGGGATCGTTCCAAGTCGCTACCTCCCAAGCAGGGCGCCCGAGTGGCGCCCTTGCTTTTTCTTCGCGCAAGCCCTTTGCAGGTCGGCGCACATCACGGCCGACGATCAAGCCTGCTCGTCACCGGCTGCACTATCCAATCGAGGCGGTTGCATGCTCCAGGAACTACGCGCAAAAACCCACGGTCTTGTCGCCAAGATTCTTCTCGGTCTGATCGTCATCACATTCTCGTTCTTCGGCGTCGAGTCGTACTTCATCGGGCAGACCGTCGACTATGTTGCCAAGGTCGGCGACCGGGAAATCTCCCAGCAGGAATTCCGCACGCGCTTCGACGAGTTCCGGCAGCGGCAACTGGAGGCCGCAAACGGGGCGATCGACGCCAAGTTCTTCGAGCAGCCGGCGATCAAGC
The DNA here is from genome assembly GCA_001899855.1 of Lysobacterales bacterium 63-13. GTDB lineage: Bacteria > Pseudomonadota > Gammaproteobacteria > Xanthomonadales > Rhodanobacteraceae > Dokdonella. The sequence goes on from MKWR01000002.1 coordinate 91,549, forward strand.
GGCGCATCCTCGATCAGCTGATTGACGAGCAGGTGCTGCTTGTCGCCAACGAGGAACTCGGCATCGCCGTCCCTGCGCAACGGCTGCGCGAGGAGATCCTGAAGATCCCGGCATTCCAGCGCGACGGCAATTTCGATCCCGCCCTTTACCGCGCCAGGCTTTCCGCCCAGGGCATGACGCCGAAAGCGTTCGATGAGCGCATCGCCCGCGACCTGGCAACCCGCGAGATTCCCATGGGCGTTGCCATGAGCACGTTCGTGACCGATGAGGAAATCAACAGTTACCTGCGCCTGCGCGGGCAGTTGCGCGACATCCGCTATGTCACCCTGGCCAAGCCCGAGCTGGCCGATGTCAAGGTCAGCGAGGAAGAGATCGCCACCTTCTATACGGAACATCAGCAGGATTTCATGAATCCGGAGCAGGTGGCGCTTGACTATATCGAGGTCGACGCGGCGAAGCTCGATGTCAACCTGACGCCGGACGAGAGCACGCTCAAGGAGCGCTACGAAAAGGAAAAGAGCCGATTCGTCACCTCCGAGCAGCGTCTTGCGTCGCACATCCTGATCAAGGTCGCAGGCAGTGGTGGCCCCGAGGAGCAGAAGAAGGCACTCGAGAAGGCACAGAAGATCGCCGATGAAGCGCGAGCCGGCAAGGATTTCGCCGAGCTGGCCAAGGCATCGTCCGAGGACCTCGGTTCGCGTGCTCTGGGTGGCGATCTCGGCTGGCTCGACAAGGGCATGACCGACCCGGCGTTCGAAGGCGCGCTGTACTCGCTGGAGAAGGGCAAGATTTCCGACCCGGTGCTTTCGCCCGAGGGCTACCACGTCATCGAGGTTCGCGAAATCCGGCCCGGGAAGACGCGGACGTTCGAGGAAGTCCGTGGCGAGTTGGCCAGCGACTTCGGGGAATCGGAACGCGAGCGCGTCTACAACGAACGTTCCGGTCGCCTGATCGACCTGACTTATGAAGACTCGACATCGCTGGAGCCGGCGGCGAAGGAACTCGGGCTGAAGGTCGAGAAGACAGCGCTGTTCTCACGCATGGGCGGAACCGGCATTGCGGAAAATCCCGCGATTGTCCAGGCTGCGTTCTCGGATCAAGTGCTGGTCCAGGGCAACAATTCCGACAAGGTCGAATTGGGTCCCAACCATCTCGCCATCATCCGCATTGCCGAACACAAGGCTGCGACCGCGAAGCCGATCGAGGAAGTGCGTGCCGACATCCAGCGCAGGATCATCGAGGAACGGGTCAGCAAGCAGGCCAAGGCGCGTGCGGACGAACTGTTTGCGCGATTGGAGAAAGGCGAGTCGATTGACGCGCTGGCGAAGGAACTCAAGCTCCCGCTGAACGAGGAACGCGGCATCGGACGCAATGCAGTCAAGCTCGATGCGGCCTTGGTCAACGCGGCGTTCGCGCTGCCACGCCAGGAGAGCGCCGGCAAGGCACCGGTCCAGGTTGTCGCTCTTGCCGGTGACGAATACGCTTTGCTCAAGCTCGACCATGTTGCCGACGCCGATCCCACTGCGGTCGATCAGATAACGCGGGAATCCGCGCGAAACACCTTGCAGCAGAACCTTGCCAGTGTGGTTGCTCGTGACTTCATTGCGGCGCTGCGCGCGAGCATGGAAATCAAGGTGGTCGAAGACCGCATGTGATCCGTGCCGTCATGCAGCGATGGAAAAGGGCCGCGATGCGGCCCTTTTTTATGGCCATGGATGGCCTGTATGCCTGCAACGCAGGAGCAGTTGCAGGCGATGCCATGGATGGCCTGTATGCCTGCAACGCAGGAGCAGTTGGCGAGCAGTTGCAGGCGATGCCATGGATGACGCCAGTGCACAGCGCTGACCCGCCTCAGCAATCGACCAAGGAGCAATATGGGTTTGATCCGGGATCGAACGCTACTCTTTGAAGCAGTTGCAGGCCCTTGTTCAATGCGCCGGAGCACGAATGCGCAAGTTGCGTCCAGGTCGAAGGACGGAATGCGCGGTCATTCCGTTCCAGCGCAGCAGTTCGGCGAGACGGACTTGATAGCGCCGGGCAATTGCAGACAGCGTGTCGCCGGGCTTGATGGCATGAACCTGTGGATCTCCAGCGTCGGCAACATCCGGATCCGTACCCGGCAACAACAGGAGTCGACCGGATGCTAGCGGCGCGTCCACGTCGAGGCGGTTGGCCTGCGCCAACACCTTGGCGGTGATGCCCAGGCGGGCCGCGAACTCCGCGGGAGTGCCTGCAACGTCGATGCGCCGGGCATGCCAGGCACCGAGCAGGGACACCGGGAAATCCGTCAAGGCAAGCTGCAGTCGATCTGCCGCCGTTGCGGGAAGCAGCAGGCGGCTTGCCGGGCCACGCGGACTGGACTGGCCCGACCACGCCATGTTGAAGCGAAGCACTTCCTCCATGTCCACGCCGGCGAGGGATGCGGCCAGTCTGAGGTCGATGGCCGCGGCCGGAGTCACCTGCACCAGCAGATCGTCTGCCCCTGCCTGGGGCAGATCGACACCGAAGCGTTCCGGCTCTGCAACGATGCAGGACAAGGCCAGTAAGCGGATCAGATGCTGGTGGGTGGTGCTGGAGAGATTCAGTTGCGCCAGGCGCTGGGCGTCGAGCAGCGTGGTCGAGGCACTGCCGAGCGCGCGCTTGAGCCGGTACTCGCCGGCGTTGAAGGCCATGCTCGCCAACCGCCAGTCGGAAAACTCGCGGTCATAGCGCTCAATCAGCGCCAGAGCGACTTCGGTCGAGGTCAGCAGATCGAGGCGTTGATCAAGATCGCGGCCAACCTTGAGGCCGTGGTCGACTGCGGTTCGACCCATCAATTGCCAGATCCCGGCGGGACCCTTGCCTCGTGCCGGCAGCGAGCGATAGTTGCTCTCGACATAGGGCAACAAGGCAAACTCACCGGGCAGGTCGTGGCGTTCGATTTCCTGCAGGACCAGCAGCAACGAAGGCATGGCTGCCTGCCAGGTCGCGCTGAAGTGCTGGCTCGACCGCGTATACCGCCTCGCCTCGCGCAGCACCGCATCGCTGTACGCACATCCACCCAGGGCAAAGCGCGTGCGCAGTCGCTGCCAGACCGAGCCTGGCTGGAGCGGACCAGGTTGCTCCTGTGCCGGCAAGGGTTCAATCCGCTCGATTGGGGCTGGTGCCACCACCACGGCAGGCTCGGTGGCAACGGGCGGCTTGCTCCGCGGGTGCGGTCCCGTGCAGGCCGAGATTGCCAGGACAAGGGCGATACCGACGAGGAATCGCATGCTGCCAGCGCCGGCATGGATCATGCGCGGAAGTCATCCTTCATGCGACGCAATGCAGCAAACCGGGCGACACGATCGGCAGCGACACCCACTTCGTTGGCCAGCGCATGGATGACATCCGCCTCATCGATGCGCAGGAACGGGTTGCAGGCGAGTTCGTCGGACATTCGCGAGGGCAGGCTGGGCAGGCCAGCCTGGCGCTTGCAGCGTACCGACTGCAGACGTTGCTGGAGCATCACGTTTGCCGGTTCGATCGATTGCGCGAAGGCGCAATTGGCCAGCGTGTACTCGTGTCCGCAACATACCTGTGTATGCGCGGGAAGCGCGGCAAGACGTTGCAACGAGGCAAGCATCTGCGCCGGCGTTCCCTCGAACAGGCGACCGCAGCCGACGCTGAACAGCGTATCGCCGCAGAACAGCAGATCCTCGCCGTAAAAGGCGATGTGGCTAAGCGTATGGCCCGGAACCGCCAGCACCTCGAACGCGCACTGCGGCGCGCCCAGTTCAATGCGATCCCCATCCTTGACGCGATGAGTCGCCAGTTCGATGCGCGGATCGTCTGGCGCATGGATGCTGGCGGCTGTCATCGCGTGCAGGCGCGCTGAGCCGCCGATATGGTCGGGATGATGATGGGTCAGGAGGATGGCGCGCAATTGCAGTTGCCGGCGCTGCAGCGCATCGAGAACCGGCGTTGCCTCGCCGGGATCGACAACCAGGGCATTGCCGAGATCATCGTGGAGCATCCAGATGTAGTTGTCGGCCAGCGCCGGCAGTGGCGTCAGGTGCAGATGGGTCGTCGCGGTCATGGGCGCAACTATAACGGCTTGGACGTGCCGATCCCGCAGCCAGTGTGGATGAGTGGGTTAGACTTCGCCTTTGCTTGTTGACCCTGTGGAGCCGAGATTTCCGTGCACGCACCGATTGGCGATGTCTTCAATCTCGCCGAAATCGAGAATCTGCTGGCGCTCGAATGGAGCTGGGTGAGCAACGCCCCGCTGACGGTCCCGGCCGGGCCGGCGATTTCACTTGCCCCGGCACGCTGGCCGGCCATGCCCATGCATTCCAGCCATCAGTCCGTCATCCGCTTGCATCTTGCCGGCGACGGACTGGGCGGCGACTTGAACTGCTCGATGTCGGCGCTGCCACTGGAAACAGATGGCGTGCAGTTGATCGTGGTTCGCCACCTGTTCGATGTGCTGGGTCCGCACGAGGAACTGGAATCGGAATTGATGCGCGTCCTCGCGCCGGGTGGCGTGCTGTGCCTGTTCGGATTCAATCCGGCCAGCACCTGGCGGCTGTGGTGGCTGCAACATGCCCTGCATGGAATGCCAATGCCTCGCTGGAATTCGCCTGCGCAGACGCGCCGGCGCCTTGCTGCCCTCGATGCGGTGCAGAGCCAGCATGGCTACCTCGGTGGCAGTTGGCCGTCCTCGTCGGCAATGGATGCGCGTGGCAATGGCCAGCGCTGGCATGGTGCCTGGTCGCTGGTCGCACGCAAGCAGCGCATCGCGGCGCGAGCGGTCGATTCACACTTGCGTCGCAAGCGCGTCGAGCTCGCGCCGGGACTTGCGCGACTGTCGAGCCGGAGGGCCGGCATGTGAGCGAGGTGGATTTGTTTACCGACGGTGCCTGTCTTGGCAATCCCGGCCCCGGCGGTTGGGCGGCCCTGCTGCGCCACGGCAAGCATGAGCGCGAGCTTTGTGGAGGCGAGACGGATACCACCAACAATCGCATGGAGCTGCTTGCGGTGATCAACGGACTGGAGGCCTTGCGCAAGTCCTGCTCGGTCAGCCTGACAACCGACTCGCAATACGTGATGAAGGGGATCAAGGAATGGATGCCGGCGTGGATCGCCAGGAATTGGCGCACCGCGGGTGGCGATCCGGTGAAGAATCGCGATCTCTGGGAACGCTTGAACGCGGCACTCATCGGCCACCAGACCCGTTGGCACTGGGTGCGCGGGCATGCCGGGCATGCGGAGAACGAGCGCGTGGACAGGCTGGCGCGCCTGGCCGCGGAAGCGGTCCGCGATGCAGCAAGGGAGCTGGGATGAGACAGGTTGTACTGGATACCGAAACGACCGGGCTCGAGGTCAGGAAAGGCCATCGGGTCATCGAGATCGGTTGTGTCGAATTGCTGGAGCGACGCCCGAGCGGCCGCACCTGGCACGCCTACCTCAACCCGGATCGCGCGGTCGATGAGGGCGCGCGTGCGGTGCATGGCATCGAAGACAGCTTCCTCCTCGACAAGCCGCGCTTCGGCGACGTCGTCGAAGCATTCCTGGGCTTTGTTTCCGGCGCGGAAATCATTGCCCACAATGCCAGCTTCGATGTCGGCTTCCTCGATGCGGAACTGCGCCTTGTCGATCCCGCGCTCGGCACGCTTGGCGAGCACGCGCGCATCCTCGATACCCTGCAACTGGCGCGCGAGAAGTTTCCGGGGCAGCAGAACAACCTGAATGCCCTGTGCCGGCGCCTTGGCGTGGACAACCAGCATCGCGAATTGCACGGCGCTCTGGTTGATGCGTACCTGCTTGCGGATGTGTATCTGGCCATGACCGCGGGGCAGGGCGACCTCGGACTGGCCCTGGAAGCCATTGAACAATCGCCAGGGGCGAGCATCACCCTGCCGGTTTCCGGAGCAGGCTTGCGCGTCCTGCGCGCCAGCCCGGTCGAGCTCGAGGCGCACCGGCAGCGGCTCAAGGGACTCGATGCCGCCAGTGCCGATGGCAGCATCTGGAATCGCGCTGCTGCGGAATCCATCTGAGCGGGAGCATGGCTCGCCGGCCTTGGCACGAGTGCTTCCAACTGCCCAATCGAGTGGAATGCGCGGCAATGAGGAACAGATGAGATGTGGCGGCAATGTGAGGCATAATCGGCGTGGGGAAATGCTTGAACGTGAGTCCGATTGACAGGCTCGGGGAGAAGACCATGAAGCGCGGCGGCCTTTTATTGATTGTCATCCTGTTGGCATTGGCGCCGGCGATTGCCCTTGCCGCCAATTCAGCGGTCAGTGCGATTGAATCGCACAAGCACCTTGGCGTGGCCAGTTGCAGCAACAGCGTCTGCCACGGCGCATCGCAAGCGTTCCGCGATTCCAATATCCAGCAGAACGAGTTTGCCATCTGGCAGGAATTCGATCCGCATGCCAAGGCCTGGCAAACGCTGGGCAGCGATGCGTCGAAGGCGATCGCGCGGAAACTCGGCATCGGCGACCCGGCAGCAGCCAAGGTCTGCCTGGATTGCCATGCCGACTCGATCGCAGGCGACATGCGCGGCGAGCGCTTCCAGCTTACCGATGGCGTGGGTTGCGAATCCTGCCACGGTGGTTCGGAGTCGTGGCTCAACGCGCACGCGGACAAGGGCGTGACGCACAAGGACAACCTCAAGAACGGGATGTACCCGACCGATCAGCCGATTGCCCGCGCGCGCCTGTGCCTGACCTGCCACATGGGCACGGCCGATCGCATGATCACCCATCGCATCATGGGAGCCGGCCATCCGCGTCTATCCTTTGAGCTCGACACGTTCACCTGGCTGCATCCGCATTACAAGATCAACGAGTCGTGGACGCAACGCAAGGGCGAATGGAACGGCGTGCGCGACTGGGCGGTCGGCCAGGGTGTCGCCGCGGAAAACCTGCTTGAGCTGGTGACGGATGAAAAGGCCGGCTGGCAGGGCATCTTCCCCGAGCTGGTGCTGTTTGATTGCCACGCCTGCCACCAGTTGATGTCCGGAAGGACCTGGGGCCCGCGGCAGGGCACCGGCCTTGGCCCGGGCGTGGTTCGCCTGAATGACGCGAACATCCTCATGTTCCGCCATGTGCTGGCGCCGGTGGACAAGGCCGCTGCATCACGACTGCTGGAGCAGACCCGCGCCTTGCACCAGGCCACCACGAAGAGCCGCGAGGCGACGTTCGCCGCCGCACGCAAGCTGCATGCAAGCATCGAAGGCTTGTTGCCGACGGTGGCGGCCTTCAACTATGGCCCGGAAAGCCTCGATGCCATTCTGTCCAGCATCGAGGCGGATGCGGCGCGCGGCGAGTATCGCGATTACGCGGCGGCCGAACAGGTGGCCATGGCGGCGCAATCGGTGGTGGTCGCGTTCGAGAATGACGGCAAGGTGGATGCCGACAAGGCGACCCTGTTGCGCAGTCGCCTCGATGCGCTCTACGCGACGATCAAGAACGAGGATTCCTGGTCACGCGAGAAATTCCGCTCGGCCCTCGCGGCCCTGCGCGCCGCCGCACCCTGATTGAAACAGCGCCGCCACTGGCGGCGCTCTTTCCTTGTGGCAGTCAAGCGCACATCGCTGGTGCCGCGTGCTTGATCGCAACTGCAGCAGCAGGAACATCGATCAATGATGCTGATGATCTGACAGTGGCCATGCCTGCCGCGTGGAGAATCCAGGCAATCGACTTGCGTGGCTTTTCGCGGACCACGAACGAGATGTCAGAGGGCAGGTGCGCTCTCTGCTGGAACAGACCGCAAGGATCCACCGCTGCCATGGCACGTCTCGGCAGATGGTCGGAACCGTTGCCCGCAGCAACTGCATTGGAAATCAAGGCAGAAGAATTCACCCCATGTCACGCCATTGGCGATGTCCTGGAATGACGCATTGCCGCCGGTGGCGTTGGTTTGACGCGGGAGTTCCTGGATAGTCCCGGCTTCGATGCTGTCGCCTGCGCCCGCGATGGCCTTGCGAAGATCGCTTGGCGGGGCGACTCGATATTCGGCACCAAGCGCTTCGCAACCTTTGCAAGACACCGGCTTTGCCCCCCCCCCGACACAGGGAATAAGTCGCCGCATCAGCGGTCGGATTGAGGGCAAGTGAGAAGGATTACTAACAGCCGGAGCGGCGAAAACGCTCTTCTGCTGCTCGCATACTCGTGACGGTTCGATTGAAGTCTGAGTTTGCGTTTTTGAGTTTCTGTTGCTCTTGACGACAGAAATCTTCGCGATTCTGCGCCTGGTAGCCCGATGAGCTCCGATTGTTCGAGTTTTGAGGCGGTTGCGGCGTACAGCCATAGAGGACATTTGCGCTATTTAGCATGCAACCCCCAACTCTGCCGTCTGTGTAAGGCACAAATGTGTCCGCGCTTGCATAAAGTGAAGCAACGAGCAATATCGATGCAACGACAAATTTCGCGGCAATACGCATGTTTTTCCCCTTCTGACACCGCGTAGGTGACAAACGCAGACGATCAGCGATTGCGGACCAGGATCACGGTGACGTTGTCCGAGCCACCGCCATCAAGGGCGGCGACGATCAGGTGATCGACGCACTCCTGGGCCGACAGCTCGGGGCGACTCAGCAAGGCGGCAATTTCGGCATCGCTGACTTCTTCGGTGAGGCCGTCGCTGCAGAGCAGGATCTGCATGCCCGGGCCGAACTCGCCGCGCACCAGTTCCACGCGCAGGGACTGCGGATCGGTCACGCCAAGCGCCTGGGTGACGACATTGCGGTGCGGATGCGTGCGCGCCTGTTCGCTGGTGATCGCGCCCTGGTCGATCAGCTCCTGCACATAGGAGTGATCCTGCGAAATCTGCTTGAGATCGCCGTCCCACAGGTAGATCCGGCTGTCACCGACCCAGGCAATCTCGAATTCATTGCCGCCAATCAGGCGCATCGCGGCGATCGTCGTGCCCATGGGCAGGGCTTCGCTGCGGCGGTTGGAATGGCGGATGATTTCCTCGTCGGCGAGCTGCACGGCACGAACCAGGGGCGTGCCTTTGCCGATTTCGGCAATCAGCGTATCGCGGGCAATCGCACTGGCGACCTCGCCATGTTCATGCCCGCCCATGCCGTCGGCAACCAGCCAGACGCCCATGTCGGCATCGGCGTAATAGGTATCTTCGTTGTGCTCGCGGCGCAAGCCGACGTGTGAGCAGTGGCCGAATTCGATCATGCGCAGTCGACAAGCCTGTTCAGAGAGACCCAAGGAGTATCGTCTGTGCGGATTGAATCCTGCATCCCCCCGGACGATACGGCATGATGCCGCGCTCCGGATGCCGGGCGCAAGCGTATCGGGGGAGAAACATGGATTTGGTGCCGAAGGCGAGAATCGAACTCGCACTCTGTCGCCAGAACCGGATTTTGAGTCCGGCGCGTCTACCAGTTCCGCCACTTCGGCGCGGGGCGCGGAGTATACGCCAGATCAAGGTGCTCATATCAAGCCCCGGGCAACTTTCCGTCGATTCGATCCAGCGCCAGTTGCCGTAGATCGCGGGCGTGCCAGTCGTCGTCGACGCGGCGGAACACCGAGCAGGAGTTCATCGGGCCGCGATAGATGTGCAGGGAAACGGCGATGGCATCTTCGCTCGGGTTGCGGATGGTGTGGTATTCGTGGGGCGGGATCAGCGAGCCTGCCGAGCCGGGGCCGGCGAGCATGGTGCCGCGTGACTCGAAGCGGAACAGGTTGTCCCTGCGCTCGACAAGTTCATGGGGGCTGACTTCGATCTGCCCGTGCCAGACACCTTCGACGCACCACATGCCGCAATGATCGTGGATGGGCGTGCCCTGGCCAGGGCCCCAGGTCATGGCCATGACGCTGTAGCCGAGCTCCTCGCTGTTGTAGAGCTCGCGCCGGGCATAGTGGTCGGCATTCGCCTGGAAGACGCATTCGGGCAGTTCGACTTCCTTGTTCTGCATCAGCCGGCACAGGCCCAGGCGCAGCGCATCGGTGATCGCGGTCTCGCACTCCTTGCGCACGGCACAATCGAGTGTGTCGATGAGGCGGCGGGAACCGGGGAAATCAATGGCGAGCATGGTCGGGATGCCTGTTCGATTGGAATGCCGGAAACTGCCTGTGCGCAGGCCGGGTTCTACAGTCGGCCAAGAAACGGCGCGATCGCGCCACCGAAGCCTTCGATATCGACGAGGAAGGCATCATGTCCTTGCGGGCTGTCGAGGGCGACGAATTCGACCTCGGCACCAGCCGTGCGCAGGCCTTCGGCGATTTCCTCCTGTTGCGACAAGGGAAACAGGATATCGGTGCTGACGCCGACCACCAGGGCGCGCTCGACGTCGATCCGCGCAAGCGCGTCGGCGGCACGGCCGTGGCCATGTTCGGCAATGTCGAACCAGTCGCTGGCGCGCGACAGGAAAAGGTAGGAGTTCGGATCAAAGCTGCGCACGAAGCGGCGCGCGTGGTTGTCCAGATAGGATTCGATCTGGAACTCCGCCGAGAACGGCTCGTCGTCGCGCTGCTCGGAATCAAGGCGGATGCGCGCGAAGCGACCCGACCATTCCATGGCCGAGCGATAGGTGATCACGCCAAGTTTGCGCGCGATGCTCATGCCGGCCTCGGGATAGTGCTCGTCGTCGTAGCGACCCTGGTTCCAGTTTGGATCGAGGCGGATGGCCTCGCGTTGCAGCGAGCGGATGGCGATGGCGAAAGGCTGCGCCTGTGGTGCCGTCGAGATGCTGATATGCGAGCGCGCGGATCCGGCATGCAGGGACAGGTAGGCCAGCGCGGTCATGCCGCCCATCGAGTTGCCGATCAGGCAGGCCAGGCGATCAATGCCGAGACCGGCGACCAGTTCATGCGCGGCATTCGCGGCGTCCTCGAGGCTCAGCTCGGGGAAGTCGAGGCGGTAGGTCTCGCCGGTTTCCGGGTTGATCGACGCCGGTCCGGTCGATCCCTTGCAGCTTCCCAGCGTGTTGACGCAGATGACGAACCAGCGATCGGTGTCGATCGGCTTGCCCGACCCGAGCATGGCTTGCCACCAACCCGGTGCCGGATCCTCGGCATTCGACGCCGCATGCGCGCTCGGCGAGAGGCCGGTCAGGATGAGGATGGCGTTGTCGCGTCCGGGGGCCAGCGTGCCCCAGGTTTCATAGGCCAGCCGCGCGCCGTGCACGAGGCCACCGCGCTTCATCGAAAAAGGTGAAGAAAGCGCGAAATACTGGCGCGCATCCGGCACGGCTGCGGCTGCATCCGTCCCGCTCACTTCAAGGCACCACGCTGTCGATGACCAGTTCGACCGGTTCCTTGCGCTGTACATCGATGGCAGCGGACACCACCTGCAGGTCGCCGGATTGCACCGTGGCGTCACCACTCCTGGAAATGCGCGCGGCGATCACGACCTTCGGGAACATCGACAGCTTCATGCTCGGCATCATGCCCATCGAGTCGTCGAGGACGACGGTGAGGGGCAAGCCGCTGGCCGGACCACGCTGGATTGCCAGTGGCATCGGCGGGCCATTCTCGGCGCGGGCGTAAACGAACAAGGTCGCGGCGGGATCGACCTTGCCGGCCAGATTCGGCGCCAGGCTGACATGCACGGTCAGCTTTGCGCCTGTGCCGGCGGCGGGTATTGCCGGTTCGGCAACGGCTGCCGTCGACGGGCTTGCGGCCACGGCCACGCTGCCGCCGCGTTGCTGCGCATCGGCAATCTGCGTGCGCACGCTTTCGGCAATGTCGCTGTCGGGGGGCAGTGCGGGCAGCAAGCGGTTCCAGGCGGTGATGGCGGCGTTGTAGTCACCGGCCTGATAGTCGCTGATGCCGATCAGCCAGAGCGCTCGCTGGTGATCCGGATCGGCCTTGAGCACGCCTTCGATCAGGGTCCTCGATTCGCCATCGATGCGACGCCCCTCTTGCGAGAGTGCCAGCGCCTGGGCGTATTCGACGGTCAGGTCGTGATTGTCCGGAACCAGTTGCCAGGCCTTCTTCAGTGCATCGCGGGACTCGCCAAACTTGCCCATCGATTGATAGGCGCGGCCAAGCAAGGCCCAGCCTTCGGCGTTGTCCGGATTTTCCTTGAGCTTGGACACGAGTCCGGCAATGGCCTGATCCATGTCGATGCCATGGTCTTCGGTTGCTGGCGTGCTGCCTGCCACCAGGCGGGCAGGGTCCAGTGCCGCCGGCTCACCCGTGAACTGGTAGAGCATGATCGCACCCAGCGGAACCACCACGGCGACGAGCAGCGAAGCGAGCACGGCCGGGCGACGCGATTGCCGATTGCCGCTCGCCAGCGCTGGCGAACCCAGCGCCGCCAGCTTGGCCTGGTATTCCGTTTCATCGATGACACCGGCGTCACGGGCGTCCCCGAGCGCCTTCAGGCGCTTCGGGTCCACGCCCTGCGCGGCTGTCGCGGGCTCGCGGTTGCGCAACAACGGCAGCAGCAGGAAGGCCAGGGCGAGGCCGAGCATCAGCGCCGCAAGAACAATGAACAGGGTCATTACCAATCTTCCTCGGAACTTGCTGCAGAGGGTGTGGCTGGAGTCACCTTGGCGCGTCGGCGGACGATCCGGTAGACGATGCCGGCACCGATCAGCAACACCAGCAGCGGGCCGAACCAGAGCAGGGCCGTGCCGCCACGCAGCGGCGGGTTGTAGAGGACGAAATCGCCATAGCGCGCGGTCAGGTATTGCTTGATCTCGATGTCGCTCTTGCCCTGCTTCATCTGCTCGAAGACTTCCTCGCGCAGATCCTTGGCCAGATCGGCACTGGAGTCGGCGAGGCTCTCGTTCTGGCAGACCAGGCAGCGCAACTGCCGGGTCAGGTTCTGGAAGCGCTGCTCTTCGGCGCGATCCTTGAACGGCAGCGCATCGATGGCCTGGGCGAGCATTGGCAGCAACAGGGCAAGCGCGAGCAGGGCGGTGAAGATGCCGCGGAAATGCCGGGCGCGACTCATGGACTCTCTCCCTGCATGGCGGCCAGGCGCGGTTTCAGCTCGAAGGCCAGGATCTCCGGCGTGATGGCGCCGATGCGCTTGTAGCGGATGATGCCCTTGCCATCGACGAGGAAACTCTCGGGCGCGCCATAGACGCCGAAATCGATGGCGATGCGACCATCGCGATCGGCAATCACCACCGAATACGGATCGCCGAACTGTTGCAGCCAGCGCGTGGCATCGGCGGCCTCGTCCTTGTAGTTGAAGCCGATGATGGGGATGCCGAGTTTCCTGCCTTCACTCATCAGGATCGGATGTTCGTCGCGACAGGCGAAACACCAGCTGGCAAACACATTGAGCAGGTACGGCTTGCCGGCAAGATCGGCATTGCTCAGGCGCTTGCCCGGATCATTCAACAAGGGCAGGTCGAACGCCGGCGCGGCCTTGCCGATTAGCGGCGAGGGCACCTCGTTCATCGAGTTGTTGCGCATGTAATGGATGCCGAAGGCGAGCAGGGCGGCAACCAGCCCAAAGCCGACCAGCGGCAGGAATCGCGCGTTCATGCATTGGCCTCGGCAGCGATTCCCGCAGCAGCAGGTTGCGGTGCCGGCTGCGGCTTGGCATCGCTGAGCAGCACGCGGAAGCGCCGGTCGGTGGCAACGACAAAGGCACCCAGCATCATCAGCAAGGCACCCAGCCAGATCCAGCGGACGTAGGGCTTCAGGTAGACGCGAACCGACCAGGCACCGCTGTCGCCAAGGGGTTCACCCAGTGCGACGTAGAGATCCCGCGTGAATCCCGGGTCGATGTCGGACTCGGTCTGGATCATGGCGTTGCGCGAGTACTGGCGTTTCTGTGGATGCAAGACGGCGACCGGGCCGTCATTGCGCGTGATCGTGATCGTGCCCTGGTCGGCCTTGAAGTTCGGACCCTCGGTGTGGGCGACTCCGTCGAAGCGGAAGGTGTAGGCACCCAGGGTGACGCTTTCGCCATGGTCGAGGCGCACGTCCTTTTCAATGCTGGTGGCTTCGGTGACGAGCACCCCGCAGACGAACACGGCGACACCGAAATGGGCGAGCACCATGCCAAGCATTTCCGGCGTGAAGCGTCGACCGGTCGGCGCATTGCGCCAGCGCTGGATGGCGAAGGCAAGCGTGCCAAGGCCGACCCACAACGCCCCGGCAGTGCCGGCCACGCCTTTCCACGGCAGATCGTCGGCAATCAGCCAGGCGACCAGACTGGCGACGACGGCCAGCAGCAGGGCCGGGCGCAATGTGCGAAACGCTGCGGCGACGTTGCTCTTGCGCCATTTGAGCAAGGGCCCGAATGGCATCAGCACGACCACCGGTGCCATCAGCAAGACGAACATGACGCCGAAATAGGGCGGCCCGACCGAGATCCGGCCCAGGTTGAACGCCTCGGCAAACAGCGGATAAAGGGTGCCGAGAAAAACCATCGCGGCGGCACAGGTGAACAGCAGGTTGTTGATCAGCAGCAAGGTTTCACGCGAGCTCGCGGCAAACGGTTCGCCACCGGCAACCTTGGGCGCACGCAGGGCGTAGACCAGCAGCGAGCCGCCCACCGTGGCGGTGAGGAACGCAAGGATGAACAGGCCGCGATCGGGATCACTGGCAAACGAATGCACCGAGGTGAGCACGCCTGACCTGACGACGAACGAACCCAGCAGCGAAAGCGAAAAGGCGGAAATGGCCAGCAGCAGGGTCCAGGCGCGGAAGCTGCCGCGTTTTTCCGTCACGGCTTGCGAATGGATCAGGGCAGTGCCGACCAGCCAAGGCATGAAGGAGGCATTTTCGACCGGGTCCCAGAACCACCAGCCACCCCAGCCGAGTTCGTAATAGGCCCACCAGCTGCCGAGCGCGATGCCGAGGGTGAGCACGCCCCAGGCGGCATTGGTCCACGGGCGCGACCAGCGCACCCATTGTTGATCGAGCTTGCCGCCGAGCAGGGCGGCAATGGCGAAGGCGAAAGCCACCGAGAAGCCGACATAGCCCATGTACAACATCGGCGGATGCATGATCAGGCCGATATCCTGCAGCACCGGATTCAAGTCGTTGCCATCGGCCAGTGCCGGCAGATGGCGGGCAAACGGATTCGAGGTGAGGACGGCGAACAGCAGGAAGCCGAGACTGACGAAACCAAGCACGCCGAGCACGCGCGCCATGAAATCATCTGGCAGCTTGTGGCTGAAGACAGCTACCGCGATCGTCCAGATATTGATGATGAGGATCCACAGCAGAAGCGAACCTTCGTGCGCGCCCCACACGGCCGAGAACCGGTAGTACCAGGGCAGCAGCAGGTTCGAGTTCTGCGCCACGTAGGCCACCGAGAAATCCTGGCTCATGAACGCCCAGGTGAGGATGCCGAAGGCGAGGGCGACAAATACCAGTTGTCCTGCAGCGGCCGGTCTGGCGACAGCCATCAGGGCGCGATCGCCGGAATGTGCGCCGATGATGGGCAGCACGAATTGCACGGCGCTCAGCAACAGTGCGAGGATCAGGGCAAATTGACCGAGTTCAGGAAGCATGGCGTGGCCTGCAGGTCATGGGTGATGGGAATCGGGCACGCATCCGGCGCTGGCGCGCAGCGCGCTCATGGCGACGGTTTGTCGGCCGAAAGCGGGACATCATGCTTGCGATGGGCGTTCTCCATGGCCTCGGCAACATCGCGCGGCACATAGGTCTCATCGTGCTTGGCCAGCACTTCGGTGGCGATGAACCTGCCCCCCTGCATGGAACCGGTGGCGATCACGGATTGTTTTTCGCGGAACAGGTCGGGGAGGATGCCTTCGTACTCGACGCGCATGTCGTCGTCGCCATCGGTGACGACGAAGGCGACAGTCAACGATTGGCCGCGTTCGATCGAATGCTCCTTGACCATGCCGCCAATGCGGAAACGCGCCTCGGCGGGTGCCTTGCCGGCGATGATCTCGCTCGGCGTGAACAGGTAGGTCATGTTTTGCTGCAAGGCTGCAACGGTCAGGACCGTGGCCACGCCGACGGCGAGCAGGATCAGGCCGACCACGATCAGTCGGCGTTTGCGGGTCGGGGTCATGCGGATTTTTCCTGGCGCCTTTGCTGGCGCTTCATGCGTCCGCGCAATTCGGCAATGACTCGCCGGTTGCGCAGCCTTGGGGTGATGTAGTCGATCAGCAGGGCGAGTGCAAAGATCGCATAGGACGACCAGACATAGGCACCGTAGCCGCCCATGGCGAGAAATTCATTCATGTCCAGGCTCCGTGGCGAGGGCGATTTCACGCGCCCATTCCTTGCCGCCTTCGAGTTCGAGCAAGCTCACCCGCGCGCGTGCGAAGACGCTGGCGAAAAACCAGATATGCGTGGCCAGGGCAAGCAGGAGCAGCGGCCAGAGCATGCTCGAGTCGATGCGCGAGGGGCCGAGCAGGCGCACCGTCGTGCCTTGGTGCAAGGTGTTCCACCAGCTCACCGAGAAATGCACGATGGGCACGTTGACGATGCCGACCAGGCCGAGAAAAGCCGCCGCCCGTGCCGCCTGGCGTCGATCCTCGATGGCGTTGTACAGGCCGATGACGCCAAGGAAAAGGAAGAGCAGGACCAGTTCCGAAGTCAGGCGCGCATCCCAGGTCCACCATGTGCCCCACATCGGCTTGCCCCAGATCGCACCGGTGGCCAGAGTGATGGCGGTGAACCAGGCGCCGACCGGAGCGCTGGCCATGGCCAGGATCTCGGAGATCTTGATCCGCCAGACCAGGGCGATGAAGGCATTCACGGCCATGAAGATATAGGCAAACAAGCCCATCCACGCGCACGGCACGTGGATGAAGATGATCCGGTAGGCATCGCTCTGCTGGTAGTCGGCAGGGGCCAGCACCAGTCCGCCATAAAGACCGACGAGGCCGATCAGCAGCGCGGCGGCGAACAGCCATGGGATCAGCAGGCCGGTGACGCGATGGAACGTCGGCGGTGATCCGAATTTGTGGAACCAGAGAGTCAGCGTGTTCATCAGGTGATCGAAATACGCAGGGCTGCAGAGCAGGCCAGCGGTGCCAGTACGAGAGCCAAGGCCAGCGCTGCGCCAAGCCAGAGCAGTGGAGCCAGGAATGGCAAGCCCATCTGTGCCGCGTTGCAGGCGCCAGCAGCGAAGATGAGCACCGGCACATACAGCGGCAGAACAAGCAGTGCGAGCAGCATACCAGAGCGCCGCATGCCAATCGTCAGGGCAACACAGACGGCGCCGAGCAGGCTCAGCAGCAGGGTCGCCAGGGTCAGGGCGACAATCAGTACCGGCATCACCGCCCGCGGCAGGTGCAGCATCTCGGCAAGCGCCGGCGAAATCACGATCAGGGGCAGGGCGGTGCTCAGCCAGTGCACGAGGATCTTGCTGCCGAGCAGCAGCGACAGTGGATGCGGCGACAGCACGATCTGTTCAAGCGTGCCGTCCTCGTGGTCGCCGCGGAACAAGGTGTCGAGGGCGAGCAATCCGGCCAGCAGCACGGCGACAAAGACGATGCCGACGGAAATATTGGCCAGCTGGTTCGGTTCCGGTCCAAGCGCCAACGGGAACATCACCACCACCATGATCGCGAACAATGCCGGATTCAGGGCATCGCCGCGGCGCCGCCAGGTCAGCAGCAGGTCGCGGCGGATCACCGCAGCGCAAGCCGAGGTCGTGGTGCCGTATCTCATGTGTTTGGCCTCAGCGGCAAACGCCGCGGCGTCCCCGAAGTGAACGCATAGGCACCATGTGAGGTGACCAGGGCCGCGCCACCGCGCCGCGCATGCGCATCGAGCAGGCGATTGACCAGGTCGATGCCGGACTTGTCGAGGTTGGCATAGGGCTCGTCGAGCAACCACAAGGCGGCCGGAACCAGCAGCAGGCGCGCCAGGGCGACGCGCTTCTTCTGCCCGGCCGAGAGGCTGCGCACCGGCACGTCTTCATAACCTTCGAGGCCGACGCTGGCCAGCGCAGGCAAGGGTGCCGCGCCCGAGCGCAAACCAAACACGCCAATGGCGAAACGCAGGTTCTCCAGCGCCGTCAGATCAAGCTTGAGACCGCCCAGGTGACCGAGCAGGGCAACCTGGTGGGAGAGCCGGGCCAGGGTCAGGTCCTCGCCATTCAGGCGGATCCTGCCGCTGTTTGGCGTGAGCAGGCCCGACAGGACCTTGAGCAGGGTGGTCTTGCCCGAGCCGTTGTCACCTTCGACAAGTACGACGTCGCCGGGATTCAAGGTGAAATCGAGCGGGCCGAAAACGAGTTCGTCATTGCGGGCAAAGGCCAAACCCTCGGCTTGCAGCAACGGGATCGGGGGAGGGGGATCGCTCGAAATCATCGGCAGCCAGGGTTCCATCGCTGCCCGCAACGATGGGCAAAAACGCGATTGTAATGGACAACAACGGGAATGAACCGCCCGGGCAGGCAATCCCCGGACCAGCGACGACTTTCAACGCGGATTGCGGCAAAAAATCCTGTCGACGTCAGCCTTGCGTAGGAATAGGATCCGCCCTTGGAACTGGTGGTTGTGCAAGGCAAATCATCCTCCGGTCGGATTTTCAGGCGCGGTCATTCACACATTCCAAGGGGCAATCAAATGATTTATCCAGTACCTGGGAGGAACGGGCGGATCGCCCGAACCTTCTCGAGACACGTTGCGTCCATCCTGGTCACGGCCACCGCCGTGCTGGCGACCGGCGCGCTTGCGTCACCCGCCGGGACGGATGCAAGTCCGGGCACACCGGGCGCAACGCCGCAACAGGCGACGGCGAACGCTTCGATCATCTCCAGCCGCGCCGTTGCGTTTGGCATCACGCCTTCGATCCGCAGCCAGATGGCTGGTGTGATCGTCCAGCGCAGCCTCAAGGAGAGCGAGGAGAAAGCCGAGAACAAGCGCGTCAAATTCCCGGTTCCCGGGCTCGGTGCCGATGCCGGATCGGGATTGTTCACCGACCCGCTGCTCAATCTTGGTCTCGCCAACGCGCCGATGGCGATGCCGACCCCGTCACTCACCTTCCTCGGCCAGACCGGTGCCGAAGCGTGCAACTGCCTGCCGCCGGACACCAATGGTGATGTTGGCCCCAACCACTACGTGCAGTCGGTCAACGTCCGCGTCAGCGTCTATGACAAGACCGGTACCCGCTTGCTCGGCTCCAACCTGCAGAGCAACACCTTCTTCAACGGCTTGCCGGCCGGCAATTCCTGCCGCAGCAGCGATGATGGCGATCCGATCGTGCTCTACGATTCACTGGCCGACCGTTGGATGATCAGCCAGTTCGAAGTCGATGACGTGCCCGGTCACCAGTGCATCGCGATCTCGCAGACACCGGATCCGCTGGGTGCCTGGTATGCCTACGATTTCGTCATGCCGAACAGCAATTTCTTTGATTATCCACATTATGGTGTTTGGCCGGACGGCTATTACCTTACCGTCAACCAGTTCAACCAGGCGGGTACCGCCTTCACGGGTGGCGGAATCTTTGCATTTGACCGGGTCAAGATGCTCGCTGGCGATGCAAGTGCCTCCTACATCTACCACGATGTCTTCGCCGACGATCCGAATGCCGGCGGCATGCTGCCGACCGACTTCGACGGACTGGTCCCGCCGCCGGCCGGCCTGCGCAATCGCATCATGGAATTCCGTGCCGACGAATTTGGTGACCCGGCCGATGCCATCCGCACCTACGAGCTGGTCCCCAACTATGCCGTGCCGGCGTCTTCGACCTTCACCATCCGCGCGGATACGCCATTGGCCGCGTTCGATGCGCGATCCCCCAACAGTCGCAACGTGATCGAGCAAAATGGCGGAACCGCGCTGGATGCCATTGCCGATCGCGTGATGTTCCGCGTTGGCTATCGCAACCTGGGCACGGTCGCTGCCCCGCAAAACTCGTGGGTCAACAATTTCACGGTCAATGTCAGCGGCGTGAATCCGACCAACGCGGGAACGTATCAGTCTGCCATCCGCTGGTTCGAGCTGCGCAGCACCGATTCAACGTCATTGGGTACCGTGCGTGACCAGGGCACGCACAGCTCCGGAGCGATCAGCGGTGCCACCGGACTGAACAACTGGATGGGCAGCATTGCCCAGGACAACCAGGGCAATATCGGACTCGGCTTCAGCCAGTCCGGCAGCACGCAGAAAGCCAACATCATGATTGCCGGGCGTACCGGATCCGGTACCGGCGCGGGCATGAACGAGGGTGAAGCACTCTTCTTCGCTTCCGTGGGTTCGCAGACTTCAGGCAGCGGACGCTGGGGCGACTACAGCTCGATGAGCATCGATCCAGTCGATGAATGCACCTTCTGGTACACCCAGGAGTACTACGCAGCTACCTCAAGCGGCGGCTGGAGCACGCGCATCGGCAAGTTCGCCTTCCCCTCCTGCACTCCACCGCA
The DNA here is from genome assembly GCA_001899855.1 of Lysobacterales bacterium 63-13. Classification (GTDB taxonomy): domain Bacteria; phylum Pseudomonadota; class Gammaproteobacteria; order Xanthomonadales; family Rhodanobacteraceae; genus Dokdonella. The sequence goes on from MKWR01000002.1 coordinate 111,802, forward strand.
GCGCGGAATGCTTGCTGCGGACATCACCGTTTGCGGATCCGGCTTGCCGATCCAGGGTGCGGACGTCACTGTCGCCGGCGGATTCTTCCGCACCACCGATGCAGCCGGTCATCTGCAATCGAATATCGGCCTGGTACCGGGCACCTATTCGGCAACCGTCAGCAAGATCGGACTTGGCAGTGTCACCAACAACGCGCTGGTGATCAGCAATGGCGGAACCACCACCTTCTCCGCCTGCCTGGTTGGCCAGCCCATCGTCAACGCCGACACACCCCTGGTGATCAGCGCCGAAAATGCCGTGCCGCCGAACAATGCCGCCGATCCCGGTGAAACATTGACGGTGCAACTGCCGCTGGTAAATACCGGCCTGGCCGATACCACGAACCTGGTGGCGACGCTGCAAGCCAATGGCGGAGTCACCAATCCCGGTGCCGCGCAAAACTATGGCGCACTCGTTGCGGGCGGGCCAAGCGTGTCGATGCCGTTTGCGTTCACGGCGGCTGGAACCTGTGGTGACAGCATCACCCTCAATCTTGCCCTGCAGGATGGTGCCAGCAGCCTGCCCAGCGTCAGCTTCCCGATGCGCCTGGGCGTGCTCAACATCACCACCCTTGTCGACCAGAATTTCGATGCTGTTGCAGTACCTGCCTTGCCTTCGGGCTGGACGAGTTCGATCAACGCGGGCGGTGTTGCCTGGGTGTCCACGACAAACATCCCGAGCAGTGCCCCGAATGCCGTCTTTGCGCCGGATGTCGCAGCGGTTGGTGATTCGTTCCTGGTCACGCCCACGCTGAATGTTCCCAATGGCGGTGGCACGTTGACCTTCCGCAACCGCTACAACATGGAATCGACATATGACGGCATGGTCCTGGAGATCAGCATCAATGGCGGGGCATGGGCCGACATCACGGCGGGCGGCAACAACTTCGTCAGCGGTGACTACAACGCGACGATCTCCACCAGCTACAGCAGCCCGATTGGCGGTCGCCGTGCCTGGTCGGGACTCTCGGGTGGCACGACCGCAGCACCGGCCTACATCACCTCGACGATCAATCTGCCCGCGGCAGCAGCCGGTCAGCCGATCCAGTTGCGCTGGCGCGCGGCAAGCGATTCGAGCGTGATTGCCAGTGGGCTTGCCGGTGTCGCCATCGACAATGTCGTCATTGACCAGGGCAGCTACGTCTGCAGCGCTGTCGACACCGACACCATCTTCAAGGATGGTTTCGATCCGGCTACGCTGTAATCCTGTCGAACGCTCCCCGGCCATGCGGCCGGGGAGCTGTTTACCATTTCAGCACCCACGTGAACGCTTTGCGGTGTTGCCTGGCCGGCCCGTCTGGGCCGGCTGCGCGGCATCGATTGAAGTCGGCACCAGTCGCGCCCGGATGGCGGCAGTGCATGCGCGGCTGTCAACAGGATCTCGCCCTTTGCGACCACGGTCTGCGATGATCGCCGTCTCATCCTGCTGCAATCAAAGCTGCCGTGTCCGAATTCTCCATTCTCATCCTGATCGGCGCATTCATTGCGGGGTTGCTGCTCGGTTCACTGTTCTTCGCCTGGCTTGGCAAGCGCTGGGCAATTGATGCGGCGTTTCACGCTGTCGCCGCGCGAGAGCCCGAAATATCGACCCTGCGCGAACAGCGTGATGGCTTCGAGCGCCAGGGCAACGAGGCGAAACGCCAACTTGAAAGACTCGACGCCGAACACACCACGCTTGAAGAGCGTGTCCACGTGCTCGGTGCGCAGGCGGCCGAGCGCAAGGCGGAAGTCGAGGCATTGGCGCGACAACTGGCCGAACTGCAATCACGCCATGAAGTGACGAGTCGCGAACACCTGGCCTTGACCGGCGAGCACGCCTCGTTGAAGGCCAGTGCGCACGAACAGGCCGAGGCGGCGCGCGAGAAGCTGGCGCTGCTCGACCAGGCCGAGCAGCGCCTGCGCGAATCCTTCCAGAATCTTGCCAACCAGATCCTCGATGCCAAGGCCGAGCGTTTCAAGGAGCAGAACGCCGAGCAACTCGGCGGCCTGCTTGATCCGCTGAAGGTCCAGCTCAAGGAATTTCGCGAAGCAGTAACCCAGACCCACGCCAACGAGCAGCGCGAACGCGGCATGCTGGTGCAGGAGATCCGGTCGCTGAAGGAACTCAACCAGCAGATCAGCCAGGATGCGGTGAACCTGACCCGTGCCCTAAAGGGTGACAATCGCGCCCAGGGCGCGTGGGGTGAAATGGTGCTCGAACGCCTGCTCGAGGCATCGGGACTGCAATCGGGTCGGGAGTACGACACCCAGGAGAGTTTCCAGGGTACCGACGGCACGCGCCAACGCCCCGATGTGATCGTGCATCTGCCCGAGGAAAAGGATGTCGTCATCGATGCCAAGGTGTCCCTGGTCGCCTGGGAGCGTTCCGTGGCGCAGGAGGACGAAGCCGAGCGCCAGGTCGCGCTGCGCGAGCATCTGCTCTCGTTGCGGCGCCACATCGATGGACTTGCCGGCAGGAATTACAGCGACATACCCGGCATGCGCACGCTGGATTTCGTGCTGCTGTTCGTGCCCGTCGAAGCGGCCTTCATCGAGGCCGTGCGCGCCGACGCCGGACTCTACGACTATGCGTTGCAGCGCAGGATTTCGCTGGTCAGCCCGAGCACCTTGCTGGCGACGCTGCGCACGGTGGCCTACCTGTGGCGCATGGAGAACCGCAACAACAATGCCATCGAGATTGCCCGGCGCGCGGCCAACCTGCACGACAATTTCGCCATCCTGGTCAATGAACTGGAAACACTCGGCATGCAACTGGAAAAGGCCCATGGCGCACACGCCAGCGTCATGCGTCGCCTCACCGTGGGCGGCAAGGGTAGCGTGATCCTGCAGGTGAACAGCCTGGCCGAGATGGGTGTATCTGTGAAGAAATCCCTGCCGACCTCGCTGATCGAAGCCGCCGGTGCCGAACAGGATGTGCCGGACGACGGCGCGCCAATACCTCCCGAAGCCGAAGCCTAGGCAGCCCTTCTTCTCGTTTAACGGCTGAAACCGCAGCAGTCACTGTTTCGGCCACGCCTGCCGGTCCCAGCGTGCGGCTATGGCGTCCCGCGACGGTTTTCCGCCGCCAGTTTGCTGTGGCGATATCCGTAGAAGAAATAGATCGCGAAGCCGAACAGGGTCCAGCCAATCATCAGCATCCAGTTGTGCGCAGTCATCGTCGACAGCAGGACAAGGCAACTGGTCACTCCGGACAGGCAGATCAGCGGTGCGAACATGATGCGGAACGGACGCGGCAATTCGGGCTGGGTACGACGCAGGATCAGCACGCCGCCACAAACCGCGGCAAACGCGATCAGGGTGCCCATCGAGGTCAGGTCGCCGAGGACATCGAGCGGAAAGATCGCGGCAAGCAGGGCGATGCCGATGCCGGTGATCACGGTATTGACATGCGGCGTGCGGTGTTTTGGATGGATGCGCGTGAACACCGGCGGCAGCAGTCCATCGCGGCCCATGATCATGAAGATGCGTGGCTGGCCGATCACCATCACCAGCACGACCGAAGCAAGGCCGATGAGAGCACCGATTTCGACAATGACGCGCAACCACATGAGTTGCGGGTGGCTGGCCACGGCCGTGACCACCGGTTCGGCCGTGCCGAGTTGGGTGTAATTCGTCAATCCCGTCATCACCAGCGCCATGCCGATGTAGAGCACGGTGCAGATTGCCAGCGAGGCAAGCATGCCGATCGGCAGGTTGCGACTTGGATTGTGCGACTCCTGTGCGGCCACCGAGACGGCCTCGAAACCAATGTAGGCAAAAAACACCATGGAAGCACCGCGCAGCACGCCCTCCCAACCGTATTTTCCGGGTGCGACGTTTTCGGGAATGAATGGATGCCAGTTCGAGGTGTCGACGTAGAAGCTGCCGGCAACGATCACCAGCACGATCAGGGCCGTCTTGAGGATCACCATGGCCATGTTCGCACCGGCCGATTTGCGGATGCCGACATAGCAAAGCCAGGTCAGCAACAGGACGAGCAACGCCGCCGGCACATTGGCGATGGCTCCGGTCGGCTTGAGCTGGGCATCGAGCGGCGCATTGACCAGCACGGCTGGCAGCACGATATCGAAATGCTTGAGGAAACTGAGGAAATAGCCGGTCCAGCTCACCGCAACCGCGGATGCGGAAACGCCGTATTCAAGGACAAGCATCCAGCCGATGAACCACGCGGCCAGTTCGCCGAGAGTGGCATAGGCGTACGAATACGCGCTGCCTGACACCGGCACCATCGCCGCGAATTCGGCATAGGCGAGGGCGCAGAACGTGCAGCAGATGGCGGCGAAGATGAAGGACAGCACGATGGCGGGGCCGGCGTGCTCGGCAGCGGCCACGCCGGTGATGACAAAGATGCCGCCGCCAATCACCGCACCGATGCCCAGTGCGGTCAGGCCCCATGGACCCAGCGTGCGATCAAGGCTCAAGCCCTCCGCATCGGAATGCGCCGCATGCGGATGTTTGGTCGCGAGGAGCTGATTGGCCATGTTGGTTTTCCTGTGCATCCCGCGTTCAGGCGGAGGTCGCCGGGGCCCTGACCCCGTGTGAATGAGCAAAGCCGGCACGGAGCCGGCTCTGGATGGGCGTCAGCCGCGCTGGCGCGGGCGGCTGTTGCGAAAAGCGTTGGCAGCGTAGAGCAGGAGTCCGATCGCAGTCCAGCCCGTCGAGTCGTTCTGCACAGACCGCACCATTGGATGCAGACCGACAATTCCGGGCAGGCAGTGCTGGTGGTGCACACGCAGCAAAAAGAACGGCGCCCGAGGGCGCCGTTGCAGATGTTGCGGGATGCCGGATCAGGCCTGCGGGCCTTCGTGGAACGGTGGCTCCGGCGGCAGCACTTCACCGCCCTCGGCCGTCGTGATGCCACGCGCCAGGTCACTGTGCCGGTAGCCATAGAGGCGGTAGACAACCAGGCCAATCGCCGCCCAGATGAAGAACAGGCTGATCGTGTACAGCGACAGGTTGAAGAACAGCAACAGGCAGCCGGCGACGGCAAGCGGGCAGACCACCCAGACCAGCGGCGTGCGGAACGGACGATGACGGTTCGGCTGCTGCTTGCGCAGGATCATCACTCCGATCGAGACCATGATGAAGGCGAACAATGTGCCGGAGTTGGAAATGTCGGCGAGGATGCCGACCGGGAACATGGCACCGAACAAGGCCACGAACACGCCGGTAATGATCGTGATCACATGCGGCGTGTGGTACCTCGGATGCACCCGCGAGAGCACCTCCGGGAGCAGGCCGTCACGCGACATGGTGAAAAAGATGCGGGTCTGGCCGTAGACCATCATCAGCACCACCGATGGCAGCGCCAAAGCTGCGGCGAGGCCGATCATGTTGCCCACGCCACCGAAGCCGATCATGCGCATGACGTGCGCCAGCGGTTCCTTGCTGCATACCAGTGCATCGGCATTGGCGGCCAGGGCACAGGCGGCCGCCATTTCCGGTGTACCCGGCGACAGCGCCTTGCCGTCCGTACCGAACAGCGGCGTGGAGCCGGCGGCGCCCACCGCGCCATAGCCCACCAGCAGATAGAAGATGGTGCAGATCAGCAGCGAGCCGATCAGGCCGATCGGGATGTTGCGGTTTGGGTTCTTGGTTTCTTCCGAGGCGGTCGATACTGCGTCGAAGCCGACATAGGCGAAGAAGATCGAGGCCGCCGCGCCGAGTACGCCGATGCCGCCCATCGGGCTGCCCCAACCGGTAGGGAAGAACGGTTCAAAGTTCGCGCTTTGCACGGCCGGCAGGGAGATGGCGATGAAAGCCATCAGTGCGGCGACCTTGATCGAGACCAGCACGGCGTTGACCTTTGCCGACTTCGAGGTGCCGATCAACAACAGCCAGGTCACGACCAGGGCGATCATGCAGGCCAGCACGTTGAATGCGCCGCCATCGAAGGGGCCGGTGCGCAGGGCACGCGGCAGGGCCAGCGAACCCTTTTCCACCAACCCGAACAGATCCGTGTGCATGAGCAGGCCGTTCATGTAACCGGACCAGCCCACCGAGACTGCACCGGCCGCCACCGCGTACTCAAGCACCAGCGCCCAGCCCACGATCCAGGCCAACGCCTCGCCGAGCACGCCATACGTATAGGTATATGCGGAACCCGCAACGGGCACCATCGAAGCCAGTTCGGCGTAGGCCAGCGCGGCAAGTGCGCAAACCACGGCGGCGATGACGAAAGCGATCATCATTGCCGGGCCGGCCTTCTGTCCCGCCTCCGCAGTGAGCACGAAGATGCCGGTGCCGATCACCGCGCCGATACCGAGCATGGTCAGCTGGAACGCACCGAGTTGCCGGGTCAGCGCCTTCTTGCCGGCGGTTTCCAGGATCTTGTCCAGCGGCTTTACGCGCCAAAAAAGCATGTGTTGTTTCCCCAGGGTCTGCGAATGGCAGTGGGCGACATTACAGGCGGCAGGGTCAGATGTACAAGCGCCGATCCGCAGTCGGGCAGGGCGCAGTCCATAATCGGTCTCCTTGATTGTGGATGTCTTGCGCCATGTCACCCGAACGGAAGCCCCTTGCGGCCGCCCTGATTGCCTGTCGTCAGGCCTGGCCGGCGCAAGCCGCTGCGGCGGATCTGTTCCTCGACTTGCTGCAGGAAGGGAGGCATGCCTTCCTGCGTGAACGCCTGAGTGGCCACTTCACCGGATCCGCCTGGCTGGTCAGCGCCGACGGACAACGTGTGCTCCTGACCCACCATCGCAAGCTGGATCGGTGGCTGCAACTGGGTGGCCATGCCGATAGCGATGTCGATCTGGGCCGTGTCGCCTTGCGCGAGGCCGAAGAAGAATCCGGATTGGCGGATCTCGTCGTCGAATCCGAAATCTTCGATCTCGATCGCCACTGGATTCCCGAACGTGCCGACGTGCCGGGACACTGGCACTACGACGTGCGCTTCGTGGTCCGCGCCACGGTCAGCGAGGATTTCACCGTCAGCGCGGAATCGCATGCGCTGGCCTGGCGGGAAATTGTCGGGATAACCGCTGACTCAGATGCAGACGAATCACTGCGGCGAATGGCCAGACGTTGGCTTGAGCGCCAATGACTCCGGGAATCGGGAATCGGTTGGAGCCGGGAATTGAGAATCGGGAATGGGGACAGCGTAGAGCACAAAAAATCGCGCAAGCCGTATATGCCACGCTGGCGAACAACTGCTGTTGCGATTCCCGAATACCAAATCCCGGCATTCAATCAAGCGCGCCCGCCAAACTCCCCGGTCACGGTGCTGACATGGATCTTTTCGCCGGTGCGCACGTACTCGGGAACCTGGATCTCGATGCCGGTTGAAAGCTTCGCAGGTTTTGGCCGCTTGGTCGCAGTCGCGCCCTTCATTTCGGGGGCGGTGTCGATGACTTCCAGAATCACCGATGGCGGCAACTGCACGGCGACGGGGACATCGTCGATGATCTGCATGAAACATCCTTCGATGCCATCAACGATGTAACCGGCGGCATCACCGACGACCTCGGCATCGAGCGTGTACTGGGTGTAATCCTCGCTGTCCATGAAGACGAACGCGTCGCCGTCCTTGTACGAGAAGCTGACCGCGCGACGGGTCACTTCGGTTTCCTTGATTTCATCTTCCGAGCGCAGCGAGAGATCGCATTTAACCCCGCCAGGAACGCTGTACATGATGAAGCGGAATGTCACGTTGCCACTGCGGCCCTGCGCCGAGCTGCGCTCGATGTCTCGGATCTGGTAGACCTTGCCGTCATGTTCAACAACGTTGCCGCGCTTTGCTTCGGATGCTTTCATGGATTAAGACCGGGATTGGGGATTGGGGATTCGGGATTGGCAGAGCGGTAGCGGCAGATCGGGGTGATTTCGGGAACGTGTGGTCTTCGGCGATCCGCTTTGACGAATCCCGAATCCCCAATCCCGAATCCCGGCTATTTCGGTGCCAACCGCACCGCGCCATCGAGGCGGATTGTCTCGCCATTGAGGTAGCGGTTGCCGAGGATGTGGGCGACGAGTTCGGCGAACTCCTTCGAGGTGCCGAGGCGCGAGGGAAACGGGATCGAGGCGCTGAGGGATTCCTGCACGCTGTCGGGCATGCCATCGACCATCGGCGTCCAGAAGATGCCCGGTGCGATGGTCATCACGCGGATGCCGAAGCGGGCAAGTTCGCGGGCCATGGGCAGGGTCATGCCGACGACGCCGCCCTTCGATGCCGAATAGGCGGCCTGGCCGATCTGGCCCTCAAACGCGGCGACCGAAGCGGTGTTGATGATGACGCCACGTTCGCCGTCGTCGCCGGGATCATTGCTTTGCATCAGTTCGGCGGCGGCCTTGGCCACGTTGAACGAACCCACCAGGTTGACCATGATCGTGCCGGCGAAATTCTTCAGCGGCATGGCACCATCACGACCGAGCATGCGCCCGGCACCGAGGATGCCGGCGCAGTTGACCGCGACATTGAGTCCGCCAAGGAAATCGCGTGCCTTTGCGACATTGCCGCGTACGCCATCCTCGTCGGTCACGTCGGTACGCAGGAACGTCGCCTTGTCCGGGCCCAGGGCGGCAACCGCGGCAGCACCCTTTTCATCATTGACATCGAACAAGGCGACCTTGCCGCCGTGCGCCACGACATGTTCGGCGACGCTGAGGCCGAGTCCGGATACACCGCCGCTGATGACGGCCTTGACGTTTTCGAGTTGCATGCCCTTCCTCCGCTGACGCAAGCCCTGCAGGCCGCGCAAAGAGGCGGATTCTACAAGGTTCAGATGTCGAGGAGGCTCTTGAAATGCCTGGAGCCGCCGTCGAGCGGATCGACGAAGGCGAGCGAGCGCGCCAGCAATTTGAGCGGGCGGGCGTAATCGTCCGCCGCCGCCTCGGCCAGGTGCGGATAGAGTGGGTCATTCAGGATCGGCGCGCCGAGGCTGGCCATGTGCACGCGCAACTGGTGCTTGCGGCCGCTGATGGGCTGCAGTGCATATCGCCAGGATGGCTCGCCACGATCGATGACTCCGATCCGCGTTTCGCTGTTGCTCGCGCCGGGTACTTCCTGCATGCGAAAGAACGGCTCCCCGCAAACGATGCGGGAACGAAATTGCAGCGGGAAAGACAATCCGGGCAGGGCCGGGGCAAGTGCCTCGTAGCTTTTTTCAATGCACTGTTGGCGAAACAGCGCCTGGTAGCGGGATCGCGTCGCCGGATTCGCCGAAAACATGACCAGGCCCGCCGTGCCGCGATCGATGCGATGCAAGGGCACCAGATGCGGGTTGTCCAGTTGGCGCATCAGCCGGCGCAGCAGGGTTTCCTCGACAAAGCGACCGGCCGGCATGACGGCGAGAAAATGCGGCTTGTCGGCAACCACGATTTCCTTGTCGACATGAATGATGCTCGCTTCGAATGGAATGCGTGGTTCATCGGCAACTTCACGGAAGTAGCGGATGGTCAGGCCGTTCCGATAGGCCGCGTCGATGGCCAGCGGCAAGCCGGCGGCGTCGAGCACGCGGGCGCGGGCAAAGCGATCCTGCCATTCAACGCGGCCAACCCCGGGGAAATGCGCACACAGGCAATCAAGCACGGTCGCCCATGCGCCTGGCGGCAGACGCAGCGTGCTGGCATGGCTCAGTGGTGGCGGTCGCAGTCCGGCGTCAATCGGCATCGGGCTATTATGCAATCAGCATCGAACCCGGGAGCCGCGTCGCATGTGGGAAGTAATCGGATCGACCATCGCGCACGAATTTTCCGACATTCCGGACATGGCCGAACTGACGCGCCTGTCCCTGCGCCTGCTGCTCGCCGCGCTTCTCGGTGGCTTGCTCGGCTATGAGCGGGAAACCAAGGGCAAGGCCGCCGGCATCAAGACACACATGCTCGTCGCGCTGGGTTCGGCCATCTTCATGGTCATTCCGCTGCAGATCGGAGTCGAGGTCGGCGACCTGACGCGGGTCATGCAAGGCATGGTCACCGGCATCGGTTTCCTGGGTGCCGGCACCATCCTCAAGGGGCGCGATGAGGAGAGCGTCAAGGGCCTGACCACGGCGGCCGGATTGTGGATGACCTCGGCCATCGGCATGACCGTGGGCCTGGGCCAGGCCGGCTCGGCCGTGCTCTGCACCGGCTTTGCCCTGCTGGTGTTTGCCGTCATGCCACGCCTCATGCATTTCGCACCAGTCAATGGTCACGACAAGAAATGAAAAGACACCTGCTCCTCAACCTGCGCCACGTGCCCGAGGACGAGAGCGCCGAGATCCGCGCGCTGCTAGCCCTGCATGAAATCGCGTTTTATGAAACCGAGGCCAACCGCTGGGGCATATCCGCGGGCGCGATCTGGATCAGGCAGGAAGGAGAGGTCGATCGTGCCAGGGAGCTGCTGGCGAACTACCAGATCGAGCGCCAGATGCGCGCCCGCGCCGAATTTGCAGCCGCGAAACGCGAAGGCCGGGTTGAATCCTTCTGGCAGCAAATGCGGCGCGAACCCCTGCGCCTGGTCATGATCCTGTTCGCCATAGCGATCTTCATCGCCTTGAGCCTGTGGCCATTCCTGCTTGCCGGTTGAATCAGCGGGAGCCCCGCGGCAGCGTCGCCGCAGGGTTGCCGATTCCCCGGATCAAACGCCGCCGATGAAATCCGGCTTGCCCAGTTCGACGCCGTTGTGGCGAAGGATGTCGTAGGCGGTCACCGTATGGAAATACACATTGGGCGTGACAAAGCCGAGCAGGTACGGCATGCCGAGGAATTGCAGTTCATTGCCGCCGATGGTCAGGCTGATCGATTTGGCTTCGCTGCCATCGATCTGCTCGGGCTTGAACGATTCGGCGAAATCGATCGTCTTCCGGATGCGCTGCTGCAGTTGCTCGAAGGTGGTCTCCTTGTCCTCGTGGACCGGTCGCTCGACACCCGCGAGTCGCGCGACGCCGCCATTGACCATGTCGGCCGCGATTTGCACCTGTCGCTTCAGCGGGAACATGTTCGGGTAAAGGCGTGAGTCGAGCAGCACCGACGGGTCGATCTTGTGTTGCTCGGCATGCGCCTGGGCTTTCTTGAGGATGTTGGACAAATTGCCAAGCGCGCGCACGAAGACCGGAACGGAGGCTTGATACATGGAAATGGTCATGGTGGATTCCAGGATGGAGAGGATCGGAGAAGGCCGTCGCCTCGCTGCAGATGGTTGCGGCCGGGCGAGCCGTGCAGACAGTGGAGACGATCCGGCAACTCGCAAGGGCCAGCGGCGAACATGTTCGGCATGCGATCATGGCGCATGACTACCTTCACTTCGCTCGCCCTTGATCCTTCCCTGCTCAGCGCCCTCGACGCGCTCGAGTACACCGAAATGACCCCCGTGCAGGCATTGAGCCTGCCGCCCATTCTTGAAAAAAGGGATGTCATTGCCCAGGCACCCACCGGCAGCGGCAAGACCGCGGCATTCGGGCTGGGCTTGATCGCACGACTGGATCCCGCGCAAGCCAGCGTGCAGGGCATCGTCCTTTGTCCGACCCGCGAACTCGCCGATCAGGTCAGCAAGGAGATCCGCCGACTCGCCAGTTTCGTGCCCAACGTGAAATTGCTGACCTTGTGTGGCGGCATACCCTTGCGCCCGCAACTGGCCTCGCTGGCGCACCCGCCGCATATCGTCGTCGGCACGCCGGGGCGCATCCAGGAATTGATCGATCAGGGTGCGCTGTCGCTCGATGCCGTGCGCGTGTTCGTCCTCGATGAAGTCGATCGCATGCTCGACATGGGATTCCAGGATGCGATCACCAGCCTGCTCCGGCAAAGCCCGAAATCGCGGCAGACGCTGTTGTTCTCGGCGACGATTCCCGACGAGATCCGCACGATCAGTCGCAGCCTGCAGCGCGATCCGGTTGCCGTCGCCACCGATGCCGGCGCGGATCTGCCCGGCATCGAGCAGCAGTTTTTCGAGGTTGACGCCTCGCGCCGCTTCGATGCCTTGCTGCGCCTGCTGACCACGCATCGACCCGAGTCCACGCTGATCTTCTGCAACATGCGCCGCGACACGCAGGACCTCGCCGATGGCCTGGCCCAGCGCGGATTCTCGGCGCTGGCCCTGCATGGCGATCTCGAACAGCGCGATCGCGATGAGGTGTTGATGCGCTTCGCCAATCGCAGTTGCGCGATTCTTGTCGCCACCGACGTCGCCGCCCGTGGACTCGACATCGAGGATCTGCCGGCGGTCGTCAATTGGGAGCTTTCGACGGATCCGGATGTGCACGTGCACCGCATTGGCCGCACCGGGCGGGCAGGGCGCAAGGGCCAGGCCTGGAGCCTGGTTGCCCCTGCCGAGATGCCGCGCATTGCGCCCATCGAGGCGCGTATCGGCGAGAAGATCCGTTGGTCGAACCTGCCGTCGATGAGCGACGCGGGCAAACCCATCACGGCGACGATGAGCACGCTGTGCATCGACGGCGGCCGTCAGGAAAAAGTGCGGCCGGGCGACATTCTCGGTGCCCTGACCGGTGATGCCGGGATCGCCGGCGACGCGGTCGGCAAGATCGGCATTTTCGCCACGCGCTCGTATGTCGCGATCCGCCGCGATCAGGCAGCAACCGCACTGAAGCGTCTGCGCGAGGGCAAGATCAAGGGGCGCAAGTTTCGCGTACGCGCCATCGATTGACGAGGCTCAGCTCAGGCTGAGCAGGCGCCAGCTGATCAGGCCCGTGGCGAAAGCCAGCAACATCAACACCGCGGCAGCGGCATTCAGCCAGCGCCCCATCGAGCGTGCCGCAGGGCCGCGGCGGATCGGCGTATCGCGCAGCACGCGCACGCCCGGCAAGGGCCACTGCTGAAAAACCTTCACCTTTGCCGCCTTGCGTGCGGAATACCAGGCAAGTACGGCCAGGCACAGCGCCGAACCGGTCATGCCGATGCCGATCAGGCGGCGCAGGCGCAGGATCAACAGGTCGGTGCCGGGGATTGCCGCGATGCCGCTCAACCAGTCATGGAAAAGAAGCACCGCGACGACGGCGAGAATGGCGGCAAGAGCCAGTGCAAGCAGGGTCTGGCGGCGCAGGCGCGGGTCGGCGCGAAGCATGTCGTCAGTCAAGATCTTCTCCCTGGATCGGCTTGACGAGGATAGCGAGGTCGCCAGCCCATCGCATCGCCGTATATCGCCGAATCAGTGCGCCGGTCTATCCTTGGCCGATGAACAAGCCGAATCCGACACTGCTCCTCCCGTTGCTTGCCGCGCTCCTGCTGGGTGCCTGCCAGAGCAATCCCTTGCGCAGCACGCCAGATGCCGTCGTCTCCGAAGTGCCACGCGCATGGTTCGATGGCGAGTACGACAACCACGAGCAGGTTGCGCGCGCCGATGCCACGCAGGTTCCACGCGTGCATTTCGAGGTCTCGCCCTTGCCGAAGCAGGGCTGGTACGCCTGGAATGTGCGGGTTTCCGGCAGCACCGAGTTGACCGCGACCTGGGTCATGCGCTCGCTCAAGTCAACCGATGGCGCGTTGCAGTTGACGCCGTATCGCGCGCTGGCGGTCAATCCCGCGCTTGGCAAGGACTTCGATGCCGAGCAATGGGTGGCGCTCGATGCCTGCGCCTTGCGCGGTACGGCCAGCGCCTCGACACTGCAAGTGCGTGCCGATCTGGCCAGTTGCGTGACCGTGGCTCCCGGCATTGGTGCGGCGGCGGCATTGTTGCCGGTGTCGATCGAGCACGATGGCGATGCCTTGCGCGTGCGTCTTTACGCCGACCAGGCGCGCGGCCCCGAGGCGCGTGCCGAGGCCCGACGCGTGCGCTGGTATGCGGGTTGGGCGGCCATCAATGGCGGTGGCCCCGAGGCACGCGCGGAGAGCAGCGATTGGCACATGAACCGTGATCTGCGCATCAGCAACGAAGGCGGTCGCGCGACCTTGCATTGGCGCGATGGCAAGGACTCCGGCTATTCGCTCGAACTCGAGCGCGCGACCTATCGCGATGGCAATGTCGCGGTGGTCAAGCTGTCGGTGATCGAGGATGCCAGCGGGCGCACCATCGCCTACGCCTGGGCCAACCCCGAGGCGACGCGGATCGGCATCAATCTTGGCTGGCTGCAGGTCGGCCTCGACAGCGGCACGCCGGCAGCGGGTCGCTGAAAGCTGGTGAACGACGAGCCGCTCAGCTGGCGTGAATTCGAGCGTGTGCTCATGGTCGCCGGCACGGTCACCCGCGTCGAGGAATTTGCCGAGGCACGCAAGCCGGCGTATCGGATCTGGGTCGATTTCGGCCCGTATGGCGAGCGCAAGACCAGTGCGCAAGTCGTTGCGCTTTATGCGCCCGAGGATCTGCTCGGTCGGCAGATTGTCGGCGTGATCAATTTTCCCGAAAAGCAGATCGGGCCGCTGAAGTCGCAGTTCCTGCTGACCGGATTTCCAACCGAAGACGGTGTCGTCATCACCACCGTCGAGCGCCCGGTTCCCAACGGTTGCCGACTTGCCTGAGCGCAACGCCGCGAATCCCGCCTTCCAACAGGCGGATGGCTGGTCATCCCCAATCCCGCCATTAAGCCATCCATACGTCCAAAGGCTTTCAAAAAATGTTGCGCTTGCAACCACTGAAATGAACGCTTGACAGCGGTTTCAGGCATCGGTTAGGGTCGATTCATGACGCAGCGCAACACAACCTTCCGCATCACCCAATCCAGCCGATTCCCACGGGCCGTCGAGCGCTTGCGCGCCGCGCACGCCGCCGTGGTCGTGATTGGACTCGTACTTATTGGCTGCGGAGGCGCGGGCTAGGGTATTCAGCGAACAACAGAATCCCAAAACCCCGCCCCGGCAACGAAGGCGGGGTTTTTTTTGGCTTCACTTTCCGATCCATGTGCACGGAACCTGAAATGAACAGCGATCACCAGGCAGACAGCGCGACCGGCAACGACACCACCACGCAGGGTGATCGCGTGCTGATTTTCGATACGACGCTGCGCGACGGCGAGCAGGCGCCAGGCTTTTCCATGAGCCGGACGCAGAAGTTGCGCATGGCGCGCGCCCTTGCGGATCTCGGCGTGGACATTCTCGAAGCCGGATTTCCCGCCGCCTCCGAAGATGATTGCGCTTCGGTGAAGGCGATTGCCGCGGCGGTCAGGGGGCCACGCATCTGTGGCCTCGCCCGCTGCCAGGCGAGCGATATCGAAAGTGTCGCGCGGGCGATCGAGCCGGCGCAGAAGGGTCGCATCCACATCTTCCTCGCCACCAGTCCGCTGCATCGCGAGTTCAAGTTGCAGATGAGCCGGCAGCAGGTCATCGACACGGCCGTGGCCGGCGTCGAGCGCGCGCTGGCCTGCTGTGACGACGTCGAGTTCTCCGCCGAAGACGCGCTGCGCACAGAACCGGAATTCCTCGCCGAGGTGTTTTCGGCGGTGATCGCAGCGGGAGCGGGTACGGTCAACGTGCCTGATACCGTCGGCTACACGACGCCGATCGAGATCGCCGAGCGCTTTGCCTGGCTGTACGCCAATGTGCGCGGCGCCGACTCGGTCGTCTTCAGTGCGCATTGCCATGACGATCTCGGCATGGCCGTGGCCAACAGCCTGGCGGCGATCTCGGCCGGTGCACGCCAGGTGGAGTGCACGATAAACGGCATCGGCGAGCGCGCCGGCAATGCCGCGCTTGAAGAGCTGGTCATGGCCTTGCGCGTGCGCAGCGATCATTTTGGGGGCTTGCACAGCGCCATCCGCACGCAGCGCCTGCACGCAACGGCGCGCCTGCTTTCGCAGATCACCAGCCAGCCGATTGCGCGCAACAAGGCGGTCATTGGCGCGAACGCGTTCGCGCACGAATCGGGCATCCACCAGCACGGCATGCTCAAGCATCGCGGCACTTACGAAATCATGCGAGCCGAAGACGTCGGCGTATCACGAAGCGAACTGGTGCTTGGCAAGCACAGTGGCCGGCACGCCTTGCGCGAACGTCTGGCGGCGCTCGGACATGAGCTCGACGATGCGGCCCTGGATGACGTGTTCACGCGCTTCAAGTCGCTCGCCGACAGGAAGCGCGAAGTCTTCGATGCCGATATCGAGGCGATGGCGCTGGGTCGCGATCCCGAGGCGGTCGGTCCCTGGCATCTGAGCCACCTGCATGCGACCAGCCATGTCGGCGCAAGTGCTTCGGCATCGGTGCGCCTCAGTCACGACGATGGCCGTGTGGTCAGCGAGGCGGCTATCGGCGATGGCCCGGTCGATGCCGTGCTGCGCGCGGTCACGCGAGCGGTCGGGCACGACTTTTCCGTCGATGAATTCCACATCCGCGCACTCAGCGAAGGTGGTGACGCGCAAGGCCAGGCGGCAATCCGCGTGATCCATGAAGGCCGTGAACTGCGCGGGCAATCCGTATCCACCGACATCGTCGAGGCCGCCGCCAACGCCATCCTCGAAATCGCCAATCGCATCGAGCATCTGCATGCCGATGCGCCACCCGCTGCAACCGTCTTCGCCCGCTAGGAGCAGTCCCATGAATCAAGCAAGCCACGTCTGGCACAACGGCCAATTCAAACCCTGGGAAGAAGCCACCGTGCATGTCAGCGCACACGCCCTGCATTACGGCTCCTCGGTGTTCGAGGGTGAGCGCGTCTATGCCACGCCACAAGGCCCGGCATTCTTCCGTCTCGCCGAACACACCGCACGGCTGTTTGAATCGGCGCGCATGTACGAAATCGACATCGGCTACAGCGAAGAAGAAATCAACACCGCCTGCCTTGAACTGGTCGCGCTGAACCGGATGAGATCCGCCTACGTCCGACCGATCGCCTTTCGCGGCGCGGCGGGCCTCGGCGTGCTGCCGGATGCCGGTTCGCCGGTGGATGTGTCGATCCTGGCACTGGATTGGGGCGCGTATCTCGGCGAGGCGATCGAGCATGGCGCGGATGTCTGCGTATCCTCGTGGAATCGTCCGGCAGCAAACACGACGCCGACCTGGGCCAAGGCTGGCGGCAACTACCTGTCGAGCCAGTTGATCGGCTTTGAAGCCAGGCGCGGCGGCTATCACGAAGGCATCGCGCTGGGCACCAATGGCCTGCTCAGCGAAGGTGCCGGCGAGAACCTGTTTGTCGTGCGCAAGGGACGCCTGCTGACACCGACGACGAGTGCCGGCATCCTCGCCGGGATCACGCGTGACACCGTCATCACCCTGGCCCGCGACCTTGGCTACAAGGTCGAGGAGCACGACCTGCCGCGTGAGGCCTTGTACACCTCCGACGAGGTTTTCTTGACCGGAACCGCGGCCGAGATCACGCCGGTGCGTTCGGTCGATCGCAAACCGGTCGGCACCGGCAAGCCGGGCCCGATGACACGCGCGCTGCAAAAGGCGTTTTTCGGCTTGTTCGATGGCAGCACGGCGGATACGCACAACTGGCTGAGCTACGTGCCGTCGGGTTTCAACGCCAGGTACGGACAGATGCATGTGCGCTCCGAGGCCGTCGCATGAGTCCACGCACGATCATCGACAAGATCTGGGACGCGCATCAGGTCCGCGCGGAAAGCAGCGAAACGCCCGCGATCCTTTTTGTCGACCTGCACCTGATCCACGAAGTGACGACGCCGCAGGCATTCAGCGAATTGCGCGCGCGCCGCTTGCGCGTGCGCCGTCCCGAACGTGTCCTGGCGACGCTCGATCACTCGACGCCGACCTTGCCGGCAACTGCCGATGGCCAGCGTCGATACGTCAGCGCCGAAGCCAGGCAGCAGGTCGATCAACTCGAGGCAAACTGCGCCGAGTTCGGCATCGAACTGCACGGCTGGAACAGCGAGCATCGCGGCATCGTGCACGTGATCGGCCCGGAACTCGGTGCCACACAGCCGGGCATGACCATCGTCTGCGGCGACAGCCACACGGCGACGCACGGCGCGTTTGGCGCGCTGGCGTTCGGCATCGGCACGACCGAAGTCGGTCACGTGCTGGCGACGCAATGCCTGCTGCAGCGCAAGCCGAAATCAATGGCGATCCATGTCGATGGCGCGCTGCGCCCCGGCGTCAGCGCCAAGGACCTGATCCTGCACATCATTGGCCGCATCGGGGTTGGTGGCGGTACCGGCCATGTCATCGAATATCGCGGCGAGGCAATCGAGGCGCTGTCGATGGACGAGCGCATGACCGTCTGCAACATGTCGATCGAAGCAGGCGCGCGTGCCGGCCTGATCGCGCCCGACCAGGTCACCTTCGACTGGTTGCACGGGCGCCCGCGTGCACCGCGCGGGGCCGACTGGCAACGTGCGCTTGACGCATGGCACAGCCTGGCCAGCGATGCCGGCGCGCATTACGACCGCGAGGTGCATGTCGATGCCAGCGCGGTTGGCACGACCATCAGCTATGGCACGCACCCAGGCATGGTCACGCCGATCGCCGCGGCGATCCCGACGGCGCGCGATGCGCAGGAAGCCAAGGCGCTGGCCTACATGCAGTTCGACGGCGGCCAGACACTGAGCGGGCAGAAGGTCGATGCGGTTTTTGTCGGCAGCTGCACGAACTCGCGGCTTTCGGATTTGCGCGAAGCAGCGGCGGTCATGCGCGGACGCAAGGTCGCCACGGGTGTGCGCGCGCTGATCGTGCCTGGCTCGGTGCAGATCAAGCGCGAGGCCGAGGCGGAAGGGCTCGATGCGATCTTCCGCGCCGCCGGTGCCGAGTGGCGCGAGGCCGGTTGCTCGATGTGCATCGGCATGAACGGCGATATCGCCAGGCCCGGGCAGCTCGTCGTTTCCACCAGCAACCGCAACTTCGAAGGCCGCCAGGGCCCGGGCGTGCGCACCGTGCTTGCCAGTCCACGTGTCGCCGCCATGGCGGCGGTCGCCGGCGTCATCACCGACCCCGATACCTTCCAGGAGCGCGCCGCATGAAGCCATTGAACCAGGTGCAATCACGGACGGCGGTACTGCCGTTCGAGAACATCGACACCGACCGCATCATCCCCGCGCGCTTCCTGACCACGACCGGACGCGCCGGCCTTGGCCGCCACGCCTTCAACGACTGGCGCTATCTGGCAGACGGAACGGACAACCCGGATTTTCCGCTCAACAAGGACGCAGCACGGGGCTGCCGGATCCTCGTCGCCGGGCGCAATTTCGGTTGCGGCTCGTCCCGCGAGCATGCGCCGTGGGCCTTGCTCGACTACGGCATCGAAGCCGTCATCTCGTCGGAAATCGCCGACATCTTCCGCAGCAATGCGCTGAAGAACGGCTTGCTGGCGATCGTCATCGATGCCGACGCGCATCGTGACTTGCTGGCCAACCCCGGCAGCGAGCTGGTCATCGATATCGCCGAAGGGTCGATCAGCAAAGCGGATGGTTCGAAGATCGAGTTCAGCCTCGACCGATTCGCCCGTCATTGCCTGCTCAATGGCGTCGACCAACTCGGCTTCCTGCTTGATGCCGAAGCGGAAATCAGCGCCTGGGAAAGCCGCCGCGCCGCTGATCCGTGGGCCATGGAGCGTGCCGCATGAGGGCCGATATCACGGTGCTTGCCGGTGATGGCATCGGTGCCGAGGTCACCGCGGCGGCGGTTGCCGTCCTGCGTGAAATCGGCTGCCGGCACGGCCATGTCTTCGAGTTCAACGAGCAGCTCATTGGCGGCATTGCCATGGACCGCTGCGGCGAACCCCTGCCGCAGGCGACGATTGATGCCTGTCTCAATTCCGATGCCGTGCTGCTTGGTGCCGTCGGTGGTCCTCAATGGTCGGATCCGCAAGCCCGGGTTCGTCCCGAGCAGGGTCTGCTGGCCTTGCGCGCCAGGCTCGGCGTGTTTGCCAACCTGCGCCCGTTGCGGGTGCATCCGCGCCTGGCCAGCCTGTCGCCGTTGAAGGCCGAAAACCTGCTTGGCGTCGACCTCCTGTTTGTCCGCGAACTCACTGGCGGTGCCTATTTTGGCAGGAAGTCGCGCGAGGGCGATGTCGCCATTGATGAATGCCGTTACAGCGTCGCCGAAGTCGAGCGCGTCGTGCGCCGCGCCTGTGAACTGGCATGCACGCGCAAGGGTCGGTTGACTTCGGTCGACAAGGCCAACGTGCTGGAAACATCGCGCCTGTGGCGATCGACGACGGAACGCGTGGTGGCCGAATATCCTGGCGTCAGCCTCGAACACCAGCTCGTCGATTCAATGGCCATGCTGTTGCTGACGCGGCCGTCCTCGTATGACGTCATCGTCACCGAGAATCTCTTTGGCGACATCCTCACCGATGAAGCCGCCGCCCTCGCCGGATCGCTTGGCGTCTCGCCCTCGGCATCACTTGGCAGCGGGCGCCTCGGCCTGTACGAGCCGATCCACGGCTCGGCGCCCGACATTGCCGGGCAGGGCATTGCCAATCCAATTGGCGCCATCCTCAGCGCCGCCTTGCTGTTGCGTCATTCCCTTGATCTGCATGCCGAAGCGGCTGCCATTGAAGCGGCAGTCGATGCCGTGCTCGATGGCGCTGAACTGACCCGCGACCTTGGCGGCACGGCCAGCACGGGCGAAGTCACCGCCGCGGTGCTGGCACAACTGAAATTCCCACGACAGGCGGCCGCATGAGCAACGAAGAGCGCATTCCCCTGCATCCACCGATGCGCAGCGATGCCATCAAGAGCGGGCCTGATCGCGCCCCGGCGCGCGCGATGCTGCATGCCACCGGCCTCGATGCCGCGGCCATCGCCAAGCCGCTGATTGCCGTCGTGCATACCTGGTCGAACATCTCGCCCTGCAACCTCAACCTGCGTGACCTTGCCGACGCTGCCAGCGCCGGCATCCGCGCCGCTGGCGGCACGCCGATCGAGTTCAACACCATCGCCGTCACCGATGGCATCGCCATGGGCACCTCGGGCATGCGCGCGTCCCTGGTCAGTCGTGAAGTCATCGCCGATTCCATCGAGCTGGCGGTTGATGGTCATTGCCTCGATGCGATGGTCTTGCTGTGCGGGTGCGACAAGACCATTCCGGCAGCGGCGATGGCGCTTGCGCGACTCAATATTCCCGGCGTTGCCCTGTATGGCGGCAGCATTGCGCACGGCACGCTGGATGGAAAACCCATCACCGTGCAGCAGGTCTTCGAGGCGGTCGGCAGCCATGCCGCGGGCAAGATGTCGCACGAGCGCCTGTGCACGATCGAGCGTGAAGCCTGTCCCGGCGCCGGCGCCTGTGGCGGGCAGTTCACGGCAAACACGATGGCCATGGTGCTCGCCGCGCTGGGCCTGTCGCCACTGGGACTCAACGACATTGCCGCCACCGATCCGGCCAAGCTCGATGCCGCGCGCCGCTGCGGCGAACTCGTGCTGGACTGCCTCAAGGCCGGGCGCAAGCCGCTGCAACTCCTCACCGCGGAAGCATTCCGCAATGCCATGCGCATCGTCGCGGCCACGGCGGGTTCGACCAACGCCGTGCTGCATCTGCTCGCCATCGCGCATGAGGCCGGCGTGCCATTGACCATCGAGGATTTCGAGACCGCTGCAGCGGCGACGCCGGTGATCACCGACTTGTTGCCGGGCGGGCGCTACACGGCGATCGAGATGACGGCCGCCGGTGGCATGGCCGTGGTCGCCCGCGAGCTGCGCGCAGCAGGCTTGCTCGAAGACGCGCCAACGGTGACCGGGCAGACCTTGTTTGCCGAAATCGAAGCGTCGGCGCAAGCGCCGGCCGGCCAGCAGGTGATCCGTCCGGTTTCACGTGCGTTCAAGCCGCGTGGCGGCTATTCGATCCTCTACGGCAACCTATCCCCCGAAGGCTGCATCCTCAAGTTGTCCGGCAATGGGCCCTTGCTGTTCGAGGGGCGCGCGCGGGTCTACGAGAGCGAGGAGGATTGCTTCCACGCCGTGCAGGGCGGACAGATCAGGCCCGGAGATGTCCTCGTCATCCGCAACGAAGGCCCGGCTGGTGGCCCCGGCATGCGCGAGATGCTTGCGGTCACCGCCGCCCTGGTCGGTCGCGGACTGGGCGACCAGGTAGCGCTGGTGACCGATGGCCGTTTCAGCGGCGCCAGCTACGGCTTCGTTGTCGGCCATGTCGCGCCGGAGGCGGTGCGCGGCGGCGCCATAGGCTTGCTCCGTGACGGCGATCGCATCGTCATCGACGCAGCACGCCGGGTCATTGAAACCGATGCAGATCTGCAGGCGCGTCGCGCCGAATGGACCGCGCCGCCGGCGAAAGTCACGCGTGGTGTCCTTGCCAAGTACGCATCCCTGGTCGGCTCGGCCGCACGGGGCGCAGTCACCTCACCCTGATCCATTCCGCTCATCGCGCCATCCACTGGAGTCAAGCCGCATGTCCGCAACCGTCACCACCGAAGCTTTGAAGAACGCCCGCATTGCCGTGCTGGGTTATGGCAGCCAGGGTCGCTCGCATGTCCTCAATCTGCGCGACAGCGGCCTCGATGTGGTCGTCGGCCTGCGTCCGGGCGGACCGACCGCGCTCAAGGCCAGGGCCGATGGCGTCACCGTGCTGTCTCCCGATAAGGCGGTCAAGGGTGCCGACCTGGTCGCCGTGCTGACTCCGGACATGGTCCAGCCACAGCTGTACACGGACGTCATCGAAGCAAACATCAAGCCCGGTGCGGCACTGCTGTTCGCGCACGGATTCAACGTGCACTTCAAGACCATCGTCCCGCGCGGCGACATCGATGTGATCCTCGTCGCGCCAAAGGGACCGGGCCATCTGGTGCGCACCGAATTCGAGATCGGCCGCGGCGTGCCCTGCCTGTATGCCACTTTCCAGGACGTCAGCGGCAAGGCGACCGAACTGGCCAAGGCCTATGCGGCCGGACTTGGCGGCGCGCGCGCTTTGCTCATCGAGACCGATTTCAAGGAGGAAACCGAAACCGACCTGTTTGGCGAGCAGGCGGTGTTGTGTGGCGGCACCAGCGAACTCGTGCTGAAGGGTTTCGAAACCCTCGTCGAGGCCGGTTATCGGCCGGAGATCGCCTATTACGAAGTGCTGCACGAGCTGAAGCTGATCGTCGACCTGCTCTACCAGGGCGGCATCACCAAGATGCTCACCTATGTCTCGGAGACGGCCCAGTACGGCGATTACGTCAGCGGCCCGCGCATCGTTGATGCGGCGACGAAATCGCGCATGAAGGCGATCCTGGCCGAAATCCAGGATGGGACATTCGCAAGGAACTGGACGGCTGAATACAAGGCTGGCCTGCCGAACTACACGCGACTCAAGCAAGCCGACCTCGAACATCCAATCGAGAAGGTCGGTGCCGAACTGCGCAGGAAGATGACCTGGCTCAACGAGCCAGCCTGATCAGCGTCCGCAAACCCGCGCGAAATCCTGGAGATGCCCTGATGAATGCAATGTTGCAGGAACGAACCGAAGCCCTGGTCGAAGACAAGCCGCACCGCCTTGCCGGCACGCCGATGGCGGCTGCAGACATTGTCGTGCAGGTACTGGCCGATGAAGGCGTCGAGGTGATCTTCGGCTATTCCGGGGGCGCCATCCTGCCGGTCTACGATGCCGTGTTCCGCTTCAATCGCGATCACGCGCACGCCGATGGCAGCGAGCCGTTGCCGCTGGTGGTGCCGGCCAACGAGCAGGGTGCGGGTTTCATGGCGCAAGGCTATGCCCGCGCATCGGGAAAGGTTGGTGTCGCACTGGTGACCTCAGGGCCGGGTGCGACGAATACGGTGACGCCGGTGCGCGATGCGATGGCCGATTCGATTCCCATCGTGGTGATCTGCGGCCAGGTGCCGACGGCGGCCATCGGCAGTGACGCGTTCCAGGAAGCGCCGATCAGCAGCATCATGGGCGCGTGCGCCAAGCATGTCTTCCTGGTCACCGATGCCAGCAAGCTCGAGGCGACCTTGCGTACGGCATTCGAGATTGCGCGCACCGGGCGCCCCGGCCCGGTCGTCGTCGACATCCCGAAGGATGTGCAGAATGCCGAGCTGGTCTTTTCCGGCAGCGGCGTGCTGCCGATCCCGGGGTACCGGGCGCGGTTGAAGGCGATCACCGAAGCGCGACTTTCCGCGTCGGCCTGCAAGGAGTTTCTTGCCGCGCTCGGCAAGGCCCGGAGGCCTCTGTTGTATGTCGGCGGCGGTGTCGTCGCCGCTGAAGCAACGCGCGCCCTGCGCGAGTTTGCCAGCGCTTTCGGCATTCCGGTGACGACAACCCTGATGGGCATCGGCGCCAGTGACACCACCGAGGCAATGTCGCTGCACATGCTCGGCATGCACGGCACCGCGTTCGCCAATTACGCCGTGGTCGATTGCGATTTCCTCATCGCGGTCGGCGCGCGCTTCGATGATCGCGTCGCCGGCATTCCCGGCATGTTCGCGCAGAAGGCGCGCTACATTGCCCAGTTCGATGTCGATCCGGCCGAGATCCACAAGGTCAAGCGCGTCGACTGGCACCATCTTGGCGATCTCTCGCAGGCGCTGGACAGCCTGCGTGCACATGCCGCGCAAAGCGGATTCGATGCGAACGGGCAGGGCCGCTATGCCGATTGGCATGCCCACATTGCCAGGCTGAAGAAGACCCACGCGCTCAACTTCGATCGCGACAGCGCCTTGATCCAGCCGTACGCGGTGATCGAGGAAATCAACCGCATCACGCGCGGCAACGCCATCATCTGCACTGGCGTCGGCCAGCACCAGATGTGGGCGGCACAGTATTTCGATTTCACCGAACCGCGGCGCTGGCTGACCTCGGGCTCGATGGGCACGATGGGCTTTGGCCTGCCGGCGGCCATTGGCGCGCAGTTTGCGCGACGCGATCTTGTCGTCATCGATATCGATGGCGATGCCAGCATCCGCATGAACCTGGGCGAGCTGGAAACCGTCACCACCTACAACCTGCCGGTCAAGATCGTGGTCCTCAACAACTGCGGCGACGGCATGGTCCGGCAATGGCAGAAGCTGTTCTTCAAGGGACGCTTTTCGGCCACTGACAAGAGCCTGCACAAGAAGGATTTCATCAAGGCCGCCGCCGCCGACGGCTTCGAGTTTGCCGTGCGCCTTGAACGCCCCGAGGATGTGCCGCGCGTGATCGCCGAGTTCATCGCCTTCGACGGCCCGGCATTCCTCGAAGTGATGATCGATCCGGATGCATGCGTTTATCCGATGGTCGGCCCCGGCATGAGCTATGCGCAGATGATCACCGGCGAACACATCGTCGCCCGCGATGCCGTCGTCGCCACGGAATCCGGCCCCGTGGAGATGTTCTGATGCGCCATATCATTGCCATGCTGCTGCAGAACGAAGCCGGCGCCCTGGCCCGTGTCGCCGGCATGTTTTCGGCCCGCGGCTACAACATCGATTCGCTGACCGTCGCGGCCACGCATGATCCCGAGGTGTCGCGCCTGACCCTGGTCACCTTTGGCGATGATGCGGTGATCGCGCAGATCATCAAGCAATCGCGCAAGTACATCGACGTGCTCGAGATCGCCGACCTGACCAGCCGGGATCACCTCGAGTGCGAACTGCTGGTGGTCAAGGTGGCGGCAACGCCGGCGAATGCAGCGGCGATCCGCGAGTTCAGCCAACGCCAGGGCGGCATGATCCTCGACGAGGGCGAAACCACGCACGTGCTGCAGTTCACCGGAAGCGGCGCGGCCATCGGCACGGTCCTGGACGGCTTGAGCCGCATTGCGTCGATTCTCGAACTCGCGCGCAGCGGCACGGCGGCGATCGAGCGCGGTGCCAGCGTGCTGGGCCTGGCGGAATCGCGGTTGGTCGGACAGGAGGGCGCGTAGCGCGGCGGCAGGGCGCCTACGGATCCTTGATCGCCACCGGCATGGCGCCAAGGCGGACAACGCGATCCGCTCGGTGGCGGTTGCGGATGACCTTCAGCGTGACTGCCTTGCCCGCCTCGTTGCTGAGGAATTCCTGGAACTGTCGGCGATCGGCAACCGGCATGCCGTTTACGGCGACAACGTAGTCGCCCGACATCAGGTTGGCTTCTGAGGCGGGCGTACCGCCGACCACCGATCCGATCTGCACGCCTCCATCAAGCTGCAGGGATTCGCGCTCCGTCGTCGTCAGGTTGCGGAAGGTCGCCCCGAAGAGGAGCTTGAAGCGCACGTAGTAAGCGGCAAGCAGCCGCGTCGCCGCGGGCTCGGCACCTTCGTCGGCATGCGCGTGATAGAGCCAGACCTGATCGGCGCCAACGCGGCTGCCGAGATCGAGCGCATCACGCAACGATTGCGCATCGTCGGTTTCGTAGCGGCCGTTGCCGATGCGCACGAATCCCTTTGCAGCAAGTTCCCGCTGGTCGCCGCGTTCGTTTTTTCCCTCGACTGCAAGTGGTCGCTGTGGGGCAGGTTCGGCGCGCAGGGCATCGATGTAGGCAGGCCCGCGTTCGATGCTGGCCTGGTAATGGGTATCCTCGGTCACCTGCGGCACCGGCTCGGGCACGGCGACGGGTTGCTCGACACGGCTGCCGACGGATGCGCAGCCGCCAATCAGGCCAAGCACGATGAAGAGGGGAACTGCCCGCATCATGAAATCATTCATCCCCGGAGCATAACGCCTGGCCGCGTCTGCCGGCATGCATGGCTCCTGAATGAAACGCTTGCGCGGCGGCTTGCCCTTGTCGACCATCCCGAAATGAACCTTCCGCAAACATCCAATCTTCGCGGCATCCTCTTCATGCTCGCGGCAGTAGCCACGTTTTCCATGATGGATGTCTGCCTCAAGCTGCTGTCGCCGCACTATCCGGCAATGCAGGTTGCCGCCTTGCGCGGGCTGACTTCCTTGCCCCTGGTGCTGACGTGGATTGCCCTGAGCGGTGGATTCAGGCAGGTCGTCTCGCGACGCTGGCGCCTGCATCTGCTGCGCGGTGTGCTCGCCGTCGCCATGCTGGCGGCGTTTGCGTATGCGCTGCGTGAACTGCCGTTGGCGGAAGCCTATTCCTTGTTCTTTGTCGCGCCGTTGCTGGTCACCGCACTTGCCGTGCCCCTGCTTGGCGAACACGTCGGGGCGAAGCGCTGGGCAGCGATCGTGATTGGCCTGGCGGGCGTCCTTGTGGTGCTGCGCCCCGATACCGGGCGCATGTTCAATCTCGGCAGCCTGGCCGTGCTGTTTGCCGCGCTGGCCTATGCAATCTCGGCGATCACGGTGCGCGTGCTCGGCCGCACCGAATCGACGCAGTCCATGGTGTTCTGGATGATCGTGCTGCTCAGCATGTTTGCCACGGCCGCGGCGTGGCACGACTGGGTGGCATTGGGCGTCGCCGATTGGCCGATCCTGCTCGGCCTGGCGATCAGTGGCGCGCTTGGCCAGTATGCGATCACCGAAGCGTTCAAGAACAGTGATGCCTCGGTGGTGGTTCCGTTCGATTACACCGCGCTGATCTGGGGCATCGCCTTTGATGCCTTGATCTGGCACACCACGCCGGATCGCATGATGCTGGTTGGCGCGGCCATCATCGTCGGCAGCGGCATCTACCTGATCCGCCGCGAACGCACACCGCGCTGAATGCGTGTTGGCGAAAAGCTGCGCAGTGTTGCCGCGCGCACGGGAATCAGTTTTTGCCCAAGGCAAGCAGTTCCTGCTCGATGCGCTCGATATGGCTGTCGCGTTCGCCGAGGGCGCGCAGGGCATCGGCGAGGTGGGCGAAATAGTCACGATTCAAGCCGCTCGGGCCTTTGGCCTGGGCAATCTGGCGCGCGATCTCGGCCTCGCTGGCGGCGCCAAGGAAGGCCTCGTTGTCGGTGCCGGCGATATAGACCAGGCCTTGCGTGCTGCCACCCTGGCTGAACTCGATGGTGACCAATTCCCGCAGGTAGCCGTTCTTTTCGCGATGATCGAGATGGTCGAATACTTGCGGCGTGATCAGGTAGGCCATGCCCGCGCATTGCGCTGCCGGATCGGCGATCAGGGTGACCACGCGCCCCGGTGCTTCCGGCGTGCCGCGATGATCGTGCGAGCCTTGCCAGAATCGCCGTGTCCAGCCATGGATGCGTGCCGGGCGGCGTTCGATGTAGTCGAAATCGGCTTTCCAGATCAGCGAGCCATAGCCAAACAGCCAGACTTCGCGATGGCCAGCAAAACGATGCAACGACTGGTTGATGGATATCGTATTGGTCGACATCGGCGGGACTGGAGGAATGCTTCCGGCATGGTACCTGCGCATCCACGGCGATGTCAGCCGCGCCTGCCAAGCGCCGGGTCGCCACTTCGACGTCTGCATCCGTCGGCACTCGCACGCTTCACTTGATCGACGTACGCGCTCCACGTACATCCCGGGTTCCTGGCCAAGGCCGCGTGAACCCGCAGGCATTCCACTAGTCGAACCAGAATTCGGCAGTGCGAAAAGACGGGCCCACTCTCCCGCTGCGATTCGACGTTCCCGATTACGCCGTGCATGGGAATCGTGCATGATCGCGTCCGGTTGGCGATTCAAGAACGGTCTCGGGGGAAGACAACGCGATGCAGTACGCGGACGATCGGCGGGTGCTGGTGACGGGCGGTGCAGGTTTCCTTGGCTCGCATCTGTGCGACCGCCTGGTCGCCCGTGGCGAGGATGTGTTGTGTGTTGACAATTTCTATACCGGCAGCAAGAGCAATG
Source organism: Lysobacterales bacterium 63-13 (assembly GCA_001899855.1). Lineage (GTDB taxonomy): Bacteria > Pseudomonadota > Gammaproteobacteria > Xanthomonadales > Rhodanobacteraceae > Dokdonella. Next base: position 140,251 of record MKWR01000002.1, read on the forward strand.
TCGCGCAACTGCTCGGCAACGCGCGCTTCGAATTGCTCCGCCACGACGTGACCTTTCCGCTCTACGTCGAAGTTGATCGAATCTTCAATTTCGCGTGTCCCGCCTCGCCGATCCACTATCAGCGCAATCCGGTGCAGACGACCAAGACCAGCGTGCATGGCGCGATCAACATGCTGGGCCTGGCCAAGCGCTTGCGTGCCCGCATCCTGCAGGCTTCGACCAGCGAAGTTTACGGCGATCCGGAAATCCATCCGCAAGTGGAAGACTATTGGGGCCGGGTCAATCCAATTGGTTCGCGCAGTTGTTATGACGAAGGCAAGCGCTGCGCGGAAACACTTTTTTTCGACTACTTCCGCCAGCATGCCATCGAGATCAAGGTGGTGCGGATCTTCAATACCTACGGCCCACGCATGCATCCGAACGATGGCCGCGTGGTCAGCAATTTCATTGTGCAGGCGCTCAAGGGCGAGGACATCACGATCTATGGCGACGGCAGCCAGACGCGCAGCTTCTGTTATGTCGATGACCTGATCGACGCGATCGTGCTGGCGATGGACAGTCCGGCCGATTTCACCGGGCCGGTGAACCTCGGCAATCCCTGCGAGTGCACGATGCTGGAACTGGCGAACAAAATTTTGCAGCTCACCGGCAGCCGCTCGCGATTGGTTCAGCAGCCGCTGCCGCAGGATGACCCGAGCCAACGCCAGCCGGATATCGGCCTGGCGCAGTCGGCTCTCGGCTGGCAACCGCGGGTCTCGCTCGACGACGGTCTCGGCGAAACCATCGCGTATTTCAAGCGCTTGCTGCGCTCATGAAGCTCTCCGTCATCATTCCCTGCTACAACGAGGAGCGCACGATCCGCGCGATCGTCGACGCGGTGCATGCCTCGGCGTACGCGCCCAAGGAAATCATCATTGTCGATGATTGCTCCAGCGACAACACCCGTTCGATTCTCGAGAGCGAGATCGCATCTCGGGTGGATCTCGTCATCTATCACCCGGTCAATCAAGGCAAGGGTGCCGCACTGCGCAGCGGGATCCAGGCGGCAACCGGCGACATCGTGGTGATCCAGGATGCGGATCTGGAGTACGACCCCAACGACTATTCGCGATTGCTCGATCCTATCCTGCAGGGCAAGGCTGACGTCGTGTACGGTTCGCGCTTCATGGGTGGGCAAGCGCATCGCGTACTTCAATTCTGGCACCGCCTCGGCAATGCGTTGCTGACATTCGTATCGAACATGTTCACCAACCTCGACCTGACCGACATGGAGACCTGTTACAAGGTTTTCAGGCGCGAGATCATCCAGGGCATTGTCATCGAGGAGAACCGCTTCGGCTTCGAGCCCGAGATCACCGCCAAGATCGCCAGAACCGGCTGCCGTGTCTACGAGGTCGGCATTTCGTATCAAGGGCGAACCTACGAGGACGGCAAGAAGATCGGCTGGAGAGACGGGTTTCGTGCGCTCTACTGCATCGTCAAGTACAACGTCTTTCGATGAAGCCGCGGCGCTTGATGTCGATGCGCGAATGCTGCGCATGAGCACGGCCTCGCGTGACCAAGGATGGGCCGGTGGCAGGCACTGGCCAGTGCTGCTGGCACTTGCCTTCGGCTTGCTCGGCATTGCACTTCCGCAATCGGATTTCTTCCGCGCGATTCCCGGCGATCTCGGTGACGCACGTTTCAACAGCCTGATCCTGGAGCACGTGTTCCGCTGGCTGGCTGGGATCGATGCCAGCCTGTGGGGCCCGGGCTTCTTCTTTCCGTTTCCCGGCGCGCTGGCCTTCAGCGACAACCATTTTGGTACGGTGGGTGTCTACGCGCTGTTGCGTCTGGTCGGGCTGAGTCCGGAACGCGCGTACATCGGCTGGTTCACGCTCGCTTACGTGGCCAACTTCCTGTGTGCCTACCACGTTCTTCGGCGATTCGGCCTCGGCGTCGGCGGCGGCGCGGTCGGCGCGTTTGTGTTTGCGTTTGCCATGCCGGTGCTGGTGCAGGCTGGACACGCACAGCTCGGCTATCGCTTCGCGGTGCCGCTGGCAGTACTGGCCTTGCAGCGCCTGCTCCACGAGGGCCGTCCGGCGCAGCTCGCCTGGCTCGGCTTCTGGGTCACTTGGCAGTTCTATTGCTCGATCTACATCGGCTATTTCCTGTTGCTGTTGCTTGGCGGCTACCTGCTGGCGGCATACCTGGTTCCCCCGACAACGCGGGCCATGCGCCCGCATCGCGTCTTGCCCATTTTCTTCGGTTGCCCTGGGCGCGGCGAGTTGTGGCGCTGCATTGGCGCGCTCGTCGCCTGTGCCGCCGCCCTGGTCGCGTTGTTCGCGCCGTACGCGTATTACGCCGATCTGTACGGATTGGCGCGCAATCCCGCGGAAATACAACGAATGCTGCCGCGCGTTGGCAGCTACCTGCTGGCGGACAGTTCGTGGATATGGGGAAGTCTCAGCCAGCACGTGACGGGTATTCCCATGCGACAGGAGCATCAGATGTTCGTCGGCGCGGCAGCATGCCTGCTGGCCATCATCGGCATCGCACGCAGCGCGTCGCACTGGCTGCGGGTGTCGGCGGTCGTACTGGTGCTGTTGGTCATGCTGACCCTGAACGTGCGCGGGTTCTCGCTTTACACATTTGTCGAGCAATTGCCGATGGCGAATGCGGTTCGAGCGGTGAGTCGGATCGGCCTGGTCATGCTGTTTCCGCTCGGTCTGCTCGCCGGTGCCGGCATTGATCGGCTCAGCGTCGGCGCACGCAGCCTTGGCGGGCCGCTCCTGGCAGCCATGTTGGTGCTCTTGCTGCTGCTTGAATGCACCGCGTTCCGAACCGCGAGTGTGCCGCTGACGGTCTGGCACGATCGGCTTGCAATGCGGCTCGCCGAAGTGCCGGAAACCTTGGCGCCGGACGCGATCGTGTACGTGCCGCGCCAGCCGCATGTGCCGCCATACATGACCGAACTCGACGGCATGAGTGTGGCGCAGCGCCTTGGCCGCAACACGATCAACGGCTATTCCGGCAACAGTCCCCCGGGTTTCGGCCAGACCACCGATCCATGCGACGACCTGATCGATCGGTTGACCGGCTACGCAGGTTTCATGAAGCTGGACATCGTGCAGGCTGGTGCGCTGGCACGCCGAGTGGTCGTCGTTGGCGCGACGCTGGACTGCGAATTGCCGCAGTCATTGCCGCAGCGCACGCACTTCAGGGGTGCCTTGCCAAATGCGGCATTCGCAAGGGTGCAGGTCGAAATCGCCGGTTTGCTGATCGAGAATGCGCAACAGCTCAAGGTCGAACTGGTTGTCAGCAATGGCCTCGACACCGTGTTGGCTTCCGTCTCCGAAAGCAATCAGCCGATTCGTTTTTCGTGGCGTTTCGTCGCCGTGGACACCGGCTCGCCCTTGTCGACGGACTGGGCGACGCGTAGCGAGCTGAGAAAGGATGTTCCGGCACATGCTCGCGAACACCTGCGCTTGCTGGTCGACCCGCCGAGTACTGCCGGTCGTTACCGGCTGGATGTGACGATGGTCCAGGAAGATGTTGCGTGGTTCCATGATTGGGGCATGCCGGTTGCGCGCAGCGCGCAGCTTGTCGAGGTGGGTGACGATGGCCGCATCCAGCTGATTCGGGGAGTTGACCAAGGCGCGAACCGCCGCTGACTGCATGGATCGTGGGCGTCTGATTGCCGATTGCCGATTGCGGATCCCGGGATCCAGAATTGGTGCGTGCTGATGCCGACAAGGTATGCTCGCTGCAACACAGGGAAAAGCCAACGAGGTCCACCCCCATGCAGCGCTTGAGCCTGCTGTCCGCATGGCGACCGATTGCGCCTTGCATGGCCTGGTGGCGGCTGATCGTCGATCGATTACGCCATTCACGCGGCATAACCCCGCAACCGCATACTCTGCGTTGCATGTGCGACTGCCCATCACGAGGATTGATCCATGCGTATTCCCTGTCTTCTTGCAATGGCCATGGGCCTGGGTTCGGTGGGCGCAATGGCTGAGAATCCGGATTATTCGCTGACCATCTACAGCTCGGCGCAACCGGGCCAGATCAGCACCGAGCGGTTGGCAAATTACGGGGCGACACTGCCGGGTTATGCCCTCGTCCGCGATGGACGCAAGATGGCCCTGACTGCCGGCAATGGCGTGCTGCGTTTTACCGATGTGGCCAAGCGCATTGATCCGACCACGGTCGCCTTCGAGTCGCTTACCGATCCAGCCGGGACCCGCGTCGTCGAGCAGAATTACCAGTACGACCTGGTCAGCAGCGAAAAGCTGCTGGAGCGCTATATCGGCGAAGAGATTGCCGTCGAGCAGCAGAAAGGCAATGCAGTCGAACGCATCGGCGGCACCCTGCTTTCGGCGCAGGGCGGCTCCTTGATCCTGCAGCGCGACAACGGCGAAGTGCTGAGCTTGTCGAACTACGGCAATGTGTCGTTTCCAAGCCTGCCGGGCGGTCTCATCACCAAGCCGACCCTGGTCTGGCTGGTCAATGCCAAACAGGCGGGCACGCACGACACGCGGGTCTCCTATCAAACCCAGGGCATGACCTGGTGGACCGATTACAACATCAGCCTGCGTGAGTCGGGCGACAAGTGCGCGATGGATCTCTCCGCATGGGTGACCATCGTCAACCAGAGCGGCGGCAGCTATCCGGCCGCGCAACTGAAGCTGGTCGCCGGCGAGGTCAACCGCGCGCCAGCGGCCGCGCAAGGCAATGTCCTGATGATGAAGGCAGCGCGTGCCGCGGTGGCCGAGGAAGTGGATCAGGGCTTTTCCGAGTCCTCCCTGTTCGAATACCACCTCTACACTTTGGGGCGCCGCAGCGACTTGCCCGACAATTCAACCAAGCAGCTTGAGCTGTTCCCGATGGCGGTCAATGTCGCCTGCAAGAAGCAGCTGGTCTTCACCGCCGCGCCGCAGCCCTGGAGTCATTGGTCGCAGCCGATTGCCGACCAGGGTTACGGGGCGACCGCAAGGGGCACGGTCGGTGCCTATCTCGAATTCGACAACAAGGAGGCCAACCAGCTTGGCGTCGCGCTGCCGGCCGGGCGCATGCGCGTGAACCAGGCCTCCGCGGATGGCACGCTGGAGTTCATCGGCGAGGATCTCATCCAGCACACGCCGCGCAACGAGGCGGTGCGCATCAAGCTCGGCAATTCCTTCGACATCGTCGGCGAGCGGCGGCAGACCGGTTTCAGCATGGACAGCGCCGGCAAGATCATCGACGAGAGTTTCGAGATCAGCGTGCGCAACCGCAAGAAATCCGCTGCGAACGTGGTCGTGCGTGAATACCTGTATCGCTGGAGCACCTGGAAAATCACCGCCAAGAACCATGATTTCGACAAGCGCGACGCGCAGACCATCGATTTCCCGCTTGCCATCCCGGCTGATGGCGAAGCCAAGCTGACCTACACCGTGCGCTATTCCTGGTAACCGGCGTGGCGCCCCGTGCCGGCGACTGCTGCGGATCGCGTAGACTGCCCGCCGGACTCGGCTGAGTGATGGCATGGATCTGTTCCTGTATGCCCTGGACCTGATCGGAACATTCGCCTTTGCGATCAGCGGGGCCACCGTTGGCGTGCGCTATCGCCTCGACATCTTCGGTGTCCTCGTGCTGTCGTTTGCCGCTGCGGTTTCGGGCGGCATCTTCCGCGATCTGCTGATTGGTGCGACGCCGCCGGCAGCCCTGGTGGGCTGGCACTACCTCGGCATCAGTTGCCTGGCCGGCATCATCACGTTCTTCCGCTACGAAAGCATCGAGAAGCTGCGCAATCCCGTGCAGATCTTCGATGCCCTCGGCCTCGCCCTGTTTGCGGTGACCGGCGCGAGCAAGGCACTCGCCTTCGGCCTCGGCCCGGTATCGGCGACCTTGCTCGGCATGCTCAGCGGCATTGGCGGCGGCATGATGCGTGACATCCTCGTTGCCCGCACGCCGGTGGTCTTGCGTTCGGATCTCTACGCCCTGGCGGCCTTGGCGGGTGCCTCGGTGATCGTCATCGGCAATCGCTTCGACCTGCAGGAACTACCTGTACTGCTGGTTGCGGCGGGCCTGTGTTTCGGCCTGCGCTTCGCCGCAATCCGCTACGACTGGCACCTGCCGATCGCCTCACCGGGCTCGGATCGCGAGGCCGATCAATAAAGCACGCGCGTGCGCAGCGTGCCGGGAATGGCCGCCAGTGCATCCTTGAGCTCGGCAGCCTGCGCCTCGGTCGTCGACACGTCGGCGACGACATAGCCGATATTCGCGTTGGTCTGCAGGTACTGGCCGTCGATGTTGATGTTCTGCTGCGAGAAGATCTCGTTGATGCGCGAGAGCATGCCCGGCATGTTGCGATGGATGTGCAGCAGGCGATGGCTGTGCGGGTGTTCGGGCAGGGCCACTTCCGGGAAATTGACTGCCGAAAGCGTCGAGCCGTTGTCGCTGTAGCGCACCAGCTTGGCGGCAACCTCGATGCCGATATTGTCCTGCGCTTCCAGTGTGCTGCCGCCGATGTGCGGCGTCAGGATCACGTTGTCCAAGCCGATCAGGGGCGAGACAAACGCCTCGTCGTTGGCTTTCGGTTCGAGCGGGAACACATCGACCGCCGCTCCGGACAGATGGCCTGAGCGCAGGCTTTGCGCCAGTGCATCGATGTCGACCACGGTTCCGCGCGAGGCATTGATCAGGGCGCTGCCCTTGTGCATCCGCGCGAGTTGCCCGGCGCCGATCATCTTCGCCGTCTGCGGGGTTTCAGGTACATGCAGGGTGACGATGTCCGAGCGCTGCAGCAGGTCATCGAGGTTTGCCGCGGCACGTGCGTTGCCAAGGGTCAGCTTCGCCTCGATGTCGTGGAAGATCACGCGCATGCCAAGACCTTCGGCAAGCAGGCCGACCTGGGTGCCGATGTGGCCATAGCCGACGATGCCAAGCACCTTGTCGCGCACTTCGAAACTGCCGCTGGCCGATTTCGACCAGCCACCGCGATGGCATTCGGCATTCTTCTGCGGAATCCGCCGCATCAGCAGGATCGCCTCGGCCAGCACCAGCTCGGCGACGCTGCGCGTGTTCGAGTAGGGTGCGTTGAAGACCGGAATGCCGAGACCCTGCGCGGCTTCGAGGTTGACCTGGTTGGTACCGATGCAGAAGCAGCCGATGGCGATCAGTCGTTTGGCGTGGGCGAGCACTTCAGCGGTCAGTTGCGTGCGCGAGCGGATGCCGATCAGGTGCGCCTCGGCTATGCGCCGCGTGAGTTCATCCTCGGGCAGCGACTTGTCGTGCAATTCGATTTGCGAATAGCCGGCGGCCTTGAACGTGTCGATCGCGCTCGCGCTGACGCCTTCGAGCAGCAGCACGCGGATTTCCTGCTTCGGGTACGAGGTCTTCTTCATGATCCTGGATGATCGCCTGGATGGTTGCAGCGGAAACTGAAAGGCCTGGGTCGATGGCGATGACTATGCCAGATTCCAGGCCTTTTGCGGCAGTGCAACAGTGGACGTTCCGGGCAATCGCTGGCAGTCTGCACTGCCGGGAAATGACCTTTTCCGGGTGCGGCAGCAACCTCGCTGAAGTGGATTCCATTGCATGTCCGAGCCCCGATTATTGCGTTTGCACGAGCGCTTGCCCGAGCTGCTGCTGAAGTCGGACGCGGCCGATCTCGAATACTACGGTCGCGACTGGACGCGACGCTGGACGCCCGCGCCCCTGGCCATTGCCCTGCCAACAACGGCCGCGGAGGTCCAGGCCATCGTGCGATGGGCGGTCGCGGAGGACGTCGGCATCGTTCCTTCGGGCGGCCGCACCGGCTTGTCGGGCGGCGCGGTCGCGGCCAATGGCGAACTCGTGGTCAGTTTCGAGCGCATGAACCGCGTACTCGATTTCAATGCCGTGGATCGCATCATCACGGTGCAACCGGGCTTGCTGCTGGAGAACCTGCAAGGCGCGGCAATCGCCCACGGACTGTTTTATCCGGTTGACTTTGCCGCCCGCGGCTCATGTTCGATCGGCGGCAATATCGCCACCAATGCCGGCGGCATCCGCGTCATCCGCTACGGCAACACGCGCGAGTGGATTGCCGGCCTGAAGATCGTCACCGGCAGCGGCGACTTGCTCGATCTCAATCGTGGCCTGATCAAGAATTCCAGCGGCTACGACCTGCGGCACCTGCTCATCGGCGCCGAAGGCACGCTCGGCCTGGTCGTCGAGGCAAGCCTGCGCCTGACCGATGCGCCGGCGGCCTCGAATGTCATGGTGCTGGCCTTGCCGGCCATGGACGCCCTCATGCAGGTTTTTGCCGAATGCCGGCGCGGGCTGAAGCTCAGCGCCTTCGAGTTCTTCACCGATCGTGCGCTTGCCCATGTCCTCGCCCACGGCGCGCAGGATCCGTTCGAGCAGGTATCGCCGTTCTACGTGATCACCGAATTCGATGCCGCCGACGAGACCCAGCAGGCGGCGGCCCTTGCCGTGTTCGAGACCTGTGCCGAAAAGGGCTGGGTCAATGATGGCGTGATCAGCCAGAGCGCGGCGCAGGCGGCCTCGCTGTGGCGGCTGCGCGAGGGCATCACCGAAAGCCTTGCGCCAGCGAAGCCCTACAAGAACGACATTTCAGTTCGCATCAGTGCGATTCCCGCCTTCATGCAGGCGATGCAGGCGATTTTCGAGCGCGAGTATCCGCATTACGAGGTGGTCTGGTTCGGCCATATCGGCGACGGCAACCTGCACATCAATGTGCTCAAGGATGCGTCTACCACGGATGCGGCGTTCATCGTCGAATGTGAACGCGTCACCGCCTTGCTGGCGCGCACGCTAGAGGAATTCGGCGGCAGCATTTCCGCTGAACATGGCATCGGCCTGGTCAAGCTGAAGTATCTGGCCGGCACGCGCAGCGCCGCCGAGATCGCCGTCATGCGCGGCATCAAGGCCGTGCTCGATCCCCACGGCATCCTCAATCCGGGCAAGGTGTTTGCCGTCGGGTGAGTTGGCAGCAGGGGATGGGCATACACCCTTGTGTCGCCGCCGGGCGTCGCCATTTCAGTGGCATCCCGAGCAAGGCCGAGGCCGCCATGAGTGATTCCGCAATGATGATTCCCTGCCAGCAGTGCGCGGCAATGAACCGCGTGCCGTCGGCGCGGCTGGTCGACAATCCGGTCTGCGGGCGTTGCCGGCACGCCTTGTTCGTCGGCAAGCCGGCAATCCTCGAAGAAGGCGATTTCGACCGCAAGGCGCTGACTGGCGATCTTCCGGTGCTGGTCGATTTCTGGGCGCCCTGGTGCGGACCCTGCGTCAACATGGCACCGCACTTCATCGAGGCGACTCGGCAACTGGAGCCGCAGGTTCGCCTGGCCAAGGTCGATACCGAAGCGCAGCAAGGCCTCGGTGGCCGCTTCCAGATCCGCAGCATCCCGACCCTGATCCTGTTTGCAGGTGGTCGCGAAATCGCGCGGCAATCCGGCGGCATGTCATCCAGCCAGATCGTGCAATGGACCCGCCAGCAACTCGGCCGGCATTGACACCCGGCATCGATGCCGAGCCGCGCAAGCCGGAGCAGCCCGATCCGCTGGACTGCTGCGGTTCGGGTTGCGTGCGCTGCATTTTCGATGTGCATGACGAGGCAATGCAGCGCTACCTCGACGAACACGCCGCGTGGGCGGCGCGCCAGGTTGGTGGGCCGGTCGACTCAGGCCAGGCGTAGCGGAATCCTGCCGGCAGCAAGCGCCCGGGCAAAAATGTCGCGCTCAAGCCGGCAGTAACCGCCACCCATGGCAAAGCGGCGACAGACTTGCGGTCTCGTGCCATGGATGCTGCAGCGGTGCGTGCCGCGATCCAGCGCGACGCACCAGCCGTCGACGCCACGCGCCATCGTCTCCATGCCGTTCTCGCCATGCGCGATCATGTGCTCGGGAATACGATCCGCCGCGTCGAGTACGACCGTCAGGCGACAGCAGACGGCTTCGCAATTCACGCAGGAGACGCGCGGATCGATCTTGCTGTCATCGGGATGGATGTCGAGAGCCATGCGGGATCCTCAGCGTCGGTGGCTGGGCAGGCGGCCGCGACAGGGCAGCATGTCGGTTTCGTTGAAATGGCTGCCCACCACCTTCGGGTGACAAGGCAGGGATCGGGGCGACTGCGAGAAAGGAGCCCAAGGAAAGGCAAGGCAGCGACCGATCGGGACGCGCGAAAAAGGCGGGGAACGCCGCCATGCTACGCGATCGCCATTGCGAATACCGGAATGCCTGCCGTCGCCGATTTCCAGTCCAGATCCAGCCAGCGTTGGCCGCAATCAACCCGGCACTGCTGTCAACGACGCCTATCGCTGCTTTGGCCGAGTCCGTTATCCTGCGCCGCCTGCCGCTGCGGATCCCGCGCAACGGCCCACCGCAAAGCCAGAAAGCCAAGCTGATGAAGATTCCCCCCGGCCTGCAACCGCTGATCGACGACGGCATCATCGATCGGGTCGTGCGGCCCCTGAAGAGTGGCAAGGAAGCGGCGGTCTATGTGGTCGGCGTCGGCGACGACATCCGCTGCACCAAGGTCTACAAGGACATGGCCCAGCGCAGTTTCCAGCAGCGCGTGCAATATCAGGAAGGGCGCAAGGTACGCGGCAGCCGCGAGGCGCGCGCGATCGGCAAGGCGAGCAAGTACGGGCGCAAGCAGCAGGAGCTGGCCTGGAAGAACACCGAGGTCGATGCGCTCTACCAGTTGCTGGAAGCCGGCGTGCGCGTGCCGAAACCCTACGGCTATTTCCACGGCGTGCTGGTCATGGAGCTGGTCACCGATGCCGAAGGCCATTCGGCACCCCGCCTGGGAGAGGTGGAACTTTCCGCAGAAACCGCGCGCGCCTATCATGCAATCCTGATGGAGCAGGTCGTGCGCATGCTCCTCGTTGGCCTGATCCATGGCGACCTCTCGCCGTACAACGTTCTCGTCGGCGAGGACGGCCCGGTCATCATCGATCTGCCGCAGGTGGTCAGCGCCAGCGGCAACAATGCCGCACGCACGATGCTGCAACGTGACGTCAACAACCTCACCGCCTTTCTCGGCCGCTTTGCCCCCGAGCTGTTCGATACCTGGTATGCCGAGGAGATCTGGGCCTTGTTCGAGGCGGGTGAGCTGCGCGTCGACAGCGTGCTGACCGGCGAATACGAACACGATGAAAGCGAGATCGACCTTGACGGCGTGCGCGCGGCCATCAACGACGCCCGCGAGGAAGCCCTGATCCGCCAGCAAGGCCGCGAGGCGGCGGAAGAAGCGGATTATTGAAATCCGCATCCAGGTCGATACAGGCGGCCGGCGGCGCAATCCCGCTGCCAGCAATGGCTGCTGCGTGTTGTGCCGTGCTTGCCTTGCTACGCGTCAATGCGCCTTGTCGAGCAGATCGGTGTGCTTGAGCTTGAGTTCGAAGATTTTCGGCCAGAGCTTGCCGGTGACGAACAGGCGATCGTGGCTGGCGTCATAGGCGATGCCATTGAGCACGTCGACACCAACCGCGCGATCCTCGGCGCTGAGCAGGCCGGGCAGGTCGATCTGTGCGGTGACGCGGCCGCTGCCCGGATCGATGACGACGATGCTGTTGCTTTGCCAGACATTGGCGAAGATGCGCCCGCGCACGAATTCGAGTTCGTTGAGATTGGCCAGCGGCCTGCCCTGGTAGGTGACTTCGAGTGCGCCGGTCTGCTTGAACGATTGCGGATCGAGGAAGCGCAAGGTCGAGGTGCCGTCGCTCATGATCAGGCGTTTGTCGTCGTGGGTGATGCCCCAGCCTTCGCCGCTGTAGTTGAATTGTCCCTTGGATTCGAAGGTTTTGAGGTCATAGCTGAAACCGATCTGCGACTGCCAGGTGATCTGGATCAGGCGATCCTTCCAGTCGGTGAGGCCCTCGGCGAAATACTCGCTGGCAACCGACTCGCGCTGCACGACTTCGCCGGTTTCCAGTTTCACCTTGCGCAGGCTGGAGCGGCCATTGAGGCCAGTGCTTTCGTAGAGGAAGCCGTCGCGATAGATCAAGCCTTGGGTAAAGGCCGCGCGGTCATGCGGCCAGGACTTGACGATCTCGTACTCGAGCACCGTCGGCGGGCGCGCGTCTTCGCTCATCAACGGCACGTCAGCAGCGCTGGCGGGCACTGAGAATGCAGCCAGGACCAGCAGCGACGCGCTTTTCAAGGTCAGGGCGCGCAGCCAGCATGGGGAAATTCGCTGCGTGCGGCGGATATCTGAAGGAAGCATGGATCATTCCCGGGCCCTGGAACGGATGCCGTTCCGCGGCGTTGGTGACGAGGACAGGTGCGGACTCATCCCGCCGAAGTGCAGGAATGCCGCGAGTGCTGCGCGGTTGCAGATGCATTGGGCGACGATCCACCTGCGGCTGCCGATGCGGAATCGGCAGCCGTCGGCTTCCTGTCGATCACTTGGACTTCTTCTTCTCGGCCTTGGCCGCGCGCTTTTCCTTCAGGGTTTTCTCGGGTTTCTTCTTTTCGCTCTTCTTCTGATCCATACCTTTGGACATGAGGTTACTCTCGAGTTGGATGGTCGGTTCGGGTTTGCGCGCCGAAAGTTGCGGTACGCCCTGCCTTTCTAGCGCGGAATGCAGTGATTGACCAGAGGCGACACGGCGCGCGCTTCGCGTCGCGGGCGGGTTCCCGTAAAATCGACGGATGATCCTCAATATCGCCGCCTACCAGTTTGTCGAAGTCGATGCCCCGCAATCCCTTGCCGCGCGATTGCACGAGCTTGCCGAAAGTCTCGAATTGCGCGGCACGATCCTGATCGCTGCCGAGGGCTTGAACCTGTTCCTTGCCGGCGCCGATGCCGGCATTGAAGCCTTTGTCGAGGACCTGCGTGCCGATCCGCGTTTCGCCGGCATCATCATCAAGCGCAGTCGCAGCACGACCCAGCCGTTCGCGCGGCTCAAGGTGAAGGTGAAACCCGAGATCATCAGCTTCCGGCAAGCAGAAGCAACACCGCTGGTCGGTCGTGCGCCTGCGCTCGCGCCTGCCGATCTTGCCCGCTGGATCGCCCAGGGCAGCGATGACCAGGGCAATCGCCTGCTTTTGCTGGATACACGCAACCAGCAGGAAGTCGCTTACGGCACCTTTGACGGGGCAATGACCCTGGCCATCGACAAGTTCACCGAGCTGCCGGCGGCCGTTGCCGGGCAGCGCCAGGCGTTTGCGGGTGCAGCCGTGGTCAGCTTCTGCACCGGCGGCATCCGTTGCGAGAAGGCGGCGATCTGGATGCAAGCCGCAGGCATCGACAACGTCTACCAGCTCGATGGCGGCATCCTCGGTTATTTCGAAGAGGTTGGCGGCTACGGTTACGACGGTCGCTGCTTCGTCTTCGACGAGCGCGTGGCGCTGGATTGCCAGTTGCAGCCGCTGGTCGCCGCGGCCGTCACGGAATCGATCGGGTAATCACCGCGGCTGCGTTCAAGCCGCGCTGCGTTTCGACAGCGCGACGATGATCTCGCGGGCCACGCGCATGCGCTCGCTGGTGCCTTCGAGCTGGAGCTTGATCTTCAGTTTGTCCTGGCCATCCAGCGCGTAGACCTTGGGCAGGGTCTGGATCATGCGGATCACGGTCAGCGGATCGATGTTCGGTTTCGCATTGAAGAGCACGCGCCCGCCGTTGGCGCCGAGTTCGAGCTTGCGTATGCCAAGGGGCGTCGCCAGCAACTTGAGCTCGGTGAGCGCAAACAGGTTCTTCACCTGATCGGGCAGCAGGCCGAAGCGATCGACCATCTCCACCTGCAGATCGCGCAGGGCATCCTCGTCCGCTGCGCTGGAGATGCGCTTGTACAGGGTCAGGCGCGCATTGACGTCGGCCAGGTAGTCATCCGGAATCAGCGCGGCGACATGCAAGGCAATTTCGGCCTCATGTTCGCTGGTCAGGTCGAAATCGGGAACCTTGCCGGATTTCAGCGCACGCACTGCACGATCGAGCATGTCGCGATACATCGAGAAGCCGACTTCCTCGATCTGCCCGGATTGCTCCTCGCCAAGCAATTCGCCGGCCCCGCGGATTTCCAGATCGTGCGTGGCCAGCGTGAAGCCCGCGCCAAGGTCTTCCAGCGAGGCCAACGCTTCGAGTCGCTTTTCGGCATCGGCAGTGATCGAACGGGCGTCCGGCACGATGAGGAAGGCATAGGCGCGGTGATGCGAGCGGCCGACGCGACCGCGCAACTGGTGCAACTGGGCGAGGCCGAACTTGTCGGCGCGATTGATGACGATGGTGTTCGCGCTCGGCACGTCGATGCCCGATTCGATGATCGTGGTGCAGACCATCACGTTGAAGCGCTGGCGGTAGAAATCGAGCATGACCTGTTCCAGCTCGCGCTCGGGCATCTGCCCGTGGGCGATGCGCACACGCGCATCAGGCACCAGGGCTTCGAGCTCGCGTGCGGTCTTCTCGATCGTCTCGACCTCGTTGTGCAGGAAATAGACCTGGCCGCCACGTTGCAGTTCGCGCTGGAACGCCTCGCGTATCAAGGCCGGATCCCAATGGCCGATGAAGGTCTTCACGGCGAGGCGATGCGCCGGTGGCGTGGCGATGATGGACAGGTCACGCAGTCCGGCCATGGCCATGTTCAAGGTGCGTGGAATCGGCGTCGCCGTCAGCGTGAGCAGATCGACTTCTGCGCGCAGCTTTTTCAGTTGTTCCTTCTGGCGCACGCCAAAACGCTGTTCCTCGTCGACGATGAGCAGGCCGAGGTCCTTGAACTTCACGTCCGCCTGCAGCAGCTTGTGCGTGCCGATGATGATGTCGATCTGGCCTTCGGCAAGCTTGGCCAGGATCTCGCTGGTTTCCTTCTTCGACTTGAAGCGCGACAGCACTTCCACGCGGATCGGCCAATCGGCCAGGCGGTCGCGGAAATTCTGGTAGTGCTGCTGGGCGAGCAGGGTGGTCGGCGCCAGCATGCCGACCTGCTTGCCGGATACCGCGGTGACAAAGGCCGCGCGCAGGGCAACCTCGGTCTTGCCGAAGCCGACGTCGCCACAGACCACGCGATCCATTGGCCGCGTGCGGGCGAGGTCGCCGATCACGGCTTCGATCGCCTGCAACTGGTCCGGGGTCTCCTCGAACGGGAATGCCGAGGCGAACTGCTCGTACATCAGCCGATCGATGGCCAGCGCGGTGCCAGCACGCGCCTCGCGCTGCGCATAGATCGCCAGCAGCTCGGCGGCGACATCGCGCACCTTCTCGGCGGCGCGGCGCTTGGCCCGATCCCAGGCTTCGCCGCCGAGCGAATGCAAGGGCGCAAGTTCCGGCGCCGTGCCCGAGTAGCGACTTACCAGGTGCAGTTGTGCAACCGGCACGTACAACTTGTCGCCCTTGGCGTATTCGATGGCCAGGAACTCGCCATCGGCACCGCCCACGTCGAGCTTGAGCAAGCCCTGGTAACGGCCGACGCCATGATCGACATGCACGATCGGCGCGCCGATGGCCAATTCGGTCAAGTCGCGGATCACCGCTTCCGGATCACGGGCGACGCGCTTGCGGCGGCGACTCTGCTGGGCACGTTCGCCGAGCAGTTCGCGCTCGGTGAGCACGCTGATGGCGGGTTTGACGACGGCAAAACCCTGTTCCAGCGCGGCGACGGTGATGGCGAATCGGACCGGCGGATCCGCATCGACGAACTCGCGCCACGAGGCGACCGTGGCCAGCGCCATGCCGGCTGCGCCGATCTGCTCGATGAGGGCTTCGCGCCGGCCGGCCGATTCGGTGGCAATCAGGACGCGACCCGGGTAGCTGGCGACAAAGCGCTGCAATTCGGCGACTGGTGTTTCGTCCTTGCGATTGATCGGCACGGAGGGAACCGGCTGCGTGCCGAGGTCGACGGCGCGTTCATCCGAGCCCGCAGCGACCAGGTCGATGCGCAACTGCTGGTTCAGCCGCTCGCGCAATTGCTCCGTGGAAAGATACAGCTCGGATACCGGCAGGATCGGCCGCTCGACGTCATGGGCGCGTTGCTCGTGGCGTTCATGGGTCTGCCGCGAAAATTGTTCGGCGGCGTCGAGGGCGCCGTCACAGACGACAAACAAGGCACCGTCGGCGAGATAGTCGAACAGGGTTTCGGTCGCGCCGTACAGGCTTTGCGCGAAGAACATCGGCAGGTAGTACTCGATGCCGGCCGGCGCCGTGCCTTCCTTGATGTCCTGGTACAGCGGGCAACGCCGCGGGTCGATGGGGAATCGTTCGCGCAGGGCGTTGCGAAAATCCTTCGCGGTCTCCTCGGTCAAGGGGAATTCGCGCGCCGGCAACAGGCGCACATGATCGACCTTGCTGGCCGAGCGCTGCGTTTCCGGATCGAAGGTGCGGATTGAATCGACTTCCTCGTCGAACAATTCGATGCGATACGGAACGCCGCTGCCGGTCGGGTAGATATCGACGATGGCACCACGCACGGCAAAATCGCCGGGCTCCTGCACCTGGGGCACGTTGCGGTAACCCGCTGCGGACAAGCGCCGCTGTTCGGCGGCGAGGTCGAAATGCTGGCCGCCTGCAAGGACCAGGCCCGAGCCGGTGATGAAGCTGCGCGGCGCCAGGCGCTGCATCAGCGTCGCGATCGGCACGACCAGCACGCCGCGGCCAAGTCCCGGCAATCGGTGCAGGGTCGAGACGCGTTGCGAAACAATGTCCGGGTGCGGCGCAAACAGGTCGTAGGGCAGGGTTTCCCAATCCGGAAACTGCAGCACTTCGAGGCCGTCGCCGGCAAATATCGCAATCTCCGATTCCAGCGCATGCGCGGCGTGCGTATCGCGGGTGACCACGACGACGAGGCCGGGATGGCGACTCCCGGCTTCAGCCAGGGCGAGCGCCAGCGCCGAGCCGTGCGGCGTGTTCCATTGCCGGCGCTGTTTGGGGCTGCTCGGCAGGCTGGAGTGGATCAGTGCGGTATGGGTCATCGATTCGACAAACAGCGGCAGCGCCAGAGGTGGCGTGCATCCAGCGCGGGGCGCGAAGTTTAGCTGCTTGTGTCGAGTTCGTGGGCCGCAGCGGAATCGAGGTTGAGGAAGAATCGCACCAGGCTGGCGTCATCGCGCTTGCGATCGTGCGTGAAGCCGAGGCGTCGGGTCAGGGCAAGCATGGCGAAATTGCCGGCCTGGGTATCGCCCCAGATCTCGCGCATGCCATGAGCCCTGGCGGCACGGATCAGGTGTTCGACAAGGATCCTGCCGAGGCCCTTGCCGATGAATTGCGGGTCGATGGCGAGGGCAAGCTCGGCGGCCAGGGTCACGGCATCGAAATGGACTCGCGCTTCGCCCCGAATCTCGGCACCATCCGGATCGGTGGCGACCAGGGCGACAGCCTGCCCGGGATCGACCTGGCACATGGCGCGGGCGACCGGCGCGGGGAGTTCGCTCAGGGCGTGGAAGACGCGGGCACGGACTTGTTCCGGCGTCATGCGCTTGAATGCGCGCATCAGGGCTTCGACATCACCTGGGGCAATCGGCCGCAGCAGGAGCATGGCACCATCGTGCAGGAAGATCGGCTTGCCGGGTTCGGCAGCCGTCCATTGATGCGCGGCAGGGGCCGTCAGCGGATTGCGGCTGGCGTGACGCGATGATGGGCGAATCGGGGGCAACTCAAGCACATTCATGGCGGCATCCTGCAGGACGGAATTGGAGCAGACCATCCAATTGCGCCCTGCAGTTTGCATTGCATTCAGCTCATTGCCTGTCGGCCCGTCGCATCGAGATGCGCCGAAAACGCGTGCAGACGCTCGATCACGTCATCGACTTCAATCAGATCCATGACCCCCGGATATTCGAGCTTGGTGCCCCAGGCGAGTTTCTCTGCGGGTTTGCGCCGGTATTTCCGTGCCGCCGCATCGTAGCGATCGACGCACCATTGCCGATCCGAGTAAGGCCCCGAACGGTGCGGATTGCTTGCCGCGTGCAGGCCGAGCACTGGCGTACCCACCGCGTTGGCCATGTGCATCGGTCCCGAATCGGGCGCCAGCACGATATCGGCACGGCGCAGCAGGGCCAGCAATTGCTTGAGTGTGTCCTTGCCGGTGAGGTCGATGCACGGCGTCGTCATCGCGGCCAGGATCTGGTTGGCGAATTCGCGCTCAAAGCTGCTTGGCCCGCCACAGAGGACGACGCGCCAGCCAAGCTCGTTCATGGCGTGATCGGCAACCGCCGCATAGCGTTCGGCGCGCCAGTTGCGCAGGCGATGGCTTGAGGTCGGACTGATCAACAAGGTGCGCCGGCCGCGTGGCAGGAAGCGGTCGGCAAATTCCTCGGCTTCGGCCGGGATCGGGATATCCCAGCGCACCGACTCCTGGATCAAGCCCAGCGGTTCGAGAAAACTCGCCATTGCATCGAGCACGTGCTGCCCCTTGCGCGAGGCAATCCGGCAATTGATGAACAGGCCGTGCAGGTCTTTCGAGCGGGCGCGATCGTAGCCAATGCGCAGTGGCGATTTGACCAGCACGCTGAGGATGTTCGAGCGCAGCGCAACCTGCATGTGCAGCAAGGCAGAGAAGCGGCGGCCGGCGAGTTTCTCGCGCACCGCGCGGAAGCCTTCACGCCGGGCCGATTTGTCGAAAACGATGAACTCGACGCCCGGCAGGTCGCCGACGACGCGATGCTCGAGCTTGCCGATCAGCCAGGTCAGGCGTGTCTGCGGCATTGCCTCTTGCAGCGTGCGCACCAGCGGAACCACATGGGTGACATCGCCAATCGCCGAGGTACGCAGGATGCACAGGGATTCCAGCGTGGCACCGGTGTCGACAGTTTTTTGCTTGCGCATGCGCTGGCGTACTCCTGGACGATCAAGACCGGGTATTGTCTCAGGCCCGGGCACGCACTGCGATGTGCATTCAGTCACCGCTGACAGACAGTGACAACTTGTCGTAGCCACGCGGGCCGCGCCGCCGAACTTGCTAGAATCGCCCACAGCCTGCCGACTCCACCGAGCCCATGATCAAGGCGCAGATCCAGAAAACCGCCCATGGCGCGATCCTCTTCGACCCGGCACAGCTCGGCGCTGCGGATGAGCACTGGTTCGGGCAAGTTGCCGGCGTCGAAGGCGAGCATCGTCCCGGGCGAGGCGCGGTGGTTTTTTTCGATGCGCCGTTTGGTTCCTGCGTATTGCGCCATTATCGCCGCGGCGGGCTGGCCGCCCGCTTCAGTCGGGATCGCTACCTGTGGACGGGACGCGAACGTACGCGTGCGTTTCGCGAGTTCCGCCTGCTTGCCGAACTCGCCAACGCCGGCTTGCCGGTGCCGGCACCGCTGCTGGCGCGTTATGTGCGCAAGGGGCTGCGCTACCAGGCGGATCTGATCACGCGCCAGATTCCTGCGGCGCAGACCCTGGCCGACATGCTCAGCGCGCAAGCGCTCGATGCGGCACTGGCGACGAAGGTCGGGCGTGTCCTCGCGGGCTTCCATGCCAAGGGCATCTGGCATGCAGACCTGAATGCGAACAACGTGCTCGTCGATGCCGGTGGCAAGGTCTGGGTGATCGATTTCGATCGCTGCGCACGACGGCGGCCGTCGCTGAACTGGCAACTGGCAAACCTGCAACGCCTGTTGCGTTCTTTTCGAAAGCTGCAGGCCTACAAGCACATGGGCGATTTCGATGCGCTGTTCTGGCATCCGCTGCTGGCTGCCTATCACCGCAGCCTCGCCGATCGCCATGCGCGTGGAGAGCGTCCTTGAAACTCGCCCTGAGGTTTCTTGGTGTCGGCAACGCGCACGCGGTCGAGTTGGGTTCGTCCGCGGCGGTGATCGAGCGCGATGGGCAACCGCTGCTGATGATCGATTGCGGCCCCGATGCGCTGACCGCCTACCTGGATCACTACCGTTCGGCACCAAGGGCCATTTACCTGACCCATGCGCACATGGATCACGTTGGCGGCCTGGAGCGGTTGTTCTTCTCGACATACTTCGATGCCAGCCAGCGTGGACACCTGCGCCTGTATGCGCACGCCGCGTTGCTGCCGATCCTGCAATCGCGCATTGCCGACTATCCGCAAGTCCTCGCCGAGGGCGGGGCGAATTTCTGGGATGCCTTCCAGCTGATTCCGCTGTCGCGCGGCTTCTGGCACCAGGGACTCTGGTTTGATGTGTTTCCGACCCGCCATCACGCGCCGATGACTTCGTTCGGCCTGGCCTTGCGTGGCAGCGTGGTCTGGACCGGCGATACGCGACCGATCCCGGAGGTGCTCGCGTCCGTTGCCGACGCCAACGAACTGGTCGCCCATGATTGCGTCCTGCACGGCAATCCCTCGCATTCCGGCATCGATGACATCGAGCGCGAATACCCCGATGGATTGCGCCAGCGCCTGGTGCTTTATCACTACGCCTCGCTGGCCGAGGCCGCAGCCTTGCGTCAGCGCGGTTACCGTGTCGCCGATCGCGGCCAGGCCATGGCCTTGCAAGCGCCGCATGAATCGGCCTGCGTGCGCATCGAGCCGGTGGCCTGATGGGCACGAGCATTCCCTTGCGCATCGAAACCGTGCCGACGCTCGATCGGCGCGCGCGCGCGTTGACCGACCTGCGCATCTCGGTGATCGACCGCTGCAATTTTCGTTGCCCGTATTGCATGCCGGAGGACGACTATCCGCGCGACCACCAATTCCTCAGCAAGTCGAGTCGCCTGCGTTTCGAGGAGATCGAGCGCCTGGCGCGGGTCTTTGCCGGCCTCGGCGTGCGCAAGTTGCGCCTCACCGGCGGTGAGCCGCTGCTGCGCCGCGAGCTGCCCGAACTCGTGCGGCAACTGGCGGCAATCGAAGACATCGACGACATCGCGATGACGACGAACGGCAGCCTGCTGCCGAAATCCGCGCAGGCACTGCGCGAGGCAGGCTTGCAGCGCATCACCTTGAGTGTCGATACGCTCGACGCCGAGGCCTATCGAAAGCTTTCCGGCGGGCGCGGCGAGATTGCCGAGTTGATTGCCGCCATCGATGCGGCAACGGCGTGCGGATTCCGCTCGCTCAAGCTCAACAGCGTGGTCATGCGCGGCATCAACGATGTGCATGTGTTCGACATGATCGAGCACTTTCGCGGCAGCGGGCACATCCTGCGCTTCATCGAATACATGGATGTCGGCACCTGCAACGCCTGGCGCGAGGATCTCGTCGTGCCGAGCGCGGAGTTGCGTGCGCGCATCGCCGCACGCTGGCCACTGCGCGCCTTGCCGGCCCGTTACGGTGGCGAAGTCGCGCAACGCTGGGAATTCGTCGATGGTGGCGGCGAGATCGGCTTCATCAGCTCGGTCAGCGAACCGTTTTGCGGCGACTGCACGCGCGCGCGGCTCTCTGCCGACGGGCGCCTGTACACCTGCCTGTTTGCCAACCAGGGCCATGACCTGCTCGGCCCGCTGCGCGCCGGTGCCAGTGATGCCGAACTGGCCGCATTGATCGCGACCGTCTGGTCAGGCCGCGACGATCGCTACAGCGAGATCCGCGGCCTGGCGAAATCGGCGCAGCGCCAGCACGTCGAGATGTATGAAATCGGTGGTTGAGTCATCATCGCCTCGACAGCCACAAGGAAACCAGGATCAGCGATGTCGGGAAAACTGAGTCACGTCGACGCCAGCGGGCGACCGGCAATGGTCGATGTGGGTGCCAAGCAGGCAACCCGGCGCGTTGCCGTGGCTTCGGCCATCGTGCATTTCCCGGCGGACGTCGCGGCGGCGCTGCAGGCCAACGAACTGCGTTCGGCCAAGGGGCCCGTCATCGATACCGCGATAATCGCGGGAACCATGGCGGTCAAGCGCACGCACGAGCTGATTCCATTCTGCCATCCCATGGCAATCGATGGTTGCCGCTTTGACGTGGAATTCGTTTCAGGTGCTGAATTGGCCATTCGCTGCGAGGTCTCCATCACGCACAAGACCGGCGTCGAGATGGAAGCGCTGACCGGTGCCAGCATTGCGGCGTTGACCGTCTACGACATGTGCAAGGCACTCAGCCACGAGATCGTCATTGGTGAAATCCGCCTGCTCGACAAGCGCGGCGGCAAGCGCACGGTCAAGGCGGGCAGGGTGCGCAAATGAAATTCCGCCTGCTGTATTTCGCCAGCCTTGCCGATCGCGCCGGCTGCGCCGAGGAATCGATCGACAGCGCTGCAGGCGATCCGGCGGTGCTTTACGAAGAGGTTCGCCAACGCCACGAGTTCACTCTCGAGCGCGCGCGCCTGCGTGTTGCCGTGAACGGCAGGATCGTGGCCTGGGATCATCGGCTGCAGGATGGGGATGAGATTGTCTTTCTGCCGCCGGTATCGGGCGGATGAACGGCTTCAGCCTTTGCCCGGATGCGATTGACGGCGCGGCCGAGGCGCGCCGGCTCGATGACGCCGGTGCCGGAGCCTGCGTCGTCTTCGAAGGCTGGGTACGCAATCACAATGAAGGGCGCGCCGTGCAGCGGCTCGACTACCAGGCCTTCGCGCCGCTGGCCCTGAGCGAAGGCGGGAAGATCCTTGCCGAAGCACGATCGCGCTTTGCCGTGCGTGCCGCATCCGCCGTGCATCGCACCGGCAGCCTGGCGATTGGCGAGATGGCGGTCTGGGTTGGCGTCAGTGCCGATCACCGCGACGCCGCCTTTGCCGCATGCCGCTGGATCATCGACGAGATCAAGCAGCGTGTGCCGATCTGGAAGAACGAGCACTACGCCGACGGCGAATCCGGCTGGCTGCATCCCGACAATTCGCCGGTGGATGGTGCGCGATGAGCGAGGCCCACGCCGGCGCATGAGCGTGTGCCGGATTGTCGGCGGATCCTTGCATTGCAGGGTCGACGAATGAGCTTGCAGCGGATTCCGCCGGGCGGTCGGGTATAGTCAGCGGCTGTTCAATCCGGAAGCAACCATGTTTGATTCGCTTGTTGATTTTCTGACCAATGGCCTGAGCCATGCCTCCTGGTCCATGCTCGTGTTGTGTTTCCTCGTCACTTCGCAGCTGACGATTTTCTCGGTGACCCTGTACCTGCATCGCAGCCAGGCCCATCGTGGCGTCGATTTCCATCCGCTGCTGGCGCATTTCTTCCGTTTCTGGGCCTGGTTCACGACGGCCATGGTGACCAAGGAGTGGGTGGCGATCCATCGCAAGCACCACGCCAAGTGCGAAACAGTGGAAGATCCGCACAGTCCGCAAATCTACGGTATCCGCAAGGTCCTGCTCGATGGCGTCGATCTTTATCGGCAGGCGCGTCGCGACCGTTCGATCACCGAGAAATATGGCCGTGGCACGCCGAACGACTGGCTGGAGCGCCATGTCTATGGTCGCCATCCCGAGCTGGGGCCGACCTTGCTGCTGTTCATCCTCTTCGCCCTGTTCGGTCTCTGGGGCGTGGTGATCTGGGCCGCGCAGATGATCTGGATTCCGCTGATGGCCGCTGGCGTCATCAATGGCCTGGGCCACTGGTGGGGCTATCGCAATGTCGAGAGCGACGACACCTCGACCAACCTCACCCCCTGGGGCCTGATTGTCGGCGGTGAGGAACTGCACAACAACCACCACGCCTTTCCGAGTTCGGCCAAGTTCTCGCTGCGCCGATTCGAGTTCGACATTGGCTGGATGATGATCCGCATCTTCAGCGCCGTACGCCTGGCCAAGGTCATGCGCGTTGCGCCATCGCTGGATATCCGCGAAGACGTGCACGCCCCGGATACCGACACGATCAAGGCACTGCTCACGCACAAGTTCCAGGTCATGACCGACTACTTCCGCGGCGTTACCCTGCCGACCCTGCGTGCCGAGTTCGCCCATGCCGGGGACAGCATCAAGGAATTCCCGCGACGCATGCGCACGGCGCTTTCCAGCGGTGGACGCTGGCTCGACAACGATGCTCGCGAGCGCCTCGGCAACTGGATCAACCAGCGTCCGGCCATGGCCACGGTCATGGAATACCGGGCGCGCCTGCTACACCTGATGGAAGGGCGCAACGGCGAGGCCATGCTGGAGGGACTCAAGCAATGGTGTCGCGAGGCCGAGGAAAGCGGCAACCGCGCATTGCAGGAGTTCGCCTTGCGCATCAAGGGCTACCGCCTGGCGCACGCGGCCTGACTGAAACTTCGCGGGCAAGTCCATGGCCTGTCGCGGCGGCACCCGTCCCCTGCCACAGGTCCGGCTGGCTTGCTTCTTGCTCCGAGTCCCGGCGCAACCGGTGTTTTTCGCCGGAAGCCGATTTTCCCGTCTCCCTCTGAAAAAAGGTGACCATCCGTGTCCAAGTCCAACCGCATCATTGCTCTTGCCTCCATGCTGGCGTTGTTCGGCAGCGCCTCGGTTCTTGCCGCCGGCAATTCCAAGGTCATCGTCGTCAACAAATCGAGCTGGGCAATCCACGAGATGTATTTTTCACCCACCGATGAAACCGAGTGGGGCGAGGATCAGCTTGGCAAGCAGACCATCGAACCGGGCGAGCAATTCACCCTGAGCGGGATTCCATGTGACAAATGGGATGTCAAGGTCGTCGATGAAGATGGCGACGAATGCGTGGTGGAGAGTGTCGCACTGTGTGCGGACACCGATCGTTGGGTCATCAACGACAGCGACCTGCTTGGCTGTCAGGCTGCCACTGACTGATCATTCGCATCCGGAGAACCCGCCAGGTGGCGGGTTTTCCTTCTTTTGACGGACAAGCGCTGGAGTGCGGAGCTGACAGTTGCGGCGCCGGTGCCGGCGCGATCGGCAAGCCGGCGCGCTATGCTCGGTGCATGGGCATCGGCTTGATCGACATTGCAGGCAGTTGCGGCACGCCGGGCAGAATGGCGCACGCAGGCCGGGGCGTGCCATGAGGCACGTGGTCGTTGCGCTTTTCCTGCTGGTTGTTGCCTCGGCAATCGCACTGGGGCTGTTCAACACGTTGACGGCGGATGGGGATCGGCATGCGCCGGGCAATGCGCCGACGCCAGGCATCGCCGCCCAGGTAGATCATTCCCGCAAACCGGGCCACGCGGGCACGCCCGACAGGGAATTGGCGGCACGCTCCGACGCGCGTGCCAATCGCGAAAGCGAGCCGATCGACCGCTCCCGGCTGCATGCCGCAATCGACGCGCAGGCCTGTCTGGCCGGCACGGCAGCTGCGGCGAAACCAGCGAAGACAGCCATCCATCGCTGGGTCGATGACAAGGGCATTACCCATTTCTCCGACCAGGCACCCAGCGGGCCGGCGCAGGGCTACCGCAGGATCGATGCACTGGATTTGCCGCCGATCGTCGTGCGTGCGCGGGGTTATGACGTCAACCTTCCGGATGACCTGGTGCAGAACGCGATTTCGTCGGCCCAGGCCATCGAGCGGATCCTGCGTGGCACGCTTGGCCTTGAAGGTGATCCGGGCCTGCTGCTCGATGTTGAATTCATTGCCGCCGCCGATGCCTGGGCCCGGCGCATCGACAGTCCGGCAATGGTCAATTCCGCCGGCACCTATTCGCCGAAAGACCGCACCATCCATATCCGCTTGCAGGATGATGAGCCGACGAACTTTCTCATCCTGCGCCACGAAATCACCCATGCCTTGATGCATGAACGCGTCGGCCGGTTGCCGACCGCCATCAACGAGGGCATTGCCGGTTATTTCGAGCATCTGGCGGTTTCCGGCATGGGCGCGCAGGTGACCATCGCCGACTCGCCACGAAGTCTCCGTGCAGCCCGCATCGAGGGCGACGGGCACGCCGAGCTGGCTGATCTGCTTGCCTTCGAGGGCGCGGATTTCTATGCCGGGGATCAGCAGCAGCGCTATCTGCGTGCTTACGCCCTGGTGGCGATGCTGATGGACACGGCGCCGGGCCGGGTGGCCTTGAGCGCCGTCCTGGCGGCGCAACGCGCGCAGCCCTGCCTGCCGGTAAAAGCCGAGTTGGTTCTTGATTCGCGCTATCCGGGTGGTCTGGCGGTACTGGCCCGGGATTGGGTGGCCTGGTTGGGCAATCCGCCGCGCAGCGTGCGCAGCTGGTGATGTCGCGAGCCTGCCGCGTGCGCGCTGGCCTTGCTCCAGGTCCTTGAATCCATTACCATCCGCGCCCCTTCGTCCGTCCACTGACGAAGATTCTTGCCTCACCGCATGTCGGGAGGCTGCCCCCGCACGCGCTGCGGACATCCACAAGGATTAACCATGCGTCATTATGAAGTCGTGTTCCTGGTCCATCCGGACCAGAGTGAGCAAGTGCCGGCCATGATCGAGCGTTACCGGTCGATGGTCGAAGCCGATGGCGGCAAGATCCATCGCCTGGAGGACTGGGGACGTCGCCAGTTGGCGTTCCCGATGCAGCATCTGGCCAAGGCCCATTACGTCCTGATGAACATCGAAGTCAGCCAGGGCGTGCTCGACGAGCTGCTGTCGGGCTTCCGTTTCAACGATGCCGTGCTGCGCCACCTGGTCATCAAGCGTGACGAGGCGGTGACGGAAATGTCGGCAATCATGAAGAACAAGGACGACAAGGGCGACCGTCGCCGTCGTGATGATGAAGGTGGCTTTGGCGATGATTCCGATGACCGCCCGAGCCGTTCGAGCCGTGGTTCGCGGGTGGAAAACGATTCGGATGATTCCGACGCCGAATCCGCCAGCGCCGAATAATCCATCCCGACTTCAGGAATCGCCATCATGTCCAAGTTCTTCCGTCGCAAGAAATTCTGCCGTTTCACCGCCGAAGGCGTCGTCGAGATCGATTACAAGGATCTCAACCTGCTGCGCCAGTACATCACCGAGACCGGCAAGATCGTGCCGAGCCGCATCACCGGCACCAAGGCGCGCTACCAGCGCCAGCTTGCCGTTGCCGTGCAGCACGCGCGCTTCCTCTCGCTGCTTCCGTACAGCGACAGCCACTGAATCCGCCTTCTGAACTGACGACCTGTCGCCGCGCGGCAGGTCGATTCGGACAGCGCAAGCTGCGCCGGTTGTCCCGGCGCTAACGAATTGGAGTGTTACCATGCAACTTATTCTTCTGCAAAAAGTAAAGAATCTCGGAAACCTCGGCGACAAGGTCACGGTCAAGCCGGGCTACGGTCGCAATTACCTGGTGCCGCAGGGCAAGGCGGTCCCGGCGACAGCCGGAAACCTCGAGAACTTCGAGGCGCGTCGCGCCGAATACGAAGCCAAGGCCAACCAGCAGCTCGGCGCCGCCGAAGCACGCAAGGCCCGCTTCGATGCAGCCGAAGCCGTCACCATCAAGGCCAATGCCAGCACCGAAGGCAAGCTGTTCGGCTCGGTCGGCCCGCGTGACATTGCCGAGGCCTTCACGGCCGCCGGCCTCACCCTCGACAAGGGCGAAGTGGTCCAGGGCGAAGGCCCGATCCGCCATGTCGGCGAGTTCGAAGTGCGCGTGCACCTGCATGCCGACATCGAATCGATGGTCAAGGTGATCGTCGTACCGGAAAGCTGATGCAGGTGCGTCACGCTGCAACGAGAAAGGCGCCGCGAGGCGCCTTTTTCATTGCCAGGGCATGCCTTGCACAGCTTATGCACAGGGTTGTTCTCTATTGGTGAGACGCGGCGCTGCGTATGATCGCGTGTCGAATTGCACGCAGATCAGGCTCTCTCCCATGGCCACCTTCGCCGAACGCAAACCCGCTCCGAACATCGAGACCCTGCGCGTACCGCCGCATTCGATCGAAGCAGAGCAGGCCGTGCTCGGCGGTCTCATGCTGGCCCCGGATTCCTGGGAAAAGGTGGCCGATCGCATCGGCGAGGACGATTTCTACCGGCGCGACCATCGCGTCATCTTCCGCGCCATCGCCACGCTCAGCGAGAAGGACCAGCCCTGCGATGCGGTGACCCTTGGTGAGTGGTTCGAGGCCCAGGGCCTGTCCGACCAGGTCGGCGGCATCGGCTATGTCATCGAGCTGGCCAATTCGACGCCGAGCGCGGCGAACATCGTGGCCTATGCCGATATCGTCCGCGAGAAATCCGTGCTGCGGCAATTGATCGATACCGGCACCGAGATTGCCGGCGATGCCTACCAGCCCGAGGGCCGTGGCAGCCAGGAATTGCTGGAAACGGCCGAACAAAAAGTTTTCCGCATTGCCGAGGCCGGCTCGCGCGGGCGCAAGGGCTTCGTCACGATGCGCGCGGCGGTCAAGGATGCGTTCCAGATCCTCCATCACCGTTACGAGAATCGCGGCACCATCACCGGCCTGCCGACCGGCTACACCGATCTCGACGAAATGACCACCGGCCTGCAGCCTTCCGATCTCATCATCGTCGCCGCGCGGCCGTCGATGGGCAAGACCGCGCTGGCCTTGAACATGGCCGAGAATGCGGCCATGCGCACGAAGAAAGCGGTTGCCGTGTTTTCCATGGAAATGTCGTCTTCGCAGCTCGCCTTCCGCCTGATCTCGTCGATGGGGCGGATCAACCAGCAGCATCTGCGTACCGGCGACCTGGCCGAGGAGGAATGGCCGCGCGTGACCAGCGCGATCACCATGCTCAGCGAGGCGCGCATCTTCATCGATGACACGCCGGCCTTGTCGCCGGGCGAGTTGCGCGCGCGTGCGCGACGGCTCAAGCGCGAGCATGACCTTGGCCTGATCGTCATCGATTACCTGCAATTGATGCAGGTGCCCGGAAACAAGGAGAATCGCGCCACTGAAATTTCAGAAATCTCGCGTGGACTGAAAGCCCTCGCCAAGGAACTGAATGTCCCCGTGATGGCGCTTTCCCAGCTCAACCGCTCGCTGGAGCAACGCACCGACAAGAAGCCGATGATGTCGGACCTGCGCGAGTCCGGTGCAATCGAGCAGGATGCCGATGTCATCATGTTCATTTACCGCGACGAGTACTACAACCCGGATTCGCCGGAAAAAGGCGTCGCCGAAATCATCATCGGCAAACAGCGCAATGGCCCGACCGGATCGGTCAAGCTGGCCTTCCTAGGCCAGTTCACTCGCTTTGAAAACCTCGCGGTCGATCGTTACACGGAACACTTCGAGTGAGTCGAGCAACCTGCGCGACGATCCATCTCGGCGCGCTGCGCGACAACCTGCGCCGCCTACGTGAACTCGCCGGCGGCGCGCGCATCATGGCCGTGGTCAAGGCCGATGGTTACGGGCATGGACTCGAGCGGGTCGCGCGCATGCTGGTCGAGGCGGATGCCTTTGGCGTCGCCTGCATTGCCGATGGCCAGCGCCTGCGCGCGGCCGGCATCCGCCAGCGCATCGTCGTCCTCTCCGGCATCGATGAAGCGGCCGATATCGGCGAGATGCATCGATTGGGGCTGGAATCGACGATCCACCACGCCAGCCAGATCGACTGGCTCGCCGCGGATCGCAACCCGCGCCCTTTGAAGGTCTGGCTGAAGATCGACAGCGGCATGCACCGTCTCGGCTTTGCCGTGGCGGACGTTGCTGGCGCACGCGCTCGCCTGCTGGCCTTGCCGAACGTCGATCGCGACATTGGCCTGATGACCCATTTCGCCAATTCCGATGTCATCGGCGACGCGCAGACCATGGCGCAGATCGAATGTTTCCAGCGCATTGCCTCAGACATGCCGGGCGCGCAGACCCTGTCGAACTCGGCGGCGGTGCTCGGCTGGCCGCAGGCACGCGGGCAATGGATCAGGCCCGGCGGCTTGCTCTATGGAATCTCGGTCGCCACCGGAACGAGTGGTGCGGACTTCGGCTTTCGCCCGGCGATGACCTTGTCGAGCAAGCTGGTCGCGATCAATCGCATCGCCAGGGGCGAGCCAATCGGTTATGCGGCCACGTGGACGTGCCCCGAAGACATGGACATCGGCGTCGTGCAGATCGGCTATGGCGATGGCTATCCGCGCTCGGCGGCCTCGGGCACGCCGCTGCTGGTGAATGGCCGTCGCGCGGCGATTGTCGGCCGTGTCTCGATGGATCTGATCACCGTCGACTTGCGCGGCCACGACGATGCCCGCGTTGGCGACCCGGTGATCCTCTGGGGCCCGCGGCTGCCGGTAGAGGAGATTGCCGCACACGCGGGAACGATCGGCTACGAGCTGACCTGCGGCATGACTCGCCGCGTGCGTTTCCTCGAGGACATGGACTGACATGGCCAAGGCAAGAACCGCCTATGTCTGCAGCGAATGCGGCGGCGAGCATTCCAAATGGCAGGGGCAATGCGCCGAGTGCGGCGTGTGGAACAGCCTTTCCGAAATCGTGCTCGAGGTGGCGACGAAGACTGTGGCGGGAGGCACGCGCCGTGGCGGTTACGCCGGTGCATCCGACGCAGCCAAGGTGACGCGCCTGGCATCGATTGCCGACGTGGCCGACGAGCGCAGCGCCACCGGTATCGGTGAACTCGACCGCGTGCTGGGCGGTGGACTGGTGGCAGGTTCGGTGGTGTTGATCGGTGGCGATCCCGGCATCGGCAAATCGACCCTGCTGCTGCAGATGCTCGGCGCGATCGGCGGGCGCTTGCGCAGCCTCTATGTGACCGGCGAGGAAAGCCTGGCGCAGGTTGCCGCGCGTGGGCGTCGCCTCGGCATCAATCTGGATGGCCTCGAAGCGCTTGCCGAAACCTCGATCGAGCGCATTCTCGGCGAGGCCGCGACAAGCAAGCCGGAAGTGCTCATCATTGATTCCATCCAGACCATCTGGACTGAACTGTTGAGCGCCGCCCCGGGATCGGTCAGCCAGGTGCGCGAATCGGCGGCACGCCTGGTGCGCCATGCAAAGGAGAGCGGCACCAGTGTTTTCCTGGTCGGCCACGTGACCAAGGAAGGCGGCATTGCCGGGCCGCGTGTGCTCGAGCACATGGTCGATGCGGTGCTTTATTTCGAAGGTGAAGCAGGCAGCCGCCTGCGCATCCTGCGTGCGTTCAAGAACCGCTTTGGCGCGGTCAACGAACTTGGTGTCTTCGCCATGTCCGGGAAGGGCCTGAAGGAAGTGCCAAATCCCTCCGCGATCTTTCTTTCCGCGCATTCGCAACCGACACCGGGCAGTGCCGTCATGGTCACCCGCGAAGGCACGCGGCCGCTGCTGGTCGAGGTGCAAGCGCTGGTCGATGGCTCGGCGTTGCCGAATCCACGCCGGGTCACGCTCGGTCTCGAGCAGAATCGCCTGGCCATGTTGCTGGCCGTGCTGCATCGGCATGGCGGCGCTGCCGTGCATGACCAGGATGTCTTCGTCAATGTGGTCGGTGGAATCCGCGTGCAGGAAACCGCGGCCGACTTGCCGGTGCTGCTCGCCGTGCTCTCGAGTTTTCGCGATCGCGCCTTGCCGGACAAGCTGGTTGCATTTGGCGAGGTTGGGCTTTCCGGCGAAATCCGCCCGGTCCCCAATGCCGAGGAGCGCCTGCGCGAAGCTGCCACGCATGGCTTTCGTCACGCCATCGTGCCCAAGGCCAATGCACCGAAGAAATCACGCATGGGCGATCTGGAAATCATCGGGGTCGAGCGCCTTGGCGATGCCCTGGCGGCGACTGCGGAGATCTGAGAGCAGGAAATCGGGAATGGGGAATCGGGAATAGGCAAAGCCGCATTTCTGCCGCTTCGGAATTCCTCGGCAATGGGACAACCAGGGGCAGCTCGCGTGCGATGTTGTTGCGTTTCCTGTTCCCGATTCCCGGCTCTTCACACCGCCCGATGCAGCACCAGTTCCAGCACGTATTTGCTGCCGAAGTAGGCCAGCAGCAGCACGATCATGCCGATCAGGGTCAGGCGCACGGCACGGTTGCCACGCCATCCCCAGCGCCAGCGGCCGAACAGCAGGATGCCGAAGACGATCCACGATGCAATCGAGAGGATGGTCTTGTGGGCCAGATGCTGGGCGAACAGGTTCTCCACAAACAGCACACCGCTGAGCAGGGTCAGGGTGAGGAAGACGAAGCCGGCGGCAATCAGGCGGAACAGCAGCGACTCGGTCAGGGTCAGCGGTGGCAGGGCGCGAATCAACCGTGAATCAAGCCGTCGGTGACGCAGGGCGCGTTCCTGCAATGCCAGCAGGATGGCGAGCACGGCGGCGATGCTGAGCAGGCTGTAGGCAATCAGGGCGAAGCTGGCGTGCAGCTTGATCTGCCATTCCATGGGCTGGGCGACGGTCGGCGCGGCGTAAAACACATCCAGGCCGAGCAGCAGGGCAGCCAGCGGGAAGACGATGACGCCAAGCGCCGCAACCGGGCGGAACAGGTTGACCAGCAGGGTCATTGCGGCGACGCCGAATCCTGCCAGGGACAGCGAAGCAAAGAAATGCAGGTCGAGGCCACCGCGATGCATGCCGAAAATCAGGCTGGCATGGACGATCACGGCGAGCGTCGCCAGGACCATGCCGATGGTGCGCGCAGCCTGCGGCAGGCGCGCCAGCGGCAGGGCAAGGACGATGGCGGCAACCAGGTAATCGACAATCGAGAAAAGGCTGAGCAGGTTGGTAGGCATGGCGAGGAGTTTCGCACACGCGCAACGAGCCGGGAAACGCGATCGCCGTCGTGGCGATCCACGCAGCCGGATCCGCATGGTCGGTGCGCTGATATACTGCGCTGCTGCATTCACCGGATTGACCTGTCGCCATCATGTTCGAGTCCCTGAGCCAACGCCTTTCATCAACCGTCGAACGCCTGCGCGGTCGTGGCCGCCTGACCGAAGCGAACATCCGCGAATCGATGCGCGAGGTACGCATCGCCCTGCTTGAAGCGGATGTTGCGCTGCCTGTCGTGCAGGCCCTCGTCCAGCGCGTGCAGGTTCGCGCGATCGGCCAGGAGGTGATGAAGAGCCTGACCCCGGGCCAGGCGCTGATCAAGGTCGTGCGTGATGAATTGACGGCGGTGATGGGCTCGGTCAATACCGACCTCAACCTCGCGGCGGCACCGCCGGCGATTGTCCTGGTCGCCGGTCTGCAGGGTGCCGGCAAGACCACGACCGTGGCCAAGCTCGCCCGCTTCCTGCGTGAGCGCAGGAAGAAGAAGGTCATGGTGGTCAGCTGCGACGTCTATCGTCCGGCGGCCATCGAGCAATTGCGCACCCTGGCGGCACAGGTCGAGGTGCTGTTCCATCCCTCGTCGCCGGACCAGACGCCGGTTGCCATCGCCACCGCGGCGCTGGATGCAGCGAAAAAGAATTTCGCCGACATGCTGATCGTCGACACCGCCGGGCGTTTGCATGTCGACGCGGCGATGATGGACGAGATCAAGGTGTTGCATGCCGCGCTCGATCCGATCGAAACGCTTTTCGTGGTCGATTCGATGACCGGCCAGGACGCCGCGAACACGGCCAAGGCGTTTTCCGACGCGCTGCCGCTGACCGGCGTGATCCTGACCAAGACCGACGGCGATGCGCGGGGCGGCGCGGCCTTGTCGGTGCGCTATGTCACCGGACGGCCAATCAAGTTCATCGGTGCCGGCGAGAAGACCGACGCACTGGAGCCATTCCACCCCGATCGCCTGGCCCAGCGCATTCTCGGCATGGGCGATGTGCTGTCCCTGGTCGAAGAGGTCGAGCGCAAGGTCGACCAGGAACAGGTGCAGAAGCTGGCCGAAAAGGTCATGAAGGGCAAGCGCTTCGACCTCAACGACATGAAGAGCCAGCTTGAGCAGATGATCAACATGGGCGGCATGGCCTCGTTGATGGACAAGCTGCCGGGAATGGGTGGCATGTCCGAGCAGGTCAAGGCCAAGGTCAACGACAAGCAGGTCCAGCACATGATCGCGATCATCAACTCGATGACGAAGAAGGAGCGGCGCCATCCTGACCTGCTCAAGGGTTCGCGACGTGCGCGCATTGCCCGTGGTTCCGGCCAGCAGCCAGCCGATGTCAATCGCCTGCTCAAGCAGTACCAGCAGATGGAGAAGATGATGTCCAAGCTTGGCAGTGGCGGCATCAAGGGCATGATGCGGCAGATGAAGGGTGCCATGCGTGGCATGGGCGGCGGCGGATTCCAGCCGCCGCAGTAAGGCGTCGGCTGGAGCGTGCGCCCGTGGCGCAGCTCCGATTCTCCATCCGCGGTACTGATCCATTGGCAAGGCGAGCCTTGCCATGAGCTAAATGCTTGCGGGGCTTTCATTTTCCCGCAAATCCGCTAAAATGCGCGGCTCCCTTGGCCCGACCCGGTTTTTCTCCGGCGTACGCGCCGGAAATTTCAGCAATATCAGAGAGATATCATGGTCAAGATTCGCCTTTCCCGCGGCGGTGCAAAGAAGCGCCCGTTCTACCACATCGTTGTTGCCGACCAGCGCGATGCGCGCGACGGCCGCAATATCGAGCGCGTCGGCTTCTACAACCCGATCGCAGCCGGTCAGGACGTCAAGCTCCAGCTCGACACCGAGCGCGTCAAGCACTGGGTGGATCAGGGTGCGCAACTGACTGAAAAGGTCAAGGCGCTGTACAAGGCGGCATCGAAGCAGGCTGCGCAAGCGGCGTGATCGCGGCGGGTGACCGGTTGATCCTGGTTGGCAGGATCGTCGGGCTCCACGGTGTGGCGGGCGAGGTCAAGCTCGAATCCTATACCGAGCCTCGCACACGGATCTTCCGCTACCAGCCGTGGTTGTTGAGTTGCGCAGCCGGAGATCGCGAAGTAAGTGGTTGCAAGGGCAGGGAGCAGGGCAAGGGAATCGTTGCCAGCCTGCCTGAAGTCACCGACCGGGATCGTGCAGCGAGCCTGGTCGGATGCGAGATCAAGGTCAGGCGATCGGCCCTGCAGGATGCACAAGCCGACGAGTATTACTGGACCGACCTCGAAGGACTCGAGGTTGTCACCGTTGAAGGTGTGTCGCTGGGTCGGATTTCGCATCTGCTCAGCACCGGTGCCAACGATGTGATGGTGGTCCGTGATGGCGAGCGTGAGCGGTTGCTGCCCTTCGTGCTCGATGATTATGTGAAGACTGTGGATTTCGATGCCGGCCGGGTCACGGTCGACTGGGATCCGGAGTTCTAGGAATCGGATCGACTGGACACGCGCGATGCGCATCGACGTCATCACGCTGTTTCCCGAGTTCATCGATTCCTGTGCCGGGATCGGCGTGGTGGGCAGGGCGCAGGAGCGTGGATTGCTTGAGGTGAAGACCTGCAATCCGCGGGATTTCGCGACCGACAACCACCGCACGGTCGATGCTCGTCCGTTTGGTGGCGGCCCCGGCATGTTGATGACGATTGGGCCCTTGCGTGACGCATTGCAGAACGTGCGCGCGGCAGCGGTGCAACCGGCCAGGGTGATTTACCTGAGTCCGCAGGGCACGCGGCTCACGCAGGAAAAAGTCGTCGAGTTGGCGCATCAGGAACGCTTGATCCTGCTGTGCGGCCGCTACGAAGGAGTTGACGAACGCGTGCTGGAAAACCTGGTCGACGAGGAGATCTCCATCGGCGACTACGTGCTTTCAGGAGGCGAGCTGGCAGCCGCTGTCGTTATCGACGCGATTGGACGATTGCAGGATGGCGCGTTGAACGATGCGCAGTCCGCCGAGCAGGATTCCTTCAGCGGTGGCCTGCTGGATTGCCCGCACTACACGCGGCCGGTCAGCGATGACCTTGGTGCGGTGCCGGAAGTGTTGATGTCGGGTGATCACGCGATGATCCGACGCTGGCGGCGCAAGCAGGCTCTGGGAAGGACCTGGCTGCGGCGCCCCGATTTGCTGGCACGTGTGGAACTCGATGCCGAGGCCCGCACGTTGCTTGAAGAATTCCGCCACGAACACCGGGCGGCCAAGAACCAGCAGGGCGGCGTGCGCTGAACCTGCATATGAATCCAACGCTACTGGTGAATGCCATGAACCTCCTCCAACAATTCGAAGCAGAACAGATCACCCGCACCCTGCCGAAGTTCGGCCCCGGCGATACCGTCGTGGTCAACGTCAAGGTCAAGGAAGGCAATCGCGAGCGTGTTCAGGCCTATGAAGGCGTGGTCATCGCCAAGAAGAATGCCGGCCTCAGTTCCGCCTTCACCGTGCGCAAGATGTCGCACGGTACCGGCGTCGAGCGCGTGTTCCAGTCGCACAGCCAGGTCATCGAGTCGGTCGTGGTCAAGCGCCGTGGTTCCGTGCGCGGAGCCAAGCTCTATTACCTGCGTGGCTTGCAGGGCAAGAAGGCACGCATCAAGGAAGACCTTGGCACGCCGATCGCCGCGCAGGAATAAGCGCTGCAGAAAATCCGTCTTGGAGCATTGAGTCGCGTCTGTGCTCCTCGTCGCAATACGGCCGCCGCAAGGCGGCCGTATTGTTATGGCCATGGATGGCCTGTATGCCTGCAACGCAGGAGCAGTTGCAGGCGATGCCATGGATGGCCTGTATGCCTGCAACGCAGGAGCAGTTGCAGGCGATGCCGTGGATGGCCTGTATGCCTGCAACGCAGGAGCTGTTGTGGCGAATGCCATGGATGCCGGTCACGCAGGAACACGCTGGCGATTCCGCTGGCTTCGGCGGTTGAAATCGGGTGTCGCGGCCCCCACCAGTCAGGCAGTTCAGACTGATTGGGAGGCCGCCGCCAATGACAACCGCTACCACTGAAACCCGCAAGTTCGAAGCCGAAGTCGCCCAGGTTCTGCATCTGGTCACGCACTCGCTTTATTCGCACAAGGAAATCTTCCTTCGCGAACTCGTCTCGAATGCCTCCGATGCATGCGACAAGCTCCGCTTCGAATCGATTGCGCAGCCGCAATGGCTGTCGGAGGATTCCGAGTTGCGCATCGATATCTCGGTCGACAAGGATGCGCGCACGCTGAGCGTGCACGACAACGGCATCGGCATGAGTCGTGATGAACTCATCGCCAATCTCGGCACCATCGCCAGCTCGGGCACGCGCCGCTACCTGGAATCGCTTGCCGCTGAACGCAAGGCGGACAGTCGCCTGATCGGCCAGTTTGGCGTGGGTTTCTATTCGGCCTTCGTGGTCGCGGACAAGGTAACGGTTGTCAGCCGGCGTGCGGGCAGCGACGCTGCCGATGGTGTTCGCTGGGAAAGCGATGGCAAGGGCGAGTACACCCTCGACACGCTCGATGTCGGACGACGTGGTACCACGGTTACCTTGCACCTGAAGGCCGACGAAGGCGAGTTCCTTGAAGCATGGAAGGTGCGCAGCCTGGTTTCGCGCTACTCCGAACACATCGGTTTCCCGATTCGCATGCCCAAGGAAGTCGAAGGAAAACCGAGCGACGAATGGGAAGTGGTCAACTCCGCATCGGCGCTCTGGACGCGTCCGAAGAACGAGCTTGCGGATACTGACTACCAGAATTTCTACAAGTCACTGAGCCATGATTTCAGTGACGCGCTGGCGTGGACGCACAACCGCGTCGAAGGCAACCAGAACTTCACCTCGCTGCTGTTCGTTCCAGCCAAGGCACCGTTTGATTTCATGAGCGGGAGGGAGGAGCGCAAGGGGCTCAAGCTCTACATCCGCCGCGTCTTCATCATGGATGCGAGCGAGCAGTTGTTGCCGGCCTATCTGCGATTCGTGCGCGGCGTCGTCGATTCCGATGACCTGCCGCTCAATGTCAGTCGCGAGATCCTGCAGCAGAACCGCCAGGTTGAGCGCATCAAGGGTGCCTGCACCAAGCGCGTGCTTGATCTGCTCGACAAGCTGGCCAAGGACGAGGCCGACAAATACACGACATTCTGGAATGCGTTCGGTGGCGTGCTCAAGGAAGGCATCGCCGAGGATGCTGGCAATCGCGAGCGCATCGCCAAATTGCTGCGTTTTGCCTCGACGCACTCCGATGGCGCGGCGGCGACGGTTTCACTGGATGACTACATCGGCCGCATGCAGGTTGGCCAGGACGTGATCTGGTATATCACGGCCGATTCGCACGCGGCGGCAAAGGGCAGCCCGCAAATCGAGGCGTTGCGGGCCAAGGGCGTTGAAGTCCTGCTCATGTCCGAGCGCATCGACGAATGGATGGCCGGGTACCTGACCGAATATGCGGGCAAGAAGCTGCGCCACGTCGGCAAGGGCGAGATGGAACTGGATGCCGCCGCTGCCGAGGCGCACAAGGCCAGTGAGGAAGCGGCTTCGGGAGTTGTCGCCAGGCTCAAGGAATTGCTTGGCGAGCGGGTCAGCGACGTCAAGGTCAGCCGTCGCCTGACTGAGTCGCCGTCGTGCCTGGTCCTCGACGAATACGACATGGCCCTGCACCTGCGCCGCGTGCTCAAGCAGTCCGGGCACGACATGCCGGATTCGGCGCCGGTGCTGGAAATCAATCCGGCGCATGCCTTGGTCAAGCGACTGGAAGCCGAGACCGACGACAGCCGGGCCGCTGACCTTGCCCTGCTGCTGCTGGAGCAGGCCCAGGTGGCCGAGGGCGCGCAACTCGATGATCCGGCGGCCTTCGTGCAACGCCTGAATCGCGTCATCCTTGGGGCAGGCCCGGGCGCCGCAGTGGGCAAGCGCTGAGTCAGGCCTGATCGCCTGGCAGCAGGGCAACTGCCGGCGATCGTCAATCTGCGTTATCGTGTACAACGGCGCGTGCCAATCACGCGCCGTTTCTCTTTGTTTATCAATGAGTTGCGATGAAGATTGAAACCAAGTTACCAAAAGTCGGGACGACCATCTTCACGGTCATGAGCCAACTGGCGGCAAGCCACAACGCGGTCAATCTGGGCCAGGGCTTTCCCGATTTCGACGGGCCACAAGCATTGCGCGATGCGCTGACCGAGGCAATGAACGCAGGCAGGAACCAGTACGCGCCGGCCACTGGCTGGCCTGCGTTGCGCCGGCAGATCGCGCGCAAATGCGAGGCTCTCTACCAGCGCAGCGTCGATGCCGATACCGAAGTGACCGTGACTTCAGGTGCAACCGAAGCGCTGTTCGCGGCGATTGCGGCGGTGGTCAGGCTTGGCGATGAAGTCATCGTGCTCGATCCCTGCTACGACAGCTACGAGCCGGCCATCGAACTGAATGGCGGCATTGCCGTGCATGTGCCGCTGGATGCCGGCGATTTTTCCGTTGACTGGCAGCGTGTGCGAGATGCGATCACGCCGCGCACGCGCATGATCATCGTCAACACGCCGCACAATCCCTCGGGTACCGTCTTCACCGCCGCGGATCTCGATACGCTGGCGGA
This sequence comes from Lysobacterales bacterium 63-13, assembly GCA_001899855.1. Lineage (GTDB taxonomy): Bacteria > Pseudomonadota > Gammaproteobacteria > Xanthomonadales > Rhodanobacteraceae > Dokdonella. The sequence goes on from MKWR01000002.1 coordinate 179,112, forward strand.
GATCACGCGTGACACCGATATCGTCGTGCTTTCAGACGAGGTCTACGAGCACATCGTGTTTGACGGCGCCTTGCATCAAAGCGTGCTGCGCCATGCGGAACTGGCCATGCGCAGTTTTGTCGTCAGTTCGTTCGGCAAGACCTATCACTGCACGGGCTGGAAGGTCGGTTATTGTGTGGCGCCGCGTAACCTCAGCATCGAGTTCCGCAAGGTTCACCAGTACCTGACCTTTTGCACCTTCACTCCGGCCCAGGTTGCCCTCGCCGAGATTCTTGAAAAGATGCCGGAACACTATCTGCAATTGCCGGCCTTCTACCAGGCGCGCCGTGATTTCTTTCGCGAATTGCTGGCACCGACGAAGTTCCGCCTGCTGCCGGTGGCTGGAGCCTACTTCCAGCTGGTCGACTATTCGGCGTTGAGCGACAAGGACGATTTCAGTTTCTGCGAATGGCTGGTTGCCCATGCCGGTGTGGCCGCCATTCCGATCTCGGCGTTCTATGAATCAGCGCCCGCCGGGATGCGCCTGATCCGCTTCTGCTTCGCCAAGTCCGACGAGATCCTGCGCGCCGGCGCGCAACGATTGGGCATGCTTTGACATGGACACGATGGCAATCACGCCACTGCGCGTATCACTGGTTCAGGGCAACACGCGCTGGCACGATGCGGCGGCGAACCGCGCGTATTACGGCGAACTCGTGCGCAGCCTGCGCGGGCAGAGCGATCTCATCGTGCTGCCGGAAACCTTCCTCAGCGGTTTCACCAATGAACTCCTCGGCAATGCCGAAGGCATGGACGGCGAGGGTGTGCGCTGGCTTGGCGCGCTCGCGGTCGAAGTCGGTGCCGTGGTCACCGGCAGCCTGATCATCCGCGAAGGCGACAAGTGCTTCAATCGCCTGATCTGGGCCAGGGCAGACGGCAGCCGCGAGATCTACGACAAGCGCCACCTGTTTCGCATGGCTGACGAGCACCTGCGTTACGCCGCAGGCAGTGAACGCCTGATCGTCGAACTCAAGGGTTGGCGCATCTGTCCGCTGGTTTGTTACGACCTGCGCTTTCCAGTCTGGTCGCGCAACCGCTTTGACCGTGGCAGCGGGCGCTTCGACTACGACCTCGCGCTTTATGTGGCGAACTGGCCGGCACCGCGTCGGCATGCCTGGTCAACCTTGCTGCGTGCACGTGCCATCGAGAACCTGAGCTACTGCCTTGGCGTCAATCGCGTGGGCACGGATGGCAACGACATCGCCTATGCGGGTGAAAGCGCCATCCTGGATTTCCTTGGTCAGCCGCTGGTCGATCTTGGAGCCCAGGAGCAGGTCGTCAGCTGCACGCTTGATCCGGCATTGCTGGCCTTGCATCGTGAGCGCTTTCCGGCCTGGATGGACGCCGACGACTACACCATCGCTGATTCCTGGGCAGGATCCAGCGCAGCAGTTCGCGGGCCAAGGCAATCCCAGTAGGGTTGCGGACCGAAGCGTTCGACCAGAAAGTCGATGAGGACGCGGGTCTTCGCCGGCAAGGAACGGGTCTGCGCGTAGACCGCATGGATCCCGAGTGACGGAATGGTCCACTCTTCCAGCACGTGCACCAGTTCCCCGCGTTGCAGGTGTTCGCCGACGATGAAGGTGGGCAGCACGCTGATGCCATGCCCGGCGAGCGCGGCAGCGGCAATGTAATCGCCATTGTCCACACGCAGGTTGCCGTGCACCCGCGTGGTCTCCGTCGTGCCGTCGCGTTCCAGTGCAACCTCGTCGCGGCGAGTTGCCAGCGTGTAGATCATGAAGTTGTGCTTGCCCAGATCCGCTGGCAGTTTGGGAACCCCCGCGCGTTCGAGGTAGCCCGGAGCGGCAACCATGACCAGGCAAGCCGAGGCGATGCGGCGAGCGACAAGGGAGGAATCGGCAAGCTTGCCGATGCGGATGGCCAGGTCGAAGCCTTCATCGACCAGGTCGACGAGTCGATCGCTCAATTCCAGTTCAAGTTCGACGCGCGGATAGCGGCGCTGGAATTCGGACAGGGCCGGTGCAAGATGCCGTGTCGAAAAGGAGATCGGTGCGCTGAGGCGCATTCTTCCGCGCGGTTCGACCTGCAGTTCAGCCGCCTCGGCTTCGGCCTCGGCGAGCTGCGCGAGGATCTCGCTGACACGTTGATAGTAGTTGCGCCCGGCATCGGTGAGGCTGACCCGGCGCGTCGTGCGGTTGAGCAGGCGAACGCCGAGGCTTTCCTCAAGGGCCTGGATCAGCTTGCTGGCCAGCGCTCGCGAAATCCCGAGCGCTTCGGCGGCCGCGGTGAAACTGCCGGCTTCGACAACCCGGGCAAACAGTTGCATGCCCTGGAACTTGTCCATCAGAGGATGTCCAGGACCGCTTCCGGCGGCCGTCCGATGGCGGCCTTGCCATTGGCCACGACAATCGGGCGCTGGATCAGGCGTGGGTGCCTGCACATGGCGGCGACAAGATCGTCCTCGGAAAGACCTTCATCGTCGAGGCCGAGCTCCCGGTATTCGGGTTCATCGCTGCGCAGCAGCGCGCGCGCGCCGATGCCGAGCATGCCGAGGATCTTCGTCAACTCCTTGCTGTTCGGTGGATCGGACAGGTAATCGACGATGCGCGGTTCGATGCCGTGATCGCCGAGCAGGGCCAGCGTTGCACGGGATTTCGTGCAACGCGGATTGTGCAGGATGGTGACGTCGCCCACGGCAGTCTCCTTTGGATTGGAGGGCGACTTTGAACGCAACCTCAGCGGTTTGGCAAGCTGCCCGCGACCGGCTCAGAATGCCGGATTGCGGGGCCGCGTCCTGATCTGGCGAAGTTCGCGCATGACAATGAATCGCTCGGCCGACGGGCGATCGGGAAAATGCGCGAGGACGAGGCCATTGTCGGGGCTGCTGACTTCGTAGCGGATCGCCTCGGCAGGCTGCGACTCGATGCGATCGAGTCGGTAGCCGAGGATGTTTGCTTCGGTATGGCGACGGCTCTGCATGGTGATGGGGACCAATCGGGAATTGCCGCAGAGCTTACGAATTCCGTGTGTCCGCCCGGTTAATCCGGTGTTGCCGTCATGTTATTGCAGCGGCCTGACGTGGATCCGGCGAAGAATGCGTGCTGGATCACGGATGGCCCGTGAAGTGTCTTGCAGGTGGGGCTGTTGGCCATGCATCAATTTGCCCGGTGGGCGCTGCTAGAATGTGCGCCGATCGTGGTTTGCGGATGCCCATGTCGGAACGGCAACCATGAGGCAAGGCACTGGGGTTTGGCCGGGCCGGCGGGAATGCCGGACGGGCGGACGCCTGGATTTTGAATTCAACGGGAGAGGAAAATGAAGAAGTTTGTCGTCATGGCCACGCTGGCCCTTGCCGGAATGGGATTTGTCGATGCGGCGCTCGCCCAGGGTGGCAAGCCGGCGGTCGGCGTTGCCGAGTTCAAGAATGAGTCGGGTGCCGGTTGGTGGCGTGGTGGTGTGGGCTGGGAGCTTTCCGGCATGTTGTCCAATGAGTTGTCGAGCACCGGCAGCTTTCGCGTTGTCGAGCGCGCAAAACTCGAGAATGTCCTCGAGGAACAGAATCTGGCCGCCTCCGGCCGGGTTCGCTCCGGAACCGGTGCCAGTATCGGCAAGTTGACCGGTGCCGACTATCTGGTCATGGGTACGGTGACCTCGTACGAGGAAAACACGGCCAGCACCGGCGGCGGCATCAGCTTCAAGGGCATCTCGCTGGGTGGCAAGAAGAGCGAAGCCTATATCGCCGTGGATGTCCGCGTGGTCAATGCAACGACCGGTGAAGTCGATTTCTCGCGCACGGTCGAGGGTCGCACCTCGGGTGGCGGCGTCAGTGTCGGCGTATTCCGTGGAGGTTTCGGTGGATCGCTGGCCAATGAAAAGAACACGCCAGCCGGCAAGGCCATTCGTGCCGTCCTCGTCGAAGTCACCGATTACCTGAGTTGCGTCATGGTCGAGAAGAACGGTTGCGAAGCGGACTATGCGGCGAAGGAACGCAAGCGCCGCGACAGCAACAAGAAGGGCTTGAAGCTCGACTGATCGGGATAGCCAAGCGGCATCGCCAGCAGGCGGCGGAACCTCGGTTCCGCCGTTTTGCGTTGCACGCCTGGAACCGCAACGGAGCGCCGAAGCGGCCGACCGCGTCGGGTTTGCACCATCCGCGGATCAGGAATCGCGACGATTGCCGCCGCCGCGGGGACCCTTGCCGCGCGGGCCGTTGCCCGCCGATTCCGGTCGGCGCCCCTGGCCGCCATGCGGCCTGCCTGGTGCGCGATTGCCGCCGCGTGGCGGGTTCGCCCGCGCGCCTCCAGCAGCTGGATGCTTGCCGCGGTTGCCCCAGACATTGCCATCGGCGGGCTGGGCACGATTGCCCCGCGCATCGTCATATTGCGGATTGCCGCGCGGTGCGCGATTGCCGGACACATCGTCCTGGCGCACATTGCCGCGTGGCGGACGATTGCCCTGGGTGCCTTGGCCGCCCGGGCCGCCGCGTTGCGGATTGCCACGAGGCGGACGGTTGCCGTCGAAGTTCTCGTTTTTCGGCGCGCGATTGCCATGCGCGACGTTGCCATTTGCGTTGGGGTTGTGGAAATTTCCGCCCTGGCCCTGGCCTTGACGGCGTCCGCCGGGCTGGCGATTGCGGCCACCGGGTTGCGGTGAATCGGGGAACCAGGCACGCAGCACAGCCGGATTGAGGCCGGGGTCGACGTATTGCGAACCTGCCGTCGAAGCGGGTTTGCCGCGTGGCCGCGAAGGCCGCGGCCCGCCACCACCACGCGAGCGCTTGCCCTTGTTCGCCGTCGGCGCGCGCCACCCATCATCACGGATACGATCGAACTGGCTGAATTCGCGGGCTTCCTCGGTACGCGTGCTGGTCCAGGCTTGCTGGGTTTTTGGATCCGGGCGGAATTCGGTCGTCGTGCTGCGGCGCTGGCCAATCACCGGTGCCAGGGTCAGGCGTGCTTCGGGTTCGGCCGCGCCACAGAGTTCGCGCAGCACCTTGACCTGATCCGCAGCCAGCTCGACGCTCTTTTCGCGCTTGAGCAGCCGTGGCAGTTCGATGTTGGCATAGCGCACGCGCTTGAGGCGGCTGACCATCAGGCCGACGGCTTCCCACATGCGCCGGACTTCGCGATTGCGCCCCTCGCGGATGACCACGCGGAACCAGGAATGGCTGCCGCCACGACTGATCACGCCAATCTCGTCGAAATGTGCCGGGCCGTCTTCGAGTTCCACGCCACTGCGCAGGCGCTCGATGACTTCGTCGGGAACCTCGCCATGCACGCGGCAGATGTATTCGCGCTCAAGCTCGGAACTGGGATGCATCAAGGCATTTGCCAAGCCGCCATCCGTGGTCAGCAGCAGCAGGCCGGTGGTGTTGATGTCGAGGCGACCGACGGCGATCCAGCGTGCGCCCTTGAGACGCGGCAGGTGCTCGAACACGGTCGGGCGCCCATCCGGATCATCACGCGTGGTCACCACGCCTTCCGGCTTGTTGTAGACGATGACCTGGGCATGCTCGGTGTTGTCACTGATGACGACGAAGCGCTTGCCATCGAGTTCGACGCGATCGCCGGCATGCACGCTGGAGCCAAGCCCGGCGGCGTTGCCGTTGACCAGAACTTCCCCCGCTTCGATGCGGCCTTCGAGCATGCGCCGCGAACCAAGCCCGGCGGTGGCGAGGACCTTGTGCAGGCGTTCTTCAAGTGTGCCGGCGATTTCTTCGGGGGCCGAGCGTTTCAGGGAAAGTACATTGCGTACAGGGGAGGTCATGCATCTTGCTCCGTGGTGTCGGCGTCGGTTGCGGACGCGGACAGGATCGGTGACGAACTGTTTGTTTCAGCCAGCTCGGCGGGTTGCGGATCGGTGTCGCCGGGGATGACATCGTCTTCCGGGGATTCATTGTTGGGGAGTTGCGCGGCCGCTTCGGCCAGCCCCTGCGCGTCGTTGTCGACGACGACGGCAAGCGCTTCGTCGGCAGGCGGACCCAGGGCCAGTTGCGGATCGAGATCTTCGATGTCGCGGATCTCGCCGAGCGAGGGGAGCTCGTCCAGCGACTTCAGGTTGAAGTAATCGAGGAAACCACGCGTGGTGCCGAACAGGGTTGGCTTGCCTGGCACGTCGCGGTGTCCGACCACGCGGATCCATTCGCGTTCCTCGAGGGTCTTGATGATGTGCGTGGAAACCGCAACGCCGCGGATCTGCTCGATTTCGCCGCGCGTGATCGGCTGGCGATAGGCGATCAAGGCGAGGGTCTCGAGCAGGGCGCGCGAATAGCGGCTCGGCCGCTCGGTCCACAGTCGCGCAACCCAGGCATGCACGTCGCGTCGGACCTGGTAGCGGAATCCCGAGGCAACCTCGACCAGCTCGATGCCGCGCGTTTCGCAATCGGCTTGCAGGGATTCGATCGCGCGGGCGATGTCGTCATGGCTGGTTGCTTCGTTTTCGCCAAACAGGGCGAGCAACTGCGTGGTCGTCAGCGGGTTGCCGGCGGCCAGCAGGGCGGCCTCGACGATACGTTTGAGGAGTTCGAATTCAATCATGTGCAGGGCGTTCAATCGGCGATGGCCAGCGATTTCAGGTAGATCGGTGCCAGCGCTTCACCCTGGGATATCTCCACGAGGTGTTCCTTGGCCAGCTCCAGGATGGCGAGGAAGGTCACGATGATTCCGTGGCGTCCCTCGCTGATGTCAAACAGGGTTTCAAAGCGATGGAACTCGCCATTGTCGAGCGCCTTCAGCACGTCGCTCATGCGGTTGCGTACCGACAGCGCCTCTCGCTGGATGGCGTGATGGGTGAACAGGTCGGCGCGGTTGAGTACATCCTTGAGCGCCAGCAGCAATTCGCGCAGGTCGACCGGCGGCGGCAGGCGGATGATGTTGCGATCCGGGACATAGGCCGAGGCAACGGCACTGTCGCGCTCCAGTCGCGGCAATTCGTCGATATCCGCTGCGGCCTTCTTGAAGCGCTCGTATTCCTGCAGGCGGCGAATCAGCTCCGCACGCGGATCATCTTCGATGTTCTCGGCATCGGGAGGGCGTGGCAGCAGCAGGCGTGACTTGATCTCGGCGAGGATGGCGGCCATCACCAGGTATTCGGCAGCGAGCTCAAGCCGCAATTCCTGCATCAGATCGATGTAGTCGACATATTGGCGGGTGATTTCGGCAACCGGGATATCAAGGATGTCGAGGTTCTGCCGGCGGATCAGGTAGAGCAGCAGGTCCAGCGGCCCCTCGAATGCATCGAGGATGACTTCCAGGGCATCCGGCGGGATGTAGAGATCCTGCGGCATCTGCAGCACCGGCTCTCCACGCACGATCGCCAGCGGCATTTCCTGCTGCTGCGGAACCGGCGGGAAGGCCGAGGCGGATTCGTCTTGCTGGATTTGGGGTTCGGCTGTCGGGCTGTTCATATCCGATCCGGTTGCCCGACGCCTCACGGCGTGGGTCATGCGCAGATCTCGCTTGGCAAGGATTCAATCGGTCGATACGGGCTGACCGCTCGCGCGTGGCTGGTGACGGAACACCGCAACCATGCGAATGACGAATGACACGAATCGATGGACCGATCCGATGCCGTCAATGAAACTACTGTCGAAACATCAATGCCGTTTGGTCCGGCGACAAGCGGAATCGCGCAGTGCAGAACGGGCAGAGGATTCCGTGCCCGCGCAACGATTCGACGACTTGCTGTGTACTGCCTGCGCTTTCACCCGGCTTCCACCGTTCCGGATGTGACGCAAGGACAGGAGTCCGGTCGTGCAACACGCATTCGACCGTCAATTGACGGGCGGACAGTCGCAAACCAAGGGTTCGGGCGCAAGACTAAGCCCAATCGAGGGCGGAAGTCCAGCAATTCCGTTGCGCCGGTTCGTTGCCTTGGCAGGCGCAACAGGCGCTTCGCTGGCACTTCGCATCGGCTAACATAGTCGACCCTTATCGGATTACGATTTCATGTGGTACGCAATCACCGGTCACGACAATCCGGGAACCGCCGGGCTGCGCAGCACCAATCGTGCCGCCCACCTGGCCCGGCTGCACGAACTGCACGAGCGCGGAAAGTTGTTGCTCGCCGGACCATTCCCGGCGATCGACAGCGAGGATCCGGGGCCGGCCGGATATACCGGCAGCCTGATCGTCGCCGAGTTCGACGATATCGCCGCGGCACGGCTGTGGGCGGATGCCGATCCGTACCTTGCAGCAGGCGTCTACCGTGAAGTCGACATCAGGCCCCTGCGCAAGGTCCTGCCGTGATCGACCGGGTTGCGGCGATCCGCTTGCGCCTCGAAGACGGCCTGCAGCCGATCGAGTTGCAGATCAACGACGACAGTCATCGTCATGCCGGCCATGCCGGAGCCCGCGATGGCCGGGGTCATTTCAGCATTCGTATCATCAGTCCGGTTTTCGACGGACTTTCACCGCTGGCACGTCATCGCGCGGTCTATGCCGCGCTTGGCGAACTCATGCAAACCGACATTCACGCGTTGGCCATCGATGCCCGCACGCCCCTGGAAAGCCAATGATTGCACGCCATCCGATTCGATTTCCCGCCTTCTTCCTGGCCGTGGCCACGATCCTCGCCGCCTGTTCGGGCGGAGAGCGCAACGCGGCCTTGCCATCCAGCCTGCCGATTGCCGAGACCGTCAACGGCGAGCGCGTGCCGCAGGTATTGCTCGACGCGCTGGCGCGCGAACGCAAGCTCGATCTGGCCGTTGCAGAGCAGCGCGCGGCGGCGATCAGCGAGTTGACCGATTACATCCTGCTCGATCAGGTATCGCGGGCCGAGGACTACGCCAAGGACCCGCAGTTTGCCGCGCAAGTGGAGTTGAACCGCTTGCAGGGCAATGCCAATGCCACGATGAGCAGGTTCCGCAGCACCACGCAAGTCGATGACAGCGTGCTGCAGACCGAGTACCGGCAGCAGATCACCAAGGCCGGGCGCTCCGAATACGATTTCAGCCAGCTCCTGTTCGCCAGCGAAGACGATGCACTGAAAGCGGCAGGCGAGGCGATGAGCCAGCCCTTTGCCCAGGTCTTCGAGCGTTGGCGCAAGCAAGCCCTGCAGGCGCGCGCCTACCAGCGGGTTCGACCCAACCAGTTGCCGCCGGCGCTTGGCACGGCCCTGGCTGCGCTCAAGTCCGGCGAGACGAGCAAGGTGCCGGTGCATACCGAGTACGGTTGGCATGTCCTCAATGTCGGCGCGATTTCACCGTTCGTGCCGCCCACGTTCGAGCAGCTCAAGGACAGCATCCGCGAAACCGTGTTGAACCAGTTGAGCCAGCAGCGCCTGAAGAAGCTGCGCGACAACGCAACCGTGGTTGCCGAAACGCCCGCTGCAGCCGTCGTCGAGGCAGCGGCGAAACCCGCCGATGCCAAGCCCGCTGAAAAGCCCGCGAACTGATCCACCAGGGACGAACGCTGCATGCGACTGACTACCATCAAACTGGCCGGGTTCAAGTCTTTTGTCGACCCGACGACCCTGCATCTGCCGACCAACATGTCCGCCGTGGTCGGGCCGAACGGCTGCGGCAAGTCGAACATCATCGATGCGATCCGCTGGGTCATGGGCGAGAGCGCGGCAAGCCGCCTGCGCGGCGATTCGCTGACCGATGTCATCTTCTCCGGGTCGAGCGCACGCAAGCCGGTAAGCCAGGCCGTCGTCGAACTGGTCTTCGACAATTCCGATGGCACGGTCACCGGTGAATACGCGCACTACAACGAGATCTCGGTCAAGCGCCTGGTCAGCCGTGACGGCCAGTCGCAATATTTCCTCAACGGCACACGCTGCCGGCGTCGCGACATCACCGACCTGTTCCTCGGCACCGGCCTCGGCCCGCGCAGTTACTCGATCATCGAACAGGGCATGATCAGCCAGATCATCGAATCCGATCCCGAGCAATTGCGTGTGCATCTGGAGGAAGCCGCCGGCATTTCCCGCTACAAGGAGCGGCGCAAGGAAACCGAGAGCCGGATCAAGGCGACGCGGGAAAACCTCGATCGCGTCACCGATGTGCGCGACGAGGTCGACAAGCAGCTCGAACACCTCAAGCGGCAGGCGCGGGCAGCCGAACGCTGGCAGGAGTACCAGGCACAGCACAAGCGCAAGGAAGCCGAACTCAAGGCAGTCAACTTGCGCGAGGCGCGCGCGGATCTGGATTCGCAATCCGGCACGCTGCGCCAGGCCGAACTGGCCATCGAGCAACAACTGGCCGAGCAACGCCAGCGCGAGGCGCAGATTGAAACCGGCCGCGAGGCGCACACCATGGCCAGCGAGCATCTGAACTCGGTGCAGGGCGAGGTCTACAAGGTCGGTGCCGAGATTGCCAGGGTCGAACAGCAGATCGAGCACAGCCGCGTGCTGGCCGAGCAGCTCGAACGCGCGCGCCTGGAAACCGAACGCGCGCACCACGAACTGGCCGAGCATATCGCCACCGACACCGCCCAGGTCGAATCGCTGCGGCTGACCTTGAGCGACTCCGCGCCGCAACGCGAGGCCTTGCATGAGGCGGTCGAGAATGCCGTCGAAGCGCTGCGGGTCGCCGAAGCCAACCTGGCCGAATGGCAGGAGCACTGGGATGTCTATTCGCGATCGAGTTCGGAAGCCGCACAGGCCGCCGAGATCGAACGCACCCGTCTTGATTATCTTGACCGCCAGTGCGTCGAAGCCGATCGCCGCCGTGAGGCCCTGGAAGCCGAAAGGAAGGCGGCCGACCTCGCCGAGCTGGGTCGCATGCTGGAGACGCTCGATGGCGAGCAGGACCTGCTGCGCGAGAAGGTTGAAGCCTTGTCGGCCACGCTCGACGAGCGCCGCCAGACCTTCGAAGGGATCGTCGAATCGGAACGCGGCCTGCAGACGGCGCTGAGCGGCAAGCGTGGCGAACTGGAGAAATCGCGTGGTCGTCTCGCTTCACTTGAAGCCCTGCAGCATGCGGCGCTGGCCGACGATGCGGGCCGGGTCGACGCATGGCTCAATCGTCTCGGCATCAGCGGTACGCGTCGCCTTGGCGAAGTCCTCGATGTCGACAACGGCTGGGAGCGCGCCGTGGAGACCGTGCTGCAGGGTTGGCTCGATGCGGTGCTCATCGAGTCGCCCGAGGATCTGCAGGCTGAAATGGCCCAGCTCGCCGAGACCGATCTGACCTTGCTGGCCAGTGCCAGCGGCGAGGGCAGCGGCCCGGCCGGCACCCTGGCTGCGCACGTGCGCGGGCCGGTTGCGGCGCTGAACCTGCTCGCACGCATACGTACTGCCCATTCCCTGGTCGAAGCGCGCCGCTTGCTCGGCGATCTCGGCTGGGGTGAATCGATCATCACCGCCGACGGCGAATGGATCGGCAAGGATTTCGCACGCATCGCGCGCGCCCAGGGCTCACAGGTTGGCGTGCTCGCCCGCGAGCGTGAAATCGCCGAATTGTCGAGCCGCATAGAGCAGCTTGGCGTCGAGATCGACGAGCATGCGAGCGAGCTGGAGAACTCGCGGCTCGCGCGCATCGATGCCGAGCGCGAGCGCGACGATGCCCAGCGCGAGACCCATGCCGGGCATCGCCGCCTGGCCGAGATTTCCGGTCAGTTGCAGAGTCATCGCGGCCGTCTCGACAGCGCCCAGGAGCGCTTGCTGCGCGTCGATGCGGAGTTGGCCGAGTTGCTCGCCAAGCTGGATGAGGATCACGCGCAGATCCGCGAGGCGCGGGGCCGCCTGGATGGCGCGGTAGAGCGCATGGGCGAACTTGAGCAGCAGCGCCAGCAACTTGATTCCGGACGTCGTCAATTGCTCGAGGCGCGCGAGGAAGCGCGCATGAATGCGCGTGAGGCGCGCGACACCGAACATCAGGCGGCGCTGTCGGTCGAGTCGAAACGCTCGGCCCTGGGTTCGCTCGAACAATCCTTGCAGCGAATGCTGGCGCAGTTGGCCCAGCTAGATTCACGGCGTGGCGAGATTGCCAGCCAGCTCGAATCGCGCGGAGATCCGCTGGCCGAGCTGGAGTCCGAACGCCAGCTCTGCCTCAACCAGCGCTTGCTGGTCGACCGACAGCTGGTCGAGGCGCGCAAGGCGCTGGAGGAGCAGGATGCGCAAATGCGCACGTTTGAAATCGAGCGCAACCGGATTGTCGACAGCCTGACCGAGCGTCGAGAGCACCTGTCGAGCCTGCGCCTCAGCGAACAGGAACGCCGCCTGCACGCGCAAAGCCTCGAGGCGGCGATTGTCGAGGCCGGATTCGCCATCGACGCCTTGCTTGCCGAGCTGCCGGAGGAAATCGACGCCGAGCGCTGGCAGAAGGATCTCGACGAGCTGGAGCAGAAGATCCACCGCCTGGAGCCGGTCAACCTCGCTGCCATCCAGGAATACGAGGAGCAGTCGCAACGCAAGGTCTACCTGGATGCGCAGTTGACCGATCTCGGCACGGCCCTGGAGACCCTCGAAGCGGCAATCCGCAAGATCGACCGGGAGACCCGCCAGCGCTTCAAGGACACCTTCGACCGGGTCAATGCCGGCGTGCAGGAGTTGTTCCCGAGGCTGTTTGGCGGCGGCCAGGCCTATCTCGAACTGACTGGCGAGGATCTGCTGACGACCGGCGTCTCGATCATGGCGCGTCCACCCGGCAAGCGCGTCACCTCGATCTCCCTGCTTTCCGGTGGCGAGAAAGCGATGACCGCGGTGGCCCTGGTGTTCGCGATCTTCCGCCTCAACCCGGCACCGTTCTGCCTGCTTGACGAGGTCGATGCACCGCTCGACGAGGCCAACGTCGGGCGCTTTTCGGCGATGGTGACCGAGATGAGCCAGAACGTTCAGTTCATCTTCGTCACCCACAACAAATCCACGATGGAAGCAGCCAGCCAGCTCTGCGGCGTCACCATGCGCGAACCCGGCGTTTCGCGCCTGGTGCAGGTGGATCTCGCCGAAGCCGCTAAACTGGCAGGGGCAGCCTGAGGAGAGCGCATGGAGCAGCAAGCATTGAGCGCGACTGAAATGCGCGTGATCATTTTCGTCATCGGCATGATCGTGCTCGCCCTGATCTACTTCTTCGGCCGCCCGCGCAAGCCCGGCCAGGGGCGCAGGACGCTGTTTCGCAACACGCAAGGCACGCGAGTCGAGCCGACTTTCGATGGCGATCCCGGCATCGAGGTGGAGGACGATTCCGCGCAGGCCGGCGAGCAATTCGACCTGCTCGGCGGAATGGAGGGCGGCAACATCGATGAACGTGTCGAGCCCGTGGCGAAAAAGCGTGCCCGGCGCGCGTCGAAGCCCTTGGTCGGACTGCGGCCGGATCTGCCGATTGAACGCATCGTGACCCTTTTCGTCACCGCCCGGGACGGCACGATGATCGCCGGTGCCGACCTGGTCGTGGCTGCAGAGAAGGCCGGCCTGGAGTTTGGTGATCGCGGAATTTTCCATCGCATGCTGGCCGGAAAGGCGGAGGCCGGACCGGTCTTCAGCATGGCCAACATGCTCAAGCCCGGCAATTTCGACATGGCCCGGATTGAATCGCTCGACACGCAGGGCGTGACCCTGTTCATGGCCTTGCCGGGCCCGCTGCCGGCACTCGATGCCTGGGACGCGATGTTGCCGACTGCCCAGCGTCTGGCCGAGCTGCTGGATGCGAACCTGCTTGATGAAAAGCATGGCGCGCTCGGACGCCAGGGTATTGCCCATATCCGCGACGGACTGCGTGCCTGGGATCGCCAGCAGGAAAGCGGGCAGATCCGGCCAAACTGGCAATCCGGGAAGTAGCGATTCCCGATCAGTCGCGCCGCCGTTGGTAGTGTGAAAGCTCAAGTGCCCGTGGGCATCATGCGTGTGTCGCCCATCCGGCGAACATTCCCACTGAGGAGACGCAACGTGAGCAAGCAGGTCAAGGTGATCAAGCAGGTCAAGGCAGGCAATGTGGCCAATGTCGACACGGCGCAAAAGGTCTGGTTGGCCGGGCTTGGCGCGTTCTCGATCGCACAGAAGCAGGGCACGGTCCTGTTCGAAAGCATGGTCGGCGAAGGCAAGGCCTTCCAGGTACGCAGCGAGAAGCTGGCGCGCAAGGTTTCAGCCGAAGTGAAGAAGGTCCTCGACAGCCGCATGCAGCCGATCCGCATCCGCCTCGATGCGCTGCGCAGCGAGGCCGAAGCAAAGCTTGAACTGGGTGTCGGTCGGGTCATGTCCTACGCCGGAATTCCCTCGAAGGCCGATGTGGATGCGCTGATTGCGCGCGTCGACAAGCTTTCACGCCAGTTGCGTGCAGCCAAATAAGCGCACTTGCAGCAGCTTTGAGTAGGACGGCCGCCTTGTGCGGCCGTTTTATTGCCAGGGATGGCATGTATGCCTGCAATGCAGGAGCTACTGCAGGCATTTGCCAGGGATGGCATGTATGCCTGCAATGCAGGAGCTACTGAAGGAATTTGCCAGCGATGGCATGTATGCCTGCAATGCAGGAGCTATTGCAGGCAACGCGCTCAGCGCAGGTAGGCGCTGGCGAGCGTATTCAGATGCAGGCGTTCGGAGTCGCGCAGGAATGGCGCGATCAGCATCATCACCTGGTGGATGCCGCGGCCGATGTCGAGCTGGCCGGATTCGCTCTTGCCATGGCGCACGGCATCGAAATTGAGCCAGAACGTCGCCACCAGCACGATGTTTTCGGCTGTGGCGCGGATCTCGTCGGCACTGGCGCGGAAGATGCCGGCGGCGGCAAGCCCGCGCATCACACCGGCGGCGTTTTCCGAGGCGCGCTTGAGGATTCGCGAGAAGTGCAGGCGCAGCTTGCGATTGCGTGAAAGGATGTCGACGAGGTCCCGATAGACGAAGCGGAAGTCCCACATGCATTCGAAGATGAGGTGCAACTGCAGCCAGACATCCTCGAGATTCGGCAGGCGGTCATCGGGCACGACCAGGGCACCATCGATGCGCTGTTCATAACGCGCAAACAGCTGGCCGATGATGTCGTCCTTGTTGCGGTAGTGGTAATAGAGGTTGCCCGGACTGATGCCGAGCTCGTCAGCGATGTGATTGGTGGTGACGTTCGGCTCGCCCTGGGTGTTGAACATCGCCAGGGCGGTTTCGAGGATCAGCTCGCGGGTTTGACGCGCCATGAGGTGTCCCTGCGAGTCGGCGAAGCGCTGCTCAGGCGCTCAGCTTGGCGACCAGATCGATGTACTTTTGCTGTGCTTCGCTCTGCGAGGTGCCCTTGAGCTTCGCCCAGGCCTCGTACTTGGCGGTGCCGACAAAATCGAAGAAACCGGGTTTCGGGCCGGAGACGTCACCATCGGCACCCTGCTTGTACAGGGCGTACAGCTTGAGCAGGGTGTCATTGTCGGGCCGCTCGGCCAGTTTCTTGATGTCTTCGGCGGCTTTATCGAAGCTGGCTTGAAGCTTTGACATGGGATTTCGACCTGGTTGGTTGCGCCCCCTGCGCTCGAACTTTCTATCATGCACCCCGAAGCCGGTCAACGCGATTGCGCATGCGTGGCAAGGAAATCGTCGCCCGACTATGCTGTCCACGAGGCGGCGTCCGCGCGCGTCGGCTGCGGCGGAATCATTGCGAATTTTTCAATCTGGAATGGAGTGGGGAGATGACATATTTCGTGACCGGTGCAACCGGATTCATCGGGCGGCACCTGCTGGAAAAACTGCTGTTGCGCAAGGGCCGGATCTATTGCCTGGTGCGCAAGGAGTCGCTGCCGAAATTCAATGACCTGTGCGCGCGCCTGGGTGCCGGCAAGGATCGCCTGGTTGCAGTTACCGGCGATCTGGGCAAGCCGCGACTTGGCGTGACGCCAGCCATGCTGAAGAACCTCAACGGCAAGGTCACGCACTTCTTCCATCTCGCCGCACTCTATGATTTTGCCGCCGACGAAAGCAGCCAGGTCACCGCAAACATCGACGGCACGCGCCACGCCCTGCAGTTGGCCGAGGCGATCAAGGCCGGATGTTTCCATCACACCAGTTCGATCGCCGCCGCCGGCTTGTATCCCGGCGTCTTTCGCGAGGACATGTTCGATGAGGCGGAAGGGCTCGACAATGTCTACTTCCGCACCAAGCATGAATCCGAAGGCCTCGTGCGCAAGGAGTGCAAGCGTCCATTCCGCATCTACCGGCCGGGCATCGTCATCGGCAATTCGCAAAATGGTGAAATGGACAAGATCGACGGGCCATATTATTTCTTCGGCCTGATCAAGAAATTGCGCGAAGTCCTGCCGCCGTGGATGCCGACCATCGGCATCGAGGGTGGACGCCTGAACCTGGTGCCGGTCGACTGGGTTGCCGCGGCCATGGACCACATTGCCCATCAGCCCAAGCTGGATGGGCATTGCTTCCATCTGACCGACCCGGCACCACGACGCATTGGCGAGGTGCTCAACATCTTTGCCGAAGCAGGCCATGCGCCGAAGATGAGCATGCGCCTGGACGCGCGCATGTTCGCCTTCATCCCCAGTGCGGTACGCCACGCCTTGTCCAACCTGCCGCCGGTGCGACGCATGGTCAACGTGTTCCTGCGTGATTTCGGCATACCGGTCGAGGTCATGCGCTTCATCAACTATCCGACGCGCTTCGATACCCGGGAAACCGATCGCGCCCTGCGCGGCTCGAAGATCAAGCTGCCCAAGCTGCAGACCTACGCCTGGCGCCTGTGGGATTACTGGGAGCGTCATCTCGATCCGGCCTTGTTTGTCGATCGCTCCTTGTCGGGCAAGGTCCGGCGCAAGGTCGTGGTCATCACCGGCGGCTCGTCAGGGATCGGCAAGGCGGTCGCGATCAAGGTCGCGGCAGCCGGCGCCAAGGTAGTCATCTGCGCACGCGGCGAAGATGAGTTGGCCGCCGCCAAGCTGGAAATCGAGAGTGCCGGGGGCACCTGCCACACCTACAAGGTCGATCTCGCCGAACTGGCTTCGTGTGACAGCTTCGTCAAGCAGGTCCTGGACGAGCATGGCACGGTCGATGTCCTGATCAACAACGCCGGACGCTCGATTCGCCGGGCGATCGCATCGAGTTACGACCGCTTCCACGACTTCGAGCGCACCATGCAGCTCAACTACTTCGGTTCGCTGCGCCTGATCATGGGTTTCCTGCCGAAAATGGCCGAACGCCATCGTGGCCACATCATCAATATTTCCTCGATCGGCGTACTCACCAATGCACCGCGCTTTTCCGCCTACGTGGCATCGAAGGCTGCACTCGATGCCTTCTCGCGTTGTGCCCAGGCGGAGTTCTCCGACCAGGGCATCAATTTCACCACCATCAACATGCCCCTGGTGAAGACGCCGATGATCGCGCCGACCAAGATGTACGATTCGGTGCCGACCCTGAGCCCGGAAGAGGCGGCGGACCTGGTTGTCGGGGCGATCATCGAACGCCCGGTCCGGGTTGCCACACGTACCGGAGTATTCGCCCAGCTGTTCTACTCCGTGTCACCGCGCGCCTACGAGATCGTCATGAACACGGCATTCCGCCTGTTCCCCGATTCGTCGGCGGCGAAAGGGCTCAAGGGCGTGCGTGAGGAAAAGCAGCAAGGCCCATCGTCGGAACAGGTGGCCTTTGCCGCCTTGATGCGTGGCGTGCACTGGTAGGGCACGGATGCGCCAACGGATCCGGAGTTGGCGTCAGCATTCGCCTGCGCCAGCTCCTGCGTTGTCGGCATACAGGCCATCCATGGCCATAAAACTCCTCGTCAGCGGGTGACGAGGGGTTTGTGCAGGAGGTTTGCAGATTACCTGGCGGAGGGTTTCTTCTTCGCCGCCGCCTTCTTCGCGGGCGCGGCCTTCTTTTTTGCGGCAACGCTGCTGCCCTTGCCGCTGACCTGCTTGAGCTGGGCGGATTCGAGCTCGCGGGCAACGTCGGCCAGTTCGTCCCTGACCCGTGTCACCGAGCGGGTCGCGCCGCTCTTGCTCGAGGTCGGGCGGGTGGCTGGCTTGGCTGCCGGTTTGGCATTCAGCTTGTGCACTTCGCGGGCGAGTTCCTCGACACGCTGGGTCAGCGCCTTCACTTCCGTGCTGCCGGGGACGCCAAGGTGGTTCAGCGCCCGCGAAACGCGGTTCTCGAAGACCTTTTCAAGCTTGTCCCAGGTCTCCTGGCTGCGTTCCTTGACCTGGCCCACCGCTGCTTCGACCGCGCCGCGTGCTTCGTCGGCCTTGCCTGCGGTCAGCTTGCGGGTCTTCTGCTCCAGCGAGACACCCTCGCGCACCAGGGCTTCGAACAAGCGCGTGCCTTCATCCTGGGCCTTGGCAAAGGCACCGAGACCGGCCAGCCAGATGTGCTGCGCGGATTCGACAATCGATTTTCCGCTGGCGCGAGCTGCCGGCTTGCTCGGAGCGGGGTTGGCTTTCGATTTCAGCTTCGGCTTGGGCTTGGACATTTCGGGTTCCTTCGATGGAGTGGGCACGGGCGCGCCCGGATGAGGACTCATTCTATCGGTGGCCGATAGAGCAAGTAATCGATGAATGGCAACCGCTCACGAGTTTGTCGATGACGCTTTGCCGCGCACCGGCGCGGTATTCCTGCGTGCCGGCGTGCGCCGCTTGCGCGCCGGCTTTTCCTGTTCCAGCGCGCGATCAAGATCTTCCAGTGCCCGGTGCAGTTGCGAAGTCGCTTGCGAGCGCCGCGGCGGCTTTTGTTCGAGGCCTGCCAGCAAGGTGCGATCAGGGTCGTCGAGGACGCCGTCGCGCAAGCTCAGGCCATGTCGTTGCAGCAGCGGGCCAAGAACCTTGCGATGCCGGCGCAGGTCGTTCAAGGTCGATTGATAGGCATGTTCGGCGAGGTCGTGGCGATTGGCAAAGCTGAAGATGTTGGTGAAGAACATGTCCGTGTCGTCGTTTTCAGGCTCGATCAGGAGCAGGTCCGATCCGCTGTACTTGCGCTCGTACTTGGGAATGCTCGCCTGCATGCGCGACTGCAGCAGGGTGCGGAACATCTGCGACAGCACGACCGGCAGGCCGCCTTCGATCAGGCTGCTTGGCGAACCCTTGCCGAGGGCACTGGCCGTGGCGGTGTCGATCGGGACCAGGGGATTGATCGCAAGCACCAGGTCGGCACCCGCTTCCATCGCCACCGATGCATGCACGGTATGGCGCAAGGCGCCGTCGACGTGATAGCGGCCATTGATGAGCACCGGCGGATACAGTCCGGGCAGGGCGGAACTGGCCTCGATCGCGCGCGAGATCGGTACATCGTCGTAGCCGGGTGTACCGAAGCGGATTGCCTGGCCGCTGTCCAGTTCGACGGCGACGATGACCAGCTTGCGCCCCAGTTCGCGGAAATCATTGCTGCGGCCATGCGCGGTGAATGCCTTGCGCATGAAGCGTTCGATCGCCTCGTTGTCGAACAGGCCGGTGGGCAGGATGCTGCCGAGCTTGATCAGGCTGTCGCTGACGCGAAGGTCGAAGGGATGTCTGGCGAACTCGGCAAGTCCGCTCAGCAGGAGGCGCGGCATGCCGGAAAGCCGGCGCAGGTATTCCCAGATTGCCGGGCGCACGAAATCCTCGGCCTTGAACTTGAACTGGTCGGAATCGTTGCTGACGAAGATGCGGCAAAGTTCGGTGGTGGTCAGGCGATTGGCCAGGCTGGCGGCGATATAGGCACCCGAGCTGATGCCGACATAGACATCGAGCGCATTCATGTCCAGGCCTTCGATGGCGTCATCGAGGGCACGCATGGCACCGACCTCGAAGATCCCGCCGATCGGGCCGCCGCCGGCAACGGCGAGGCCGATCTTCGAACGGGTCGAGCTGCGGACGGGCTTGTGCGCGGCCTTGATGACGAGCATCAGTTGATCTGCTCGTCGAGGTGGCGGTTGATCTCGCTTTCAATCATCGACTTCATCATGCCCATGACGAAACCCAGCTTGGCGTGCACATGGACCTCGCCTTTTTCCAGGGCGATGTGGCCGTCGACGCCACTGCGCGAAAAGGCCAGCGTGTTGCCTTCCCAGTCGCATTCCAGATCGAATTCCTTGGCCATGGACTTGGCCAGCTTGTTGACCGCCTTGCGCGCTTCGGCAATTGAGAGTTGGTGTTTGCGCCGAATATCGATTTGCGCCATGCAGGTTCTCCGGTTCCGGCAACACGGGGGCGTTGCGCGGCAATGCCTATGATGCCTCAGGATCCGATGTTGCAGAAGCTCCTGCCGAGGCTTTCCGTTCCCCTGCGGCGCCCACTGTGCGGCATGCCTGGCACGCCGGGGCGATGACGCCGCCAGTCCCTGGCGCAAAGGCCGGGAACGCCCGCGAAAGGGCAGGTGTCACGCTTGCTTCATCCTGCTAAAGTGCCGACACCTTGCCAGCGCGTGCACCGATGCGTCTAAGTTTTTCCAGCGGAGAACATGCGGATGTCCTCGTCGAGGGCGGCGTCACCGGCATTGGTGCCGCGCAGGACAATGCGATCAGGCTCGAATTCGGCGGCGTCCAGCCCTGGCACGCACGCCTGGTGATCGACAAGCGCGGCGCGATCCTCGAAGTGCTCGATCCGCGGGCACGGACCCACGTCAACGCGCGACCGATCGTCGAAAAGGCCCTGCTCAGGCTCGGCGACGTGGTCAGTTTTGATTCCGTCGCCGTGACACTGAAACCCGACAGCGACAAGGCGATCGATACACGCGTGCCAGCCGAGGCCACCAGCGGGACACCCCGCGAGTTCTCGCGCGTGGTCCTGCGTGGTGTTTCCGGCGTCCACTACGGCAAGACGATCGGCGTGGGCGCGCGCCTGGTCATCGGCAATGGCAGCCGCGGGCTGGATATCGACGAGCCGCAAACGGGCGAGCTGCACGCCTCGATCGATGCAACCGAAGAGGCCATTCATTTTCGTGACATCGGTTCGGCACATGGCACTGAAATCAACGGTGTGCTGGTGAAGACCGCCGTGCTGCATCCGGGTGACCAGATCAACTTCGGGCGCAACCGCTTCGTCCTTGAAGCGCCAGGTTATCCGCTGCGCGGGCAGAGCATGCCGACACCGGCCAACCAGGCACCCGCCATCACCCAGACCCTCGATGCCATCCAGATCGACGATCCCGTGCCGTCAGCACCGCCCGTCGAGGACAGCGGATCGGGCATCTGGTGGCTGATCGTCGCCGCAGGGTTGATCGGGCTGGCGATTGCCGCCCTGATCTGGTTCGGCAACTACTGACTCGATCCGTCCGCGGATCGCCCCACGCCGAAAGCATCATGCGCAGCCTGACCCGGCTGCCTCGGCCTGCAACCACGCAGCTTGACCGAGGCGCAGGCCATGCTTCGCAATTTGCGGCCGCATGCAGGCATCCGCGCAGCATGGCCGCGCCTTTCCGCCGGCGACAAGCGGGCGTCGTGGCGCGCTGCGGCAGTGCGATGCTGCGGGAGGGATTGGTCCAGCAAAGCCCTGTTTTCCAATCGACTTGCAGACATGCTGCAATGCGACATATCGTTGTGACCCGGCAGCGGCGGCCTTGCGCTGCGCTGCTTTTCCTCCAATGACGATCCACGGGAGTTGCGCGTGACGCGTGCCCACAATTTCAGTGCCGGCCCGGCCGCCTTGCCGGAAGAGGTCTTGATCCAGGCCCGCGAGGAGATGCTCGAATGGGGCGGTGCGCGTGCGTCGGTGATGGAGATCAGCCATCGCGGTCGTGATTTCGTGGCCTTGGCCGAGGAGTCCGAGGCGGATCTGCGCACCTTGATGGCCATTCCCTCGAACTATCGCGTGCTCTTCCTGCAAGGCGGGGCCACCCAGCATTTCGCGCAGATCCCGATGAATTTCGCGAGGCCCGACCAGGTCGCCAATTACGTTGTCAGTGGTGCCTGGGGTGAAAAAGCGGTCAGGGAAGCAAAGCCCTACGTGCAGGCTCGCATCAGCGCAAGTTCTCTGGATTCCGGCTACACGCGGATCCCGCCGCGTGCCGGCTGGGATCTGGATGCCAACGCGGCGTACGTGCATTACACGCCGAACGAGACGATCCATGGCGTCGAGTTCCAGGAAATCCCCGAAGTGGGCGAGATCCCCCTGGTCGCCGACATGTCCTCGGACATACTTTCGCGACCCATCGATGTCTCGAAGTTCGGCCTGATCTACGCCGGTGCGCAGAAGAACATCGGTGCCTCGGGCCTGGTCATCCTGATCATTCGCGAGGACCTGCTCGAGCGCTGCCCGGACAACATCGCGCGCATCTTCAATTACGCCGAACACGCCGCCAATCATTCCCTGTTCAACACGCCGAACACCTGGGGCTGGTACCTGTCCTCGCTGGTGTTCAAGTGGCTGCAGGCGCAAGGTGGCGTCACCGTCATCGGCGAGCGCAACCGGATCAAGGCCGAACGCCTGTATGCGGCCATCGACGATTCCGGTTTCTACACGAATCCGGTCAGCGTGGATGCGCGCTCGTGGATGAATGTGCCGTTCTTCCTGCCGCGCGCCGAGTTGAATCCGCTGTTTCTCGAAGAGGCCGACGCCCGCAACCTGATCGGCCTCAAGGGGCACAAGCTGCTCGGCGGCATGCGTGCATCGATCTACAACGCGACGTCGCTGGCGGCGGTTGAGGCATTGATCGATTTCATGGGTGATTTCGCACGTCGTCACGCGTGAGGGTGATCCTCACGGGACGCTCAGGATTCGGTCAACTCGGGGTATGCGGCCATGAACAATGACGAAGGGCAAAAATCGGCACCCAGGGATCTGGCCGAGGTGCGTGCGCGCATCGACAGCATCGACCGCAATATCCAGACCTTGATTGCCGAACGCGCGCGCTGGGCGCATCAGGTCGGCCTGGCCAAGGGGCCGCTGGCGGCGGCAGTCGACTACTACCGGCCCGAACGCGAGGCGCAGGTCCTGCGCATGGTTGTCGATCGCAACGAAGGCCCGCTCAGCGATGAAGTGCTCGTGCATGTCTTCCGCGAGATCATGTCGGCCTGCCTGGCCCAGCAGGAGCCGCTGAAGATCGGCTACCTCGGCCCCGAAGGCACCTTCAGCCAGCAGGCCGTGCTCAAGCATTTCGGACGCTCCGCCCATGGCCAGCCGATGGCCAGCATCGAGGAGGTGTTCCAGGAAGTCGAGAACGGCAACGCCGATTTTGGCGTGGTTCCGGTTGAGAATTCAGGCGAGGGCACGATCCAGGTCACCCTCGACATGTTCCTCACCTCGGGCCTGAAGATCTGCGGCGAAGTCGAGTTGCGCGTGCACCAATACCTGTTTTCGCGCAGCGGGCGCATCGAGGACATCGAGCGCATCTACTCGCATCCGCAGTCGTTCGCGCAAACCCAGACCTGGCTGCGCGGCAATCTGCCGAAAGTGGAGAAGATTCCTGTTTCCAGCAATGCCGAGGGTGCACGCCGGGCGCGCAATGCCGATGATGCAGCGGCAATTGCAGGCGAGTCCGCCGGCCTTGTCTACGGCCTGAAGAAAGTCATCATGCGGCCGATCCAGGACGATGCCGACAACACCACGCGTTTCCTTGTGCTGGGCCGGCAGATCTTTCCGACTTCGGGACACGATCGCACCTCGATCCTGGTCTTCATCAAGGACCAGCCCGGCGCCTTGTTCAATGTGCTGAGTCCCTTCGCCAAGCACGGCATCACCATGAACCGCATCGAATCGCGTCCGTCCCACCAGGCCAAATGGGAATATGCGTTCTTCATCGACCTGGCCGGCCATGTCGAGGATGCGGCAATGCAGGAGGCATTCACCGAGCTGGCCGAATTTGCCTCGCAGATCAAGATCCTCGGCTCGTATCCGGTTGCCGTTCCATGAGTTTCGACGCCACCGCGCTGGCCAACCCGATCACCCGCCGACTGCGCGCCTACGATCCCGGCCACGACCTGCCGGCCCTGCGCGCGCGTTTCGGCGGGCAATTGGCCGAACTCGGTTCCAACGAGACCGTGCTCGGTCCAAGTGCCCGTGCATTGGCGGCGATTGCCGAATCCCTGCCGCAGGTGTTGCGCTATCCGGATCCGCAGGGCGGGGCGCTGAAACGCGCGCTGGCGGAGAAGTGGCGGGTCGAATGCGCAGGCATTGCCCTCGGCAATGGCTCGCATGAGTTGCTGATGCTGCTGGCGCAGTGTTTTGCCGATCCTTGCACGTCGGTGGTCCATTCGGAATTCGGCTTTGCCGTGTTCCCGATCGCCACCGCCGCCGCGGGCGCAACGCCAATCTGCGTCAAGGCCTTGCCGGGCGACCATGCGAGTGCGCCGTACGGGCATGATCTCGATGCGCTGGCAGCCGCGGTGCGCGCGGATACACGGATCGTCTATCTGGCCAACCCGAACAACCCGACTGGAACCTGGTTCAACGATGCCGAGCTGGACAGGTTTCTCCGGCGCGTGCCGACTTCCTGCCTGGCCGTTGTCGATGAGGCTTACCAGGAGTTTGTCGATGCGCCGGGCACCAGCAGTGCCATGCGCCTACTTCGCCTGCACCCGAATCTCGTGGTCACGCGCACGTTTTCGAAAGCCTACGCGCTGGCCGGATTGCGCATCGGCTACCTGCTGGCCGATGCCGGCGTTGTCGGCGTCCTCGAGCGCCTGCGCGAGTCGTTCAACGTCAATTCGCTGGCCCAGGCTGCCGCACTGGCTGCGCTCGGCGATGCTGCGCATTTGCAGAACGTATGCACATGGACGCGGCAGGAACGCAACTGGCTTGCCGGGGAGTTGAGCGCGCGCGGCTACCGCGCACTGCCCTCGCAGGCCAATTTCCTCCTTGTCGATCTCGGCCGTGATGCGGGCGGGTTTGAGCGGCATCTGTTTGATCGTGGCGTGATCGTGCGGCCGATGGCGGGATACGGGCTTGGCCATGCCGTTCGCATCAGTCTCGGCACGCGCAGCGAAAACGAGCGCCTGCTGGCTGCCTTGCCATGAATGGGCAACTGCAGTGGACAAGCTCGCCAGCCGGCCCGCTGCGCGGAGCTCTGGACATGCCTGGCGACAAGTCCGTGTCGCATCGCGCGATCATGCTTGCCGCGCTGGCCGACGGCGTCTCCCGCATCGACGGCTTCCTCGAGGGCGAGGACACGCGGGCCACCGCTGCGGCGTTCGCCGGCATGGGCGTGCACATTGAGACGCCTTCGCCATCGCGACGCATCGTGCATGGCGTCGGCCTGCATGGCTTGCGTGCCGCAACGGCACCGATCGACTGCGGCAACGCCGGCACCGGCATGCGCCTGCTGGCCGGCCTGCTTGCCGGGCAGGCGTTTGATTCCGAATTGCGTGGCGATGCTTCATTGTCGCGCCGGCCGATGGGACGCATCATCGATCCACTCACGGCGATGGGTGCGCACATCGACTCGAATGAGGGCGGGCTGCCGCCATTGCGCATCCATGGCGGGCGTGCCTTGCACGGGATGTCCTTTGCCCCGGCAGTGGCCAGTGCCCAGGTCAAGTCGGCGATCCTGCTGGCTGGCCTGTATGCGCAGGGCACCACCGAAGTCCGCGAAGTCCATGCGACCCGCGATTACAGCGAACGCATGCTGGCCACCTTTGGCTGGCCGATCGAGTTCGGCGACGGCTGGGCCAGGCTTGCCGGCAAGGCGCGCCTTCGGGCGACCGATGTGGCGGTGCCGGCCGATTTCTCCTCGGCGGCATTTTTCCTCGTTGCCGCCAGCATCGTGCCCGGCTCCGAGCTGGTCCTGCGCTCGGTCGGTATCAATCCGCGCCGCACCGGATTGCTTGCGGTGCTGCGCCTGATGGGTGCCGATATCGTCGAACTCGAGCGCCGCGAGCAGGGCGGGGAATGGCTGGCCGACCTTCGCGTACGCCACGCCCCGCTGCATGGCATCGATGTTCCCGAACAACATGTGGCGGACATGATCGACGAGTTTCCAATCCTCTTCATTGCCGCGGCGGCGGCCCGCGGCGTGACCCGTATCAGCGGCGCGGCCGAACTGCGGGTCAAGGAATCGGATCGCCTTGCCGTCATGGCCAGTGGCCTCGCCAGTTTGGGCATCGAGGTGGTCGAAGGCGCCGATGGCGCGGCCATCCGTGGCGGCAGGATCGGCCCGGGAAGGATCGACAGCGTCGGTGACCACCGCATTGCGATGAGCTTCGCCGTGGCCGGGCTGATTGCCTCCGGTGCCATTGCCATCAGTGACTGCGCCAACGTCGCTACCTCGTTTCCGGGCTTTGCCGATCTCGCCAATGGCTGCGGATTTTCAATTGCCACCTCGGCGGCCGGGCAGGGCTGACGCTACAATGGGGAATTGCGCCTGATGCCGCCGAGCCCGATGCCCGCCAATTCCATTCCGGTACTCACCATTGATGGGCCCTCCGGCTCCGGCAAGGGCACGATCAGCCGCCATGTGGCTGACCAGCTTGGCTGGCACCTGCTTGATTCCGGGGCGCTCTATCGCGCCGTCGGCTATGCCGCAGGTGAGGAGGGACTCGATTTGTCGGATGCCGAGGCAGTCACCCGTTGCGCCGAAGCAACGCGTATCCGTTTCCGCGACCCCAAGGATGGCGGCGAGACCCGTGTCATCGTCAATGGCCACGATGCGACCGACGAATTGCGCACTGAAACCGCCGGTGCCGCCGCTTCGGCCATTGCCGTGTTTCCGGGCGTGCGTGCCGCCTTGTTCGACAAGCAGCGCGACTTCCGCAAGGCACCGGGCCTGGTCGCCGACGGGCGTGACATGGGTACCGTCATCTTCCCCGATGCGCAGTACAAGGTGTTCCTCACCGCAAGCGCCGAGGAACGTGCGAAAAGACGCTATAAGCAGTTGAAGGATAAGGGGTTGAATGTTACCCTTGCCGCCCTTTTGCGCGAGATCCAGGCGCGCGACGAGCGCGACGCAGCCCGTACGGTGGCACCGCTCAGACCTGCAGCAGACGCACTGACCATCGATACCACCGGTATTGCGGTCGCCAGCGTCGTCGCCGCAGTGCTTTCGGTGGTTCGTCCCGCCTGATTGCGTGCAAGAGGGAATCGTTCCGGTATCCAGGGTCCTGGGTGCCGGTTTCAGCCATGGCGTGTTGTCGCACGCCCCCGACAGGTGGATTGAATCGGATTGCGTGTGCCGCCGTGCCACGAGCTGGTTACGATCTGTTGTCTCCTCTGGAAAATCACATGAATGCAGTTGTAGCCGAAACCGCGATGACCGAAAGCTTTGCCGAGATGTTCGAGCAGAGCCAGTCGATCGCCAACCTCAAGCCGGGATCGATCGTTCTTGGCACCGTTGTGGAAATCCGCTCGGACGTTGTTGTCATCAACGCCGGCCTCAAGTCCGAAGGCATCGTGCCGATCGAACAGTTCCGCAACGAGCAGGGTGAGCTGGAAATTGAAGTGGGTGACGAGGTCAAGGTTGCCCTCGATTCCATCGAAAACGGATTCGGCGAGACCATGCTCTCGCGCGAGAAAGCCAAGCGCTCGCTCGTGTGGGACGAACTCGAGGAAATTCACACCGCCAACGAGAGCGTCATCGGGCGTATCTCCGGCAAGGTCAAGGGCGGCTTCACCGTCGACATCAAGGACGTCCGCGCATTCCTGCCGGGCTCGCTGGTCGACGTGCGTCCGGTTCGCGATCCTTCCTACCTGGAAGGCAAGGAACTCGAGTTCAAGATCATCAAGCTCGATCGCAAGCGCAACAACGTGGTGGTTTCGCGTCGCGCCGTGGTCGAAAGCGAATTCAGCGTCGAGCGCGAGCAACTGCTTGACCGCCTGCAGGAAAACGCCGTGGTCAAGGGCGTCGTCAAGAACCTCACCGATTACGGCGCGTTCGTCGACCTCGGTGGCATCGACGGCCTGCTGCACATCACCGACATGGCCTGGAAGCGCGTGCGCCATCCGAGCGAAGTGGTCAACGTCGGCGACGAGCTCGATGTGCGCGTGCTCAAGTTCGATCGCGAGCGCAACCGCGTCAGCCTCGGCCTCAAGCAGCTTGGCGAGGATCCCTGGGTCGCCATCAGCCGCCGTTACCCGAGCGGCACCAAGGCGGTCGGCAAGGTCTCCAACGTCACCGATTACGGCTGCTTCGTCGAACTCGAAGCCGGCGTCGAAGGCCTCGTCCACGTTTCCGAAATGGACTGGACCAACAAGAACGTCAACCCGGCCAAGGTCGTGCAGGTCGGTGACGATGTCGAAGTCATGGTTCTCGATGTCGACGAAGAGCGTCGCCGCATTTCGCTCGGCATCAAGCAGACCCGCGCCAATCCGTGGGAAGCGTTTGCCGCAATCTACAAGAAGAACGACAAGGTCACCGGCCAGATCAAGTCGATCACCGATTTCGGCATCTTCATCGGTCTCGAAGGCGGCATCGACGGTCTCGTGCATCTGTCCGACATCTCTTGGGCAGCGGCTGGCGAAGACCTCGTGCGCAACTTCAAGAAGGGCGACGACATCGAAGCCGTGGTGCTTGCGGTCGATCCGGAGCGCGAGCGCATCTCGCTCGGCATCAAGCAGCTTGAGCAGGATCCGTTTGGCCAGTTCATGGCCAACCATCCTCGTGGCAGCATCCTCAACGGCACCGTGCGCGAAGTCGATGCGCGCGGCGTGACTGTCGATATCGAAGAAGGCATCGAAGGTTACCTGCGTGCCAACGACATCGCCAAGGAGCGCATCGAGGACGCGACCCAGCACTTCAAGGTTGGTGACCCGGTCGAGGCCAAATTCATCGGCATGGATCGCAAGGGCCGCGTGCTGCAGTTGTCGATCCGCGCCAAGGATGAGGAAGAGCTGCAGTCGGTCCTGGATGATTACCAGGGTTCGACCGGCGCGACCACCCAGCTTGGCGCCTTGCTCAAAGAGAAGTTCAACCGCGAGTGATGCGGGATGGCGGACGCCGGAGCGTCCGTCGCTGAAGTCATGGTGCCCATCCTCGCGATGGGCACCTTCTCACCCGTCTGATGTGTGGCTCTCGCATGACCAAGTCCGAGTTGATCGAAATTCTCGCTGCGCACCAGCGGCACCTGGCAAGCAATGATGTCGAGCTTGCCGTGAAAAGCATGCTGGAACAGATGGCGCATGCACTGGCTGGTGGCGATCGCATCGAGATTCGCGGGTTCGGCAGTTTTTCCCTGCATTTCCGTCCGCCGCGCATGGGTCGAAACCCGAAGACCGGCGACGCGGTGGCCCTGCCTGGCAAGCACGTGCCGCATTTCAAGCCTGGCAAGGAATTGCGCGAACGCGTCAACGCCAGCAAGCATCCGGTTTCAATCGACAACGACCACTGATAGCCTGCACTGAACTCGCCTGAGGGCGATCGCTCTCCCGGAGAATGCGACCATGCGACTTGGCGTGGTGGTCCTGATAGTGCTGTCGATTGTCTTTGGCGCAACCTTTGGCGCGCTCAATTCCGAACGCATCGCGTTCGACCTGTATTTCATCGAATTCCCGTTTCCGAAAGGCGCGGCCTTGCTTGCATTCCTGCTGCTTGGCTGGGTTTGCGGCGGCGTGCTGGTCTGGCTGGTGCGCGTGCGCAGGCTGCGCAACGAGTTGCGCCAGTGCCGGCGCCAGTTGCGCGATGCCCGGGCCGAGCTCTCCGCAAGCAGCGAACATCCCGTCGGGCGCGCATGAGCGAAGTTCATCTGCTGTTCCTGCTCCTGCCGCTGGCCGCGCTGTCGGGTTGGTATGTGGCGCGTCGCGGCAGCGAACGCACCTCCGGCGCGCGCGTCAGCGAGCTTTCCAGCAACTATTTCCGCGGCCTCAACTACCTGCTCAATGAAGAACAGGACAAGGCCATCGAGGTCTTCCTCAAGCTGGCCGAGTACAACCGCGACACGGTCGAGACGCATCTGGCTCTCGGCAACCTGTTTCGCCGGCGTGGCGAAGTCGATCGCGCGATTCGCGTGCATCAGAACCTGATCGCCCGTCCGTCCCTGAGCGACGAGCACAAGACCATTGCCCTGCTCGAATTGGGTGAGGACTACATGCGCGCCGGCCTGCTCGATCGCGCCGAAACCCTGTTCACCGACCTGGTGGCGATGAATGCGCTGGCACCGTCGGCATTGACCCACCTCGTTTCGATCTACCAGCACGAGCGTGACTGGAACAAGGCCATCGACAATGCCACCAAGCTGGAAGCGGCCACGGGCGAATCGCAGGGGGCCATCATTGCCCAGTTCCACTGTGAACTTGCCGAACAGGCGCGTGGCCGGCAAGCCATGGAGGAGGCACGCGCCTGTCTCGATGCCGCCCTTGCCGCCGAGGACGATTGCATCCGGGCGAGCATGATCCGCGGCCACATCGAGGCGGCATGCGGCAATTTCGAAGCCGCCATCGATGCCTTCGAGCACGTCGCCGAGCTTGAGGTCGACTATGTTCCCGAGATCCTCGCGCCCTTGCTCGATTGCTACGCCAAGGCGCAGGCGATGCAGCGCGCCGAGCAATTCCTGCTGCGCATGACCGAACGCCATCAAGGCGTGTCGCCGGTGCTTGCGCTGGCGCGCCTGTACGCACGCACGCAGGGTGAGAAATCGGCGGTAGAGTTCCTTACCCGGCAATTGCACCAGCGCCCGTCGGTGCGTGCCCTGATGGCCTTGATCGACGCCAACCTGCACAGCGCCCATGGCGAAGCGCGCGAGAGTCTGCTGATCCAGCGCGATCTGACCCGCAAACTCCTTGAAGGCCAGGCCATGTATCGCTGCTCGCGTTGCGGTTTCGGTGCCAAGGCCCACCATTGGCAATGCCCGAGCTGCAAGAACTGGAGCACGATCCGGCCCATCCACAGTGTGGTTGGCGAGTAGGGCGCCGGCGTGACGGCAATTCCGTTTCTGCCCTGGTTGCTGCTGGTGTTGTTTGCCGTTGCGATTTCCACCCTCGTCACACGCGCCAGCATCGGTTACGCGAAACGCCGGCAGATGCTCGATCTCCCCGGTCAACGCCGCTCCCATCGCATGCCGACGCCGCGTGGCGGTGGCATTGGCATCGTCCTCGCGGTGCTGGCTTGTCTGGCGATTCTCTTGGCATGCACGGGAAGCGCTCCCGGTTCAATGGCTTCGATTCCCCTGATTGCATCCGTCACGCTTGTGGCTCTTGTTGGCTGGATTGACGACCACCGCAGCCTGGCGCCCGGCATTCGCCTGCTCGCGCATGCCCTGGCCGTGGCCTTGCTCGCCTGGCCGGTTGCGGGCGAGCTGCTGGAGCTCGCCACCAATCCCGCCTGGCCGTGGCTCGTGGCGGCATTGCTGGTCGGCGGCGCCGCCGCCATCTGGTCCATCAACCTGCACAATTTCATGGATGGCATCGACGGCCTGCTGGCCAGCCAGGCCTTGTTTGTATTTGTCGCACTGGCCTTGCTCTGCTTCCATGCCGGGCGCAACGTCGAAGCACAGGCCATCGGCATCCTTGCCGCGGCGACGCTCGGCTTCCTGCCGTTCAACTTTCCCAGGGCGCGGGTGTTCATGGGCGATGTCGGCAGCGGCGTGCTCGGCCTGCTCGTGGCAGTGGCGACCGGCTGGGTCATTGCGGCGCTGCCGTCAGGCCTTGAGTATGCATTGATCGCCAGTTCTGCCTTTGTCGTCGACAGCACGGCGACCCTGCTTTCGCGAATGTTCAGCGGCCGACGTTGGTATAGTGCGCACCGCGAACATCTCTACCAGTGGCTGGTTCGCTCGGGCTTCTCCCATGTCCGCGTGACCTCGCTGTACATGGGATGGAACCTGTTGCTGGTGGTGCCAGCCCTGATGTGGGTGAACGCGTCCGCGGACAAGCGGACGTTCGTTGCCAGGCTGGCGTTGGCAGTCGTCTATGCCCTGGCCGTGGCGCTCTGGGTGATCGGCAAGCGCTATTGCCTGGACATGAATCGACGAGTCGTGCGGCCGGAATCCCCGTGATCAACAAAGCCATAGTCAAGATCCATCCGCGCCTGGCAGTCGTGATGCACGATCTGCTGATGGTCTGGTTTGCGTGGACGACGATCACCTCGATCCGCTGGTCGTTTGAAGTGGCGCGCCCGCAACTTGGCTTGTTCGGTCCCGAAGTTGGCCTGGTGCTTCTCGCCCAGGGTGTGATCTTCTGGAGTACCGGCTTGTACAAGGGCCTCTGGCGGTTTGCCAGCCTGCCTGATCTGTGGAACATCGGTCGCGCCGCCATCCTCGGTGCACTGTCGATCAGCGTCACCCTGTTCCTGTACAACCGATTGGCGACGGTGCCGCGAACAGTCCTGCTGCTGTATCCGCTGGTGCTTGCCGTCCTCCTCGGATTGCCGCGCCTGGCCTATCGCTACTGGAAGGACAGTCGCCTGGATTTCCTGTCGCGCTCGCCGGCCATGCGCGTGCTCGTGCTCGGTGCCGGGCGTGCCGGCGACAGCCTGGTGCGCGGCCTCGTCCGCGAGAATCGCTATCGCGTCGTCGGCATGCTCGATGACAACCCTAAGGTCCGTGGCGCGCGCATCCATGGCGTGCCGGTGCTCGGCACGCTCGACCAGCTGACGGATCTCGCGCGCGAGACAGCGGCACAAATGCTGCTGATCGCCATGCCCTCGGCAAACAGTGCACAGATGCAGCGCGTGGTGGGCCTCTGTGAAGAGACCGGGCTGCCGTTCCGGACCATGCCGCGGCTGGCCGACGTGGTCGCCGGGCGTTCCAGTCTCGGCGAGCTGAAGGAAGTGGCGATCGAGGATCTGCTCGGTCGTGAACAAGTGCAACTGGACTGGATCTCGATCCGCACCGGCATCTCCGGCAAGCGTGTGCTGGTCACCGGCGGAGGCGGCTCGATCGGATCGGAACTGTGCCGGCAGGTGGCCCGGCTCGGTGCCGAGTCACTGACGATCCTCGAATTGTCCGAGTTCAATCTCTACCGCATCGAGCAGGAAATCCGCCGCGAGTTTCCGGATCTGCTGCTGGATGCGCGGATTGGGGATTGCGGGGATCCGGTCGGTTGCGAGCGGGTGTTCGCCACGGCCCGCCCACACGTCGTTTTCCATGCCGCTGCCTACAAGCATGTGCCCTTGCTGCAGGAACAGGTTCGCGAAGCATTCCGCAACAATGTTCTCGGCACGCATGTGGTGGCGCAGGCGGCGGATCGGCATGGAGTCGAGTGTTTCGTGCTGATCTCCACCGACAAGGCAGTCAACCCGAGCAGCGTCATGGGTGCCTGCAAGCGTGCCGCGGAAATCTACTGCCAGAACTTCGCCGCGCAATCGCAAACCCGTTTCATCACCGTGCGATTCGGCAACGTCCTCGATTCGGCCGGCTCGGTCGTGCCGCTGTTTCGCGAACAGATCCGCAGCGGCGGGCCGGTCACCGTGACGCATCCGGAAATCACCCGCTACTTCATGACCATTCCGGAAGCCTGCCAGTTGATTCTGCAGGCCGGCGTGCTCGGCAAGGGCGGCGAGATCTTTGCCTTGGACATGGGGGAGCCGGTGAAGATCGCCTACCTGGCCGAGCAGATGATCCGCCTTGCCGGCAAGCAGCCGGGGCGCGATATCGAGGTCGTCTTCACCGGTTTGCGCTCGGGCGAAAAGCTCTTCGAGGAATTGTTCCATCCGCTGGAAAACTACCAGGCCACCGCGCACGCCAAGATCTTCCTGGCGCAGCCGCGCAGCATGGGCTGGGCCTTGCTTACCGCACTGCTGCAGCAAGCCCGGGAAGCCGTCAACGACTTCGATGAAGAGCAGTTGCGGCGGATCCTCGATCAACTGCTGCCCGAGTTTGCCACACGCGAGCCGGAGGCGACCGCCACGGTCATTGCCTTCGCGGCGCGCCCCAACTGATTACTCCCGAGAGAATTCCGATGAGCCAGGGTCGATTGCGAAAAGTCGTGTTTCCGGTGGCCGGATTGGGCACGCGCTTCCTGCCGGCAACCAAGGTGGTGGCCAAGGAAATGCTGCCGGTCCTCGATCGGCCGCTGATCCAGTACGCCGTCGATGAAGCTGTCGACGCCGGTGCCGACACGCTGATCTTCGTCACCAACCGCTACAAGCACGCCATAGCCGACTATTTCGACAAGGCCTATGAACTTGAAAGCAAGCTGGCCAAATCGGGCAAGGATGAATTGCTCGCCCTGGTCCAGGGTACCTTGCCAAAAAATGTACGTTGTGTGTTCGTGACCCAGCCCGAGGCGCTGGGCCTGGGGCATGCGGTCCTTTGTGCCAAGCCGGTGGTTGGCGATGAGCCGTTCGGGGTGATCCTTGCCGATGACCTGATCTGGAACGGCAACCCGGGCTCGGGACGTCCGGGTGCCCTGCGCCAGATGTACGAGGTGGCCGCTCGCGAAGATGCCGGCGTCGTCGCTGTCGAGGAAGTACCGCGAGCGGATACCGGCAAGTACGGCATCGTTGATGCCGAAGCGATTTCCGAACGCGCCGCGCGCATCCGTCTCGTCGTCGAAAAGCCGAAGCCCGAAGTCGCGCCGTCGAATCTGGCGATTGTCGGCCGCTACGTGCTGCCCGCGCGCATTTTCAGCCTGCTTGAAAAGACCACGCCCGGTGCCGGCGGCGAGATCCAGCTCACCGATGCCATCGAGGACCTGCTGCACGAGAAGCCCGTCCTTGCCTACCGCTTTGAAGGCACGCGATTCGATTGCGGCAACAAGCTTGGCCTGGTCAAGGCGACGCTGGCCATGGCACTGGAAGATCCGGCATTGGCGGAGGCGACGCGTGCGTATGTCCGGGAATCGGCGATGGCGAACAGGGAATAGCGAATTGGCGCGCTTTGCGAGGGCCATGCCCCTCGAATCCGGAGACTTGGGTATCCATCATGAGTGACGAGCAACGATTCCCGAAGCCCGATTCTCCAATCCCTGATCTCAGCCATATCCTCAATCATCTTGGCGAGGAGCGTGCCGGTTACCACGGCGCGGTTGCGCCGCCGCTCGTGCAATCGTCGATTTTCGCGTTTCCGACGGTCGCCGAAATGCGCCTTGGCTTTGCTGACGAGTATGCGGCGCACCTGTACACGCGCGGCAACAATCCGACGGTCGCCATCCTGCGCAAGAAGGTCGCGGCGCTCGAAGGTGCCGAGGATTGCCTGGCCTTTGCCAGCGGCGCAGCGGCGATGGCGGCAGCCGTGTTTGCCAGCGTGCGCGGGGGCGATCACGTGCTGTGCATCGCCAAACCATACAGCTGGACGCGTGGCCTGTTGCGCGACTTGTTGCCGAAGTTCGGTGTGTCGACGTCCTTTGTCGACGGCACCGATGTCGCCAACTTCGAGAACGCGATCCAGGCCGGGACGCGCCTGATCGTGCTCGAAAGCCCGAACACGATGACCTACGAACAACAGGATCTGGCGGCCGTCGCGGCGATCGCGCGCAGGCATGGGTTGCGCACGATCTGCGACAACAGTTTTGCGACGCCGCTCAACCAGTCGCCGATCGCGCAGGGCATCGATCTGGTCGTGCATTCGGCAACCAAGTACCTCAACGGTCACAGCGATGTCGTCGCTGGCATGCTCTGCGGCAGCGAGGCGATCCTGCGCGAGGTGTTCAAGGGCCCGTACATGACGTTCGGCGCGATCCTCTCTCCGCACGACGCCTGGCTGATGATCCGCGGCCTGCGCACGCTGGCGGTGCGCATGGAGCGGGTTGCCGCCAGCACCGCCAGGGTGCTCGCCTATGTCGAGGCGCATCCGAAGATTCGCCGCGTCTACCATCCACAAGCGTCGACCAACGAACAGGCTGATCTGAGCCACCGCCAGCTCAAGCGCGCCAGCGGCTTGTTGAGCATCGATCTCGATACCGACGATGTCGCCGCGGTTGAACGCTTCTGCAATGCATTGCGGCGCTTCCTCATGACCGTATCCTGGGGCGGCTATGAATCACTGGCATTTCCGGTCTGCGCAGTGTTTCCTGCCGGGGCACCCGTGCGTGCCACGCCGATTCCGCTGAGTCTCGTGCGTCTGTCGATTGGACTGGAAGATGCCGATGACCTGATCGCCGATCTTGATCAGGCCCTGGCGCAGGTTTGAGCGTGCGCGTTGCAGCGCTGGGTTAGACTCGAGCGCTGTCTTGATCTGGAGAGGCCGCCATGACGTCGTTTCATCCGCCGGAGGTATTGTTGCTCGGACCCGGGCCATCGCCGGTGGCAAAACGCGTGCTCGATGCGATGGCACGACCGACGATCGGGCATCTGGATCCGCGCTTCGTCGGCATGATGGACGAGTTGAAGGAACTTCTGCGTTACGCATTCGAGACAGGAAACACCTTGACCGTGCCGATTTCCGCACCCGGCTCGGCGGGCATGGAAGCAGCGTTTGTCAATCTGATCGAAGCCGGCGACAAGGTGGTGATCTGCCAGAACGGTGTGTTTGGCGCGCGCATGCGCGAGAACGTCATCCGCATCGGTGCCACGCCGATCATGGTCAATGATCCGTTCGGCATGCCGATCGATCTCGAGAAAACCGAAGCCGCGTTGAAGGCCAATCCCGGTGTCAAGGCGCTGGCCTTTGTCCATGCGGAGACTTCCACCGGCGTTGAATCCGATGCGGCGGCATTGTGCAAGCTGGCGCAGGAACACGGTGCCTTGAGCATCGTCGACGCGGTGACCAGTCTAGGCGGCATTCCGCTGCGCGTTGACGCCTGGGGTTGCGATGCCGTCTATTCGGGATCGCAGAAATGCCTTTCCGCGCCTCCCGGTCTCTCGCCGCTGACCTTCAGCGACAAGGCCGTCGCTGCGCTCAAATCGCGCAAGACGCCCGTGCAAAGCTGGTTCCTCGACCTCGGCCTGGTCATGAACTACTGGCAGGGCAGCGGCGCGCGCGCCTATCACCATACCGCGCCGATCAACATGTTGTACGCCCTGCATGAAGCGCTGTTGATGTTCAAGGAGGAAGGCCGCGAAGCAGCGTTTGCCCGGCATCGGCAGAATCACCTGCGCCTGGTTGCTGGATTGGCCACGATCGGCCTCGACTTGCTGGTTGCCGAAAGTGCGCGCTTGCCGCAACTGAATGCCGTGAAGGTGCCCGAAGGCGTCGATGAAGGTGCCGTGCGCAAGCGCCTGCTGACCGATTTCAACATCGAGATTGGCGCCGGACTCGGGGAACTCGCCGGCAAGATCTGGCGCATCGGCCTGATGGGCACCGGCAGCACCGCCGAAAGCGTCGATCGCGTGGTACACGCGCTCGGTGTCTGCCTGGGAGCCCGACGGGCTTGAATGGTCGAGGCGGGGACTTGGCAATCTATGAATAGACTTGGTCCCGAATTTTGACGGCATCCAGGGTCGCGGACAGGGACGTTGGCGTGGCAGTACAAGGCCTGACCCTGTGTCCCGAGCATTGCATTATCCGGACGTCGCCTCCTCGCCGATCCTGGTGTACCCCCGTTCGCTTCACGCCGCTGGCGCGATGAGCATCCCCCGCCGCCGTGCCGCGCGCAGGAGGAGGACCACCGCAAACGTCGCCGATACGATCACCAATACCGAATTCTCCGGCCCGAATATCCCGCCCGTCAGCCAGTCGGACCCGGCATATCGGCTTTCGAGCGGCGCCAGGGCACGCCAGTCGTCGATACCGGAAAGCGGCACGCCGCTGAGCAGGATCGTGAAGTTCCATGCGGCGTGATTGGCAGCCACCACCCACAGGTTGCGTGTGAGCACGAACACGCCGGCCCAGAGCAGGCCCAGCACGATCACCGAAACGAGCATGGTCGCCGCATCGAGCGTTCCGCCCTTGGCGACATTTCCCAGGTGCGGGACAGCGAACACCACCGCCTGGACCGGTAGCGCGAACATCGTTCCCCAGGACCGCTCGAGCACCCGGAACAGCAGACAGCGATAGACCAGTTCTTCAAGTGTGGCGGCAATGCCGATCAGGGCCGCTGCGCCGAACAGCGCCGCCGAAGGGTCGCGATAATGGACCAGTTCGTAGGCGCCAATAGCGAACAACAGCAATATTGGAAGTGCGATGAGGGCAGCGCCACCGACGCCCCATGCGAACAGGCTTGCCGGTTGCAGCCGCAACTCTGCAGCTTTGCGCTTTTCGTGCCAGTGCACATATGTCCAGTAGCCTGCGATCGCGGCCGAGAAGATGCCTGCGCGCCTGATCAAGCTGAGCGTCTCGAGGCTCGGCTGAAACGTCGCATCGATCAGCGGAAGCAGGCCCTGCCGGAAGACCGCGATTGCCCCGAGAACCATCGCTCCGCCCAGCAGCAGTGAAGCGAGCATTCGTGCGGTTGCACGAATGCGCCGCCATGCCTTGGCTGGCTGCTTGGCCGGAGCGGTATGGATTTGATCAGCATGTTCGGGCGGCGTGGTGCCGTTTCTCATTTGGACCCTGCTCAAGAGTGGACTTGCGGAGACTCGCGACGATTCGCACGCGCCACCGACCCTGGTGCGCGTTCGCGAGTGCC
This sequence comes from Lysobacterales bacterium 63-13, assembly GCA_001899855.1. Taxonomy (GTDB): domain Bacteria; phylum Pseudomonadota; class Gammaproteobacteria; order Xanthomonadales; family Rhodanobacteraceae; genus Dokdonella. The sequence goes on from MKWR01000002.1 coordinate 217,241, forward strand.
GTGACGAAGACGAGCAAGGACCATTCGATACTCGCCCCTGCAAGCGATGCCCTCTCGTCAAGCCGGCCATGCTTCGCATGAGCAGATACGCATGATGCGCCAGGGGTTGCATGTCCGAAGGCATTTTCAACCCTGCAGGGCGAGCCGAACACCGTACTCAAAGACAGCCATTGCGAGACGACTTCCGGATCGAAATGCGGTGATCCGCGCGGCATGGCCGACTGGCGAATGAAGTTGCGGGGGGATAGCAACGATTTTCGGACTGTTCGTTTCCACGGTCGGACGCATCGTCCGCCAACGCGAGTGATGGAGTGGCGAGCGAAACAGCCCGTGAACAAGGATGCCCGCGATCTGCGAGGGGAGGCAGGGAAAAAGGGAGACCGCAAGATCCGGAGGCGCTGGATGCCGGATCTGCGCTATTGGGATCTGACGTGTCGTGCAGATGGATCCCGTGTCAGCGTGCATCCATGCACTGCACAGGATGAAGGCATCCTGCCTTTACTTCATGCGGTAGGTGATGCGGCCTTTGCTCAGGTCATAGGGAGTCATCTCGACCTTGACCTTGTCACCCGTGAGGATGCGGATGTAGTTCTTGCGCATGCGCCCGGAAATATGGGCGGTGACCACGTGGCCGTTTTCGAGCTTCACGCGGAACATGGTGTTTGGAAGGGTCTCGAGGACCGCACCTTCCATCTCGATGACATCGTCTTTGGACATTTTTCCCTGGGACTGGAACTCGGGGGGGCCGAGAAGGCGGCGAATTCTACACTATCAAGGCATTTCACGATAACCCGGCCTGGTTCCCGGCCGGGAGCGGGCCCTGCAATTCGGGTTTCTGCGGATCGTGGCTTTGCACCGGGATGGCCTTGCCAGTGCAAAACCTGCGCTGCATTGGCCTTCAAGGGACCGGGCGGCAAAGGTCCTGTGGCGTGAGGTGATCGAACAAGCCCGCCCAGTTTCCCGGAATTCCCGTTTGCGAACAAAGCCTTGTGATGGCGCGCTGGAAATCGGCCCGGGACATCGCCTGGGCTCCCAGCGTTTCGAGATGGGCGGAGCGGACCTGTGCGTCCAACAATGGAAAGCCGTGCGTGGCAAGTCCATGGCAGAGAGCGAGCAGGGCGAGCTTCGAGGCATGCTCGCGGCGGCTGAACATGGATTCGCCAAAGAACATGCGACCGATGGCAATGCCGTAGATGCCACCAATCAAGGCGGTGCCGTCGTAGACCTCCAGTGAATGGGCGTGGCCTTCGGCGTGCAGGCGGGTGTATGCGGCAAGCATGGCCTCGGTGATCCAGGTGCCGCCGCCATCATGGCGTGGTTCGGCGCAGGCGCGCATGACCTCGGCAAACGCGTGGTCGGTGCGGATTGTCCAGGTGCAGGATTTCAGCCAGCGGCGCAAGCGTCGCGGCACGTGTGGCGCGGCCGTTGCCAGGACCATGCGTGGATCCGGCGACCACCAGAGGATCGGCTGACCTTCCGAGTACCACGGGAAGATTCCCTGCGCATAGGCGGCAAGCAGGCGTTCGCTGCCGAGATCTCCGCCAAAGGCGAGCAAACCGTCGGGTTCTTCGAGTGCGGTCTCGATAGCCGGGAATGCCGTCGAATCAGCGGCGAGCTGGGGCAGGCGGATCATGCCGACTCCAGCGCCTCGGCATACGGCGAATGCGCCAGCAGGTCCTCGCGATACATCTCAAGGCCCAGTGCCTCGCGTTGCAGGGCCTCGGCTATGGCGCTGGCAAAGCGGCCATCACGGACATGATGGAAGGACTGCGTGCGCACGGGCAGGAATCCACGCGCGATCTTGTGTTCACCCTGGGCACCTGGCTCGAAGCGCCGCAGGCCATGGCGGATGCAGTAGTCGATGCCCTGGTAATAGCAGGCCTCGAAATGCAGTCCGGGTATTTGTTCTTCGGCACCCCAATAGCGTCCGTACAAGGTGTCCGAACTGCGCAGGCACAGCGCAGCGGCGATGATCCGGCCGCCGCGGCGACACAACACGGCGACTGTCTGGCGCGGCATGTGCTGGCCAAGATGGCGGAAGAAACCTTCGGTCAGCGCCGGATGATTGCCATGCGCGGCAAAGTTCGATCGATAAAGTCGATGCAGGATCCGCCAATCCTCATCGTCGAGTTCGTCACCGTGGCGGATCTCGCAGGTGACGCCCGCCGCGACGACGTGCTGGCGCTCCTGGCGGATGTTCTTGCGTTTCTTTGGTTTCAGCGCGGCGAGGAAGTCCTCGAAGTCGCTCCAGCCACGATTGGTCCAATGGAATTGCCAGTCGAAGCGCGGCAGCCAGGCGCTGCCGGCAAACGCATTGGCATCGACTGTGGAGGCAAAGTTCAAGTGCGTCGATGAGAGCGCCAGCGCCTCAGTCTGCTGTGTCATCGCCTCGATCAGCGAGTGGCGCAGGCTGTCCGCGCGGTGCGTGGTGCCGACCAGCAGACGTGGGCCGGTCACCGGGGAGTAGGGCACCGCGCAAAGCAGTTTCGGGTAGTAATGCAGTCCATGGCGTTCGTAGGCGTTGGCCCAGGACCAGTCGAAGACGAATTCGCCGTGTGAATTGCCCTTCAAATAGAGCGGTGCGGCAGCTACGAGATTGCCGTTTTCGTAGAGGCCGAGTGGTGCCGATTGCCAGCCATGCTCGGCGCGGATGCAGTCATGCAGTTCGAGCCCGGCGAGGAAGGCGTGCGCGGTGAACGGATGGTCACTGTCGACAAGTTCGTTCCAGCGCCCGGCGTCAATTTCGCTGACGCCCTTGTGCAGGCGGATTTCAAGAGACGGCATGTCGGCTCGATCTGTTCTTTCGCCGCATGCCAACCCGCGTCAGCCCACCAGACCCATCTTGTCGAGATATTTCTCGGCATCGAGTGCGGCCATGCAGCCGAAGCCGGCCGAGGTGACCGCCTGCCGATAGACTTGGTCGGCAACGTCGCCGGCGGCGAATACGCCGGGAACACTGGTGGCCGTGGCATTGCCTTCAAGGCCGGTGCGGATCGTGATGTAGCCGTTGCGCATGTCGAGCTGGCCTTCGAAGATGCCGGTGTTCGGCGTGTGGCCGATGGCGACGAACATTCCGGTCACGGCAATGTCGCGGGTCGATCCGTCGGTGGTGCTCTTGACGCGGATGCCGGTGACGCCGGTCTGGTCGCCAAGTACTTCCGCGACGCTGTGGTTCCAGACGATGTCGATCTTGCCGGCTGCCTGTTTCTCGAACAGCTTGTCCTGCATGATCTTCTCCGCGCGCAGCTTGTCGCGGCGATGCACGAGGGTGACCTTCTTGGCGATATTGGCCAGGTAGAGCGCTTCCTCGACCGCCGTATTGCCGCCGCCGATCACGGCGACTTCCTGATCGCGGAAAAAGAACCCGTCACAGGTGGCGCAGGCGGAAACACCCTGGCCCTTGAGTCTTTCCTCCGATTCGAGTCCGAGGTACATCGCCGTGGCGCCGGTGGCGATGATCAGCGCATCACAGGTGTATTCGCCGTTGTCGCCCTGCAGGTGGAATGGCCGCTGCTTGAGATCGACCGTGTGGATGTGGTCGAAGATCATCTCGGTGTTGAAGCGCTCGGCATGTTTCTGCATGCGCTCCATCAACGCCGGACCCTGCAAACCTTCGACATCGCCAGGCCAGTTGTCGACGTCCGTGGTGGTCATCAACTGGCCGCCCTGGGCGAGGCCGGTGATCATGGTCGGCTTGAGATTGGCGCGTGCCGCGTAGACAGCCGCCGAGTATCCGGCGGGGCCGCTGCCGAGGATCAGGAGGCGCGTGTGTTTCGGGGTCGTCATGTATAATCCCGGCCGTTTTCCGGCCTTCTCTGTGGCGATGGTTTTCCATGCCGGCAAGCCGCACAACGCACGCGGTTGCTGCCGTCACAGTCCGATTTCATTCCGTATTCGCGGGCGAGCCGTGCTCCGGTCGCCACGCATTGGGCTGATGAGGATGGGGTGCCGGAGAGGATGAATCAAGACGCAGCCGAAAGGCCGGTGTCGACAGTTCCGTAAAAACCGCACCGGCAACTCGCCGCTGCATTCCTTGACCAATCTGGAGATCCTGATGCGCATCGGTATTCCTTCCGAGACCAAGACCCTTGAAGGGCGTGTTGCCCTCGTTCCAGCCGCCTGTGCGGATCTGGTCCTGCGTGGCCACGAGGTGTTCATCCAGTCGGGTGCCGGATTGAAGAGCAGCTTCAGCGACGAGGATTTCATCCGCAATGGCGTCAAGGTGGTTGCCGACGCCGACAAGCTCTACGAAGTCGCCGAGATGATCGTCAAGGTCAAGGAGCCGATTGCCGGTGACCTGTCGCGCCTGCGCAAGGACCACCTGCTGTTTTGCTACCTGCATCTGGCCGCCGAGCCTGCGCTGACCCGCAGCCTGCTCGATATCGGCCTGACCGGCATCGCCTTTGAATCCGTGCAGGAGATGGACGGTTCACTGCCGCTGCTGGCACCGATGTCGATCATTGCCGGGCGCATCGCCGTGCAGGTCGGCACGCATCTGCTGCACCAGCCGGCTGGCGGCAAGGGCAAGCTGCTCGGCGGCCTGCCGGGAACAGAGCGCGGCAAGGTTGTCGTCCTCGGCGCCGGTGCGGCCGGCGGCAATTCCGCGGCACTGGCCGCGGCCGGCGGTGCCAATGTGGTCGTGTTCGACAAGCGTCCCGATCGCCTGGCGCAGATGATGGCGCTGGGTTCCAACGTCACCGCGCTTTATCCGTACGAGGAATATGTCGCGCGAGAATTGCGCAATGCGGATCTCGTCGTCGGTGCCGTGCTGGTGCCGAGTGCGCGGGCACCGCGCGTGGTCACCGCGGCCATGGTCAAGGACATGGAGCCGGGCAGCGTGCTCGCCGACATCTCCATCGACCAGGGCGGCTGCTTTGAAACCTCGAAGCCGACCACGTGGAAGGAGCCGACTTATGTCGTCGATGGCGTCACCCATTTTGCCGTGACCAACATGCCCGGTGCCGTGCCGCAAACCTCCTCGCAGGCCATCTCGGCGGCGATCCTGCCGTACGTGCAACGCCTGGCCAGTGGCCCGGCCTGGCGCGACCATGCGCCGCTCAAGGGCGGCATCAATGTCGATGGGGGCAAGGTTGTTCATCCAGCGCTTGAAGGCGTGGTTTGAGCAAAAACAATCGCTTGCCACGATAATTTAAGGTAAGTTCTGCGCGTGGCGCGAGAATCCAAAACCCCGAAACCCACCCCACTCAACGACAAGCTGCAACGCCGCTTGCGCGAGGTGGGTTTCATGGTGTTGCTGCCGATCGCGATTTATCTGCTGATCTGCCTGTGGACCTACGATCCCGCCGACTGGGGTTGGTCACATGCCGGCGGGCAGGAGCAGACGGTCAATTTCGGCGGCAAGATTGGGGCGTATCTCGCTGATTTCCTGTTTTATTTCTTCGGCGCGCTGGCTTATGCGTTCCCCCTGCTGTTGTTGCTCGTCGGCGGCCTGGTGGCACGGGGCGGCGAACGCAGCGAGGGTTCGCCGATCGAGCCGGCCTTGCGCCTGATCGGCGGCCTGGCTTTTTTCATTGCCGGATCAGGGCTTGCCCATCTGCATTTCCATGGTCCGAGCGCCTTGCCGGCACAGGCGGGCGGCGTCCTCGGTGCCTTGATCGGCAGTTCGCTGATGAAGGGTTTTGGCTTTCTTGGCGCAACCCTGTTCCTGCTGGCCTTGTTGCTGATCGCGATCACCCTGGTCACCGGCCTGTCCTGGTTCAAGTTGATGGATGCGATCGGACGCGGCCTGCTGGCGGCCTTTGCCTGGGCGCGCGACCGTTCGCGGCGTGCCGAGGACTGGAGCGCGGCACGCCAGGCCCGTGTCGAGCGCGAAGTCGTGCGCAAGGTGGATACGGTCAAGCAGTCCCGCCGCGAGCCGCTGAAGATCGAACCGACCCTGGCGCCGATCGGCAAGAGCGAGCGGGCCAAGCGCGAGACGCAGATCCCGCTCTTCGTCGGTTCGTCGACTGAAGGCGAGGTGCCGCCGCTGGCCTTGCTCGATGAGCCCAAGCAGCGTGTTGCCGGTTATTCGCAGGAGACCCTCGATGCGCTGTCGCGCCAGGTCGAGTTCAAGCTCAAGGATTTCCGCATCGATGCGCAGGTGGTCAGCGCCCATCCTGGGCCGGTCATCACGCGCTTCGAGATGCAGCCGGCACCCGGCATCAAGGGCAGCCAGATCTCCAGCCTCGACAAGGACATCGCCCGCGGCCTGTCGGTGATCAGCGTGCGCGTGGTCGACGTGATCCCGGGCAAATCGGTGATCGGCCTGGAGATTCCCAACGTCAATCGCGAGATCGTCTACCTTTCGGAAATCCTGCGCTCGGAGAAGTACGACCAGTTGAAGTCGCCGCTGGCGCTGGCCCTGGGCAAGGACATTGGCGGCGCGCCGATCGTCGTCGATCTGGCCAAGATGCCGCATCTGCTGGTCGCCGGCACGACCGGTTCGGGCAAGTCGGTGGCGCTCAACGCGATGGTGCTGAGCCTGCTGTACAAGGCCAATGCGACCGACGTGCGCATGATCATGATCGATCCGAAGATGCTCGAACTGTCGGTCTACGAAGGCATCCCGCACCTGCTTGCGCCGGTCGTCACCGACATGAAGGAGGCCGCCAACGCATTGCGCTGGTGCGTCGCCGAAATGGAGCGCCGCTACAAGCTGATGGCCGCAGTTGGCGTGCGCAACCTGGCCGGCTTCAACAAGAAGGTCAGGGACGAGGAGGCGCGGGGCCAGCCACTGCTCGATCCGTTGTTCCGCCCGGATGCCTCGCAGCCATCGATGAAGGCCGAGCCGCTCAAGCCCTTGCCCTATATTGTCGTCATCATCGACGAGTTCGCCGACATGATGATGATCGTCGGCAAGAAGGTCGAGGAACTCATTGCCCGCCTGGCGCAGAAGGCGCGTGCGGCCGGCGTGCACCTGATCCTCGCCACGCAACGGCCATCGGTGGATGTCATCACCGGCCTGATCAAGGCCAATATCCCGACCCGCATCGCCTTCCAGGTATCCAGCAAGATCGATTCGCGCACGATCCTCGACCAGTCCGGTGCCGAGACCCTGCTCGGCCACGGCGACATGCTCTATCTGCCGCCAGGTACGGCGACTCCGGAGCGTGTCCACGGCGCCTTTGTCGATGACCACGAGGTGCACAAGGTCGTCGAGTGGCTGCGTGCCCAGGGCAAGCCCGACTACATCAACGGCGTGCTCGAGGAGACCCAGACCATGGCCGATGGCAAGATCATCGGCGAGACCGGCTTGCCGCAGGATGCGGCAGATGCTGAAGGCGGCGAGGATGCCGTGTTGTACGACAAGGCCGTGCGCATTGTCACTGAAACCCGGCGCGCCTCGATTTCTGGCGTGCAGCGGCACCTGCGCATCGGCTACAACCGTGCCGCGCGCCTGATTGAGCAGATGGAGCGTGACGGCGTGGTCAGCGGTCCCGAGCACAACGGCAACCGCACGGTGATCGCGCCGCCGCCACCGCGCGATTGAGCGCTTCCGGCCAGCCCCGCTTCAGCGTCGGGGTGCGATTCTGTCGCGCTGCCGCCGCTGGCCATTCTTGATCCGACTTGAGGAATACCGATCGATGTTGCGTGCCCTTGTCTGCCTGTCGATGCTGCTTGCCATCCCCGTCCACGCCGCCGACACGGCGCGCGCGCGCCTCGAGGCGTTCTCCGGCCGCATCCACACGGTCAGCGCCCATTTCGAGCAGTCGGTGCTTGGCGCCAAGGGCAATCGCGGCGAACCGTCCTCGGGAACTTTGGCGCTGAAGACCCCGCGCCAGTTCCGCTGGCACACCACCGAGCCCTTTGAACAACTGATCATCGCCGACGGCAACCGCGTATGGATCTACGATCCGGATCTCGAACAGGTCAGCGTGCGCGGGCAGGGCGCGGAGGAGGCACACAGCCCGTTGTCGGTGCTCACCGACCTGTCCAGGCTCGATCACGAGTTCACGGCCAGCGAAGGCGGCGAGCGCGAAGGCCTGCTCTGGCTGAAGCTGGTTTCCAAGGCCAGTGAGCCGGAGTTCTCCATTGCCGAACTGGGTTTCGACACGGACAGCCTGGTGCGGATGCGATTCGAGGACACGCTCGGCAACACCACCGAAATCCGCTTCTCCGATTGGCAGGGCAATCCGAAGTTGCCGGCCGACACGTTTTCGTTCACGCCGCCCGCAGGCGTCGATGTGGTGGGCGATCCGGGCGAAGATGCCGAGATCTTTCCGATCAAGGATTGAGCTGCGGTTTCTCTGGCTGACTGCCGGCTGAACAGCGCATTGAATATTCTTGACTCTGGACCAGAGTCCAGGCTGCATGCTGCTCCCCTCGGATCTTGAGGGCGGCAGCAGCCGGCCGGATCCGCTTCTCAGCAGATTCGGAGACAGCCATGTCCAGCCTTGCAATCGGCCAGCTCGCCAGCGCCGCCGGCGTCGGCATCGACACGATTCGCTATTACGAACGCAGTGGCCTGCTCAGGCCGGCAACACGATCGGCATCGGGCTACCGGAAGTACGGCGACAGCGAGCTTGATCGCCTGAATTTCATTCGCCGCGCACAACACCTCGGGTTCAGCCTGAGCGAAATCGGCGAGCTGCTCAACATCAGCAGTCGCGGCGATATCGCCGCCATGTACCAGGCGGCCAAGGTTCGCCTCGATGACATCGACAAGCGCATTGCCGAACTTCATCGCGTGCGCGATGCGCTGAGCAAGCTCATGTCGGTATGCCCGCGCGAAGGATCCGACGACAACTGCCCCATCCTGCGCGCCCTGCTCAACAAGGAGGCTTCCCTGTGAAACATGCCAATATCGTGACGCTGCCCGACCGCGTCGAAGCGGATTCGCCGCGCTGTTGCATTGCCCAGGTGCGCACCCTGCTTGAGAAGGTTCGCTCCCGGCAGCCTGCCCGGCGGGCGGTGACTTGGGTCGACGAGCCGATGCGCATCGTTCGCGAGATCGACTTCGCCGAACCTTCGCCGCACGACTTCCATGTTGGAGAACTCGAGGCGTCCGTACTGGCCGGTTTCAGCCATGCGAGCGGTTCCGGCGCGAATGAAATCCGCCACGACGATCCGCGGGAGTTGGCCCGCGCACGCCTGGTATTCGCGCTCACCTGGTTGGTGCCATTGGTGCTGGTGTCGGCAGTTCTGGTGTTCTCCGGCGCAGCGCTTGGCCAGGCGCTGGGTTCATTGTTGAGGTTTTCCGTGGTGATCATGGCGGTGCCGTTGGCGGGATCGCTGGTTGCTGTGCTGGTTCGCCGGTTGCAGCGAAAGCGCGCGGAGCTTTCCAGGGCCGCGTCGAAGCGCGACTGACGCAGGCAAGCAGGAATTCTCGCGAACGCCATGCAGCCATTCCCGAGATCCTTGTCGCGGATTTGATCCGGGTGGGTGGGTGCGCGCGGACCTCGCCATGCTTTTCCGTATCATGGCCGCATGGCGCGCAAGAAAACTGCTACGACAACCCCGCTGTTTGCCGAGGCCGAAGGCCTCAAGCCACTGGCCGAACGCATGCGTCCGCGCACGCTCGACGAAATTGTCGGCCAATCGCGCCTGCTCGATGCGGGCAAGCCGCTGCGCCGGGCCATCGAGAGCGGCAAGCTGCATTCGATGATCCTGTGGGGGCCGCCTGGCTGCGGCAAGACCACGCTGGCCTTGCTGCTGGCGCGGTATGCCGATGCCGATTTCAAGGCGATTTCGGCCGTGCTCTCGGGCTTGCCCGATGTGCGCGCCGCGCTGGCCGAGGCCGAAGTCAATTTCGCCCAGGGCCGGCGTACCGTGTTGTTTGTCGATGAGGTGCATCGCTTCAACAAGACCCAGCAGGATGCCTTCCTGCCGCATATCGAGCGCGGCATCATCATCATGGTCGGTGCGACCACCGAGAATCCGTCGTTTGAACTCAATTCGGCCCTGCTTTCGCGCTGTCGCGTGCATGTGCTCGAATCCCTGACTGTCGAGCAGATCGTCGCAGCCTTGCAGCGCGCCCTGGTCGACCGCGAACGTGGGCTTGGCGAACAGCAACTGGCCGTCGCGGATGAGTCGTTGCGGCTGATTGCCCAGGCCGCCGACGGTGACGTGCGACGCGCCCTGACCTTGCTGGAGATTGCCGCCGAACTGGCCGATGACGGACGCATCGACGAGACCACGCTGACCCAGGTGCTGGCCGATCGCACGCGTCGCTTCGACAAGGGCGGCGAACAGTTTTACGACCAGATCTCGGCCCTGCACAAGTCGGTGCGCTCGTCCGATCCGGATGCGGCGCTGTACTGGCTGACGCGCATGCTTGATGGCGGCGTCGACCCCGCCTATCTGGCGCGGCGTCTGACGCGCATGGCGATCGAGGACATTGGCCTGGCCGATCCGCGCGCGCTGAGCCTTGCCCTGGAAGCCTGGAATACCTGGGATCGCCTCGGCTCTCCGGAGGGCGAACTGGCTTTTGCCGAGCTGGCAATCTATCTGGCCATCGCCGCCAAGAGCAATGCCGCTTATGCCGCCTTCAATGCCGTGCGTGCCGAAGTGCGCGCCAATGGCACGCGCGAAGTGCCGATGCACCTGCGCAATGCACCGACCAGGCTGATGAAGGGCCTCGGCTACGGCCAGGGCTATCAATACGATCACGATGCCGAAGGCGGTGTCGCCCTCGACCAGCAATGCCTTCCGGATGGCCTGGTCGGCCAGGAGTTCTACGCGCCGGTTGATCGTGGTCTCGAATTGAAGATAGGCGAAAAGCTCGCCGCCTTGCGCAACGCGAGGCGTCAGGCGCGAAAGGCGGAGAAGAAGTCGTGAGGAAAGGATGCGTCCGACGCAGGGTCAGCCTGGCCGCGGCCTGCCTGATCCTTGCTTGCCTCGTCACCGCGACGGCTGCTGCGAAATCGCCGTCGAACGATGCACGCCTGGCCAGTCTGGCCGCGCGGATCGATGCGCATCTGGCCAAGCCGGCATTCGCCGATGCCACCTGGGGCGTGCAGGTCGTGTCGCTCGACAGCGGCAAGGTTCTCTACTCGCACAATGCCGACAAGTTGTTCGTGCCGGCCTCGACGGCCAAGCTCTACACGGCCGCGCTGGCACTCGATATCTTTGGCCCCGACTACCGCGTGCCAACCAGCCTGTTCGCGACCGCCAAGCCGGGCAGGGATGGCGAGTTGCGCGGCGATCTGATCCTCGTCGGCTACGGCGATCCGACGCTCGGCACCGACAAGCGCGTGTCCTGGGCCGATACCCTGGCCATCGCCCTGCGCAAGTCAGGCGTCAAGGCGGTGCGCGGCTCACTGCTCGGCGATGCGACCTGGTTTGCCGCACCGTTGTACGGCAGTGGTTGGGAGGCGGCCGATCTGCAGAGCTGGTTTGGTGCGCCGGTGTCGGCACTCAGCGTCGATGAAAACATCGTGCGCGTCGAAGTTCGCCCGGCACCGCAAGCCGGCAACCTGGCGCGGATCGCCTTTGATTCGGCGGTTGCCGCACCGGAGGTCGACAACCAGCTGCGCACCTTGCGCGCCCCGGCACCGACCGACATCAGCCTCTATCGTGCGCCCGGTGAATCGGTACTGCACGCGTTTGGCAGCATCGCGACGAATGCCGGCACCCAATACTATCGGCTGGCCGCGCATGATCCGGCCCTGATTGCCGTCGAGCAGCTGCGCAGCGCACTTGAGCGCCAGGGCGTCAGCGTGCAGGGCAAGTCGCGCAGCCTGTACTGGCCGCGCCAGGACACAGCCCTGCATGACGACAAGATCCAGCGCATTGCCGATGTGTGGTCGCCACCGTTGGCGGAAATCGTCAGGCACGGCTTGAAGGTTTCGCAGAATCTCTACATGCAGAATCTGCTGCTGATGGTCGGCGCCAAGGCGGCGGCGGACGAACGCGAGGCGGGCGAGACGTCGCCGGCATTCCGCTCCAGTGAATCGCGTGGCATCCAGGCCCTGCGCAGCTATCTGCGCCGGATTGGCGTGCCATTGGACGGCGTGCTCATCGAGGACGGCCCGGGCCTGTCGCGACGCAACCTGACGTCGCCGGCGTCCTTGGCCGGCTTGTTGCTCCGCGTCGGCGACAGCCCGGGGGCAAAGGCATTCCGCCTGGGTCTGCCGGAAGCAGGCGTGGACGGTTCGCTGAGCGGACGCATGCGCAACAGTGCCGCGCAAGGCCGCATCTACGCGAAGACCGGCAGCATGGCCTTCACCTATGCGCTGGCCGGATACGCAATGACCGCTGCCGACGAGCGGCTCGCCTTCGCCATCATGCTCAACAATTACCGCCGCCCGGTCGACGCCGGACGGCCGACCGCCGAACTCGATGCCATCGCCATCATGCTGGCCGAGCTGGACGAACGCAGCCAGCCCTGAGCCGTCCTGTCCCGCTTGCGGCAGGCGCGAAGCAGGCGTAGCGTCGCCCGTCCAATCCTGGGGAGGAGTCGCCGATGCGCATCGTCATTGCCGCCATTTTCAGTGCACTCATGCTTTTCATCTGGGGCTTTGTCGCCCATACCGTCCTGCCCATCGGCGAGATGGGCGTCCAGGCACCAGCCAACGAGGAGGTGATCCTTGATTCGGTGAAGAGCGGCGCACCGAATCCCGGCATCTACGTGCTCCCCTATGTCAGTTCCGCGCAATGGAAGGACGAGGCGTTCATGAAAGCCTTTGCCGAAAAATCCAAGGCGCAGCCGTTTGTGTACATGGTCGTCAGCCCGCCGTATGGCGACCCGATGCAGATGACTCCGCAATTGGTCAAGCAGTTTGGCAGCAATTTCCTCGGCAGCCTGATCGCCGCCTGGCTGCTGGTGGCGACGCGTTGGGGATTTGCCGCGCGCGTCCTTGGCGCCACCACCATGGGCGTATTCGTCTGGGTTGGCTCGGTAGTGCCGATGGCGGTCTGGTACCGGTTTCCGACCGATTTCATGATTGCCGGCCTGATCGAGCATGTCGTGGGCTGGCTGCTGGGCGGTATCGTCATCGCCTGGTGGCTTGGAAGGTCGCAGCCCCGTCGAATCTGATGGTGCATTCTTGCTCGCGCGTGCCGCCGGGGTCGTCCCGGCGCACGCGTCGGCATGATCAGCGTTGCCCCCAGGTTTGCGGCCAGCCAGCGGCGCGGCGATAATCCGCGCCCTTCGTTGGTTTGCGGAATCCCTGCCATGCTTGATCCAGCCCTGCTGCGCGGGCAGCTTGATGTCGTTGCCGAAAGCCTTGCCCGGCGCGGCTACACACTCGATGTGGCGGCCATCGAAGCGCTCGAAGCGCAGCGCAAGCACGTGCAGGTGGAAACCCAGGAGTTGCAGAACACGCGCAACACGCGCTCCAAGGCGATCGGTGTCGCCAAGGGCAAGGGCGAGGACACCACGGCCTTGATGGCCGAAGTCGCCGGCATCGCCGATCAGCTCAAGGCCAACGAAACGCGGCTGGCCGATCTGCAGCAGCAGTTGGCGGAGATCACCCTCGGCATTCCGAATTTGCCGCATGCTTCGGTGCCGGATGGCCTCGATGAATCCGCGAACGTCGAGCAGCATCGCTGGGGAACGCCGCGCGTATTCGATTTTGCGGTGAAGGATCATGTCGAACTCGGCGCTCGCAATGGCTGGCTGGATGCCGATGTCGCCGCCAAATTGTCGGGTTCGCGCTTTACCGTGCTGCGTGGCGGGCTTGCCCGTCTGCATCGCGCGCTCGCGCAATTCATGCTCGATCTGCATACCGGGGAACACGGCTACCTCGAAACCAACGTGCCGCTGATCGTCAATGGCGATTCGATGCAGGGTACCGGCCAGTTGCCGAAGTTCGAGCAAGACCTCTTTGCGATCGAGGTCAACGAATCCAGGCGTTACCTGATTCCGACCGCCGAAGTGCCGTTGACCAATATCGTGCGTGACACCATCTGCGATGCCGAGCAGTTGCCGTTGCGCATGACCGCGCATTCCTTGTGCTTTCGCTCCGAAGCCGGTTCCGGTGGCCGCGACGTGCGCGGCATGATCCGCCAGCACCAGTTCGAGAAGGTCGAACTGGTCAGCATCAGCAAGCCCTCGGAAAGCGACGCCGAACATGAGCGCATGACGCGCAGCGCGGAAATCGTCCTCGAAAAACTCGGGCTTCCCTACCGGCGCATGCTGCTTTGTGCCGGCGACATGGGTTTCACCGCGACCAAGACCTACGATCTGGAAGTCTGGTTGCCGAGCCAGGCCACGTATCGCGAGATTTCCTCGTGTTCCAACTGCACCGATTTCCAGGCGCGGCGCATGCTCGCCCGCTGGCGCAATCCGGAAACCGGCAAACCCGAACTCGTGCATACCCTGAATGGCTCGGGTACCGCCGTGGGTCGCGCCCTCATCGCGGTCATGGAAAACTACCAGAACGCGGACGGCTCGATCGACGTTCCCGACGTGCTGCTGCCATACATGGGCGGCAGCAAGCGCCTGTCCTGAATTTGCATTCTCGCGGCAGCATCCTGATCAGTCTTGCGGCCAGTCGCCGCGGTCGTCTTGGGCGGAGCCAGCGATTGCGCTAAACTCCGCGGCCCGTTTGCATGCCGACGCAGATGTTTTCCTGCGTGGTGGCTTGCACAGCAAGCCGTGACGGTGAGGACAATATGGAGAGATGGCCGAGTGGTTTAAGGCAGCAGTCTTGAGTGCGGAGGCAGGAAGCCGGAGCCAACATCGCCATCGGCGATGGCCCGAAGGGCGGAGGGCGGGACGCCCGGAGTCAAACTGCCGTGGTGGCT
>MKWR01000003.1 GCA_001899855.1 Lysobacterales bacterium 63-13
AACGCTCGGAGTTACACTCCGACCAAGCCGAAGGAGCCTTCCCTCGGCTTCCATCCCTGGTCAATTTTCAACGAGCAGAGATGGTCAGTTTTCAACGAGCGCCAACACAACGCATTCTTCTCGACACTTTTGCCAGTGCAGTCAGGCCGGACGAGTCGCTGGTCTTTTTCTATGCCAAGCGCACACCGTTAGCTGAAGATCCGCGTCGTGTAATTGTGGGAGTGGGTCGAGTCAAGACGGTGGGGGCGGCAACCGAGTATCGCTATGCCGGCGGCGCGTGTCCGGCGGACAAGATTGGCGGATACCTGTGGGAGCGCAACGTCGAGCACTCCATTCGGCCCGGGGGAGATGACGGTTTTCTCCTGCCCTATCAGGAACTCATGGCCTTGGCGGAGGCGGATGCTGGTATTGATTTACCCGCCTGTGCTGCTTACGCGCCGCAGGAGTACTTCGAACAATTCTCCTATGCTAGCGAGCTCCTCCAGCAAGACGGTGCAATCGCGTCTCTTCTGGCGCTGGAGAAGGCGATCAAGGCGATGCGTGGTCTGTTCGATGCGCCGTGGGACGAGTATCTGCGATGGATCGATCGAGAGCTCAATAGGTTGTGGTCCATTCGTGGTCCGTAT
Organism: Lysobacterales bacterium 63-13; assembly: GCA_001899855.1. GTDB lineage: Bacteria > Pseudomonadota > Gammaproteobacteria > Xanthomonadales > Rhodanobacteraceae > Dokdonella. The sequence continues at coordinate 627 of MKWR01000003.1, forward strand.
CCGGGCTTGGGTGCTGCTTTGAATGCGTTCGGTCTGCCTCACGGCAATCTCTTGGCTTGGTATCTCCTTGACGATGCGGGAAAGTCCGTTGACCCTTGGCCGCTTTTAGGTGAGGCGCTGAAAAGTCCTTCCAAATTGCCGGACTACTTGCGACGCGGTATCGGTAAGACCCAGCAGCAGAAGTGGGAGAAGTTGCCACCTGAACGTCGCAACCTGCTCCAGCTCCTGGCGCGCTTTAATCTAACGAATGAACAAGCGTTGCGCTGGTATCAACCGACCGAACGGGAGGACGCCGGGATAGCGCTGAGCGACATTGAAATTCTTGCGAATCCTTACGCGATTTTCGAAGAAGATCGCTTGCAGATGGATCCGATCGCCTTTGCTGTTATTGACCGGGGCATGTTTCCCCCCGACTTCGTGCGCAATGAATTCCCAATACCTGAACCAAGTCTTGTACATGAGGCAATCGACGAGAGACGTGTGCGTGCGGTGGTCATTCAGACGCTCGAGGATGCTGCCGGTGAGGGACATACCCTTTTGCCTGCGGGCTGGCTGATTGCACGTGTGCGGGATCGGCCCATGAAGCCGATGTGTCCATTGGACGCAGATACCCTTTCCGTGGTGAGTAACGCCTTGTCCCCGTTAGTCGCTAGCGTGGCATTGGCAGAACAGGGCGCCGCGTTCCAACTGGATCGCTACGTCGAGACATCCAGTCTGATCAGCACCGCTGTCCTCAAGCGACAAAAAGGCAAACGCAATGAAGGCGAGGCCGATTGGCTGGGTTTGGTAAATGCGGCAATTGACGACGGAAACCAGACGGCAATCGTCACTCCAGACGACTTGATGGCGCGAAAGGAGAAAGCCGCGGCACTGGAGGAAATATATCGCTCCAGGGTGTGCGTGCTTATGGGGCCAGCGGGTACGGGGAAAAGCACCCTGTTGAAGGCATTGTGTAGTATCGAATCGGTTTCGAAGACTGGCATCTTGTTGCTGGCGCCAACCGGGAAAGCGCGTGTGCGACTGGAGCGAGCCAGCGGGTTTGACGGGAAAGCACAAACTGTCGCTCAGTTCTTGCTTCGACTTCAACGATACGACGGAACCACCGGGCGTTACTACATTAACGAGGGTGCGCCCCGTTCGTCTGCCCACAGGACGGTTGTCATCGATGAGTGCTCCATGTTGACGGAGGAGCAGTTCGCTGCATTGTTGGACGCGCTAACGGGTGTCCATCGATTGATCCTGGTGGGCGATGCACGTCAGCTACCGCCGATTGGCGCAGGCCGACCCTATGTTGACATCGTGCAGCAGCTGAAACCTGAAATGGTAGACAGCTTGTTCCCGCGGGTAGCCCCTGGATATGCGGAGCTCACCGTGGTGATGCGCCAGCAAGGCGAAGAGGGGCTTGCACGTACCGACGTGCTACTCGCCAACGCATTCAGCGGTCGAGCACTAGATGCAGGCGCCGACGAGGTATGGAACGACGTCGCATCCGGAAGTACGCCATTCGTAAAGCTTGTTAAGTGGAACCAACCCGACGGCTTGCAGAAGCTGCTGCTCAATGAACTTGTCGCAGAGCTAAAGTTGGATGGTGAGGATGAAGAGGTGGCATTTGAGACGTCGATCGGCGGCCTACCTTCCGAGTACAACGGCAAGACCAATGTGTTCTTCAATAATCGATTCAAGGACCGGCCGGGAGCTTCCGAGAAAGCTGAGGAGTGGCAGATTTTGACGCCGCTCAGGCAAGGCCAGGCAGGGGTCCTGGCGCTAAATAGGGCGATTCAGCAGCGGTTTCGCAAACGGTTTATCGAGATGGCGAATGTCGACGGGTATGCTCGGGTCATCCCGAGCCCATTCGGACCGGAAGAAATCATCTATGGCGATAAGATCATCAACATCAAGAACGATAAGTATCGATACGTGTATCCAGGCAAAGATGACAAATATGTTGCGAATGGGGATATTGGAATCGTCGTTGGGCATCGGAAGACGAAGTTTCGAAAGCAATTTCCCCGTGACCTTGAGGTAGAGCTATGCAGCCAGCCCGGCTTTACCTATCAGTACAAATCAGGGGAATTTGACGGACAGGAGAGCTCTCCCCCGTTGGAGTTGGCATACGCGCTGACGGTGCACAAAACGCAAGGTAGTGAGTTTGGAATCACTTTTGTCGTTGTGCCGAATCCGTGCCGCTTGCTGTCGCGTGAAATGCTCTACACAGCATTGACTCGGCACAAGGGCAAGGTAGTCATCTTGCATCAAGGGGATTTTCGGGAACTACAGCGATTCAGTACCGACCAGGCTTCGGAGGTGCTGCGCCGCATGACGAATTTGTTTACGAGCTCGAACCCGGTCGAAGTTCGGGTGGGCAACAGATCCCTGTTCCTTGACAGAAATCTCATTTATCGCACTGATCACGGCGAGCTTGTGCGTTCAAAATCGGAGTGGATTATCGCCGACAAGCTGCACGCGGCTGGGATCGATTACCAGTACGAGCAACCTCTCATGTTGCAAGGGGTCGAGCGGTTCCCGGATTTTACGATTGTCGATGATGACAGTGGTTCAACGTGGTATTGGGAGCACAACGGCATGCTCAGCAATAGCGACTATCGCGACCGTTGGGAGCGCAAGCTGAAAGCGTATCGTCAGCAGGAAATTTTGCCTTTGGCGGAAGGCGGCGGAAAGAATGGGACGCTGCTTATCACGGAAGAGCGGCTAGGTGCTGGGCTAAGTGCCCAAGACATTAGTGCCAATATTGCGGCTATCCGTCGTTTATAAATGAACTTCCGAATCGCCGACACCTTCACCGACAGCCTCGGCCGCCTCACCGGCGACGAGCAGAAATCGGTGAAGACCACAGCCTTTGATCTGCAGTTGAACCCGACAAACCCGGGAATGAACTTCCACAAACTCGATCGGGCGAAGGATCCGAACTTCTGGTCGGTGCGGGTCAGCAGCGATATCCGCCTGATCGTGCACAAAACCGCGACTAGCCTGCTGCTGTGTTACGTCGATCATCACGATCAGGCGTATCGCTGGGCCGAGCGCCGCAAGCTGGAAACGCATCCGCGCACCGGTGCTGCGCAACTGGTAGAGATCCGCGAGCGGATCGAAGAGGTTGCGGTTCGGCGCTATATCGAGGTGGAGCAGCCGGTGCCGGCGCGGCAGCCTGTGGCGAAGCCGGCCTTGTTTGTCGGCGTCAGCGATGACGAGTTGCTCGGTTACGGCGTGCCGGTGGAATGGCTGCAGGATGTGCACGCAGCCAACGAAGACACGCTGCTCGATCTGGCCGATCACCTGCCAGCCGAGGCGTCAGAAGCGCTGCTGGAGTTGGCAACAGGAGGCAGGCCGAGGGAGCCAACGGCTGAGTGGGACCGACCTGCGCTGTGCGCACCCATGGATTTGTATGATCTTTCCCCGGACGACACCGATTTTTGTTCTCCCGCGACCCCAGTTCTAACTGATACAACGACAATCTCAACTGACGAATCCAATGGACACATAGCCGACCCAGCCGAATCGTCGTTTGTCGTTTCCAACGAAGCTTTCGAACACCCCGATGCGCAGCGGCGTTTCCGCACGCTGGCGAATGTGGAAGAGTTGGAGGCTGCGCTTGCCTATCCGTGGGAGAAATGGACGACCTTCCTCCATCCTGCGCAGCGCGAGTGGGTCGAGCGCGACTATAACGGGCCAGCGCGCGTGTCGGGTTCGGCGGGAACAGGCAAGACGATCGTTGCCTTGCATCGCGCCGTCCACCTGGCGCGGGTGAATCCGGATGCGCGCGTTCTGCTGGCGACGTTTTCGCCAACGCTCGCGCGTGCGTTGCATACGAAGCTGCGCCGATTGATCAGCAGCAATCCCAAACTGGCTGAACGCATCGACGTGCAGGCGATGGATGCGGTTGGCGAACGGCTGTATGAGCGACAATTCGGCCGTCCGGGAATCGCGACGCGCGAGCAGATTCGCGAAATTCTCGATGCGTCCGCCGCCGCAGGGGCAGTGCAGAAGTTCAGCCCTGCGTTCCTGCTTGCGGAATGGGAAAACGTGGTTGATGCATGGCAACTCGATTCATGGGAGGCGTATCGCGATGTGCGCCGGCTCGGTCGCAAGACGCGCCTGCCGGAAGCACAGCGCAGCGTCTTGTGGGCGGTGTTCGAGCGCACGAGATTGGAGCTGAAGCAGCGAGGCCTGGTGACCCATGCCGGCATCTTCGATCGGCTTGCTGCGGAGTTGGCGAAGCGCGCCCACGCGCCGTTCGACTTTGCCGTGATCGATGAGGCGCAAGACATCAGCGTGGCGCAATTGCGCTTCCTGGCTGCGCTTGGCGGGGAACGATCGAATGCGCTGTTCTTTGCCGGCGATCTTGGCCAACGCATCTTCCAGCAGCCCTTCTCGTGGAAGGCACTTGGCGTCGATATCCGCGGCCGAGCGCGGACCTTGCACATCAACTACCGGACCTCGCATCAGATCCGCATGCAGGCGGATCGTCTGCTGGGGCCGGAAGTCTCGGATGTCGATGGCAACAGCGAGGAACGTCGCGGCACGGTGTCGGTGTTCAACGGTGCGGTTCCGGTTATTCGTGCGTTCTCCGATGCCGGCAGCGAAGTCCAGGGCGTCGCAGCGTGGCTGACTGAACGTGCGGCTGAAGGCGTGTTACCGAACGAGATGGGTGTATTCGTGCGCTCGGCGGCCGAAATGGATCGTGCAATTTCAGCGGTGGAGACAGCCGGACTGCCTTTCAGGCCGCTCGACGGACAAATCCAGGCAGTCGCTGGTCATGTTTCCATCAGCGAGATGCATCTCGCCAAAGGCCTGGAATTCCGCGCGGTCGTCGTCATGGCCTGCGATGACGAAGTCATACCTCTGCAATCGCGCATCGAGTCCGTCGCCGATGATGCCGATCTCGAAGAGGTCTACAACACCGAACGCCATCTGCTCTACGTCGCTTGCACCCGGGCGCGTGACTATCTGTGGGTGTCCGGCATCGAGCCGATGTCGGAATTTCTCGACGACCTGACGGGCAGTGCTACTTGATGGCTATCAGTCAATCGCCACCCGGTCGACTAAGTATCTGCAGGCAGAGTGATGATCAATTCATCTCTCCGGCAGCGGTCAGATTGGCGCGTTGTGTCGCACCCGCCAATTCGTGCATTCGCGCAACCGTGCGATCCAGTTCGTTCGCCATGCGTACGTTGTGTTTTGTGAATATTGCGGCCAGCGAGTGGTAGTAGCGCAGCGTGCCGTCCTTGCCGCCGGTGAAGCGTGAGAACACTTTTTCGCCGACTTCGGGGTTTTCGAGGTCGATGAGGATGGCGCGGGCGTTGTGCAGCTTGTCGCAGCCGGAAACCAGCAGGGTTGTCTTGTCGGCGTGTTCCAGGTGGGCGATGTAGCGGAGCTTGCGGCGGATCCAGTCCTCGCGTCTTGATTGTGCGTTCGTGTTTTCCTTTTTCTGCTCGGCCGAGCCGTCGGTGCAATCGCGGACGATATTGGCGACCACATCGCCGAATTGCGCGCGAATCATGTCTGCGTGCGGTTCGCCGCAGTCTTCGATCAGATCATGCAGGAGGCCGGCGATGGCCTGGTCCTCGTTGCCACCGTGTTCGAGTACCAGGCTGGCGACGCCCATCAGATGGTAGAGGTAGGGGATCTCGGTGCCCTTGCGGAATTGCGCGGCGTGCGCGATGCGTGCGTAGTCGAGGGCGTGGGTGAAGCGTTGGGTGATGGCTGTCATGCGCTTTCCTCTTGAATGTGATGGTTCAGCGGGTGTGCGGGGATGGATTGTTGGCGGCTGGGGTGATGGCAGCAGTCGGGATTCGCCAGCAGGCGCTGCGGATCGATGTGGTGCAAATGGATTCTTTGCAGCCGTGGAGACGGCCATGGATCGCCGAAGTCGTGTGCTGTGAAGCAAGGCTTTGTGGCACCAAGGACATCGATCACGGGCGTTGCCCAGGTGTCGGCAAGTCGGGGCAGGGCGGGTTCACCTGCAAGGCGGGCGGGTTGCGGCCGCGAACGTCATTGGAAACGCTTGGCGCTGTGTTCACGTGCGCATTATCCCGCGATTGCGGTCTCGGGGATTGAGATGCGGAATGTGCTGGGCAGGCTGGATGCCGAAGCGAACGGCGAAGCCGGCCCGCAAGGCGAATACCATGGGTGGCATTCGTCATCGAACCGCGCTTCATCTATGGTGCGATTCCCGTGGCGCGTGGGATCAGCGGCCTCTGGAAACCGGGTGGGGCATGAAGAGGATGGTGGCCGAGGACGGAATCGAACCGCCGACACGGGGATTTTCAATCCCCTGCTCTACCAACTGAGCTACTCGGCCCTTGTGCTTGCATGCCGGGGCGCTGAAGGCGGCGGCGAAGGGGCGCGTATTAGAGCCATTGAGGCTGGATTCGTCAAGCCTTGACGTGGCTGCAAGGGTGGTTTTGCCTGTTGTTGCGAGCTTTCCGGGTGTGCTGCGCAGTGCCGGCTGGCGTACGAGTCGCGAAACCGGCAGCAACCGGTTGACGCCGGACTGCAACGATTTGCTGGTTGAATTCGTCATTTCCGGGTCTCATCCTCACACCTCGCTGGAGAATGACCATGTCGAAACCCCTGATTGCACTGTTTGCGTTGCTGCTGGCAACGTCGGCTTCCGCGCAGACCGCCGAAACGCAGGACAAGGCCTTGAGCGCCTACCTTCCCTACGCCGGCGAGCCGATTGATCGATTCCGGTTCTGGGATCTGCAGCGCTGGGAGCTGGTCGGCGACTACAAGGTTGTCGTCTGGCCACGTTTGAACGAAGCCTACCTGCTCACCGTCGACGCACCTTGCCAGGATCTGCGTTGGGCGCAAACGATCGGCCTGACCTCGACGGCGAATTCAGTGAGCCGGCGCTTCGATTCGGTGGTGGTCGGCAAGGACAAGTGCCGCATCAATGAAATCCGCCCGATCGACTACAAGAAGTATCTGGCGGATCGGAAGGCTGCCAAGGATGCCGAGCCGTCCTGAGCGGCAGTGCTTCTGCAGGAGCGGTCTTCCGACTCGGATCCTTGCAGCGTCGATCAACCCGTGCTGCGCATCGGGGTGACCGGGATCAGGCTGGCGAAGCGGTTGCGGATGGCGGCTTCGATGCCGGCGGCATCGAGGCCGGATTCGGTGAGCAATTCCTCGCGGCTGGCGTGTTCGAGATAGCTGTCGGCCAGGCCCAGATGCAGGATCGGCATGCTGATGCCGTGCGCGGCGAGCAACTCGGCGACGCCACTGCCGGCACCGCCGGCAATCGCGTTGTCCTCTAGGGTCACCAGTGCCTCGTGGCTGCGGGCGAGTTCGAGGATCATCGCCGCGTCGAGCGGCTTGACGAAGCGCATGTTGACCAGGCTTGCGCCGATTGTCTCGGCGACCCTGGCTGCCGGTGCCACCAGCGCGCCAAAGGCAAGCAGGGCGATGTGCTGGCCGTTGCGACGCAGTTCGGCCTTGCCGATTGGCAGGGTGGCGAGATCCTGGTCGATGGCGACACCGCTGCCGTTGCCGCGCGGATAGCGTACGGCGGCCGGGCCGGGGTAGGCGAAGCCTGTGCTGAGCATCTGCCTGCATTCCCTTTCGTCGGCCGGCGCCATCACCACCATGTTCGGGATGCAGCGCAGGTAGGACAGGTCGAAACTGCCCGAATGCGTTGCGCCATCGGGGCCGACCAGGCCACCGCGATCGATGGCGAACAGCACGTCGAGATTCTGCAGCGCGACATCGTGGATCAACTGGTCGTAGGCACGTTGCAGAAAAGTGGAATAGATCGCGACGACCGGCTTGGCACCTTCGCAGGCCATGCCGGCACCGAGGGTCACCGCATGCTGCTCGGCGATGCCGACATCGAAGTAGCGATCGGGATATTCCTTGGAGAATCGCACCAGGCCCGAGCCTTCGCGCATGGCCGGGGTGATCGCAAACAGGCGTGGATCGCTGGCTGCCTGATCACACAGCCAGTCACAGAAGATTTCGGTATAGGTGGGTTTCGATGAAGTCTTGCGCACCAGGCCCTTGTCGGGATCGAACGGGCCGACGGCGTGGTAGTCGATCTGCGCGCGTTCGGCCGGGGCATAGCCCTTGCCCTTGGTCGTGATCACATGCAGGAACTGCGGCCCCTTGAGTTCCTTCAGCGTGGTCAGCGCCTGCACGAGCTGCGGAATATCGTGGCCGTCGATGGGTCCTGTGTAGTGGAAACCGAGTTCCTCGAACAAGGTGCTCGGCATGAACATGCCCTTGGCGTGTTCTTCCCAGCGCTTGGCGAAGCGCCAGAGGATGCCCTCGCGCTTCATCATCTTCTTGCCGCTCTCACGCATGCGGTTGAGCGTGCGGCTGGCCATCAGCCGCGCCAGCATCTGCGTCAGTGCGCCGACATTCTCGCTGATCGACATCTGGTTGTCGTTGAGGATGACGAGCATGTCGGGTTTGACATCACCGCCGTGGTTGAGCGCCTCGAAAGCCATGCCGGCGGTCATCGCGCCATCGCCGATCACGGCAACGATCTTGCGTGTGTCACCCTTGCGCTGCGCGGCGATGGCCATGCCAAGCGCGGCGCTGATCGAGGTCGAGGAATGGCCGACGCCGAAGGTGTCGTATGCACTTTCGTCACGGCGCGGAAACGGGGCGAGGCCGTCCTTCTGCTTGACCGTGGTGATGCGGTCGCGGCGACCGGTCAGGATCTTGTGCGGATAGCACTGGTGGCCGACATCCCAGACCAGACGATCGTTGGGTGTGTCGAACAGGTAATGCAAAGCCACAGTCAGCTCGACCACGCCAAGCCCGGCACCGAAATGGCCGCCCGAGCTGGCCACCGATTCGATCAGGTAGGCGCGCAATTCGTCTGCGATCGCGACAAGTTCGCTTTCCGGGAACTCCCGCAATTGCGTGGGGCTTTCGATGCGTGACAGGCGGGGATAGCGGTTGGAATCGATCATCAGGTGCCAATACAGCGGACAGGCCGCCATTTTCAGCTACCGGGAGAGGCCTAGCAAGGAACGGCGTGTGAACGGGTCCCGACGAAATCTGCCCTTCATGTGATTTGTCGGCCCGAAACTTGTCAGACTGTACCCAGGAAATCGCCGGATTGAGGCCCATGCCAGCCGAAAAGAAAGCAAAACTGATCCTGCGCAACGCAGTTCCCGGCGATATCGATGAGCTGGTCAATTTGACTGCGCGGGTATATGGCGCGGAGTCGGGGCACTCCGCCGACATGCTGCGTGGCCAGCAGGCGCATTTCCCGGCGGGTCAGTTTGTCGCGGAATACGATGGGCGGATCGTTGGCTATTGCGCCACCTTCCGCATCGACGAAGCGGCGGCGATGACGCCGCATGGCTGGAACGAGATCACCGGCAATGGCTACGCCTCGCGCCACGACCCCCAAGGGGATTGGTTGTACGGCATGGATGTCAGCGTCGATCCGGAGTTTCGGGGTCTGCGCATCGGTCGACGCCTGTATGCAGCGCGCAAGCGCTTGTGCCAGAAGCTCGGCCTGCGTGGCATCGTTTTTGGCGGGCGCCTGCCAGGCCTCGCCAAGCGCATCAAGGCATTTTCCTCGGTCGAGGAATATGTGCGCGCAGTCCGTGAAGGGCGGCATCGGGATGGCACCCTGAGTTTCCAGTTGCGCAACGGCTTCGAGATGATCGGCATCCTCGAACGCTATGCACCGGGTGATGCCGAGTCGTTGGGCTACGCCGCTCATCTGGTCTGGCGCAATCCGAATCGCCACGATCAGCCGAAGACGCCGACCCCGGGCAATGCCTCGCGATTACCCGATCGCGTGCGCGTGGCCACGATCCAGTACCAGCAACGGCGCATCGCGAGCTTTGACGAGTTCGCTCGGCAAGTCGAATATTTCGTCGATATCGCCGCCGGCTACGAGTCGGATTTTGTCGTGTTTCCCGAGATGATGACCCTGCAACTGCTCTCGATCGAGAACTCGCCATTGCCGTCGGTGGAAGCAATCCGGCGGCTCACCGATTACACGGTGGCGCTCAAGGACATGTTCAGCCGGCTCGCCGTTCGCTACAACATCAACATCATCGGCGGCTCGCATCCGACCCTCATTGAAAGCGGTGCCATGCGCAATATCTGTTACGTCTGCCTGCGCGACGGCTCGGTGCACCAGCAGGAGAAGATCCACGCAACCCCGAACGAGCGCGCCTGGTGGGGCATCCGGGGTGGCAACCAGGCCGCGACGATCCAGACCGACTGCGGTCCGATCGGCGTGATGATCTGCTATGACGCGGAATTCCCGGAGATCGCCCGTCATCTGGTCGACCAGGGCGCGCTGATCCTGTTTGTGCCGTTCTGCACGGACGAGCGCCAGAGTTACCTGCGCGTGCGCTACTGCGCGCAGGCGCGAGCGGTGGAGAACCAGTGTTATGTCGTGCTTTCAGGCAATGTCGGCAACTTGCCCGGGGTCAACAATTTCGACATCCAGTACGCGCAGAGCTGCATCCTGACGCCCTGCGATTTTCCATTCGCGCGCGATGGCGTTGCCGCCGATTCGACGCCGAATACCGAGATGGTGCTGTGGGCCGACCTGCGCCTGGAAGATCTCGCCCGCGCCCGCAACAACGGCACCGTGCAGAACCTCAAGGATCGCCGTCACGATCTCTACCAGCAGCGTTGGCTCAAGCGCGAATAGTCGGGCAAAGGAGTCGGGACTGCGGCTCCGCTCATCGGCAACCCGCAAATCCGAACAGACGACATCGAGTCGCTGTGCCGGACTGTCGCGTGAATCGCATTCAGCGCGGTTTGCGTTCGAGCAGGGTGAGTCCGATGAGGCGCGAGACGACCAGGGTCAGGTACATGACGCCGACGAACATTTCCAGGCTCGCCACCGCGCGCGTGTGCACGGTGATCGGGATCACATCGCCGATGCCGGTGCTCGAGAGCAGGGCGAAACTGAGGAACATCAACTCGGTCCACGCGCGTGGCGCCTGCGGATCAACGGTCGCGGCAAAGCAACCCGGCTGCAGCACCTGGCAGAGCACGAAGACATAGGTGAACGCCCACGCCAGCAAGGTGAAGGTGGCACCGGCCGCGTACAGCTCGTCGGTGGTCGCGCGGCGATCGGCGAGCATGTAGACGATCAGGCTGCCGGCCGCATAGAAATAGAAGACTGCTTCCAGCGCGGCGGCCCAGGCCTGCAGGGCGGTGGAGTCATGCGTGGCATGCAGCACGTTGAGGGTGATTGCCGGCACCGCTAGGGCGACGCTGAACCAGGCATGCCCGGAGGTTCGGTGGACCATGGCGATGGTCAGGCACAACACCAGCACGCTGAACACGCCGAAGAGGATGCTGCCGGCGGGCTGGCCTTCAATGAACGGGTACAGCAGCAGGCCGGACAATTGCACCAGCAACAGGATTGCCGACGGGTGGCGGGTCAGGGTGACGCGCCAGCGCAGGCGCGCGATGCGCTCGGCGCTGACCGGCGGGGTGTCGGGAGCGGGGTCCTTGCTTGTCATCGAGCGTGGCTCGCGGCGCTGGCGCCGGTGAATCGCCTCGGTGGCCTCAATGCGGTCGCCGGTCGCGTGGCAGATGGTTGACGAGGAACTCCATCTGGTCGGCGAGGATGTTGCGATTGGAAAGAATCAGGTGTTCGACCCAGCTGGGCCGGTAAGGCACCGCGAGCAGCGGCATGTGCGCTTGCTGCGGCGTGCGGGAACCCTTTTTGACATTGCAGTGCAGGCAGGCGGTGACGACGTTCTGCCAGTTGTCCCGACCGCCTTTGGAAATCGGGATGACATGGTCGCGGGTCAGCTCGCCGCGCGAGTAATGATTGCCGCAATACATGCAGATCATGCGGTCACGGGCGAACAGGGCGACATTGGTCAGGGCGGGCGCGGGGTCGATCGAGCCGATCCGGGCATGGCCGGTGGTGGCGATGATCGGGTGCAGGTCGAGCGTGCTTTGCGCGCCGGAGTGGCGATTGGTGCCGCCATGGATGGTCAGGCAGGGATCGCCAAGCGTCCAGGCAATCGCCCCGCGCACATACAGGCAGGTTGCGTCCTGCCAGGAGATCCAGTCCATGATGCGGCCGCTCGCATCGAGCGACAGCACGCGGGTGCCGTGGATGGTTCCTATCGTTCGCACTTCCGCCAGCATTCCTCGCTCCCGTGGAGAGATGGGTCACCGACGAAGCCGCCGCCGGCATTCTGCGTTGCGCGAGCGGCAGCATAAAGCAAGTTCGGGGCCATTGCGCAAGCGGCGGTGTCTTCCGCGGTCAGGGAGTCACCGCCTATCGGCGCTGGCGGGCTGTGTTGGAAGGCGTCCTGGCTGGGGTTTCGCCGTGCCGGGCGTCACCTTGATCCGTTTGCACCGGGCATCCACAACCGTTTGCATTGAGTGCAGCGGGCGAAGTCCGCGGAGTCGAAGCGTGCGCGTTGCGGCCCTTCGACTGCGGCCTGCGCCCACGACGAACGGAAGCTTGTGGGTCAGCCGCTCAGAACCAGCGGCGGGTTTCGCCAGGGCCTTCGATGTTCTCCACGCAGCGGCCACACAGCTCGGGGTCGTCGGCGTGACTGCCGACGTCGTCGCGGTAATGCCAGCAGCGCACGCATTTCGCCGCCGTGCTCGGCCTGGCCATGACCCAGGCATCGAGGCCTTCCACGCGCACCGCTTCGGCGGGCTTGTCGGCGATGTCGGCGATCTTCAGCTCGGAGGTGATGAAGAAGAAGCGCAGCTCCTCGGCAACCCTGGCATGACGCTCGCGCAGCGCCGCATCGAGATAAAGGGTGACTTCCGCCTGCAGCGAGGCGCCGATCGAACCGCCCGCGCGCATGCCTTCAAGCACCTTCGATGCCGTGGTGCGGATTTCCAGCAACTCGTTCCAGGATTGGCGCTCAGCCGGCGCAGCCTGCAGCGCGGCCAGCCCCTCGTACCAGGTCTCGAACAGCACCGATTCGCCGCGCGTGCCGGGCAGCAGCGGCCAGATTTCCTCGGCCGTGAAGCTGGTGATCGGCGCCAGCCAGCGCACGAGCGCTTCGAGGATGCGGAACATTGCACTTTGCGCACTGCGTCTGCCGATGCTGTCGGTCGGCATCGTGTACAGGCGATCCTTGGTGATATCGAGATACAGCGAGCCCATCTCGTTGGTGCAGAAATTCTGCACGCGCTGGATGATCTCGGGGAAATCGTAGCGCTCGTAGGCGGCGATCACGGCGGTCTGCACGTCATGCGCCTGCTGCACCGCCCATTGATCGAGCAACAGGCATTGCTCCGGTGGCAGCAGGTGGCGGGCCGGATCGAAGCCATCGAGGTTGCCGAGCAGGAAGCGTGCGGTATTGCGGATACGCCGGTAGGCATCGGAAACGCGCTTGAGGATTTCGCCGGAGACGGTCATCTCGTTGCGGTAATCGGTCGAGGCGACCCACAGGCGCAGCACGTCGGCACCGAGCGAATCGACCACTTTCTGCGGCGCGACGACATTGCCCAGCGATTTCGACATCTTGCGGCCGTTCTGGTCGACCGCGAAACCGTGCGTGAGCACCTCGTCATACGGGGCACGGCCGTGCATCGCCGATGAAGTCAGCAGCGAGGAATGGAACCAGCCACGGTGCTGGTCGGAGCCTTCCAGGTACATGACCTTGTCGCCGGGCTTGCGCGCGAGCTCGTCGCGCTGGTCGAGCACGGCAAAGTGGGTGACGCCGGAATCAAACCAGACATCGAGCACGTCGGAGACTTTTTCATAATTGTCGGCATCGTCGCCGAGCAGGTCGGCGGCATCGAGCGAAAACCAGGCATCGATGCCATCCTTCTCGACGCGCCTGGCGACTTGCTCGAAAAACTCCCCGCTGCGTGGATGCGGCAATTGCGTGGCCTTGTCGACAAACAATGCGATCGGCACGCCCCAGGTGCGCTGGCGCGAGATGCACCAGTCCGGTCGCCCGGCGATCATGCCGGTGATGCGCTCTTCGCCCCACGCGGGAATCCAGCGCACATCCTTGATCGATTTCAATGCGCTCGCGCGCAGGCCTTCCTTTTCCATGCTCATGAACCACTGCGGCGTGGCGCGGAAGGCGACCGGCGTCTTGTGCCGCCAGCAATGCGGATAGCTGTGCTCGAACTTCGCATGCGCAAGCAGATGGCCATTCGCGCGCAGCAGTTCGCTGATCGAATCGTTGGCCTTCCAGATGAACTGGCCCTCGACGATCGGCGTGCCGGGCAGGTAGACGCCATTGGCGCCGACCGGGTTGAGTTCCGCCGCGCTGTATTTCTCGATCAAGCCGTACAGCCTGGAAACCGTGAAATCCTCCACGCCGTGGCCCGGCGCGGTATGCACGGCACCGGTGCCGTCTTCGGCAGTGACGTGGTCGCCAACGAGGAGCGGGATATCACGCTCGTAGAACGGATGGCGCAGCAGGGTCGAGCCGCTTGCCGCATCCGCCTGCTGGCCGCCTTCCGCCAGGGTTGGCAGGGAGGGCAGGGCGGAACCCTTGGCGCGTCCAAGCACTTTGACGGACTCGACCCCATAGCGGGCCAGCGCCTTTGCCGCGAGTGCCTCGGCAATCACCAGCAACATGCGCCGGCCCTCGCGTGGCGGGCCTTCGACCAGCACGTATTCCAGATCCGGGCCCAGCGACACGGCGAGGCTGGCCGGCAGCGTCCACGGCGTCGTCGTCCAGATCGGCACGGCGACAAGCGTGCCCGCATCCAGTTTGACGCCGAACCTTGCCGCCAGCGCTTGCGGGTCAATGGCGTCATAGGCGACATCGACGGCGGGCGATACCTTGTCCGCGTATTCAATCTCGGCCTCGGCCAGTGCCGAGGCGCAGTCGAAACACCAGTGCACCGGCTTGAAGCCGCGCGTGATGTGGCCATTGGCGTAGATCTTCGCCAGTGCGCGCAGCATGTCGGCTTCGAACTGTGCATCCATCGTGCGGTAGGGATGATCCCAGTCGCCGAGCACGCCGAGACGCTTGAAATCGGCGCGTTGCAAATCGATCTGTTTCGCTGCGTATTCGCGACATTTCTGGCGGAACTGGGCGGCATCGAGCTTCTGCCCGACCTTGCCGAATTCCTTTTCCACGGCGATCTCGATCGGCAGGCCGTGGCAATCCCAGCCCGGCACATAGGGCGCGCGGAAACCGGCCATGAGCTTGGATTTGACGACGATGTCCTTGAGCACCTTGTTGACCGCGTGGCCGATATGGATCACGCCGTTCGCATACGGCGGGCCGTCATGCAGGATGAAGGCGTGCTTGCGTCCGGCGCTGTGCTTCTGGATTTCCTCGTAGCGGTTCTTCGCGTACCAGTCGGCGAGAATGCCCGGCTCGCGCGCGGCGAGGTTCGCCTTCATCGCGAAATCGGTTTTCGGCAGGTTGATCGTGTTCTTGTAATCCTTGCTCACGCGAGAACTCCGCTGGAACGGATGCGAACGGGGTGCGCGCCCGCATCGGGTGGGGAATCGGGTTGGGATGCTGCCAGCACCTTGCGCGCCTCGGCGGCATCGCGATCGATTTGTTCGACCATCGCCTCCAGCGTGCTGAATTTCTCCTCGTCGCGCAATTTGGCGACGAATTCGACATCGATGCGGCGGCCGTACAGATCGCCATCGAAGTTGAACAGATGCGCTTCGAGCAAGGGCTCGACGCCGTCCACGGTCGGTCGCACGCCAAGGCTGGCGACGGCCGGCAAGGCCTGCGCGGCCACGCCATGCACGCGCACGGCAAAGATGCCGTTGATTGGCGAGGTGCGTCGACCCAGGCGGATATTGGCGGTTGGATAGCCGAGTTTGCGTCCAAGCTGCCGGCCATGGACGACATGGCCGCCAATGCGGAACGGATGTCCAAGCAGGCGTGCGGCGATGGCGAATTCGCCGGCTGCGAGGAGTTCGCGGATCTCGCTGCTGCGCACGCGCAAATCGCCCAGGGAGAATTCGGCGAAGACCTCGGCGCGGAAGCCGTGGGCTTCGCCCATTTCGCGCAACAAGTCGATGTCGCCGCGTCGCCCATGGCCGAAACGGAAATCGGCACCGACCCAGACTTCGCGCGCTTCGAGCCGGTTGATGAGGATCTGTTCGACGAACTCCTCGGCCGGCATGGCCGCGAGCGCGGCGTTGAAGCGCATCAGCAGCAGGTCATCGATGCCGCATTCGCGGATCTGCTCGATCTTGCCGCGGGCACTGTCCAGGCGCGGCAGCGGTGTCGAGCGGGCAAAGAACTCGCGCGGGACCGGCTCGAAACTGACCGCGATCGCCTGCATGTCCAGCGCATCGGCGCGTTCACGCACGCGCCCGAGCAAGGCGCGATGGCCGCAATGCACGCCATCGAAAGCACCAATGCAGACAACACTGCCTTGCGGCGCCAGACAGGCACCCAGGCTATCGCGAAAGAGCCGGAACATTGGCGAAGTATAACGGCTGGCTGCGCCTTGCGCGGGGCGAGGTCGGCCTGGCGGGATGCTGTGTCGGCGGATTCGTCCGCTGTGAACGGCACTGCTTGCCGGGGCTATGGTTTCGGCCGATCCGCCTCACGGCGCGCGCAGATCGCGCAGGCGGAATCCGGCGACAAACAGCGCGATGACAAAACTGCCACCGCCCGCGGCGACCAGGGCGGACAGGCGGATAGCCCGCGACGAGGCCGAGGCGCTGGCCCAGTCCGACCAGTGTTCAAGCCCCAGCCAGAGGATGCCCGACATGACCAGGCAGGCAAGGATGAGGCGGGCCAGGTGCCGCGCCCACCCCGGTTGCGCCTGGTAGATGCCGTCACGTTTCAGCGCGCGCCAGAGCAGCGACAGGTTGAGATAGCTGGCGCAGGCGCTGGCCAGGGCCAGGGCCATGTGCAGGCCCGGGATCGCCGACAGGCGCGCGAACCATCCGCTGCCCGCCATTTCCGCCTTGTCCCAGAACAGCAACAGGGCGGCGAGGAACACCACGTTGAGGAACATGCTCGCGAGCATGGCGATGATGCCGGCACGCACCGGCGTGCGGGTGTTCTGGCGGGCATAGAACGCCGGCGCGACGACCTTGACGAGTGCGAACGCGGGCAAGCCGAGGGCCAGCGCCGACAGCGACATCGAGGCCATCTCGACATCGTGCGCGGTGAAGGCACCATGCTGGAACAAGGTGAACAGCAGCGGCTTGGCCAGCAGCACCAGGGCGAGCATGGCCGGCACGGCAATCAGCAAGGTCGTGCGCAGACCCCAGTCGAGTGCCTTGGAGAAGCCCTGCCGATCGGTTGCCACATGATGGCGCGACAGCGTCGGCAGGATCACCGTGCCCAGCGCCACGCCGAAGATGCCAAGCGGAAACTCGAGCAGGCGATCGCTCTGCGCAAGCCAGGTTTGCGAGCCGGTGATGAGGAACGAGGCAATCAGGGTATCGAGGAGCAGGTTGACCTGGGCAACCGAGGAGCCGAACAGCGTCGGCACCATCAGGCGCAGGATCTTGCGCACGCCTTGGTGGCGCCAACCCCAGCGCGGCAAGGTCAGCAAATCAAGCTTGCGCAAGGCCGGAAACTGGATCAGCAACTGCAGGATGCCGGCCGCCAGGATGGCCCAGCCCATGGCCATGATCGGCACATCCAGATGCGGCGACAGCCACAGCGCACCGGCGATCATGCACAGGTTGAGGACCACCGGGGTCACGGCCGGCAAGGCGAACTTGTTGAAACTGTTGAGGATTCCGCCGGACAAGGCGGTCAGCGAGACAAACAGCAGGAACGGAAAGGTGAGCCGCAGCAAGTCGGTGGTCAGGGCGAATTTTTCCGGCTCGTCGATGGAGCCTGGGGCAAATCCACGCGTGACCCAGCCGGCGCCGATCATGCCGAGGGCGGTGACAATCAGCAGGATCAAGCCCAGCGTGCCGGCGGTGCGCGATACCAGTTCCTTCAATTCGGCGTGCGGACGGGTTTCCTTGACCTCGGTCAGCACCGGCACGAAGGCGACCGAGAACGAGCCTTCGGCAAACAGGCGGCGCATGAAGTTGGGTATGCGGAAGGCAACCCAGAAGGCGTCGGTGGCGGCCGAGGCGCCGAACGCCCAGGCGATCGCCATCTCGCGGAACAGGCCGAGAATGCGCGATACCAGGGTGCCGCCGCTGAACGTAAGCAGCGAGCGCAGCATGCTCGGGGCCTTCATCGACCGCACCGTTTGACTCGGGGGGCCTGCAGCGGCATAATTCCGCCCCTTTTTCCGCCCCCCGCTTTTGGAGTTTTACCTTGGCCAACATCAAGTCCGCGAAGAAGCGTGCGCGTCAGTCTGAAAAGGCTCGTCAGCGCAACGTCAGCGCCCGTTCCATGGTTCGTACCGCGATCAAGAAAGTGATCAAGGCAATTGACGCGAAGGACAAGGCTGGTGCCGAAGCTGCCTTCAAGAGCGCCACGCCGATCGTTGACCGCTATGCGGCGCGTGGCCTGATCCACAAGAACAAGGCTGCCCGCCACAAGAGCCGCCTGAACGCGAGCATCCGCGCGCTGGCCTGAGCCAGTCGCCCGTGCTCGACGCAAAAAGCCGGCGCAAGCCGGCTTTTTTGTTGCTGCTGCGGCGTGCGCGCCGCAATTGGCGACGTGCTTGCGCATCGGCGCCTCAGCCCTCACCCGCCGCAAAGGCAGCCTCGGCCGCAGCGCGACGTTGCTCGTCGAAAAAGCGCTGGATGTCGAGGCAGATCGGCCAGGTGTTTTCGCGGCTGATCGCGGAAACCAGATACCAGGGTTGCTTCCACTTGAGCTTCTTGATGATCGCCTTGGCGGTCTTTTCGCGCTCCTCGGGCGCAAGCAGGTCGATCTTGTTGAAGACCAGCCAGCGTTCGCGCTTGAGCAATTCCGGATCGAAGCCCTTGAGCTCGTTCTCGATGACCCGGATCTGCTCGACCGGGTCGGTTTCGCCATCCAACGGCGCGATATCGACCATGTGCAGGAGCAGGCGCGTGCGGGCGACATGCTTGAGGAACTGCACGCCGAGCCCGGCGCCATCCGCGGCACCTTCGATCAGGCCGGGAATATCGGCAATGACGAAACTCTTGTCGGTCTCGATGCGGACCACGCCAAGATGGGGCTGCAGCGTGGTGAACGGATAATCGGCCACTTTCGGCGTTGCCGCCGAGACGGCGCGGATGAAGGTGGACTTGCCGGCGTTGGGAAAGCCGAGCATGCCGACATCGGCCAGCACCTTGAGCTCCAGGCGCAACTCGCGCTCCTCGCCGTGCGTGCCCTGGGTGGCTTTGCGTGGCGACCGATTGGTTGAACTCTTGAAGTGGATGTTGCCCTGTCCGCCACGTCCGCCCTGGGCGACCAGCAGGCGCTGGCCGTGCTCGGTGAGGTCGCCGATCTGCTCGTCGGTATCGATGTTGGAAACCACGGTGCCTACCGGCACGCGGATGGTGATGTCCTCGCCGCTCTTGCCGGCCATCTGCCGACCCATGCCGTTTTCGCCGCGCATGGCGCGGAACATGCGTTGATGGCGGAAATCGACAAGGGTGTTGAGGCCTTCATCGGCAAGCAGCCAGACGCTGCCGCCGTCGGCACCGTCACCGCCGTCGGGACCGCCAAAGGGGATGAATTTCTCGCGGCGGAAGCTGACGCAGCCGTTGCCGCCGTTGCCGGCCTGGACTCGTATGGTGGCTTCGTCGACGAATTGCATGTTTGGGGCCGGGAATAGGGAATGGAGAATCGGGAATAGGGGAAAGCGTAACGCAATAACCCGGCCATGTAGGACGCGGCTGAAGCCGCATCCTGTGAAAAGCATTGAAGCTTCAATCAATCGATTGAAGGCAAATGAAAAGCCCCGCGCTGGGCGGGGCTCTGTCATCAATCGGGCGAAACGATGTCAGTTGACCGAATTCGGCACCACGCTGACGTGCTTGCGCTTGTCCACGCCCTTGGTCTTGAACTCGACCACGCCATCGACGATGGCGAAGATCGTGTGGTCGCGACCGACGCCGACGCCGGTACCCGGACGGTACTTGGTGCCGCGCTGGCGAATGATGATGTTGCCGGCATTGCATGCCTGGCCGCCGGACATCTTCACACCGAGGTACTTCGGATTCGAGTCGCGACCGTTGCGGGTTGAGCCGCCTGCTTTCTTGTGTGCCATGACTTACTCCTGGGTCGCTTTCTTCTTGCTCGAAGCACCATTGATGCCGGTGATCTCGATTTCGGTGTAATGCTGCCGATGCCCCTGCTGCTTCATGTGGTGCTTGCGGCGGCGGAATTTGATGATGCGGATCTTGTCGGCACGGCCGTGCGACTTGATCTTCGCCCCAACCACGGCTCCCGCGACGAGCGGGGCACCGATGCTGACGCCTTCGCCGGAACCGACCATCAGCACCTGGTCGAAATCGACCGTGCTGTCGACGTCGCCGACGAGTTTTTCGACGCGCAGGGTTTCACCCTGGGTCACCCGGTACTGTTTGCCGGAGATGAGTACGACTGCGTACATTGTTGATTTGCCTATGTAGTTATTCTGGGAACGACCCCGATTGCGGGTCTGACCTGGGCCATGGCCTGAAATGGGGCGCGCGATGATAGCGGCTTGCGCCCCTGCGGTCAAACCGCATCCGCCAATGCGCTGATTCAGCGTCGCTTTCCGCTCAGGCCGATGTGAAAGCCGATTTTGCTACACTCCGGCGTTCCGCCCGCCCGGGCATGCGTTTGTGGACGATGAGCGAGGACCCCCCCAGTAGTACCCAGCGTTCATGGTTTGGACGCCTTACCCACGCACTTTCCGGTGAAGTCAGCAGCCGCGAGGAGCTGATCGAGGAATTGCGCCTCGCCCAGGCCAATGGCCTGTTGTCCAACGACACCTTGTCGATGATCGAAGGGGCAATCAGGGTAACCGACCTGACCGTCGGCGACATCATGGTGCCGCGTTCGGAAATGGTCTCGATCCCGGCCGAGCACTCCTTGCAGGAGGTGCTCGCCATCGTCATTGAATCGGGTCATTCGCGTTTCCCGGTGCACGGTGACGACCACGACGAGATTGTCGGCATCCTGCTGGCCAAGGACCTGCTGCGCTGTTTCGCCGAGCACGGTGCCGACGACATTCGCCGGCTGCTGCGCCCGGTCGCCCTGATTCCGGAGGCGAAGCGGCTGAACATCCTGCTCAAGGAGTTCCGCCTCGCCCACAACCACATGGCCGTGGTCGTCGATGAATACGGCGGTGTTGCCGGCCTGGTGACGATCGAGGACGTGCTCGAGCAGATCGTTGGCGACATCGACGACGAGCACGACGAGGAGGAAACGCCGAACCTGATCCAGCCGCTTCCGGACGGACGCTTCCTGGTCAATGCGATGACGCCGATCGAGAATTTCAACGATCGCTTCGAGTCGCGCTTTGCCCTGGAGGAATACGACACGATCGGCGCCATGGTGGCCGCCGAATTCGGCCATTTGCCGCAGCCGGGCGAGGAGATCCAGTTGGGCGGTTTCATGTTCCGCGTGACCAAGGGTGACAGCCGTCGCCTGCAGCAGCTTGCCGTGCGGATCCAGGAGGCATGAACCGGCTGCTGGCGCTGGCTGCGCTTGCCTGTCTCCTGCTCGTTGGCGGCCGCGCGCTGGCGCAGGCCGCCGACGCGGCTGCGTCCAGTGCAGCGGCCCTTGAGGTCAGCCTGCTCACCGTCGGGCCGGGCGAGATCTACTGGCAGCGGTTCGGCCACAACGCCATCGTCATCCATGACCCGGTGCGTGGCCAGGCGGTCAGTTACAACTACGGCATGTTTGACTTCGAGGAAGCCAACTTCTTCGTCAATTTCCTGCGCGGACGCATGACCTACCAGATCAGCGCCGAGGATCCTGCCGAGGAGATTGCCTGGTACACCGGCGAAGGGCGCTCGATCACGCGCCAGGATCTGCGCCTGTCCGCGGCCCAGGCCAGCGCCTTGCAGGCCTATCTGGAAAACAACCTGCTTCCTGAAAACCGCCGCTACCGCTACGACTATTTCACGGCAAACTGCTCGACCCGCGTTCGCGATGCCCTCGACTCGGTGCTCGGCGGAGCCTTGCATCGGCAGATGGTCTCGCCTTCGCGCGGCTTCAGTTATCGCCTGCTGGCCGATGCGCTGATGACCCCGCAGTCCTGGCTGATGGCGGTGATCGACATTGGCCTCGGCCCGTTTGCCGACCAGCGCCTGTCGTACTGGAATGACAGCTTCGTGCCGATGCAGTTGATGGATCACCTGCGCGAGATGAAGGTTGCCGACGAGCACGGTGAACTGCAGCCCCTGGTCAAATCCGAGCAGGTCATCGCGAAATCACGCCTGCCCGCCGCGCCGGCCTTGCCACCTGACTTGCGCTGGCCGTTTCTTGGCATCGGCCTTGCCCTTGGCGTGCTGCTGCTGGTGTTGTCCTCGCGCCGCCAGTCCGCAGCCGCGCGGCGTGCCTTCGCCGTGCTTGCCTTCACGTTTTCGCTGCTCTGCGGCCTGATCGGCCTGGTCCTGCTCGGGCTGTGGGGTTTCACCGAGCACCAGGCGGCCTGGCGCAACGAGAACCTGCTGGTTTTCAGTCCGCTGTGCCTGCTCATGCTCGGCGCATGCTGGCGCTCGGCAAGGCCCGGCATGGGCATGTCTAGGTTCTCGCGCGTGCTGGCGCTGGCAATTGCGGTACTTGCCGCGTTCGCCCTGTTCAGCAAGATCCTGGCGAATTTCCCGCAGGCCAACCTGCACTGGATCCTGCTGGTCCTGCCCAGCCATCTTGCGCTCGCGCGGGCGGCGCTGGAGCGCGCAGACAATCCGCATTGATCGGGAGGGGTGATGAATTCAAGCAAGCAAGCGGTGGCAATGCGTATCGATTTCGTCTCGGATGTTTCCTGTCCGTGGTGCGCAATCGGACTGCATTCACTGGAGCAGGCAATCGCGCAGCTTGGCGCGGCCATCGAGGTCGACCTGCATTTCCAGCCTTTCGAGCTGAATCCGCAGATGGCCGTCGAGGGCGAGGACATCGCCGAGCACCTGGTGCGCAAGTACGGCTCGACGCCGGCGCAATTGGCGGCGACCCGCGAAATGATCCGCGAGCGCGGTGCTGCCCTCGGCTTCACCTTCAACCAGCGTGAGCGGATCTACAACACCTTCGATGCGCATCGCCTGCTGCACTGGGCCGGAATCGAGGGCAGCGGCAAGCAGGCAGCGCTCAAGCATGCCTTGCTGGCGGCCTATTTCACCGATGCCGTGGATGTTTCCGCGCATGCCGAGCTGGTACGCATCGTCGGTGCGGTCGGACTCGACGCCGGACGCGCAGCGAAGATCCTCGAATCCGACGAGTTTGCCCAGGAAGTCTACGAGCGCGAACAGCATTACACCGGCAACGGCATCAATTCGGTGCCGGCGGTGATCATCAACAACCGGCATCTGATTTCCGGCGGCCAGCCGGTCGAAGTCTTCGCAGACGCCTTGCGCCGGATTGCCGACCAGGGCTGATCCGGAAGTTGGCGAAACCACCGCCTGCAACTGCTCGGCAACTGCTCCTGCGTTGCTCTCGACGGCTGTTCCCGACGCCGTTCTACCGCATCCATCCATGGATGCGTACCTCCTGCATCCGTGCAGTCGTCCTGCGTTGCAGGCCTACATGCCGTCCATGGCAATAAAAACACCCGGTCAAGCCGGATGTTTTCCACTTGCGGGTCAGTCGCCCTTCTTTTCCGCAGGCGCGGGCGCTTGCGGGTTGGGCTGCATGGACGGTCCCTGCTGGAGCATCTTGCGCCCTTCCTCCGGCGATGCCTGGCGAATCGGCACCGCATTGCCCGTGGAAATGCCCTTCTCGTTCCAGGCGAAATGCATGTTGCTGCGGAAGATGCGCACGGCTTCCAGCGCATCCTTGTCCTTGAGATCGCCATACTGGCCGTAGTGGTTTTTCTGGCTGTTGGCGATGAAATACAGATCGTTGCCGACGACGGTTCCATAGGTTGGCAGGTCGAACGCCGGATTGGCCGCATCGATCGGCATCATTTTCACCACGCTCTTGCCGTCCTTGCTCAGGTGCAGGCGGATGACGCGATTGGGCGACATGCCGTTCTCGATCGCGACCAGGGTGCCATCATGCCAGTACAGGCCTTCGATGCCACCAAGGACCAGGGTGGTCGTGTCATGCGCAAGTGGAAAGCCGCTGCCGGCCTTCAGGTCCGCGCCAAAGATGCCCAGCGCATAGTCGGCAAAATACAGGGTGTTGCCATCGTCACTGATGGCCATGCCGCGGATGCTGGTCAGCTTCGGATTGGCGACAACGAGCTTGAGGGCATCACCCTCGACGGTGTAGATCTCGTTGAGCAGGCCGTCGGCGACAAAGACCTTGCCGTCCTTGCCGATGGTGATGCTGGAAAGCGTGTGCGTACGTTCATTCGACGGCATGAGGATCTTGCCGAGCAGCTTGCCGGTCGACAGCTTGAACTTGAACAAGCCGGTCTTGTTGAAGTCCTCCTTGCGGAATCCCTTGAAATAGAGCGTCGAGGACGAGGTGACGTAAAGCAGGTCGCGCGGCGCATCGACGGCGATCGAGTAGACGCTCCACAGGCCGCTGCCGTCGGCCGGGGTGATGAACTCGCTCAGCTTGCCGTTCTTGTCGGCGATGCGCACCTGGCCGTCGCGGACACTGCCAACGAGGAACTTCTGCCGCTTCGGATCCCAGGCAATGGACTCGAACAGGGTGTCGCCCTTGGGCAGCTCGAAGGCGACCTTGCCTTCGCCAAACGGCTGCAGGTTCAGCTGCAGGTTCTGTACCACGTAGTCCCAGGCTTCGGTGCCGGTGACTTTCTCGAAGCGGGGATCGTCCTTGAGGTCGACGCCATAGCCCTGGGCCTTCATTTTCAGCAGCAGGTCATAAGTCTTGCTCTTGTCGCCCTGCTTGGCATAGGTCAGGGCCAGCAGCATGCGCAGATCGCCGGAATCCGGATGCAGCGCGCTCATGCGTGCCAGGGTCCAGGCGAGGCGCTGCTGGTCATCCAGCCGTTCATAGCCGGTGATCATGCGGTTGAGCACCGCCGGCGAGGTGATCTCGTTGATCTGTGCCTCGGTGAACGTCGTGGCGTCGCGTTGCGCTGGAGGCTTTGCCGCCGGAGTGTCGGCCAGGACCATCGGTGCAGGCAGCAGCAAAGCCAGACAGCAAAGCAATCGCTTGATATTCATCGGGACAACCTTGGATGCTTACGGGATTGGAGGCGGAGACAGACCACGCCGCTCCCGCGAAAGTTTCTTGGAGCCGATAACGATGACCGAAACAGTCACGCTTTGCAATGGAACCTGGCTGCGCTTGCAGCGGCGCGGACGCTGGGAATATGCCGAACGCACCAACCCCGGCGGCGGCGTGATGATCATTGCCGTAACCCCCGGCGACAAGCTGCTGTTTGTCGAGCAATATCGACCGGCACTGGAATGCATGACCATCGAGATGCCCGCCGGCCTGGTCGGCGACATTCCGGAAAGTGCCGCGGAAAGCGCCATCGAGGCGGCCCATCGCGAGTTGATCGAGGAAACCGGCTATGCCGCTGGGCGCATTGATTTCATCATGGCCGGGCCGACCTCGGCCGGCATGAGCAACGAGATCCTGGCGTTCGTGCATGCGCATGATCTGCATCGCGTCGAAGAGGGTGGTGGCGATGCAACCGAAGACATCATCGTGCATGAGGTCGCCTGCGCGCAGGCGGCGCAATGGCTGGTGCGCAAGATGGCGGATGGCTTCTCGGTCGATCCGAAGATCTTTGCCGGCCTGTATTTCCTCGAGCACGACAAGCTCATGCGCGGGATTTGAGCGGCGGCCACGGCGTTGCGCATCGCGGTTTTCCAACGGCCGCGCCGCGACAGCTCAGGTGCTGGTCAGCACCACGGCCTGCCAAAGCAGCAACGAGGCCATGCCAAGCAGGCAGAGCAAGGTCAGCAGCATGCCGATGAAGCGCGGCAGGCTCGCCCCGGCCGAGCGCGACAAGCCGATCGCATGCAGCAGGCGACCGAGCACCAGGGCGATGCCGAAACCATGCACGATCACCGGCAGGGTCTGGCTCCACTCGACCAGCAACAGCAGCAACAAGGCCAGCGGCAGGTACTCGACCGCATTGGCGTGGGCGCGGATGCAGCGGGCCAGATCCTGATGGCCGCCATCGCCGATGCCGGTTCTCGTCGACAGGCGCAGGCGGATCACGCGGAATGAGAGTGCGACGACCAACAGTGCCGAAATGGCGGCATAGACTGCAGTGATGTACATGGCGGGATCTCAGGGTTGCTGGATGCGCGCGGGATCAAGCAATCGCGACGACTGCTGGATGCCGCTGAGGGTGACTTGTGCAGCCGGGACAATGCGGTAACGGATGCGCAGATCGCCGACTGCCGGATGTTCGCGGTCATTGCCGGAGACGAGCGCACCGTCGACGGCACTGAAACTGGCTGCGAGGTTCTCGGGAAACTCGTCCAGGCTGACCGGGCGCGGTGTCGATTCGAGGCTCGCGAGCAGCAGATCCACATCCGGGACGAAGGCGCCAAGGCGGATGCCCTTGCCGGCAAAGCGCTCGCCCTGCAGCGGAAAACGGTCCGGATTGCGCTGCCCGGCGGATGTGCTGAATCGCGTCGAGTCGATCAGGGTCGGCGACCAGGTCGTCGCCAGCGTGCACGTGCCCGCGCTGCAGTGTTCCTGCCACTGCAACATCTCGACTTCGCGAATGAGGACGATGGCATCGGCTGCCCGCAGGCCGAGCTGCGGATCCGTCGCCGGCTGCTCGACCGACAATCGTCCGGTCACGTTGACCAGGCGACCTTCATTTTCGGCATCGACCGAATCTGCCGCAACCGGGATCGCGGTGGTTGGCGACGACGGAGCGGAGACCTCCCGGTTGATCCAGACACCGAGTGCAAGCAACAGCAGCGCGAGCGCGCCGGCCAGCAGGAAAACGGCGCGGCGCTGGCGTGGGCGAGGGCTCAACGGATCGCTTTCCGGAAGAGTGTGGCGGCGGCTCAGACCGAATCGGGAATGATCACGGAGACCGCATCAATCTGCAGCCCGGCGTCTTGTGGCGCGCTGGCTCCGTCCTTCTTCAGATGTTCGATTTCCTCGGCACTGGCGGTTTTCTTGCTTATCGTGCCGTAGACGATGGCCGGGCCGCTGGCGTCCTTCGGCACGCCAAACGCATGCTCGTGCATGTTCACGCGCGCCAGCGTGCCTTGTTCGCTGCTCAGCACGACCCAGCAGCCCATCTTCTGGCAGACCTCGGTGATGCGGCCGCTGAAGGCGGCGGGCTTGCCGGCATGATCCTCGAGATGCGCGGCGGCAGTGTCCAGATCGACCGCCGCCGGCATCGTTGCCGGCAGGCGTGCCCCATAGACCGCACCGGCCGCGGTGGTCTCGACCGGCGTTGCCGGGGCGAATTTCCTTTCGTGGTGGTCGGCATCCTTGGCCGCAAATGCGCTGCCGCAGATCAGCAGCGAAAACAGGAAGGCACTACGCATGGTGAATTGCTCCGGGGTGGGTCCGTGGAAAATCTGCCGCCTTGCTCAGCCTGCCAGCGACCATGCAGCCAGGGCGGGCATCTCGTCGAAGGTACTGTAACGGCCATTGTCGTCGCATTGCACCGAGGCCATCGCGCATTCGCTGTCATGCGTGAAAAACAGCCTGACCTTGCGCGCCAGCTTGTCGGCAAGAAATGCACGTTTCTCGTCGATCAGCATTTCCGGGAAGCGATCGTAGCCCATGGTGATTGGCAGATGCACCCACGGTCGGCCGGGAATCAGGTCGGCGCAGAACACCACGCCGCCCTCGGGTGAGACGATCTCGGCGAGCATCAGGCCTGGCGTGTGGCCATTGGAAATCGTGAAGCGCACGGCATCGCCGAGCACCTTCGCATGCGTGCCTTCGACGATTTCCAGGCGGCCGCTGTCAACCAGCAGTTGCGGCAATCCGGCGATGAACGAGGCGCGGTCGCGCGAATGCGGATTGAGCGCGCGCTGCCAGTGTTCGGCACCGACGACGAAGGTCGCATTTGGAAACAGCAATTCCGGAGCATGGCCTTCGCGCCAGGCGGCAAGCAGGCCGCCGGCATGATCGAAATGCAGGTGCGAAAGCACGACCACATCGATATCGGCATGCGCAAAGCCGGCTGCAGCGAGTGAATCAAGAAGTACGTGGCGGTCCTCGGCGACGCCGAAGCGGGCGCGCAATTTCGGCTCGAAGAACGCGCCGATGCCGGTTTCAAAGAGCACCGTCTTTCCCGCCAGGCCCTCGGCCAGCAGGCAGCGGCAGGCCAGTGGAATGGCGTTGTCGGCATCGGCGGCAATCCATTTCTGCCAGACCGCCTTCGGCGCATTGCCGAACATCGCGCCCCCATCGAGACGCTGGGAATTGCCCAGCAGCGACCAGAGTTTCATCGGATCATTGCACCTTGCCGCTGCTCATTTCCTCGCGCGGATCCGCACCCGCATGCAAGGTGTTGGACTGGCGATCCCAGCCAACCATGTTCATCAGGCCCCAACGGCGCTCGCCGGCGTTGACGATATGGCCCATTGCCTGCAGTGCCCGGGTTTCCTCCGCCGTGAATGCGTCCGGCTCGGCGGAGACGACATCCGGCTGGTACTGGTGGTGGTAGCGCGGATTGCCGACGACCTGCTGCGGCAGTTCGCCATCGATGAAGGCGAGGATGCCCTCGAAGACCATGGTGATGATGCGGCTGCCGCCGGGCGTGCCGATGACGCCGACGCGATCCTTGCCGATGACGAAACTCGGTGTCATCGACGACAGAGGACGGTGTCCGGGTTTCGGCGCATTGGCATCGCCACCGACCAGGCCGAATGCATTTGGCTGGCCGGGCAACAGGGCGAAATCGTCCATTTCGTTGTTCAGCACGAACCCCGTGCCTTCGACGACAAAACCCGAGCCGAGGGTGAGGTTGACCGTCTTCGTCACCGCGGCCATGTTGCCGTCGACATCGATTATCGAGTAATGCGTGGTGTGCTCGGATTCGGCCGGTGACATGTAACCGGGCAGCATGTCGCTGGGCGTCGCCTTTTGCGGATGGATCGAGGCGCGCAAGCCGGCCGCATACAGCGGGCTGAGCAGTTCGGCGAGAGGCATGCCCACGTAATCGGGATCGCCAAGATACTCGGCGCGATCGCGATAGGCGCGGCGCATCGCCTCGATGTTGAAATGGATGCGCTGCACGCGATCGTAGCGGGCAGGATCGTAGCCGGCGATGATGTTGAACATCTCGCCAAGGGCAATGCCGCCCGATGACGGTGGCGGCGCGGTGACGATGCGCCAGCCGCGGTAATCGAGGCTGATCGGTTCGCGCTCCTTGACCGTGTAGTCGGCGAGGTCCTCGCGGCTCCAGATGCCGCCTGCCGCGCGTACCGCGGCGACCATGCGCTCGGCGAATTCGCCCTTGTAGAAACCGTCATTGCCTTCGCGGGCAATGCGCTCGAGGGTGTCGGCGATATCGGGATTCTTCCAGATGGCACCGCTCGCCGGTGCCTTGCCATCGTCGAGATAGAGCTTGGCCGAGGCCGGCCAGCGTTCGAGCACGGGCTTGCGTCGCTCGATGGACGACTGCAGGCGCGGATAGACGGCAAAGCCTTCGCGGGCAATGCGGATGGCCGGTGCCAGTGATGCCGACAACGGCAGCTTGCCGTAACGCGCGGCCAGCCAGGCATAGGCTGCCGGTTCGCCCGGAATGCCGGCCGAGAGCGGGCCATTGATCGACTTGTCCTTGTCGAGCTTGCCCTCGGCATCGGCCCAGAGTTCGCCGCGGCTTTGCGCGGGCGCGCGCTCGCGGGCATCGACGAAGAAATCCTTGCCATTGCTGACACGATGCAGCAGGAAGAATCCGCCGCCGCCGATTCCGGAGCTTTGCGGTTCGATCACGGCGAGGGTTGCGCCCACCGCAATGGCCGCGTCAAAGGCGTTGCCACCCTTGCCGAGGATCTCGAAACCGGCATCGGTGGCAAGGCGGTGCGAACTGGCGATCGCGGCCTTGCCCGGGCGCGCAGCCTGCGCCGCTGCATCCGCCGCGGTTGCCGGCGTTGCCTGCGTGGCCAGGCATGGCGTCGCCAGCAAGGCGGCGATCAGCAAGAATCCATGGTGTTTCATGTGATTTCCTCGCGGGTCAGCGCGGCGTATTTCGCCTGCAGTTGCTCGCGCGATTCAGGGAATTGCGGATCGAGCACGATGCACTCGACCGGGCAGACCTCGACGCACTGCGGTACGTCGAAATGCCCCACGCATTCAGTACAACTGGATGGCGCGATTTCGTAGATCTCGCGTCCCGGGGTTATCGCGGTGTTCGGGCAGACCGGTTCGCAGACATCACAGTTGATGCATTGGTCGGTGATCTTGAGTGCCATTGCGCGGCTGCGGCGCGCCGCATGAACGGCGCGCCGGATTGCCTTACTTCATTTCAGCGAAGCGGTAGGTCGCGCCGGAACTGGTCAAGGCTTCCTTGACCCGGTCCGAATCGGCCTGGGCGCCGACGAAGAGCACGGTCACGTCCTTGAACGTGCCGGCACCGGCATCCTTGAACGAGTCGATGATGAGGTCCGCGGTGATCGCCGAATCCGGGCCGCCGAACGCCAGCATGTTGCCAGGCAGGACGCCGCGGGAGACGGCGAGGCTGACGTTGTCGAGCTGGTTGCTGCGATCGATCACCGCCTTGCCGTCATCGCCGCCCGGGACAAAGTACATGTATGGACGATTGCTCTTGACGCCCTGCATGTTCTGCATGACCACGGCGGCGAGATACTTCTTCCACTCGGCCGGTGCAGCGGTGGGCGCCGGCAGGGCCACGGTTTCGACAGCCTGCTCGGTTGGCGCGGCTGCTTCTTCCTTCTTGTCGCAGGCAGACAGGGCCAGGGTCACCGCGCACGCGGCGAACACGAGGAAAAGGGATTTCTTGAACATCACTGCAACTCCTTGAGGGAAAGGGATCAATCGGCCCAGCGTTGCGCGAGCGCTTGCTGGACGACCGGATGGACGAATCCGGAGACATCGCCGCCAAGCCGCGCGATCTCGCGCACCAGCGACGAGGAAATGAAGCTGTATTGCTCGGCCGGAGTCAGGAACATGGTCTCGGCCTGCGGGATCAGGTGCCGATTCATGCTGGCCAGCTGGAACTCGTATTCGAAATCCGACACCGCGCGCAAGCCGCGCAGGATGACGCCGGCCTCGATTTCGTTGACAAAGCTGGCGAGCAGGCTGGAAAACCCGCGCACCTCGACGTTGCCGATCCCGGCCAGCGCCTTCTTCGCCATGTCCAGCCGCGCCTCGAGGCTGAAGCACGGGCCCTTGCTCTGGCTGTCGGCGATGGCAACGACCAGGCGATCGAACAGCGGTGCCGCCCGCGTCACCAGGTCGATGTGGCCATTGGTGATCGGGTCGAAGGTGCCGGGATAGACGGCGACACGTGCGCGCGATGGAGGAACGGACATCAATCCACCTGGATTGCTGCGGAAATCCGCTCTAGCTTAGCGGAATCGTCGGAGTACGACGATAGAGCGCGAACTGCACGGCACCCGCCCGGGTTTCACGGTGCAGGTGCCAGTTCGCCGGCAGGGCAAGGCTGCTGCCGACTGCCGATTCGACATGGATCATCGCCGCGTCCGCCAGCCAGCCTCCGCTTTCAAGTCGGGCAGCGGCATCGCTCCACAAGCCGGCGCTGAACGGTGGATCGAGAAAGACCAGATCGAACGCTTGTGCCGGTCCGCTCAGCCAGTTCATTGCGTCGGCATTGACGACGTGGGCGTTGTCGATCTTCAGGCGATCCAATGTCGCCTGCAGGTGACGGGCGAGATCGCGATCACGCTCGATGAAGGTGCAGGAGCCGGCACCCCGTGAAATCGCCTCGATGCCGAGTGCGCCGGTTCCGGCAAACAGGTCCAGGCATCTCGTGCCCGCGATCATCGGCGCCAGCCAGTTGAACAGCGTCTCGCGCACGCGGTCGCTGGTCGGGCGCAAGCCGTCACGCTCGATCACATCGATGCGGCTGCCGCGCAGCGTGCCGGCGACGATGCGCAGCTTGCCGGCGTTGCCTTGGGCAGGACGCTTCACGGGGATCATCCGTTCAGGAGCACGAGTAGGGAGTGATAGCATGCCGCGCATCCTTTCGACGTGTCACCCCGCAATGCTCAAGTTCTGGAAGAAGAAGCCGGCTGTCGACAAGCCGGCTGTGGAGAAAGCCAACGAAGCCTTGCTGTACAAGGCGCCGGCAACAGCGCATTCGATAACCGAGGAGGTTCCAGCGGCTGCACTGCTCGCGCGCAGCGGACCGGTCACCCTTGCCGGATCGCTGCTGGCGCATCCGGAAATGGCGGATGAGCCGACGCGCATCGACCTCGACATCACCGAGGAACACCCGGTCGATTCGCGGCTCATCGAAGCAGCGGCGTCGGCGGAAAACGGGATCCCGGCACGGAAAAGCTGGCGGCAACGCCTTGCCGGAAGCGGCTTTGCCAAGGGCCTCGGCGGCCTCTTTGCACGCAATCCGAAGCTCGATGACGATCTGCTCGAGGAACTGGAAACCTGCCTGATCAGCGCCGATGTCGGCGTCGGCGCGGCGACCGCGATCGTCGAGGATTTGCGCAGGCGCGTGTCCAGGCGCGAGTTTGCCGATGCCGCAGCCTTGCTCGACGCCTTGCGCAAGCGCCTCGTCGAATTGCTGCAGCCAGTCGAGCAGCCGCTCGATGTCGGCGGACATCAACCGTTCGTGATCCTCATGGTCGGTGTCAACGGCGTCGGCAAGACCACCACCATCGGCAAGCTCGCGCACCGCTTCCTCGGCGAGAAGCGCAGCCTCATGCTTGCCGCCGGCGACACTTTCCGCGCCGCCGCCGTCGAGCAGTTGCAGAGCTGGGGCCAGCGCAACGGCGTGCCGGTGATTGCGCAATCTTCCGGTGCCGATTCCGCCAGCGTGATTTTCGATGCCTTGCAGGCGGCAAGATCGCGTCGGGTGGACGTGCTCATCGCCGACACGGCCGGGCGCCTGCATACCCAGTCCGGCCTCATGGATGAACTGTCCAAGGTGCGTCGCGTGCTGGCCAAGATCGACGCCGGCGCACCGCACGAGGTGCTCATGGTCATCGATGGCACCACCGGCCAGAACGCGATCCACCAGGTCAGGCATTTCCGCGAGGCGATCGGCGTCAGCGGCCTTGTCGTGACCAAGCTCGATGGCACCGCCAAGGGCGGCGTGGTATTTGCCCTTGCCCGTGAATTCGGCCTGCCGATCCGCTTTGTCGGCCTTGGCGAAGGCCTTGAGGATCTGCGCGTGTTCGAGGCGCAGGCATTTGTCGACGGCCTGTTGCCGGCTTCGCTTTCAGGATCCGGCGGCGGCGCCTGAGCACGACAGGAACCGGAATGGACGCGTTCGCCAGACATCTGCTCGGCTGGTTCGACCGGCACGGGCGGCAAAACCTGCCTTGGCAGCATCCACGCACTCCGTACCGGGTCTGGCTCAGCGAGATCATGCTGCAGCAGACCCAGGTGCGCACGGTGATTCCTTATTTCGAGCGCTTCGTGTACGCGCTGCCGAGCCTGGGCGAGCTTGCCGCGGCGTCCGAGGATCGCGTGCTGGCCTTGTGGTCGGGGCTTGGCTACTACAGCCGCGCACGCAACCTGCATCGTTGCGCGCGGCTGTGCGTCGCCCGCCATGCCGGCGAATTGCCCGAGTCAATCGAAATGCTTGCGGCCTTGCCCGGCATTGGCCGTTCGACCGCCGCGGCCATCCTCGCCCAGGCGCACGCGCAACCCCTGGCCATCCTCGATGGCAATGTGCGGCGCGTGCTGGCGCGCTTCCATGGCGTGCACGGCTGGCCGGGCAGCAGCGCCGTGCAGAAGCAGTTGTGGCAACTGGCCGAAGCGCATACGCCGCGCTCGCGTGTCGCCGACTACACCCAGGCAATCATGGATCTTGGTGCGCTGGCGTGCACGCGCAGCAAGCCGCGATGCGCTGCAT
Source organism: Lysobacterales bacterium 63-13 (assembly GCA_001899855.1). Taxonomy (GTDB): domain Bacteria; phylum Pseudomonadota; class Gammaproteobacteria; order Xanthomonadales; family Rhodanobacteraceae; genus Dokdonella. The sequence goes on from MKWR01000003.1 coordinate 34,467, forward strand.
GTCCGTTGCGCGGTGATTGCATTGCCTTGCGCGACGGCCTGACAAGCGTGTTGCCGCAGGCGAAACCGGCAAGGCAGGTTCCGCTGCGCACGACGACCATGTTGATCGCCCGTGACGGCGAGGGCCGCACCCTCCTCGAACGGCGGCCGCCGGTCGGAGTCTGGGCACGTCTCTGGAGCCTTCCCGAAGGCATCGATGTCGAGCAGGCCAGGCTTGCCATTCCCGCGCTGCGGAACAACCAGGCGGCGTCGATTCGCGTGCTGCCCGAACTGCTGCATCGCTTCAGTCATTTCCAGTTGCGCATTACCCCGGTCTTGCTCGAAGTCTCCAGCGCGGCAGAGCGGGTTGCGGATGATGCCGAGCAAGGCTGGTTCCTTCCCGGAGAACTCGGCGAACTTGGCCTGCCCGCACCAGTGCGTAAACTGTTGGGCATTCTTCTTGAGGAATCCAAACCATGCGTACCGTCCACTGCGTGAAACTCGGCTTTGAAGCCGAAGGCCTCGCCTTTGCGCCCTGGCCCGGCGAACTTGGCAAGCGCATCTACGAAAACGTGTCGAAAAAGGCCTGGGCCGAATGGATGGCGCATCAGACCATGCTCATCAACGAAAACCGCCTGAATCCCCTGGATGCATCGACGCGCAGTTTCCTTTCCGCTGAAATGGAAAAGTATTTCTTTGGCGAGGGTTCGTCGGCACCGCCCGGATTCATCGCTCCGTCGTCCTGAGTCGGCCATCCTCGGCAGGATGTGGCATCAAGCATGATGCTTTTCTCATTGATTGTTCACGCTCCTTCGGAGCGCAGGAACCAGGGCATCGCGACCAATAGGGAGTCCCCTGCTCGGGACGGCTGAAGCCGCCTTCTGCAAGGACATGCGCCGGAAAATGCAGGGATGTCGTGCGAACAAGGGTCGTCGCTTCCACGAACTGCAAGTCCTGTCGAATGGAAGTGCGAGAGAACGCCTACAACTGGATCTCGATGCCGAGTTTGGCGGCAGCGTCGCGATAACTGTGCAGGATGCGCTCGCCGCGGCAGCAAAGGGTCACCTTGAACCTGGCGTGGGCGGGTTTGCCGATTTCGCCGAGGGCGATCATTGCGGCCTTTTCGGGCGGGTAGCCGAATACGCCGCAACTGATTGCCGGGAAGGCAATTGAATCCAGCGACTGCGCCGTGGCAATGGCCAGCACGTTGCGATAGCAGGCCGCCAGCAATGCCGGCTCGCCATCCTCGCCGCCTTCCCAGACTGGCCCAACGGTGTGGATGATGAAGCGCGCGGGCAGGGCAAATCCCCCGGTCAGGCGTGCTTCGCCAGTCGGGCAACGCACACCGGGTCGCAGCAGGGGCAGGGCACGGCAGGCGGCGAGCAGGCCCGGGCCGGCGGCACGATGGATGGCACCGTCGACACCGCCGCCACCAAGCAGGGTCTCGTTGGCGGCGTTGACGATGGCGTCGACGCGGAGCTCGGTGATATTGCAGTCAAGGATGCGGATCATCGCGGCGAGGGTTCCCCGGCTTGCCCGGGTTCAAGTCTAGGGCAACGCTGATCAAGTGGCGCAACCGTCATGGCGTTCGGAAGGTTCGCCACGCGTGCTGCGTGGCGCAGCGAAGGCTGGTTGCCTTGGCAAGCCGCGCGGTGCGCGTGGCGGACCTTCCGAGAGCCACCGTTTTAGATATGAATCAATGGGTTCGGCGACACCTGTCTGCGCGCGGATCTTTGTTGCGCTGCCTTGAAGGACGG
>MKWR01000004.1 GCA_001899855.1 Lysobacterales bacterium 63-13
CCGATCTCGGCGATGGTCGGCAGGATCAGGGCGCGCGCGCCGTCGCGGATCGCCACTTCCGAGCCGACCGCGCGGTCGACTTCGGTGGCATCCGGATCGCGCTGCATGCGCGTGATGGTGTTGCGCACCTTCAGATCCGGCATCACGTTGACGTAGCGGGATTGCTCCAAGCCGATGCGCAAGGCGCTTTCAAGCGCATCATCGAACACCGTCTCGCCGGTCAGGTTGTGCAGGCTGCCGACGACCACCCAATCGCGGTTGGCAAAGGCGATGGCCGGATCCGGGCGCAGGAACATCACCAGCGGCACCGTGATCAGGACGACCACGACCAGCGCTTCGATGACCACCGTCGCCGGACGCCGCCAGAACGGCACTTCGCGATGCGCCTTGCTTGACCACGGCGGTGCCTTCAGTGGTGCCAGGCCTTCCTCGCCGACCTCGAATACCGCCACCGGATCCGGCACGCCACGGAAACGATAGCGGCCATGCGTGCGCCAGCGCACCTTCTCCAGCGCCTCGCCCAGCTCGCCCTGGGCGCGATGGGCGACGTCATAGGCGATGTTGGAAAGCAGGATCTGCCCGGGCAGGGCCAGGTTCATCAGCCGCGAGGTGACTGGCTTGACCAGACCCTCGACTTCGACCGGCTTGGCGCCCTTGGCAATGTCCTCGCTGCTGTTGTCCCAGATCACCACTTCGCCGACATGGATGCCGACGCGCGCCGCGAGGGTGGATTTCTCCGCCGCGTTGAGCTGGCGCAAACCGCGCTGGTAGTCGAGGGCAAAGGCGACCGCGTTGAGCGGGCGCTCGAACATCATCAGGAAGCCATCGGTCTTGTCGATCTCCTGGCCGCCATGGCGATCGGCCAAAGTGCGGGCGAGGCGATCGTGCTTGCGGATCAGTTCGGCGGCCTCGCGGTCGCCGAGGCGTTCGACCAGGGCCGTCGAATCGACCAGGTCGCACAGCACCAGCGAGCGCAACACCGAACTGGCGCTGGATTGCGTTTGATCGTGTGCATTGAGGCCTGCGTTCACGTCTGTTCCCTGATTCCACGCAGCGGGACAACCGATTCTGCACTGGAAAGTGAATAAATTCCAGCACTTGCCCGATGCGCATTGTTCACCTCCGCAAAGCAGCCCGTTCAGTGGATCGCGCTTGTCGCCGCGACGCGGCGGCTCCATCTTGGTGGCAACGCAGAATCAGGAATCCCCCATGGCAAATTCACCGATCCGGCAATCGCGTGCGGTCCGTCGCATTGTCCGTGGCCAGGCAGTCAGCGATGGTGCTGGCGTGAAACTCAATCGCATCATCGGGCAACGCGATTTCGACATGCTCGATCCGTTCCTGATGCTTGACGAGTTCCGCTCCGACCGCGCGGGCGATTACCTGGCCGGATTTCCGGATCATCCGCATCGCGGCTTTGAAACCGTCACCTACATGCTCGCCGGGCGCATGCGCCACGCCGACAACCAGGGCAACCAGGGCTTGCTCGGTCCCGGCAGCGTGCAGTGGATGACGGCGGGGCGCGGCATCGTGCATTCGGAGATGCCGGAACAGGAAGACGGCCTGATGTGGGGTTTCCAGCTCTGGGTCAACCTGCCGGCACGCGACAAGATGACGGCACCGCGCTATCAGGACATTGCCGCCGAATCGATTCCGCTTGTCGAGCCGGCAGCCGGTATTTCGCTGCGCGTGATTGCCGGGCGCTTTGGCGATGTGCACGGACCGGTCAACGGCATCGCCACCGATCCGCTTTATCTGGATCTGTCCCTGGCCGCCGGGATGGCGATCGACATTCCGCTGGCCGCGGATCACAACGCGTTTGCCTATGTCTATGATGGTTCCGTGATGATTGGCCCGTCGTCGCAGTCGCGCGACGTGGCGCGTGGCGAACTTGCCGTGCTCGACCGTGGCGAGCATGTCCAGGTCAGTGCTGGGCGCGCTGGCGGACGCCTGATCCTCGTCGCCGGCAAGCCGCTCGCCGAACCCGTAGCCAAGCACGGCCCCTTCGTCATGAACACGCCGGAGCAGATTGTCGAGGCAATACGCGATTTCCAGTCCGGCAGGTTCTGAGGCAGGTTACTCGGGAACGCCGACGTCCCCGCCGGCGTTCCCGGGGCATCCCTGCGCCCGCTTGCTCAGTCGCGCATGCGCCGGAAGGCGAACCACGGCAGGCTGCGTACGAGCAACGCGATCATTCCCCACCAGCGGGGTTCGTAGCGGGCAAACGAGCCGCGCTGCAAGTGCGCGACGACTTTGCGCGCGACATCTGCCGGCTCGGCGACTGGCAGCGGCAGCTTGAGGCCGAAGGTCAGGTTGCTGCGCAGGAAGCCGAGGCGATAAAACTGCACGCGCAGGCTCGATGGCAGATGACGGTGGCGCAAGCTCTGGAAGAAGGTTTCAAGGCCACGCTTGGCGGCGGCGTAGACGATGTTGCGGCTGCGCCCGCGGGTGCCGGCAATGCTGCCGATGCCGACTATGGTGCCGCGTGATTCAAGCAGGGCAGGCAGCAAGGCCTGGGTGATGGCGATCGGCGCATGCAGGTTGATCGCCAGCAGCTGGCCGATGGCCACCGCGCCGAGGGTTCCGTCATCGTCGCTGCGCGACATGCCGACCGCCAGCAGCAAGATCGAAGCTGGCGGCAGATCGGCGAGGCTGGCGAGGATGCGTGCGCCGGGATCGGCGCTGGCGGCCAGATCCATGGCCAGGGTGGCGATCGTGACCTTGAAGCGCAGACGCAGGTCGCTGGCCATGGCATCGAGATCGCGTGCATCGGAAGCGATCAACAACAACGGCTTGCCCTTGCCGGCAAGTTCCAGCGCCAATGCGCGGCCAAGTCCGCTGGATGCGCCAACGACAATCGCGGTCACAGGCCCAGCCTCCGCGTCAGCATCGAGGCGTGCAGCTGCTGTGGATCAAAGGCACGCAGGCGCGCGCGACAGGCGGCGAAATCGGCAATGCCGCGTTGCGCGGCTTCGGCCTGCAGGCTGGAATCCTTGATCAGGTTTGGCCGCCCGCCATGCAGCAGGGCCAATTCGGTCAGGGCGGCGATGAAGGCGGCTTGCACGCGGGCCTTTGGTTGCGGCAGCTGGATGGCCAGGGCAATGCCCTTGCCATCGAAGCCGAGGCCGTGGGCCTGGCCGTCAAACAACTTGCTGGCAATCAGGCTGATGCGCGGTCGCTGGCGCGCGACTTCGCCTTCCAGGCTGGCGACAAACTCGGCATAACTGGCATGCGGCAGCAGCCATTGCGCTTCCATGAAACCTTCTGCACCGAAGCCGGCGAAGTAGGCGCGGGCGTCATTCAGCGGGAACATGGCCGCCTCGACGGCGACATGCATCTGCCCGGGACCATGTCGGTGCGCGATCAGGCGGTTCATCGCGGCGATGCCGCTGCGATTCCATGCGCACAACGGCCACGGCTTGATGCTCGCCGGCAGATCGCCGGGGCGACGTGCCGGCGTTGCAACTGGTTCCTTCGATTCGAGGCCAAAGCGGATCACGCCGCGGCCGAATCGACCGGCGCGGCCATCGTGCCAGCCATACAGCAAGGGCGCGCCGGCATGCGCAAGCAACACTTCGCGCGCTTCGACGAGACCGGCCACCGCCACGCCGCGCAGGGAATAGCCGCCCGGTGCGGGAACCAGGCGCAGGGTTGCCTTGCTGATCAGGCCTGGAATGCCGAAACCGGCGAAGCAGGCGTGGAAGCGCTCGGCGTTGCGATTGCGGTCGAGCTGCAGCCAACCGCTGTGCGGATCGAACACCTCGATGGCCTCGACATGGGCGCGGAAGGTGCCATCCCGGGCCGGGTTCTTGCCATGCACATCGGCCGCGATGCAGCCGCCGACGCTGGCGCGCGGATGGCCGGGGACGACCGGCAACAACCAGCCCTGGGCCAGGGCGAAGCGCGCCACGTCACCGATGCGCGCGCCGGCCTCGACGCTCAGCAAGCCGCGTTCGCCGTCGAAATCGAGGAGGCGGTCGAACGCCGCCAGATCCTGCACCACGCAGTCGCTGGCAAAACTCGCACCGACATAGGAAACCCCGCTGCCACGGCTGATGCGCGGGACATCGGACGGCAGCGCCTCGAGCAGGCGATAGCGATCGGGTCTCTGCACATGGCAATGCGCCGCCTCGCTGCGATCGAAGCTGCGCAAGTCGGTTTCGGCGAGGGCAAAACCGCGACGCGGGCTCATTGCCCACCCGCGCTTTTTTCGGCGGCGATATCGGCCTCGAACAGGCGATCGAGGTCGCGTTGCGCTTCGCGTGCGTTCTGCATGATCGCCGCCTCGTCGTCGTAGAACAGTTGCTGCTCGGCGAGCAGCCTTTCATCGAACTGGCGGAAGCGGGCGACGCGTTGCGCGGCGAGCTCCGCGCCCAGCCCGAGGTCGGTCAGCGCCTGCTCGGCCAGCACCAGGCTGGAATGGAAGGTTTCGCGCACGACATGCGCGCCAAGATCCATCAGCCGATAGGCATGCTGGCGATTGCGCGCGCGCGCATAGACCTTGAGATCCGGGTACATGCGCCGCACCAGGCGCACGGTGCGGATATTCGCTTCCGGATCGTCTGTGGCAACAATCAACAATTCCACCTTGTCCACATGCGCTGCACGCAGCAACTCACCGCGCGTTGGATCGCCGTAGTAGATCTTGTTACCGAAGCGGCGCGATGCCTCGACTTGCTCGATCGAACTTTCGATCGCGGTGAAGCGGATCTTGTTGGCACGCAGGACGCGCGCGATGATCTGGCCGAAGCGGCCGAAGCCGACGATGATGACGCGGGGAATGTCTTCCTCGTCGATGGGGTCGTAAACCGGCGCCGTGCTTGTTGCCTTTGGCACAAGGCGTGAGAACAGGGCCATCAGCACCGGCGTCAGCGCCATCGACAGGGTTATGGCGACAATCAACACGTCGCGAAGGTGGCGGTCGAGCAGATTGTTCTGCATGGCCAGGCTGAAGATCACGAAGGCGAATTCGCCGCCCTGGGCAAGCACGCCTGCGAGCATGAGCGAGCTGTCAACGCGGATCCGCGCCAGCCGACCGATGGCGAGCAGGATCAGGCACTTGATGGCCAGCAGGCCGAGCAGGATCGAGGCGATCAGCAGCGGTTCGCCGACGGCGAGGCGGATGTTTGCGCTCATGCCGACGCTGATGAAGAACAGGCCAAGCAGGAGTCCCTTGAACGGATCGATGCGGGCTTCGATTTCGTGGCGGTATTCGGAATCGGCGAGGAGGACGCCGGCGAGGAAGGCGCCCAGCGACATCGAGATGCCACCGAGCTGCACAAACCAGGCGGTGCCGAGGACGACCAGCAAGGTGCTTGCGGTGAACACTTCGGGGATCTGCGTGCGCGCGGCGATGCGAAACAGCGGGCGCATCAGCAGGCGACCGCCGATGACGACCACGGCGATGGTCAGCACCACGCGCAGGAAGCCGAGAAAATCGGGCGTCGTGCCGGTGCTGGCCGGGGCGATGGCAAGCAGCGGCACGAGGGCGAGGATCGGGATCGCGGCGACATCCTGGAACAGCAGGATGGCGAAGGCGAGGCGGCCATGCGGGCTTTGCAGTTCCTTGCGCTCGGTGAGGATCTGCAGACCGATCGCGGTCGAGGACAGCGCCAGCGCGAGGCCAATGACGAAGGAGACTTTCCAGGCAAGCCCGAGGGCCATGCAGACGGCACCGATGGCCAGCGCGCTGGCCAGCATCTGGATGCTGCCGAAGCCGAACACCTGGCGACGCATGACCCAGAGTCGCTGTGGCGACAACTCGAGTCCGATGACGAACAGCATGAGGATCACGCCGAGCTCGGAGATGTGCGCGATCTCCTCGGCGTTGCCGACCAGGTTCAATACCGACGGTCCGATCAGCGCACCGGCGCCGAGATAACCGAGCACGGCACCGAGCCGCGAACGCTTGGCCAGCGGCACGGCAATCACCGCTGCCAGCAGCAGGATCAGGGCGTATTGCATGAAGCCGTTTGATTCCACGCAGCACTCCGTCAAAGGCCGAGCGAGTATCGCATGCGCTGCCGGAAGCGCGGCCTCGCCGCTGCCTTCTCAGTTGCTGAGACCGCTACCGCGCAGGGTCGCCAAAACCATCGGAGAATCACCATGCTGCTTGCCCCGTTCACCCTCTCTGCCGTCTCCGCCCGGCGCTGCGGCCATGGCCGCGCCGCCGCACCACGGGTGCCTGCCTGGTTGCTCGCCTGGGCCGTTGGCGGTTTCCTCGCCATGCTGTTGTTCCCGGCCTTGCGCGGCGGCGACATGGCCGGCATGAGCGTGCCGTTCTGGCTGCTTGGCGCACCGCTGATCAACCTGCTCTGGCTGGCACGCGCGCACTGCAAAAGCCTGCTGGCCACGATGTTGCGCAAGGCGCCGCGCTCAGCCGCGCGTGCCGAGTCGCTTGCGCTCCATGCGACGCAGGAACTCGGCCATGATGCGCCGGTAGAGATCGGCACCCAGGTAGGCGTCCTCGACGCCGGCATCGATCGAGGGATTGTCGTTGACCTCGATCATCGCCAGGCGGGCGCCGTCCTTCTTGATATCGACGCCGTACAGGCCGTCGCCAATGGCGGCGGTGGCCTTCAGCGCCAGCTTGACCACATCCGCCGGTGCCTCGCGGACCGGCAAGGTTTCGAACCCGCCGGATTTCGTCGTGCCCTTGGCGGCGTGGTTGTAGATCTGCCAATGGCCACGCGACATGTAGTACTTGCAGGCGTACAGCGGCTCGCGATTGAACACGCCGATGCGCCAGTCGAACTCGGTGAACATGAACTCCTGCGCAAGCACCAGGGCGGTGTGCTGGAACAGCGCATCGGCGGCAGCCTTCAGCTTGTCGGCGCTCTCAACCTTGACGATGCCGCGCGAGAACGAGCCGTCCGGAATCTTCAGCACCAGCGGAAAGCCGAGGCGTTCGGCACTCTCGTCGAGATTCTTCGCATCATCCTTGTAGAGGATCTCGGTGCGCGGGATCGGCAGCTTTCGCGAGAGCATGAGATCGTGCATGTAGATCTTGTTGGTGCACTTGAGGATCGACTCGGGATCGTCGACGACGACCATGTCTTCCTTCTCGGCGCGATTGGCGAAGCGATAGGTGTGATTGTCCAGCGCGGTGGTTTCGCGGATGAACAGGCCGTCGTATTCGGCCAGGCGCTGGTAGTCGTTGCGGCCGATCGGATCGACTTCGATGCCGAGTTCGCTGCCGGCCTCGATGAAATGCTTGAGCGCCTTCTTGTTCGATGGCGGCATGGCCTCGTTCGGATCGACCAGCATGGCCAGGTCGAAACGGTACTTGCGCCGCGCGCGCGGCTTGCGCCAGAGCTTGCGCGAAAAGCGGTCGAGGGTCTGCGCAAAGGCGTCCTCCTGCTCGTCGGACAGCGAGTGCAGGCCGGTCGGCTTGATCGCGCTGATCTGCCAGACGCGGTCGCGCTCGAATTCGATGCGCAGGATCGGGCTCGGAAACGCCTCGAAGACCTGGCGCGCCAGATCCTCCAGCGACGGGTACGAGGTTTCGCCGAAATAGACGAGGATGCCGAAATCCGTGGTGTCGCGGCCACCGGCCGGCAGGAACTTGCCGAGGCGGCTGCTCAGGTCCTCGATGTCCAGGCCGTACAGCGAGCGCCGGCGCAGGTCGTTGATCGTGCGTACCGAGGGGATCACCTTGTGACCCCGCGCTTCGGCGAGCAGGGAAACGTAGTAACCGGTGCCGAGATACTTGTAGCTGCGGCAGAGATTGATGACCTGGGTGCGCTCGTCATCCTCGTTGAGCGACTGCCTGAGGTAATCCTGCGCGGAAACGACGTTGTCGGAAGGGTAATAGGAGCCCCAATCGGAGGCTTTCTCGACAACGATGATGAGGCGACTCATGGGCTCTGGCCGTTGGCAGGAGGATCGCCGTCGAGACATTCCGGATCGCGTTGCCGCGATGCGAACCCTTGCCTGGCGTCAAGACGCGAAGTTTGCCATAGCGTCGTGCGTCACAGGCGCTGCGGCCGCCGCCGCCGATGTGCTGCATTCAGTTCCAGCCGCCGCTTGCCATGTCGATCTGCGCGCCGGGGCAACAGGCTAGACTTCGTGGATGGAGATCCCGACGCAGCCTGGCCAAGGCATCGACAGACCCGCCGCCCTGCAGGTACGCCGCGCCGTGCCGGGTGACCTCGCTGCCTTGATCGATCTCGAGAACGCGAGCTTCGCCAGCGATCGCCTCAGTGCGCGGCAATGGCGGCATCATCTGCGCGGCACCCGCGCCAGCATCCTCGTCGTCGAAGCCAATGCACAGCTGTGCGCGGCGGCCGTGGTGTTCCTGCGCAAGGGCAGTACGCGGGCGCGGCTCTACTCGCTGGCGGTTGCTGCCGCACTGAGGGGATGCGGCATCGGTGAGACCCTGCTCGATGCCTGCGAAAATGATGCCCGTGAGCGTGGTTGCACGCACCTGCGCCTTGAAGTGCGCAGCGACAACGCGGCCGCGCAACGCCTGTACCAACGCCGCGGCTACCGAAAGTTCGCCAGCCGCCCGGGCTTCTACGAAGACGGCGCGACGGCGCTGTGTTACGAGAAAGTCCTTTGACACCGCATGTTGCACTGGTTGCAAATGCCAGCGCTGGCGGGAACAAGTGCCTGACCGGTTGCCTGCGCCTCAGCGCGTCCGTTCGGCACGCACGAAGGCGGCGCGAGTGATGCCTTGTTCGAGGAAACCGCTGCGCAGGTAACGGCGCACCTGGACCACGCCTTCATCCATGCCGACAATCTCCACGCGCATGGCCGGCTTGCCCCTGGTGTAGAGCATGAAGCGTTGGCCGACTTCGCTGGACAGCCTGGCGTAATCCTCGACCACCGCCGGGCGCTCGACGACTTCGCCGGCATCGGCCAACAGATACTCCTCGTCGGGATCGAGCGGAATCGTGGCAACCGCGAGGGTCGGCGCTTGCGCGTTGCGTGTCGCGGCCACGGGTGCTGCTTCGTCACCTGCCGACTGCACCAGGCGGGCACTCGCAGCGCGTTCGGATTCGAGCAGCTTCCATGTCGAGCTGACTTCGTCATCGTCGGGCAGCGGGCGCACCGGGATCGCCTTCATGCCGATGCCCACGGTGCGGCCATCGACGTTGAAACCACCGTGCATGTAGTCGATCCAGCGGCCGATATCCAGGTCGTAATAGCGTTCGCCGCTGATAGCCGGCGAGTAGTTGAGGACGAGATCGAGCGGTGCACCGGTCTCGACATGGCGCCGGTATGCCGCCTGCGCGGCTGGCGTCGGCTCGAGGCCGAGCGCGGCGAGGGTGCGCTGCACCGTTTGCAGATGGCGATCGATGAATTCGCCCGGCGTGATGCCATCCTTCCTTGCGCAGTAGGCGTTGCGTGCCTTGCTGAAACCCTCGTCCTTGACATGCCATTCGCTGGCCACCAGCTCGCTGCGGCCGCTATCGACAAGACTGAACAATGGAAAATTGTCGTGCAGCAGTTCTTCGCCGCGATAGTCGACGCGGCCCGCGCCGGGCGTGTGGATCGAGTGCTCGCGGATCAGTCGATCCTCGGTGCGATGCCAGGACATGGTCAGTTCGGTGCCTTCGGTGGTCAGGCCCATGTCGGCCAGTTCGCTGCTGACCCAGGCGCCATCCTCGGTGCAGCCGTCAGCCTCGAAAGGCGCAGCGCTGGCATTGCCGAACACCACCATCTCGCTGGTGAAGGGGATCGTCATGACGCCCTGGCCGCCGCTGAACTCGAGCCGGATGTCCTTGATCGCCTTGAGCAGGGCATTCCTCTTGCGGCTGAAACCGCTGCGGTAGTACTGCATCATCGGCACGTCGACGGTGAGGTGCTCGAAGTGGAAGACTTCCTCCTCGTCGTCCTCAAGCGGGATCAGGGTGACATCACTGACCCAGGTGCCGCCAAAGGGATTCGGCCAGCAACTCTTGTAGGAGACATCCCAGCCCGGAAACGCCAACTGCAGCGAGCGGCCGGTGACGAAGTTGGCGTGGTAGACGCACCAGACGATCAGGACGACCAGGAAAAAGAGCGTGCTGACGATGCGCCAGATGGAGATTCCAGGCTTGTCTGCCTTGCTGGTCTTGCCCGCCACGCACCGCGCTCCCTGTCCCTGATCGCCGCAGCGTGCGCGGCAAGGCATGAATCTTAGCCGGGCATCGGCCCGCGGGTCACGCCCTTACCAACCCGCCTCGCGCAACTTCCGTTCGGTCAAGGCATTGGCCGGGCGCGCGACGAGGCCGCCAGCCGGGGCCAGGCTGACATTGTATTCACCACCATCGACCAGGGGCAGGAACGCGGCACTGCCATAGTCGGCATCGATCCACGGCAGCCATTGCGGAAAGCGGCGCTTGAGATCGAGCAGGTCGAACGGATTGCCTTCATCGAGCGCGACCACGCTGCGCGCCCGCTCGCTTTCCTGGGCGGCATCGGCATAGCGGCCGCCGATGCGATCGAGCCGGTACAGCACCGGCGCACCCAGCATGACCGCGCGCGGCTGCCACTTGACCACGCGCGCGTCGAGCTGCCATTGATCGCCGGCAATTGGCACATCGCGGTGCGTGCCGTCGGGATAGTCGAGGCGCACGTTGTAGCGCTGCGGCCCCAGCTGGCGCGCCTGCAAGGTGACCAGCAGGGTCTCCGTGGTCAGTCGCCGGTAGCCGATCAGGGCCGAGGCCGAGAATGCGCCGAGCAGCGCAAGCAGAAGAAATACCATCGTCCACAAGCTGCGGTGGCAAGCTGAGAAGCGGTGCCGCTGCCGCCAGCGCCGGCGTGCGCCGGCTGCGCTGATCAAGGCAAACAGCGCGCAGAATCCGGCGAACACGTAGAGGGCGATCAGGATCGGTGTCAGCGGCATGCCCCGAGCATACCCGGTTCGCTGCGGATTCTGCAGCGACCGGCGACGCGGATTGTGCAGCGGACGATGCGCCCAGCGGCGCTATACTCGTCGCCATTCCCGCACTGACGAGATCCACGCATGTTGCGCATGTCCCGATCGCTGGCTGTCCTTGTCGCCCTGATCCTGCTCACCGCCTGCGGCAACAAGGGCGACCTGGTCAAGCCCGCGGCAACGCCCGCGGACAAGCCGGCGACTGCCGCGCAAGGCTGAGGCCGCGCAGACGATGGCCCTGGCGTTCAGCAAGATGCATGGCATTGGCAATGATTTTGTCGTGCTTGATTGCCGCCAGCATGCGTGCGCGCTGGATGCGGCGCAGATCCGCAAGATGGGTGATCGACACCTTGGCGTCGGCTTCGACCAGTTGCTGACCATCGAGCAGGATGAAACGGCCGATTGCGTGTTTCGCTACGCCATCTGGAACCGCGATGGTTCGCCCTCGGGCCAATGTGGCAACGGCGTGCGCTGCGTGGCTGCCTGGCTGGCCCGCGACGGCAGCCTGGAGGCGGGCCTGGTGCGCCTGATGAGTCCTTCTGGGCCGGTGCGCGTGGAAGTGCTCGCCGATGCACGCGTGCGCGTGGACATGGGTGAGCCGCGCTTCTCCCCGGCGGACGTGCCGTTTGCGGCAACCACGGAGTGCGATCGCTATCGCATCGATGTGGCGGGTCGCACGATCGAGATTGGCGCGGTGTCGATGGGCAATCCGCATGCGGTCATCGACGTCGCTGACGTCGATCAGGCCGAGGTCGGCGTGCTCGGCCCGCAACTCGCGCATGCCGAGGTATTTGCGCAAGGCTGCAACGTCGGCTTCGCGCAGATCCTTTCGCGTTCGGCCATCGCCCTGCGCGTGTGGGAGCGCGGCGTTGGCGAAACCCTGGGCTGTGGCAGCGGCGCCTGTGCGGCGATGGCCGTCATGCATCGGCGCAGGCAGGTCGATGACGAGGTGGAAATCCGCCTGCCGGGCGGTGCATTGTTGATCCAATGGCAGGGTCCGGGTCATCCCTTGTGGATGACCGGTCCCGCAACTTTCGTATTTGAAGGGGTATGGCATGAGTGATCTGAGTGTGAGGGACGGCCTCAGCGCAATGGAGGTGGCCAGCTACCTGCGTCGGCATTCGGATTTCCTCAGGGAGTTTCCGGACATCGCCATGCTCCTGCGCCTGCCGCGCGAACAGGGTCCGGCGGCCTCGCTGGCCAGTTACCAGCTCGAGGTGCTGCGCGACAAGAACAACGAGTTCTCGCGACGCTTGCATGACCTCATTGAAATCGCCCACGAAAACGAAACCCTGATGGTGCGCGTGCACACGCTGACCCTGGCGCTGATGCGCGCGAACAGCCTGGCCGACACGGTGACCCGTGTCGTCGCCAGCCTGACCGAGGATTTCCATACCGACCTGGTGCGCGTCGTGCTGTTTCGCAGCGAACCGGATCTGCCGGCGGCGGAATGGCTGCTGGTCGAGGCCGACGGGCCTGAATCGATGCCGGCATTTGCCGAATTCCTCAAGCGTGGCGAACCGCTCTGCGGTCGCCTGCAGCAGGACAAGCTCGATGCCCTGTTCGGCAAGCGCGCCAGCGAAGTGCAATCAGCGGTGCTGCTCGCCATCGGCGAGGTCGGAATGCTGGCGATCGGCAGCCTCGATGCCAACCGCTTCCATCCCGGCATGGGCACCGTGTTCCTGCGCCTGATCGCCGAAGCCATGTCGGCGGCGGTCGGACGCTACACCGACACGCCCTGAGATGGTGGCACCGCTCGCCGCCGCCATTGATGGCTATCTCGGCTATCTGCGCGTCGAGCGTCGCTATTCGGCATCCACGCTCGACAACTACGCGCGCGCCCTGGCCAAGTTGCGCGCCCATGCCGAGCGCATCGGCATCGGGCGCTGGCAGGAACTGCGCAGCGCGCAACTGCAGGCCTTGCTGGCCGAGCAGCATCGCGCCGGCCTGGCCCCGGCCAGCCTCGGCTTGTTCCTTTCCTCGTGCCGCAGCTTCTTCCGTTATCTGGCCCGCGAAGGCGAGGTCAAGGTCAATCCGGCCATTGGCGTGCGCGCGCCGAAAATCCCGCGCAAGCTGCCCAAAGTCCTCGACGCCGACGAGATGACCGCCCTGCTCGAGTTCCCCCTCGACGATGCCGAAGCCGTGCACGATCGGGCGATGCTCGAACTGCTTTATTCCAGCGGCCTGCGCGTGGCTGAGATCGTCAGCCTGCGTTGGCGTGATCTGGATGTCAGCGAGGGCATGCTGCGGGTCACCGGCAAGGGCGCGAAGACGCGCATCGTGCCGGTCGGCCGCCAGGCCTTGTCCGCGCTGCAAGCATTGCGCACGCAGGATCACGGTGGCGATGACGATTTGATCCTGCGTGGCCGCAACGGGCGAGCGCTCAGCACCAATGGCGTGCGCACGCGGCTCAAGCGACGCGCCCGCGACCAGGGCATCTGGCAGCGTGTCTATCCGCATCTGCTGCGTCATTCCTGCGCCAGCCACCTGCTTGAATCCTCCGGCAACCTGCGCGCGGTGCAGGAGCTGCTTGGCCACGCCGACATCGGCACGACGCAGATCTACACGCATCTGGATTTCCAGCATCTGGCCAAGGTCTATGACGCCGCGCATCCGCGAGCCAGGCGCAAGGGTTGAACCGTTTGGATATTGTGATGTGCGATGCATGCGTCGATGGCGGTCACCGCCGTTCGGTGATGCTGGTAAACGCACAAGCCTTCGTAGGAACCGGCTTCAGCCTGAGGTTTCCCCACAAATACGTCTTCATATTCATGGATTTGCCCACTTTTTGCAGTCAAGTGCCGCGCAAAAATCGGTTCTGATACTTTGGGTGTCGAGGTCAGACGTCTTCGTGGGCTCTTGAAGTACGGCCGGCGGGGACGCCGGCGTTCCCAGGTCTTCCATGCGCTCGCGTGCCAGCGAGGGCAATTGCCACAGCGCAAAGCCAGAGCCACATCCAAAGCTCCCCTCATCCGCCTTCGGCACCTTCTCCCGCAAGGGGAGAAGGAAAAGCTGGATGTTTGACGTCTACCGGAATCTGCGTCTGCTTCTGCTCGGTTTTGCTGCGCAGGATGCGCAGTGAATGAGGCCCCTATGCGGCGGCGAAGTGGTGGAGGAGTGCCCGCAGGGTGGCTCGCAGGGATGCGAGCCAGTTGGTTGTCAGTGCAGGGATGCACTGTCCGCCAACCCCGGAACCGCTTCGCGAAGTCGGAGGGCAGGATGCCCGGAGACCGCTGCATCGGGGTGGCCTTCTCTTTGGTTACTTTCTCTTGGCCACGCAAGAGAAAGTGACTCGCTCGCCTGAGGCGAGTGAAAAATGGCATGGATGCCGCGCTCCGCAGGAGCGTATCTGTTGGGATCGAACGAAAAATAAGTGGGGAAACCTAAGGCTTCATCCGTCCCAAGAAGGGGACTGATGTCCCAAGAAGGGGACTCCCTGCGGTCGCGATGAGATGCTTTTCTTCCGGCGTGACGAAGGGCATCGGGCATGAATGCCCTTCCTACGAAGGGCCGAGTGGGTGCTGCGCATCGAAGCATCGGCTATTTCGCGACAAAATCCATCGATGCCGAGTTCAGGCAGAAGCGCAGCCCGGTTGGCGGTGGGCCATCCGGGAAAACATGGCCAAGATGGCTGTCGCAGCGCGCGCAGCGCACCTCGATGCGGATCATGCCGTGGCTGATGTCGCGGATCTCGCGCACATGCTGCGCATCGAACGGGGCGAAGAAGCTCGGCCAGCCGGTGCCGGACTCAAACTTGGTTGCGGAGTGGAACAGCGGCAGCGCGCACAGCTTGCACAGGTAGCGGCCATCCTCCTTGTTGTCGAGCAGGCCGCCGCAGAACGGATGCTCGGTGCCGTGATCGAGCAGGATGTGGCGTTCGGCGGCAGTGAGCTTCTGTGCCAGGCGCTCGCGCTCTTGCGCATCGATCGGGGTGATGTCGTAACCGCTGGCCGAGGTGTTCATGCCGGCGATTTCTTCAGCTTGTCGGCGAATTTTCGGCGCAGCTTGGCCACCTTGGGCAGGGCGACGGCGGCAATGTAGCCTTGTTCGGGATGCAGTTCGGCGTAATTGTGGTGGTAGGCCTCGGCCTCGTGGAAGGAGTCCAGTGGCACCACTTCGGTGACGATGGGATCGTTGAAGACGCCGGCCTTGTCGAGCTGGCGGATGTAGGCCTCGGCCACTTCCCGCTGCGCGGCGTCGACATGAAAAATTGCCGAACGATACTGGCGGCCGCGATCCTCGCCCTGGCGATCCTTCTGCGTCGGATCATGGGCGACGGCGAAATAGACCTTGAGCAACTGGCCGAAGCTCGTGCGCGCCGGATCAAAGCGGATCGAGACCACCTCGGCATGGTTGGTGGTACCGCTGCAGACGGTCTTGTAGTCGGCATTGTGAGCGGCATCGCCGCTGTAGCCGGAGGTCACCGAGTTGACGCCGTCAATTTCCTTGAACACCGCCTCGACACACCAGAAACACCCGCCGGCAAGCACGGCGTGCTGCTCGCCGCTGGCTGCAGCGGGATCGATGTCGCGCTCGGGGTTGGGAAAATCGCCACGCGCGATGGCGAGATTGGCGCCGGGGATTTCACAGACGAGGTTCATGGGAATTCCTTGTTGGCAAGCCAAAGCCAATGCGTCCGCAGAGCGTGTTTTTCAAGCGCGGGTTGGTATGCGCAGGCAGGGATCGCTACAGTAGCCGACCCGCCCGGCCCTGTCCGGGCCACCCATTGCCGTTCAGGAGCAGACCATGAAAAGCCGTGCCGCCGTTGCCTGGGAAGCAGGCAAGCCGCTGTCGATCGAGCAGGTCGATGTGCAGGGCCCGCAAGCCGGCGAAGTGCTTGTGCGCATTGTCGCCAGCGGCGTCTGCCATACCGATGCGTTCACCCTCTCCGGCGAGGATCCGGAAGGCATGTTCCCGGTCATCCTCGGCCACGAAGGCGGTGGCGTGGTCGAGGAAGTCGGCGCGGGCGTGACCTCGCTCAAGGTCGGCGACCACGTCATTCCGCTGTACACGCCGGAATGCGGCGTCTGCAAGTTCTGCCGCTCGGGCAAGACCAATCTCTGCCAGGCCATCCGCGTCACCCAGGGCAAGGGTCTGATGCCGGATGGCAGCAGCCGGTTTTCCATGCATGGCAAGCCGATCCTGCATTACATGGGTTGCAGCACCTTTTCCGAATACACCGTGCTGCCCGAGATTGCCCTGGCCAAGGTCAACCGCAGCGCCCCGCTGGAAAAGATCTGCCTGCTCGGTTGCGGCATCACCACCGGCATTGGCGCGGTGCTGAACACGGCCAAGGTCGAAGCCGGGGCCAGCGTGGCCGTGTTCGGTCTCGGCGGCATCGGCATGTCGGTGATCCAGGGTGCGGTCATGGCCAAGGCCGGGCGCATCATCGCCATCGACATGAATCCGGCCAAGGCGGAGATGGCCTTGGCGCTCGGCGCCACCGATTTCATCAATCCCAAAGATCACGCGGGCACGCCGATCCAGCAGGTCATCGTCGATCTCACCGATGGCGGCGTGGATTATTCCTTTGAATGCATCGGCAACGTCCAGGTCATGCGCTCGGCGCTGGAGTGCTGCCACAAGGGCTGGGGCGAATCGATCATCATCGGCGTGGCCGGTGCCGGGCAGGAAATCTCGACGCGACCGTTCCAGCTCGTCACCGGTCGGGTCTGGCGCGGCTCGGCCTTTGGCGGCGTCAAGGGGCGCAGCCAGTTGCCGGGCTATGTCGAGCAGTACATGGCTGGCAACTTGAAGATCGACGAATTCGTCAGCGCCGAGTTGCCACTGGAACAGATCAACCACGCCTTTGATCTCATGCACGAGGGCAAGGTGATCCGCTCGGTGATCCGCTTTTGAAGGCGCAGGTTTGCCGGCGCTGGATGCCAGCCCGCTGATCCGCGATAGACTCCCCGGCTCGCGGGCGTGATTGTCGGGAGGATTCGCCATGTGGGCTGATACCGGAACCATCCTGCTGGGCAGCGTGTTGCTGGTCTTCGGCGCGGATTCGCTGGCGCAAGGGGTGTCGGGCTTGCTCGTGCGCAATTCGGGGCAATCCTGGTTGCGCGCCCTGGCTGCCGCCGCGGTCGCTGCCCTCGCTCCGCTGCTGGCGATCGCCATTGCCGCCGTGCTGGTCGGGCGTGCGGAACTGGCTGCTGGCGCTGCGCTGGGTGGTGCAATTGCCCAGCTCGGCCTGTTGCTGGCGCTGGCGGCGCTGGCAGCTCCGCTGCGCGTGCGCGTGCCGACGCTCGCCTGGCTCAACCCCGCCTTGATCGGTGCCGTCGTGCTGGTCTGGCTGCTTGGCCTCGACCACGCCTACTCGCGCCTTGACGGCGGCATCATGCTGCTTGCCTTCGTCGGCATCGCCGCCCTGCTTGCACGTGGCATCTGGCGGCAACGCAGCCTCGCGGAAAGCTTGTCAGATGCGCCTGCGCCGAGTTTCAGCACTTCCCGCTCGCTGCTGCGCCTGCTCGTCGGCGGGGTTCTCGTCGGACTCGGTGCCTGGCGCGTGCTGGTTGGAACGAGCGGCCTCGCCACAACGATCCTGCTGAACCCGCTGATCCTCGCCTTGCTTGTGCTTGGCCCGGTCAGCGCCGTGGCCGGCGCGCCCACGGCGATCCTGGCGGCGCGGCGAGGGCGTGGGGAAATCGCCCTGGCGCAAGCCT
The DNA here is from genome assembly GCA_001899855.1 of Lysobacterales bacterium 63-13. Classification (GTDB taxonomy): domain Bacteria; phylum Pseudomonadota; class Gammaproteobacteria; order Xanthomonadales; family Rhodanobacteraceae; genus Dokdonella. Next base: position 17,530 of record MKWR01000004.1, read on the forward strand.
TGTTTGCGGCGCTTGCGGCCACCCTGCTGCTGTTTGGTGGCGTGGTCCTCGCGCATGCGCTGGCCATTCCCGCCTCGATCTGGCGTTTCGAGTTGCCGGTCCTGCTGACCCTGGCCGTTGCCGTCTATCCAATGATGCGCAGCGACGGCGAGTTGTCGCGGCGCGAAGGTGCGGTGTTGTTGCTGGCCTGGCTCGGCTTCCTCGCCATCGAGCTGTGGTTGAGTTTCGCGTGAACGTTCGATCGCTATACTGCGTGCCGGGTTAGGGAGTAAGACTTGATGTTGTGGATCAGCTGGATATTGGCCCTCGTTGCATTCGGGGCGGTTGGCTATCTGGTCATGCGCCTGCGCGACGAGCGCGCGGCCAACCAGAACCTGCGCAACGAACGCATGCACCTCGCCGATGAAATGGAGTCGATGAAGGAGCATCAGTCGCGCATGATGCAGGCGATGCCGATGTCGCTGGCCGGGCAAATGGCCGCCATTGTCGCCAGCGAGGTCAGCGCTCCGCTTGGCATCGCCCATTCCAGTTTCGAAGGCGTCGGCGAGTTGCTCGATGACTACCGGCAACTGGTGAAGAACTACGATGCTGCCGTGCAGTATTGCCTGCAGCCGGTGGAGATGATCTTCGGCGCGGACAAGGCCGGACTCGATCAGCTGGTAAAGCATGTCGAGGAGGCGCGTCGGCAGTTGTTCAATGCGCGCCGCGAACTGGAAAAAAGCACCATTCTCACCGAGACCAAGGCCTTGCTTTCCGAATCGGCGAGCGGGCTTGGGCGTTCCGCGACCCTCGTCCAGGGTCTGCGCCAACTGACCCGGCAAGATGCCGAGGGGCTTGAAAGCGTCGACATCAATGCCAGCCTCGATGCGGCATTGAGCCTGCTTGTTCCGGCCTGGGGCGAGCGCATCACCGTGGTCCGCGAGTATTCGGAACTGCCCGCGGTGAGCTGCATGCCGGCGCAGATCTGCCGCGCCTTCGTGCTCATTCTCGAAAACGCCGGCCAGGCGATCAGCGAGCGCGGACGCGTGCAAGTGTCCACGCGTGCCGGTGGAACGCGCAACATCGAGATCCGCATTGCCGATTCCGGCACCGGCATCAGCGACGAGGATCTGCCGGAAATCTTCGAACCGTTCTTTTCGACGCGGCGCGATGCGCCGGGCCTGGGCCTGACCCTTGCCCACGGCATCATCAAGGCGCATGGCGGCTCGATCAACCTGCGCAGTTCGCGCGAGAGCGGCACCAGCTTTGTCATCGGCCTGCCGATCACGGCGGCGATGACGGCGAGCGCGTCGGCATCGGTTGCCCGGCGCTGAGCCAGGCACGCCGCGGAACATCCCGGTGCCGCGCGCCCTGGTGATTGGCGGCAGCGGCCAGATCGGCCGCTACCTCGTGCCGCAACTGCTCGACAGCGGGCACGACGTGCTTGCCGTCAGCCGCATTCCAAGGTCATCACGGCACGCCGGATTGCACTGGCTGCAGGGCGATGTGTTTGTCGCGCTGCCGGCGTTGCCCGAACTGCACATGATTTTCAGCCTCGGCCCGCTCGACGGATTCGCCGCATGGTTGGCGCGCGCACGCCTGGAGGGCAAACCGCGCATTGTAGCCTTCGGCTCAATGAGCGCATCGAGCAAGCGCGACTCGCCCGATCCAGGCGAACGCGCCCTGGCGCAAAGTCTGCGCCAAGCCGAGCAGGCGCTGGCAGACGCCGCAGCCCGCGCAGATCTGCCGTGGACCCTGTTGCGACCGACCTTGATCTACGGCGCCGGGCTCGACCGCAGCCTGACGCCGCTGGCACGCCGTGCCGCGCGCTGGCATGTGTTCCCGCTTCTGCCCGCAGCCCGCGGCTTGCGCCAGCCGGTGCACGCCGAGGATCTGGCGACCCTCTGCCGTGCGGCGATCAATCGAGACGCGGCAGTTGGTCGCAGTTTCGACCTGGGTGGCGGCGAGCGCCTTGCCTTCGCCACGATGCTGGAGCGTATCCGCCAGTCGCTGCCGGGCTGGACCTTGCCGGTGCCGGTACCACTCGCGGCCCTGCACCTCGCCTTGCGCCTGGCCGGTGGCAGCGGGATTCGGCACGGACTTGGACCCGGAATGCTGGCCCGTCTTGGCACCGATCTGCTTGCCGATGACGGACCCGCACGCCAGCATCTGGACTGGTCACCGCGACCGTTTCATCCGCGTGCCGCGACCTGGGTTCCGCCGCCCTTGATTTGAGTACTCATGAGTACACCATTCCCCACCGTATGGTGCGCCGCAACATATTGTTGTATCTCGGGATTTTCTGTTAAGCGGACGTTGCCAACGACCGTTTGAACGGCCTAAGATGAGGTCGCTGAAACTCCATGAGAAGGGGATCCAAATGCAGGCCCGATTGATCGCGGCAGCGCTTCTGCCGTCACTGTTCCTCGCCGCTTGCGGTGGAGGGAGCAATAGTCCCCGAGCGGTTGAAGCCCCGGGTGCCACCAACAACGACGGTTCGCCAGTCACCGGCATCATCACCGCGCGGTTCGATCCGTCCAATGGCGTCGTGCCGTTCCCGACCAACCTGCTGCTCTCGGGCACGACCGACCTGACCCTCAATATCCCGGTGGCCAATCCGGCCAACTTCGGCGATCCCAAGGTCGCCATGAACGCGCTGGATGGCTTCAGCACCGTCGCCCCCTGGTCGACCACCTTCTCCACGCCGCCACGCCCGAGCAGCCTTGCCGCCGGATCCACGGTGCGCGTATTCCAGGTGACCCTGAGCGGTCCCGGTGGCGGCGTCACCGGCTTGACCCGTGAACTCGCGCCGAACGTCGATTACGTGGTCGCCTTGGCCAGCTCGGACGCCAGTGGCCGCACCATGGCCATCGTGCCGACCAAGCCGCTGCAGCAACTGGCCTCGTACCTGGTCGTGCTGACCAACGGCATCAAGGACAATGCCGGCAACGACGCCACCCCCGACCAGACCTACTTCCTGACCAAGCGCACGTCCGCCCTGTGCGTGAACGGCGTCTCGCAGGAGCCTCTGCTGCCGAACGCGACCGCCTGCGCCCTGGAGCCGCTGCGCCGCCTGACCAACTCGCAGGAGGCTGCCGCCAATGCCGCCGGCATCGCGCCGAGCAAGATCGTGTTGTCGTGGGTTGCCACCACCCAGGGCGTCACGCCGGTGCTCGGTGCCGTGCAGGCGCGCACCGCGCAGACGCCGGCGACCGCGCCGCTGATCGTGCCGACCGGCATGACCCTGGCGCAGATCAATCCGGCGCTGCCGCCGATTGCCGACGTCTATGTCGGTGCCATCGATCTGCCGTACTACCTCGCCGCGCCAACCCCGACCGCACCGACCGCGCCATTGAGCGGTTTCTGGCGAGCGGCACCGGGAGCCTACATCCCGCCGTTTGCCGGCATGCTCGATCCCACTTCGACCTTCGTCACCTTTGCCAATCCGCTACCGGTCGCCAACTCGACCCAACGCGTGCCGCTGCTGCTGACGGTGCCGAACGCCGCCTCCGGCAAAACCAAGCCGGCATCCGGCTGGCCGATCGTGATCTACCAGCACGGCATCACGCGTGACCGCAGCGACATGTTCGCTGTTGCCGGCACGCTGGCTTCGCAAGGTTTCGCAGTCATCGCCATCGACGCGCCGCTGCACGGCATCACCAGCAGTGCCAATCCGCTGAATGCCGGCAATCCGGCGTTTGCCGGGCTCGGCGCGCACGAGCGCACCTTCAACCTCGATCTGACCGACAACACCACGGGTGCCTCAGGCGCGGATGGCGTGATCGATCCCTCGGGCAGCTACTTCATCAACCTGCCGAGCCTGCTGACCTCGCGTGACAACATCCGCCAGGCAGTCGCCGATCTGCTCGTCCTCGCCCGCGCCATCCCGACGGCGCGGTACAGCGCCAGCGGCACCGATTTCGACGGCGCCCGCATCAGCTTTGTCGGCCAGTCGCTCGGCGGCATCATCGGCACCGTGTTCATGGGCGTGCAGCCGGACGTGCAGGTCGCCCTGCTGAACGTTCCGGGTGGCGGCATCCCGCGCATGCTCGAGGCATCGCCGGCATTCGGACCGCGCATCATCGCCGGCCTGGCCGCGCTCGGTGTCAATCGTGGCACGCCCGATTACGACGCCTTCTTCGGCGCAACGCAGACCGTCATTGATTCCGCCGATCCGGTGAACTGGGCGCTGCCCGCCAACAACAGCCTGCTCGCCGGGAAGCGCCTGCTGCTGCAGGAAGTCGTCGGCAGCGAAGGCTCGCCGCCTGACCAGGTCATCCCGAACTCGGTGGCCGGTGCACCGCTGTCGGGCACCGAACCGATGATCCGCGTCCTCGGTCTCAGCACGATCACGCAGACCACGCAGTCGGCAACCGGCATTCGTGGCGTCGTCCGCTTCACCGCGGGCGACCACGGTTCACTGCTGAGTCCGGCAGCGTCGCCCGCGGCGACCGCCGAGATGCAGGGTGAGATGGCCAGCCTGCTGGTCAGTCAGGGCGCGGCCGTGCAGGTCACGAATCCCTCCGTAATCCGCACGCAATAATCGACCTGGTCCTGGAGTCCAAAATGAAGACTTGCAAAACAATCCAGACCGGCTCGCGCATGCGTCGACCGGCTCTGTCCATCCTTTCACTGTCGCTGGCAGTGGCACTGGCCGGTGTCGCCGGCCAGGCCGAGGCCTTCGAGTTCGGCGACCCGGACGGCTTCAATGCCACCATCAACACCACCATCGGCTATGGCATCGGCTGGCGCACGCAGGATGCCGCCGACGACCTGATCGGCAAGGCGCAATTCAATCCGCTGGTCAGCGCGCTCGGCCTTGGCAGCCAGGTGCAACGCGAGGCCCGCGGTCGTTACTCGGTGAACGGTGACGACGGCGATCTCGCCTATGACAAGTGGTCGCCGATATCCAATGCGGTAAACGCCACCGTCGAGATCAACATGCGTTATGGCGAGAACTGGGGTGGCTTCATCCGCGCCACCGGCTTCTACGATTTCGAGAACAACGATCGCGACAACCTTTCGCATGCGGCAAAGACACGCGTCGGCACCCAGTCGCGCATCCTCGATGCGTTCGTCTTCCACAACTTCACCATTGCCGATCGCCAGGCCACGGTGCGTTTCGGTCGGCAAGTGGTCAGCTGGGGTGAAAGCACCTTCATCCAGGGCGGCATCAATTCGATCAACCCGGTCGATGTCTCCAAGCTGCGCGTGGCCGGATCCGAACTCAAGCAGGCCTTCCTGCCGGTCAACATGCTCTGGGGTTCCTACAACTTCACCGACAATTTCTCCGGCGAAGCGTTCTACCTGCTCGATTTCCAGACCACCGATCCGGATCCGGTCGGCACCTACTTCTCGACCAATGACTTCGCCGTCATCGGTGGGCGTTACGTGATGCTCAACTTCGGTACGGTGCCGCAGCCGGTGATCAATCCGGACCTGTATCCCGAGGTCTGCCAGCAAGGCAATTACGCGGCCAGTGACACCGGTTTGCCGGCAGCGCTGGTCGCTGGCGGCTGCAGTGCCGCCTTCCCGCGCAGCAAGACCCGCCTGGCCAGCGACTCTGGTCAGTACGGTTTCGCCCTGCGCTACCTGGCCGAGAACCTCAACAACACCGAGTTCGGTTTCTTTGCCATGAACTACCACAGCCGCGTGCCGCTGATCAGCGGCATCTCGGTGACCGGGCAGGCACCGAATACCGGTTCCTACTTCACCGAGTATCCGGAAGACATCCACCTGTTTGGCTTGAGCTTCAACACCCAGCTCGAGGCCAGCGGCATCGCCCTGCAAGGTGAATTGAGCTACCGGCCAAACCAGCCCTACCAGGTCGATGACGTGGAACTGCTGTTTGCCGGCCTGTCGCCGCTGAACGTGCTCATCCCGCAGCCTTACCTGCGCTTCTACAGCCAGTTGGGCCAGTATGGGCCGGGCCAGGAAATCAGGGGCTACGAGCGCCACAAGACCTCCCAGTTGCAGTTCACCGCAACCAAGGTGTTCGGCCCGGGCAACTGGTTCGCCGCCGACCAGATTGCCCTGGTTGGCGAAGTGGGCTTCAACAATGTCGATCTGCCGGACAACCTGCGCTTCAATGGCGACGGCACCGATACCGGCGGTGGTGCGGACGTCACCAGTGGTGGCGGTCGCAACCCGATCACCCAGGTGGGTGGTTTCCCGACGCGCTTCTCCTGGGGTTATCGTATTGCTGCCCGGGCAACCTACGAGAACGTCTGGGGCACGCCGTTTTCGCTGGCGCCGCGCATCGCCTTCAACCACGACGTCAACGGCACCACGCCAGGACCTGGAGGCAGTTTCGTCGAGGATCGCAAGTCGGTCACCGTCGGTGCCGAGGCGAACTATCTGAGCAAGTGGGTATTTGACTTGTCCTACACCAATTTCTTCGGTGGTGGTTCGTTCAACCTGATTCACGACCGCGACTTCGTGCAAGTCGCCGCCCGCTACTCTTTCTGAGGGGACGATCCATGACATTGATGAAGAAAGCAGGCCTGGCCACACTCATCGCCACTGCCATGCTGGCAAATGCGGCGATGGCCAAAGTCGGCGCCGATCAGGCAAAGAACCTTGGCCTCACCGGAACCTCCCTGACTCCACTCGGAGCGGAGCGCGCGGGCAATGCCGATGGCAGCATCCCGGCATGGACCGGCGGCATCACCCAGCCACCGGCCAGCTACAAGGTCGGCATGCACCATCCGGATCCGTTCGCCGCCGACAAGCCGGTGTTCACGATCACCGCGAAGAACTACAAGGACTACGGCGACAAGATCTCCGTCGGTCAGCGCGCGATGTTCGAGAAATACCCCGATTGGCGCATGATCGTCTATCCGACCCGGCGCTCGGCTTCCAACCCGGCCCGTACCTATGAGATGACCATGAAGAACGCCTTGACCGGGGAACTGGTCGGCGATGGCGATGGCGTGACCAATGTCGCCGAAGGCATTCCGTTTCCGATCCTCGACAAGGATCCGAAACTGGCCGGCATGCAAGCGATGTGGAACCACAAGCTGAAGTACAAGGGTGTTTCCGCCCGGCGCTGGGCCGACCAGGCACCGGTGACCGCCAGTGGCAAGTACGTGATGGTGCGCATCAAGGAAGAATTGCTCGGCCTCTACTATCGACAGGGCGCCACCCTCGCCGAGATCAACAACATCCTCATCTACTTCTATCAGGAAGTCGTCTCGCCGCCACGCCTGGCCGGCCAGGTCCTGCTGGTCCACGAAACGCTCAATTCGGAAATCGGACCGCGCCAGGCCTGGGTCTACAACCCCGGACAACGCCGCGTGCGTCGCGCGCCGAACATTGTCTACGACAACCCCGGAACCGCTGCGGACAACCTGCGCACGACCGACATGACCGACATGTTCAACGGCTCGCTGGCCCGCTTCGACTGGAAACTGGTCGGCAAGCGCGAGATGTACGTGCCGTACAACTCGTACAAGGCGCACAGCGACAAGAGCAAGGTCGAGGACATGATCAAGCCGGGTTATATCGACCCGGATTACCTGCGCTACGAGTTGCACCGCGTGTATGTGGTCGAGGCCACGGTGAAGGCCGGGCAGCGCCACATCAATCCACGGCGCACGTTCTACCTCGACGAGGACAGCTGGCAGATCCTGACCACCGACCACTACGACAGTGCCGGCAACCTGTGGCGCTATTCCGATGCGCCCAGCGTCAACTACTACGAAGTGCCGGTGTTCTGGTCCACGCTCGAGGATCACCACGATCTGAAATCGGGCCGCTACATCGCGGTCGGACTCGACAACCAGGAGCAGATGTACGACTTCTCGTTCCAGACCACGCCGGACATGTTCTCGCCGCAATCGCTGCGTCAGCGCGGGATCCAGTAATACCGAGCAGCCGCCGCCGTTCCCCGCAACGGGAACGGCGGACTCCATGAACGCCGGACGACGCCCGCCGTCGTCCGCGCAGCCCAGGTAACCAGCATGCAACGTCCCCTCCCGGCCGTCGCGGTCGCGCTTCTCGCCATCCTTTTCTGCCCCGCCGTGGCGAGCGCGCAAGACACCGAAGGTGCAAGTATCGGCGTGCTTGCTGATGACCCGCTCGATCGTCCGGCCGAAGTCATGCCGCTGGCCGCGAGCAGCCTGCTGCTCGACATCACGCAGAGTGGCGATCGCTACATTGCCGTCGGCGAAAGCGGGCACGTGCTGATCTCGACCGATGGCAGCGAGTGGCGACAGTCGGCCAATGTGCCGCTGCGCAGCACCTTGACCGCAGTCACCTCGATCGCCAGCCATGTCTGGGCGGTCGGCCACGACGGCGTCATCCTGCACAGCGGCGATGCCGGCGAGCATTGGGAGATCCAGCGCCGTGATCCGCGCGGCCAGCCGGCCGCAGGGGTTGCCGCCGACGACATCCGCCAGGGCGCACCCTTGCTCGATGTCCTCTTCACCGACGCCAACCATGGCTTCGCCATCGGCGCCTACAGCCTGTTGCTGAGCACCAGCGATGGTGGCAAGACCTGGAACGGCTCGCGCATAAACGTGCTCGACAACGGCAAGGCCGCCGCCGACGCGGCAAAGGCCCAATCCGAACAAGCCGCGCATGCCGAGAACGATTTGCAGAGCTCGGTGTTCAGCGCTGATGAATTGGCCATCGGCATGGAGACCGATGCGCACCTCAATGGCATCGCGCGCACCGCAAGCGGCGGCTTCGTCATCGTCGGCGAACGTGGTGCCATCTTCCGCTCGCGTGATGGCGGACAAAGCTGGATCCGTTCGCAACTGCCGTATGACGGATCGATGTTCGGCATCGTCGGCTACGAGGGCGAGCACGTGCTTGCCTTCGGCTTGCGCGGGCATGTTTTCGAGTCGACCGATCTCGGCGAGAACTGGAGCGAAATCCCGACCGGCAGCGAACTGAGCCTGATGGGTGGCAGTGCGCTGGCCAATGGCGGCGTCGTCATTGGTGGTGCGAACGGCGTCATCCTGCATCGGGCACGTGATTCCGAGCCACTGGTTCTTTCCACCGAAGCGGCTGCGGGAACCATCGCCAAGGTACTGCCGGCAGGTGCCGGCGGTGAATTGCTGATCGCTGGTGAAAACGGCCTCAGCCGCTTCCAGCCCAAGTGACGGGGACGCAATGAGCGCAGCGAGTTCCAGCAACAAGACGCCAAACGCCTTTCATCGGACTGCCGAGAAACTGGTTTTCGGCAACCGGCCCGTCGTGCTGATCCTGTTTGCGATCGCCACCATCATCTTCACCTATTTCGCCGCGCAACTGCGCGTGGATGCGGGCTTCAAGAAGCAGATCCCGCTGCAGCACGAGTACATGCAGACCTTCCTCGACTACGAGCAGGAGTTTGGCGGTGCCAACCGCGTCCTCATCGCGGTGATGGACAAGAGCGGCGACATGTTCAACCTGCCGTTCTTCCAGACCATGGAGAAGATCACGCAGGATGCCAAGGGCATCGACAGCGTCGACGAGGCGCGCGTGCGCTCGATTTTCACGCCGAACGTGCGCTTTGTCGAAGTCGTCGAGGACGGTTTTGCCGGTGGCAACGTGATCCCGCAGGACTTCACGCCGAATGTCGAAGGATTCGAGGCAAGCCCCGAGCAGTTCGCGACGGTCAAGGCGAACATGGAAAAGGCCAGCATCGTCGGCCGCCTGGTCGCCAAGGATTTCTCCGGCGCGATGGTCTGGGTGGATCTCGTTCCCGAGAATCCGGAAAAAGGCGTCAAGGTCGATTACAACAAGATCGCCGCACAGCTCGATGACATCCGCGGCAAGTACGAGAACGAGCACACCACGGTGGCGATCATCGGCTTTGCCAAGATGGTCGGGGACATCACCGCCGGTGCGCAATCGGTGATCTGGTTCTTCGGCCTGACCATCGCCTTTACCTGGCTGCTTTTGTTCATTTATTCCTCATCGGTCAAGCTGGCATCGCTGACCGTGTTCTGCGCCCTGGTTTCAGTGGTGTGGATGCTCGGCGCCTTGCGCCTGCTCGGCTTCGGCATCGATCCGATGAACATGCTGACGCCGTTCCTCATCTTCGCCATCGCCGTCAGCCATGGCGAACAGATGATCAACCGCTACCGCGGCGAGATCTTCTTCGGTGGACTCGAGGAAGGCACCCCGGAGGAGTTGAGCAAGCGTGCCGGTCTCGATCCGGAGACCGCCGCGCGCGATGCCTTCCGTGCCTTGCTCGTGCCCGGTTCCGTTGCCCTCGTTGCCGGCTGCGTCGGATTCGCCGCGATCCTCATGATCCCGATCCGCATCATCTTCGAATTGGCCATCACCGCAACCATCGGCGTCGCCCTGACCATCCTCACCGACCTGGTCCTGCTGCCGGTGCTGCTGTCCTACACGCGCCTGCGCAACCTGCCGCGCAAGCGCGCCTATCGTCTGCGCCAGTTGACCCAGTTCGACAAGATCTGGACCGTGCTGGCCAAATTCAGCAAGCCCGTGCCCGCCGCCATCATCCTCGTCGTGGGCGTGGTCATCTGGTTTGCCGCCGAGCGCGTCGGCGAGCATGTGATGATTGGCGATGCGCAAAAGGGCGTCGCCGAACTGCGTCCTGAAGCGCGCTACAACCAGGATGCCGTGCTCATCAGCGACAAGTTCGCGCTCGGCGTCGACATCCTAAATGTCATTGCCGAAGGGCCGCCGTCGGCGTGCACCAACAGTTATCCAGTGATGGAACTGGTCGACCGCTTCGCCTGGCACCTGCGCAACGTCGAGGGCGTGGCGCAGGTGATGACCCTGCCGGTGGCGGCGAAGATCGTCAATGCCGGCTGGAACGAGGGCAATGTGCGCTGGCGCGTGTTGCCGCGTGACGCCGATACGCTGCGCCTCGCCACGCAGGGTTTCGAGACCGACACCGGCCTGCTCAATGCCGATTGCAGTGCCATGCCGATCATGGCCTTCCTCACCGATCATCGCGCCACGACGATCGACAGGGTGATCGGTTCGATCAAGCAATTCCGCGATGACAACCATGCCTGGGCCGGTGGTGAGGTCAACCTGCGTGAAAAACTGGCCGAACAATCCGCCAGTGGCGAGGGCGCGGAAGGGGACCTGAACCAGGTCAACCTGCGCCTGGCAACCGGCAACGTCGGCGTCCTCGCCGCCATCAACGACGAAGTGCGTGCGGTCAAGCGGCTGATCCTGTACATGCTCTACGCGGCCGTGTTCGCCATGTGCCTGATCAGTTTCCGCAGCCCGCGTGCCGCGCTCTGCATCACCTTGCCACTGGTGCTGGTCACCGAGCTCGGCCATGCGCTGATGGTCCATCTGGATATCGGCATGAAGATCAACACGCTGACCGTGGTCGCCCTCGGCGTCGGCATCGGCGTCGACTACGGCATCTACATCTTCGCCCGCATGCGTGAGGCCCTGCTCGCCGGCCGGCCGCTGACCGAGGCATATTTCGCCTCGCTGAAGACCACCGGCATCGCCATTTTCTACACAGCCTTGACGCTGGCGGTCGGTGTCGGCACCTGGGTGTTTTCGGATCTGAAGTTCCAGGCCGACATGGGCGTCATGCTCACCTTCATGTTCGTCGTCAACATGATCGCCGCAATCGTCTTCCTGCCGGCACTGTGCCGCTGGCTGTTGCGCCCCATGGAAAAAATCACGCAAGCCTGAACAGGCCGCAGCCCGCAGGTCTCTAATCGAGACTGCGGGCTGGCCAATGCCGCATGCCGGTGATCAAACCGCGCTGCCACCAAACCAGTAGCCAACCACGGCAGTCACCGCCATGGCCAGTGCACTCCAGAAGACGACCCGCCATGCGCCGCGCAACATCGGCGCGCCACCGGTGCGTGCGGCAACTGCGCCGAGGGCGGCGAGAAAAACCAGCGAAGACAGCATGATCACCGGCACGCGCACGTTGGCGGGAGCAATGATGGCGCTGATCAGGGGCAGCACCCCGCCCACCGAAAATGCCGCCGCCGAGGCGAGGGCCGCAAGCAAGGGTCGCGCGCGCAGAGCGTGGGTGATGCCGAGTTCGTCGCGGGCGTGGGCACCGAGCGCATCGTGGGCGGTCAGCTGCTCGGCGACCTGCTGAGCCAGTTCGGCATCGAGTCCGCGCTTGACATAGATTCCCGCCAGCTCTTTCAGCTCATGCTGCGGATGACGTTCCAGCTCGTCGCGTTCGAGGGCCAGATCGGCGGTTTCGGTATCCGATTGCGAACTGACCGAGATGTATTCGCCGGCGCCCATCGACATGGCGCCGCCAACCAGTCCGGCAATGCCGGCAAGGACAATGCCCGCCTGATCCATGTTGGCGGCGGCGATGCCGACAATCAGACTTGCGGTTGAAACGATGCCGTCGTTGGCACCGAGCACGGCGGCACGCAACCAGCCGATCCGATCCGTGCGATGGATTTCATGGTGATGCTTGAGCACGCCGTTTCTCCCTTTGTCGCGTCAATGCCGGCACACTGCCGGCATCAACGATGGATCTGCAAACGCCGCATGAGCTTGTCGGCCAGCCAGGCCGGACCAATCAGCAGATAGGCCAGATCGGTGAGGAATGACGGCCTCGCCCCTTCGATCACGTGGCCGATGAACTGACCGATCCAGGCGATGACGAACACACCCGCGGCCGTCCACAGCAGTCGCTCCGGCCCGATGCCGCGCAGCAGCCATTCGGTGAACAGGCCGAAGGCGACGAAGACGACAAGCATGGCCAGGCCAATGGGTTTGCTGCGGCGCCAGTAGAACGCGAACGCGCCGATCATCGCCATGCCACACCAGAAACCGGGTCGGCCAATCGATGCAGGAACCGGGATGATCCACAGGGCCGCCATCACCGCCCACAGGATGGCCGGCACGCAGATCCAGTGGATCACCTGGTTGTGGCGATTGCGATGATCCTGGCTGTAACCGGCAAACCAGTCGTCAAGTGTTCGCATCAGGCCCGCTCCGCTTCGCGTGGCAAGGGGAAACCCGCACATGCGCAATGTAGCCGCTCAATCAAGGCGGATGCCAGCCAGCCGATCCAGTGCCTCGGCATATTTCGCCGCCGTGGCCTCGATGATTGGCGCAGGGATCGAAGGCCCGGGTGCCTGCTTGTTCCAGTCCAGCGTCTCCAGGTAATCGCGCACGAACTGCTTGTCGTAGCTTGGCGGACTGATGCCCACGCGATATTCCTCGGCCGGCCAGAAGCGTGAGGAATCCGGGGTCAGCATCTCGTCCATCACATACAGCTTGCCCTCGGCATCGGTGCCGAACTCGAGCTTGGTATCGGCAATCAGGATGCCGCGCGTGGCCGCATAGGCGGCGGCAAACGAATAAATCGCCAAGGTGGCATCGCGCACCTGCGTGGCCAGCTCGCTACCGACCTGGTCAACCAACACGGCAAACGCCACATTCTGGTCATGCCCGCCAACTGCCGCCTTGGTCGAGGGCGTGAAGATCGGCTCCGGCAACTGTTCGGCCTGACGCATGCCGGGCGGCAAGGTGATGCCGCACAGTGAACCGCTCGCCTGATAGTCCTTCCAGCCCGAACCAATCAGATAACCGCGCGCAATTGCCTCGAACGGGACCGGCTTGAGGCGCTTGCTGACAATGCTGCGCCGGGCATACAGCGACACGTCGACGCCGGGCGGCAACACCTCGGCAATTGGCCGCTCGACGAGATGATTGGGCATCAGGTGCGCGGTCCTGGCGAACCAGAAATTCGACAGCCGGGTCAGCATCTCGCCCTTGCCGGGCACCGGATCGGGCAGCACGACATCGAATGCACTGAGCCGATCGGTGGCGACGATCAGCAGTTCATTGTCGGGCAGGGCGTAGACATCGCGCACCTTGCCACGATGGATCAGGTCGAGGCCGGGCAGGTTGGATTGCAGCAGGATCGAAGGCACAGGTCGGGTTCCGCGACATCGGGCAGCGCGCAGTTTAAGGCAACGCGGATCAGCTGGCGCCAACTGATCCGCGTTGCCTTTGGCGGAGCGGCCGGCCAGCCGTGTAAAATCAGCGGTTTCCCGGCGTCAGGTTCGCTGCATGCTGCCACCCAAACCGTCTGCTTGCGCCGTTCGCGACCCCGCATTGCGCTGCATCGTTCCGTCCCGGTGGATTACTGCCGAGGCGCATCGCGCGCTGCCGGCCATGCCGCCACCACGCCGACGAGGGCGCACGCATCCATGATCGGCAAGATCGTCGGCGCCATCCTCGGCTTGATGGTATTCCGCAACTTCCTCGGCGTGCTCATCGGCACCTTTGTCGGCCACATCTTCGATCTGAGCACGGCGCAATCACGGCGTCCGGCGCATGCGACATCGTTCATCGCGCCGCTGTTCGCATTCGCCGGCGCCCTGGCGAAATCGGACGGGCGCGTCTCCGAAGTTGAAATCCGCGCCGCCGAAGCCTTGATGAACCGCCTGCGCCTGGATCCCGAGTTGCGCCAGATGGCCATCGAGCAATTCAACCTCGGCAAGGCAGCCGAGTTCGATGCGCAGCCGGCCGTGGCCAATTTGCGCGCGTGGACACATGGCCGCCGCGATCTCGCCTTCCTGCTGCTCGACATGCTGCTCGATCTGGTCTATGCCGAAGGCAGCCCGGTTGCCAGCAAGCTCGGCATGTTGCACCAGCTTTGCGCGGCACTTGGCGTCAGCACTGCCGAACTAGCCGCGGTCACCGCCATGAAAGGTTACGGCCCGCGCTACCAATACCAGTACCAGGGCCCGCAGGGCGGCTGGTCCGGCCAGCAGCAGCAACGACCGCGCAACACGGTGTCGGCCGTCGATCCCTATGTCGTCCTTGGCATCACCCACGAAGCCGAACCGCGCGACATCAAGCGCGCCTATCGCAAGCTCATGAGCCAGCATCACCCGGACAAGCTCGGCAACGTCCCCGACGAACTCAAGCAGCGCGCCGAATCCCGCGCCCGCGAGATCAACGCCGCCTACGAGCGCATCAAGTCGGAACGCGGGTTCACCTGAGGGGTTGGCGCGGCATCCGGATCGTTCAGTCTGCCCATCGAAGCATGCCTGGCCGGCAAGGCATGACTGGTATCGCAAGCCTGGGCTTGCATCGAGCGCCGTATCGCCTTGCGGGTCTTCCGCCAACAAGGTTCATTTTTGCCATTGGCGCTGAGCTTGCCGAAGCGCCATGCCTGCCACAGGGGCTTCGCCAGTCGCGGCCCGTACGGATTCAGGAACATTGCGCCGCCTGCGAGAGCACGGGGCTCATTGCTGGACCAGGCTTCGAATACGCGGTCTGCGACCGCTGCGCTCAGCACGAATGGTTGCGGATGTCGCGCTCCGAACGGTCACGCGTTTCAAGCGCGATGTCGCTGCAACAGTCCGCGGGCGATGAACAGCTCGATGCGTTCAAAGGGGATGTGGTCGCCGGCATCGTCGCCATAGTAGGCATCGATGATGCGGCCTTGTTCGTCGATGAGGAAATCCGCCGGCATCAGGTTGCTGGTGTTGAGTCCGGCGAGGCCGACGATGCGCATGCCCTTGAGCAGGGTCGGCACGCGCGTCACGATGCCCTTGAGCTTGCGCCAGAATGAGCGCTCGATGCCGTACAGCGTGTGTGCCTTGGAGCTGGGGTCGGCGACTACCTGGAACGGCCGCGGCTGTCGCGCGACGAAGCGCTTCACCGCATCCGGGCTGGAACTGAAGACGGCGACGATGTCCAGGCCAAGCCTGGCCAGGTCGGCATGGTGGCGGGTCAGTTCATAAATCCGGAAATTGCAGAAGGGACAGGCCGCGTCGCGAAAGAAGCACAACAAGGTGCGTCGCTGGCTGTTGCCGATGCTCACCGGCTGATCGTAGATGTCGGTCATTTCCAGTCTGGGTGCGCTGGCAGGGACATTCAGTCGCATCGTGCACCTCGTTCAGTCCGCACCGAGGCGGTGTACATGGGCCCGTCTTCCAGCCCGGCGTGGTCCAGACTGTCGAGCGCGCCATTGGCGAAAGGGATGATTGCGTCTTCGTGCATGGTGGTTCTCCGGGCCGGCGCGGACGAGGGCGCGGCGCGCGTGTCAGTTGCCGCTGTCGCGCGCCGGTGATGCCGCTGCCGTCAATGCGTCCATCACCGTATCAGTCATGCGCGCGCAGCGCGCACCGAGGAACGGGAACGTTTCGCCGAGCGTCGTGCTCACGGTGTCCTGCAGGGTGACGCGCAGCAGCTTGCGCGCGCGATGCAAGCGCGTCTTCACGGTTTCCTGGCGGATGCCAAGCGCCTGCGCAGTTTCCTCCGTGCTGCATTCCTCGATCTCACGCAGGATGAAGACCAGCCGAAACGGCTCCGGCAGGCTGGCCACGGCGAGTTCCAGCAACTGCCGTATCTGCGCGCGGCTCGCCGAGGCCGCTGGATTCTCGGCGCCGAACCTGCCCGGAAACGGAATCACCCGCGCACTCCCGCTCGCGGCAAGGTCCAGTTTCTCGATGTCGGTCGTCGGCCGGCGTGCGCGCAGGCGGCCATGCGCCTCGTTGAGGACGATGCGGGTCATCCACGTCAGCACGCTGGATTCCCCGCGAAAGGTGTCCAGTCGCGCATAGACATGCAGCCAGGATTCCTGCACCACGTCCTCGGCCTCGCTGTCATCGTCCAGCACGCCTCGGGCCATGCGGAAGAGGCGCTGGTTGCTGCGTTGCATGAGATGCCGGAAGGCCTGCACCTGTCCATGCAGGACCTGCTCGACCAGTTCGGCGTCGGTCAGTTTCGAGAATTCGGTTGCCAGGTTGGATGGGTGCATGGTGGTTCCCCCGCTGTGCGACATCGGATGCAGCAGTGCATGAAAGGTTCCCGGGTGGCCAGGAGCGGGCGAAAGCGGAAATGATTTGACATCAGCGGTGCGGTCGCGTTGCATGGGCCACTCATTGCTGATCGCCAACCGCCTGCCCGCCCATGCCCAAATCATCCTGCGTCATCGCCCCTTCCATCCTCTCGGCAAACTTCGCCCGGCTGGGTGAGGAGGTCGATGCCGTCATCGCCGCCGGTGCCGAGTGGGTGCATTTCGATGTCATGGACAATCACTACGTGCCCAACCTGACCATTGGTCCGCTGGTCTGCGAGGCCTTGCGCAAGCATGGCGTCAGCGCGCCCATCGACGTGCACCTGATGGTCAAGCCGGTTGATCGCATCATCCCGGATTTCGCCAGGGCCGGGGCCAGCGTCATCAGTTTCCATCCGGAAGCCTCCGAGCACGTCGACCGCACGATCCAGCTGATCCACGCCGAAGGCTGCAAGGCCGGCCTGGTGTTCAATCCGGCCACGCCGCTGAATCATCTCGATCATGTCCTCGATCAGCTGGACCTGGTGCTGATCATGTCGGTCAATCCCGGTTTCGGCGGGCAGAGCTTCCTGCCTTCGGCGCTGGCCAAGCTGCGTCGCGCGCGCGAGCTGATCGATCGCAGCGGCCGCGATATCCGCCTGGAAATCGACGGCGGCGTGAAAGTCGACAACATTGCCGAGATCGCCCGGGCCGGTGCCGACACCTTTGTTGCCGGCTCGGCGATCTTCGGCAAATCCGACTATGCAGGCGTCATCGCGGCAATGAAGCAGGCGATTGCCGGCGGCTGAGGACGGCATTCCTGCGCGAACCGTGCCTTTCGACCCTTAGGTTGCACGCGGCGGGACGCTAGAATCAGGTTTTCCGTGTTGTCCTGGGGTTTGTGATGCGTCCATCTGTTGTCGCCGCCGTACTTCTTCTCGGTGCGGCCCCGCTTGTCCATGCGCTGCCTGCGGGCAATGCGCGCCTGTTGCGTTTCCCCGATGTCTGCGCAGACGCGATCACCTTTGTCCAGGCTGGCGACATCTACACGGTGGCGGCAAGTGGCGGCGTCGCCCTGCGCCTGACCTCGCATGCGGGGCAGGAGTTGTATCCGAAGTTCTCGCCGGATTGCCGCTCGATCGCCTTTTCCGCCGAGTACGACGGCACGCGCCAGGTCTTTGTGATCCCGGCCAGCGGCGGCCAGCCACGGCAGTTGACCTTCTACAACGACATTGGCCCGCAGCCGGTGCGTGGCGGCACCGACTATCGCGTACTCGACTGGACGCCGGATGGCAGGAACATCCTTGTCCGCGCCAATCGCGTGCCGACCGATGACCGTGGCGGCCGCCCGTATCTCGTGCCCGTCGAGGGCGGCATGGAAACCCCGCTGGCCGTGCCCGAGACTGGCGGCGGCATGTTCTCGCCGGATGGCAAGAGCTATGTGTACACGCCGATCGATCGCGAGTTCCGCAGCTGGAAACGCTATCGCGGCGGCCGCGCGCAGGATGTCTGGACCTACGACTTGCAAGGCAACACCTCGCAGCGCCTGACCGACAACGTCGCCACCGACAACCAGCCGATGTGGATCGGCGACACCATCTATTTCACTTCCGACCGCAACTACACGATGAACCTTTTCGCCATGCCCGCTGCGGGTGGCGAAGCACGCCAGTTGACCACGTTCAAGGATTTCGACGTGCTCTGGCCTAGTGCCGGCAAGGACGCGATCGTCTTCGAGAATGGCGGGGCAATCTGGCGTTTCGATGCGCAGAGCGGAGAGACCCGCGAAGTGCCGATCCGCGTCACCGGCGATTTCCCGCAGACCCTGCCAGGCTGGAAGAACGTCGCCGGCCAGGTTGAATCCTTCGATCTCAGCGAAGACGCCAGCACGATCGTCTTTGCCGCGCGCGGCGAGCTGTTCCGCCTCACCGGCGAGGCGCCGGATGTGCGCAACATCTCGCACACGCCGGATGCGCGCGAGCTGGGCGTCAGCCTTTCCCCGGATGCACGCCGCGCCGCCTTTCTCTCCGACGCCAGCGGCGAATACGAGATCTACCTGCAGGACCTCGATGCCGGCGCGACCAGGCGCCTGACCCATGACGGCGGCATCTGGCGCTTCGCGCCGATCTGGTCGCCGGATGGGCGCCACATTGCCTATGCCGACAAGCAGCAGCGCCTGCGCATCGTCAACGTCGACAGCGCCGCCACGACCGAGGTCGACCGCGGACGCCATGACGACATCACCGAATACCGCTGGTCGCCGGATGGCCGCTGGCTCGCCTACACGCTGGAAAACGACGCCGGCCTCAACCAGGTGTGGATGTATTCGCTGCAGGATGGTTCGCGCAGCGCCGTCACCGAGGCCACTTCAAGCGCCTTCAGTCCGGCCTTTGATCCGGATGGGCGCTGGCTCTATTACCTGTCCAATCGCGATTTCCAGTTGCAGTTCAGCGCCTACGAGCAGAACTACCTGTACACCAACGCCACGCGCATCTACGCGGTCAGCCTCGCCGCCAGCGGGCCGTTCCTGTACCAGGCCAAGGCCGCGGCAAACGGGGATGCGAAAAAAGCGGAGATACCTGCGGATGCCGAGGCGATGCGCGTCGATCTCGAAGGCATCATCGGACGCGAACAGGTACTCAAGGCCGGCAACGGCAATTACCAGAAACTGCAGGCCGGCAGCGAGGCAGTGTTCTACACGGCGGTCAGCGGTGGCCGTGGCGAAGGCAGTGCCGAATTGCGCATGCTCGGCATCGAGGCCGACAAGGACAGCAAGGTCGCCAGCGGCATCGACGACTATCGCCTGGCTGCGGATGGCAAGCACCTGCTCGTCCAGTTCAGCGGCAAGTTTGCCCGCATCGAGGCCAAGGCCGACCAGGATCCGGGCAAGGCGGCGCTGGACCTGTCGCAGTTGAAGCTGCTGGTCGATCCGCCCCGCGAGTGGCAGCAGGAGTTTGTCGACGGTTGGCGCATCCTGCGCGACTGGTTCTACGACCCGAACATGCATGGCGGCATCGAGCGCTGGAACGCGGTTCGCGCACGCTATGAGCCGCTGGTTGCCCATGTCGCCACGCGCCAGGATCTCGATTACCTGTTCCAGGAACTGGCCGGCGAGGTGCAGGCCGGACATGTCTATGTGCAACAGGGCGACCAGCCGAAGGTCGAGCGCACGCCGGGCGGCCTGCTTGGCGCGGAAATCGTCTCCGATGCCTCGGGCTATTTCCGCATCGAGAGGATTTTCCCGGGGCGTGACTGGGACGAGCGCAATCGCTCGCCGCTGGATGCGCCCTCGGCCAAGGTCAAGGCCGGCGATTTCATCATCGCCGTGGATGGCGTGGATACGCGCACGGTGAAGAATTTCTACCAATTGCTGCAGGGCAAGGGTGGGCAGAAGGTCGAGCTGCGCATCAGCCCGCGCGCCGATGGCAAGGGCGCGCGCAGCCTGCGCGTGGAGACCCTGACCTCCGAGTTGAACCTGCGTTATGCAGACTGGGTGAGCGCCCGCCGCGCCATGGTCGATCGCCTTTCCGACGGGCGCATCGGCTACATCCACGTGCCGAACACGGCGGTCGACGGCAATCGCGAGCTGTTCCGCGGCATGCTCGCCTATGCCGACAAGGAGGCGCTGATCATCGATGACCGCTACAACGGCGGCGGTTTCATTCCCGATCGCATGATCGAGCTGCTGGCGCGCAAGCCCCTCAATTACTGGAAGCGGCGTGGACTCGATCCACAGGCCACGCCGATGCTCTCGCACAACGGGCCCAAGGCCATGTTGATCAATGGCCTGGCCAGCTCGGGTGGCGATGCCCTGCCGTACTACTTCCGCAAGCTTGGCCTCGGCAAGCTGATCGGCACGCGCACCTGGGGCGGCCTCGTCGGCATTTCCGGCAATCCGTCGCTGGCCGATGGTGGAACCCTGCTCGCGGCGACCTTCCGCTTCCTCGATACCGACGGCAACTGGGCGGTCGAGAATGAAGGCGTCAGTCCGGACATCGAGGTCATCGATCGCCCCGAACTGCTTGCCGCCGGTCGCGACCCGAGTGTCGAGAAGGCCGTCAGCGAATTGCTGGCCGAACTGACCCGGCATCCAGGCCGGAAGATTGTCGCGCCGGCGGCACCGACCAATTTCGGTGCACCCACGCCGTAGCACGGCCGCGGCAAGTCGGCCTGCGTTATCCTCGCAGGCCGACTTGTCCAGGAGTGCTGCCGATGCAGTGTTTTGTCTACAAGAGCCTGCGCCGCGCCGAGACTTACGTGTATCTGCGCGCTGCCGACGCTTTCGATGTGCTGCCCGGGCCGATCGCCGAGCACCTGGGTGCACTCGCCTTCGTCATCGAGATCGAGCTGTCCTCGCAGCGCAAACTGGCGCGGGAGAATGTTGACGAAGTGATGGTCAACCTGGACGTGCAGGGCTACCACTTGCAATTCCCGCCGCCAGCGCCAGCCGACGCCACGGCCTGAGCGCGTTGCTGCCGGTCGCGCATGGCGCGCGCCGGTCAGCCCAACGGCGCCGCACGTCGATATACTGATCCCACGCGTCGCTTCCTTCGCGACCTGGCCGAAGGTGTCGCACGAGATGCAAAAATCCGCTGCCCGCCCGCGTTCGCTGCTCGCCGGACTGGCTCGATTCGTGCCTGCATTGCTGGCTTTCGCCGTGGCCCTTGCCGCCGTCGACTGGCTCGTGCCGATCCTGCTCCTGCTCGGCGATGCCCTGATGCTGACGGCGCTCTGCGCAAGCATCGGCTTCGACATGGAAGGGAATTTCGTGCGCAGCATCGCGCGACGCGGGCTGGCCGCCCTGCTTGCCCTGGTCCTGTTTGCGGTTTTCATTGCCGCCCTGCTGCTGCTGCCGAGCTGGTGGCTGCTGCGCGAACCCTCCCTGGGCGGAGCGCTGGCCTTGTCGGCTGCGCTGCTGATCGGCGTACTCTCGCTTTGGCGCATCTGGGCCGTGTTCGCCTTGCCGCTGCTCTGGGACGATGCCTGGCCGGAAGTCGCCCGCGGCTTCTGGTTGACCACGGCGCTGCGTCGTTCGCTGGCCTTCGCGCGCCTTCTTGCCGGCGAGCACGAGCTGTTCTTCAGCCACGCCTTGCCGAGCGCACTGGCCGTGCTTGCCCTTTGCGTCAGCGCCCTCGCACCGGGCGTGTTCGGTGCCGCATTGAGCAGCGACAACCGCCTTGGCCTGATCCTCATGCATGGCTTGCTGGTCGCCCCGCTGGCGTCGCTGGCCCTGGCCACGCGCTGCGCGAATGCGCTGTATGCCGAGGCACGCCGGCAACGCAGCCTGCGCCAGCGCGAATCGCTGGCGGCACCCACTGATGCGGAGGAAGTGTCGCCGCCGGTACCGCCATTGCTCGAGGGCCAGGCCGACCCCGACGCCACCCTGCTCGCCGCGGCGCGCTCGGCGCAGATCGACATGGCATTGCAGGCGCTGCAGCTCGGCGCCAATCCGGATACCGCGCCGCACGAACGCGACCGCGATCAGCGCAGCGTGCTCGTGCATGCGGCAATCCTTCCCGACCTGCGCCTGCTGCGCGCGCTGATCGCCAAGGGCGTCGATGTCAATCGCAGCCATGCCGGCCTGCCACCGCTGATTGCCGCCACCCGCGACAGCTTCCAGGGCCGCCCCGATGCGGTCATGACCCTGCTTGCCAACGGCGCCAATCCGGGAGTCCTCGATGCCGCCGGCAATACCGCCCTGCATCATGCCGCCCTGTGTGGCGAACCCATCGTCGCCGCCCTGCTGGTCGATGCCGGGGTGCCGCTCGATGCGGTCAACCGCGAAGGCCTGACCGCGCTTGGCAACGCCTGTGCCAACGGCAACTGGACCCTTGCCGGCTATCTGCTGGAGCACGGCGCGGCGGCCACCGTCGAACATGCCCAGCCGGCCTTGCTGCTGGCGGCCGGAGTCGCCGACGATGATGCCGCCGGCGTCAAGCTGCTTGGCAAGCGCAAGCTGGATCTGGATGTGCGTGGCCGCCTCGAGCGCACGGCGCTGATGGTGGCGGCACTGGATGGTCATGCACAGATTGCCGAGGCCTTGCTTGCACTGGGTGCCAACGCCGACCTGTGCGATCGCAATGGCACGAGTGCCTTGATGGAAGCCGCGCGCGCCGGCTCGGTGCCGATCATCCAGGCGCTGGGCAAGCGCAAGGTCGATCCGAACCGGCGCGACTCGCTCGGCCGCACCGCCCTGATCATCGCCTGTGGTTCGCGCACGGCCAACGAGGAAGTCGTGCGTGCCCTGCTTTCGCTTGGCGCGGATCCGGCGCTGGCCGCCAATGATGGCCGGCGTGCCATCGACCATGCCCAGGCCAGCGGGCGTTGGCCGATTGTCGCCAGGCTCGATCCGGCCTTCACCGTGCCGAGCAATCTGGCAACGGAAGAGAGCGCCGACGCCGACGCCGAGGAAATCCTGCATCTGCTCGATGCGCTGCGCTTCGGCCATTGGGATGTCGCCGCCGGCATGCGCGAGAGCATCGGCAGGCGCTCCCCGGGCGAACTGGCGCAGCTGTATTTCGGCTTGCTCGATGCCGAACACGAGCGCGCGCGCAATTGGGTCTGCAATCTGGGCCTGGCCGACGCCGTGATGGAAAACGGGAAATTGCTCAGCGACGCCTTGCTCGCCAACCTGCCGGCCAGTTGCGCGGCATTGCGGCAATTGCTCAGCCATGCCATTGCCTTCGACCGCGCTGGCCTGGTCGCCGACCTGCTCGCCCGCGCGCCGGTCGGCGCAGACAATCGCGAGCTGGTGGACCTGGTTGTCGACCTGCTCGAACGTGGCGCGGATTGGTGCGGGCGCGGCCCGGGCGACACCAGCGCCCTGCATCTGGCGGCCGCCCTCGGCGAAGCGCCCCTGCTTGAATTTCTCCTGGCGCGCGGTGCCGATGCCAATGCACGCGACGCGCGCGGGCGCATGCCCTTGCACCATGCGCTCAAGGCCAGCGGTGCGCGTGCGGTCGCCGTGGTGCGTGCCCTGGTCGGTGCCGGTGCCGATCCCGAGCGCGCCACGGAAAGCGGCGAGACACCGCTCGGCCTTGCCTTGAGCCGTGCCGACCGCGACCTGGTCTATTGGCTCAATTGGCCACGCTGGCGCCTGCCTGGTCGTGCCTTGCGCGGTTCGGACCTTCCCGCCGCCGCTGCCAGTGGCGACATCGATGCCATCGACAAGCTGCTGAACCTTGGCTTTGCCGTCGACAGCATCGACAACCAGGGTGCCAGCGCGCTGATCCGTGCCGCGGGTTCGGGCTATGCGGCTCTGGTGGTGCGCCTGCTCGACAGTGGCGCGAATCCACGCCAGGCATCCTATTCGGGGGCGACCTGCCTGTCGGCTGCGGTGGCGGCGCGGCGCGAAGCGGTGGTGCGCACCTTGTTACAGCATGAAGTGGATGCCGACCAGCGCCTGCCCGGTGGCGGCACGCCGCTGATGATTGCCGCGGCGCTCGGCCTGCCACGCCTGGCCCAGCCTCTGCTCGAACACGGTGCCGATGCGAACGCCGCCGACGATCGCGGCAACACCGCCTTGCAGGCTGCCGCCCAGTTCGCCTTCGACAGTCGCGATACCGCCGTGGCCAGCGAGTTGCTGGAACTGCTGCTGCGCCACGGTGCGCGCATCGACCTGTGCAACCAGAACGGACAGGATGCCTTGCTGCTCCTGCTGGGAGCGCGTGCCGAACCCGGTGCGCCCTGTGATGCCCAGCATCTCGCCCGACTTGCCGAGATCCTGCTGGGCAGAGGTGCGGCAGTCAACAGCCGTGACCAGCGCGGCGTCAGCCCGCTGCATGCCTGCGCCATGCATGGCCTGCTGGGCGTGGCGCGACTGCTGAAATCACACAATGCGCGCATTGAACAAACCGACACACTCGGGCGCAGCGCCGGGGAAGTCGCCGCCTTGCTCGGTTACGCCGACGTCGCTGCCGAGCTTGGTGTCGTGCGCAGTGCCGCGCCCAGCGCGCGCCTGACCTTGCGCAAGCGCGTCACGGATTGATTGCGGCTGGGAATGGGAAATGGTCCAAGCGAGCGCTTGAGGCACCTGGCGTTTCCAGCGCCACCCGACTTTTCCTCCAATCGCCGCCGGAAAACGCACGTTGCGTTCCAGGCTTTCCGATTCCCTATTCCCGATTCCCTGCACCACGATCCATTACCATGTGCCCATGAACGAACCCATGACCACTCATTTCGGATTTCGCGATGTCGCCGAGAGCGACAAGGCGCGCCTGGTCGGCGAGGTCTTCACTTCGGTGGCACGCAACTACGACATCATGAACGACCTCATGTCGTTCGGCGTGCATCGCCTGTGGAAACGGCATTTCGTCGCCACCAGTGGCGTGCGCGAAGGCGATCATGTCCTCGATCTGGCCGGCGGCACCGGCGACATAGCCGCGCTGCTGCTGCCGCGGGTCGGTGCCAGTGGACGCATCGTCATCGCCGACATCAATGGCGACATGCTGCGCGTCGGTCGCGAACGCTTGACCGATCGCGGTTTGTTGCGTGGTCTGGATTATTCCCAGGTCGATGCCGAGGCGCTGCCTTTCCCCGATCAGAGCTTTGACTGCGTGACCATGGCCTTTGGCTTGCGCAACGTCACGCACAAGGAGCAGGCGCTGGCCGAGATCCATCGCGTGCTCAAGGTTGGTGGTCGCGCCCTGGTGCTGGAATTCTCGGCCGTGCGCGAACCGCTGCTGAAGCCGCTCTATGATTTCCACTCGTTTTCGATCTTGCCGCGCATCGGCCGCCTGATCGCCGGCGATGAAGCCAGCTACCGCTATCTGGCCGAGTCGATCCGCAAGCATCCCGACCAGGCCACGCTGAAAGCCATGATGGAGGCAGCGGGCCTGGCCCGGGTCGACGTGCGCAACCTCTCGGCAGGCATCGTCGCGATCCATCGCGGATATCGGATCTGAGGCTGCGCCAGCGCCTGGATTGCCGCAGGCAGGGGCATTCACCTTGGAATAAAAAGGTCGGACGAGTAGCGGAACGCAATCCCGCGAACCGTTATTCCCCTCGTCCGACCAGGGGGAGGATTGGATCGGCTGGCCGACCTTCCCCCCAGCATGCCTGTTGGATCGGCATTGCAATAGCTGTCAGTTCTTACAGCTTGTTTCCCAACGGCGAATGTGCTAGGTGCAAGAACTAGATGGCAATCAGTTGCAGGCTCATTGCCCTGGCGATGGCCTGGCGACGACCGATGGCGCCAAGCTTGCGTGCGCTGTTGCTCAAGTGAAAGATCACCGTGCGCTCGGAGATGCCAAGCTGCTGGCCAATCTCCCAGCTGGTCTTGCCATCGGCCGCCCAGCACAGGCAATCGATTTCGCGCGCGGTCAGATGGACCGGCGCCGGCTTGCTGCGGCTGTCCAGGCGCAGTTGCGCCTCGTGCATGAAGGAGGCGAGCAGCTGCAACTCGCCCAATTGGCGCAATTGCGCACTGGCCTGGGCCGGATCAGCCATGGCCACCGAGAGCATGCCGGATTGACCGAGCGGTCCATGCAGTGGCAGGGCGATGCCAGCGAACAGGCCAAACTCCAGTGCTTCCCGGAAATAACGGGTCTGGTAACCGGCACCCCGCGCCGCCGGATCAGCAGCCCACAGGCACGGCGTGAGATGGTGCCGGCAATGATCGACCACCGGATCGACGGCGAAATAGCCGCGACGTTGATAGAGACTCATCCATTCCGACGGGAACGTCCGCAGGCTTTCAGCGGCGCCGTGCGGCTCCGCGCCGAGGCTGTAGATCCATTTGTCGAAGCCGAGTCGCTGCACGCATCCGCTCGCCAGCGCGCGCAGGTGCACGGCCGACGTGCAATCGAGCAGTTGCTGCAGATTGTCCCAGCGTTCGAGCATGTGCATCCCCCTATCCGCGCCAATATACGCAGGCCAGTCCCGCCTGTCAGCCGTGCGCGCCGGAGGCAGCGGACCGGCATCGGGGATGGCATACTCGCCGGTTGTGGCGAGCGACCATGATGCGCAGCCTGCGCCAATCCGGATGTGATGGCGATCCGCATGGGCGTCGATGCGGCAATCGGTCGCGCAGCCGCCCGCACGTTGATTCGTAAACCCGGAGGTTTCATGAAAGAGGCTTGCCTGCTGCTCGTTGCATTCGTATTCGGCCTCGCCGTAGTCGATGCCCGGGCGGAACCCGATCCACACAGCTATGCCGAGCCGGACACGGTGGCGGTTCGCGCGCTCAATCTCGAACTCGATGTCGACTTTGCCCGCCAGCAACTCTCCGGCACCGCCGAGCTGGCGCTGGACTGGCGCGATCCGCTCGCCCACAGCCTTGTCCTCGACACGCGTGACCTGGCCATTGAATCAATCCAGGGCATCACAGCCGATGGCGCGACCGTGGATCTTGCCTACACGCTGGATCCGCGTGATCCGATCTTCGGCTCGGCCTTGCGCATCGACACGAAAACCGCGGTACCAAACGTGCGCATCCGCTATCACACCTCGCCACAGGCTTCGGGCCTGCAATGGATGACGCCGGCGCAGACCGCCAGCGGCAAGCAGCCCTTCATGTTCTCGCAATCACAGGCCATCCACGCACGCAGCTGGGTGCCGTTGCAGGACACACCCTCGGTCCGTTTCACCTACACCGCGCACGTCACCGCGCCAAAGGCATTGCGCGTGGTGATGAGCGCCGACAATGACATTGCGCATGCGCTGGATGGCGACTACCGCTTCCGCATGCAGCAGCCGATTCCCTCCTACCTGCTGGCCATCGCCGTCGGCGAACTGGACGTGCGTTCGACCGGACCGCGCACGGCGGTGTTTGCCGAGCCGAGCGTCGTCGCCAAGGCGGCAAAGGAGTTCGAGGACACCGAGGCGATGATCACCGCCGCCGAGAAGCTCTACGGCGCGTATCGCTGGGAGCGATACGACATCCTCGTCCTGCCGGCGAGCTTTCCGTTTGGCGGCATGGAAAATCCGCGCGTGACTTTCGCCACGCCAACCGTGATTGCCGGCGACAAGAGCCTGGTCGGCCTGATCGCCCACGAGCTTGCCCATTCCTGGTCGGGCAACCTGGTCACCAATGCCAACGCCCAGCACATGTGGCTCAACGAAGGCTTCACCAGCTACGTCGAGAACCGCATTGTCGAGGCGGTCTACGGCAAGGAAGAAGCAGACATGCAATTGGTGGTCAGCGCCCAGGAACTGCATACGGAAATGCAGGGCATGAAGGCGCGCGAGCAGTTGCTGGTCACCAACCTCGAAGGCATCGATCCGGATGAGGGACTCTCCGGCGTGCCCTACGACAAGGGCAGCTGGTTCCTGCGCTTCCTTGAATCGCGTTATGGCCGCGATGCCTTCGATCCGTTCCTGCGCGCCTATTTTGATCATTTTGCCTTCCACAGCATCACCACGCCGGATTTCCTCCGTTACTACAGCGAAAACCTCGAAGGCAAATTCCCGGGCAAGGTCAGCTCGGCGGATATCGACGCCTGGCTGCATCAGCCCGGCATCCCGTCGTCCGCGCCGATTCCGCATTCGGCGCGCTTCGATGCGGTCGACAAGGCGGCTGCCGATTTCCTCGCCGGCAAGCTCGCTGCGCGCAAGCTTCCGGCCAGGCACTGGGTGACCTACGAGTGGCTGCGCTTCCTCAATGCCCTGCCGGAAAAGCCCTCGATCGCGCAGATGCAGGCACTCGACAAGGCCTGGAAGCTGACTGGCACCGGCAATGGCGAGATCGCCTTCCGCTGGTACGTGGCCACGGTGCGCGCCGGCTACACCCAGGCACGCCCGGAAATTGCCGCCTTCATCGAGCGCATTGGCCGGCGCAAGCTGGTGGTGCCGATCTACAGCGAACTGGCCAAGTCCGAAGACGGCAAGGCGTTCGCCATCGCCGTCTACAAGAAGGCAAAACCCGGTTATCACCCGATGACCCAGGCGTCGGTGGAAAAAGCGCTGGGCCTGTAGCAAGCACGTTCGGCTGCGTGACGGTCGCGCTCCGCGCGCGACCATCACGCACGGCGCGTTGCCTGCAGGCTGCGCCGCACGCCGGGGAACTGAAGCGTTGCCGTGCGCCGACCTCTGCTGTCGACGCGCATTTCATGCCTACTGCATGTCCCAGCCCGGTTCACCACGCGGCGGCAGCGCCTGCGGCGTGATCGGCTGCAGCGGCTCCGTGGCGATCTTGTTCTCCAGGTAGGCAAGCGCCGCATCGAGTTGTGCATCGGCACCGTTGAAGGTGGCCATGGGTGGATTGGTCACGGCGATATCCGGAGACACGCCACGGCCTTCGATCAGCCAGCGCCCATTCTCGGCGCTGAACTGCGGAAACTCGGCAATGCGCGCCATGCCGCCATCCACCAGCGAATTGCGGCCGGACAGCCAGATGCCGGCACCGGCGGTGCGTTGGCCGATCAGGGGCGCCAGCTTCAAGGCCTTGATGCCGGCGGCGAAGGTTTCGCCGTCCGAATAGGTGCGTTCGTCGATCAATACGGCGAGGTGGCCGCGGAACGTCTGCTGCATGTTGGTTTCCGGCGGCGATTGCGGATAAGTCCAGAAGGCCCAGGCACGGCGCAGCAGTTTCTCGATGATCCAGCTGTCGATGTTGCCGCCGTTGTTGCGGCGCACGTCGATGATCAGGCCTTCGCGGTGGATGTTGGTATAGAACTCGCGGGCGAAAGCGGCAATGTCGTCAGGTCCCATCGCGCGCAAGTGCAGGTAACCGATGCGACCTTTGCCGCTGGCGAGCACGCGCTGGCGACGATCCTCTTCCCAGTCGCCATAGCGCAGGCCCGATTCGCTGCGGCTGTCGACTGGCGTGGCCACGGTCTGCAGCGCCTTGCCATCGCGGTTGAACGCCAGCAACACCTGCTTGCCGGCCTGGTTGGCCAGGGCAGCGGCGACATCGGCGAGGCTGCGCACCGGCTGGCCATTGATTGCCGTCAGCACATCGCCTTCCCGCGCATCGACACCGGGCCGGGCCAGCGGCGCGCGCTCGTTCGGCAATTCGGCATCGCTGCGATAGATGTGGGCAAGCTTCAGGCCATTGTCGACAGGGAGCAGTTCGGCACCGAGCGCGGCGGGTTTGGCCACCTCGTCATCGTGGCGCTTGTCGCCACCGCGCACCTGCGAATGCAGGATGCCAAGCTCGGCCGTCATCTGCCCGGTCAGGTCTTCCAGTTCGTTGCGATCGGTCACTCGTGCCAGCAGGGGCAGGTAGCGCGCACGCACGGCATCCCAGTCGACCCCACGCATGCCCGGGTCGAACGAGAACTCGCGGTGCATGCGCCAGGCATCGTTGAACATCTGTTGCCATTCCGCGCGCGGATCGACGGCCAGGCGCCAGTCGCCGATGCGCAATTTGTTCTTTTCCATCTTCTCCGGCGCCTTGTCGCCGGCATCGACCACGAACATCGCGCCAGCGCCGTGCTCGCTCCACTTCACCAGCAACAGCTTCTTGCCATCGGCCGACAACTGGTAGCTGCTGATCTCCTCGGCAAAGGTCTTGGCCTCGTCACCGTCGTTGCCGATGGCCAGGGTCTTCAGTTGCGGGCGCGCTTCGGCACCGCTGCCTTCATCGATGAAATAAAGGCGCTTGTCGTCGATGGCGAGCGCACGGAAATTCCCGGCGGCGGCGGGCACCTCGAACAGGCGACCGGCCAGGCCGTCCCAGTCGATGGCGGCCAGGGCGGGCTGCTTTGTTTCCTTCCTGTCGCCGTTCTTGTCGGATTTCCTGTCTTCGTCCTTGTCCTTGCCGGCCGCCTTGTCGTCCTTGCTCAGTTCGTCGGCAGGCTGGAAGGGAAAGCGATTGCCGGCCTGCAAGGCCAGCGCATAGATGCGCGTGCGCCTGTCGAAGCCCGGGCCCATGTTGCGATCGCCCCAGGGTGCCCGCGGCGTGGCGACGAACTCGCGGTCGGAAAGGAAGTACAACCACTTGCCATCGCGGGAGAACACCGCCGATGCGCTTTCGTAACGATCGCTGCTGAGCACGGCTTTCCGCGAGCCATCGCGGGCGAGGACGACGATCTGCGCGCGGCCTTCGCGACTGTCCGCGCGGGCCACCGCCAGGTACTTGCTGTCCGTCGACCAGTTCAGCGAGGCATAGATGTCATCACCGCTGAACGCGGCGCTGTCGACGACACGAACCTTGCGCGAGTCCAGATCGAGGATGGACAGCCGCGCCTGCTTGTCGTCAAAGGCCAGCGACTTGCCATCCGGCGACAGGAACAGATGCCAGCGGCGCACCGTGGAGTCGTGGGTGAGGGCTTCGCCGGGACCGGAGCCGTCGGCCGGAAAACGCCAGATTTCCTCGTGTCCGCCAATATCGCTGATTGCATAAATCCATTTGCCATCGCTGCCCGGCACGGCCGAGCGGATGCGCGCATCCTTGGGCACGGCAAGGTCGATGCGGCGGCGTGCATCCGTCGCCGCCAGCGTTGCTGCACCACGGGCGACAAGCACGCTGCGCGTGCCGTCGGCCGACAGCGCGACATCATCGAGATAGTCGAGTGGTTTCTCCAGCCAGCGCATGCGGCGCTGTTCGAAATCGCTGACCAGGTTGATCGGCACGACCCGATCCGTGCCCGAGGCCAGGTCGATGTCGCGGATGTCCGCGCCGTACTGGTAGACGATGTGCCCATCCTGCAGTTGCGGGTCGCGCACCTCGAACTCGTGGTACGTGGTCAGCGCGCGGCGATCGCTGCCATCGGCGGCCATGCTCCAGAGATTGTCGCTGCCGCTCTCGTCGCTGAGGTGATAGAGGCGACCCTGCCACCACATTGGCTGCCGCAGCGAGGCATCCACATTGCCGGCAAGGCGCGTCGCTTCGCCGGCACCATCGAGCGGAGCGCGCCAGATCTGCGCCATGGCCCCGCCCTTGTAGCCGCGCGCATGGTCGCCGGTGATGTGCAGGCCAAAGCGGGTGAAGAAGATCGAGCCGCCCGCGGCATCGAAACTGGCCTGGTTGGCATCGGCAAACGGCAAGGTGCGCAAGGCCAGCGTCTGCGGATTGACCGCGCGCAAGACCACGCTGCTGCCCGGCCCGGTCACCGCCGAACTTGAATAGAGCACCTCGTTGTCCGGCGTCCAACCCAGCACATGCACGCTGGCCCCGTCGAAACTCAGGCGCTTCGGCGAGCCGCCGGCAAGCGGCATGACATAGACCTCGGCACTGGCATCGTAGCCCGCGACAAAGGCGACTTGCCGGCCGTCCGCGGAAATCGATGCCTCGATCTCTTCGCCGGCATGGCTGGTCAGGCGTTGCGCGGTGCCGCCGGCCAGTGCCACGCGCCACAAATCACCCTCGGCGGTGAAGACCAGCGTGTCGCCGTGCAAGGCGGGACCGCGCGCGTAGATCGATTCAGCGTGGGCCGCGTACGGACAAAGCAGCAAGAGCAACGCAACAAGACCGGCTTTCATCGGCGAATCCTCCCAGGGGCAGCGCGCATTGTGCCTGCGTGGCAGCAGCCGGGCGTGGCCGAATGGTCACGGTGCTGATTCTTGGCATGAGCGTGTCTGAGGAGCATGCGGCGGATCGCCGTCGCCCCTCCAGGGAGCCCTGCATGGCGCACGTGCTGGCATGCCGCACGCCGACACCGCCGACCGGGACGTCGGTGCTCCGGGCAATGTCTCGTGATCGCGCGAGCCGGAGTTCGTTGAACTGCAAACGGTGGCGTGTTCCGTTGCCGGCTTGGAGTGGCGTATGGTGGCAGCCCAAGGGGCTGCACAGCGCGCCGGAACGGCATGAATGCGATGTTTCGAATCCTGATTGCCAACAGCAAGGGCGGATGTGGCAAGACCACCTTGACCACCAACCTTGCCGCCTTCTTTGCCAATGCCGGAAGGCAGACGACCTTGTTCGATTGCGATCCGCAAGGATCGTCGCTGGCCTGGTGCCAGCAACGCCCGGCGCACCTGCCGGCGGTCAACGCAGTTGCCGGCAACGATCCGGCGCGTGGCATGACGCCAGGCTGGATGCTGCGCATTCCGCCAACCACCGAGATCCTGCTGATCGATACCCCGGCGGGATTGCGCGGCCACGAATTCGACCAGTTCGCCCGCCATGCCGATGCCTTGATCGTGCCGGTGGTGCCTTCGTCGATCGACCTGCGCGCCACGCTTGCCTTCATCGACATGGTGCGCAAGCGCGACGAGGTGCGCTCGGGGCGCATGCGCCTGGCCATGATCGCCAACCGCGTGCGCGAACGCACGCTCTCGGCACGGCAACTCGATGCGACGCTCGGGCGCATCACCTCGGCGGCGATGATTCGCGTGCGCGATTCGCAGGCCTATGTCGGCCTCGCCGAGCGCGGCCAGAGCATCTTCGATGGCGACAGCAAGGCAATCCTGCCGCATCGCGCCGACTGGACCGCCTTGCTCGACTGGCTGAACTGGCACGCGCAGGTCTCGCGCGAGCGCGCCAAGGTCACCACCCTGCCGGTCGCCGGCAACGCCAGTCAGCGGTAGCAGAGTTCCGGGTCGGCGGCGCGCAGGGGTCGCGCTGCCCCGTCATGCCTGTTTCTTTTTCGGGATGTAGAGGTCGGTGATGGTGCCTTCGTAGACCTCGGCGGCCATGCCGACCGATTCGCTCAGGGTCGGATGCGGATGGATGGTCAGGCCGATGTCGGCGGCCTCGCAACCCATCTCGATGGCGAGGGCGATTTCGGCGATCAAGTCGCCGGCGTTCGGCGCGACAATGCCGCCACCGATGACGCGATGGCTGGCTTCATCGAACAGCAGCTTGGTGAAACCCTCGGTACGACCGATGCCGATGGCGCGACCCGAGGCGGCGTGCGGGAACTTGCCGACGCCGTAGGCAATGCCGGCCTTTTTCGCTTCCGTTTCGGTCAGGCCGACCCAGGCGATTTCCGGGTCGGTGTAGGCGACGGACGGGATCACGCGAGCGACAAATTCACTTTTCTGTCCAGCGGCGACTTCGGCGGCAACCTTGCCCTCGTGCGTGGCCTTGTGCGCGAGCATGGGCTGGCCGACCAGGTCGCCAATGGCGAAGATGTGCGGCACGTTGGTGCGCATCTGCTTGTCGACGGCGATGAAGCCGCGCTCGTTGACCTCGACGCCGGCTGCTTCGGCATTGACCTTGCGGCCGTTGGCCGAGCGCCCGACGGCGACGAGGACGCGATCGTAGAGTTGCGGCTCGGGTGCCTTGTCGCCCTCGAAGGTCGCCTTGAGGCCCTTCTTCCCGGCTTCGATCTTCGCCACTTTCACCTTGAGGTGGATGCCCGCGTAGCGCTTGGCCAGGCGCTGTTGCAGCGGACGCACGAGATCGACATCGGCACCGGGCATGAGCTGGTCCAGCAGTTCGACGACGGTGACTTCGCTGCCGAGCGCATCGTACACGCAGGCCATTTCCAGGCCGATGATGCCACCGCCGACGACCAGCAGTTTCTTCGGGATGTCGGCGAGATCCAGCGCATCGGTTGAATCCATCATGCGCTTGTCGTCCCACGGAAAGCCCGGCAGCTTCACCGCCTGTGAACCGGCGGCGATGATGGCCTTGTCGAAGCGCACGAGCTTCCTGCCATCCTTGCCATCGACTTCGATTTCGTTGGCGGAGATGAAGCGGCCCGTGCCGGTGACGACGCTGACCTTGCGTTGCTTGGCCATGCTGGCGAGGCCACCGGTCAATTGCTTGACGACCTTGTCCTTTGCAGCACGCAGCTTGTCGAGATCGATCTTCGGCTTGCCGAAGCTGAGGCCGATTTCCTCGGCGTGCGCGGCCTCCTCGATCACGCGCCCGGCATGCAACAGGGCTTTGGATGGAATGCAGCCGACGTTGAGGCAAACGCCGCCGAGTGTGTCGTGGCGTTCGATCAACACCGTATCCTGGTCAAGATCGGCAGCGCGGAACGCCGCCGTGTAGCCGCCCGGACCGGAACCGAGCACGACCACCTGGCATTCAATGTCGGCCTTGCGGCCACTCGCCGTGGCTGCCTTGGGCGCAGCCTTGCCCTCACCAGCGGAGAGGGACTGCCCCGCTGACGCGGCTGGCGCTTGCGTGGATGCGGGAGGTGGAACCGCCTCGGCAACCGCGGTCGATGGCTCGGCCTTGCGCGGAGTTTCGGGCGCTTTCGGCGCAGATGCCGCAGAGCTGGCCGGCTTTGCCGCGGACGTAGCGGCAGCGGAGGATTCAAGGAGGGCGACCACCGTGCCTTCGCTGGCGCTGTCGCCGAGCTTGACCCTCAATTCCCTGATCACGCCGTCTGCCGGCGAAGGAACCTCCATGGTCGCCTTGTCCGATTCCAGGGTGACAATGCCCTGGTTCTTGCGCACCGACTCGCCCGCCTTCACCAGCACTTCGATGACGGGAATGCCCTTGCTGCCGCCAATATCGGGAACCTTGATCTCGATCGTCTCTGCCATCTCAGTTTCTCCGGTTCAAAGCAGCACGCGGCGCATGTCGGCCAGCACCTGGCCGAGGTAGGCGGTGAAGCGCGCGGCCGAGGCGCCGTCGATGACGCGGTGGTCGTAGCTCAGGCTCAGCGGCAGGATCAGGCGCGGCTTGAACTTCTTGCCATTCCAGACCGGCTGCATGGAGGATCTGGAAACGCCGAGGATGGCAACTTCCGGTGCATTGACGATGGGCGTGAAGGCGGTGCCGCCAATGCCGCCGAGGCTGGATATCGAGAAACAGCCGCCGGACATGTCGGCCGGGCCGAGTTTGCCGTCGCGCGCCTTCTTCGCCAGCTCGCCGGTTTCGCGGGCAATCTCGATGACGCCCTTCTTGTCGGCATCGCGGATGACCGGCACGACGAGGCCGTTCGGCGTGTCGGCGGCAAAGCCGATGTGGAAATATTTCTTGATGATCAGGTTCTCGCCGGCGGCATCGAGCGAGGCATTGAAATCGGGGAACTGCTTCAGTGCGGCGACCACGGCCTTGATCAGGAAGGCGAGCATGGTCAGCTTGATGCCGGCCTTCTCGTTCTCCTTGTTGAGGCTGACGCGCAAGTCTTCCAGATCGCTGATGTCGGCATCATCGAACTGGGTGACGTGCGGGATCATCACCCAGTTGCGGGCGAGGTTGGCACCGGAAATCTTCTTGATCTTCGACAGCGGCTTGGCTTCGATCTCGCCGAACTTGGCAAAATCGACCTGCGGCCACGGCAACAGATCGAGTCCGCCCCCCGCGCCTGCCGTGCGCCCGGCCGTGCCAGCGGCCAGCGCCTGCTTGACGAATTTCTGCACGTCCTCGCGGGTGATGCGGCCGTTGCGCTCGCTGCCGCTGACCTTGAACAGATCCACGCCCAGCTCGCGGGCAAACAGGCGCACCGCCGGACTCGCGTGCGGCACCTTGGCGGGCATGACCGTATCGACGCCAAAGGCAATCGGCGGCGTCTGCGTGGCCGGGTTTGCGGTATCCAGATCGGGCACCAGGGCGGCGGTTTCGAGTTCGCTGAGCCGGTTCGGATGGCTGGTATCGATGGTCGCCTTCGGCGCGGCTGCAGGCTCGGCCTGGGCCGGCGCTGCGACCTTCTCCGCGGCTGCCGCCTTTGGCGCGGCTGCTGCTGCTTCGGCTTCAATGATGGCGACGACCGTGCCCTCGGCCACTTCATCGCCGAGCTTGACCTTCAGTTCCTTGACCACGCCGGCCACCGAGGACGGCACTTCCATGGTCGCCTTGTCCGACTCCAGCGTGATCAGCCCCTGGTCCTTCCTTACCGTGTCACCCGGCTGCACCAGCACTTCGATGACCGGAATGCCGCTGTAGTTGCCGATGTCGGGGACTTTCACTTCATGGCTGGCCATCAAACTGCTCCGGGCTGGAATCGATGCGGATCGCGAACGTGGCATTCTCGCCTCTATCGATGATTCCGCCAACCGCCGGGCCTGGCCGCAGGTGCGATGCGGTGCCGCGTGCCTGCTCAACGACTGCGCGAATCGCTCCAGATCAGCGACTCGGCGGAGCGCTGCTCGTGGAAGTCCGTGCAGCGGCCATCGCCGCGTCCGCTGATGCCGCCATCCGGCTCGCAGACTTGCGTTCCGGCTTCGTCGTAGAGGATGCCCGGCTGGTCGCAGCAGCTGGGCGGCACGTAATAGACGGTCTGCCCGCGATAGCGGTAGCGCAGGATGCGCCGCGGCGGGTTGGCCACCGCCTCGGCCTGGAAACGTGCGACCAGTTGATCAAGCCAGGGAGCCGTCGCCTGCACCTTGGTCGCGCAGGCTGCGCCGCTGGTGGCCAGGGTGGCCAGCAGCGCCAATGCAATCGTTGCAGCCTTCATGTTGCCTCCGCGTGCGCAATGCCGGACGGGCAGGCGGCGCGTGATGAAGACCCGTCGCGCTGCGCCCATGCAGGCGATCGTGCCGGCGCGCCGCTGCAACCGCTGCGGTTTCAGGGCGTGGTCGGCACCGTGTCGAAACCATCCTTGAAAATACGGTCGATGACGTCGGTGCCCTGCAGCTTGAAGGGCAGGTCGACCAGGTACGGCGCAAAGCCGTTGCGGAACAGCACCCAGGTACCAGGCGTGTTCAGGCATTCGCTGTCGCCTTCGGGCACCGGCGTCGGGCACTTGCGCCGGGCAATGCCGCCGGCCGAGGTGGCGGGTTGGCCGAGGATCGTGACCGGCGGGGTGAACACGCGTTCCGTTGCCAGCGGCCCCTTCAACTGCCAGTCGATCCAGTAGGCACCGGGAGCGAGCACCAGCGGCGGGATCGCCAGCAGCAGTTCCTTGATCCGGCGCTCCTCATTGCTGTACGTGGTCGCGCCAAACGATTCCGCCGTGCGCCAGGCCGCAGGTGTGGAGGACACCAGGTTGTTGCTGACCGACCCGTCGAAAACCTTGGTGGCGCCGAAGCCATCGGGGAAACCCTGCCAGATGATGATCCGCGCATCGGTGAATGCGGCATCGCCGGAACCCGGCTGGTAGCCAAACAGGGTCGCCCCATCAACGGTCCAGTAGTGTCCGGCCGGGACGGTGAAATCATCGGCGAGGCGATAGTCGGGGCCGGCGGTGATGCCCATTGCCGTTGCGCCCGGATAGGTCACATCCTGGGTCAGGCTGACATCACCGCTCGGCACGTGCGCACCCGGGTGGGTCACGATCGGTCCGTTGTTGTAGAGCTGGGTGGCGCAGGCCGCCGTGGCGATCAGCGAGCCACCGAAGCAGCACAACAGGACGGCGAGACTTCGACTCTTCATGCAGGCTTTCCTCTGTTCGGACGCGTGCCGGCGCGGTCAGGGTGCCGGGCCAGCCGACCCTCCGCAGCGGTCGCCTGCGGACGGTCAAACCGCAAGTTTAGCGCGAGGACGATGGCAGCGGTGTCCTGCATTTCGCCATCACGAACTCTTAACGTGCGCAGCCGAGGTACGCGGCTGCCGCCAGTCAGTTCCTGCTGCCTTCCACGGCGGCGGCGGTAGGCGTCGCGCGGCGCTGCTGCAGGGCCATGGCCTTGAGCGCATTCAGCGCCTCGTTGAGGGCGTAGTCGGTCGGCGCGCCGGCCTTGGCCTTGGCCGTGACCTTGCCGGCCGGCGTCTCCGCATCGCCCTTCAAATGATTGCGCAGGTCGCGTTCGCTGACACGGCCAAAGGCGTCTTCCTCGTTCTCGCTCAAGGCGAGATCGGCAAGTTCGATATCGGGCTGGATGCCGGCGGCCTGGATCGAGATGCCGCTGGGCGTGTAATAGCGCGCCGTGGTCAGCTTGAGCGCGTGGCGGTCATCCAGGTTGAGCACGGTCTGCACCGAACCCTTGCCGAAGCTGCGTCGGCCCATGAGCAGGGCGCGCTGGTTGTCCTTCAGCGCACCGGCAACGATTTCCGCGGCCGAGGCGCTGCCGCGATCGATGAGGACGACCAGTGACGCGCCTTCGAGCGCATCGCCGGGCGTCGCGCGAAAAGCCATCGCCGCTTCGCGGATGCGCCCGCGCGTGGTGACGATGCCGCCGCTGTCGAGGAGCAGGTCGCTGACTTCGACGGCGGCATTGAGCAGGCCGCCCGGATTGCTGCGCAGGTCGAGGACGGCGCCCAGCAAGGGCTTGCCATTTTCCTTTTGCAGGCTGGCAATGCGCTTGCGCAGGTCGCTGCCGGTCTCCGCCTGGAACTGGGCCACGCGCAGGTAGGCGTAACCCGGTTCGAGCAGGCGTCCACGCACGCTGGCGACGCGGATGATCTCGCGCGTGAGCTTGAATTCGCGCGGCTCGCGCGCACCCTCGCGAAGGATCGACAGGCTCACTTCGGAACCGGCGACGCCGCGCAGCATGTCGACCGCATCGTCGAGGTTGTCGGCCTGCACCGGCACGTTGTCGATGCGCAGGATGGTGTCGCCAGCCTTGATGCCGGCGCGTTCGGCCGGTGTCTCGTCAATCGGCGCGATCACCTTCAGGAAGCCGTCCACCGTGGTCACTTCCAGGCCGAGGCCGGCATAGCTGCCCGAGGTGTCCTCGTTGAGCTGGTCGAGTTCGTCCGCCTCGAGGTACTCGCTGTGCGGATCAAGGCCGATGAGCATGCCCTTGATCGCGGCGAGCATGAGCTGGTGGTCATCGACCGGCTCGACATAGGCCTGCTTGACCAGGCTCATCACTGCCGTGAAGCGGCGCACATCATCGAGATTGATTTCCGTGCCGGTCCTGGCCGTGGCTGCCGCCGGCTCTGGCGGCACGGCATCCTGCAGGTCGATGGCACCCTCCGCGTCCGCGGCGGGATCGGCACCCGGCGGCGGATCCGCGGCGAGGACATGCGTGCACAGCACAAGGACGCCAACCAGGATCAAGCGAAAACGGAATGGGGAAGCCATCGGGAAAAACCTCAGGGGAGCGCCCGGATCATAGCGCGAGTGCGGGCCAGGGCAACCTGCTAACGCAGCCAGGACTTCGGATTCAGCGGCTTGCCCTTCAGGCGCAGCTCGAAATACAGGGCCGCCACCTTCTGTCCGCCGCTGTTGCCGCTGCTGGCGATGGTGTCGCCCGCCGCGACCCAGTCGCCGACTTCCTTGCGCAGCGATTCGTTGTAGCCGTACAGGCTCATGTAGCCATCGCCATGATCGAGGATCAGCAACATGCCGTAACCCTTGAGCCAGTCCGCGTAGGCGACGCGGCCGCGTGCGATCGCATGCACCGGGCTGCCGCCCGGCGAACCGATGAGCACGCCGGAAAGCGCGCGTCCGCTGTCATCGCGGCCGCCAAAACCAGTCAGGATGCGGCCGCTGGCAGGCATTGGCAGGCGTCCGCGCAGGCTCGCGAACGGTTCGGCACCGCTGGGTTTTTCCGGAATGTCGGCAAACACGTCGTGGAGCTTTTCCAGCAATTCGAGCAGCCCCTTCTCGTCCCTCGCCATCACCGCGAGGCGGGCGGTCTGATCCTTGAGTTGTCCATCGAGTCCGGCCAGCAGGCGGGCGCGTTCGTCGCGCTGTGCCTGCAAGGCGGCGACTTCGATTTCCCGCGTCGCCCGCGTTGCCGCCAGTTCGCCACGCTTGGCTTCAATCTGCTCCTGCACCTCGGCAAGCTGGCCGAGATCGACCATCAGGCTGTCGATGCGTTCGACCCGGGCACGCTGGAAATAGCGGTGATAGGCAAGCACGCGGGCGATCGAGCCGACATCCTCCTGTTGCAGCAGGAGTTTGAGTTCCTCGCTGCGGCCGAGCGCATAGGCCGAGCGCAGCAGCACGGCGAGGGCCTCGCGCTGCTGGCGCAGTTTTGTTGCCAGTGCTTCGCGCTTGCCATCCAGGGCCTCGAGTTCCGTGGTTTGCGCGGCCAGTTGCACATCGATGGCCTGCACCTCGCCGGCCGCCGCGGCGATCGCGGTTTCCTGCTTGCGCAAGGCGGCGGTGGCCTCGTCGCGTTCACCGCGCGTGGCGCGCAGCTCCCCGGTCAGCGCGCGGATCTGGCCGCGCACCTGTTCAAGCTTCTGCCTGGCTTCCTTTTCGCTGGCCTCACGCGCCGGGTCGTCGCTTTCGGCGCGGGCAAGCATGGCCACGATCAGCATGGCGCACAGGGCCAGGCGGCGCAGCATGGTCAGGCGCTGAATTCGACGAGGTTGCGCCCGCTCATCTCGGCCGGCTGGGCAATGCCCATCAGGGCCAGCACGGTCGGGGCGAGATCACGCAAGGCACCCGTGGCGACGCGCGCCTTGCGCCCGACATAGACCAGCGGCACCGGGCCGACCGTGTGCTGGGTATGCGCGATGCCGTTGTCATCGACCATCTGCTCGAGATTGCCGTGGTCGGCGGTGATCAGCATTTCGCCGCCGCATTCGCGGATGGCCGCGCTGATCCGGCCCAAGGCGACATCGATCGCCTCGGCGGCCTTGATCGCCGCGGCCTCGATGCCGCTGTGGCCAACCATGTCCGCATTGGCGATGTTGCAGACGATGAAATCAAAGTGCTGCCCGCGGATCTCGGCAAGCAGGCGCTCGGTCAGCTCGGGCAGGCTCATCTCCGGCTGCAGGTCGTAGGTGGCCACTTTCGGACTGGGCACGAGGATGCGCTGCTCGCCAGCGAACGGTGTCTCACGCCCGCCGGAAAAGAAAAAAGTCACATGTGCGTATTTCTCGGTCTCGGCGATGCGCAGTTGCGCCAGGCCCTGCGCGGCAAGCACTTCGCCAAGCGTGTTGGCCATCGACTGCGCCGGGAAGGCAATCGCGCTGACCGGCAGGTCGGCGGCGTATTCGGTCAGGCTGACAAAGCTCGAAAGCTTCGGCCAGCGCGCCCGCACGAAGCCGCCAAAATCGTTGTCGACGAAGGCGTGGCTCAACTGGCGGGCGCGATCGGCGCGGAAGTTCATGAAGATGATGGCGTCGCCATCGGCCACCGGCACGCCGGCACCGATCACCGTCGGCTGCACGAACTCGTCGTTCTCCTCGCGCGCATAGGCGGCATCGAGCGCGGCGATGCTGGAATCGGCGTGAAACGCGGCGCGCGCATCGACAATCGCATCCCAGGCCAGCTTGACCCGATCCCAGCGCTGGTCGCGATCCATCGCGTAGTAGCGGCCGCTGATGCTGGCAACCACTGCGGCCGGATATTCGGCACACCTGGCTTCGAGCTTGCGCAGGGATTCGCCGGCGCTGCGCGGCGGCGTGTCGCGTCCATCGAGGAAGGCATGCACGGCAATGCGCGGGACGCCGCTGCGCGCGGCGATATCGATCATGGCGAGGATGTGGTCCTCGTGGCTGTGCACGCCGCCCGGCGACAACAGGCCGAACAGATGCAGGCAGGTGCCGTTCGCCTTGACCGCCGCGCAGGCGGACAGCAGGGCCGGGTTGCGCGCCAGCGTGCCGTCGGCAATGGCCGCGTCGATGCGGGTCAGGTCCTGGTAGACGATGCGCCCCGCGCCGATGTTCATGTGGCCGACTTCGGAATTGCCCATCTGCCCGTCCGGCAGGCCGACACTCAAGCCATGCGTGTCGACCAGGCTGTGCGGGCATTCGGCGAGCAGGCGTCGCCAGTTCGGGCAATCAGCCAGGGCAATCGCGTTGTGTGCGGTTTCCTTGCGGTAGCCCCAGCCATCGAGGATGAGCAGGAGCACGGGTTTCGGTCGGGACATGGACAGGCTCGGCGCGGCGGGAACAGGATTGCGATCGAATCGCCGGCAAATGGTAACGGATGCCGGCGGCGATACCCGGATTTGCCCGACTTCGCCGGTGCCGGTCAGCGCGCCACATGCACGGCACGATGGGCGCTGTAAACGCTTTTGCGTCCTCGCGCATCTATTTGCGCATTCCCCATCCTGCGGAGTAGTCCATGTTGCGACCCATCCTGCTTTGCCTGGCCCTGACGCTGCCGGCAGCGGCCTTGATATCCCCGAGCTGGGCCAGTGACGATGTCAGCAAGGTCAACGGCTCCATCCGCATTGACGAAGGCCAGCGCGCCGGCGATCTCGATACGGTCAACGGGTCGATCACCCTGGGCGGGCATGGCCAGGCCGAGGAGCTGTCCACGGTCAATGGTTCGATCGAGATTGGCGACGACGCCAGCATCCATTCCGCCGGCACCGTCAATGGCCGCATCACGCTTGGCAAGCGTGCGCGCGTCAGCGAAGCCATCGACACCGTCAACGGTTCGCTGCTGCTCGATGAAGGCAGCGAGGTCAGTGGCGATGTTTCCAACGTCAACGGCAGCATCCGCCTGCGCAGTGCGCACGTTGGCGGCGGCATCCGCACCGTCGGCGGCGACATCGAGATCGGTGCCGATTCGCGTGTCGACAAAGGCATTCGCGTGGAGAAATCAAGCGGCTGGTTCAACTGGGGCAACAACAAGCCGGTGCGCGTCGTGATCGGCCCGCGCGCCGTGGTCAAAGGCAGCCTCGTCTTCGAACGCGAAGTTGAACTGCGGGTCAGCGACAGCGCGCAGATTGGTGAAGTCAGCGGTGCCACGGCGCAGCGCTTCAGCGGCGAGCATCCCTGATCCGGCAGCGGAACAAGGTGTCTCGGGACGGTTGCCCGGCAATCCCCGCCCGGCAACCGTTCAGCGCGATCATTCGTTGCCGGCTCAGTAGCCGGTCGTGCGCAACTCCCGTCTCACTTCCTCATGGGTGGCTTGCACGGCGGCCGGGGCTTCGCGGGTGAGCAGGCTGACGACAACGATGGCGATTGTCGCGGCGATGAACCCCGGCACGATTTCGTAAAGCGCGCTGCCTGATTGCTTCCACAGGATCACGGTGGCCGCACCGGCGAGCATGCCGGCCAGCGCGCCGTTGCGGTTGATGCGCTTCCAGTACAAAGACAGCAGGATGACCGGGCCGAATGCCGCACCGAAACCCGCCCACGCATAGCTGACCAGTCCAAGCACGCGGCTTTGCGGATTCCAGGCAATGGCAATGGCGACCAGGGCGATCAGCAGCACGCCGCTGCGCCCGACCCAGACCAGTTCGCGATTGCCCGCCTTCTTGCGCAGGAAGCCGCGATAGAGATCCTCGGTGAGCACGCTGGAGCAGACCAGCAGCTGGCACGACAAGGTGCTCATCACCGCGGCGAGGATGGCGGACAGCAGGATCCCGGCGATCCACGGATTGAACAGTTGTTCGGCGAGCAGGATGAAGACGCGCTCGGAGTTTGCGTTGACTTCAGCGGCCGCATCCACGTGTGCGCCAAACCAGGCGATGCCGAAGAAACCCACGGCGACCGAGCCAAGCAGGCAGCCGGCCATCCAGGTCATACCGATGCGGCGCGCAGCCGGAATCGAGCGCACGCTGGCGGCGGCCATGAAGCGAGCGAGGATGTGTGGCTGGCCGAAATAACCCAGGCCCCAGGCCATCGACGAGATGATCGCAATCGCGCCGCCCTTGCCGATCCAGTCCAGTCGCGAGGGATCCACCTCGCGGATCACCGCCATGCTGGCATCGAATCCGCCGTTGCCGACGATCACCATGATCGGGGTGAGGATGAGGGCGAAGATCATCAGGCTTGCCTGCACGGTATCGGTCCAGCTCACCGCGAGGAAGCCGCCGATCATGGTGTAGGCGATGGTCACCGCCGCGCCATACCAGAGCGCCTGCGCGTAGGGCACGCCGAACACGCTTTCAAACAGGCGTGCGCCGGCAACGATTCCGGACGCGCAATACACGGCGAAGAAAAGCAGGATCACCAGCGCGGAAATGATGCGCAGGATGCGTTTGTCATCGGCAAAGCGATGGGTGAAATAATCCGGCAGGGTCAGCGCGTTGCGCGTGCGTTCGGTGTACACGCGCAGGGGCCCGGCGACAAAGCGCCAGTTGGCCCAGGCACCGACCAGCAGGCCGACGACGATCCAGATTTCCGATGCGCCGCCAAGGTAGATCGCGCCCGGCAAGCCCATCAGCAGCCAGCCGCTCATGTCCGAGGCGCCGGCCGACATGGCCGTGACATAGGCGCCCAGCGAGCGCCCGCCGAGGATGTAGTCGTCAAATGTGCGCGTGGAATACCAGGCGTAGAAGCCGATGGCGATCATCGCGATCAGGTAGATGGCAAAGGTGACAACCAACGGCGTGCTTGCGCTCATTGCGACTCCTGGCAGTCGGGCCGGCAGGCCGACTGGCCCGGAAGTCGCACAGCTTAAGGCAAGGCTGATCAAGTGGCACAACCGTCAGGACACCTGTCTGCGCGCAGATCGCCGCGCGCGCGCGCAAATGGCCGGGTTTCTCCGAATGGCACACGCGTCGAGGTCATCGTCAAATTCAGCGGCGCCCAGCTGGGCAAGGCCCGGCCTGACCTTCGACTGCAGCCGGCAACGGAGGAGTACTTCCGTAATAAAAACAGATGCAAAACGATAAATGTTGATGGCGTTATCAGCAGGTACACGCAT
Organism: Lysobacterales bacterium 63-13; assembly: GCA_001899855.1. GTDB lineage: Bacteria > Pseudomonadota > Gammaproteobacteria > Xanthomonadales > Rhodanobacteraceae > Dokdonella. The sequence continues at coordinate 62,389 of MKWR01000004.1, forward strand.
TGCGGATTCTTCCGCGGACGGGTCGGCAATGGGGTGATGGCCATTTCACCGCATCAGCAGGCTTGCCCTACTATGCAGGCATTGCCAGCCACGGAGATTGTCCATGATGCGCCCCCTTTTTCTTGGTGCCGTCGTCCTCGTCCTCGCCGCGTGCGGTCAGCAGGAACCGCCCAGCGCAAGCACGACGCCCGGAACGACCCCGGTCGCGGACAGTCGTCCCGCGCCCGTGGTGCCGACCGGCGAGGGCAAGTTTTCCGCCGCAATCACCGCCGAGGATTTCGCCTCGCGCCTGCAGACGCTTTCCTCCGACCAGTTCGAAGGTCGCCAGCCCGGCACGCTTGGCGAGCGCGTGACCACGGCCTACATCAAGGATCAATTCGAGCGCGTCGGCCTCAAGCCCGGCAACAACGGCAACTGGTTCCAGACCGTGCCCATGGTGCAGACCGACCTGCAGGATCCGGCCGCGGTGCGCATCAAGGTCAAGGGTGCCAGCTCGGAAGTCGAGTTTGGCATCGGCAAGGACAGCGTCATCAATACCCTCAATGGCAGCGTCGAAGTGAAACTGGCGGACTCGCCCATCGTGTTCGCCGGCTATGGCGTCAACGCACCGGACTGGAATGACTACGCCGGCATCGACGTCAAGGGCAAGACCGTGATCGTGCTGGTCAACGATCCGGGCTGGGGCAACCAGGATCCGGAGCTGTTCAAGGGCAGGGCGCTGACCTATTACGGGCGCTGGACCTACAAGTACGAGGAGGCCGCACGCCAGGGTGCGGCGGCGTTGTTCATCGTCCACGAGACGGCCGGTGCCGGTTATCCGTGGGAAGTCGTCGAAAACGGCTGGACCGGTCCGCAATTGGCCTTGCCGATCAGCGAGGATCCGGCACCACGCCTTGAAAGCGCCGGCTGGTTCAGCGAGGACGCGGCCACGCGCCTGTTCGCTGCCGCGGGAATGGATTTTGCGGCATTGAAGAAAAGTGCTGACTTGCGTGGATTCAAGGCAGTCGAGCTCGATGCCAAGGTTTCCGTCGACTATCGCAGCAAGGTCGTCACCACCAGTTCGGAAAACGTGATCGGCGTGCTGCCGGGCAGCGAGCGCGCCGACGAGGCGATCGTCTACACCGCGCACTGGGATCACCTGGGCAAGGATGACAAGCTGAGCGGTGACCAGATCTTCAACGGCACCATCGACAACGCCAGCGGCGTCGCCGGCATCATCGAGATCGCCGAAGCCTTCACCCACCAGGCAACGCCACCGAAGCGCTCGGTCGTGTTTGCCGCAGTCACGCTGGAGGAATCGGGCCTGCTTGGCGCGCAGTACTACGTGGCACATTCGCCGTTTGCCCTCGACAAGACCGTCGCCAACATCAATATCGATGCGCTGCCCATCATCGGTCCGACGCGCAACGTGACCATGATCGGTCTCGGCCAGTCCGAACTCGACGAATATGCAGAGGCCGCGGCCAAGGCGCAGAACCGCGTGGTCAGCGCCGATGAAGCACCCGAAAAAGGACACTTCTTCCGCTCCGACCATCTCAATTTCATCCGCGCCGGCGTTCCTGCGCTGTACGCGATGAGCGGGCTGGACCTGCTCGATGGCGGCGAGGCGGCCGGGCGCAAGGCCGCTGATGACTACACGACCAATCGCTATCACAAGCCCTCGGACAACTACGATCCAAACTGGGATTACCGTGGCGTCATCGCGGATCTCGATCTGTTCTACGCCGTTGGCCGCAAGCTCGCCGACGAGTCGAGCTTCCCGCAATGGAAGCCCGGCTCGGACTTCTCGCGACCAACCACAGCGACGCCGTAGCGAGCCAGCGACTGCGCTTTGCCCGGGGACTCGCCGCAATGCGTTGTGCAACGCGGCAGATGTTTTTCCCGTGGCCCGCGACAGGCCGGGCCGTCCCACCATCTCTGCACTGCAAAAAAAGGGCGTGCCCGCTGACGACGGGTCACGCCCCAAGATGGATCCAACGGAGGGAACACGCAGCACAGGCTGCATTACGATGCTCCACGGCATCCGTCTCAAATGCGGAGACAGCCCGGAAAATCGACACGCGCGGCCGCGCACGCGACCCGCATGTGGACCCATCGTGGCCAGCAGGCTGGATCGATTGCGGACGAAGCGCGGCATGACCATGCGAAGAAGTGAATGACAGCATCCGCATGAAATTGATATAAACGCACAGTTCCATCCTGATCATCCTTATGGGGAAATCCATGAATCGCGCAGTACGATGGTTGTTCGCAATGCTGATGCTGGCAGTTCTGGCCGGTTGCCAATCCTCGAAAATGGTCAGGTCGGACGGCCTCGACAACACGCCGGCACCGGGCAAGGCGATGGTGGTGTTCCTGCGTGCGTCCACGTTCGGTGGGGCGGTGCAAGCATCGGTCTATGACACCGGTGAAACAGCCGACCGGTTCATCGGCATCGTGTCGTCGAAGACCAAGCTTGCCTGGCAGGCCGATCCCGGCGATCACCTGTTCATGGTGATTGCGGAGAATGCCGATTTCATGATTGCCCACCTTGAGGCGGGGAAAACCTACTACGCGTTGGTCAGGCCACGCGTTGGTGTCTGGAAAGCGCGTTTCTCCCTTCTGCCCATCCGCAACGATCCCGCTGCAAAGTACAATCTGCAGTCCGAGGATTTCCGCGACTGGATGAAGAGTACGGCCTGGGTGCGCAACACCGCGGAAAGCGAGCAGTGGTTCCGCGAGAACGAAAGCGCAATCCGCGAAAAGAAGCTCGACTACCTGCGCAAGTGGAACGCGGCCGACCCGCAGCAACATGCCGAGCTGACGCTGCGTGCCGCCGACGGCGTGTAGCACGCATCCAATATCGTGGTGGCCCCGGGCGCACGGTGCCCGGGGTGCCCTCGTCGGCAGTCGGCAGGTAGCCGGTGCACTGACAAGGCGTATGCGGCTTCTGACAGGCCAAGCTCCGCAACAGCAGGAATCGGCTTGGCGGCACGGCCACGCTCATGCACTGGATCGGCCCGGCCAGCTCCTTGCCTCACTACATTGATGTAGTTACAATAATAATGCGCATCAGCTATGACCCGGCCAAGCGGCAATAGACGCTTGAGGAGCGCGGCCTCGATTTCGAGGATGCAGCCGAGGTCTTTGCCGGCTTCACCTTCGAGGTTGAAGACACCCGCCGGGAGTACGGTGAGACGCGCATCATCTGCTTCGGCCATCTGGCAGGTCGCCTTGTCGTGATTGGCTACACGCCGAGAGAAGCAGGCCGCCACATCTTCAGCATGAGAAAAGCCAATGAACGCGAGCAAGCCCGCATCGGCCCGTACCTTGAAATCTGATCTCAAGCGCGTGGACTCGCACAAGGTCAAGTCAGGCGAGTACGAGGAGCTTCCGGAACTGACGGAGGCCATGCTCCAGCGCGGCACGGTCAAACGCGCCGGCCGACCAGTTGCCACTGATCCGCGACGCCAAGTCACCATTCGCCTTCCCGAATCAGTCCTTGCCGTCTGGAAGGCCACGGGACCCGGCTGGCAAACACGCATGGCCGAGTTGCTCAGCAAGCGGGCATCGTAAGTACCAGTCCAGCAATGTGTTCAAGTTGCATCCGAGTTCAAGGAACTGCGCGTAAAGGATTCGCCTTCATCGAGCCGCCGAAACAGTCCGGTTGCCATTCCGCCGGATAGGCAACTGCCCGCGGCTCAGCAGCTGGCCTTGCCACCGGCACCGATTTCGCAGCGGGCCGTGTTGCTGCCTGTCGCGGTATCGCCAAGAGCGGCAGTTGCAGATTCCGGTTCGGCAAGCAATCGGCCGATCGCCGCACCCAGTTGCAGGTCTTCGATCTGGCCGAAATGACTCATGCGCAAGCGGCCGCTCCGATCGATCAGGACCAGGCTGGGCGTGCCGCGCAAGGCGTATTTCTGCATGGTGCGCGGCACGGGATTGTTGATTCCGGGCAAATCCACGCCGATCGGAAAGGCGAGGCGGTACTCGTGGATGAATACGTCGAGCGCTTGCTCGGTCATCACCGCGTGATGCTCGAATACCGTATGCAGGCCAATCACGACAAGATCGCGTTCGTCGAACATCCTGCGCAGGCGCGTTGCCTGCGGCAGGCCGTGCGTGATGCAGCCGGGGCAGAGCATCTGGAAGGTGTGCAAGGCGACCACGCGGCCGCGCAATCCGGCCAGGGTGATTGGTGCGTTCGTGTTGAACCAGCGGCTGACTTCAAGTTCCGGTGCCAATTCCGCGGACGTTGTCATGGCTACTCCAGGCTGATGCTTGCCGATGCGCACAATCCGCTTGCGGCGTGCGCATCGGCGTATCGAGGGACGTTGCGCGTCAGGCCGCGTGGCGCAGGCGCACCGTGGGGAAATCCACCGGCACATCGAGCGCGACGTTGACGTAGTTGGTGAACAGATTGAGCGCGACATGGGCGAGGATTTCAACAATCTCCTCGTCATTGAAACCAGCCTTGCGCACGTTTTCGACATCGGCGGCCTCGACCTGGCCGCGCTGTTCGATCAGCTTGAGGGCGAACTGCAGCGCCGCGCGGGTCTTCGGTTCGGACGATTCGCCAGCTTGCGCGGCGGCCATGACTTCGGCCGACATGCCTGCCTTCATGCCCAATGCGGTGTGTGCGGCAAGGCAGTAGTTGCAGGCGTTGCGGTTGGCGATGGCGACGGCAATCTGTTCGCCGAGGCGGGCACCGATGGCACCGTCGCCCAGGGCGGCGAATGAACCCCACATGCTGTTCAGCGCGGCAGGTGAATTGGCCACGGCGCGGAACATGGCGGGCGTGGCGCCGAAGGCGGCGTGAATGGCATCGAGGGTTTGCTTGCGCTCGGCGCTGGTGGCGTTGCGGTCGATCAAGGGGACACGGGTCATGCTCAATCTCCTGGCTCATGCGGGATGTGGGCATCGCGACAAACTCCTGTTTGCCGTGCTGCCTGTCGGTTCGCCGCTGCCTGCGTGACCTCGATCGGGCCAGCGCGGGAAACGGGTGGCCAGTATTGCGCCAGGATCTGTATGATTGGTTGCGTTCAGTCCATAAAACGTATCGATTCGTCCAGAGGAATTGTGGTGATGGGAACAGTCGACCGGTTGTCGGCGCTGCTGGAACAGTTTCGCGTGCAGGCGCATTTGTTCCATGCCGGGCCGCTGTGTGGCTTGTCGCACTTTGATGCGCAGCCGGGGCGCGGTTTCCTGCATGTGCTGCGGCGGGGCGAACTGGTGGTCACCCATGCCGCCCATGGCGAAGTGCCGGAGCGCATCCCCCTGCACGAGCCGACCTTGCTGTTCTATCCACGGCCGCTCGCCCACGCCTTCGAGAATCCACCACTCGACGGTGCCGATTTCGTGTGTGCAACCGTGGATTTCCAGGGCCGCGGCAGCCATCCGCTGCTGCGCGCCTTGCCGCCCTTGCTGGTGCTGCCGCTGCGCGAAGTCGACGGCCTCGAACAAACCCTGGCTCTGTTGTTTGCCGAGACCGAACGCGTGCGCTGCGGCCAGCGCCTGCTCGCCAGTCGACTGTTCGATGTACTCGTGCTGCAACTCCTGCGCTGGCTGCTTGATCACCCCGAACAGGCACGGCTGCCGGTCGGAATGCTGGCGGGCCTCGCCGATCCGCGGTTGGCGCGGATCCTCACCGGATTCCATGAGCAACCCGGCCGGGACTGGAACCTGCAATCCATGGCGCAGACGGCGGGCATGTCGCGCAGTGCATTTGCCGCCTGCTTCAAGCAATGCGTCGGCAGCACGCCGGCGGCGTATCTGCAGGATTGGCGCATCACGCTGGCGCAGTCGTTGCTGATCAACGGCACATCGATCAAGGCCGCCAGCCATCAACTCGGGTTCTCCAGCGCGGCCGGGCTGTCACGCGCGTTCACGCAGACGCTTGGCGTCTCGCCCCGCCATTGGCTGCAGGCGCTGGCGTGAAGGCAAGCTGCCGGCGCGCCTCGGCTGGCGCGGCAATCAGAAGCGTTCGTGCGTGGCCAGGAATCGCCATTCGCCGACGGGCAACTTGCCCAGCGAAATGCGGCCAATGCGCAGGCGCCGGATCGACACCACCTCGAGGCCGACCTGCTTGCACATGGCGCGCAACTGTCCACCCTGCACGGCCTTGATGGCGAAGCGCAGGCGCGCCTCGCTCTGCCAGCTGACCTTGCACGGCGGCAGTTCGCGGCCTTCGTAGCTGAGCCCGTGATTGAGCCGGCGCAGTCCCCATGGCGCGATCTCGCCGGCGATCTCGACAAGATATTCGTGTTCGATCTCGTCACCGTCTTCGCTGAGCCGGCGCCATACCCGGCCATCCTGGGTCAGCACGAGCAGGCCGCTGGCTTCGCGGTCGAGTGGCACGAGCGGAGTCAGGTTGAGCAGGTGACGACGCAGCGGACGCACGCCGCTGGCATCCTCGCTCCAGTGTGCGGCGGCGGTGGCCAGGCTTGCCGCCGGATTGCTGCCGCTGATGGCATCGAAACCGGGCGGCTTGTGCAGCAGCAGCGTGGCCGGTTCAGGCGGTGCCAGGCTTGCATCGGCGGCGATCGTCACCACCTCGGTGGTCACTTTGTGTTGCGGCCGATCGATGACGACGCCGTCCACCGATACCCAGCCATCCTCGACATAACGCTCGGCGTCGGCGCGCGAACACCCACGCAGGGCGGCAACGCGTTTGGCGAGGCGGATGGGTTCGGACATGGCGGACGTCAATGGCTGCAGGCGGATCGCAGTGTACGGGGCCGCGGTTGGCAACGGGCACCCTTGCGCGATCTTGTTGCGGCGGCAACGCATACCCCAAACAGGAAAGAACCGTGATTCCACTCTCGATTCTCGATCTCGCCCCGGTCACTGAAGGCAGTGATGCGCGGCAGACTTTCGCCAATTCGCTGGATCTCGCCCGTGCCGCCGAGCGTTTCGGTTATCGGCGCTACTGGTTTGCCGAGCACCACAACATGCCCGGCATCGCCAGCGCGGCCACCTCGGTGCTGATTGGCCATGTCGCCGGTGGCACTTCGACGATCCGCGTCGGTGCCGGCGGCATCATGTTGCCGAACCATGCGCCGCTGCAGGTCGCCGAGCAGTTCGGCACGCTCGCCTCGCTGTATCCGGGGCGCATCGATCTCGGACTCGGCCGTGCGCCGGGCACCGATCAGGCCGCCGTGCGCGCCTTGCGCCGGACTTACGGGAATGCCGAGGAGTTTCCGTCCGACGTGGTCGAGCTGCTTGGCTATTTCGAACCGGCTGCGGCCAATCGCGCCGTGCGTGCCGTACCCGGCGCGGGGCTTGATGTGCCGATCTGGATCCTTGGATCGAGCCTGTTCGGGGCGAGTCTCGCCGCCATGCTTGGATTGCCGTATGCGTTCGCCTCGCACTTCGCCCCGGCCATGCTGGAGGAAGCGCTCGATGTGTACCGGCGCAATTTCCGCCCATCGAGGCATCTGCAGAAGCCCTGCGTCATGCTTGCCTTGAACGTCGTTGCCGCAGAAACCGATGACGAAGCCGCTCGCCTGTTCACCACCCAGCAACAGGCCTTCGTCAAGCTGCGTCGTGGCGGCCCAGGCCTGGTGCCGCCGCCGCTGGCCTCGGCATCGGCGTTCGCGGCGTGGTGCACGCCGCAGGAAAAGGCCGGTGTCGACCAGGCCCTGGCCTGTGCCGTCATCGGTTCGGCAGACAGCGTGCGCCGCGGCCTCAAGGCATTCATCGATCGATACCAACCCGACGAGCTCATGCTGACCGCCAACATCTTCGATCACGCGGCGCGCGTGCGCTCGTTCGAGATGGCGATGCAGGCCCACCGCGAGCACTGAACCCGGCACAGACAGCCACCCCGGAATGGATCCGGGGTGGCTGGTTCATCCGTGTGGGTTTACTCCATGGGCGCGGGCAACTCTGTCCTGGTCGCCTCGACTGCCCAGCGCGGGCTTTGCAGGAATCGAATCAGGCGCGTTCGCGGTTTCCCCGCCAGGCGACAACACCGAGCAGCAGGGCGAGCAGGGCGAGAACGGCCGGCTGGTTGACCGGCACCTCGGTGATCACGGCCGCGCCCGCCGGAGGCGGCACATTCGCCGAGCCGAAGCCGTCGACATAGACATAGCCGCCATGGCCGCCGAGAGAGCAGTCGGCGGCGATCGCCGTCAGTTCGATCTGCTGTCCAATCGCGCTCAGCGGCAGGACCACATCCACATTCTGGAATTCAAGATACTTCCAGCTTCCAGCGCCATTGAGATAGTTGACGCCCGGCTGTCCGGAATAGGCGAACTGCTCGAAGAGGATGCTGTTGTCGGCAAGATTCTTCACCGACACGTAGAAGTACGGTTGCTCGTTCGGCGCATGGGCTGGATCGTCCATGACCGGCGCGAAGGCGAAGCGGATGTGCGGCAGGCCGTCGGCGGAATCGATATCGGCATTGCTGACCGTGTCGGTCTGCACCAGGCGGGTGACCAGCGCGCCGCCGCCCTCGTCGTTGAGCTTGGCGGTGTGCTGGCCGACACGCGGCAGCACGATGGTCGGTGCCAGCGGATCGGCAATCTGGCCGACGATCGTGGCCGGTCCGGCCGAGCCGGCAGTGATCTGGATGCTGGCGCTGGTGAACGGTTCGCTGCCGAGCAGGCCCGGGTTGGTGCCGCCCGAGAGCGTCCAGCCGGAGAAATCATTCTGCTCGAAGCCACCGTTGCTGAAAATCGCCAGGGCGGGCGTGGCGACCAAGGTCAGTGCTGCGCTCAGCGCGATCATGCCGAGTCGTCGGCGCGAACGATTGCCCGCTGCGCGTTTCGGCGCGTGGAGGTGTGTGCTCATGGTGTTCCCCTGAATTGACAAACCGGCAGCGCCAGCAGGGCGCCAATGGGGAACATGCTAATCAGCGTGCCGTGCAGCCGGAACCCCGCGAATGAGGGGGCACCGGCATTCCGCGCGGACCGTCAGCGTTGCCCTAGGTGCCGGGAAACGCATCCTTGATCGCGGCGACGGCGCGAATGCGCGCCTTGCGCTGCGCTTCGGCAATGGCCGGGCCCTGCATGCCTGCGGCAACGAAGGCGGTGGCCTTGATGTCGAGGGCCGCGGCATGCGCGGCCCGCAACAAGCCAGCTTGTGGATAGCTGGATTCAGACTTGCCGAGGCGACCGCGCTGGTCCGCTTCGCACACCGTGATGAACTGGCGCAGGCGTTGCGGCTTGCGCATGGCATCGAGCTTTTCGATCAGGCCAAACAGCGTTTCCGCCCGCAACTCGAAAGCGCGGTGCGCGAGCAGGTGCAGTCGGCAACAAAGCACGGCCATCTCGGCGTGCTCGTTGGGCACGCGCAGGCGCTCGGCGAGCACGCGCACCGGTGCCACGCCGCGCTCCTCGTGCATGATGTGTTTCGGCAATTCATGGACCGGTGTCAGCGCCTTGCCGAGATCATGCGTCATTGCGCAGAAGCCGATCAGATCATCGCCCGGGGCAAGGCGCGCGGCCATGTCGATGACCATTTCGTTGTGGATGCCGGTATCGATTTCGGGATGGTATTCCGCCCGTTGCGGCACGCCGTAGAGCGCATCGATCTCCGGGAAAAGAATTTCCAATGCGCCGCATTCGCGCAATGTGCGCAGGAAGGCCGACGGCGTCGATTCGCCGAGCGCCTTGCGCGTCTCCGCCCAGACCCGTTCCGGCACCAGGTGATCGACCTCGCCGGCGGCGACCATGTCGCGCATCAGCGCTTTCGTCTCCTCGGCAATCGTGAATCCATCCGCCGCAAACCGCGCAAGGAAACGCGCCACGCGCAGGATGCGCACGGGATCCTCGGCAAACGCCGAGGAGACATGGCGCAGCACGCGTGCCTGGATATCGCGTGCACCGCCGAAGGGATCGACGAGATTGCCGTGGTCATCTTCCGCCAACGCGTTGATGGTCAGGTCGCGCCGCGCGAGATCATCCTCCAGCGTCACCGACGCATCGGCATTGAAGGCAAAACCGCGATAACCCGGCGCGGTCTTGCGCTCGGTGCGCGCCAGCGCGTACTCCTGCTGCGTCTGCGGATGCAGGAAGACCGGGAAATCCTTGCCCACCGGCCTGTAGCCCTCGCCCAGCATCTGCTCGGGCGTGGCACCGACCACGACGAAATCGACATCGCTCGACGCCCTGCCAAGCAACCTGTCGCGCACCGCACCACCGACTCGATAGATCCTCATGCCGCGATTGTGCCAGAGCGCCGCGCTGCGGATCGCCGACGATCAGCCGGCGTGCGGATTTTCGCGGAATCGATCAAGGCGTTGTTGGCGGGCATCCGCGCCGAGCATCGCCGGCACGATCATCTCCATCGGCATGGCGACAATGCCAAGTTCGCCAAGGCCATCCTTCTCGCTGATGGAATCAAGTTTCAGCGAGCGGAAATTGTCACGCGAGATCGGCTTGCCCGGCAGCCACTCTCCAACCATCGCCTGCACATAGCCGAGGGAATCAGGCAAGCCGATGACCCAGCGGCGTTTGCCGATCAGGCGGGCCGTCCATTTCACTATCTCGCGCAGGCTGATCACGCGCGGGCCGACCAACTCGTAGGTATGTCCGATCGAATGCGGATGGGCGAGGGCGCGCGCGAATGCCTCGGCGACATCGCCAACATGCACCGGCGCGAACTTCGCCTCGGCACGGGCAATCGGCAGCACCGGCGTCATGCGCAGCAGCGCGGCAAAGCGCTGGAACAAGCCGTCGCCGCGACCAAAGATCACCGACGGCCGGAAGATCGTCCAGGCCAGCCGCGAATCGCACACGCGGCTTTCGGCATCCGCCCGCGTGCGCAGGTAATGACTGGCGCCTTCGCCGGCACGCAAAGCACTCATCTGCAGGATGCGCGGAACGCCGCCCGCCTTGCATGCGGCAATCAGGGTTTCGGTCAGCGCCACATGTGCCTCGTGGAAGCCGCGACCATCGGCACCCTGTTCGTTGAGGATGCCGACCAGGTTGATCACCGCATCGGCGCCTTCGAGCCTGCGCGTCAAGGCGGCGCGATCGTGCACGTCGCAGTTGTCGACCGTCACCCGCGGCAACACGCCCAGCTCGCGATTGAGGTCGCGATTGCGCGAAAGCACGCTGAGGCGATGCCCATCCGCGTGCAGGCGGGGAACCGTGTGTCGCCCGACGAACCCGGTGCCGCCGAGGACGACGATCCTGAGTGGCTTCATTGCAATCTCCTGACGCGAACATGCCGTTGCCCCGGCGTGGCACCAGTCTAGCCCGGATGGGCACGCAGCAAGGCAACGATGCCTCGCATCGCCGACGCCCTATTCGCCTTCAGCGGAAGCAACCGGCAGCGCTGGTGCCGGGCAGGCGACCGTCTTCCTGTGCGCATCGCCCTTCGGCGGTGCGTAGGCCTGGCCGGCTTTCGGCATGCGCGTGGCCAGCGGGATGACTGTCCTGTTCAACCGCCAGTCGTAGATGACGCTGAAGGCGAGTACGCGGGCGACGTAATCGCGGGTTTCCTTGTACGGGATCGTCTCGATGAAGAAGTCCGGCTCCAGCGTGCCGCGCGCATCGAGCCAGCGCCCGACCGGCCTGCCACCGGCGTTGTAGGCGGCGCTGGCCAGCCATGGGCTGCCGGAATACTGCCTGGCCATCTGGCCAAGGTACAAAGTCCCAAGCTGGATATTGAGAACTGGATCGAAGAGGTCACCGGGACGGCCATAGGCGACCTTGGCCGCACCGGCGACCTTCTTTGCCACCGCCGGCAGCAATTGCATCAAGCCGTAGGCATCGGCATGCGAGCGGGCATCGCTCATCCACGCGCTTTCGGCGCGGATGATGGCGTAGGCCCAGGCCGGATCGATGCCGGCCTCGCGCGCGTTGCGCAAGACGCGGGCCTTGTGCGCGAGTGGAAAGCGCTGTTCGTACCAGGTCAGCGTCTGCGGCGAGGCCGACAGCAGGAACACCGCGCGATCAAACCACTCGTTGCGATAGGCGAAATCGGCGGCAAGCGGACGTTGCTCCGCGTCGAGCCGCTGCAGGGCGAAATTCCACTCGCGGCGCGCCTTGGACAGCTCGCCAAGGGCGAAGAACTCGAGTGCGCGGGCCAGGTCGGGCTGTTCGGCGATGGCTTGCTCGGCAGACTTGTCCGGCACGCTGTCGGCGGGACAGATCGTGTACGGCGCATTGATCCAGTCGGCGGCAAGGAAGCCGTGGAAGTTCGCCTCTTTTGCCACATCGGCAAAAATTGTCGCGGCCTCGTCCTGGCGATCGAGCTTGCCGAGCACGCGTGCGCGCAGGTAGCGCCAGCGCGCATCGGCCTTCTGCACGTCGCTCATCGCATCCAGCGCGGCCAGGGTCTCGTTCCAGTCGAGACTGGCCAGCGCCACGCGCACGCGCCATTCGCGCGAGCTGTCATCCTCGGCATCGCTCGGCAATGCCTTCAGCCGCGCCAGCGCATCGTTCTCGAAGCCGGTCGCGCGATAGACCGCGATCGCGTTGAGCACGCGGTTCTTCTGCGCCGCGTCCCACTTGAAGCGATCGCCGAGATCGGCCCACAGGGTTTCCGCCGCCCCGCTGTTCTTGCGCGCATAACGCAGCATGCCGAAGGACACGGCGTCACGATTGCGCACGCTGTCCGGCCACTGCGCGGCCTTGGCCAGCGTCGTCGCCGGATCGCGCACGCTTGCCGCGATGCGGTTGGCGGCATCCTTGTCCGCGCCCTGGAGCAGGTTGGCGATGTGCGAGATGGTGCCGGGATTGGCCGCCTCGGCAGCGCCTTCGATGCGCTTCCAGATTTCGGCGTCGGTCAGGCTGCCGTTCTGCCGCGCCCAGGCAAACAAGGCATCGCAGCTTGCCGGCGTCGGGCGCGGCTGCAGCCACAGCGGGGCTATGTCCTTGGCGTAATCGGGGGTGTCGCCGCCAGCAATGCGCGCACGCTGCCAGGCGCATTGCAGGTCGTCGGCGCTGCTCGCGCTCCACAGCCTGCGGAAGGCTGGCCAATCCTGCGCGGTCGCCAGTTGCCGCAGGGTCGATTCGCGCAGGTCGCGGGCCACCAGCGTATCCGGCCAGCGCTTGAGGAAGGCTTCGACCTGGCTCAGTGGAGGCGTGGCGTGGCCACGTTGCACCAGGGCCAGTTCGACGTAGGGCAGCAGCGGGTAGTCGGCGAGATCGGTGATTTCACGTTTCCAGCTGTCCACCGGGCCGTGCGCGATCGCCTGCATGACGTTGCGGTAATGCTGGCGCTGATCGCCGCGATCAGGCATTGCCGCGGCATGGGCGGTGAGGCAGGCGAGGGCCATGCCGAGGGCGATAAACGACAACCGCGTTGCACGATTTCTGATGGGCATGCTGCCAGTGTATCGCGCCAACAGCCTGGCAAACGGGGCAGTTCCAGCCAGGGGCTTGACGCACGCCATGCCAGTCCGCAGCCCGGCACTGCTCCCGCATGCGCCACATAAACAATTGATTATGTTCAATAAAACCTTGGAAGCAAAGGTCATTGCAGGAACATGACAAACGGCTATGGCGCTTTTCTAACGTTTTCCTTACATTGCCGTGGCTCAGGCGCCGCGTACCCCGAATTGCGGTGCCTTCAATGTGGTCTGCCCGCCCATCCCAATGGAGACTTGTCTATGAATATCCGTGTTCGCGGTCTTAGTGGTGCCATTCATCTGGCCCTTGCCGCAGGCTTGATTGCGGTTCCTGGTGCCAGCGTATTCGCCCAGCAGGATCGTGGCGACGACGCGCAGCGGCTTGAGGCGATCCAGGTCACCGGTTCACGCATCAAGAAGGCCGATGTCGAAGGCCAGAGTCCGGTGCAGGTGATCAGCGCGGCCGACATCGAGGCCACCGGCCTCGGCTCCATTGGCGATGTCATCCAGCGGCTGTCGGTCAGCGGCTCCTCGCTCAATACCAAGTTCAACTCGGCTGGCAACTTCGGCTTCAGCCCGGATGGTTCGGGCGTTGGATCCGGTTCAACCACGATTTCCCTGCGCAACCTCGGTGCCAAGCGCACCCTGATCCTCGTCGATGGCCTGCGCTGGGTCAGTGAATCCTCCGCCTCCGGCGTATCCGCCGCGGTCGACCTCAATACCATTCCGGCCAGCGCGGTCGATCGCATCGAGATCCTCACCGACGGCGCCTCCTCGCTGTACGGTTCCGACGCGATTGCCGGCGTGGTCAACATCATCACCAAGAAAAAGCAGGACGGTGGTGCCGCGCGCCTGTACATGGGCGACTATTCGACCGGTGACGGCAAGACCCAGCAAGGCAACATCTCGCTGGGCGGCAGCACCGACAAGTTCGATTTCTTCGTCGACCTCAGCTACTACGACCAGAAGCGCATCAGTTCCGACGATTGGGAGCAATCGCGTTATCCGACGCCGGGTATCAATGGCGCGGTCAATCCGGGGGCCTGGAGTTCAGGCACGCCAAACGGCCGCCAAGTTTTTATTCCTGTGGATCCCAACAACACCTATGGCGGACTTTGCCCAATCACACAGCTTGACCCCAATACTTTACGTGCATTCTGCAATCTTTCTGGTGACGGCGCGGGCGGCTTCCGTCCGTGGACGAATGCCGAGCGCTTCAACTTCGCGCCCTACAACCTGCTGCTGACGCCGTCCAAGCGCACCGGCCTGTTCGCCCAGGGCACCTACCGCATCAACGATCATGTGAGCTGGAACCTCAAGGGCAGCTACACCAAGCGCGAGTCGGTCAACCAGGCCGCGCCGGAACCGATCTTCCTCGGCTCCGAAGCCGGCAGCGGTGGCCTCGCCGATTTTGTCGGCATCGATGCCAGCAATCCGTACAATCCTTTTGAGACGATCGCCGCGGAAGGCGCGTTCATCACGCGCCGTCCGGTCGAAGGCGGCCCACGCATCTTCCGCCAGGATGTCGACACGAGCTATTTCGCGACCGGCCTCAACGGCGATTTCAGCGCCGGTGACCGCCAGTTCTTCTGGGACGTGAACTACGTCAACGCCGAGAACAAGGCGACGCAGACGGTCAACGGCACCTACAACATCGCGCACATCCAGCGCGCGCTTGGTCCCATCGCCGATTGCACCGCGCCCTGCGTTCCACTGGACTTGTTCAACGGGCCCGGCTCGATCACCCAGGACATGCTCGACTACATCCAGTTCATCGAGAACGACCGCAGCCGGCAGAAGCTGAGCACCTGGACGGCGAACATCTCCGGCGACCTGTTCAACATGCCGGCCGGTCCGCTTGCCTTCGCCGCCGGTTACGAGCACCGCAAGCAGAGCGGTTCCTACACGCCGGATTCCATCGTCACCGCCGGCGAGTCGAATGGCGTGCCCTCCGGTCCGACCAGCGGCGAATACAAGGTCAACGAGTTCTATGTCGAGCTCAACGCGCCCCTGCTCGCCGACGTGAGTTTCGCCAAGCACCTCGACCTGAGCGTGGCCTCGCGCTTTTCCGATTACTCGAACTTCGGCAACACCACCAACAACAAGGTCGGCCTGCGTTGGCAGATCAACGACGACCTGACCCTGCGCAGCACCTGGGCCGAGGGCTTCCGTGCGCCATCCATCGGCGAGTTGTTCGGCACCTTTGCCCGCTTCGACGCGCAGATCCAGGATCCCTGCAACGGCGCCACCGGCCAGGCCGGTGCCAACTGCTCCGCGCTTGGCGTGCCCAACCCGGCCACGTTCGAGCAGGCCAATTCGCAGATTTCCGTGGTCACCGGCGGCAATTCCAACCTCGATCCGGAAACCTCCGAGAGCCTGACCGTCGGCGGTGTCTACAGCCCTGCCTGGGGTGCCGATACCAGCTGGTCGCAGAAGCTCGATTTCGAAGTGACCTACTACAACATCAAGATCGAGGATGCGATCCAGGCTTCCGATGCGCAGACCCAGCTCGATCGTTGCGTGGCGACGCTCGATCCGATCTTCTGCGGCGGCATCAGCCGTTCCTCGGGCGGCAACATCAACGGCTTCGACAACACCTTGTTCAACCTCGGCAAGATCAAGACCAAGGGCATCGATTTCGGCATCAGCTGGCTCGGCAACGCCACCAGCGTCGGCACCTTCGGTGCCAGCCTGTCGGCAACCAAGGTCACCAGCTACGAGGCGATCGCCACCGATTCCGGGCTGACCGAACCCGGCGTTGTCGGTGTCGAAGTCAACAACAGTGCAATTCCGGACTGGCGCGCAACGGCGCGTTTGAACTGGAGCATCGGTGACGTGACGGCGAGCTGGTCGGTGCGCTACATCTCGGATCTCAACGAATCCTGTGGTGGCGAAGACGGCTTCCGCGACTTGGCCGTCTGCGGCAATCCAACTGCAGGCGTGGTGTCCGAAACCGGCCCAACCGGGCTCAACCATCTCGGTGCTACCACGTATCACGATGTCCGCGTCGCCTGGAAACTGCCGACCACGCTCAACTTCACCATCGCCGGCGGCGTCAACAACATCACCAGCAAGTCCCCGCCAATCTGCGGAAGCTGCTCGCTCAACGGCTACGACGCATCGACCTACGATCTGCCGGGCCGCTACAGCTACGTCGAAGCCAGCTTCAAGTTCTGATTCCACGCAACATCGCAAGCTTTAGGGCCGCCTCGCGCGGCCCTTTTTACTTGTCAGGTGACATACCAAACAACACTAAACAATCGCGCAAGCCAAATACTTGGTCATTCCTACGAAAGTAGGACGCGGGTTGCAACAGTCACGGACGGGTTATCCGTCACCCTGAATGAGCAGCTGCAACCTCACAAATACCGATCTCTACTGAAGTAATGCCTACCTCAGCGCTATTGGGGGAGTTGTTCAAAAACTCATGCGTGGCTTGGGATGCGGTTCATGGTACTCAATTGAAATGCCGCAATTTGGATGTGGGTGTCGTCCACCTTTGGTGGCGTATATCAATTTTTATAGAGGAAAGATACCTGTCAGTTCTGACAGGTATCAAAGTCAATATGTGTTTTGCTAGCATCGTGAATCGCTCGGTTTACATTTTCCGTGACCATTATCTGCTTGGTAGAGCACTCATATATCAGTCGTTTGGCCGTGCTGCATGCGACACGAAGCAGGAAGAAATATGTAAACGCGTCCGTCCGGATCAGTGTATTGAATCTCTGGCTTTGATCAAGTTGATATGAAACTCTCCAATCAGGGATTCTGTGAGGGGAGGTCGGCACATCCACAGATGTCATGCGTTGTTGACGAGGGAGAACCGCACTCATGAAGTCAAAATGCTGTCGTGTCTCTACATTGCTTCCAGGCTTGGCAATTTACTCAATCCTCAGCGCATTTGGCTCTACAGATGCAAATGCACAGACCAATGTCGGTTTCGTTGCTGCAAATCGCAGCCTGACCATCGAAGTGTGCGATGGGATTACTGATCCCAACAACTACCCTCGATACATTCACTACACACTTTTGGGGACGGGCTATTCCTGGTCGGTGAACGGAGTCCCCAATCCAACCGGGGCATTGCCGATTGGGGCAAATATGAGCAACTTCCCGACAGGTGTGCATTGCATGAATGCGCAGGTCACGACCTCCGGCATTCCAAGCACCGGTTACCCGAACCCGACGGGTGGACGTGGAATACGGTTTCTTGGCTGCATTGTCTATCCGGCCACCGGTGCCACCTGCAATGGTCAGTTTCGCGAATATACATTCGTGAATACCACAGGCGGAAGCACACCTTCCCTTAGCCCCAGCTCTCCAATTACCACCGAGGGTAGCCGACCGATCACGGTGACGTTGAATCCTCCGTTTGCAGCGACAACCGTCAACGCGAGCTGCACTCAAGTGAACGGGGCTCAGATCAATGTGACTCCATCAACCTTGCAGACCAATATTTCGGGTAAGGCGGTATTTACTGTGAATACGCCAGTTCTGAACGTTCCCGCACCTCCAGGTATCCCGTCGGGGGTATGCACTTTCACTGTGCCGACTTATGGAACGAGCGCAAATCTTCAGGTTCAAGGAACCGCTCAGAATGTTTCGATCACTCTCGCTCCGCAGGTAATAATGGTTGCTGGGTCAGCCTCAATTACCGCATCCACTTTCCCTTTTCTTGCGAGCTCACCAGTCACCATCGATGCGACGTGTAACTCAACGTTGGCACAGGTCACGGTATCCCCGTCAAGCAGGGTTACAGACGCTCTAGGGAAAGCAGTATTCAGCATTAGCGCATCGGGATTGGTCAATATCAATCCCAATCTCAGTATCAAGCCAAGTGCCTACTGCAATTTCACTGTTCGTAACTCCTCGTCGCAGGTTCTGTCGTTTACGACAGCAAACGCATGCGCTTTCTCAGACCTGGTGCCGCGCCCAGCTCTTTGCGGAAATCCGTAGTGTTTGACGGCATTCCTCGTCAACGGAATAGCGAAAGCTGTTCACCGTGAAACCTGAGACTTCAATTTGTCTCTCCTTCGATGGCAAGAGTCGCAATTGACAATAAAGGAATATCGTAGTGAAACACACCCATCGCTCTTTTCTCATGCTAGCTCTCGGCATTGCCTCAGTCGGGCTGTTCATGGCTAATGAAGATGCCAGCGCCGTGCCAATCTATGGATATACCTATGGCGGAACACATTACAACACGCTGGAAGAAGTTGAATATGCCATGCGCCAGGATCCCAATGGTGTCGGAGGGTACCCGCTCATGGAGCTGGCGTTTCCCATACCGAACAATTTCTACCAATCGCCAGGAAGCCCGAGCAGCCTCGACTACCGCCCTTTGGGCGCACTGAGCAGCGCATCGCAGATTCTGACTCTGGGGGCAAGCACGGTCTCGACCAGCTATCAGCCGTACGTGATCGGATGGCCCCCGGCCACGTTACCTTCGGCTTGTCAGACTTCGGCATGTCCGGCCGGAGCATGTAATTCATTTCCGGCTCAAGTTGCGCTCGTTCAATGCACATTCGATACCACCTGGCATACACGAGGAAATTTCTCCTGGAATCGACAAGGTACAGCCCAGGGTACCAATCAGATCACGGGCAGCCCTCAAGTAATTGGTGCCGGGCAGACCAGTGGCGTTCTCAAGTTCGTGCCACCTTCGAGTTCCTCATCAGGCTGGGGAAGCACGATATCCATTACTGCTTCCCCAGCAGCGGGCACCAGCTTGGCGAGCTCCGAGGAAGAACTGGATACGGGCGGCGATTCGCCGACGGTAAATTCCCAATTCAACTGGAACATCCAGCGGCAAGATGCAATCACCTGCCCTTCGGGAGCCAAGGTAAGTGGCTCGGCAACGTCCGCGGCGGATGCGTGCCAGTCGCCCCTGCAAAAGGAACTCGTAACCGGCTTTCCTGTAACACAATCGCCTGGACAGTGCGGCGTCGGCGATCCCTGCTACCCGTCAAACGGAAACAATCGCGCCAGCGAGAACGTCTTTCAGTACGGCGCTCTGAATTTCAGGATTCACTACAACTCGTTGCGCCAAAACAGGCCGTATTCTTACATCGACAGGAATTGGTCTCACTCCTATGCGAAGCGCATATTGACGGAGTGGAGTTCATCGGGGCATTTGACTGGGGCTGAGAGTCAAGGAATCTCCGTTGCACAGGCCTTCGTTCAGGACGAGCGATCGGACCTGGAGGTATTTGTTCCTGCTGGCCCGCTCGGAACATTTCGATCAACTTCCTCGCTTGGAAAGGCTCTGGTCTACATGCCGCGAGCTGGTACCGCGGCTCCTTTCTGGCAACTGGATCAGGGCAATGGGGTCATCGAGATTTATGATCGGGCTGGCCGATACATCCAGCGTATCGATGCGGACGATCCGTCACGAAATCTGATGATCAGCTACTTCGGTGGCCAGATCGATATAGATGCTTCGTACAGCGCAAACGGGCCTCATCAACAGGAAGATTTCTGGAGGATCAATCGAGTAACCGACGGCAATGGCCGATACGCATCGTTTCAATACTCCAACGACAACTATCTCTGGCTAACCCGGATCGTCGCAGATGACGGCCTCACCGTCCTGGCCGAGTTCCATTACGATTCGGATCACCGAATGGAGCGGCTGACATATGCCGATCTGTCGGAACGCACCTATCTCTACAACGAGCCCTCGAACATCTTCGTCGGCGGTGCTATCCCGACAGGACTCCGGGGCTATTGGCTGACCGGCATCCTTGACGAGGACAATCGTCGGTTCGGGACATTTCGCTATGACGACTGGGGTCGCGTTGTCGACAACTGGCACGGAACTGACTCGGAAAAAGTCCATATCGACTACCTCAGCGATTCAGCAAGCAAGGTAACCTTTCCTTCGGGCGTTGAGACAACATTCAACTATGCGGCCAACGAGCCCTATCGGCATCCAGGGGCGTCATCAAACACAGCTGGAACTCGTCAGTACGAATACTATCCATCCAATCATCGGCTCAAGAAAGTCACCGACGCCAACAACAATGTCAGCGAGCAGGAATATGATCTGCTCGGCATACATCTCACTGCGAAAGTCGAAGCAAAAAACACGCCGGAACAACGTCGAACCGAATTCGATTGGGATGCGCCGACCAATCGCATTTACGAGAAACGCATTTACAAGCAGCCCAACAATGGCACGTCTGTTTTGACCCATCGCGTGGTCTACGGCTACAACACGGGTGGCGCACTTCTCAGCTCGACGGAAACCGATGTGTTGTCGGGTGCGACAAGGACAAACACCTTCGACTATTGCCCGAACACGAGTAGTCTCTCGGGCTGCGTCCTGGGTAGATTGCGCAGCATAGATGGCCCACGCACGGACGTCGCCGACGTCACCACCCTGCGCTACTACACCACCGCCGACCTCAGCGGTTGTGCCACCGTGAACGGTGGTGAATGTCATCAGCTCGGCGACCTCAAATCGATCACCAATGCCGTTGGGCAGGTCGTCACCTACGCCAAGTACGATCGCGCTGGCCGAGTGATCCGGGTACGCGATGCGAACAATGTATTGACGGATTTCTCCTACTCCGTGCGTGGCTGGTTGACGGATCGGATATCGAGGGCGAATGCCAATGGTTCCAGCTCGCCACAGGATGCGAAGACCCACTTCACTTATGACGGCTCCGGCAACGTCAAGCGGGTCACATTTCCTGATTTGGCGTTTCCAGCGTATTCCCTCGAATACTCCTATGACAGCGCGCATCGCCTAACAGGCGTCATCGACAGCCATGGCAACAGCGCAAGCTATACCCTTGATCCAAGTGGCAACCGCACGGGAGAGTCCTATCTGAACGATCAGGGTGTTCTAAAACGAAGCCTGGGGCGCATCTACGACGAACTGGGTCGGCTTGAGCGGGTGCTGAACTCACAAGGCATTCCTGTCTTGACGTCGGCCCTTCCACCGGACAGTCCGCCCGCGGGCATCACCTACACCGGCGGCTACGATGGCAATGGCAACTCCGTCTATTCATACGACGGCTTGGGAAGAGACACATTTCGCCAGTACGATGCACTGAACCGCCTCACGACCATCATGCAGGATCACTCGGGGCAGAGCAGCGCGACGCAGGATGCGACCACCGAGATGCAGTACGACGAGCGCGACAACCTTGTCAGTGTCACCGATCCCGATGACCTGACAACCGGCTATGTCCATGACGGCCTCAACAACCTGCGCAGCATCACCAGCCCCGATACTGGGACAACGTTTTATACTCCTGATAACGCCGGAAACCGGACCGCCCAAACGGATGCGCGTGGCGTCACCGGCACGTACGCATTTGACGCTCTGAATCGTCTCACTTCGATCACGTTCGCTTCTTCACCATCAGAGAACGTCAGTTATGCCTATGACCTGGCGGATAGGACGACAGGTTGCAGTGGTGCTGCCTCCAATGGGCATCTCAGCCGGATGATGGACGAATCCGGAATGACAACCTATTGTTACGACCGTCGCGGCAATGTGGTGCGCAAGGCACAGGACGGCGTAATCCAGCGCGTTGTCGAGTATTCCTACGACAGGGCCGATCGCCTCTTGAGCATGACGTATCCAAGTGGTGCCGTCGTCACCTATGTTCGCGATGCGATCGGGCGGATCATAGCGGTCACGCGTAAAGCAGATGCGGCGGCACCCGCGGTCAGCATCATTTCCAGCGCAACCTACCTGCCGTTTGGTCCACTCAATCAACTGACCTACGGCAACGGTCGCACCTTGACCAAATCCTATGATGGAGACTACGCCATCGACAGCGTGGTCAGCTCCGATCCCAACGGATTGCTCATCGACTTCACCACCAACGTGATGGGCAACATCATCGATGCCAGCGACAGTCTGGGGGCGAATCCAAAGACCCGTACCTATCAGTACGATCCTCTCTATCGTCTGACCGATGTCCTCGATGGCACCAGCGCGTCGGTCGAACACTACACCTACTCCGCGACCGGTGATCGCACCTCCAGGCAGTTGGGCAACCAGGCCCCTCAGGTCCATGCCTACGCGGCGGGGTCGCATCGCATTGAGAGCATCGATGGCGTATATCGCGGTTACGATGCCAACGGCAATACCGAGATCCGTGGATCCGGGCCGCAGTTTTCGTACGGCGAACGCAATCGTCTGTCGACGGTGACGCTGCCGAGTGGACAATCCCTGTTCGGCCGGGGTGGTGGGGCAAATCAGATCTTCTACCGCTACAACGGCCGTGGCGAGCGCGTGGTACAACGGCAATCCTTGATGCTGCAAGAGACCAACTACCTCTATGACGAAGCAGGGCACCAAGTAGGAAAATATGTCGGCATGGATGCGATGAGCCTGGGCGAGGAGATCATCTATCTGGATGACCTGCCGGTAGCGATCACGTTCAATGGCGTCTTGAGCTATCTCGAAACCGATCACCTCGGCACGCCGCGTGTCGCCGCCAATCCCTCAACCAATGCGCAACAGTGGAAGTGGGATTTCTTTGGCGATGCGTTTGGTGACAATGCCGCGACAATCGCTCCAAGCGGTGGAGTTGATGTGCGGCTGCGCTATCCCGGGCAGTATTTTGATGCGGAGTCGGGGCTGCATTACAACTACTTCAGGGATTATGAGCCGGGGACGGGGCGGTATGTTGAAAGTGATCCGATTGGTCTAGGTGGTGGCAATAGCACATACGCCTATACCCGTAGCGCACCTCTGGGACGAACTGATCACCTGGGACTGTGGGGATCCCAAAAAACGAGATACATTCACCAGTGGTCTTGGCAACGTGTGGCTCCACAGGGAATGACTACTGCAGATCAGTGGGCAGTTGAGTACGCGCTCGGCTATGCTGATCGTGAGGAGTATCAAGACGCAGCACATGCCTATATGCACGCCATGAATGGCGACAAGGCGATGTCCACAGATAAAGCCTGTGCCAAATCCAATGACTTCATCAAGAGTCAGTATGAAGAGGCTTGGGAACTCGATTCGCAAGGAAAGCATCGGGAGGCACTATTTCAATTCGGAATTGCACTTCATACGATTCAAGACTCCATGTCTCCTGCACACAGCGGTTTTCAATTGTGGACGGGTGAGGAAACCAAGCGTGAAATCTTTGATCATCTGACACGGGAACTATCGGATCCCGGTTCAGGCTCAGAACTAGACACGGCAACCCGTAATGCTTGGGAATGGTATTCGAGCCGCCAATTTCCGACGAATGGTGCCGTTAAGTGTGATTGCCCCTAATGATCATCATTCAGCGCGGAATTGTTTTCGCTAATCACTCACGTGAAATGCACCGTATGCGAGTACTGCTGGGTAAATGCGAGTCCTGGGCCAGCAGCTCGCCCCAACTTCGAAAAGTGAGTGCTCGACCGGTAAACAGTGGTGTGTGGTGGATGATCGGCAGTCTGGCTGCCGGGCCGAACATATGTCTTGCGCATGGAGAAGAGGTTTTCTTTTCAGTCGTCTCGGTGGTTCTCGCGCACACTATTGCGGGCGCGATATTGGTCACGAAAGATATTTGTTCTAGAGGCGTTACTAGACTGACTGTTTTCTTCGCCGCATATGCAACTGTGTACTGGACTCTTTTTTGGATTGGCGCGGATCGGTACCTGCCGCTGGCTTCCCAAGCGGCCCGATTCTCTGCCGTGACATGGTTGGGCATCCTGCCCGCAATTGCCGCATTGGTATTCGCTTTCAGAAGGAAGTTGTCAAGAACGAAGAGGTCTTGAATGTGCAGCGGTGTACGTCATCACTACTGATCCTGCTTGAGAATTCACTACCTTACGGAATAGCAAACTATGAAACAAAATATACGTAGAATGTTAGTGGCACTTTTGACATTTTCCCTTCCGTTCGGAGTCAACGCCAACGGCGAAAAGCCTATTTCATCTCCAAGCATAACTCCTGATCATTCGGCCTCAACTTCGATTGAGAGCAAGAAGTTCGCGGTTCGAGGCATAAGTAGCACACGGCGCGTAGCAGGGCAGTTTATTGTCGTCCTGAAAAAATCAACGATGCGCGAATATGCGCAGAGGACGCCTTCGTCCGCGCCAAGCGAATTCTTGGGATCGGCTGGATTGGACTTTTCCACGAACTATGGGGGCTCGGTCACCAGGGTCTACGGGGTGGCGCTGGACGGTTTCGTATTAAGCGACCTCAGTGATACGCAAGCACAGAAGTTGGCAATGGATCCGCGAGTTGAGTATGTGGAGGCCGATCTTTACGGAACCCTGCTCCAATACCAATCATCACCGCGTTGGGGTCTTGATCGTATCGATCAGCGCAGCCTTCCACTCAACAACGGGTTCTTCTATCCAAACACCGGCGCTGGAATAAACGTATATGTTATCGATTCGGGTATTTATGCAAACAATGATTTCGGCGGTCGTGTTAATTCTAATGGCGGCTTCACTGCAGTCAACGACGGGTACGGTACAAGTGACTGTAACGGGCACGGCACTCATGTCGCCGGCATTGTTGGCAGTTACACATATGGGGTGGCGAAAAGCGTGAACATATATCCAGTTCGCGTTTTTGGCTGCGACGCCAGCAGCGCGCCGATCTCGCAAATTATCTCGGGGGTCAACTGGGTCGCAACTCACAACGTAAAACCGGCAATCGCCAACATGAGTCTGACCTCTATCGGAGGTGGCTCAAGCTCGCTTGATCAAGCGACCCAAAATTTACTGGCTCTTGGGGTGACCGTGGTTGCCGCTGCCGGAAATGATGCGGGTGATGCGTGTCAGGTATCTCCTGCAAGAGTACCAGGTGTAATTACCGTCGGTGGCTCAACAGATGCGGACGCCATGTACAACCTGTCCAATTTCGGTACATGCGTGGACATCTACGCCCCCGCAACTGGAATCAAGTCGACCTACAATACCGGGCCGACTTCAACCGCCATCCTGGATGGTACGTCGATGGCTGCGCCACACGTTGCAGGCGTGGTCGCCAACTATCTTGCGAACAATCCGACCGCCTCGCCAGCAACAGTTTCCACGTACCTTCGCGATTCCGCGACAACAAGGAAGATTGTCAACACCGCAGCGGGTGTCCTTTGCCAGAATGCAAATGCGCTTCTTTACAACGGCATACCCTCACCAAGCGGCTCCCCCAGCACGCCGACGAATCTTCTCGCTGAGCGAACATGCAACGGAAGCTACCTGTTGACCTGGGATTACTACGGGAAAGCCACTGTGGATTCTTACGAAATATATCAATCGGTGAATACCTGCGAGTCGTATCTGACCTCGACAACTACGCGCCTGAAAAGCGTAGGCACGCTTGCTGGCCAACCAACGAGATATCGCGTCCGTGCCTGCAACAGCATTGGCTGCAGCGGATATTCCCAAGGAGTGTCCGCCTCTCCCTATTCAGGATGCCATTAAGAGTATTCGCACCAGCTCTAGTTCCCAGAGTGTTGTCAGGTAAAGAAGGCAGCACCAACGTTCGGCCAGATTTGCTCGCTCAACGGCTACGATGCATCGACCTACGATCTGCCGGGCCGCTACAGCTACATTGAAGCCAGCTTCAAGTTCTGATTACACGCATCATTGTGAACTTTGTGGCCGCCTCGCGCGGCCCTTTTTTATGGCCATGGATGGCCTGTATGCCTGCAACGCAGGAGCAGTTGCAGGCGATGCCATGGATGGCCTGTATGCCTGCAACGCAGGAGCAGTTGCAGGCGATGCCATGGATGGCCTGTATGCCTGCAACGCAGGAGCAGTTGCAGGCGATGCCATGGATGGCCTGTATGCCTGCAACGCAGGACGACTGCACGGATGCAGGAGGTACGCATCCATGGATGGATGCGGTAGAACGGCGTCGGGAACGGCCGTCGAGAGCAACGCAGGAGCATTTATCGGCGCCCTCGCTACGCAGTACCTGCTGCCCCGCCGTTCCTCAGCCCTGATACAGATGTGCCTGGATCGACACGAAGGCTTCACGGATCGCTGGCACCGGGCCCAATGCGTGCTTGGCGTCATTGATTCCGCCGTAGCGTATGCGCAGAAAATCGGCGATTTTGCGTGAGGCCAGCTCGTCGACTCCGTGGCGCTCGTAGGCTTCCAGCACATATTCGAGGAAGCTGCGCATCTCACGCTGGTAACCGCCAAGGCCGGTTGCCTTCACGCTATCTGCGCGGTCCTTGCGCGACAAGGGCGCCAGGGTAAAACGCACGTAGGCCAGCACGTCGAAGATGTCGCTATGCGGCGCATCGATGAGGCGGCGCATGTCGTCCAGCCGCTCGGCGTCGTAACCGAGGTCCTTCAGTCGTTGCTGGAATGCTTCGCGGCGATCGGGGTCGCTCCACACCGCGCGCAACTCGTCTTCGCTGGCGACCAGCTTGCCAAGGTCGCCGAACAACTGCTGCATGAATTCCTGCGCGGTGATCTGCCGACCTTCGTGCCAGTACGTGGTGGCGGCGATATAGCGGATGGCGCGTTCCTTGCCGTCGGCCAGCTTCACGATGATCTTCGGCATCGGTGGCGGCGGGTCATCCTCAATACGCGGGGGTTCCGGCGGATCGCCTTCAGCCCGGTTTCCGCGTGGTTTGCCCGGCTCGTCCGGCGGCAGTGGCTCGCCATCCCATTCCGGATCGTTGAAGTGCTCGTAGCCCTTCACGAAATCGTAGATGATGAAGAAGTCCTTGCCGTCGAATGTGCGGGTGCCGCGGCCGATGATCTGCTTGAACTCGATCATCGACCTGATCGGGCGCAGCAGCACGATGTTGCGCACGTTGCGCGCGTCGACGCCGGTGGAAAGCTTGTGCGACGTGGTGAGGATCGTCGGCAGCGTCTTCTCGTTGTCCTGGAACTCGCGCAGATGCTGTTCGCCGAGCTTGCCGTCGTCGGCGGTCACCCGCTCGCAGTAATGCGGGTCGGGGTTGTCCTTGATCTGGTTGATGGCATTGCGCACGCGCGCGGCGTGGTCCTGTGTGGCGCAGAACACCAGGGTCTTCTGGCGCTGGTCGATCTGGTCCATGAACTCGTGCACGCGGCTTTCCTCGCGTGCATCGATGATGATCTTCGTGTTGAAGTCGGCCTCGGTGTACTCCTTGTCCGGGTCGATCTCGCCGCCGATCACCTCGTCTTCGTCCGAGTACGTGTAGCTGTCCAGCGTGCTGGCCATCTGGCGCACCTTGAACGGGGTGAGGAAGCCGTCGCCGATGCCTTCCTTCAGGGCGTAGGTGTAAACGGGATCGCCGAAATAGCGATAGGTGTCAGTGTTCGCATCGCGCTTGGGCGTGGCGGTCATGCCCAGCTGCACGGCGGGCGCAAAGTATTCGAGGATGCCGCGCCAGCTGCTCTCGTCCCGTGCGCCACCGCGATGGCATTCGTCGATGACGATGAAGTCGAAGAAGTCCGGCGGATAGCCTTCGAAGGTGAACTGCGGTTCGCCGTCCTTGTCGGTGCCGGTCATGAAGGTTTGAAAAATGGTGAAGAACACGCTGGCGTTCTTCGGAATCCGGCCCTGCTTGCGGATCTCGTCCGGGCTGATGCGGCACAGCGCATCGGGCGCAAACGCGCTGAACGCGTTGTAGGCCTGGTCGGCCAGGATGTTGCGGTCGGCCAGGAACAGGATGCGCGGACGGCGCACCGGGTCGCGGCTCAAATTCCAGCTCGACTCGAACAGCTTCCAGGCGATCTGGAACGCGATGGAGGTCTTGCCGGTGCCGGTGGCCAGGGTCAGCAGGATGCGCTGCTCGCTTTTTGCGATCGCCTCCAGCACCGCGGTGATCGCGTTGTGCTGGTAGTAGCGCGGCTGCCACTTGCCGCCGCCGGTCTCGAACGGCACCGCACCGAAACGGTCGCGCCAGTCGTTGCCTTCGGGGAAGCAGCGCGCCCACAGTTCCTGCGGCGAGGGAAACGGCAAGGCGATATCGCCTTCCGCGCCGGTGGTCATGTCGATCGCATACCAGCCGATGCCGTTGCTGGCGTAGGCAAAGCGCGCCCTGAGCCGCGTGGCGTAGTCCTTGGCCTGGCCCACGCCATCGGTGTGGCCGAGGCCGGCACGCTTGGCCTCGATCACCGCCAGCTTGCGGTCGCGGTAGCTCAGCACGTAATCGGCCGACAGCGGATTGGCCCGCCCGCCACCGCCGGTGATGCGGCCGGGGCAGATCAGCTCCCGATGCACGCGCGCGCCCTCGACCACGCCCCAGCCGGCCTCGCGCAGCACCGGGTCGATACGGTTGGCGCGGGTGTCGGCTTCGGTTTCCACCGTCACGCGGCACGAACCTCGATGTCCACCTGCAGGTTTCGGCGCAGCACATCGAAGATGGCGGCCAGGTTGTCCATGCCGGGATTGCCGGTGGCGGACAGCATGCGGTGCAGGCTCTTGCTCGGCCGCTCGGTGGCCACGGCCAGCCCTGCGAAGCCGATGGTGGCGTTGACCAGTTCGCGCAGGATCACGCGGGCCGTCGCCAGGTCGCCATTGAGAAACAATGATCCGGCCTCGTCCAGCAGCGCATGGGCAAAGGCGGGCTCGCGCTGTACACGCGATCCACCACGGTCTGTTTGAAATTCCTTGTCAGTTGCATGTGTTCCCCCGGCTTGTTGGAGCCACCCACGCAGAATAAGATAAACGAACTCATGAGTCTCGGGGGCTCCATGACCGCGGAGACACTAAATCGGCTGCGCACGCAGATTTTGACGCTGTCCAAGTCGGAGCGCGCCGCGCTCGCCCGTGAAATCATTGCTGACCTCGACGGAGCTCGTGACGACACTGTCGAGCAGGCGTGGGACGACGAGATACTGCGCCGCATGGCACAGGTAGAGACCGGTCAGGCCGAGCTCCTGACGCGCGACGAGTTACGCCAAAGAGTGCGCAGTCGCATGGGGAACTGAGTGGTGCGAACGGTACGGATACTGGGAGACGCCGCCGAGGAAGCCATTGAAGCGGCCGCATGGTACGAACAGCAGCGCCCGGGCCTTGGCACAGACTTCTTCAGTGCGTTCGACGCCGCTGTCGATCTTCTCGAACAACAGCTTGTACCGCTTACGCGGTGTCCCGGCAGAGCCGGAGCTGCGGGTGCCCGAAGAGTCATCCTGAAACGCTTTCCGTACGACATCGTGATCGTCGAACATGCGGCGGAGCTGATCGTGATTGCGGTGGCGCATCAGTCACGCAGACCAGGCTATTGGCGCGAACGGCTTTCGCCATAGGCCGCGTTACACCAGATTGCCGGGAAGGCCTTTTGCAGAAGCGATTGGCGGAGGGTGGTGCCGTCGATTACTCGGCCAACGTGATGTTGTTGTCCGCGCACCATTCGCGCAGCGCCTGGCGGCTTTGTTCCGTCTCCCACTGGTGCCAGGTGTCGAGGCTGTCGTGGCGATCCAGCAGATCCTTGAAGCGGGCGTAGGCGCTGCGGTGCGAGAACATCGCGTACACCTGCTCGTAGCAATCCGGCAGCTGCGTGCGGGCGAACTCCAGCGCCAGCGGCTTGCCCAGGTCGAGGTCATGCTTGCTCGGCAACGCCACGTAGCGCTCCGCGTCATCGATGTCATCCGGCAGCGGTTCGAAATCGTCGGCGTCGTCGCAGTGCCAGTGCACCACGCCCGTGTCCCGGCACAGCCAGGCCTCCGCATCGCCGCCCGCGTCAAGGAACAGCAAGGCTTCTTCGAGGTCAGCCAGCTTGGCGGGTGTTTGCTCGCTCATGCCAGTTCGCCGGAGAAGGCTTTTTGCAGGAGGGATTGGCGGAGGGCGGCGAGGTCTTCCAACTGGCTGTGATAGCGCAATGCAACGTACGAGCATTTCTCGATACCAGATTCCACTCTCTTGGCAGCTTCTCGCTGCTTCTGGAGCGAAGGCAGATTGACGGTGACGTTAGAGACCAAGTTGATATTAAGATTTCTCACCGTAGAGCCGGCGGCCAGACAATCAAACTCCGAAAAAATCTGCTTCGAACCAAGTAGGTGATACAGATAGTCTTGGTCGACCTTGGCGTAGTTTGGCTCCAGAACCAGCCAACCATCGTGGATGCAGCCATTCGTCCGAAGGATGTAGGGGCGACCAAAGCTCATGGAGTTTGTCAGCAGGAAAGAACCAGAAGCCACGAACCTGGATCTTGAAACCCCCTCCTTGATGATCCGCTCCCTTGTCACATCAATGAATTTTCCGCTTGCGGTGGCATCCGAAATCTTGATCCAGTTGACTCCGTTTTCATCGGCGGTCAAGAATTTCTTGATCGGCCTTGGCGAGCCTCCTCGTGCAATGTTGCATAGGGCTCCCAATTTGATCGACTCCGTTTCTCCCAAAGTTGCGTCACGAATTGCGGCAGAAAGCAGGGCAACCTGCATTTCAGCAGCATTCGCCAGATTGGCCTCGGCATGGGCGCGGGCCCGGTCGAGGGCAGCGAAGGCCTGATCGAGCACCGCAACGATCCGCTTTTGCTCGTCCGGCGGAGGAAGTGGAATCGGCAGATCTTCGAAATATTCTTTCGGTACGCGCTTGTGCCCGACAGCGCCTGACATGACTCGCGCGCCAGCTTCACGGAACGCGTCTCGCGATAGGTAGTAATACAGAAACTCAGCTGACAGTGCAGGCGTGGGTCGCATCACTACAAACTCGCTTGAGCCGAAGCCAACTCCGCATTCCAAGTTGCTCACGACACCAAGCTTCCCGTTCTCAAAACATGGCGTAATTTTGGCGCAAAGGACATCGCCATCCGCGAAATAGGTGTAGTTCTTCACGACATCGGCGAATTTGCGAACTTCTTTTGGCTCAAAATATTTCACGAGCTCGCCTAGATCATTCATCGGAACGAATGAAACATCAGCATCGTCAGCAACCGTGCCGCGCGGAATATCCTTGGACGGTTTGAAATCACATACTTCAGATAGCGGCACTGTTTGCCACGATGTTTTGGATTGCTTAGCTTCCCTGATCACTCGCGACACAACGTTCCCCGAATCTCTTCCAGAATCTCCGCCGTCTCCGCATCCCGCGCCAGCATGTCCGCAATGATCTGCTCCGGGCTGCGTAGCGCTTCGGCTTCCGGCGCGTTGGGGTTCTTCACCGACAAATCCCACGTCGCGGTGTCCAGTTCCTTCACCGCCACCGTCCAGCTTTTCGCGCTGTCGGTCTTGTCCGCCTGCAGTTTCACGAACTCGACAAGATCCTCGTCGTTGAGCGGATTGGTCTTGCCCAGCGAGCGGCCCGGATCGAGCTGGTAGTACCAGACCTTGCGCGTCTTGGCGCCCTTGTCGAAGAACAGCACCACGGTTTTCACGCCGGCGCCCTGGAAGGTGCCGCCGGGACAATCCAGCACGCTGTGCAGGTTGCAGGTTTCCAGTAGCTCCTTGCGCAGCGCGACGCTGGCGTTGTCGGTGTTGCTGAGGAAGGTGTTCTTGATCACCACCGCGCCGCGGCCGCCGGCTTTCAGCTTGCGGATGAAGTGCTGCAGGAACAGGTAGGCGGTTTCGCCGGACTTGATCGGGAAGTTCTGCTGCACCTCCTTGCGCTCGCCGCCGCCGAACGGCGGATTGGCCAGCACGATGTCATGGCGATCCTTCTGCTGGATGTCCATCACGTTTTCGCTGAGCGTATTGGCATGCCGGATGTTGGGTGCGCCGATGCCGTGCAGGATCATGTTCATCACGCCCAGCACGTAGGCCAGCGATTTCTTCTCCTGCCCGTAGAAGCTGCGCCGCTGCAGCGTGTCCCAGTTGGCCGCGGAGAGATCATCGTGGCGCAGGTATTCCCAGGCTTCGCAGAGGAAGCCCGCCGAGCCGCAGGCACCGTCGTAAATGGTTTCGCCGATCTCCGGTTTGACCACCTGGATCATGGCGCGGATCAGCGGGCGCGGCGTGTAGTACTCGCCGCCGTTGCGGCCGGCGTTGCCCATGCGCTTGATGCGGGTTTCGTAGAGATCCGAGAGCTCGTGCTTGGCCTGGTGGCTGCCGAAATTGAGCTGGTCGATGATCTCCAGCGCGTCGCGCAGCGAGTAGCCGGAGCGGAAGCGGTTGGCGATTTCGGCGAAGATCTCGCCGATCTTGTATTCCAGCGAATCCGGATCCTCGGTGGTTTCGCGGAAGGTCTGCAGGTAGGGGAACAGCTCGCCGTTGACGAACTCGATCAAGTCCTTGCCGGTGCGTGCGGCGTTGAGGTCGGGCGCGCCGTCCTTGGTCTTCGGCGCGGCCCAGGATTGCCAGCGGTAGGGCTCGTCGAGGATGGGCGAGTAGTCGCGGCCTTCCAGCCCGGCCTCGTCCTCCCATTCCTTCTCCATGTCGTCGAGGTACTTGAGGAACAGCAGCCAGGAGGTCTGTTCGGCGTAGTCAAGCTCGGAGGCGAGGCCCTCGTCATTGCGCATGACGCGGTCCATGTTGTTGAAGGCGTTTTCAAACATGCGGTGTGGGTGATCCCGGGAAGGCAAGCGAAGGTGCAGGGCGATTATGACGAATGGCGCGGTGGTTCGTGGCGCGTCGCAAGCGATCCGCACGGAAAGCCGCGCGATAGCCGCACGGTTTCAGAAGCCTGGAACGTGTTTCCCGCATCGCGACCCTACGTGTGCGGGGTCGGTATCAAGGGCAACAGCCTGCTATTGATTCGCCCGTCCACCCTCATCAGCCTGTCGGCAGCTTCTCCCGCCAGCGGGAGAAGCATTCAATAACGACTATTTACGGGTCGCTACGGGCTGGCGGCGGGTGGCTTGTAGCCGAGGAGGCGGGCGGGGAGGAGGAAGATGGCCTTGATCAGGGCGAGGATGCCTTCCATTAGCGCGCCGACAATGCGAAAGGGGATCGACAGCAGCCAGAGGATGGGCCAGAGCACCAGCAGGACCAGGGCGACCGGCCAGGCAAGCACCAGCAGGATGGCCCAGAGCAGCAGGACAAGCAGTGCGCGCATCGCCTTCAACCTCCGCGTGAGTCAGGAAACGGAACACCCCCGCAGTTGGCGACGGCGCACTCGCGGTGCGGGCACCGCCGTCAGGCGTGTTCCGCGCACAAGATGGGGTGGCCGCGCTGGCGATGCAAGAGCCGTTTGGCACGGTCGGCGCCGGCATGTTGCGGAGTGCATGCGAGGATGCGCGGCGGCAATCCGCCATCTTGGTCGGCGCAAGCGGCGGAATCGCGCGCGCGATTCCGCCGCTTCGGCATCAATCGAAGCCGTTGGCGAAAATCAGATCAGGCGGTGCGCTGAAGCTGCCGAGGATGCTGTAGTTGGTCAGCGCCGTGTAGGCATCGACGATGGCGGTGTAGGTGCCGGGTGCCGGCAGCGGGAAATCGCAATGCTCCGCCGAGCTGGGGCCGGCGGACTGGCAAAGCCGCTCGCCGCCAAGCAGGATGGTCAGGTCGGCATCGGCACCACCGACCGGACTGCTGGTTTCAAAGTGCAGATTGAGCGCATTTGCCGGAACCTCCAGCGTGTAGTGCACCTGATCGCCCTGCGCGGCATTCTGGTTGGTCATGGCCACTCCGTTGACCAGCGCGATCGGCGGCGCGGCAAAGCGCACGATGCGGGCATAGCTTCCGTTCAAGCCGCCGTCGTCGGTGACGCTGAGCGCCACGGTGTAGTTGCCGGGTGCCGGATAGGTGTGCTGCGGGTTGCTGTCGCTGGAGGTGGGACTGCCGT
Organism: Lysobacterales bacterium 63-13; assembly: GCA_001899855.1. Classification (GTDB taxonomy): domain Bacteria; phylum Pseudomonadota; class Gammaproteobacteria; order Xanthomonadales; family Rhodanobacteraceae; genus Dokdonella. Next base: position 96,252 of record MKWR01000004.1, read on the forward strand.
CGCCGAAATCCCAAAGCTGGCTGACGATGCTGCCATCGAGGTCGATCGAGGAATCTGTGAAGCTTGCATCGAGGCCGTTGCTGGCGACTGCGAAATCGGCGGTGGGCGGCGAGTTGCCGACGCTGCCATCGAGGACGACGCGCCAGGCGCCACGGCTGTAGGTGCCGGCGGTCAGCACGTGCGGGTAGTCGTCGATTTCCAGATCGACGACGACGATGCCGAGCGGCAGCCCGGCCGAGAACGGCAGGAAGTTGTCGCCGTTGTCGGTGCTTTCGTAGACGCCGATATCGGTGGCGACGAAGATGCGCAAGCTGTTCAGCGGATCGATGGCGACCGCGTTGGCCGGCACGTTCGGCAAGCCGGCACCGACCGCGAGCCAGTTCGTGCCACCGCTTGTCGAGCGGTACAGGCGCGCCGCGCCAAAGCCTGCGCGGGTGATGAAGACGCGCTGCGGATCGACGCGATCCATGGCCACATCGGAGACGCGGCCACCGGGATAATTGCCGGTGACATCGCTGAACAGCGGCGTCGGAATGCCGGCATCGGCACTGCTCTAGATCCTGCCGTTCGATGTGCCGACATAGGTCGGCGTCAGCGCGCCGAGTGTCTGCGGCGTGATCACCACCACCGAACTGCCGAGGTTGCCGCTGATCGCCGTCCAGTTGCTGCCGGTGGTGCTGGCGCGATACAGCACATCCGAGGCGACGAACAATTGACTGCCGGCCGTGGCCAGCGGCGTCACCCAGCCGAAGTTGCTCGAAGCGGCGAGGCCGGAGCGCGGCATGCTCTGGAAGCTGCCCGGCGAACCGCCAACCATCGAGCGCACGATGCTCGGCAGGCTGCCGCTCGGGTAACTGGTCTGGAAGACGATGGCCGGATCGTTCTGGTCGAAGGCGTTCATGAAGCCATCGCCACTGGCATAGGTCAGGTTCCACAGCAGGTTGGTGCGTCGGCCCGACGAGCTGTTGTCCTGCGCGCCGCCGAAGATGATGTTGGCATCTTCGGGATGGACCGCGATGTCGTAGAACTGGGTGATGTTGATGTTCGCATTCATGTTGCGGAAGGTCGCCGCGCTGTCATCACTGCGCCAGATGCCGCCGTCGCTGCCGATCCACATCCGATTCGGATCAAGCTGCGAATAGCGCACGACATGGGTGTCCTGGTGCACCTTCTGGCTGCTGCCCCAACCGCTGACCAGATAGCTGAAGTTGGCCCCGGCATTGGTCGAGCGGGCAATGCGGATGGTGCCGAGCAGCACGGTATCCGCATTGGTCGGATGCACGGCGATGGCCTGGTTGTACCAGCACTGGCCCTCGCAGGCGGAGGCGTTCTTCTGCGTCCAGCTGCCGCCACCGTTGTCGCTGCGGTAAATCCGCGAGGCCGAATTCGATCCGGTCAGGAGGTAGAGGATGTTGCTGTTGCTCGGTGCCATGGCCAGGCGCATGCGCGACATCCCGCTCACCGTCACGCCGGAATTGGCGTCGACCCAGGTGGCGCCGCCGTCGGTGGATTTCTGCACGCCGAGTCCGATCAACGCGGCATACACGGTCGCGCTGCCGGGCACGAAGACGATGTCCTCGACATTGTTGTTGCGCACCTTGGTCCAGCTCAGGCCCTTGTCGGTCGAGCGGTAGATGCCGGCACCGGAGAGTCCGCCATTGCTGTTGCAGGTGCCGCTGCCGCCGACGAGGATGACGTTGCTGTCGGTCGGCTGGATGGCCACGGCGTTGACGATCGACAGCGGCATGTTGTTGATGCCGCTGCCGTTGCGCGCCTGCCAGGTGGCACCGGCGTCTTCGCTGAGATACACGCCCTGGCCAAAGTAGTCGCCGCACGAACTGTTCTTGTCGCCAGTGCCGACCCAGACCGTGTCCGGCGCGCTGGCGTCGATGCTGATGGCACCAATCGGCAGGGTGCCGACCTGGTCGAAAACCGGTGTTCAGCTGACTCCGGCATTGGTCGTCTTCCAGACGCCGCCGGCGGCGCTGCCGAGATAGAGGATGTCGTCATTGCCGGGTTTGGGCGTGATCGCGTTCACGCGCCCGGAAACACGGCCCATGATCCAGTCGCTCATGTTCATCGAGGATGGCCCGGCTTCCTGCCAGACCTCGCCAAGCGCGACGTGCCGGGCATCGACGAGGGCGCGTTGCCGCTTTTGTTCCTGTGCCGCGGCGGCACGCAGCTGCGCGGCATCGGCCTGCTCGAGCAGGCCGCGCGAACGCACGAACCACTGCTGGCGTTGTTCGATCTGCCAGCCTTCATTGCGCACCCCGCCGGCGTCGGATTCATCCGTGGCGGCAGATGCAGCAATGGAGGTGAACAGCAGGAGCATGGCGAGCAAGAGGGTGCTCGCCGATCCGGATGGGCGAAGTGGTTGCACGAAAATCCCCTGGAGTGGAAACGCGTTGCGGAGCATGCCGCCGCGCCGTCAGCAACGCGGCAAGCTGGCGCGCTGCGCAGCGGCAGGATGCAGAGGTTAGCGCGGAAATCAGCTGATCGTCATGCCGCGCAGACGATCGCTGTCTGCGCGTTGCCCTAGGCAGTGCGGGCCTCAGCCGGTCCTTGGCAGGCGCGGAACGCCGTGGGCATCGCGTTCCTCGACCACCAGGGCCTGCGTGTCGACGCGGGTCGAGGCGCGACCATCGAGGGGAATCGCCGCCTGGCCGCGACGATTGAGCAGGGCGTTGCGGTAGCAGCGATTGGCCAGTGCCTCATCGCCGGCACCGGCGTGGCAATCGCCGAGGGTTTCCCAGGCAATCGGTGAATCGGTGATGCCAACCGCGCGATCGAGATACTGGATCGCCTTGCCCCAGAGCTTCTGGTCGCGACACAGGCGTCCGAGCGTGGTCAGCAGCGAGGTGCTGTTTGGCGCAATCGAAAGCCAGGCTTCGGCATGCTTGGTGCGCACCGCGAGTTCGGCCGGGCCAAGGTCGCTGTAGGCGAGGGCCAGGGGATCGCTCCATTCGCGACGCAGTGCCGATTCGATTTCATCCATTGCCGCCAGGATCTGGCCGAAATGCGCCGCACGCCGGGCAAAGGCGACGATGATTTCGGCCTGCTTGCGATGTTGGCGGCTGACCGAACTCCACAGGCTGTTCAGGCGCGCCTGCGAGGGCGCAGAAGCCAGTGCGGCGACCAGCACGCGGGTTTCCAGCGCGCTCATGGTGGTCGCGGAGAGGGATTGTGTCTTTGCCAGTGCCGGCAAGGCTTCCAACGCGCTTTGTGCATCGTTCTGCGCCAGCGCGGCTTCGATCAACACCTGCCAGGCGACCGGCGACAGCTTGCCGAGAGCGGCCTTCGGCTTGAGCAAGGCCAGCGCGTCGGCGTGCCGCAAGCGTTCGTTGAGGAAGCGTGCGCGTTGCGCCAGGGCAGCCGCTTCGACGTCGCTGGCTGCCTCATCCAGTGCCTTGGCGGCGGCGGCATCATCGCCACGCGAATGCGCGGCACGTGCCATGGCCAGCAGGGCGGGGCCACGCACCGCAGGTTGCCGGGCCGCCTTGGCCAGTTGCCGTTCGGCCAGCAGATAACGGCCTTCGGCAAACGCGGCGAGGCCATTGGCGAGGTTTTCCCGCGCACGCTTGCGCTGCGAGCGGATCCAGGCGCGTGCCGGCCAGCGCAGCATGCGCCAGAGCATGCTGAAGATGGCCCAGGCCAGCAGCAAGGCGACGACGCTGAACACCAGGGTCGTTTCAATCGAGGTACCGCGCAGGCGCACCAGCACGTAGCCCGGGTCCTCGACCACCCATTGCCAGCCGAACGCGGCGGCCACGGCAACCGCGAGCACGAGCAGCACGGTGACCCAGATCCTCACGGCTTCGGCTCCTCGCCGGGCGACGCCTCAAGCGGGGTCGGCGCGGGCTTCATGGGATGCGCCAGCGCCCTTGTCGTGCGCAGGTTGCGCAACTCGTTCAGCGCGGTTCCAAGCTCGGGCAGGGCCGGAGCCAGCGGCGTCGCCGCCAGATGTTCCAGCGTGGCCAGGGTCGTGCGCACGGCCGGTGCAGTGTCATCGAAGGTTGCCTCGACGCCGGCATGGGCGCGCTTCACGGCATCGTCGAAGGCTTCCTGGTCGCGCGCAAACAAGGCAGCTTCGGCCGCACGCAAATCGATCGCGATCAGCGAGCGTGACAATTTCTCGTCGCGCGCGGCCAGCGCCGGTGCACCGTCGTCATGGCTGATGCGCACGAACTGGTCGAGGATTTCGCGCAGGCGCGAGCGCTCGGCAGGAGTCGCCGCAGTCACGCGCTCGGCGGCGGATTTCATCGGCAGCCCAAGCAGGCCGACGCGCAGATCGGCCAGGCTCTTCAGGGTGGCGCGGGTCTGCAGCGGCTTTGCCGCATCAAGCGCCTGCATCTCGGCGCTGATGGTCTGGCGCACGCTGGCGAACAAGGGATCCTCGGCCGCCGCGAGTGCGCTGTCGGCAAGCCGATAGGCGGCCATCGCGCCATTTGCATCGCGGAACAGGGTGAGTCGCTCGCCAGCCAGCTGCAGGATGAACTCGGCCTCGTTCAGCGCCATCGCATCACGGTTGTTGAGGCGCTGCTCGGCAAGGTGGGCCACCGCATCCTCGAGCGAGCGCGAGCGTTCGGCAAAGGAGAGCACTTCCTCGCGGATGCCGCGATTCATCGATTCGGCGTCATTGGCGCGCGCACGCATGCTGTCGATGTCACGCCGCAACTGCTCGTTGGCACGACCGAGGTCGCTGACCTGCGTCGCCAGTTCGTCGATGCGCGCGTCGTCACGCTCGCGCAGCTGGCGGTTGAAATACCACCAGGCAAGCACGGCAAGCGCCGGCAACACGACGACAAAGATGAGGATTCCCGGTCCGCGGCGGCGGGAGGCGCTGGTGCCCTGCTTTTCCTTGTCGCGAACAGCCGGGGCAGGCAGCTTCGCGGGGGTTTCGGTTTCCATGTTGTACATGCTAGCCCGGATTATTCGTGAAGGGTACGGATGATGGCGAGTCATCTTGCGTCGGGCGCAAGGCCCGGCGAGTCCGCGTGGCCGGGGGCGAGCCGGGCCGAGTCGAGGCGATCGACGCAAGGCGTTTCACAAGGAGAAGCTGGTCAAGCGCTGTCAGTGCCCTGGGACCAGGCTTGCGCCGGGACTGGCAGGCTGTTGAAGTTCTACACGGTCGCCACGATTCGGCGGCAAGACAGGCCTCAAAATGCTCATTTGCCGCATGTAAACTGCGCTTCTTCGGCGCGTTTCGCCTTGTCCCGCACTCGCCTGATCGACTTCGACAGCCTGCTAGATCCGATGCCTGGACAAGACGTGCCCGGCGCAATCAAGCAGATCCGTGGCCAGTGCCGAGCGTGCCAGGTGGACATCGCTGAAACCCAGGGCCTGCGCCTCGGCGACCAGGCGTTCGCTGCTCACCACCAGCGCCTCGCGCTGCCAGCGTGCGCGCAGCTCGGCGGGCAAGGCGCTGCAAAGATGATTGAGGATGGCGCGGCTGGAAACCAGGCTGATCCAGGGTCGCGGGGCATTGGCCAGGGTCGCGAAATGACGTGCGGTCAGGCGCGGCGGCAGGCGCTGGTAGACGGCAATGCGCTCGACGCGCGCGCCGCGCTCGCGCAAGGCCGGGGCCAGCAAGTCGGCACCGCCCGGGGCATCGATGATGGCGATCGAGCGCCCCTCAAGCGCGCCCAGTTCGGCCTCGGCGAGCAGGCCTTCGCTGTTCTGCGCGCCGCGGGGGGCGAATGCGGCAATGCCGTGCCGTGCCAGCGCCCGCTGCGTGCCCGCGCCGACGGCGAGCGCGGCGGGCAAGTGCGCCGCCGCCGCTGCACCCAGCAAGCGCAAGCAATGACGAACGGCATTCGGACTGGTGAAGATCCAGAACTGCGCCGATCGCGCCGCCAGCAGGGCGCGGCGTGCCACGTCCGCATTGTCGACGCCGCGGATGCTCACGCCGGGCAGGCGCACGGCAAGCGCACCCCGCGCGCGTGCCGCACGCATCAGCGCCGTCGCATCCGTCGCCGGGCGGGTGACGATGATGCTGGCTCCGGCCAGCGGCGGCAGATGCGGGTGGGCTGAGGCGGCCATCGGCGCACTCGATACGGTGACGTACAGATCATAGGCCGCTTGAATCGATCCGTGCACCATGCGCACACTCGCGCCCCCTTGCCGGCAGAGACACGCATGATTCCAGCTCGTCCCGCACCGCTTGATCCTGTTGCCGAGCGCGATGCCTTGCGCGCCAACGTCGAACGCCAGCTGCTCGCCGATATCCCGCTGGCGCGCGCCATGCAGTTGCGCATCGACAGCTGGAATGGCGACTCCCTGCACATGAGCGCGCCACTGGCCGCCAACGTCAATGACAAGGGTTGCGCTTTTGGCGGCAGCCTGGTCAGCGTGATGACCCTGGCCTGCTGGTCGTTGATCCGACTGGCAGTGGAACAGGCTGGCGAGGACTGTGACATCTATGTGCAAGACAGCACCGTGCGCTATCTGGCGCCGGTCTGGAATGATTTCAGCGCGGATGCACGACTTGCCGACGGGCAATCCTGGCCGGCCTTCTTCAAGGCGCTGCAGGCGCGCGGCAAGTCACGCCTGTCGGCGCACTGCGAGATCCTCCTCGCCGATGGCAGCATCGCCAGCACGCTGGAGGCGCGCTTCGTGGCGCTGCGCCGCGACGCTACTGCCGCGGGCGCCGATGCGGCACAATCGGCCATTGCAGGCCAAAGCCGAGGAGTCGCCCGATGAACGCACGCCCTTGTTCCTGCCGCTGGTTGGCGATTGCGCTGAGCACGCTGGCGTTGCTGCTGGCTGCCATGCCGGTACTGGCGAAGTCGCGCGAGAAGATCCTCACCGAAACCCTGCGCACCTATGCCGCGACAATCCGTTGGGGCACGATCGAGCAGGCCGAATCGTTTGTCGATCCGGCTTATCGCGCCGCGCATCCGCTGACCCAGCTCGATCTCGACCGCTACAAGCAGGTGCGTTTCACCAACTACAACGACAGCGCGCCGGTGCCGGTCAACGACGATGAAGTCAACCAGACCGTCGAAATCGGCGTCGTCAACGTGCACACCCAGGAAGCGCGCAGCTTCATCGATCGCCAGGTCTGGAAATACGACCGCAAGGCCAAGCTCTGGCTGCTGAGCAGCGGCCTGCCCGACATCACGCGCAAGGACTGAAGCAGCATTCTTGCCGGGCTCCAGGTCGCGCGTGATGCTCGACCCGGTCGCGTAAACGGAATTGCGCGGGGACAGGGTGGCTCAATGCGATTTGTCGCGCTTCGCCCGTTCGGCAACCAGCGCAATGACCGGAAGACCGACCGCGGCTTCGGCGGGCGGATCCTGATTCGAGAGCACGACGACCGTATAGGGCGAGCCGAGCACAAGGAAGAGGTGGGTGCTGACGCCGGGGAATCCTCCGCTGTGGCCGACCACGGTCTCGCCATAGATGTCCTCGATTTCCATCGCGTAGCCGTAGGCACCACCCGGTGCGGGTGGGCCGTGAGGCGTCGCCATGTCCGCCAGCCAGGCCTTGCTGACCAGACCGCCATCACGCAGGGCGTCGGCAAAATGGATGAGGTCGGCTGCAGTCGAGATCGCGCCGCCAGCCGGGCTGCCGATATCGGCTTCAGCGATCTGCCAATCGGGTGATTTTTCGCGCGTGTACGGGGTGACCAGGCCATCGATCGCGAGCGGGATATTGTTCGCTGAACTGTGCAGCATGCGGGCAGGTTCGAAGACATGTTTCCTGAGATAGTCGGGGTAGTTCTCGCCCGACACTTTTTCGACGATCGCACCCGCAAGGGCCAGGCCCGCGTTGCTGTAGGCGCGATCGCTTCCCGGCGCAAACTGCGGCTCATCGGCGTCGTAGAGCGGCATGAATTCCGAGGCGCGCTGAACGCCCTTGCTCATCATCGCGGGTGTGCGCTTGTCGAGGAAATCGCCCATGCCGGAGGAATGCGACAGCAGCATCGCCACGGTGGCCTGGTCGCGAATCGTGGGATTCCGATAATCGGGGAAGAATGTGCCGACCGTATCATCGAGCTTCAGCTTGTGCTGATCGACCAGTTGGCCGATCGCGACCGCTGTGAACATCTTGCCCATCGATCCGAGAGTGAAACGGCTCGCTTCGGTGATCGGCGTCTTTTCTGCGCGATTTGCATGGCCTCCACTGGCGCTGGCAATGACTCTGGATCCGCGCGCCACGACGACGATTCCGGAAAACTGTTCGGCCTTCGACAAGTCATCAACGACACGCTTGACCTCGCTGGCGATGAGCGCATCACTGAGCGACGCGGGGAGCGAATTCTCGGGTGCAAGGGTTGGGCGGTTTCCACCGCGATCGAGCTCGCCAGCGGCGTTGGCGATCACCAGCATCTCGAACCAGCGACCGGTTTTCACACCTTTCATGGTCAACGAGATTGACGCTGCATCCGAGTTCGCCACTTCGACCACGGCGAGGCCGCCGTTGTCTGCGCACAACGCATAGCCATCCTTCGCGCGCGCTTGCGCGGACATGCGCTTGGCACCTTCGGCCGAGAGATGCTTGTCCATCCATGTGGTCATCTGCGCAAGGTCCGGCTTTCTGCACAAGCTGGCCCAGTCCGACATCAGTTTCGCTGCTGCCGTCTCGGGCAATTTGATGCCCTGGACTTCGTTTGCGGCGCACAGAGAGTTTGTGCCGATCAGGGTGATCGCGAGCAGAGTGATCGGGAACTTTCGAGGTGAAAGCATCATGGCAAGACTCCGGAATGTGTGAATGGCGGCATCACTGGATACCCGGAGGTTGCTCCCGGTTGCACATCCATCCGTGCGCCTGCCAATCGCCTCAACGATTGGTCAATTGCAATTCTATGCGCCGATTCCTGGCGTAGGCATCGGCGCTGTCGCCGTTGTCCAGTGGCTGGAACTGGCCGAAGCCGTTGGCCGAAAGGCGATGGGCGGGAATGCCCTGCACGACCAGGTACTTGACGATGGCCAGCGCGCGCGCCGAGGACAACTCCCAGTTCGAGGGGAAGCGCTCGGTATGGATCGGCCGCTTGTCGGTATGCCCGTCGATGCGCAGCACCCAGTCGATCGACGAAGGGATTTCCGCGGACACTTCGCGCACGGTCGTCGCGAGTGACTCCAGGCGCTGCTGCGCGAGCGGGCCAAGTTCCGCGGAACCCGAATCAAAGAGGATGTCGGTGGGCACGATGAAGCGATCGCCGACCACCTGCACGTCGCTGCGCTGGCCCAGCGCCTCACGCAACTTGCCGAAGAATTCCGAGCGATAACGTTCCAGTTCGCCGACGCGATTGGCCAGGGCAATGTTCAGGCGCTGGCCAAGATCGGCGAGCTGGGCATCCTTGCCGGCCAGATCCGCCTTGGCGACACCCAGCGCGGCTTCGAGCCGGGCAAGTTGCTCGCGGATCGCAGCCATCTGCCGGTTGAGCAATTCAACCTGTGCCGTGGCCGCATTGCCCAGCTCGGTCTGCTTGACCAGGTCGCCGCGCGTGGCATCGAGATCGCTGGCCAGGCGTGCAACCTCGGCTTCAAGCTGCGCCTTGAGTTCGTTGAGCGCGGCAATGTCGGCGGTCAGGTTGGCCGCCTGCGAAGTCGCCGCGCCGAGGTCGCTGCCCAACTTGTCGCGCTCGGCCTGCGTTGCACCCAGCGAGACACTCAATTCGGCGACGCGGGCGTCGAGCAGGCGCTTCTGCTCCTCGTTCAAGGACAGCGTGCGCGCGAGTTCGGCGACCTGCGCATGCAGCGCATCCAGCGCCTTGTTCTTGCCGGCCAGCGTATCGGATAGCACGAACTGGCCGATGGCGAAGATCAGCAGGACGAAGATCATGACCATGATCAGCGAAGTCAGCGCATCGACGAAGCCCGGCCAGATGTCGAATGCGCGCCGTCGCCGGCGGCCCAGGCCACTCATGCGCGCGGCTCGCGTCCGCCGCCGACCGCCACCGCAATCGTGCGCGAGAGCAGGCGCAGCTCGGCGCGCAACTCGTCGGACAAGCGCGATTCGGCTGGCGCGTGGCTGGCGATCTGGCGCAGCACGGTTTTCAGCTCCTCCTGCACCTGCGCCGCGCCTTGGCGTTCGCGTGCATCGCGGGCAAGCAGGTCGTTGAGGCGACCGAGCTGGCTGGAAATTTCCGCGAATTGCTCATTGCTGCCGCGGCGTTCGCGTTCGTTCTCGACAATCGCGCGCTGCATGCGCTCGAGGCCATCGGCGGTCTGTTCGAGCAAGGCCTGCACATAGGCCGGCACCGAGGCATCGCCTTCCAGTGCGTTGCCCGAGGACAAGTGCGTCATGCCTGAGAGCCATTCCTCGAGATCGTTGTAGAAACGGTTCTGCGCATGCCCGGCCTGCAGATCGAGAAAGCCGATCACCAGGGAACTGGCGAGGCCGAACAGCGAGGTCGAGAAACTCGTCGACATTCCGCCAAGCGGCTCCTTGAGATTCTCCTTGAGCATGCTGAACATGCTCAGCGCGTCGTTGCCGACATTCAGCGTGCCGATGGTTTCCGATACCGAGCGGATCGTCACCAGCAGTCCCCAGAAGGTGCCGAGCAGGCCGAGGAAGATGGCCAGGCCAATCAGGTAGCGCGAAAGATCGCGTGATTCCTCAAGACGCAATTGCACGCTGTCGAGGATGGTGCGCATCGACGGCGCCGACAGGGCCGCCTTGCCGCGTTCGCGATTGCCGAGCATGCGCGCCATCGGTGCCAGCAGGCGCGGCTTGCCGGGCGCGCCGCGCTCGGGATTGGAACGCCGGAACGAATCGATCCACTGCGCCTCGCCCGAGAGCAACACCACCTGGCGCACGTTGACGACGATGCCGGCGGCAAGCACGATCAGGATCACGCCATTGAAGAACGGGTTGGCCTGGAAGATCTCCAGCAGGCGCACGCCGACCAGACTGCCAAGGGCGGCAACCAGGGCCAGAAAGGCGGCCATCCAGATCAGCGTGCGATTGAATCGGGTCATGCTTGGGGCCTCGGTGCTTCGTGCGTGAATGATTGCGTGGACAAGCGGGTTGCCGTCCTCGCCATCCGTACCATGCCATGCGCCCGGCGCAAGGTCGGCACGAATCCCTGCGTTCGACCCGTGCCGTTGCGGGTTGGTTCAGTGTCGCGGCTTGACCCGATGCGTGGCGACGGCGCTCCACGGGTCATCCGGCCACGGGTGTTTCGGATAGCGACCCTTGAGTTCCTTTTTCACTTCCGGGTAGGTGCGTTCCCAGAATCCGTGCAGGTCCTGGGTGACCTGGATCGGGCGTCCGGCTGGCGACAGCAGGTGCAGGGTGATCGGCACGCGACCGTTGGCGACGCGCGGAGATTCGGCGAGGCCGAACAATTCCTGCAGTTTCACCGCGAGTACGGGTGCGGCATCGCCGGGGTAGCTGATCGGCCGATCGAGCCCGCTCGGCACCTTGATCGTTGTCGGTGCCTGCGCATCGAGCAGGCGGCGTTGCGCATGATCCAGTTGCGCGGCCAGCGCATTCGACAGCTCCTCGGCACGCAGGGCATCAAGGCGACGCTTGCCGACAAGCGCCGGTGCCAGCCAGGTTTCCAGCGTCGCCAGTAGCCGCGCATCGGAAAAATCCGGCAGGGTGGCACCCGCTGCATGCCGACGCAGGAACTCGACGCGCTGGCGCAAGCCGATCGCCGCTTCGCTCCATGGCAGTGCTTCCAGACCGAGTTCGCGCACGGCGGCCAGCAGCGCCGGCACGGTGTCTTCGGGAGTTGCAGGAACGCTGCGCCGATCGAGCGTGATCGCGGCGAAGCGGCGCTCCTCGAAGACCTCGACGGCGCGGTTGCCGCGATTCCACTGCACCGTGCGCTGCGTGCGGAACGCCGAAGCGAAGTCGCGTTGCAGCACGCCTTCGTCGAACGGCGCGGCGGCAAGGATGAGGCTGTCGCGTTCGTCGAAACGCAGATCGATGACGACCAGCCAGGGCTCGCCAAACAAGCTGCTGTCATCGAGCAGGCGCGCGCCACGTCCATTGGCCAGCTGGTAGCGACGCGGATTGCCGCTGTCCTGCCGGGCGATGCGATCGGGAAAGGCGTGGACGAGGATGTCACCCACCGTGGTCGGCCCGGCCGGCGCCGCATGCGAAGGCGCCAGTCGCGCCCGCCGGCGCCAGGCATCGGCGGATTGCCGGATGCTGGCCAGGGCAACGCGATCCGCACCGGGTTCGCCCGCCACCCGCGCATCGCCGCCGCGCCAGGCCGCCAGCGCTTGTGCGCGCTGGCGAAAATCATCATCGCGCGCGCCCGCTCCGCGCAGCGGATTGCGCGCCTCGATCAAGGCCAGCAGATCGCAAGCCAGCGCTTGATTGGCGGTATCCGCGCGCAACACGGCGGCGGCCATGCGCGGATGCGCGGCAAATGCGAGCAACTGGCGGCCAAACGCGTTGATCGTGCCCTGCGCATCCAGCGCACCAAGCGCGATCAGCAGTTCCTGCCCTTGGGCGTACGCGCCGGCTGGCGGCGGATCCAGCCAGTCGAGGTTTTCCGAACCCCAGGCTTTCAGTTCGAGGACCAGCTGGGACAACTCCACCTGGGCGATTTCCGGGCTGCGCGAGGGTTCCAGTCGACGGCTCTGCGGCCACAGCCGATACGCGACACCGGGACCGAGGCGGCCACTGCGCCCGGCACGCTGGTCGGCCGATGCCTGCGAGATGTTCACCGTCTGCAGGCGCGAGAATCCCGAGTTCGCATCAAAGCGCGGTTCACGGGCGAGGCCGCAATCGATGACCGCGCGGATGCCGGGCAGGGTCAGGCTCGATTCGGCGACATTGGTCGCCAGCACGATGCGTCGACGGCCGCTGGTCGATGCGGCAAGGGCGGCGTGTTGTTCGGCCAGCGCCAGTTCGCCATGCAGGCTGACGATGTCGACGGCGCGGTCATCGAGGGCGCGGCGGGCGGTCTCGATTTCGCGGCGGCCGGGCAGGAAGACGAGGATGTCGCCTTCGCTTTCGCCAAGCGCCTGGGCAACGACGCGGGCCAGATGCGCGGTCCAGCCACGTTCGGGCCACTGTTCGCCCGGGCGTGCCGGCGGATGTTCGATGCGTACCGGGAAACTGCGCCCGGCACTGCTCAGGCGCGGCGCGTCGAACCAGCGTGCGATGCGTTCGCCATCCAGCGTGGCCGACATGATGACAAGACGCAGGTCGGGCCGCAGGGTTGCCTGCACGTCTCGCGCCAGCGCCACGCCGAGATCGCCATGCAGGTGGCGTTCGTGGAACTCGTCGAAGAGGATCGCACCAACGCCGGGCAACTCCGGATCATCCTGCAGCACGCGGGTGAGGATGCCTTCGGTGATGACCTCGATGCGTGTCGCCGCGGAAACCCTGGACTCGTGGCGGATGCGGTAACCGATGCCTTGCCCGACCGGCTCGCCGCGCGCCGCGGCCATGAACTCGGCGGCCGCGCGTGCGGCAATGCGGCGCGGTTCCAGCATGAGGATGCGGCGGCCGGCCAGCCACGGCTCTTCGAGCAGGGCCGGCGGCACCTGGGTGGTCTTGCCGGCACCGGGCGGTGCTTCCAGGACGAGGCGCGGATGTGCCGCGAGCCGTTCGCGCAGCGCGGGCAGGATCTGCTGGATCGGGAAAGCAGTGGCGTTCAAACGGATCAATCCTGGCTGCCGTGTGCGGATTGTCACCGATTGCCTGTTGCGCAAAAGAAAACGGCGCGAAGCAATCGCGCCGTTTTCGGACTCAACCGGCGAATCGGATCATTCGCAGTTCAGGCCATTCACGCGACCGAGGCGGATCCAGTTCCGCGTGCCACTGCCCTGCGGAACACTGGCAGGGAGGCCCGGATTCGAGGCGTACCCCAGGACCATGCTGTTGCAGTCCGGGAAACTGACCGTGGCCGAACCCCAGATGACCGGAGCATCCGCCGAGCCGGCGCTGCCGGCAAATCCGCCGCCGGTTGTATAGACCATGGTTGCGGTTGCGACCTTGGCGCCGCGACTGATGTCTGTCTGGCCGATCAGCCAGAACGGAACGCCGCTCGGATCGTAGGCCAGCCAGGAAAACGAAACGACAATGGTCTGCGGCTCGTTCAGGCGCTCATACACCTGCAACACGATGCCTTCACCACTGGCTGCCGGGCTGTACCAGTTGCTGGTCATGTATCCCGAGATCGGCAGATCCTGGAACGCGGCCGGATAGGTGCCGCTGGTCGGGTTGTACAGGGGCACATCGATGAAGAACTGGTTGTTGGTGGCAAACAGGTTGTCGAAGCGCAGGCCGAACGGCAGGTTGAAATCGAACACGCTGGTCTGCGTGCTGTCGTAGTTCTCGAGGACGAAGGTCATGTCATTGATGATCGGTGTATCGACCAGGGTGTCGGAGAGCACCGTGTTCGGCTCGATGGCGACGCGGGCGATGTTCGCCGGATAGTCGTTGTCGCCATAGCCGATCGAACCCTGGCTGACGCGAATGGCCGGGAACAGCGGGTAGACGGTCTGGCTGGTGCTGTTGCGACGGATGCGCATGAGCGTCGCCGAGTTGTAGAACTCCGAGCTGCTGCAGGCCACGCGCCAGATGGTGATGGTGACGATTTCGGTGGAATCGACCTGGCCGGTATTGCCGTTGTAGGCAGCCAGGGTGACATTGCGGCTGTAGCTCGGGCCGCTGATCTGGTCCGGCAGCGGATCGGCCATGCAGCTCGGCGGATAGGCGGCGAGCAGGTTGATGCGCGGCAATGCCGGCGTGGCCGAAGTGACACTGCTGGCCGATTTCGGTCCGGCCATGGTGCCGCGTTCGAGCAGCAGCTTGCGATGGCCGAGTTGTTCGGCGGTGACGCGTGCCGCACGGCTTGCATCGACACCCACATCAGCCGCGTTGGCGGCGGTGATGGAACAGGCCGCAAAAGCCAGCGCTGCGCCAAGAAGCAATCGGGTATGAGCGAGCATGGCGAACTCCAGGGGAATGAGCGGGCAAGAATACTCGCAATCCGGGGGTGAATCGGTTGTGAACTTTGAAAGCAGCGCAGGTTGGAACGATCGGTTCTGTGCAGCCCCGCGCAAGCCGGCCATAATTGCCCTTTTCGCCCGGAGTGACCGTGCAGCTCATCGATATTGGCGCCAACCTCGGCCATGAATCGTTCCGGCCCGATTTCGACCAGGTGCTGCAACGGGCACATGCCCACGGCGTGACGCAGATGATCGTCACCGGGGCGAGTGCGGCCGGCAGCCGCATGGCCCTCGCCCTGGCGCAGGCTTATCCAGGCGTGCTGTACGCCACGGCCGGCGTGCATCCGCATCACGCGATCGACTACGACGATGCCACCGATGCCGAATTGCGTGCACATCTGCAGGCCGGGGAAGTCAAGGCGGTCGGTGAGACCGGCCTCGATTACCACCGCAACCATTCATCGCCCGCAGCGCAGATCGAGGCCTTCGAGCGCCAGTTGCAGATTGCCGTCGACTGCGGCAAACCGCTGTTCCTGCACCAGCGCGAGGCGCATGCGGATTTCATGGCCGTGTTGCGCAATTTCCGCGATCGCCTCGGCAGGATCGTCGTGCATTGCTTCACCGGCACGCGCGAGGAGATGGTCGACTACCTGGATGCCGGCTGGCACATCGGCATCACCGGCTGGCTCTGCGACGAGCGCCGCGGTACCCATCTGCGCGAACTCGTGCGCGACATTCCGGCCGAGCGCCTGATGATCGAAACCGATTCACCTTACCTGCTGCCGCGCACGGTCACGCCAAAGCCCTCGCACCGGCGCAACGAGCCGATGTATCTCAGGCACATCGTCGAGGAACTGGCGCGTGATCGCGGCGAGGATGTCGAAGTGACGGCGGCCAATGCCACGGCGACGACAAAGGCGTTTTTTGCCCTGGCCTGTCGGCCTTGATTGTCAAAGCGAGAAATCTGCGCGAGGACGGATTTTCAACGGCAATGCGCATTTCGGACCCGCGACCGGTCCCGTCCAGGCTGGCTTGCACCCGTCGCCACGAAAAACGTTCAAACATCTGCTGAAATGGGCATCCGCGGACGTGATTCCTGATAAATTCAACGGACTGTCTGCCCCCAGGCAGAGATGTTGACGATCCACCACTGATCCATCCTGTCAGTCCATCCCGAGATCAATCCGCCATGCGCACAATCCTTATCACCACCTTGGCCGTCGCCGTCGCTGGCATGATTGCCGCCTCGCCCGCCTCGGCGGCAAATGATGCCGCCTCCACAACCTCGCTCCAGCGCGGCCCTTCCTTCAGCGTCAATCTGTCAAACGGACCTCTCCGGGGGGCGGGTGTCGACCCCGTTGTCTTCGACAGCTTCACCACCGCTGCTGGCCTGACCACCACTACCGGCACGCCCCGCACGGTCATGGGTGGCGTCGTGACCACCAGTGGTGCCGGCCCCGAGGTGGACATCACGGCAATCGACGTCTACGCAGCCAGTACGGCGACGGCGAGCTACACGAATGTCCGCGTCAATATCCAGTTGTGGGATATCTATACAGCTGCCGGCGTCCCGGTATTCTCGTCCCCGGCCGGTGCGCTGATCACAGCGGATCTGGGCCCGGTGCAATTTACCGCCAATACATTTTCACCAGTCTCCCTGACCCTGCCCGTTCCTGTCAGGCTGAACAGCCTTGCCAACAAAGGCATTGCTGTCAGCTATCAGGTCGATACCGGCTCAGGTTTGGCTGTCACCGACGCCATGACGAGTCTGATCACCTACGACGGCGCAGTTTCGGTCGGCACCTATGTCCTGAATGGCGGCAACGGATTCTTCCGCAACGCCAGCAATCGCCCCGACTACAACTTCCTGAGTTCGGATTTGCGCACGTTCACAGGCATCACGGATGCGGCATTCGGGGTGATCCTGTATGGCGATGCCACGGTACCGGTGACGCTGCAGTCGTTCAACGTCGACTGAGATCCATCGGTCTTCGTGAACCAACAAGCCCGGACAGATCCGGGCTTGTTTCGTTTGGGCCCCATCGGCATTCCGGCTGCGACCCGATGCAGCGCTTTTCGCTTCCCCGCTTTCAACAGCCGAACGGCGGGTCATCCCGGCTCTAGACAGCCGAATGGCTGGTTATTCCGGCCCCCAATCAACTGCGCAAGCCGACGCCGCGCTTGAGCAGCCACAGACTCAGTGCGCCGAGCACGATGACAAAGCCGATCATCAGCGCATAGGCGATGGCCAGCGGAATGTCGCTGCTGCCGAGGAGGCCGTAGCGGAAGGCATTGACCATGTAGAACACCGGGTTGGCATGGGTCATCGCCTGTGCCCAGTCGGGCAGCATCGTGACCGAATAGAACACGCCGCCGAGATAGGTGAGCGGGGTGAGGATGAAGGTCGGCACGATGGCGACATCGTCGAACTTCTTCGCATACACGGCGTTGATGAACCCGGCCAGCGAAAAAATCGTCGCGCCGAGCAGGACCGTGCTGATGGTCACCAGCGGATGCGGGATGCGCACCTTGGTGAAGAGCATGGCGATGACCAGCACGATGATGCCGACGAGCACGCCGCGCAGCACCGCACCCGCCACATAGCCTCCAAGGATGACCCAGTTCGGCATCGGGCTGACCAGCATTTCCTCGATGTGCCGGCCAAACTTCGCGCCGAAGAAACTCGAGGAGATGTTGCCGTAGCTGTTCTGGATGATCGACATCATGACCAGGCCGGGAACGATGAAATCCATGTAATCGTAGCCGCCCATGTCGCCGATGCGGCTGCCAATGAGGCTGCCGAAGATCAGGAAATACAGGGTCATGGTGATTGCCGGCGGCACCAGGGTCTGCGCCCAGATGCGCAGGATGCGCATGACCTCGCGGCGTGCAATGGTGTACAGGGCGATCAGGTTGGGATGTCTTGCCGGCGCGTTGTTCATGCCGCGTGCTCCTTGTTGCCGGTCAGGCGCACGAAGAGTTCTTCGAGGCGATTGGTCTTGGTGCGCATCGAGCGCACGCGGATGCCGGCGCCATCGAGGCGGGCAAACACGCTGTTGAGATTCATTGAGCGCGGCATTTCCAGGTCGAGGGTGAAGCGATCCGCGGCGCGCAAGTCGACGCCCTCGACATGCGGCAGCGAGGCCGGCAGTTCGCCTTCGATATCGAGCAGGAAGCCCTCGACATCGAGCTTGGCCAGCAGGGCCTTCATCGGCCCGTTCTCGATGATGCGGCCGCCATCGATGATGGCCAGGTTGCGGCACAGGCTCTCGGCTTCCTCAAGGTAATGCGTGGTCAGGATCACCGTGGTGCCGGCGGCGTTGACCTCTTTCAGCGTGCGCCACATGCCGCGGCGGATCTCGATGTCGACGCCGGCGGTGGGCTCGTCGAGGATCAGCAACTGCGGCTGCGTCATCATGGCGCGGGCGATCATCAGGCGGCGCTTCATGCCACCGGACAGCGTGCGCGATGTCGCATGGGCCTTTTCCCAGAGCTGGGCCCGGCGCAACTCCTGCTCGGCGCGCCTACTCGCTTCGGCGCGCGGAATGCCGTAGAAACCGGCGTAGTTGCAGAGGATGTCGAAGGGCTTCTCGAAGAAGTTGAAATTCACTTCCTGCGGAACCAGGCCCAACTGGCGCATGGCTGTTTCGCGATCCGTGCTGATGTCGGTGCCGAAGACCTTGACCGATCCCGAGGTGGCATTGACCAGCGAACTGACGATGCCGATGAGGGTCGATTTCCCAGCTCCGTTGGGGCCGAGCAGGGCAAAGAAATCGCCGGGCTGCACATCCAGGGAAATGCCCTTGAGGGCCTCGACGCCGCCGGCGTAGACCTTGCGCAGATCATGGATTTCAAGCGCGGGAATCTGGCTCATGGGCATGGGCGGCGAGGTCGGCACGGGGGGCTGATAGTATAGCCGGCTACCCGCAACGACTCCTCCCGCCTTGGCCATCATCCAGTTTCCGCTTCGTCTCGTCGCCGCACGCATGATCGCTCCCGCCGTGCGCCACATGGTGTTCGAGCGCGCCGACGGGCAGCCGTTCGCCTTCATCCCCGGGCAGTTCATCCAGGTCCATTTCAGCTATGCCGATGGCCAGGCGACCAAGCGCAGTTATTCGATTGGCACGGTGGCCGCGGATGCTGCCAGCCCGATCGTGCAGATCGAGATTGCCGTGTCCTATGTCGATGGCGGCGCGGCGACCGAGCTGCTTGGCGGCCTCGCCGTTGGCGGCACGGTCGATGCCAGCGGCCCGTACGGGCGCTTCTGCCTGTTGCCGGGCGACAGCAACGCGCGTTACGTGCTGGTCGCCACCGGCACCGGCATCACTCCGTATCGCGCCATGCTGCCATTGATGCGCAGGCTGATTGCCGAGCGCGGTTGCCGCTTCGAGTTGATCCAGGGGGCGCGCAACGAAGCCGAGCTGCTGTACGGCGACGAATTCGCCGCTTTTGCCGAAGCAACGCCGGGTTTCGGCTTTCATCCGTGTTTCAGCCGCGAGCCGCGAGCCGTGCCGCGGCCCGGCGATTACGCCGGTCGCGTGCAGGTCGCCATCGAGGCGCTGCAGCCCGATGCAGCAACCGATGTGTTCTACCTGTGCGGCAATCCCGACATGGTCGACCAGAGTTTCGCCCTGCTCAAGGATGCCGGTTTCGCGGTGTCGCAGATCCGCCGGGAAAAGTATATTTCATCACGCTAGCGTGCGCCTGCCGGTGCGCGCCGTGGGCGACCAGCAGCAGAATGATGTAAAGGACGCTTGACACAGGGCTGGACCTGCCGTTATCGTCGTGTCAAGTTTGCTTGACACGGAATCTCCATGCGCGCGCTCGAAAAACGCTACCGCCGCGAACTGTTCCTGGCGATGGCCGCCTACGTGGTCGTCATGCTGCTGATCTATCCGCTGGCCAGGCAGGTCGAGGCGCCATTCTGGCGGGCACTGGTTGCGCTCGCCCCGGTGCTGCCGTTCGCCGCCGCATTGCGCGCGATCATCCGCCACGTGCGTGACAGCGACGAGTTCCAGCGCCGCCTGCATCTGGAGGCACTGGCGATTTCGGCGGTGGTGGTGAGCCTGCTCAGCACGACAGCGGCCTTCCTCGTCGCGGCGAAGGTGGTCACGCTCGACGGTACGGTGTTGTTCTGGGTGTTTCCCGCGCTGGCCGGACTGTTTGGTGCCCTGCGTTGCTGGAACGCCCGGCGTTACGGTCGCGAATGAACAACCGCATTCGCGAGTTGCGCGGAAACCAGGGCTGGTCGCAGGCCGAACTGGCCGAGCGCCTGGATGTCTCGCGGCAGACCATCAACGCGATCGAAACCGGCAAATACGATCCCAGCTTGCCGCTTGCCTTTGCCATCGCGCGCCTGTTTGGCGCGTCGATTGAAAGCATTTTCACTCCCGAGCACTAGACGGCGCGGCGGATTGCCATTGCGCCGTGCGGAAACGACGAGGTTTGCATGAACAGGAACACCCGGATTGCCATCGCTGCAGCCCTCGCCCTGGTGGCGCTTGGCTACTGGAAATTCCGCGACAAGCCCGCCGCTGCGGATACCGCGCAAACCACGCGTGGCCAGTACCGCATTGCCGCCAATGCCGACGCGTTCCGCTTCGGCACGCTCGATTTCAGCGCCTGCGAACTCGAGCGCGAGCATTCGGCGGCCACCATCAAGGCCTGGTGTGCGCCCTTCCAGGTTCCGGAAAACCGTGCCGATGCAAACGGCCGCAAGCTGGACCTGAAGTTTGCCCTGATCGCCAGCGCGCAAGCCGCCGATGATGATTTCATCGTCTATCTGGCCGGCGGTCCCGGCCAATCGGCCATCGATACCTGGCCGCAGATGGCCGATGCGCTGGGCCCGGCGCGCAAGCGTCGGCATGTACTGCTGCTCGATCAGCGTGGTACCGGTGCTTCGAACCCACTCAAGTGCAAAAGCGCGGAGGATGAGGATGCGCTGCCGTTTGATCTGGAACGCGCTGCCGTCTCGACGCAACGCTGCCTCGACGAGGTTGCAAGGTTCGCCGATCCGCGTTTCTACACGACCAGCGACGCGGTCGAGGATCTCGAAGCATTGCGCCAGGCGCTCGGCGCGCCGAAGTTCGACCTGGTCGGTGTTTCGTATGGCACGCGCGTTGCCCAGCAATACCTCAAGCGCCATCCCGAAGGCGTGCGCAGCATCGTCCTCGACAGTGTCGTGCCGAACGAACTGGTGCTCGGTGCCGAGTTTGCCGATAACCTGGATGACGCGCTCAAGGCACAATTCGCCAATTGTGCGAAAAGCCCTGCTTGCGCGAAAGCGTTCCCCGATCCGTACGCCGACCTGATCCGATTGCGTGCCGCCCTGGCCAAATCTCCGCGCGAGATCCGCTACGCCGATCCGGTCACTTTCAAGCAGACGACGGAAACCCTGGATGCGGAATCCATGGTCAGTCTGGTGCGCATGTTCGCCTACGCGCCGGAAACCGCAGCCCTGATTCCGAACACGATCAAGCAATCGCTTGCCGGCGATGACGCGCCCCTGCTCGGCCAGATCGGCATTCTCAGCCAGGGCATCGAGGAACTCGTCGGCAGCGGCATGCAGCTTTCGGTGATCTGCAGCGAGGATGCGGATCGACTCGGCCCGGAACCCTCCACTGCCGACAGCCTGCTCGGCAACCGACTGGTCGAGGTGTCCAAGCGCCAGTGCCAGGTCTGGCCGCATGGCACGCGTCCGCCCGATTTCAACGAGCCCGTCACGGGCGCCACGCCGATCCTCGTTCTCGAAGGAGAACTCGATCCGGTGACGCCGCCGCGCTATGGCGAACAGGTGCTGAAGACTCTCGCCAACGCCAAGCTGATCGTGGCCAGGGGCCAGGGTCACAACATCATCGGTCGCGGCTGCCTGCCGAAACTGGTCGGCAACTTCATGGACACGCTCGATGCGAAAGCGCTCGATGCAGGTTGCGTCGACGAGCTCGGTCCGATCCCCCACTTCATCGATTTCAACGGAGCCGCCCCATGATCGAATTGAAGGCGTTGAACAAGGCGTTCGGTACGGTCAAGGCGGTCGATGGCGTTTCGTTCACTGCGCGCAACGGCGAAATCACCGGCCTGCTCGGTCCCAATGGCGCCGGCAAGACCACCACCCTGCGCATGCTCTACACCTTGATGAAGCCGGACAGCGGCCAGGTACTTGTCGATGGCATCGATGCCGCCGTCGATCCGATTGCCGTGCGGCGCAGGCTCGGCGTGTTGCCTGATGCGCGCGGCCTGTACAAGCGCCTGACCTCGCGCGAGAACATCGAGTACTTCGGTCGCCTGCAAGGCATGGACGAAGCGACCATCGCCGCGCGCATCGATGGCTTGTGCCAGGCGCTCGACATGGGCGAGATCATCGATCGGCGCACCGACGGATTTTCGCAAGGGCAGCGCGTGAAGACCGCGATCGCCCGCGCCCTCATCCACGATCCGAAAAACTGCATTCTCGATGAGCCGACCAATGGCCTCGATGTCATGGCCACGCGCGCCATGCGCGATTTCCTGCGTCATCTGAAAGCCGAAGGCCGCTGCGTGCTGTTTTCCAGCCACATCATGCAGGAGGTCGGCGCGCTGTGTGACCGCATCGTCGTCATCGCCCACGGCCATGTTGTCGCCGACGCCTCGCCCGACGAACTGCGCGAGCAGGCCGGCACCAGCAATCTCGAAGATGCCTTCGTCAAGGTCATCGGATCCGCAGAAGGACTCGCCGCATGAGATCGATCATCACCGTTTTCCTCAAAGAGGTGCGCGAGAATCTGCGTGATCGCCGCACCGTCATGAATACCCTGCTGACCGGGCCGCTGATGGCGCCGTTGATCTTCGTGCTGCTCATCAACGGCATCGTTTCGCGCGAACTCGACAAGGCCGAGAAGCCGCTGCCGGTCCCGGTCATCGGTGCCGAAAACGCGCCGAACCTGATCGATGCACTGAAGCAACGCGGCGTCATCATCAAGCCGGCGATCAGCGCTCCCGAGCAGGCCGTGCGCGAGCAGACTGCCGATCTCGTGCTGCGCATTCCGCCAAGCTATGGCGAGGCGTGGAACAAGGGCGAACCGGCCCAGGTCGAGCTGATCTTCGATGATTCGCAGCGCGATGCGAAAAGCTCGGTCGAGCGGCTGCGCAGCATCATCGATGGCTATGCGCAGCGCACGAGTACCTTGCGCCTGGTCGCCCGCGGCATCTCGCCGACGATAGCGCGGCCGCTGGTCATCGCCGACCGTGACCAGTCCACCGCCCAGGCACGCGGCGGCATGATGTTCTCGATGCTGCCGTACTTCTTCATCCTCGGTGCCTTCATCGGTGGCATGGCCCTGGCCATCGACACCACCGCCGGCGAACGCGAGCGGCAGTCGCTGGAGCCGCTGTTCGCCAACCCGGTGGCGCGCTCGAAGATCCTCCTTGGCAAGCTCGGCGCGACCGCAGCGTTTGCCCTGACCACCCTCCTGCTCAGCATCATCGCCTTCTCGTTTGCCGGGCAGTTCATGCCCACCGAAAAACTCGGCATGACCCTCTCGATCGGCCCGCGCTTCGCCCTGCTGACCCTGCTCACGATGCTGCCGCTGGTGTTCCTGATTGCCTCTTTGCAGACGCTCGCCGCGGCCTTTGCCAAGACTTTCCGCGAGGCGCAGACCTACCTGTCCCTGCTCATGTTCGTGCCGGCGGTACCGACCATGCTGATGTCGATCTTTCCGTTCAAGGTCGAGACCTGGATGTACGCCGTGCCCCTGGTCGGCCAGCAAGTCACGATCACCCGGCTGATGCGCGGGGAGGCCGTCAGCGCGGCCGAGATTGCCCTGTGTTTCGCCAGTACGGCGATTGCCGCCGTGGTCGTCTACCTGATCACCTCGCGCATCTACAAGGGCGAGCGACTGGCGATTTCGACGTGAGGTGGCGGGTCGAGCCAGGCGACTCGACTGCCCTCACCGTCATCCCGGCCTTCGCCGGGATGACAGTGAGGAAGTACTGACGTTCCAGCAAAATGTTGTCCATGCGAAACATCTGCTTTTACGGCTTTCAACAGCCGAACGGCTGGTCATCCCAAATCCCGGCCTTGCCTAAAGCCCCTTCGCCGCCCGCGCCACCGCGCGGAACAAGGCGCGGCCCTTGTTCATCGTCTCCGCCCATTCGGTGGCGGGGTCGGAGTCGTGGACGATGCCGGCACCGGCCTGCACATGCAGGCGGCCATCCTGGATCACCGCGGTGCGGATGGCGATGGCCATGTCGGTGTCGCCGGACCAGCCGATGTAGCCGATCGAGCCGGCGTAGATGTTGCGCTTGATCGGTTCCAGCTCGCGGATGACTTCCAGCGCGCGGATCTTCGGCGCGCCACTGACCGTGCCGGCCGGAAACGCGGCGCGCAGCACGTCCATGCTGGTCAGGCCGTCATCGAGATCGCCTTCGACCTGGCTGACGATGTGCATGACGTGCGAATAGCGTTCGACGACGAAGCTTTCGCTGAGCTTGACGCTGCCGACCCTGCTGACCCGGCCGACATCGTTGCGGCCAAGGTCGATCAGCATCAGGTGCTCGGCGCGCTCCTTGGGATCTGCCAGCAGTTCGGCTTCGAGGGCGAGATCCTGCTCCGCCGTTTCGCCGCGTGGGCGCGTGCCAGCCAGTGGGCGCAGGGTGACCTTGCCGTGCTGCTGGCGGACGAGAATCTCGGGCGAGGAACCGACGATCTGGCTGCTGCCAAGATCGATGAAATACATGTACGGCGACGGATTCAGCGAACGCAGCGCGCGATAGACATCGACCGGGCGCGCGCGGAACGGCACGCTGAGTCGCTGCGAAAGAACGACCTGGAAAATGTCACCGGCGCGGATGTATTCCTGGGCCTGGCGCACGGCCGCCTCGAAGCCTTCGCGGGTGAAGCCGGAGACAAAATCGGCCTCGTCGAGCGGTTTCGGATCAAGTGTCTCCGGATAGCTCGATCCGGAATGGCGCAGGCGGAAGGCCAGTTGATCGAGGCGTCGGCAGGCCTGCGCATAGGCCTGCGGCTGCGCCGGATCCGCATGCACGATCAGGTACAGGCGACCCTTGAGGTTGTCGAACACGGCGACTTCTTCGCTGAGCATGAGCAGCGCATCCGGCGTTCCCAGTTGATCCGGTTTGTCGACCCTGGCGAAGCGCGGCTCGATCCAGCCAATCGTCTCGAAACCGAAATAACCGACCAGGCCGCCGGAAAACGCCGGCATGTCGGGCAGCACCGGCACGCGGAACTGCTGGCGCAATGCATCGATTTCCGCCAGCGGGTCGGACAGCTCGCGCGTCTCGATGACTTCGCCAAGTTCCTCGATGCCGAGGGTATGTCCACGCAGCGAATACACGCGCCGGCATGGCAAGCCGATGATCGAATGGCGTCCCCAGTTCTCGCCGCCCTGCACCGATTCAAACAGATACGCATACGGCCCGTCAGCCAGTTTCAGGTACACCGACAAGGGCGTATCCAGATCCGACAAAACCTCGCGCGCCACCGGAATGCGGTTGTAGCCCTGGGCGGCGTAGCTATCGAACTCCTGCTGGGTGATCACGGTACGGCCATTGGCGAGAAATCGGCCCGCGAAGATAACAGGGCATGGCCGGTGGCGACAGCCGCGCACGTGTTGCGGGTGCTGCACGCTGGCCAAGCCAAAGCGCCCCTCGGCATTGGCTCCGGCATTGCTCTACCTCCTGCACCCATGCAGTCGTCATCCGCCTTCGGCACCTTCTCCCGCATGGGGAGAAGGAACGTTCAGAGCCGGATCTGCGCGTGCGCGAGTCTGCCCGGGCTTTGCTGCGCGGGATGCGCGGAGACCGCTGCATCGGGGTGGCCTACTCTTGACTCCGGGCTCCTGCCCTGCGCCCTTCGGGCCAGCTGCGCGGTTTGCGCCGCTCCTGCGGCGCAGTGGCTACTTTCTCCTGGCCACGCAAGGGGAAGTGACTCGTTCACCGGAAGGCGAGTGAAGAATCGGCATGGATGCCGTGCTCCGAAGGAGCGTCGCTGTTGCAATGACATGCCGGGAACACGGGACACCACCCCGGCGGCGCGCAGCGCCATCACCTCAGGCCAGTCGCCGCCGCGTCATGCCGGCGAGGTGCAGGCTGAATTCGACGCCGCTGCCGTCATCGAGATTGCGGGCGCTGGCGTGGCCGTTGTGCAGTTCGGCGACGAGGCGCACGACATGCAGGCCGAGGCCGAGATGCGGGGCTTCGCCGGCGGCACGGGTGCTGCGTTCACGCAGGCTGACCAGCGAATCGAACAAGCGCTCCTGCATCGCGCTCGGCAACAGCGGGCCGCTGTTGGCCATGCGCAGGTCGATACCGGATTCATTGCTGTCGAGGCTGATGCGGATCCAGCCATCCTCGGCACTGAACGAACGCGCATTGTCGAAGAGCTTGTCGAGCGCCTGCGCAATCAGGTCGGGCGCGCCGTGGAACGGCAGCGGCAAAACTGGCAGATCGGTACGGATCTCGCGTGATGCGGCCAGCGCGCGATAACCCTCGGTGCAGCCGGCGACGAGGGCGCGCAAGTCAAAATCCTCGGCTTCTGCCGAGGCGATCGCGCGTTCGACGCGACTCGATTCGCTCATCGCGCGGACGATGCCACCGAGGCGGGCGGCACCATCGCGGGCGCGGTCGAGGTAAGGTTGCGCATCCGCCGGCAGGCCCTGGTGATCGAGGTTGTCGAGCGAGGACTTGACGATCGCCAGCGGCGTGTTGAGTTCGTGCGAGAGTTTCGAGGCCAGTGTCTGCAGGTACTCGGTATAGCTGCCGACCTCGTCGAACAGGCGTCCGAAGCTGCGCGCGAGATCGCCGAGCTCGTCGCGGGAATCGATCAGCGGCAGCGGTCCGGCGAGGCGACCGCCGGCACGCGTCGCGCGTTCCGTGGCATTGCGCAGGCGGCGGATGCGCCAACTCAGCAAACCGCCAAACAGCAACAGCAGCGCCGCCGTCACCAGCAAGGCCAGCAGGCTCGCGCCAAGCAGGCTCGACAAGGCGCGATTGGCCAGCAAGGGCAGGGCGGGATTGGCCTGTTCGAGGACCAGCGCGCCACGCAAGGCATCATGGCTGCGCAAGGGCACGGCGGCGACGAGCAACACGCCGCCGTTCTCGGTTGCGCGCCAGGCGGTTGCCGGAATGCCCGACAGCGCCTGCCACAGGTCATCGCCCTGCAGGCGCGGATCGATGGCACCAAAGGCATTCACGTAGCGCGGCGATGACGTGCCCTCGGTCGAATCCGGGGCCAGCAGATGGCGATAGATGAACGCGGCCAGCCAGCCTTGTTCCTCGCTTGCCGGAATATCCAGATCGAGCGAACCGCCGGCAGCGACCAGCCAGCCGTCGGCGGAAACCATGCGCACGCGGACATGATCGGGCGCCAGCCTGGCCAGGGTGCGCGCGTTGACCGGGTTGTAGCCAAGCAAGGCCAGCGCGGCCGGCGCGGGCGTGTCGGCCACCGCGGAATCGTGCACGTCGAAGGCCATGTGATCGGGGGCATCGGCGCGGGCAAGGCGCAATTCGATGCTGTAACCGGAGCCATCCTCCTGCCACTCGCCGGTCAGGCGCTCGGGAAACGGGCCATCACCGTCGATCGCCGGCGCATCGAAATTGCCGGGCGCGGCACTGGCTATGCGGTAGCGGCGTGATTTCCCGGCGCGGACCAGGGTCAAGTCCAGGTGATCGCTGCGTGCCGCCGTGAAATCCCGTGCATCGACGCGCTGCCGGGTTGCATCGCGTACTTGTGCAAACAAATACAACCACTCTGCATCCTCGGCAAGCATGAGCAGCAGTTTGGCGTTGTCGCCATCGGCGGCGAACGTCTGCGCGTAGGGCCGGAACGTCTGCCAGTCATCGGCATAGCCATCGACGCGAAGGACCGCGCTGCGCTCGTGCACATAAAGCGCCGCATCCGGCAACGGTGCCTCGACGCCAAGCACATCGAGCGCCCGCGCCAGAGTGCTTGCCGAGGCCAGCAAGGTCTGTTCCTGGCCTTGCCGCAACACCGCCTCGGTCTGCCGCACGAACTGCCAGCCCGCCCAGGGCAAGGTCAGCGTGGACAAGGCGACGATGAGGAGTTTCAGGCGCAGGGACATGGGTGGGGAGCCGGGAATAGGGAGTCGGGAATCGGGAATGGGAAGAGCCGGCCCGCGCCAACCCATTCCCGATTCCCTATTCCCGGCAAACCCACCTGTACCCCGCGCCATGCACGGTATCGATGGCGTCGAAGGCGGGGTCGATGGCGATGAACTTGCGGCGGATGCGCTTGATGTGCGAGGTGATGGTGGCGTCGTCGACGACGACCTGGGCATCGCGCATCAGTTGCTCGCGGCTTTTCACGTGGCCGGGAAAGCGCACCAGGGTGTGCACCATCCAGAACTCGGTGACGGTCAGCGGCACTTCCTCGCCGTTCCAGCTCACGCGCATGCGCTCGGATTCGATGCGCAAGCGGCCTTCCTCGTGGATGCTGTCGGCAGCCGTCGGCTTGCGCATGGCTTCCATGCGCCGGAACAGGGCGCTGATGCGAGCGGCCAGTTGATGGAAGGAGACATCCTTGGCCAGGTAGTCATCGGCACCGAGGCGCAGGCCGGAAATCACATCGAAATCCGAATCGCGTGCAGTCAGGAAGATGATCGGCAGCGTTGCCGCCTTGGCGCGCAGGTTGCGGCACAGGTCAAAGCCGCCTTCGGGTTCGTCGCCGAGGCCGACATCGATGATGACCAGTTCCGGCATGCGCTGGGCAAAGGCGCTCTCGGCTTCGACACGACCGGCATAGCCGCGCACTTCATATCCGGCGCGGGTCAGTGCTTCGACATAGTTGGCCCGGATCAGCGGCTCGTCTTCGACGATGGCGATGCTGCGCGGCATGGGAGGACTCCTTTTCGGTGCAGCGAGCTTACGCAGCGCCATGCCTGCGCCGCAATGCGTCAGACGCGATTGCCCGCAAAACGCCACAACTGATCGTGATGCGGCCAGCGCGCCGCCGCGCATCGGCCCGCGCCGCCCGCTGCAATGGCATCGACCCCGGCAGGAGCGTGCGATGAAAGCGAAAAGAGATGAAACCAACACCGATCTGCAACGCGGCTTCGAGCCGCTGCGCACGATCTTCGCCGTCCTCATCCTGCTCCTCGGCTTCGCCGCCGCGGCGCGTGCGGAAACCGGTTTCGGCACGATCAAGGCAACGGCCAGGGACGGCCAACCATTCGAGCTCGTTGCGCTGGCCAGCGATGTCCACTACACAATCGGCGGACTCGTCGCCGAAGCCAGCATCCGCCAACGCTTCAGCAATTCAAGCAGCGAATGGGTCGAGGCGCAGTACCTGCTGCCGCTGCCCGAAGGTGCCGCCGTGCACGACATGACCCTGCGCGTCGGCGAGCGCGTCATCGTCGGCGAGATCCGCGAAAAGGAACAGGCGCGCAGCGAGTACGTCGAAGCCGCGGCAAGCGGCAAGCGCGCCGCTCTGGTCGAGTCGGATCGGGCCAACCTGTTTCGCACCGCCGTGGCCAATATCGCCCCCGGCGAGACGATCGAGGTCGAGGTGCGCTGGTGGCAGCAGATCGCCTATCGCGATGACCGCTTCGTGCTGACCTTGCCGCTGACCTACACCCCGCGCTATGTCGCCCGGGCCAGCGGAGATGGCGAGGAGACGATCGCCGCAGATCCCGCCAGGCCGGCGACCACCCGCGACGACCTGCACAGCGCCGTCGCCCCGCGCGTCGCCGTCAGCATCGATCTCGATCCCGGCTTGCCGCTGCGCCGCGTCGAGAGTCCCAGCCATGCCTTGAAAGTGACCCGCAGCGGCACGCGTTATGCCATTGCCCTGGCCGATGGCAACGTCGGTGCCGATCGCGATTTCGTCCTCGAATGGGCCCCCGTGCTGGGCGCATCACCGGCCTCGGCCGTGCTTGCCGAAACGGTCGATGGCGAGACCTATGCGATGGTCATGATGTTGCCGGACAGCCAGCTGGCAAATCCGCTGCCGCGCGAGCTGATCCTTGTCATCGACACCTCGGGATCGATGGAGGGCGAGTCGATCAAGCAGGCGCGCGCGGCGCTCGATCTGGCCCTGTCGTCGCTGCGCCCAGGCGATCGCTTCAACGTCATCCAGTTCAACTCGGTGACCGAAGCGCTGTTCCCCGATGCCGTCGCGGCGACGCCTGCCGACGTGGCGCTGGCGCGTGAATGGGTAGCCGGCTTGCGTGCCAACGGCGGCACCGAGATGCTCGATGCCCTGCGTACCGCGCTGCGCGGCACGCCACCTGCAGGCCATGTGCGCCAGGTCGTCTTTGCCACCGATGGCGCGGTCGATGACGCAGCCGGTCTCTATCGACTGATCGATCACGATCTCGGCCAGTCGCGCCTGTTCCCGATCGGCATTGGCAGCGCGCCGAATGCGCAGTTCATCGAACGCGCGGCAACCTCGGGGCGTGGCTCATCCGTGGTCATTCGTGGTGCGGGCGAAGTCGGCGAGCGCATGCGTGAACTGTTCGCCAAGCTGGATCGTCCGGCTCTGCGCGACCTTGCCCTGAGCTGGCCCGGCGTTGCCGACAGCTATCCGCAGCGCCTGCCCGATCTCTATGCCGGTGAGCCGCTGATGGTCGTCGCCAGGCTGTCGAACCTGCATGGCACGCTCGAAGCACGCGCCGCCAACAAGGCAACGACCTGGAGCAAATCGCTGCCACTGGATCGTGCCGCCAGCATGCCCGGCATTGCGCGCTTGTGGGCGCAACGCAGGATCGAGAGTCTCGAACAATCAATCGATCGCGGTGCGAAGCCTGCAGACGTGCGCGAGCAAGTGCTGCAACTGGCCATCGACCATCACCTGATCAGCGCCTACACCAGCCTGATCGCGGTCGAACAAGCGCCGGCGCGTGACGGTGCCGATGACCTGGCTTCCCGACGCATCGCCAATGGCCTGCCGGCCGGCTCTCTGGCCTACGCCGCGACCGCGACATCGGCACCGCTGCTGGAACTGGTCGGGCTGATCCTGTTGCTCATGGCCGCGCTGCTCGCCGGGGCCGCACGGTGCCGCGCCACGCCCACTTCGCCCGCCTGAACCTGGAGCATCGACATGGACTTTTCGCAGCTCACCTGGAATCCACTGCTGTCGCCTCATGCCGACAACGCCGACGACGATGCCGGCGACTGGCTTGGCGGTGAGGCCTGGGTCACCCCGCAACCCTTTGCCGCCGAATGCTTCGCCGCCATCGACGCGCCCCGCGCCGAGGATCCGGGCAATGACTGGATTCCGCTCTGAGCAAAACCGACCACTGCCGATTGCAGGTGAGACAACGAGGATGCGTGCCATGAAATCCACGACACTGCGCCGCGTCGCCTTGCTGCTGGCCTTGTGCGCCTGCGCCCCGCTCGGGCACGCCGCCTACATCAACGCCAAGGCCGAACTCGCGCAGATCCTCTTGCAGCGTGCCTGGCAGCAGCGCGAGCAGAGCGGGGTTGCGGTGAAACCCTGGCCGTGGGCCGATACCGTGCCGGTCGCGCGCCTGCGGGTCGCCCGCCTGGGTGTCGACGAGATCATCCTCAGTGGTGATTCCGGGCGCACGCTGGCTTTCGGGCCGGGCTGGGCGGAATCAAGCGCCATGCCCGGAGGGCCCGGGTTCAGCGTGGTCAGTGCGCACCGCGACACGCATTTTGCCTTTCTGCGCGATATGCAGGTTGGTGATCGCATCGAAATAGATGGCGGGCAAGGCCCGCGCTCGCTGCGTATCGCCAGCCTGCGCATCGTCGATTCGCGGCACGAGCGCATCGAAACCGCGACGGATGTCGACGTGCTGCTGCTGGTCACCTGCTATCCGTTTGATGCGCTCGCTGCCGGTGGGCCACTGCGCTATGTGGTGGCCGCAGTGGCCGATCCGCATTCCTGATCGCGAACGGGGCTGCTGCCCCGCTCGCTGCCCGGCAAGGGGCTTACTCGCCCGCAGGTGCCTGCATGTCCGTGCCGCTTTCGCCGTGCCCGCGCTTGTCCATGCGCTGGTGACGATGCTCGCGACGGTCACGGCGATGCTCGCCACGCTGCTCAAGGCGCCAGGTCATGTAATCCGCATAGGCCTTGTCACCCAGCGCGCTGCGCAGTTTCTGCCGCGACTCGTCACGCAGCTTCTCGCGCTCGGCGCGCGTCTTTTCCATCAGCGCGCGCTGGGCGGCGCGGCTCTCATCCTCGATGCGGACGATGGCATCACGCTGGGTCTGGGTCAGGCCCGGAATCGTCGCGAGCTTTTCCGCGCGGGCTTGCGGATCCGCATCGACGCGTGGCCCCGATCCGGCGTAGGCGGCGCTCGCCAGCAGGGTGACCAGCAGGGAGGCCGCTAGAGTCCTGGCTTTGAATGTGTTCATGGACGTTTCCTTCAGTGGGTGGGGATACGCGCCGATGCCGGCAAGCCTGGGTGGGTGATGCAAGGACATGCTTGCGGGAAGGGTCAGGCAGCGGGGGTGCTGCCATTCGGGTCGGTGTCGTCGCCTGCCGCATCGTCGCGTGATCCAAGCTTGCCCCGCGATTGCGCAGGCAACGCAGAGAAATCGTGGATATTCTGCGCAGATTGCGCGGACACAGCCGGCTCGCGCTATCGTGCCGCATGACATCCCGGCTTGAAGGCCCGCAGCCATCCCCATGAATCTGCGTCTGTGGCAACGCCTGTTCCTCACCTTTGCCGCCCTGGCCAGCATTGCCCTGGCCGGCTTCGTGATCTGGCAGCAGCAGGCGTTCCGCAGGGGCTTCCTTGCCTATCTAGACCAGGCTGCGCTGGAGCGCCTGCAACCGGTCAGTGACCGCCTTGCCGAGGCGTATGACGAAAATGGCAATTGGGATTTTCTGCGCAACGACACGCGCCAGTTTGGCGAGTTGATCCTGCCCGAGCGCCACCGCGCGCAACGCCAGTCGAAGCAGGTCGAGCGCCTGCGCGAGGCGCTGCCGCCTGCGCAGGATGCACAGGCCGACGCCGCGCACCGGCATCCATCCCCGGCATGGCGCGAACACGAGCGTGAGCGCGAGGGACGCCGACGCGTGCTCGAGGGCAACCTGTTGTCGCGCTTGCTGCTGGTCGATGCGCAGGGAGCGCCGGTGGTTGGAGATCCGGCGATTGCCCGCGGTTCCGCCAGTGTGCCGATCATGCTCGATGGCGAGCGCGTCGGCAGCCTGTTGCTGGCGGCGCTGCCGAGGATACGCAGTGCTGCCGACCTGGCCTTTGCCCGCGAGCAGTTGCGCAATGCGCTGATCGCCGGTGTTGCCATCCTTGCCCTGGCCCTGCTGCTGGCCTTTGCCCTGGCGCGCTGGCTGCTGACGCCGGTGCGCGAACTGGCTGCCGGCACGCGCGCGCTGGCCGCGGGCGACTACAGCCGGCGCATGGGCGACCGTCGCCGCGATGAACTCGGTGCGCTGGCCGCAGACTTCAATCATCTGGCGCGCACCCTCGAGCAACACCGCGAAGCGCGCCGCCGCTGGGGTGCGGATATCGCGCATGAGTTGCGCACCCCGCTGAGCATTTTGCGCGGCGAGATCCAGGCCCTGCAGGATGGCGTGCGCACGGCGACGCCGGCGGCACTCAATTCCTTGCACGCCGAATGCGAGCGCATGGGCGGCCTGATCGAGGATCTGTACCAGTTGTCGCTGGCCGATGCCGGTGCGCTTGAATACCGCTTTGAACCGCTGGACATGGGCGAAGTGCTTGCCGAGGCGCTGGAAACGCAGTTGCCCAGCCTGGAAGAATCCGGACTGGCCGTGGCAACGGCGATCGCCCCGGTTCCAACCATCCGTGGCGATGCGCGTCGCCTTGGCCAGCTCATCGACAACCTGCTGATGAACACGCGCCGCTACACCGATGCCCCGGGCCGCCTGCGCATCGAGCTCAGTGCCGTGGCCGGCGAAGTCATTCTTGTCCTCGAGGACAGCGCGCCCGGCGTGCCGCCAGATTCGCTGGAGCTGTTGTTCGATCGCCTGTACCGGGTCGATGCCTCGCGCAATCGCGCCGCCGGTGGCGCCGGCCTCGGCCTCGCCATCTGTCGCGCCATCGTGCTGGCCCACGGCGGCCACATCGCAGCCTCCGCGTCCGCACTCGGCGGCCTGCGCATCGAGGTGCGCCTGCCGGCCATCGGGGCCGGCGCATGAATGCAGCTGCCCATGTGCTGATCATCGAGGACGAGCCGAAGTTGTCGGCCTTGATGAGCGACTATCTGCTCGCTGCCGGTTTCCGCACCAGCATCCTCGACAACGGCAGTCTAGCGCTGGACTGGATCCACCAGCAGCGGCCCGACGCGATCCTTCTCGACATCAACCTGCCCGGCGTCGACGGCCTCACCCTGTGTCGGCAGATCCGCGCCTTTTCCGCGGTGCCCATCCTCATGCTCACCGCGCGGGTCGAGGAGATCGACCGCCTGCTTGGCCTCGAACTCGGTGCCGACGATTACATCTGCAAACCGTTCAGCCCGCGCGAGGTCGTCGCGCGGATTCGCGCCGTGCTGCGTCGCAGCCGCCCGCCGGATGCGCCGCTCGAGCCGGCGGTGGTGCTGGACGAGGAGCGCTTCGAGGCGCGCGTGCATGGCCATGCGCTGAGCCTGACCCCGGTCGAGTTTCGCCTGCTCGGCAAACTGAGCAGCCAGCCCGGTCGTGTTTTCTCCCGCGAACAACTGATTGGCGCGCTTTATGCAGATCATCGCGTGGTCAGCGATCGCACGGTGGACAGTCACGTCAAGAACCTCCGGCGCAAGCTGATCGAAGCGGGGATCGACCCGATTTCGGCCGTTTACGGCGTCGGTTACCGGTTCGAGCTGCCGGTCGACGAGGACGAGCGCCCTCGGCGTTGAGCCTTCGTGCCGGTGTACAAATCGGC
The DNA here is from genome assembly GCA_001899855.1 of Lysobacterales bacterium 63-13. Taxonomy (GTDB): domain Bacteria; phylum Pseudomonadota; class Gammaproteobacteria; order Xanthomonadales; family Rhodanobacteraceae; genus Dokdonella. The sequence goes on from MKWR01000004.1 coordinate 130,936, forward strand.
CACTGGCTGTCATAACACTTTCACAGATCGATCCATTACCTGGCATGGGTCGAGGAAACGAGGGAGATCACATGCTCGACAACACCATCCTGGTCAAGACGGCAGCCGGCCGACTCGAAATCGACGAACGCAAGCTGAAGATCGGGGCGCGCCAGCGCATGGTGCTGATCTCGATCAACGGCGAGCGCACGATTGAAAGCATCCGCACCCAGTTCATCGCCATCAACGACATCGGTGCCCTGCTGGACGAGCTGATGGGGCTCGGCCTGGTCGAGATTGCCGACGCCACGCTCGCCCTGGAGACCGGTGCCGCTGCCGCGTTGCCGGATTTCAGCCCGCCCGGCAGCCCGGTTGCCCAGGCGGTTGCCAAGCCTGTCGAAAAGCCCGCCGCCAAGCCGGTCGTGGCAGCGCATGCGGCCAGCAACGATGGTTATGTGCAGGCGCGTGAATACATGAGCCGCGTGCTCAGCGCCAAGGTCGGCCTGCGCGCCTTCCTGTTCACCCAGAAAGTCGACAAGAGCGATTCCGCCGAAGCCCTGCGCGAGCTGCTGCCGGAATTCCGCCGCCTGTTGCGGAAAAGCCTCGATGCCAGTCGCGTCGCGGAATTCAGCGCACATGCGGAAGAACTGCTCGGCTAGTTCGACGGTTCAGATATCGACTCGGCCTGCACAACCCGGATCACGGGAGAGCGCAGTCACAAGGCGGATTGCTTTATCGAGAGTTTTTCGAAGTTCATGAATTTCCGTTTCTGAGTACGTTTGCAATAATCTCGTTACGGAGCAACGGGAGAGTTGGCATGTTTTGGGTTCTGCTGGTTGTCGTTCTGGTGTTTGTGGTTTTGACTGTCGTCGCTGCTGGCAAGGCTGGAAATGCTCGCGGGGCATCTGTCGGGTTTCCGTATCAGCCGGGCAAAGCGCTGTTCTCCGCCGCGGAGCGATCGTTTCTCGGCGTGTTGGATCAAGCTGTGGGCCCGGAGCATCGAGTCTTTGGAAAGATTCGCATCGCGGATATCGCCGTGATCAAGCCGGGTCTGGGGAAGTCGGCGCGCCAAGGGGCTCTCAATCGCATTGCCTCCAAGCACTTTGACTTCGTCCTCTGCCGAGCCAGTGACCTGTCCGTGCTGTGTGCAATCGAGCTCAATGACAGCTCGCATGCGTCCCAGCGGGCGCAAGCCCGCGACAACTTTGTCGCCAATGTCTGCCTGGCGATCAATCTGCCGCTGCTGCAGATACCTGCCCAGCGTTCGTACTCGATAGCGGAAATACGCGCCCGCTTGCAGCCATTCACCGGCACACCGGATACGGCGCTGGCTGCTGGCACAGCCCCTTCCTGAGAACACCCGCAGTCCTGTCCATGCGCCCAGCGCTGGACGAATGCGGCCGCGGCAGGCACGATTGCCTGTTCGATTTTGTTCTCCGGATCTTCGCAAGCGCATGGACGAGTCGCTGTTTCGCCAGTTGCTGTCGCGCAGCACCCATGCGGTGCTCGATCAGCCCACGCTCGCCAAGGGTGCGGATTATCTGCGCCACAGCCGTGTGCGCGAGATCTGGTATGAGAGTGCGGGCGATTCCGGCACCCTGTTCGGAGCCGTGCAGGGCCGCGAGCACGAGCCCTACACCGCGGCGATCATGATTGGTCTCAACGGCGGCAAGCCGAAGTTCGATACGCAGTGCACCTGCCCGCTTGAAGGCGAGTGCAAGCACGTCGCCGCGGTCGCCCTGAAAATGCTCGGCGCGCGCGCCTCGGCCTTCGAGCCGGGCAAGCCGATGGCCGTGGCAGGCACCGGTCCGGCGGCCTGGAAGCCCTGGTTCGATGCGCTCAACGCCGATCCCAGGCCACCGTTGCGCAAGCCGGTCGTGGATCCGGCGCTGGTCTTCGGCATCCTCCTGCGCATTGGCGACGGCACCTTGCCCGGCCTGCAGGCGCAGCCTGTCTGGCTCAAGCCGACCAAGCGCGGTGGCCTCGGTTCGCCGCAGCCGGTCGGGCAATTCCAGTTTGGCGCCGACCCCTGGCAGCGCCTGACCCCGCGCCAGTTCGAGCATGTCGCGCGCCTGCGCATGGCCAGTCCGCATTTCGCCTCAAGTGCCTGGTATCCGCTCAGTGGCGAGCGCGACGAGGCCTTGCTCGAGATCCTCATCCGCGAATATCCGTGTTTTGTGGAAAAGCCCTCGCGCGGGCAGGTCAGTCTCGGTGACAAGCGCACCCTCGACTGGGGCTGGCAGTTGTCCGAGGACGGCAACCAGAAGCTGGTTCCGCAACTGACGCAAACCGATGCCAACACGCGCCTGCTGCGCATCGCGCAGATCTGGTATTTCGATCCGGCCAAGCCGGCGATCGGACGTGTTGAAGGTGACGCGCAGGTCATCGACGCGGCCTTGCGCGCGCCCGCCCTGCTCCCCGAACATGCCGATTTCGTCGTCGAGCGCTGGCACAAGACGCGTCAGCTTGAAGGCTTGCCGAAGCCGGCCAAGGCAGTTGCGCCGCAGACCCATCAAGTGCTGCCAACGCCGGTGCTGACCCTGCGCGCGTTTCCCGTGCTGACCTATGTCAATGGTGTGCCCAATCGCTACCAGGCCGGCTGCGTGCGCCTGAGTTTCGACTACGACGGCCCGCGCCTGCCGTTCGCGCCGATCAAGCCACGCGAGCGGCGCATGCACGAGGGCCGCCTGCTCGACATCGTGCGCGATCGCTCGGCCGAGATCGCCGCCTGCGAACAGCTTGAGGAGTTGGGCCTGATCGACATCGACCTGTTGCCGCGCATGCCGAACCTGCCGCGCGACGTGTTTGCCGACGGAGATTTCGTGCTCGAACCAAGGCGCGGCCTGCTGATTGCCGCCGAGCATCTGTTCGCCCTGGCACCGCGCCTGCGCGATCACGGGTTCCGCCTCGAGACCGATTCCGGATTTCCATTCGAGCTGCTTGAAGAACCGGATGACTGGTATGCCGAGGTCGAGGAATCCGGCACGGCCTGGTTCGACCTCAGCCTCGGCATCGAGATTGCCGGCGAGCGCGTCGATCTGCTGCCGATCCTGCGTCGCCTGCTTGGTGATCCGAATTTCCCGCTGAGTCCGCGCAAGGGCGAGGATGCGGATGCCTTGTGGCTGGTGCCGATCGACGACCGCCGTCGCGTGCCGCTGCCGTTGTCGCGCCTGCGTGAGCTGATGGGGCCATTGCTCGAGTGGTTGCAGGACATGCCCGAGCGTGATGCCGAACAAGGCGCGCTGCGCTTGCGCCGCTCGCAGGCCAGCGTGCTCGACGAGCTGTCGGCGCGCAGCGCGATGCCCTGGCGCGGCGGCGAAAATCTGCGCCAGCAACTGGCGCGCTTGCGTGAAGCGCGCGAGCCGGCGCTGGAGCCGCCAGGTTTCAAGGCAACCTTGCGCGCCTACCAGCGCGATGGCCTGGCCTGGCTGGGCTTTCTCGCCGATGCCGGACTTGGCGGCGTGCTTGCCGACGACATGGGCCTCGGCAAGACCGTGCAAGTGCTCGCCCACCTGCTCGCCGAAAAGCAGCGTGGGCATCTCGATCGGCCGGTGCTGATCGTCGCCCCGACCAGCCTGGTCTCGAACTGGCGCGACGAGGCGCAGCGCTTTGCCCCGGACCTGTCCGTGCTGGTCCTGCACGGGCCCGCGCGCGGCGGCCTGCATGAGGCCATTCCGCATCATGATCTCGTCATCACCACTTACCCCTTGCTTGCACGCGATCGCGACGAGTTGCTTGCGCATGAATACGCCTTGCTCGTGCTCGACGAGTCACAGGTGGTGAAGAACGCCAAGAGCCAGGCGGCCAGGATCGTGCGCGAGATTTCCGCGCGACGGCGCCTGGCCATGACCGGCACGCCACTGGAAAACCATCTTGGCGAATTGTGGGCGCAGTTCGATGCGGTCGAACCGGGCCTGCTTGGAACCGATCGCCACTTCACGCGCTTTTACCGCACGCCAATCGAGAAGCATGACGATGTCGACCGCCGCGAGCGCCTGAGCCGGCGCATCGCGCCCCTGCTGTTGCGCCGGCGCAAGGAGGACGTGCTCGCCGACCTGCCCGAGAAGACCTTCATCCCGCGCAACGTCGAACTCGATGGCGCGCAGCGCGAACTCTACGAAACCCTGCGCCTGGCCCAGCACGAGCGCGTGCTCGCCGAAGTGCAGAAGCGAGGTCTTGCACAAAGCGGCATCATCGTCCTCGATGCCCTGCTCAAGTTGCGCCAGGCCTGTTGCGACCCGCGCCTGGTCAAACTCGAAGGAGCCAGGCGGATCAAGGAATCAGCGAAGCTCGAACTCCTGCTTGAGCTGACCGACAGCCTCGTTGCCGAGGGTCGTCGCATCCTCGTCTTCAGCCAGTTCGCCGAGATGCTCGACCTGATCGCCAAGGCGCTGACCCTGCGCAAGCAGAAATTCCAGATGCTCACCGGACAGACGCCCAGCGCGCAACGCGCCGAACTGGTGGCGCGTTTCCAGGCCGAGCAGGTGCCGATCTTCCTGATCAGCCTCAAGGCCGGTGGCGTCGGCCTCAACCTGACCGCCGCCGACACCGTGATCCATTACGACCCGTGGTGGAATCCGGCGGTAGAGGCGCAAGCCACGGATCGCGCCCATCGCATCGGCCAGGACAAGCCGGTTTTTGTCTACAAGTTGATTTGCAGCGGCACCGTCGAGGAAAAGATCCAGGCCCTGCAGCTGCGCAAGGCCGAGCTCGCCGCCGCCGTGCTCGAAGGCGGCAGCACGCAGTCATTGCGTTTCGACGAGGATGATCTCGCCGAGTTGTTTGCGCCGTTGTAGCGGGCGGGGGCCGGACTCGGCAACAAGGCGCTTCCTGCCTGAGCGATTCGCGCGGGCCGCAGCGGGTTGCTCAGGCCCTGAGCTTCCAGCCGCTGCGGAAGATCCACCAGACGATGGCCAGGCAGATGAGGAGGAAGCCGAGGGTCATGCCCGCGCTGACGGCGATGTGCACGTCGGCGCGGCCGGTGAAGCTCCAGCGGAATCCGCTGATCAGGTAGACGACCGGATTGAACAAGGTCACCTTTTGCCAGAACGGTGGCAGCATGTTGATCGAGTAGAACGCGCCGCCGAGGAAGGTCAGCGGCGTGATCACCATCAGCGGGATCACCTGCAGCTTCTGGAAGTCATCCGCCCACAGGCCGATGATGAAACCAAACAGGCTGAAGGTGACCGAGGTCAGCACGAGGAAGCCGAACATCCACAGCGGATGGAGAATCTCGTAGTCGACGAAGAATCGCGCGGTGATCAGGATGAGCAGGCCGAGCATCACCGATTTGCTTGCCGCTGCGCCGACATAGCCGATGACCACCTCGATCCACGAAACCGGTGCCGACAGCAGCTCGTAGATCGTGCCTGCCCACTTCGGCATGTAGATGCCGAACGAGGCGTTGGAGATGCTCTCGCCAAGCAGGGACAGCATGATCAGGCCGGGAATGATGAAGGCGCCGTAGCTGGTGCCGTCGATGTCGCCCATGCGCGATCCGATCGCCGCACCGAAGACGATGAAATAGAGCGAGGTCGACAGCACCGGCGAAGCGATCGATTGCATCAGCGTGCGGAAGGTGCGTGCCATCTCGAAGCGGTAGATCGCGCGAATGCCATGGATGTTCATGCGCGATCCCCCTTCGGCTTGTGCACAAGGCTGACGAAAATCTCCTCGAGCGAACTTTCGCTTGATTGCAGGTCCTTGAAGTCGATGCCGTGCTCGCCAAGTCGGCGCAGCAGGCTGGCGATGCCGGTTTCCTCGGACTGCGTGTCGAAGGTGTAGACCAGGGTCGCGCCATCCGTCGAGAGTTCCAGCTGCAACCCCGCCAGGCCCGGCGGGATCTCCCGCATGGTTTGCTGCAGGCTCAGGGTCAGTTGTTTCTTGCCGAGCTTGCGCATCAGCGTGTGCTTGTCCTCGACGAGGATCAGCTCGCCCTTGTTGATGACGCCGATGCGATCGGCCATTTCCTCGGCCTCCTCGATGTAGTGCGTGGTCAGGATGATCGTGGTGCCGCTTTCGCGCAGGCGGCGCACCATCTGCCACATGTCGTGGCGCAGCTCGACATCGACGCCGGCACTGGGCTCGTCGAGAAACAGCACTTTTGGCTCGTGCGCCAGCGCCTTGGCGATCATCACGCGACGCTTCATGCCGCCGGAGAGGGTCATGATCTTGTTGTTGCGCTTGTCCCACAGCGACAGCTCGCGCAGGATGTTTTCCAGATGCGCCGGATGCGGGGGCTTGCCGAACAGGCCGCGACTGAACCTGAGCGTCGACAGCACCGACTCGAAGGCATCGGTGTGCAACTCCTGAGGCACGAGGCCGATCGCGGCGCGCGCGGCGCGGTAGTCGCGGACGATGTCATGGCCGTCGGCGGTTATCGTGCCCGTGCTGGCATTGACGATGCCGCAGATGATGCTGATCAGGGTGGTCTTGCCGGCACCGTTGGGTCCGAGCAGGGCAAGGATCTCGCCGCGGCGGATATCCAGATTGATCTGCTTGAGCGCCTCGAAGCCACCCTTGTAGGTCTTGCCGACGCCGCGGATGGAGACGATGGCAGCGGGCGTTTCCGCTGGGTGCGAGGCAAGGGATGGAATGGCGGCCATGCAAACTCCGTGGTCGTGTGTTTCAGGGTGGCACCAGGGCGACGATCGGGCCGTTGCCGGACCCCTGGCCAGTTCATGCAGGATCCGGCCGATCGTGGTCGAATGCAGATTCCCACAAACCGCGAGGAGAGCGCCATGAACTATGTCGATGGAATGGTCATTCCGGTACCGAAAGACAAGCTGGCCGAGTACAAGAAGATCGCCCGCAGGGCCGGCAAGGTGTGGATGGAGCACGGTGCGCTTGCCTATACCGAATGCGTCGCCGACGACGTGCCGGTCGGCAAGCACACCTCGTTTCCGCAGAGCGTGAAATTGAAGGAAGGCGAGGTCGTGGTGTTCTCGTGGATCGTCTACGCATCGCGCCGCGAGCGCGATCGGATCAACAAACTGGTCATGGCCGATCCGAGGCTGCAGGACTTGATGACTCCGCAAGCCATGCCGTTCGACGGCAAGCGCATGTTTTTCGGCGGCTTCAAGGAAATGGTGAAGTTCTGAATGCCCGCGCTGCCTTGATCGCGCTCAGGGCGCGCGGGTTTGCATGCGCACGCGGGTCAGCGCCGTGAACAGTCGGCTCATGCCCTCGGCCGTGCTGAGTTTGGGCGCGTAGCCGAGATCCCGCTTGGCGGCGGTGAGATTGAACCAGCTGGCATGGCTGAACAGGTCGAGCAGGTAGGCCGTCAGCATCGGCGGCGTGCCATCGCTGGCCGGACGCGCGGCAGTGGCCAAGGCGCGTGCGGCGATCGAGTTCATGCGCCGCTGCTCGGGCGGGAAGCCGCCGGCGCGCAGCAAGGCGTTGAGGAATGCCTCGATCGTCATCGGCTCGCCCTGGCTGATGAAATAGGCCTTGCCGGCAATGGCCGCGCCGGGTTCGAGGCGGGCCAGTGCCAGCGCGTGGGCATGCGCGGCATTGTCGATATGGCAGGGGTCGATCTTGCGATCGGGTTCGCCAAACAGGCGCAGCTTGCCGCGTCGGGCGAGATCGAGGAGTCCCGGCAACAAGCGGGATTCGCCGGCACCCCAGAGCAGGTGCGGACGCAGGACGCAGGTGGCAAGGCTCGCGCTGTTGGCGGCAAGCACGCGTTGCTCGGCCAGCGCCTTGGTGTGCGGGTAGGCCGAGCTCCATTGCGCCGGATAGGGCTGGCGCTCGTCGGCATTCTCGAGATCGCCCTGGCCGATCACGACATTCGCGCATGAGGTCAGCAGCAGTCGCGGCACGCCGACCAGTTCACAGGCACCGAGCATGCATTCGGTGGAGCGCACATTGGCATCATGCAATTGCTCGATGCTGGCCAGCGCATCGCTGCAACCGGCGGCGTGGACAATCGCCTCGCAACCCTCGGCCGCCGCGCAGACATCCTCGAAGGCGGTGACCTGGCCGTGGCGTTGTTCAATGCCCAGCGCGGCAAGCTGGCGGCTTTCGTGGCGAACGATCGCGCGAACCTCGTGCCCATGCTCCTTGAGCGCGGCGGCGATAGCCTGACCGAGAAATCCAGTCGCGCCGGTCAGCAAGATCTGCATGTCTGCCTGTCACTCTCGATAGCGCCGCAACGCGGCATCCCCTGCATCCGAGTGTGCCGCAGCGGATCGCCAATATCGAGTGTTTCAGCGCATTGCCGGCGCTGGCAGTTGCCTGCGCGGTCGCGGTGGATTGCCGGGCGCGGCGTTCCTGCGCTCAGTGATCCTTGATCGGATAGGTTTCCACGCCCGATTCCGGAGCGCGTTGCGATCGAGACGGCGAGCGTGCGCCATTGCCACCGCAGACATAGGCGTTCCACTGCTGCTCGCCATTGCGCGGCGGGCCGACCGGCTTGATCGTGTCCGCAGGCATCGACCCGGCCTGGTTGCGCGCCATCACTTCCAGCTCGTCGCTGACCTTGAGCCCGCCGCGACGCACCGGCCCGACCTTGTCGAGCACCGAGACCGTGATCGATCCGACCGCCCGGCACTGGCTGACGTCATCGTTCCAGGCCACGCGTACATCGCGCCCGGCGGAATCAAGCTTGATGCCCCAACTGCAGGCGCCAAGCAAAAGCAGGGTTGCAACGGCAAGCACATGTTTCATCGCGGACTCGATATCGGTGGCGGAGGCGGATGCGAGTCTAGGCGATCGAGGATGAACGGCGGGCGGGGGGTGCGCCGAGCACGCTCCCGCTGCAACGGTTCCATCGTCAATCCGCACTGTCGACAATTGGCTGTTTTTCTGCGCACTGTCCTGAATAGACGGGCCCAGTTGAAAGGGGAGCCCCAAGAAAGCGAAAGACCAGCACGCCAGAGTATTTCTGGAGGACAAGCGACGCTTCGAACGAATCAATCCCGGGCGTCGAGGGCGCAAACAGGATGGTGCCGTTCAGGTCAAACGCATTTTTGCGCTTGAGCTTGCCTTTCGCCTCGCCGTGGCCGAAGCCTTCAATATCAAGCCTGAAATCGTTGGCGGATATCTGCAGCAGTGCCGCGACCCCGGGCCGGGAGGGGATTTCGCCCTTCGCGGAAAGATATCCATCGCAATACAGCGAAACCGTTTCGCGGCCTGCCAAGGATGCCGTCGAACAAACAACAGCAAGCAACGCAGTAAAAACCAGAAAGACAATCTTCATGACAAGGGACTCCGTGATCACAGTGCGAGTCAAACAAGATGGGGCAGCTTGCCGGATCGCGAGCAGGGGAATCATTCCTTATCGAAGGCGATCCGGTCAGCGTGCAGCAAAGGCTGGCGTTTGGAACCCGCCTCAGGAATTCAGGCCAAAGGTGTACAACATCTTGCATTTTCGCGCCTTGCCCGTTCCCTTGAAGGCGTTGTTGTCAACGGAATCCAGGGCGGCCTGGCCGAAGATGCCGTTTGGCTGTTCCGCTTCGATCCGGCGCGAGAGCAGCGCGCCCTCGGCGGACAACTCGATGTCCACGACAACCCAGCCCTCGATATTCGACCGATACGCTTCTTCCGGATAGCGCGGCATGCTCTGCGCGTCGATCCCATCTGGACATTTGTCGGCATCCGCAATCACCGGCGCGCCCAGCCTTTCCGCCTGGTATTCGGATCTGTCGTTCACGCCCGCGCAACCGAAAAGAAAGGGCGTCAACAACAATGACAAGAAAAGAACGCGCATGCATTTCTCCAGAAAAGGGCTTTTGAAACACGCATCTGCCGTATGCAGTCAGGCAGTCTCATGAGGATGCGAATACCGTCGACATGTTGCTTGCCAACAAGCACTGCGACAACAAATCACACGCGCTCTGCAAATTAACGTCAATTGACGGTAAACATATACAGCGATCGGCAATTTTGTGTGTCGACCGCTTTGCTATAGATGATCCTGTCGACTGAATCCAGCGCGGATTGTCCGAATACGCCGGGCGGATTTTCCGACTCGATCCTGCGTGAGAGGATCTTGCCGTCGCTTGAAAGCTCGATATCCACGACAACCCAACCCTGGATCCGCAGTTCAAGTGCCTTTCGCGGATAGCGAGGGGCGTAGGTTGTTTCAACCCGACTAAGGCAGTCCTCCGCTTCCGGGATGGTTGGTGCGCGCAGGCTTTGCGCCTGATGGTCAATCCGGTCCGCGGATGCCGCGCAACCGCCCAGAAAGGGAATCAACACCAACAAGAAAAAGAAAAACGCGCGCATGCAATCCTCCATGAACCGATTTCCAAGGGGCTCGGCTGCAACACGCAACCGGGTGAATCGGGGGATGCAAATATGGACGAATCATTGCAGGACAGCAAGAGCGATAAATGGCAAAGCGCGCACATCAGGATATTTCAATCCAATTGGGTGGCCGACCCGCGCTCCGCTCGACAGAGCACAACAATGACGCCAACGACTCCGGCGTGTCACTCGTTCGACTGCCGACCGGCGAGACATTTGCCAGCGGCAAGCTCTCGCAGAGCCCGAAGGAGATGGATTGGAGTGATGCCGCAGGTTGAGGTGCGGAATATGGCCTTGCGAATACCGCTGGGAGGGCCGTTGCCGGAAACGCCGACGTTCTCGTCGGCTCTTGCAGCATTGCCGGCGGGACGCCGGCGCTCCCAGGGAATGCATGCTCTCGCCTGCGCGCCGGAGCAGGAGTTGAAAAGCCACTGCGGTTCAACGACCGAAACGGAGTGGGCCGTTGTCAGCCCACTCCGGGAAAACGTGGATGGGCCGCCTCAGCGGATCAGCTTGCCATCGGCATCCACCACCTTGACCTCGCCGAGCTTGAGCGCGCGTACTGGCGCTTCGATCTTCTTCAGGTCACCGACGATGACCCAGGTCAGGGCGTCGGGTTTGATCACTTCGCGGGCGGCGGCTTCGATGTCGGCCTTCTTCTGGCCCTGCATGCGCGCCTTGAGCGTCTGCACGTAGTCATCCGGTCGCCCGTACAAGGCGTTGCCGGAGAGGATGCCGAGCACCGAGCCGGTGGTTTCGAAGCTGCCGGGCAGGGCGCGGATGCGCTGTGCCTTGATCTTGGCGATCTCCTCGTCCGTGATCGGCCTGTCGGCGTTTATCGCGCGCGCTTCCTTGAGCACTTCGGCAGCAGATTCGGCGGTCTTGTCGGTCTGTACCGAGGCATAGGTCATGAACGGGCGTTGCCCGATCGCATCCTGCAGGAAGCTCGATGCGCCATAGGCCCAGCGCTTGTCCTCGCGCAGGTTCATGTTCAGGCGCGAGGTGAAGGTGCCACCAAAGACGCTGTTCATGGTCTGGATCTCGATGTTGTTGGCCGCCCGCGTCGATGGCGCGAGCGAGCCGCTGAGGATCAGCGACTGCGGCGAATCCGGACGATCGATCAGGTATACGCGCGCCTGCTTCGGCGCTTCGACGTTGGCGATGGTCTTCGTCGGCACCGGAGTTTCGGTGGCCTGCCAATCGCCGAACACCGCATCGAGCTGGCGCGTGATCTCGGCGAGGGTGGTGTCTCCGGCAATCAGGATCTTGACGTTGTCGGGACGGATGAATTCGCGATGGAAGCGGCGCAGGTCGGTGACCTTCAGCGACTTGATCGAGGCCTCGGTGCCGCTGCCGGTGAACGGGATTCCGTAGGCGTGCTTGTCGCCATAGAGCAGCGGCGGCAGGGTGCGCAGGGCAATGCCGGTCGGCTCGGTCTTTTCCTGGGCAATGTCGGCCAGCCACTGGCCACGGATGCGCTCGATGTCGGCTTCGCGGAAGGCGGGATTGCGCACGATGTCGGCGAACAGGGCCAGTGACGGTGCCAACTGCGAGTTCAGCGCATTCAGGCTGACCGATGAACTGTCCAGCCCGGAGCCGGCACTGATGCGCGCGCCCAGCAGTTCGCTGCGCCGCGCGATCTCCACTGAATCAAGCGTCAGCGTGCCTTCGTCGAGCAAGGCCATGGCGAACGACGAGGTGCCGAGCTTGCGACCCTGGTCGCTGGCATAGCCGGCGTCAAATTGCAGCTGCATCTGCACCACCGGAATGGTGTGGCGTTCGGCGAGTGCGATCTCGATGCCGTTCTTGAGCGTGCCACGCTGGATTTCCGGGAAGCTCAGGTCGGGAAAATCACTGACCTTCGGAATGCCCTTGCTGCGATCGAGATCGCTCTTGCTGGTGCTGTAGTCGGCCTTCGCCGGCACGACCGCGGCAGGCTTGCCATCGGCAACCGGCAAGCCCTTCGGCGAGCTCTCATCCAGCGCTTCGCCGGCAGCCGCCGGAAGCACGGTCAAGGTGTAGTCACCACGGGCGATCCAGCGATTGGCCGCTGCCTTGACCGATTCCGGCGTGGCCTGCTGGATGCGTGCGAGATCAAGCTTGTAGGCAGCCGGATCGCCGCGATAGACCTGCGATTCGGCAAGCACGGTGGCCTTGCCGCTGAAGCCGCCGACCTTTTCCAGGCCACGGATGAAACCGGCGCGGCTGGACATGCGTGAGCGCTCGAGTTCCTCATCGGTCGGACCGTGCTCGAGGAAGTTCGCCCATTCCTCGGCGATTGCCATTTCCACCGTCGCCGGATCGATGCCCTGCTTGACGTCGGCGGTGAGGACGAACTGGCTGGCCAGCGCGAACGGCTGCACTTCGACGGAGATGCTGTCGACCAGCTTGTCCTTGTAGACCAGGCGCTGGTAAAGGCGCGAGGTCTTGCCACCGCCAAGGGCATTGGCGGCGAGTTCGAGCAGGGGTTCATCGGCATGGCCGAACTGGGCCACGTTCCACTCGCGGATGATGCGGGTTTGCGCGACATGGTCTTTCTGCTCGCCGCGGGTCGAGGTCTCGCGGGCGGCAACCCACGGCTGCTGGCGCGGCACTGCGGGGCCGGCCGGAATATCACCAAAGTATTTCTGCAGTTTTTCGCGGGCGATTTCCGGAGTGATGTCGCCGGCCAGCACGATGGTGGTGTTGGCGGCGCCGTAGTAGTCGTTGAACCACTGCTTCACGTCGGCCAGCGAGGCGGCCTCGAGGTCGGCCATCGAGCCGATGGTGTCGTGCTGATACGGATGATTGGCCGGAAACGCATTGGCGAGGATGTTCTCGTCGGTGCGCCCGTAGGGACGATTCTCGCCCTGGCGCTTCTCGTTCTGCACGACGCCGCGCTGCGTATCGAGCTCCTTCTGGCCGATCGCGCCGAGCAGGTGGCCCATGCGATCGGATTCCATCCACAAGGCCATGTCGAGCGCCGTGGTGGGCACGGTCTCGAAATAGTTGGTGCGATCAAACCAGGTCGTGCCGTTCATGTCGGTGGCACCGACCTGCTCGAAGGGTTCGAAGAAAGTGCCCTTGCGATTCTCCGAGCCGGAGAACATCAGATGCTCGAACAGGTGCGCGAAGCCGGTCTTGCCAGCGGGCTCATCGGCGGAGCCGACGTGATACCAGATGCTCACCGCGACCACCGGCGCCTTGTGGTCCTCGTGGACGACGGCGGTCAGTCCATTCGGCAAGGTGAAACGCGTGAACGGAATATCGATGCCATCCTCGGCACGCTGCGTTTGACTCGCCGCGGCCGCGGCAGGTGCCGTCGCCTTTGCCGGTGCGTCCTCCACGCTGAAGGCGGTGGCGCCTTCGCTGGCCAGCGCGGACGCGGCGAACAATTGCATCGACAGCACGGTCGCCAGGTAGAGCTTGTGCATGGGGAGTCCTTCGAGTGGCTGGATGAGCCGGGCAGGCTAACGGTGCTGCGCACGCGACGCAACGATCGGGCCGGCCCCGATCCGCGCTGCCGGGTAGACTGCCGCCTGTGCAGGAAGTTCTGCATGGCGAATCGAGGAGGATGACATGGCCCAGTTTCTGGTGACCGGCGCCAATCGTGGCCTGGGTATCGAGTTCGTGCGTCAGTTGCTTGCCCGCGGCGATCGCGTCATTGCCTGTTGCCGGCATGTGGCGCGTGCCTCCGAATTGAACCGCCTCAGCGGCGAGTATCCGGGACACCTCAAGGTGCTGCCGCTGGATGTCGCCGAACCGCGCTCGATCGGCGAGCTGGCGCGGGAAATCGACATGCTCGATGTGCGCATCGACACCTTGATCAACAACGCCGGCGTGTTGACGCCGGGCGAGGCATTCGGTGCCGTCGAAGCGAAATCCCTGGACCAGGCCTTCGCCACCAATGCCGCGGGCCCGTTCCTGCTGACCCAGGCGCTGGCACCGCGATTGGCGGATGCGGCCAAGGTCATCGCCATCAGTTCCGGGCTCGGTTCGATCGCGCGCGCCGCGCGCTTCGGCACGCCGAGCTACAACATCAGCAAGGCTGCCCTCAACATGGTCGTGCGCATGCTTGGATTCGCCCTTGCCGAGCGCCGCATCGCCGTGCTTGCCTTGAGTCCCGGCTGGGTCAAGACCGAGATGGGCGGTGCCGGTGCGGACCTGGAGCCGGCGCAATCGGTGGCCAACATGCTCAAGGTCATCGACGCCTTGCACTTTGATGCAGACAACATCGGGCATTTCCTGGGCAACAGCGGCAATGCCGTGCCGTGGTGAGCCCTCAAGCGAGTGCTTGCATCAATGCGCGTGGCGCGCGGCACGCTGCGGCACGAAATGGATGAGCAAGGCGATCACCGCCAGGATCACCAGCGATGCCGTGTAGCGGCTGAGCGCAAGGCCGCCTTCGGCCAGCGGTTTGTCGAGCAGGTCGCCGACCACCGCACCCAGCGGGCGGGTCAGGATGAAGGCCGACCAGAACAATGTCGTGCGTGAGATGCGCGTCCATCGCCAGGCGGCGGCGATGGCAATGAGCAGCGCGCTGAAGATCAGCGCACCCCCGCTGAAGCCGAGCCCCGCCGTCTTCGCCGTCCAGTCGCCCAGCGCGGTACCGAGTGTCTGCGAAAACATGATCGTCACCCAGTAGTGCATCTCGCTGCGCACCGAGCGCACCGAATCGATCGCGAGCGATCCGGTGTCGCGATACCAGATCCACAATGATCCAAGCAGCAAGGCCAGCAGGATCGCCGAACCACCGGCATAGCCGATGCCGAGCGAGCGCGTGGCAAAGTCGGCCAGGGTCGTGCCGACCGTGGTCGTGGCGATGATCGTCAACCAGTACAGCCACGGCCGGAATTCGCGCGCGGCAATCTGTGCCAGCACGACCACCACGAAGATGGCGGCGAAAATCACGCTGCCAAGGAGATAGCCCAGTCCCAGCGACATGGAAACCGCATCGCCCGCCGTTTCGCCCAGCGTGGTGGCGAGGATCTTGATGATCCAGAACACGGCGGTCACTTCCGGGACCTTGCTGGCTGCTGCTGCCTGGATCTCGCGCATGTCCCGCTCGTCACGCCATGGAGTGCGGCACAGTCTTGCGTGGTGTGCGTCGAACTTTCGTGATGCGTCCTTGCTGCGCCGATGCGTGCAGGTTCAATGGCGAAACGGTCGTACACTGGGCGCATGCGCATTCCGCTCGCAGCGATGCATGATCATGACAGCCGGCCTCGGCCCTGGTACACGACACAGTCTCCCGCATTGCACATTTCCCTGATGGGTAGCGGCATTGCCACCGCCTGCGCTGCGCACACGGCGCTGCGGCCATGACCCGGATCACGGCGTTGGCGCGAAGCGTCTTGTTCTGGACATTCCTGCCCGTAGTCGCCGCGCAGGGTTTGCGTCTGCGCCGCACCGCGCCACGCCTTGCGGCGGCGGCGGGCGAGTCGTGCGGTCGCGTTGGCTCGGGTCGCGCCCTGCGCGTGCTTGCCATTGGTGATTCGATCGTTGCCGGAGTCGGTGCCGCGACCCTCGATCGGGCCTTGGTCGGCTGCACCGCCCGCGCACTTGCCGAGACCATGGACGCAGCCGTTGAATGGGAAGCGCGCGGCCGCAGTGGTGCGACTGCGGCCGAAGTGCTGAGCGAGCTGCTTCCACTGATCGATCCGCGTCCGGCCGACGCCATCGTCGTCTCGGTCGGCGTCAACGATGTCACGGCGTTGTCGACAATCCGCGCCTGGCGGGCAAACCTGCTTGCCTTGGTCGCCGCGCTGCAAGAGCATTCGCCGGCGGCGGTCATCGTCGTCGCCGGCTTGCCGCCGTTGCGGTCGTTCCCGTTGATTCCCGAGCCCTTGCGCCGCCTCATCGGCCTGCGCGGTGACAGCATCGATGCAGCCAGCCGAGATGCGCTGCGCGAGCGCGCCGGAGTCTTCCACGTCAGTGTCGTCTTCAACCTGCGCGAGGGCAGTTTTTGCGCGGATGGCTTTCATCCGTCGGAAGCGAGCTACGCCGAATTCGGCGAGGCCATGGCGGCGTTCATTGCGACGCATTTGGCGCGGCCTTGACCGCTGCCGCAAACCACTAGGCGGCGCCGCGCTTCCAGACCACGCAGAAATTGTTCGCCGGCATCGAATGCAAGGCAACGCGCTGGAGGCCTGCGCCGGCGGCCAGGGCATCGACATCGGCGAGATCGCGAATGCCCATGTGCGCGGCTTGCTCATGCAGCCAGGCATCGAATGCGGCATTGCTTGCGCTGGTGAACTCGCCAGCCACCTTGAACGGGCCGTAGACGACGAAGATGCAATCCGCGTCCATGATCGCGGGCAATCGTGCAAACAATCGTTGCACTTCCGGCCAGGCCATGATGTGCAGCGTGTTGGCGGTGAAGATGGCGTCAAACCTTGTGCTCGGCCAGTCTTCCTGGCCGACGTCGAGGACGATCGCCGGCGGCGTGTTGGCCAGGGCCGCTTCGTCCAGCCAGCTTTGCACGCCGTTCACCGATTCGCTGCGCTCGGAAGCCTGCCACTGCAGATGCGGCAGCGCCGCAGCGAAATACACCGCGTGCTGGCCGCTGCCGCTGCCGATTTCGAGCACGTTGCGGCGATCCGCAAAGGCCTCGCGAAGAATGCCGAGAATGGGATCGCGGTTGCGCTCGCAGGAAGGCGCGAACGGTTTCCCTGACGAGGGGTTCATCCCTTCATCTCGGCATCCGCCAGGGCAGGCGCTTCGCTGTCGACGGGCCTCGGCAATTCCGCCGTGAGCGGCTGCAGCCCGATCGTCGCGCGCCAGCCAAGGACAAAGCCGAGCAGGATGAGCGAGGCGGAAAGCAGGAAGGCGGCACCGGGCAGGTGCACCGGTGCCGAGGCATCGATGAACCAGGCGAAGGTCTGGCTGAACACGACCGGCCCGAAAATCGTCGCCAGGCTCGACAGGCTGGTTATCGCTCCTTGCAGGCGTCCCTGTTCGGTCGGATCGACCTGGCGGGTGATGATCGATTGCGTGGTCGGCCCACCGAGGCCGGCCAGCGCCAGCAGCGGGATGCCGAGCAGGAAGATCGTGCTGCTGCTGGCCAGGCCAAGGGTGATGAAACCACTGAGGCCAAACAACAGGCCGGCGAGCATGACCGGGCGCTCGCCAAAGCGGGGCACCAGGCGGCGCACCAGCCCGGCCTGCACGATGCCGCTGCAAACGCCGACCAGGGCCAGCGCATAGCCGACTTCGCGTGGTCCCCATTGAAAGCGGAAATCGGTGTAAAGGACGAAGGTCGAGTTGAGCGAGTACTGGGCAAAGGCGACGAGGAAGAACACCACCGCCAATGCAAACACCTGTGGATGCCGGCGCAGCATGCGCAAGGCACCGAGCGGATTGGCATTCTTCAGGTCAAAGCGGGCACTGCGTCGTTCCTTCGGCAGCGACTCCGGCAGTACCAGCAGGCCGTAGAGGAAATTGGCCAGGGCCAGCGCTGCCGCAACCCAGAACGGCGCACGCACCGAGATGCCGCCAAGGAAACCGCCGAGGGCCGGGCCGACGATGAAGCCGATGCCGAACGCGGCACCCAGCAGGCCATAAGCACCCGCGCGTTTTTCCTTGGGCGTGACATCGGCAATATAGGCATTCGCCGTGGAAATACTGGCGCTGGCCATGCCCGAGATGACCCGGCCGATGAACAGGATCGGCAGCGTCTGCGCCATCGCCATGAGGATGAAATCGAGACCGAGGGCAAGGTTCGATGCAAGGACCACCGGGCGTCGCCCGAAGCGATCCGACAGTGCGCCCTGCACCGGTGAAAAGACGAACTGCATGAAGCCGAACAACGCGCCCATGATGCCGGTCCAGCGCACCGCCGTGGCGATGTCGCCGCCAGTCATGTGCTGCACGAGGTGCGGAAACACCGGGATGATGATGCCGAAGGCCAGCATGTCGATCATCACCGTGACAAAGATGAAGATGACGGCGGCCTTGCGCACCGGTGTATGGCTGTGTTCGAACGTCATCTCGGCAGCGTGTCTGCGAATCGACAAGTCATGGCAGGCACCGGTGCCGCCTGGGCCGGCAGCGCTTGCCAGCGCATCGGGCCCACTCCGATCAGGCGTGACCCGGCAAAGTTCCTCACTTTGAATGGATGTTGATGAAGCGCAGGAATTCGGCGCGGGTGCGCGCATCCTCGCGGAAACCACCAAGCATCTGGCTGGTGATCATCGACACGCCGCGCTTGTGCACGCCGCGCGTGGTCATGCATTGGTGCACGGCATCGATGACCACGCCGACACCGCGCGGCTTGAGTACATCCTCGATGCAGTGGGCGATCTGCGCCGTCAGTTTCTCCTGCACCTGGAAGCGTCGCGAGAAGGCGTCGACCACGCGGGCGAGCTTGCTGATGCCGACCACCTTGTCGGTCGGCAGATAACCGATGTGCGCGCGCCCGATGATCGGTGCCATGTGGTGTTCGCAGTAAGACTCGAACTCGATGTCGCGCAGGACGATCATCTCGTCGTAGCCGGCGACCTCCTCGAAAGTGCGGCGCAGGTAATCAGCCGGGTCGATCGCATAACCGGAAAACCAGTCGCCATAGGCATTGACCACGCGCTTGGGCGTATCCAGCAATCCTTCGCGGGCCGGGTCGTCGCCCGCCCATCGCAGCAAGGTACGCACGGCCTCCTCGGCCTGCTCGCGCGTGACGGCGGGTTTCCGGGGTTTGCCGGGTTTCTTGCGGGGACTGGCCATGCGGGATCCGTAACGCTGAATGATCAACGCGAGATTCTATCAGCCAACGATCAGGGTCAGGATTGCCGGCTGCGCAACGACGCCTCATGGTCGCCGTGTCCTTGCTGCCTTGGCGGGCTTCGCCGCCGCGTGGGAAACGCGCCTCTGCAATGGCGTCAGTACCCAGGAAAGCGCAACAAGCCTGCCCTTGCCGGGTGAACGTGGCTGTTGCAGCAAATCCATGAGGCGTGACAAGAGCTCATTGATTTCGGCGAGTTCCCCCGGGCCGACCCAGCCCTTGCCGCGTGCGGCCCAGAGTTCGCGCTGCGGCCCCGAGACCTTGCTGGCAGGATCGGCGATGGCGCGATGGAAATCGCGCTCGGCAACGCGCAGCACGCTCGAAGCGACCCGTTTGACCGCCTCGGCATTGGCCGTTTCGCCAGGCTGGTAGCGAAGGCGCAAACGGTCCCCGCCGCGGCTGCGCGTGCGATAGCGGCGACCATCCGCCGCCACTTCCTCGACGATCAGGCCGCCTTCGGCGAGCTGGCGCAAATGGTAGTAAAGGCCATCAGCCGGCCGCCCCATTTGCGCGGCCAGTTCGGCGACGCTGACGAATTCGCCAAGTGACTCCAGCGTGTCGACGATCTCGATGCGCGTTGGCGACGCCAGCAACTTGATCTCGGCGGCATTCTCGATTGCGCCGCGCTTCCTCTGTGCCATTGGTTGGCTTGCCTGGTTTGAAATTAAGGCGGATTATTCAATCTAAGGCAGCTTCCCGCAAGTGCCAATCAACGGAAATGGAGACAGTCATGCTGCATAGATTCGGATTGTTCGCGCTGGTCCTGATGTTCTGCGCGACGCATGCCGCCGCCACGGAGGCGGACGCGGTATTTGCCCGCTACAAGGAGGCCAGCGGTGCTGCCCACTGGGATGCAATCAACAGCCAGAAGTCCACCGGGACATTGGCGGTTGGCGGACTGGCTGGTGATTTCGAGGCAATCACGGATACCCGCAGCGGCCGCTCATCGAGTCACTACAAGCTTGGTTCGGTCGAAGGCGCGCAGGGTTTCGATGGCAGCGTCGGCTGGTCACGCGATCCCGGGGGTGAGGTGACGCAGCTGGATGCGCCCGAGGCC
Source organism: Lysobacterales bacterium 63-13 (assembly GCA_001899855.1). Classification (GTDB taxonomy): domain Bacteria; phylum Pseudomonadota; class Gammaproteobacteria; order Xanthomonadales; family Rhodanobacteraceae; genus Dokdonella. Next base: position 150,975 of record MKWR01000004.1, read on the forward strand.
AAGCGCAGCGCGGCAACCCAGGCCTGGCTTGATGCGCGCGGTTACTGGTATCCGGCGCGCTTGCCGGCGCAAATCGGCAAGCCGGAATCCCGCGAGCGTGACGGGCGCAGCTACGAAGTCATCGTCGCCACACCGCGCGGTGGCGATCCGCTGACCCTCTGGTTCGATGCGCAATCCCACCTGCTCACGCTGGTCGAGCAGAAACAAGGCCAGGATCTGGCCACGACGCGCTTCGATGACTGGCGCGAAGTGGATGGCCTGCGCCTGCCATTTCATTTCACCATCGATCTCTCCGACAGCAGTGGACATGTCGATCCACGCAATCGCACCGAAGCTCGAATCACCCGGTACGTTGCCAACGCCGTGATCAGCGACGCCGATTTCGCCAAGCCAGCAATGGCTGCCACCGCGCGCATCGACAATGCCGCGGGCATCACCCGCGTTCCGTTCAAGCTCGTCAACAACCATATCTATGCCGATGGATCGATCAATGGCATGCCCGCGCGCTTCCTCGTCGACACCGGCGGTGCCAACGTGCTGACGCCGGCGTCAGCGAAGAAATTCGCCCTGCAGGGCGAGGGCAAGATGGCCGGTCGTGGCGTTGGCGACGAGATCGTCGATGTCGCGTTGGCGCACGCCAGGGAAGTTCGTCTGGGCGACGCAATGCTGGCGAATCCGGTGTTCTACATCATGGACCTGGGCGATATTCCGAAGGTTGAAGGATTCGCCTCGGACGGGCTCGTGGGTTACGAGATGTTTCGCCGCTTCGGCATCACCATCGACTACGCAAACAGCGAGCTGATACTGGCCGAGCCGGCGAAATTCACCGTGCCAGCCGGGTCGAAATCGATTCCGTTCGAACTGGCGAGCCGCATTCCGATCATCGCCGGCGAGTTGGATGGCGTGCCCGTGCGCATCAGTGTCGACACCGGATCGCGTGTATCCCTGACCCTGCACTCGCCATTCGTGCGCGAGCAGGTGCTTGTCGAGAAGTACCATGCAGCGCCGGATGCCGTGACGGGTTGGGGCGTGGGTGGTCCCGCGCGTGGACGACCGGTGCGTCTTGGCACGCTCAAGCTCGGCGACATCGAGATCCATGACATCGCAGGCGATCTCTTCACTGGTGAAAAGGGCGCATTCGCCGATCCGGATGTTTCGGGCAACCTGGGTGGCGGCGTGCTCAAGCGCTTCACCGTGGCCTTTGATTACTCGGCCAAGCGCATGTACCTCGCGCCAAACGCGGCATTCGCGAGGGCAGACGCGCATGATCGCAGCGGCCTCTGGCTGATGGGCGATGACGAGGCACTCAGGGTCGCCGATGTCGCCAGGGAAAGTGCCGCGGCGGCCGCGGGTCTGCACGTCGACGACCGCATCGTCACGATCAACAAGCAGCCGGTTGCCGCACGAACACTCGATGCATGGCGCAAGCTCCTCCGCGAAACGCCCGCCGCAACAAGGCTGCAGATTGGCTATCGGCGTGGAAGCATGGAGAAGTCAGCGACGCTCGTTCTCGCCGATCGCATCCCGTCCACCTTCATCAGCAGCAAACCATGATGCGAAACGAAATCGCCGTGGCGGACTTGGCGGTCAAGGTTTCGTCGTGAAGAACGCCGATCCCCTGGCCCGACCAGGGGATCGCGCCGCCGCATCCACTCAATCCACGCGGCAGAACACGGCCTTCAGGTAACGGCTTTCCGGCACGTGGGCGAGCCAGGGATGATCGGCACCGGCACCGGTCACCTTGAGGATCTGCGCGCTGCGCCCGGCGTAGAACGCTGCGCGGCGCAGCATGTCGAGGAACTGGTCTTCGCTGACCAGGCCGGTGCAGGAACAGGTCAGCAGGATGCCGCCGGGCTTGAGCGCGCCCATGGCCAGCTTGTTCATGTCGAGGTATTTCTTCAGCGCCGGGATCACCTGTTCGCGATCGCGCGTCATCTTTGCCGGATCGAGGATGACAACGTCGAACTTCTCGGCGCGGTTGTTCGGGAAATCGCGCAGCCAGTGGAAGATGTCGGCCTGCACGAAGCGGACCTTTGCCTTGTTCAGATAGGCATTTTTCTCGGCGATCTCGAGGATGCCTTCGTCGAGATCGACGCCGACCACTTCGCTGGCGCCACCAATCGTCTTCGCGGTGATGCCGAAGCCGCCCGAATTGCAGCACAGGTCGAGGACGCGCTTGCCGGCGCAAAACTCGGCGAGGGTCTTGCGATTGTCGCGCTGGTCGACGAAGAAACCGGTCTTGTGCTTGCTGCCCGGTGCGGCGTGGAACTGCACGCCGTGTTCGTGGATGACGGTCGGTGCCGGCATTGGCGGCACCGCGCAGTCGAAACTTTCCTGTTTCTGCACATGCGATTCGGCGTAGGCGTAGATTGCCGCATCAGGGAAGTGTTCGAGCAGGCAACGGCGGATCACCTCGCGCTGCTTGTACATGCCGGCGGCAAAGAACTCGATGACCAGGGTATTGGCAAAGCGGTCGACCACCAGCCCGGACAGGCCGTCGCCTTCGGAATGGATCAGGCGATAGGCGTCGGTGACCGCGTCCAGTTTCAGCAGATCACGACGCAGGCTGACGGCAGCGGCGATCTTGCGCTCGAAAAACGCCTCGTCGACTTGTTCCTCGACGTCGGCGGTCAGCACGCGCAAGGTGATCCGCGAGTGGCCGTTGTAGAAGCCGCGTCCGGCATAGTCGCCATTGCGGTCGACGATCTCGACGATGCTGCCGGGTTTCGGTTTTGGCTCGGGGCGTTCCACCATCTTCTGGTAGATCCAGGGATGGTTCGAGCGGCGTTCGATCTTCAGCTGGACGACGGGCAGCGGCCCCGGTGGATGGTTGTTCATGCGGGAATGATAAGCGATGGCGATGAAAGCGACGATTCCAGGACGCCTGCGGGTTCAATGCGCTTCCCCGCCGGCTGGCCTGGAGAAAGAGCGTCAGCGCGCAGCGCTGACCCACAAGCTCGCCCATTCCCCATTCCCCATTCCCGGCCGCAACCCCCGACACCATCTGTTACCCCGTCAACCATGACTTTCAGCAGGCATTCCGCTAGAGTCGCCGGTGTAAACGAAGGGGAGTAGCTCTCCCGTTGCCGCGATCGTCAGCACGGACCGCCCCGCCGGTCCCGGTCCGGCAGGCAAATTCCGCGAAACTGCGCTGTTTGCGAGCAAGACCTTCGCCGAACAACGGCGAAGCTGTGCCCGGAATCCACCGTGGCCCGATTCGCGCAACCCGGCGCGGGGCACTCGTTTGCGGAGTTCAGGCAATGCACACCATCGCAACACCGGCGCTCTGGTTCGTTTTCGGACTGATTGTCGTCATCGCCCTGGTCATCGATTTCGTCGTCCTGCGTGCCGGCGGCACGCACAAGGTCGCCTTCAAGGAAGCGGCCTTGTGGAGCGTGGCCTGGATTGCCCTGGCCATGCTGTTCAACCTCGGCTTGTGGTACTGGCTGGGTGGACACGTCAGTGCCGAGGTCGCCAACGAGACCGCGCTGCAGTTTCTTGCCGGCTATCTCGTCGAAAAGGCGCTGGCGGTCGACAACATCTTCGTCTTCCTGCTCATCTTCTCGCGTTTCGGCGTCAGCGCGGAGTTGCAGAAGCACGCGCTGATGATCGGCATCCTCGGCGCGATCGTGCTGCGCGCAATCCTCATCTTCGTGGGCGCGGCATTGATCCAGCGCTACCACTGGATTCTTTATTTCTTCGGCGCATTCCTCATCTACACCGGCATCCAGATGGTGCGCGCGCCCAATGACGAAGGCGATTTCGAGTCCAATCCGCTGATGCGCTGGATGCGCGGCCACCTGCGCCTGACCAAGGAATACAGCGGGGCGAAGCTGAGCGTGGTCAAGGATAGAGTGCGCTGGTACACGCCGATGTTCATGGTCATCGTCCTGCTTGCGGTGACCGATGTGATCTTCGCCGTCGACTCGATCCCGGCGATCTTCGCCATCACCGAGGACCCGTTCGTCGTGCTGACCTCGAACGTGTTTGCCGTGCTTGGCCTGCGCGCCTTGTTCTTCCTCATCGCCGGCATGGCCGATCGCTTCCACCTGCTCAATTACGGACTCGCCGGCGTGCTTGTCTTCATCGGCGTGAAGATGCTGATCGCCGATGTCTGGAAGGTGCCGATCGGCTTGTCACTGGGCATGGTGGCCTTGTTGATCGGTGCCTCGCTGGTGGCCAGCCGTCTCCTGCCGCGGACCGATTGACGTCATTGCGGTGATTCGCGGGTGCCGAAGTCGAGTGCCGATTGCGAATGCATCGCCGAAACCGGGACGACGCGATTGCGGCCGTTGCGCTTGGCCTCGTACATGGCGTGGTCGGTCATGCGCAGCAGGGTTTCAAGGTCGCTGATGGCCGGGCCCAGCATGCCGACGCCGATCGAGACGCGCAGCGGCACCTGCCAGCCGCTGACGGAAAAGTCGGAGTCAGCAAGCCGCTGGCGGATGCGCTCGGCAATCTCGATGGCGGCGCGTTCGTCGGAGTCGGGCAGGATGACGACGAACTCCTCGCCGCCAAGGCGGGCAAAGACGTCACTTTCGCGCAGCACCTCGCCAACCAGTTCGACAAAGCGACACAGGGCCAGGTCGCCCGCTTCGTGGCCAAACTGGTCGTTGATGCGCTTGAAATGGTCGATATCGATGATCAGCAGGGACAAGGCGCCGCCATGGCGCTTGCTCGCCGCGACCGCCTTGCTGGCCAGCTCGGTCATCGTGCGCCGGTTGTACACCCCGGTCAGCGGATCCAGCGTGGCCAGTTGCGTCAGATGCTTGTTCAGGCGTTCGCCGCACATGAGCAGGAAACCCGACGTCGCGATCACCGGCAGCAGCGAGGCGTAGGTGAAGACGATACCCTGCATTGCCGTGGAGGCAGTCAGGCTGAGCATGCCGACGTCCGGAACCCTGAGGATCCGCGCCAGCATGATGAGGCCGCCGACCAGCAGCATGATGGCGACCAGGTGTTCCGGTCGCGTGATCACCTCGACCCGCTGGTAGATCGCCTTGATGCCCAGCCCGCACATCAGCGCCAGCAGCAGCGACATCAGGCAGATGCGCCCGTACAGGCTCGGCCAGACATAGGTGAGCAAGGTTTCGCCGATGAAGGTCATGGCGACGATCGCGATCATCAACGGCAATTTCGCCGGCTTGCGGTTGTACACGTACAGGGCGAGGACCAGGTGCACGAAGGAGATGCTCAGCAAGGTGTTGGCGACGATGATCGAGAGCCAGTCGGGAATTTGCCCGCGCAGCGAGAAGAGCGCGTAGGAAAACGGCTGGATGAGCAAACCGCGCACCCACAGGCGCATGGGATATTGCAGGAATCGCGGATATCCGGTGATGGTGAAGGCGAGCGCAAGACCAATGATCATGGTCATGGTTGCGGTCAACTGCATCGCGGTGGGAATGTGGAAATCCATGGCGTTCAACTGGTTGGATAAGCAACCCAAGCAACATCCGAGCCAAGCTTGCGGGAAACCTTCGGCCGGGCCGGCAGCAATCGGCTGCGAGGGCTTGGGGTGCGCAATCAAATGCAGGCTGCGAGGACGTGAAGCGCCCATCCAGCGCAGGCTGCGAGAGCCTGGAATGCCCATCGAAGCGCTGCACGCGAAACAATCCGCCGTTGCGCGACACCCCCGATGGCCGGAGCCCCGCGCGCAAGTCGCCGGCATTGCCGAATGTCGGATCGCCATTCGGCAATGCCATCAATCGGCCCGATCCCATCCGCCGCCAGCGCCCTTGCACCCACGCGCCGCGACCCAACCTCGTGACGATGGATATCGCACCCCCGACGCCGGATCCCGGCAGCGCCGCCGTCCAGTTCGACCGCGAGCGCATCAATTACGCCGTCTTCAGCGCCGCCGTCCTGCTCGTCGGCATCTGGCTGGTCTGGCTTGGCAGTTGGCTGCTGGGCTGGTCGATGGGCGACCTCGGCATCGAGCCCCGGCAATTGCGCGGACTCGTCGGCATCCTCAGTGCGCCGTTCGCACACGCCTCGTTCGAGCACCTGATGTCGAACACCTTGCCGCTGGCCCTGCTGGCGACCCTGACCCTGTATGCATATCCGCGCGCGGCGCAATGGGCGTTGCCGATGATCTGGCTGCTCTCGGGCCTGGGCGTCTGGTTGTTCGCGCGCGATTCCGTGCATGTGGGCATGAGCGGCGTCAACCACGGCTTGATGTTCTTCCTCTTCCTCACCGGCCTGTTCCGGCGTGATCGCCTGGGCGTGGCGATCGCCCTGGTCGTCTTCTTTTTCTACGGCGGCATGCTCCTGACCGTGCTGCCGCGCGAGGAAAACATCTCCTTCGAGTATCACCTGGCCGGTGCCGCCGCCGGCGCGCTGGCCGCCATTCTCCTGTTCCGTCTTGATCCCAAGCCGCCGCGCAAGCGCTACAGCTGGGAGGACGAGGACGACGCGCACGCAGCCGCCGATGACGAGCTGGACCTGCCGCGACCGGATGACGTGCCGGTGCTGTGGAAGCGCGATCCGGAGTCGGCGCAAGGCGCGCGCATCCTGCAATTTCCAACCCGCGTGGATGACAAGGGCGAGCGCCACACCCTGCACTGAACCGCCTCAGGCCAGCTTGATCGGCAATTCGCGCGTGTGCTTGACCGTGCGCAGGACAAAACTCGAATTGACATCGCCGACGCCGCTTTCATTGAGCAGCTTGTCGAGCAGGAAGCGGGAAAAGTCATCGAGATCGCTGACCACGACCTGCAGCAGGTAATCCATCTCGCCGGTCAGCGCATGACAGGCGACCACTTCGTTCCAGCTCTGCACGCTGTGCACGAAATGCTGCACGGCGGCACTGCCGTGCTTTTCCAGTTGCACGCGGACGAATGCCTGCAGGCCGAGGCCGAGGGCTTGCGGATCAACCAGGGCGGCATAGCCGGCAATGACGCCGTCTGCTTCCAGTTTCTGCACGCGGCGCAGGCAGGCCGAGGCGGAAAGATTGACTGCTTCGGCAATCTCGGCATTGGTCGCGCGCCCGTTTGCCTGCAGCAGGGCGAGGATGCGCAAGTCGGTGCGATCGAGGCTGGAATTCACGGATTCGCTCGTTTCATGTGCAGGAAGGTGGTTTGACGCAACAAATATGCGTCAATCAGCAAGGATCAGGCAAGTTTGCAAGCCTGTTGCGCACCGAACCCGCTAGCATCAAGGGTCGCATCCACCGGGTTGAACGCATGTCTGCCGAGCCGCGCCGCGTCGAAAACCAGCTGACCGACAAGGGCTATGTGCCGGTCTACACCACCGCCATTGTCGAGCAGCCGTGGGACAGCTACACCGAACAGGATCACGCCACCTGGTCGACGTTGTTCACGCGCCAGCGTGAAATCCTCAAGGGCCGCGCCTGCGCCGAGTTCATCGACAACCAGGAGCGCTTCGGCATGTCCGCCGGGCAGATCCCGCGTTTCGAGGAAATCAACGCGCTGCTGGCGAAGACCACCGGCTGGCGATTGATCGGCGTCGAAGGCCTGCTGCCGGAACTCGATTTCTTCGAGCACCTGGCCAATCGGCGCTTCCCGGTGACCTGGTGGATCCGTCGCCCGGAGCAGATCGACTACATCGCCGAACCGGACATGTTCCATGACCTGTTCGGGCACGTGCCACTGCTGCTCAATCCGGTGTTTGCCGACTACATGGCCGCCTACGGTCGTGGCGGCGTCAAGGCACACGGGGTCAGCGCCGAAGCCCTGGTCAACCTGACCCGGCTCTACTGGTACACGGTGGAGTTTGGCTTGATCCGGCAAAAGGGTGAACTGCGCATCTATGGCTCGGGCATCGTCTCCTCGAAGGGCGAATCCATCCATTGCCTCGAATCGGCTGCGCCAAACCGCATCGGCTTCGACATCAAGCGCATCATGCGCACGCGCTATCGCATCGATACCTTCCAGAAAACCTATTTCGTCATCGACAGCTTCGAGCAGTTGATGGAGGCGACGCGCCCGGATTTCGTGCCGATCTATGCCGAACTCGCCGCGCAACCGGCGTATCCGGCCGGTGCCGTGCTCGATACGGACACGCTGATCCATCGCGGCAGCGGCGAAGGCTGGGCCACCGACGCCGACGCCTGAGCGCTTGACGGAACTGCTGCGGGCTGCCACAAGGGCGCATCGCCGCGTGCCGCGCGGGCAAGGATCCGTTTGATGAAAGCCATGCTCCTGCTTTGTGCCCTTGGCGGCCTCATGGCGTGCAGCGCGCGTGCCGAGGTCAGCGAGGCAGCCGCCGACCATTTCCTGATTGGATTCTCGGCGCGGGTCGAGGCACCGCCGGCCAAGGTCTATGTCGCCCTGGGCGAGGTTGCGCGCTGGTGGAGCGCCGAGCACACCTGGTCGGGCACGGCGGCCAATCTCAGCCTCAAGGCCGAGGCGGGCGGCTGCTTTTGCGAGCGCTGGGCCGGTGGCAGTGCCGAACACGGTCGCGTCGTCATGGCCCTGAAGAATGAACTGCTGCGCCTGGATGCCGCGCTCGGGCCGCTGCAGGAACGCGCCGTCACCGGCGTGCTGAGCTTCAGCCTGCAGCCGATGGATGACGAAGCCACCCGCCTCGATGTCGATTACCGCGTCAATGCAGCGAGTGGCAGCGGCCTCGAGCAGATTGCGCCGGCGGTCGACAATGTGCTGGCCATGCAGATCGATCGCTTGCTGCGTTACATCGACACTGGCAGCGCCGACGAAGCACCCGCAGCAGAGGCAGCAGGATCCGTGGAACCGCCCAGTCGCCGCGCCGCGCGCGCCGAACTGATCGAGGAATGGTCGCGCCAGGCCGCCGCCACGCGCGCAGCCAAGGGCAATGAAGAGACGCGTTCGGACAAGCCGGCGAAACCACCGAAGCCTTGAACCCGGCGGCGCACGCCCGCCGGCGACACCCAGGCAGTGACGAGGAGTGCAATGGACTGGTTCATCCTGATTGTGGCGGGACTGTTTGAAATCGGCTGGGCCATCGGCTTGAAATACACCGAGGGCTTCACCCGCCTGTGGCCATCCGTCGGCACCGTGTTGGCGATGGCGATCAGTCTTGGCCTGCTGGGCATTGCCATGAAGTCGCTGCCACTGGGCACCGCCTATGCGGTGTGGGTCGGCGTCGGTGCCGTGGGCACGGCGCTGCTCGGCATCGTCCTCTTCGGCGAAGCGGCCAACCTCGGCCGCCTGCTCAGCCTGGCCTTGATCCTGGGCGGCATCATCGGCTTGAAATTGTCTTCGCAGGCTTGAGCCTTGCGCGTCGGCACGGCCGGCGCTGCGCCACGGCAGGTTGTACGATGCGCACGAGTCCACTGGAGGTCCACGCATGAGCACGAAAGCCGTGAAACACATTCCCGACGGCTATCACACCGTCACTGCCTACCTGACCGTTGACGATGCCGCCAGGGCCATCGATTTCTATGCGCAGGCCTTTGCCGCCACCGAGCTTTACCGTTTGCCGATGGGCGACATGATCGGCCATGCCGAGATCATGATCGGCGATACCCACATCATGCTGTCCGACGAATTCGCCAGCATGAACGTCAAGGGGCCGAATGCGCGCGGCGGGCCGACGGCAGCCTTCATGATCTATGTCGAGGACGCCGACGCCGCCTTCGCCAGGGCGATCAAGGCGGGCGCCCGTGCGGATCGCGCGGTGGAAAACCAGTTCTGGGGCGACCGCATGGGCTCGGTGATCGATCCGTTCGGCCACAAGTGGTCGCTGGCGACGCATGTCGAGGATGTCCCGCCAGAAGAAATGGAGAAACGCATGGCCGCCTGGAGCGCGGCGCAGGGCAGTTGAACGTATCCGCGCGCGGCTCGATCTTGCGCGGACGGCTCCAGAGGCTGCTTTGCACGGCACGGGATCAATGCGAGCATCGCCGGCAATGAATATCCGTACGGTCGCTGCAACCCGCTATGTCACGCCCCTGCGTGAAGGCGGTTCGCTGCCGGCGATCATCGAAGCCGATGATGCCGGCATGTATGTGCTCAAGTTCCGTGGTGCCGGCCAGGGCGCGAAAGCCCTGATCGCCGAACTGATTGCCGGCGAGATTGCGCGGGCGCTGGATCTGCCGATGCCCGAGCTGGTTTTCGTCGAGGTCGACGACGAACTTGCGCGCACCGAGCCCGATCCGGAAATCCAGGACCTGATCCGCGCCAGCGCGGGCCTCAACCTTGCCCTTGACTACCTGCCTGGCGCGGTCACCTACGATCCGCTGGCGATCTCGGCGGACGAAGACCTGGCCTCGCGCATCGTCTGGCTGGATGCCTATGTCAGCAATGTCGATCGCACCCCGCGCAATGCCAACATGATGACCTGGCACCGGCGGCTGTGGCTGATCGATCATGGTGCGGCCCTGTACTTCCACCATGGCTGGGACGGCATGGCCGGGCGCAGTCGCACGCCTTTCGTGCAGATCAAGGATCATGTGTTGCTGCCGCTGGCCAGCCGGATCGCCGAAGTCGATGCCTTGCTTGCGCAGAAGATCACGCCCGCGTTGATCAGCGACATCGTCGCCCAGGTGCCGCCCTCCTGGCTGCTTGGCGAGGCGGCGTTTGCCGATGTCGCCCAGCATCGCCAGGCATATGTCGACTACCTGCTCGAACGCATCAAGGCGCCGCGTGCGTTTGTCGAGGAAGCCATCCGTGCCCGCGCCAATCTGGTATGACTACGCGATCGTGCGCGTCGTGCCTCGCCCGGAGCGCGAGGAGTTCATCAATGTCGGCGTCATTCTTTCCAGCGTGATGGCGCGCATTCTCGAAGCGCGCATCGGGTTCGACGAAGCGCGCCTGCTCGCGCTCGATCCAGGCGCCGACCTCGTGCAGATTCGCGCGCACCTGCAGACGATCCCGTTGATCTGCGCCGGTGGCGCGGCGGCCGGTGCCTTGGGCCGACTGAGCCAGCGCGAGCGCTTCCACTGGTTGACTGCGCCACGCAGTGCGGTGATCCAGACCTCCGCCGTCCACGCCGGACGTTGCGAAGATCCCATGCAGGCGCTCGATCACCTGGTGCGGACCATGCTGCACGTCGCCGACAGTCCGGGCGCAACGTGAACGAGGCCTTGCCCGGTCTCACACCCTGAGATTGCAGGCGGTGTAGGCTGGGTATCCATTCGCGCCACGAATTGCGATGTCCGCCAGCAACGTCCTCGATTCCTTCCATCCAGCCATTGCCGCCTGGTTTGCGCGCACGTTTGCCGCGCCGACGCCGGCGCAGGTGGAGGCGTGGCCGGCAATCCGCGCCGGGCGTCACACGCTGATCGCGGCACCGACCGGATCGGGCAAGACCCTTGCTGCGTTTCTTGCCGCAATCGATGGCCTGGTTCGCGAAGGCATGGGTTTCGGCCTGCCTGAACAGACCACGGTGGTCTATGTGTCGCCCTTGAAGGCGCTGTCCAACGACATCGCCATCAATCTCGAAGCGCCGCTGGCCGGCATCCGCGCCGAGCTTGAACGTCGTGGCCACATCAACATCGATATCCGCACCGGCGTGCGTACCGGCGACACGCCGGCGGCCGATCGCCAGCGCATGCTGAAATCTCCGCCGCATATTCTCGTCACCACGCCGGAATCGCTGTACGTGCTGCTGGGTTCGGAATCGGGCCGGCTGATGCTGGCCGGCACGCGCACGGTCATCGTCGATGAAATCCACGCGATTGCCGATGACAAGCGCGGCAGTCATCTGGCCTTGACCCTCGAACGCCTCGAAGCGCTGTGCCAGCGGCGCCTGGTGCGCATCGGCCTGTCGGCGACGCAAAAGCCGATCGAGGAGGTCGCGCGCTTCCTCGTCGGCGCCAGTCATGTCGATGCCGAGGGCAGGCCGGATTGCGCCATCATCGATTCCGGTCATGTGCGCGCGCGCGACCTGGCCATCGAGATGCCACCCGTGCCGCTCGAAGCGGTGATGTCGAACGAGGCCTGGGAAAGCGTCTACAACCGGCTTGCCGAACTCGTCCAGGCGCATCGCACGACCCTGGTGTTCGTCAACACGCGGCGCATGGCCGAGCGTGCGGCGCGTCATCTTGGCGAGCGCCTTGGCAAGGAGCAGGTCGCCGCGCATCACGGCAGCCTCGCCAAGGAGTTGCGCCTGGATGCCGAGCAGCGCCTCAAGCGCGGTGAGCTCATGGTGCTGGTGGCGACCGCCTCGCTGGAGCTCGGCATCGATATCGGCGATGTCGACCTGGTCTGCCAGCTTGGTTCGCCGCACGCGATTGCCGCCTTCCTGCAGCGCGTCGGCCGCTCCGGACACGCCGTTGGCGCGACGCCGAAAGGCAGGCTGTTTCCGCAATCGCGCGATGACCTGGTCGAATGCGTGGCCCTGCTCGATTGCATCCGCCGCGGCGAACTGGATGCGCTGAAGATTCCCGTTGCGCCGATCGATGTGCTGGCGCAGCAGATTGTCGCCGAAGTCGCCTGTGGCGAATGGGACGAGGCGGCGCTGTACGACTGGCTGCGCCGCGCCTGGCCGTATCGCCATCTCGCGCGCAAGGATTTCGATGCCGTCGTGCGCATGCTCGCCGATGGCTTCACGACACGGCGTGGCGCGCGCTCCGGCTACCTGCATCGTGATGCCGTGCATGGCAAGGTCAAGGCTCGGCGCAATGCGCGGCTGACCGCGCTGACCTCCGGTGGCACGATTCCCGATACCGCCGACTATGCGGTCGTGGTCGAGCCGGAGGCAGTCACGGTCGGCAAGGTGCACGAGGATTTCGCCGTCGAAAGCATGGCTGGCGACATTTTCCAATTGGGCAACACCAGCTATCGCATCCTGCGCGTCGAGCGCAGCACGGTACGGGTCGAGAATGCGCACAGCCTGCCGCCGAGCATTCCGTTCTGGATTGCCGAGGCCCCCGGACGCAGCGACGAGCTGTCGATGGGCGTATCGCGCCTGCGTGCGGAAATCGAGGCGCGGTTGACCGGGAATGGGGAATCGGGAATCGGGAATAGTTGGAGCGCAAGCAAAGACGAGGTTCCTGCTCCCGCGGACGCTGCTTCAGGGGTGCAGCGTGGGAATGCGCGAAAGAACGACACCACCCCTGGGCTGGCTCCTGCGAATGCAGGGGAAGGCATGCGTGCCGCGTGTGCCTGGTTGATCGATACGGTGGGCATCGATGCAGTCGCCGCGCAGCAGCTGGTCGACTATCTGGCGCGTGCACGCAATGCGCTCGGTGTGCTGCCGACGCGTCGGCAGATCGTCATGGAGCGTTTCTTCGACGAATCCGGCGGTACCCAGTTGATCGTGCATTCGCCATTTGGCAGTCGCATCAACAAGGCTTGGGGCCTGGCCCTGCGCAAACGCTTTTGTCGTTCGTTCAATTTCGAACTGCAGGCGGCGGCGACCGAGGATGCCATCATCCTTTCGCTGTCGACCAGCCACAGCTTTCCGCTGATCGAGGTGTCGCGTTACCTGCATTCGACGACGGCGCAGGACATCCTCGTCCAGGCCCTGCTCGATGCGCCGCTGTTTGGCGTGCGCTGGCGCTGGGCGGCGACCACGGCTCTGGCCCTGCCGCGCTTTGCCGGCGGGCAGAAGATCGCACCGCAACTGCAGCGCATGAAATCCGAGGACCTGCTTGCCACGGTGTTTCCGGATCAGGTCGCCTGTCTCGAAAACATCGTCGGCGAACGGCAGATTCCCGATCACCCCCTGGTCGCGCAGACGCTCCACGATTGCCTGCACGAGGCAATGGACGTGGAAGGCTGGCTCGATGTACTGCGCGGTCTTGAGAGCGGCAGCATCGGCATCGTCGCGCGCGACCTGCCCGAACCTTCGCCGCTCGCCGCGGAAATCCTCGGCGCGCGGCCGTATGCCTTCCTCGATGATGCGCCGCTGGAGGAACGCCGCACCCAGGCCGTGCAAATGCGCCGCTGGAGCGATCCCGAATCGAACGAGGATCTGGGTGCGCTCGATCTGGCTGCGATCGAAGCCGTGCGCGAGGAAGCCTGGCCCGATCCGCGCGATGCCGACGAGATGCACGAAACCCTCATGGGCATCGGCTTTGTCAGCGCCGATGAAGCCGAGAGCCAGCCGCAATGGGCGGACTGGTTGATCCGGCTCGCGGCACAGCAGCGCGCCACGCGGATCTCCGTGGCCGGGAGTCGGGAATGGGGAATCGGGAATGGAGAAGGCGTCACGATTGCAGGAGGTCCCATTTTCGAGGCGACTGCAGTCGCTCCTGCTACAGCCCAACCGCTTCCTGCAGAGAGTGTCGGGAGTCTCTGGATTGCTGCCGAAAAACTGCCGCAACTCCAGGCGCTTCATCCGACAGCGGTCATGCAACCCGCCATCCAAGCACCCGCCGAATTCGCCGCCATCCAGTGGACGCACGAGGAGGCGCTGATCGATCTGCTGCGTGCGCGCATGACCGCACTTGGACCGGTCACGGCCACTCGGCTTGCCGGGATGATGGCAGTCATGGCGACTGAAATCGCGGCAGCGCTGGTCGCGCTGGAAACCCAGGGCTTCGTCATGCGCGGCCAGTTCACACCGGCGGCGACCGGCGAGGAATGGTGCGAACGCCATCTGCTCGCGCGCATCCATCGCTACACGCTGAAGCGCCTGCGTCGTGAAATCGAACCGGTGGCGGCGCGCGACTACATGCGCTTTCTGTTCGACTGGCATCGCCTCGCACCGGGCACGCAGGCGCGTGGGCCGGATGCGCTGGCCAGCGTGCTCGGACAACTCGAAGGTTTCGAATCGGCAGCCGGTGCCTGGGAAACCGAACTCCTGCCCGCACGCATCGCCGATTATTCGATCCACTGGCTCGATGAACATTGTCGCAGTGGCCGCATTGTCTGGACGCGCTTTGCCAGCGCCGCATCGGCGAATCGCGAGCGCGCGACCGGCCCGCTGCGCAGCACGCCGATCCTCATCCTGCCGCGACGCAGCCTGCGCATCTGGGCGCAGTTGGCATCGGCCTCCACGCAAGGGAGCGTTACCACCTCCTCGCGTGCCGCAGCCGTGCTTGAGCACCTGCGCACGCAAGGCGCTTCGTTTTTCGACGAGATTGCCCACGGCACGCGCTTGCTGAAGGTCGAACTCGAAGAGGCACTCGGCGAACTGGTCAGTCGCGGCCTGGTCAACGCCGACAGCTTTGCCGGCCTGCGCGCCTTGCTGGTACCAGCGGGCAAACGCTCGCGGCACGCGCGGCGCACGCATCGGGCCAACCTGATGGGCATCGAAGATGCGGGGCGCTGGGCGCTGACGCGCGTGCCGGCGGCCGAGGTTGTGGATCCAGGGCAGGATTCCGGCAAGGATTCGCTCGAGCATGTCGCGCGCACCTTGCTGCGGCGCTACGGCGTGATCTGCTGGCGTCTGCTGGCGCGTGAATCCGCCTGGTTGCCGCCGTGGCGCGAACTGCTGCGCGTCTATCGGCAGCTTGAGGCGCGCGGCGAGATCCGTGGCGGGCGTTTCATTGCCGGATTGTCCGGCGAGCAGTTCGCCCTCGCCGAAGCGATCCCGCTGCTGCGCAAGGCGCGTACGCGGCCGCGTGATGGCAGCAAGGTCGTCATCGCCGCCACCGATCCGCTCAACCTGGTCGGCATACTGGACGCCGGCGTGCGCGTGCCGGCGCTGCTCGGCTCGCGCATCCTGCATGTCGATGGCGTGGCGGTCGCCGGCCTCGTTGGCGGCAAGGCCGTGCGTCTCGATGGCAGCAGCGAGGCGCTTCCTGCAGACTGGCAACAGGCGCTGCTCCTGCGTGGCCGACGCGACTTTGCGGCAGGCAGCGGCTCAGCAACGCAGGAACGAAGCCACATTCAGTGAACTCCTGCTTGCTGACTGCTCCTGTCCTTGGTGGGTTCGATCTGTGATCGAACATTTCTGCCCAGGTTGGGGAAGGAGCGTCAGCGCACAGCGCCGACCCACAAAAGCAGGTTCTTGCTGACTGTTCCTGCCCTTGGTGGGTTCGATCTGTGATCGAACATTTCTGCCCAGGTTGGGAGAGGAGCGTCAGCGCACAGCGCCGACCCACAAAAGCAGGTTCTTGCTGACTGCTCCTGCCCTGGGTGGGTTCGATCTGTGATTCAACATTTCTGCCCAGGTTGGGGAAGGAGCGTCAGCGCACAGCGCCGACCCACAAAAGCAGGTTCTTGCTGACTGCTCCTGCCCTTGGTGGGTTCGATCTGTGATCGAACATTTCTGCCCAGGTTGGGGGTGGAGCGTCAGCGCACAGCGCCGACCCACAAAAGCAGGTTCTTGCTGACTGCTCCTGTCCTTGGTGGGTTCGATCTGTGATCGAACATTTCTGCCCAGGTTGGGGAAGGAGCGTCAGCGCACAGCGCCGACCCACAAGGTGGCGCTGATTAACAAAATATGCACATCTTCACCAATTACCTCTCAATCAGGCTCTCTGCCGCGATAGAGCCGGCCATCGGTCCATGGGGTGGGGAAGCCCATATCGCCCACCAGTAAGGGTAGTCGACCACGCGCGAAACCAGCCCAGCTCGCAGCGGGTTTGCGATCAAGTAGCGGGCCTGTTGGCGCAGATCTTCATCGGCGCGGATCTGGTGTTCGTAGTAGCCGGGCTGCCAGATTGGCAAGCGTAATCCTGCATTCGCCTGCAGTCCCCGGCTCGCATTGCCCTTGGTGGCGGCCATCAGTGACGAGAGTTTGCTTCCATCAGCAAGCGTCAATAGCCAATGCACGTGATTGGGCATGACAACCCAAGCCAGCGAGTGACAGTATCCAAGTCGCGTGCTTCGATGCATCGCATGGATGATCTGCGTGGCTGCATTCGCTTCGATGAAGATCGGCCTGCGATCGTGTGCACAGAAGGTCAGCACATAGCTGTGATTGGTCGCCGATCGGCGATTCCTGGTGAGTGCAGCGTAGGACATCGGGAAAGGTTGCGATAAACCTCTGCCGCTATCGATGTCGGGATACGGATTTTTCTGTAGGAAATCGCTGACCCTTGATGGGCTTGGAGAAGCGTCAGCGCACAGCGCTGACCCACAAGGCAGAGCTGATCCGCAGGGCCGTGCTGATCCACAAAGACCGATGCTTGCTGGGTGCCCCTGCTCCGAGTGGGTTCGATCGGTGATCGAACTTTTCTGGGCAGGTTGGAGGGGGAGCGTCAGCGCACAGCGCTGACCCACAAGGCAGAGCTGATCCACAAGGCCGTGCTGATCCACAAAGACCGATGCTTGCTGGGTGCTCCTGCCCTGAGTGGGTTCGATCTGTGATCAAACATTTCTGGGCAGGTTGGAGGGGGAGCGTCAGCGCACAGCGCCGACCCACAAGGCAGAGCTGATCCACAAGGCCGTGCTGATCCACAAGGCAGGGCGGATCCACAAAACCCGATGCTTGCTGGCTGCTGCTGCGCTTGCCAGGCTCAGTCGGCCTCGCCGGTCAGCACGATGTCGGCGCGCCGCGCGGCAAACAGGCCGACGGTGACCACGCCGACAATCTGGTTGATCGCGCTTTCCAGCGCGGGCGGATCGGTGATGCGCAGATTGTGCACATCGAGGATCCAGTTGCCGTTGTCAGTGGTGACGCCATCGCGCCAGACCGGCTGGCCGCCAAGCAGGACCAGCTGGCGCGCGACATGACTGCGTGCCATCGGAATCACCTCGACCGGCAACGGAAAGCGACCCAGCACGTCGACGCGCTTGCTCGGATCGATGATGCAGACGAATTGCCGCGATGCCGCGGCAATGATCTTCTCGCGCGTCAGCGCCGCGCCGCCGCCCTTGATCAGGCAACGCTGCGGATCGCACTCGTCGGCACCATCGACATACAGGGCGAGTTCGCCGGTGGCGTTGAGGTCGACGACTTCGATGCCGCGCTGCTTGAGCAGGCGGGTTGATTGCTCCGAGCTGGAGACGGCGGCTTCGATATCGCCGCGCCGCTCGCCCAGTGCATCGATGAAGTGTGCAACCGTCGAGCCAGTGCCGACGCCGATGATCATGCCGGGTTCCACGTAACGCATGGCTGCGCGCGCCGCGCGTCGCTTGCCTTCTTCGTTTGCCATTGTCGCCACTCCGCTATTCGAGACCGAGGATGAAATCCCACTGTGCGCGCGTCACTGGCAGTACCGACAGGCGATTGCCGCGACGGACCAGCGCGAACTCTGCAAGCTCGGCGCGGCCCTTGAGTTCGTTGAGGGTGATCGTGCGCCTGAGCTTGCGCTTGAAACGCACATCGACGAGCATCCAGCGCGGCTCCTCGGGTTTGCTGGCCGGGTCGAAATAATCGCTGCGCTTGTCGAACTGGGTGGGGTCGGCATGCGCCGCGCTGGCCACTTCGGCGATGCCGACCACGCCCGGCTCGGCGCAGTTGGAGTGATAGAAGAGGATGCCGTCGCCAACCTGCATGTCGTCGCGGATGAAATTGCGCGCCTGATAGTTTCGTACGCCGCTCCAAGGCTCGATGCCGACCCTGGCCAGGGCATCGATGGAGAACTCCTCGGGTTCCGATTTGACGAGCCAGTAGCGCCTGGTCATGAAAGCCCCGCTCGATTTGGTTCCGACTTCAGCAGCCAGTAGCGCCGGCTCATGCGCGTTCCGCCCAGCAGTCGATCAATTCCTTCTCCGTGGCAACGTAATCCATATGCACGTCCCACGCCGCCGGGGCAATCGCATCCACCTGCTGCGCGGCATAGCCGACGCCGATCAGCAATGGCTGGCCTGCTTCGCTGCGTCCGCGCAGGAAGGCGAAACTGGCGTCATAGTAGCCGCCGCCATAACCGATGCGATGGCCCTGGCGATCGAAACCGAGCAGTGGCAGGAGGACGATATCGACCGCGTCCGGGGCGAGCAGGTCGCCTGCGCTGCAGACGGCCTCCGGAATGCCGTAGCGATTGGCTTCAAGGTCGACACCCGGGCGCCATTCGACGAAGGCAAGCTGCCGTGGCCCGGTGATGCGCGGCAGGCAATAGTGCTGGCCGCGCCGGGTGAGGTTGGCCACCACGCTGTGCAGGGGCAGTTCGCCGTCGATCGCCCAGTAGCCGGCGATGCGTGGATCGACGAGGAAATCGGCAAGCTGGTCGAGTGTGGCGGCGACGCCATTGGCCGCGGCGATGCGCTCGCTGGCAACGAGCGCCTTGCGCCGCGCGCGCAATTCGGCGCGCAGGGTCTTGCGCGGGTCTTCAAGCGTCATGATTGCCGCAGAGAGAGAAGAGAGAGGCGTCCTCCGCTGTGCCGATGCACATCGAACGACCTTGAACCAAATGGTTCAGGTGGGAGAGCTTTGCGTCGTCATCAGGCTTTCCGCTCGGGGCGGACTTGCGCACAGACGTTCGCGTGGCTGTCCCGGGGTCGATACAGGAACAAGGCAAAATGTTGAATGCGCTGTCGAACACTGCCGAGGACACCGGCGTCTATTGTAGGGACGATGGCAAACCGGCTTCAAGCTTTGATTTGAGTGCTTGCAGATGCTGTGCCAACTGCTCGCCACGGCTGGATTGCTGCTGCTTGAGGCTCAGCAGCTCGTGGGCGACGTTGAGCCCGGCGAGGACCGCGATGCGCTCGAGGCCGCCACTGCGGTTGTGCTCGCGCAGTTCGCGCAATTTTCCGTCGAGGTAGGCGGCCGCGCTGATCAAGCCGTCACGTTCCTCGGGTTTGCAGCCGACCAGGTAATCCCGATCCAGGATGCGTACGGTCACCGCTTCGCTCATGCCTGGTTCTGCTCCAGTGACTTGAGGCGGCTGATCATCGCCTCGACTCGCATGCGCGCCTGTTCATTGCGCGCGATCAAGCCGGCACGCTCGCTGGCGAGCTGCTCCTGGCTCTGGCGCAGGCTTCGATTCTCCTCGCTGAGTCGGCGGCAGGTGTCGACCAGTCGATCAACCTGGGCACTGATCTCGGCAAGGGTCGTCACGGTCGGTTCTTTCTCGGACATGATCGGGACTATACACCGGAAAGCGAGGCCGGCTCAGCATCGGCGCCGGCCATCAGTGGCTGCTCAGGCTGGCGCGGCGACGCCGGCTGCGTTCGCGCAGGAACAGGAAACATTCCGCCGGCGGGATCGGTTTCGACAGCCAGTGGCCCTGGATCTCGTCGCAGCCCTGTTCGCGCAGGTATTCGGCCTGCTCGGCGGTCTCGACGCCTTCGGCAATCACGTTGAGTCCCAGTGAATGGGCCATGTTGATGACGGTTGCGGTGATCGCCTCGTCGTCCGGATCAGTGGTGATGTCGCCCACGAATTCCTTGTCGATCTTCAGCGTGTCGATGGGCAGCCGGCGCAGGTAGCTGAGCGAGGAGTAGCCGGTGCCGAAGTCGTCGATCGACAGGGTCACGCCGACTGCCTTGAGCTGGCGCAGGGTGCTGATCGATTGCTCGGCATTGGCCATGACCACGCTTTCCGTCAACTCCAGCTCCAGCTGGCTCGGGGCGAGATCATTCTCGGCGAGGATGTCGCAAAGGCGCTGGATCAGGTCACCGCGCTGCAGTTGCAGGACGGACAGGTTCACCGACATGGAGATGTCGCGCAGGCCATCGCGCTGCCAGTGGGCGAGCTGCTCGCAGGCGTGCGTGAGCACCCAATCGCCGATCTCGACGATCAGCCCGGAATCCTCGGCGACCGGGATGAAGGTGGTCGGCGGGATGTCGCCGAGTTCCTGGCTGTGCCAGCGCAACAAGGCCTCGACGCCGGTGATGTGTTCATCAAGCAGGGACAGCTTGGGCTGGTAGACCAGGCTGAGTTCCTTGCGCTCGATGGCCTTGCGCAGGGCACCGACCAGGGTCGCGCGCATGCGTGCCGCGGCATCCATCTTCTCGGTGTAGACCATGTAGGTCTTGCGCCCGCGATCCTTGGCCTGGTACATCGCGGTGTCGGCGAACTTGAGCAGGTCGGTTGGCGTTTGCGCGTGGTCCGGATAGAGGCTGATGCCGATGGACGGCGAGATCACCACATCCTGGCCGTCGTTGAGCTCCAGTGCCTTCTCGAAGGCGCTGATCAGCTTTTGCGCGACGCGCTCGGCCTCGATGCTGTCGGTCAGCTCCTCGAGGATGACGGTGAACTCGTCGCCGCCGATGCGGGCGACCGTGTCGCCATCGCGGATGTTGTCGCGCAGGCGGCTGCCGGCGGCCTTCAGCATGCGGTCGCCAGCAGCATGACCCATTGAATCGTTGACGTGCTTGAAGCGGTCGAGGTCGAGAAACAGCACTGCCACCTTGTGCCCGCCACGGCGTGCGCGGATCACGGCGTGGCCAAGCCGCTCGGACAGCAGGGTACGATTGGGCAGTCCGGTGAGGGTGTCGTAATTGGCCAGGTAGCGCAGTTCCTGCTCGTTGCGCTTGCGCTCGGTGATGTCGGTGAGGACGGCGATGAAGTGCGTGCGCTGGCCCTGTGCATCGCGCACTTCGGAACTCTGCAGCCAGGAAAGGAACTCCTCGCCATCCTTGCGCCGCTGCCAGAGTTCGCCGCGCCACAGGCCTTCGCGAACGATCGAGGCACGCATGTTCTGGTAGTGCTCGGCAGAATGCTGGGCGCAATTGAGCAGGGACACATTGCGCCCGACCACTTCGTGCTCCTGCCAGCCGGTGATGCGCGTGAAGGCCGGGTTCACGGCGACGAAATTGAAGTCGAGATCGCACACGGTGACGCCTTCGCGCATGCTGCTGATCACTTCCTGGACGATGCGCCGCTCGCGCTCGGCCTCGCGCGTGGCGGTGATGTTGCGCGCGGTGCCACAGATCCGCCGCGGACGACCCTCCTCGCAGCGCTCGACGATCTTGCCGCGCACGAGCACCCAGATCCAGCGGTCACGGCCGACGCGAACGCGCTGCTCGGATTCGAACAGCGGTGCGCGGTTGTGGATGTGGTCGTCGAGCTTCTGCGCGATGACGCGCTGGTCATCGGGATGGATGTTGTCCCTGACCCAATCGTAGACCGAGTCGATCTCCTCGCGCTGGTTGCCCTGCGCGCGACTTGCGCTGAGGCGGACCAGCACGCCGCTGTCCATGTCCAGGTCCCAGAATTCGTCGCTGGAGCCCCACAGTGCCAGGCGCAGTCGATCCTCACGGTCCTGAAGTTCGACGGCATGCAGGCGTTGTTCGCGGTTCTTGCGCCGCAAGCCCTGCCACAAGGCCACGACCGCGAGCAGGCCAAAGGCGGCAATGATGGCTTTCATCCATGCGCTGTTCCACCACGCCGGCACCACCGTCAGCGGCACCGCTGCCGCGGTTTCATTCCAGAAACCATCGTGATTGCTGGCCAGCACGCGGAACTCGTACTGGCCCGGATCGAGATTGCTGTAGGTTGCCTCGTGGCGGGTGCCGGCATCGACCCAGTCTTCCTCGAAACCGTGCAGCCGGTAGCGGAACTGGTTGCGCTCGGGGGCGCTGAAATCGAGCGCGGCAAAGGTGAACTGGATGACCCGGTCGGCCTGCGCCATGCGCACCGGATTGCCGGATTGGTAATTCTGCAACATGCCATTGCCGACGCGCACGTCGCTGATGACGACCGGTGCGGCATAGCGGCTGGCCGAGACCGAGCCCGGGGCGACCAGGTTGAGTCCGTTGATGCCGCCAAAGGCGAAGTGCCCGTCGCGCAAGCGATGGAATGCACCGCCGTTGAATTCCTGGCCCTGCAGGCCATCCTTGACCGAAAAACCATGGATCGCCCGGCTGCCTGGATCAAGCATGGCGATGCCGCGATTGGAACTGATCCACAAGCGCCGCAGGGAATCCTCGAGGATGGCGTAGACGGTCGCATCCGGCAGTCCGTCCTGCTTGAGGATGCGCTCGAAGCGTGCCGGCCCGGGGCCGAGCTCGAGCAGATGGTTGAGCCCGCCGTGGGTTCCAATCCAGATGCTGCCATCGGCGCTTTCGTGGATGACGCGAACGACGTCGCTCGACAGCGAATGCGGATTGTCGCGTTCGTGACGGAACGTGCGCACGCTGTCGCTGGCCGGGTCGATCAGGCTGAGGCCGTCGGCGGTGCCGGCCCAGACCCGTCCGGAGCGGTCTTCGCAGAGAAAGAAGACCAGATCGTGGGTGAGGCTGGAGGGATCGTCATCGCGATGTCGCCAGGCGCGGCGCTCGCCACTGCGCGGATCGAAACGAACCACGCCAACGCTGCGGCCCGCCGACCAGATCGCGCCGTCGCGGCTGATGATGAGGGCACGCCGACCCGCATCGCCACCTTCGCCCTGCACGGCTGGCTGCGCGGTGACCTTGCCGGTTTTCGGCTCGATCGTGGCGATGCCAAGGTTGCTGGCAAACCAGATATTTCCCGCATCATCCTCGACGATGGCTTCGACCTGGATGGGACCGGGGAAGGGCGCGGCGAATGCCTGGGCAATGGCGCGGTCGTGGTAGCTGAAGCGACCCGAGGCCCGGTCATAGACCTTCAGGCCGTCGCCATCGGTACCCAGCCAGAGGCGACCCGCGCGATCCTCGAGGATGGAGCGGATGTTGTTGGTCGTGTCCTGGTTGCGCTGCAGGTCGGCATCCGTGATGAAGCGGAAGATCGCTCCGGCGGGATCCGCCTTGCTCAAGCCTGCCGTATTGCTGCCGACCCAGAGCAATCCGGAACGATCGACCAGCAGGCGCGTGATGGCCGCCTGCGGAAGGCCGCCCTTGAGGTCGCCCTGCGTGCGGATCCAGCGCGATTGGCCACTGGCAGCGGAAAAGGTGGCCAGCCCCTGGCCGCGCACCGCCAGCCAGAGCGTGCCGGCATGATCCTCGGCGATGGCATCGATGCGTGCGCCGGGTTCGCCTGGCCACGCCAGGGATATTTCGCTGCCGCCGCCATCGGCGCGGAACAACCCGTTTGCCGTGCCGATATATATGTTGTGCGCCTGATCCTCGAAGATGCTCGAAACATCATCGAGTACCGTGGCGGCGACATGCTGCAGCTTGCGGCTGTCGCGGTTGACGCGCCAGAGCCCCGAGCTGCTGGCAACCCAGAGGTCGCCGCGGCTGTCCAGCAGCAGGTCGCGGACGACGCCGACGGTCACATCCTGCGCTGCCGCGGCAATGGGCTCGCGTCCGTTGCTTTCCGCGCTGAGCAGATCCAGGCCGCCGCGGCTGCCGATCCAGAGGCCGCGTGAAGGATCCAGGCGCAACGCGGTAATCGACTGCCGGGAACTGCGATTGAGTGCGTCAGGTGCCAGTGCGCGCGACTCGAAACGACCCGTCGCCGGCGTGAAACGAGCGATGCCATTGGCGCTCGTGCCAACCCACAAGTGACCGTCCTCGGTCTCGGCCAGGGCGGTGATGGCACTGTCCGGCAGACTGGCGGGATTGGCGACATCGTGCTCGAAAATGCGGAAGCGATAGCCGTCGAACTGGTGCAGCGCAGCCTGCGTGCCGACCCAGATCATGCCGTCGCGGCCTTGCAGCAGCGAGAGCACGGAATTCTGCAGGAGGCCGCTGTTGTCGTCGATGCGGTCGAAATAGAACTCGCGTTCGATGGCCGCGCCGGGAAGGCAGCAGGTCAGCAGGGCAATCGCAAGCAGCCAACCTGCAGCAAGGCCGGCAGGATGTCGCCGCTTTGATGAAAGCGCCCCCATGATGCTGCGCAGATCTCCCCTTTGGCGCAGTCGCGCCGCTCATCGAGTGTAGGCAATCACGCTCGACCTTGCCATGTGCATGATGGCGGCCCTGCGTGCCGGCGACCCGCGGTGGAACCGGTCCGGGCTGGATGCGCGTTACAATCGCCCGAACAAGACGACCCTGGCATCGAATGTCCGCAGCCCCGATCAGCTATCGCGAGCTTTCCGCAACCCTTGGCCGACTGCAGGTCGGCATCAATGCCAGCGACCTGCACGGCTCGCTCACAGGTTATCTCTGCGCCGGCGGCACGACCACCGCCGAGGAGTGGATCGATGCCCTCGGCTTCGATCTGGACGCCGCCCGCGATGATGAGGTGTTCGCGCAGCTTTACCGCCTGTGTCGTGGACAGCTCGATGATGCCGAACTCGGTTTCGAGCCATTGCTGCCGGGCGACGAGGTTGCCCTGGCGACACGTGCCGAGGCACTGGTCGACTGGTGCCGGGGCTTTCTCGGCGGGGTCGGCCTCGCCGGCAGCGGCCGCCTTGGCGACGGCATGTCCGCGGATGCCCGCGAGATCGTGCAGGATTTCGGCAACATCGCGGCTTCCAGCTTCAGCTATGGTGGCGGCGAGGAGGACGAGGCGGCGCTGGCCGAGGTACTCGAATTCGTGCGGGTAGGCGTCTTGCTGCTGCATGCCGAACTCGATCCCGGGCCGACCGCGCGCCTGCCTGCAGCCGCGACCAGCCGGCGCCTGCACTGATGATCGGCCGCAACGAGCATGTCCGCCGGCGCAAGCAGTTGATGCGCATGGCCGGCCGCGATGCGATCGTCATCGTGCCCTCGGCCGCCGAACGCCTGCGCAACAACGATGCCCACTACGCCTTTCGCCAGGACAGCGATTTCCACTACCTGACCGGTTTCGGTGAACCCGAAGCGGTGCTGGCGCTGGTGCCCGGGCGCGCGCAGGGCGAGGTCATCCTGTTCTGCCGCGAGCGTGATCCCGCGCGCGAGCAGTGGGACGGCCATCGTGCCGGACAGGAAGGCGCGGTCGCCGACTACGCCATGGATGATGCGTTTCCGATCGAGGACATCGACGACATCCTGCCGGGCCTGATCGAAGGGCGCAGCCGCGTCTACTACCACTTTGGCCGCGACACCGATTTCGACCTGATGCTGATGGGCTGGGTCAATCGCGTGCGCTCGAATATCCGCCAGGGTGCCAAGCCGCCGCACGAATTCGTCGCCCTGTCACACCTGCTGCACGACCTGCGCCTGTACAAGTCGCGCGGCGAATTGCGCCTGATGCGCAAATCCGCGCAGATTGCCGCCGAGGCGCACCGCCGCGCCATGCGCGCAACGCGGCCGGGCATGAACGAGCACGAGGTCGAAGCCGAACTCCTGCACACCTTCCGCAAGCACGGTGCAGTGCCCAGTTACGAGCCGATCGTCGGCGGTGGCGCGAATGGCTGCGTCCTCCATTATCGCGCCAACAACTCGGTGTTGCGCGACGGCGACCTGCTGTTGATCGATGCGGGTGCCGAATACGCCTGTTACGCCTCGGACATCACGCGCACGTTTCCGGTCAATGGCCGCTTTTCACCCGAGCAGCGGGCCCTTTACGACATCGTCCTTGCCGCCCAGCTTGCAGCCATCGACAAGGTGCGCGCGGGGCAGTCGTTCGAGGCCTACCACGAGGCCGCCGTGCGCAGCTTGACGGCGGGCCTGATCAAGCTCGGCCTGCTCAAGGGCAGCCTCAAGGCCAATCTCGAAAGCCACGCCTACCGCCGCTTCTACATGCACAAGACCGGACACTGGCTTGGCCTGGATGTGCATGATGTCGGCGACTATCGCATCGACGGTGAATTCCGCGAGCTCGAGCCGGGCATGGTGGTGACGGTTGAACCCGGCATCTACATCAGCCCGGAGATGAAGGGCGTGCCGGCGCGCTATCGCGGCATCGGCATCCGCATCGAGGACGATGTCGTGGTCACCCGCGGCGATCCGGAGGTCATCTCGGCCGGCGTGCCGAAGGATGCCGACGAAATCGAGGCGCTGATGGCAAGCCGCTGAGGCCTGCCGCGGAACTTCCACCGTCGTTGTCGTGGTCAATAGCCCGTTCCACGAGGACCGGGCGCATGCGCAGCAACCAACGATGGACCCTGCCGGGACTGGCGCTGTTGCTCCTCTGCGCCTTGCCGTGCGCGCACGCCGCCGAAGACTCTCTGCATTACGGCCTGTTCGGCATGGTGCATGTGCAGCGACCGCCGGCCGCTGTTGCCGACACGATCCTCCTGCTTTCCGATGCCGCAGGCTGGTCGGCGCGCGAAGATGCCCTGGCGCGCGCGCTGGCCGCGCACGGCGCACGCGTGGTCGGCATCGATCTGCCGACCTACCTGCAGCGCCTGCAAGCGATCGGTGAGCCGTGTTCGTATCCCGCCGGGCATTTCGAGGAGCTGGCGCACTGGATCGAACGCCACGAGGGTGACGCCGACTACCGCACGCCGCTGGTCATTGGCCGCGGCAGCGGCGCGACATTTGCCTATGCGATGGTCGCCCAGGCACCCGCCGGGACGTTCCCGGCGCTGCTCACCCTCGGCTGGGACTGGAATTTCAGCCTGCCGAGGGCAATCTGCCCGGGCGATGCCGGGGCGATCACGCGGATTGGCGCGGATGCCCGCCATCACGTTGTCGCCACCGGCGATTTTCCCGGCGAGTGGCTGCCCTTGCCGGGTGCGCACCTGGCGGATCCGGCCCGCGCGTTCGACAACCTGCGCCAGCAACTTGACCTGCCACCGCCGCGATTGCTGGAGGAGCAGGCCGTCGAGGATGTCGGCGTCACCTACGCACACTGGCGCGAGCAGCAGGATGCCGATCCAGTTGCCTTGCCCGACGATATCGCCGACCTGCCGTTGACCGAGATCGCGCCAAGCGCGGAAGGCGACGGACGCATCGCCATCATGCTCACCGGCGATGGCGGCTGGGCCGGCCTCGACAAGGGTGTTGCCGCAAGCCTGGCGGGCGCCGGCATGCGCGTGGTCGGCTTTTCCACGCTCAAGTTCTTCTGGCAGAAACGCAGTCCCGAGGTTGCCGGAAAGGCCCTGGCGCGGATCCTCGCGCACTACGCCAAGGCCTGGCCGGATGCGCAGTTTGTCGTCATCGGCTACTCGTTTGGCGCCAGTCTGGTGCCGGTGCTGGTCAATCGCCTGCCTGCCACCCTGCAGCAGCGCATCGATCGCGGCATCATGATTTCACCCGATGCCGACGCCGTGTTCGAGATCCGCATTGGCGACTGGTTTGGCGGTGCCCATCACGAGGGCAGTGTGCCGGTGCTTCCCTTAATTGCCTTGTCGCCCATCCCGCTCACCTGCATCCACGGCAACGATGAAACCGACAGCTTCTGCAAACCCGGCCAGGATGCGCGGCTCGGCGTGCTCGGCCTGCCGGGCGGGCATCACTTCAATGGCGACTACGCGGCACTTGGTGACGCCATCATCGAGGTGCTGCAGGCGCGGGCAAGCGCTCAGCCCTGATCGCGCACGTCCACGCCGGCATGCGCGGCGAGCACGTCGGGGCGCTTGGCACCGGCAAAGCGGTGCGACCAGTAGGGTTCGGCGAGGCGACTGACACTGACGCGCTTGCCGCTCGAGGGCGCATGGATGAACTCGCCATTGCCGACGTAGATGCCTACATGCGAAATGCGCTTGCCGGCGGTGCGGAAGAAAACCAGATCGCCGCTGCGCAGGTCGCTGCGGGCAATCCTGTGACCGGCCCTGAACTGGGCGGCCGAGGTGTTCGGCAGCTCCGCGCCGATGCCCTGGCGAAAGACATAGCGCACGAAACCGCTGCAATCGAAACCGGTCGAGGGTTCGCGACCACCGCGCTTGTAGCGGATGTCGCGGAGGTGGTTGGCCAGATCGAGAACGAGCTGGATTGGCGAGAATGCATCGCGTTGCGCGGCTTGCGCGGATGCCGGTGGCGGCACCGGATGCGGGTAGGCGAATGCGGGCGTGAAGACCAGGTTGCCGAGGCCGGTGTCGCGCACCCAGCTCGGCTCCTCGGCATGGGCCGAGCCGACCAGCATGACCAGTGCCAGCACGCTGGCATGCAGGCAAACAAGGGAAACGTGGCGGAGGGACATGGGCGGAATTCCCCTGTTGCGGACCGGTGCCCGCAACGGGATTCCGCGAGGCCGGCGGAAAATATCAGT
Source organism: Lysobacterales bacterium 63-13 (assembly GCA_001899855.1). GTDB lineage: Bacteria > Pseudomonadota > Gammaproteobacteria > Xanthomonadales > Rhodanobacteraceae > Dokdonella. Next base: position 179,583 of record MKWR01000004.1, read on the forward strand.
CCACCCGCGGCAAGGTGTTCAATCGGCGTTAAACGCGACCATTGGCCTCAGCAATCGTGCTTTCCGCCAAGCAGAAAGCGCCGGTAGCCGCCAGCAACGAGAGCGGCGATATCGAGGAGCAGCCCCGGCACCCACAGGCCGCGTGGATAGGCCAGGTAGGCGCCGACCCACTGCGGGGCGAACTTGTCCTTGTAGCGGCGCAGGCCCTGGTAGTTGTAGATGCGCCCGCCGTACTCGAAGGCCAACGCGGCGAGGCGCTCGTTGATCCGCGCATATGGATTGTCGCCAACCCGCGACAGCGGTGCCATGCCGAGGCTGAAATGGCTGTGGCCACGTTCCTTGCCCCACTGCATGATCCGCGCGAAGAGGAAATCCATGGTGCCGCGCGGCGCATCGGCGACATGGCGCATGAGGTCGACACTGAGCACGCCGCCCGGGCCGTATGCCGGCAGCACGTTGGCAAAGGCGATGATTTCACCAGCCCGGCGAACGATGGCGACCTGCCCCCATTCCAGGTAATCGCGATCGAAGCGGCCAAGCGAAAATCCTTTTTCGCGCGCCGACTTGTCGGCCAGCCACTGCTCGGACACCTGTTCGAGTTCGCTCATCAGCACGGTGTCGAAGGGTGGCTCGATCAGCTCGAAGTCGAGCTGTTCCCGCGCCGAGCGGTTGAGCGCCTGGCGCAAATCCTCCCAGCGCTTGCCGGCAAGGTTGAATTCGGCCAAGGGGATGATCGCCAGCTCACCGAGCTTGAACAGATCGAAGCCGAGATCGTGATACAGCGACAAGTCGCGTTCAAACACCTCATAGAACACCGGCACGCGATCCTGGGCATCGGCAAAGCGCCGGAAATCGAGGATCGCGCGGCGTCGTGCCGCCTCCGATCCGCACGGCGAGCCGAGCGCGACGAGGCGATCGCGCACGGCACCGCAGGCCATCACGGCGTGGCCATCGGCCGACCAGAACAGGTACTTGTCGCGCATGAAGCAGAGGTGGGCAAACTCGCCACCGCCAAACTCCTCGAACAAGCGCCGCGCGCGCAGCAGTTCCTCGCGATCGGGAAACTTCAGCGGGGCCCGGCGCACGGCGAAGAATTGCCAGATCAGGTAGGTGATCAGGCCGATCAAGGCGGCAACGAGGCCGCGGGCAAGGCGCGAGCTGTGCCCGTCGACACCGAAATACAGCAGGTCGAAGCTGTCGTCGCCGAAAACAGAACCAATGCCGATGGCAAAGAAGACCGCGACCACCGCCAGCAATCCGGCGAACCAGCCGAACGTCGCCGCCGAACTGAGGCTCATCGCAGCCTGGCTGAACTCGCGCTTGCGCAGGCGCAGCAAGCCGGCGACACCGAGCAGGAACAACGCCTCGGCATAGTGCAGGCCCTTGGTCAGGGCCAGCCCGGCGCTGAGCAGGAGCAAGGGCATGGCCAGGCGATAGGCCAGGCGCAGGCGTCCGTCGATGCCGCGGCCCAGGCCGAGCAGCAAGACACCGCTGAGGATGGACAGCCAGTACGCGCTCTCGATGGCTGCCAACGGCAGCAGGTCGCGCACCACTTCGATGTGCTCGCGCACGGCCGGAATCGCCGCCGAGGCCAGCAGCAGTGCGCCGGCGGCAAACGTCAGCACGGCCAGCAGGCGGATGCCGAGATTGGCCAGCAGGCTGGCCGGCAGGTCGAGCACGCGGAACAGGGGATGGCGGCGCAAGCGCTCGCTGGCACGGCCGAGCAGGGGCAGGCGCCGCGCCAGCATTCCCGAACCAATGCTCAGGCCGACGAACAGCGGCAACACGTAGTAGCAGATGCGAAACAGGAACAACCCGGCCAGCGACGCCGCCTGCCCGTAGCCAAGCGCGGCGAGGGCGAGCACGAGGATGCTGTCGAAGACGCCAATGCCGCCCGGCACCAGGCTGAGCAGGCCGAGCACCGAAGCCACGGCGAAACATGCGAGCAGGTCGAGCGGGCGGATCGGCACGCCGGCCAGTTCGAGGCAGGCATGCAGCACGGCAGCGGCAAGCAGCCAGTCGATCAGGGAAAGCAGGCTGAGCTGGAGTTTCAGCGGCCAGGTCGGCAGCGCATGTTGCGCGGGCAGCCAGCGCATCAAGCCGCGACGCGCAGTGAGGACGAAGAACAGCGGCAGGTAGAGGACGGCGGCGGCAAGCACGGCAACGACCAGCCACTGGGCCACGCTGGCGGTGATTGCCGGGATCCGGCCCAGCAGCAGGGTCGAGGCGACCAGCAGGGACAATCCAAGCGGCAGGGACAGGACCTGCATGCCGATCAGGGCCCCGGCGCGGCTGCTTTCGACGCCCATCGAGACAAAGCCCAGCAGGCGCACCGCTGAACCCATTGCGCCGGAAAGATTGAGCGTGTTCGACAGGCTGTTGGCGATGAAGGCCAGCCTGAAAACCTCGCGCCCGCGCACGGCAAGCCTCAGCCATCGCGCGAGGATCACGTCGATGAAGCCGGTGAAGGCGACGGCAGCAAGCGCCAGGGCGGCAATCCCCAGCGTCGGCAGCAGCGGCATCCGCAGCAGGGAGCGCTGCATCGCCAGCAGATCCAGGCTGTCGATTTCGCGGACAACCAGCCAGGCGACGAGGGCGAGGAAGGCCAAGGGGATGCACCAGCGCAGCATGCCGCGCCAGTGCTGAGGCCTTGCTTGATCGGAATGGGGTTCCACGCGATTTCCTCGATCAGCCGGGAGCCGGCACGCTGGCTGATGCGCCGCGTATCGATCGGGCGACAAGGAACAAAGTTCAATCCAGCGGTGTTTGCCGGGAGGACGCCCGGAACGGACAAAGCCGCGGCAACAATGCGATATCACCTTCGCCAACCCGGGCAAGCCGCAGTCGAAGGGTTCCCGCACGCGCTCGCTTCGACTCCGCGGGCCGCGACCGGCGCGCTCGGCGCGAACGGTTCGAGGGGAGAGCGCCCGCTTGCGCAGGTGTCGCGTTCAAGGGGGGGGGGCAGCGTCCTGCGCGGGCAGCCTGGCCACCGTTGCCGCGCGCACAAAAAACCCCGCACGAGGCGGGGTTTCCTGATGATCTGCCTGGGCCGCTTTGCGGTCCTTTCCCAGACCTGGTATTGGCAGCCCCGGATGGATTCGAACCACCGAATGCCTGAGTCAGAGTCAGGTGCCTTACCGCTTGGCGACGGGGCTGTGGCTGTTGATCAGCGCTTCGAGTACTGGGTCGCGCGACGTGCCTTGTGCAGACCGATCTTCTTGCGCTCGACCTCGCGCGCATCGCGGGTCATGAAACCGGCCTTGCGCAACGGCGACTTGAGGTTCTCGTCGTACTCGACCAGGGCGCGGGCGATGCCGAGGCGGATGGCGCCGGCCTGGCCGGTCGTGCCACCGCCGCTGACGCTGACCAGGATGTCGAATTTCTCGGTGGCTTCAACGAGCTGCAGCGGCTGGCGCACGATCATGCGCGCTGTCTCGCGGCCGAAGAATTCATCGAGGGCCTTGCCGTTTACCGTGATCGCGCCGCTGCCCTTGCGCAGGTAGACGCGCGCTGCGGAAGACTTGCGACGGCCGGTGCCGTAGTTCTGTTGGATCGCTGCCATGACTGTCGATACCTGAAGAATTAAATGTCCAGCACTTGCGGCTGCTGGGCGGTGTGCGGGTGATTCGGGCCGGCGTAGACCTTGAGCTTGCGATACATCGCACGACCCAGCGGGTTCTTCGGCAGCATGCCCTTGACGGCGATTTCAATGACGCGCTCCGGATGCGATGCGAGCATGTCCTTGAGCGAGGTCGTCTTCAGGTTGCCGATATGACCGGTGAAGCGGTGGTAGTTCTTGTCATTCAGCTTGTTGCCGGTGACCGCGATCTTTTCCGCGTTGACGACGACGAGGAAATCGCCGGTGTCGACGTGGGTGGTGTAGATCGGCTTGTGCTTGCCCTTCAAGCGGCGGGCGAGTTCGGTCGACAGGCGGCCAAGCGTCTTGTTGCTGGCGTCGACAATGTACCAGTCGCGCTTGACGCTTTCTGGCTTGGCGCTGATCGTCTTCATATCAAAACCTTGAATGCCCTGCATGGGCTGGATGCGGCGAAAGGCGCGGGAGAATATAGGATCGCCCGGCGCCACGCAAGTCTGCGCCCCGGAAACAGGCGACGCGCAGCGAGCCGCGAATGATAGCATCAAGTCATGGCCGATACGACCCATGGGCAGCCTGGCAAGTCACTTGCCGCCCTCACCGATCAATGCGTGATGTGTGGCCTGTGCCTGCCGCACTGCCCGACCTATGGCCTTGACCAGCATGAGGCCGAATCGCCACGCGGGCGCATCGCCGTGGCGCGACGCCTGGCCAGTGGCCAGTTGCCGGTCTCCGCGGAGACCGTTGGCCATCTCGATCGCTGCCTGGCTTGCCTGGCCTGCGAGGCGGTTTGCCCGTCGCAGGTCGAGTACGAGGAAATCCTCATCCAGACCCGCGCCCTGCTCAGGCCGTCACGGCCGCGACGCGGCAGGCTGAGCCGCTGGCTTGCCGATCCGGCCATCCTCGTCCGCCTGGCGCGGCTGGGTTCGGCGGTGCGTGCCGGCTATTGGCTGCCGCCTCTGGCGCGCTGGTTGCCTGGCTCATCCCGCTTGCGCCGCCTTGCCGCCGAGATGCCGAGGACGCCGGCGCACGTGCCGGTGCCGCCTCGCCCAGCTCCCGTCGCCGCTGATCGTGGTCGGGTCATCCTTTTCCCGGGCTGCGTCGCCAGCGTTTTCGATCGCGACACGCTGGACGCCGCGCGCCTCCTGCTTGGCGCGCTCGGTCACGAAGTCGCCATGCCGACTGCGCCGGTGTGTTGCGGCGCGCTCGCCCTGCATGCCGGTGAAGTCGAGGCGGCGGCGCGCAGCGCGCAGGCGACGCATTCGGCCCTGCAGGCCTGCGACGCGGAAACCGCCCTTGTTTGTGCCTCCGGATGCCTCGGCAGCCTGCGTGATCACGGCATGCCTGGCTCCGCCTTGCGCATTGATGATGTGCTGGCCTTCCTTGCCGCCGACGCGCGCTGGCCGCAGTTGCGCTTCAAGGCCCTGGCGCAGCGCGTCGCCGTGCACCTGCCGTGCACGCAGATGCATGTCGGCAGCGGCAAGCAGCCCTTGTTGCAACTGCTGGCAAGCATTCCCGGTCTGCAACTGCTGGTGCTGCCAGATCAGCCGGGTTGTTGCGGTGCGGCCGGCAACTATTTCATCGAGCAAGCCGATCACGCCGATCGCCTGCGCGCGGAGAAACTCGATCAGTTTGGCCGACAGTCCGCCGACCTGCTGTTGACGACCAACATCGGTTGCCGGATCTTTCTCGGCAACGGCCTGCGCCAGCGCGGTGCAAGGATTGCCGTGCTGCACCCGCTGGCCTTGCTTGCCCGCCAATTGGAAACCCAAGCATGAAATCCCGACCGCTTTCCCGTCTCGATCGTGTCCTCGTCGAAATCGAGCACGCCCTCGGCACCGCTTTCGATCCGCAACCCGCATGCACGCGGCCGTCGCCGGCGCTGGGCATCGACGAGGCCCCGCTGGAGGATGACCAGCGCCGCCATGCCGGTGGCCTGATGCGCATCAACCATGTCGGCGAGGTCTGTGCCCAGGCCTTGTACTCGGGGCAGGCCGCCGTTGCCCGTGATCCGCAGGTGCGTCGGCAACTGCTCGAAGCGGCCGCCGAGGAAACCGATCATCTGGCCTGGTGCGGCGAGCGCCTGCACGAACTTGGCGACCGCCCGAGCCTGCTCAACCCGCTCTGGTACGGCGGCGCCTATGCGATTGGCGCGGTTGCCGGTCTGCTCAGTGACCGCCTGAGCCTGGGCTTCGTTGTCGAAACCGAGCGCCAGGTCGAAGCCCATCTGCAGGGGCATCTGGGCAAACTGCCCGAAGCCGACCTGCGCAGCCGCGCCATCGTCAGGCAGATGAAGGAAGACGAAGCCCGCCACGCTGACCAGGCTCAGGCTGCCGGCGGCCTCGACCTGCCGGCTCCGGCAAAGGGCCTGATGCGCCTGGCCGCCAACGTCATGCGCGCGGTGGCGTATAAGATCTAGGGATTCGGGATTCGAAATTCGTAAAAGCTGGACGCGCGAGATTCCGCTCTAACGAATCCCGAATCCCGGCGTTCAGGCCAGATTGCGGCCGTGGAACAACTCCTCGATTTCGCGGCGAACCAGCGCTTCGATGCGCTGGCGTTCCTTGAACGAGAGATCGTCAGCGTGTGCCTCGAAGAGGTAGGTGTCGAGGTCGAAATCCTTGATGTGCATCTTCGTGTGGAACATGTTTTCCTGGTACACGTTGACGTCGAACATCTCGTATTTCTGGCGGATATGCTTGGCCAGGTATTCCTGCACCGAATTGATGCGGTGGTCCATGTAGTGCTTGCGGCCTTTCACGTCACGCGTGAAGCCGCGCACGCGATAGTCGGCGATGACAATGTCCGACTCGAAGCTGTCGATGAGGAAATTCAGCGCCTTCAGCGGCGAGATCACGCCACAGGTGGCCACGTCGATATCCGCGCGGAAGGTCGCGATGCCATTGTGCGGATGCGTTTCCGGGTAGGTGTGGACGGTGATGTGGCTCTTGTCCATGTGCGCGACGACCGCGCCTGAAATTGTGTCGCGGCCGAGTTTGTCGACGACCGGCTCCTCGGAAATCAGGATCGTCACGCTGGCGCCCTGCGGATCGTAATCCTGGCGCGCGACGTTGAGGATGTTGGCGCCGATGATGTCGGCCACGTCGGTGAGGATCGCGGTCAGGCGCTCGGCGTTGTAGGCTTCATCGATGTACTCGATGTAGCGCTGGCGCTGATCTTCCGACACTGCATAGCAGATGTCGTAGATGTTGAAGCTCAACGCCTTGGTCAGGTTGTTGAAACCTTGCAGGCGCAAACGGGGAATGGGTTTGACCATGATGTACCTCTTCAGCCCGGACCCCGGGGAAACGGCGCGCAGTATGGGCCAATCACGCAGTTGACGAAACCACCCGCCCGGCAATCGTGCTTAACAGCCATCGACGCATCGGCATGGCATTACAGGGAAAGGACGCCAATCCGGGCGGCAGGCACGGCCCTGGCCCAGGGGTTTCCCCGCTGCGCCGGCCGACATGCGATGCTTGAATTGCAATAAGATTGGTAAATGACTGCATATAAGCGGTGCGGTCGCTGGAACTTCTGCCGCGTTTGTGAATTGCAGGCGCGACGAATTGGGAGATGCTCGCGTGAAAATGGCTGATTTCCGATACACCCTGCAGCGCAATGTTTCCAAGGTGCAGGCTCCACCGTCGCTGATCCCGGATCGCGACGCCATGGAGAAATTCCTCGGCATGTGCCATCGCCGTCGCTACCCGAACAAGACCGCGATCATCCGCCCCGGCGATTCCGCCAACATTCTTTATTATGTGATCGATGGTTCGCTGACCGTGTCCTCCGAGGACGAGGAAGGCCGTGAGCTGATCCTCGCCTACCTCAACCGCGGCGAATTCATTGGCGAAATGGGCTTGTTCGTGGAAACCCCGCGGCGCGAAGTCATGGTGCGCACGCGCACGCCCTGCGAGTTGGCCGAAATCGGCTATGAGCGCATGTTCAACCTGTTCGAGGGGCCGTTGCGCGACGAGTGCCCGAAGATCCTCTTCGCCATCGGCTCGCAATTGACCAACCGCCTGCTGCATACCAGCCGCAAGGTCAGCCGCCTCGCATTCATGGATGTCACCGGTCGCGTCGGCAAGACCCTGATTGACCTCACCGACGAGCCCGATGCGATGTCGCACCCGCTGGGCACGCAGATCCGCATCTCGCGCCAGGAAATCAGCCGCATTGTCGGCTGCTCGCGTGAAATGGTCGGGCGCGTGCTCAAGCAGTTGGAGGAGCAAGGCATGATCAGCGTCTCCGGCAAGACCATCGTCGTCCTCGGTCGCCGCGCCGAACCGCTCTGAATCCGGCGTCGATCAGGACCAGCTGACCATGCGCGGCTCGCGTCCGAGCGCATGGCGCACGCGCAGGCTGGTGCGCGTGTCGGCATTGACCAGGACCGCATCGGTCGCGCGAATGAGCATCGGAATATCGTGCGCGGAGTCGCTGTAGGCCAGGTCCCAGGGTTCGCTGATGCCGTGCAAGGCGATCTGTGCGGGTTTCGCCTTGCCGAAGTTGTGCACCAGTTTGCGCATGCCGAGGCGACCGCCGCGCAGGCGCGAGGCAACGATCTCAAGATCGGGCAGGCCGATTGAATCGAAGATCGCGCGCACCAGGTTTTCCTCGCATCCGGTGACAATGATCACCCGATCACCGGCAAGGATGTGCCGGCGCATCGCACTGATGCCTTCGCGGATGAAGATGCGTGGCTTGCCGACCAGCTCGCTGGCGAAATCAAGCGTCAGCGCCTCGAAGCGTGCCTGGCTGGTGCCGAGCAGGCTGATGCGTACGAAGACGCCGATGATCGGCATGCGCAAGGAACGTATCGCGTAGAAGGGCAGCAGCGCGGGCAGCACGGCCAGGGCCAGCAGCGCGCGCCACCACGATCGCCGGAAGCGCGAGCGCACGAAACGTGAAAAGGCATCACCTCGCATCAGCACGCCGTCGAAATCAAACAACACGACGCGCGCCGCGTGTTCCGTCGCAGGCATTCCCGCGGCGTTGTCGACAGACGCTTTCATCAGGCCGGAAAGAACAGCTGCTTGAGCGCCTTGCCCGGATCCGCGGCGCGCATGAAGGTCTCGCCAACCAGGAAGGCATGGATGCCAGCCGCGCGCAGGCGGCTGATGTCGGCACTCGTCGCGATACCGCTTTCGCTGACCAGCAGGCGATCCGCCGGCACGCGTTCACGCAGCTTGATGCTGGTGTCGAGCGAGACCTCGAAGCTGCGCAGGTTGCGGTTGTTGATGCCGATCAGCGGTGCCGGGATTTCCAGCGCGCGCCCAAGCTCGTCCTCGTCATGCACTTCGACGAGCACATCGAGATCGAGTTCGGCCGCCAGCAGGCTCAGCTCCAGCAAGCTGGAATCATCGAGCGCGGCGACGATCAGCAGGATGCAGTCAGCGCCAATCGCGCGCGCCTCATAGACCTGGTAGGCATCGATGGTGAAATCCTTGCGCAGCAGCGGCAGCGCGCAGGCGGCCCGGGCCTGGCGCAGGTAGTCCTCATGGCCGCGGAAGAAATCCGCATCGGTGAGCACCGACAGGCAAGTGGCACCGCCCTCCGCGTAGGCTTGCGCAATGGCCGCCGGATCGAAATCCGCGCGAATCACGCCCTTGCTCGGACTGGCCTGCTTGATCTCGGCGATCACCGCCGGCAGGCCGGCTTCGATCTTCGCCTCGATCGCCGCCGCAAAGCCGCGTGTATCCGGCAGGTCGGCGACGCGTGCGATCAACTCAGCCATCGGCACGCGCGTGCTGCGCTCGCCAATCTCCTCCACCTTGCGCGCAAGGATGCGATCCAGGATGTCGCTCATCGTATGTGCGTCCCTTCTCTGCCTTGCGCTTGCTGTTGACTGGCCAGGCGCCGTGTCGCCTGCACGAACTCGTCGAGCTTGGCGCGTGCCGCGCCGCTCGCCAGGGTCGCGCGCGCCATGTCGATGCCCGCGGCCAGTGAGGCAGCGGCATTCGCCGCATACAAGGCCGCGCCGGCATTGAGCATGACGATGTCACGGGCCGCGCCAGCGCTGTTGTCGAGTGCCTCGATCAGCTTGATGCGCGATTCCTCGGCATTGGCGACGCGCAACTGCCTTCCCGAAGCCATGGCGAAGCCGAATTCCTCGGGATGGATCTCGTATTCGCGCACCACGCCATCGCGCAGTTCGCCGACCAGGGTCGCCGCGCCGAGCGAAATCTCGTCCATGCCGTCCTTGCCCCAGACCACCAGCGCATGTTCCGCGCCAAGTTCCTTGAGCACGCGCACGAGGATGCCGACCAGATCGGGATGGAACACGCCAAGGAGGATGTTCGGCGCCGCAGCCGGATTGGTCAGCGGTCCGAGGATGTTGAAAATGGTGCGCACGCCCATCTCGCGGCGCACCGCCGCGACCGCCTTCATCGCCGGGTGATGGATCGGCGCAAACATGAAACCGACGCCGACCTGTTCGATGCAGGCGGCAACCTGGGCGGGTTGCAGGTCGATCTTCGCGCCCAGCGCCTCGAGCACGTCGGCGCTGCCGGATTTCGAGGACACGCTGCGATTGCCATGCTTGGCCACGCGCGCACCGGCCGCGGCGACCACGAACATCGACGCGGTCGAGATGTTGAAGCTGTTGCCGCCATCGCCGCCGGTGCCGACGATATCGACGAAATTGCGGCGATCGGCGACCAGCACCGGAGCCGCCAGCTCGCGCATGACCGTGGCCGCGGCGCTGATCTCGCCGATGCTTTCCTTCTTCACGCGCAGGCCGGTGAGGATTGCCGCGATCATCGAATCGGAGACTTCGCCACGCATGATCTGGCGCATCAGCGCGATCATTTCGTCATGGAAGATCTCGCGATGCTCGATCGTGCGCTGCAGGGCGAGTTGCGGGGTGAAGGTCATGCGTGTTTCCGCCCTGGTACTGGATCACGGGAAGCGGCTTGAGCCGCGATATGCTTTTCGTCTGCAACATGCGCGCCGATCATCATCGCTCAGCGCTCGAGAAAATTGCGCAGCAGGTCATGCCCGTGCTGGGTGAGGATGGATTCGGGATGGAACTGCACGCCTTCCACCGGCAGGCTGCGATGGCGCAAGCCCATGATCTCGTCGCGACTGCCGTCGCTGTTTTCGGTCCACGCCGTCACTTCAAGGCAATCCGGCAGCGACTCCTGCTCGACCACCAGCGAGTGATAGCGCGTCGCCTCGAACGGGTTCGGCAGCCCGCGAAAGACGCCGACGCCGGCATGATGGATCATCGAGGTCTTGCCGTGCATGATCTGCCGCGCGCGCACGACGTTGCCGCCAAAGGCCTGGCCGATCGACTGGTGGCCGAGGCAGACGCCGAAGATCGGCACCTTCGCCGAAAGATCCTGCAGCACCTCAAGCGACACGCCCGCCTCGTTCGGCGTGCACGGGCCGGGCGAGATGACGATGCAGGACGGCTGCAGCGCGCCAATCTGCGCGCTGCTCAATTCGTCGTTGCGCACGACCTTCACTTCCTCGCCCAGTTCGCCGAAATACTGCACGAGGTTGAAAGTGAAGCTGTCGTAATTGTCGATCATCAACAACATGGCGTGGCCCAGGCTCGATCCGGGCACGACGCCAGCGGAAACGACCGCCGATTGTATAGATGAACGGGCGGGTGCTCCATGACGAAGCGCTTTTCGGCTCAGGCGCCTTGTGCTTCCGCCGCGGGGTCTTCCCCTGGCGCTCGATTGGCCGCTTCGAGGCGCTGCGCAAGGCGCAACAGGGATTCCACCGAATCGCACATGCTGCGGGCGATCTCGCTTTCGCCCATGATCGTGGCGTCGACGCCGACCTTGTGCAGGTAGGCGACTTCCTCGTCGGAGTGGGCGCGCGCGAGGATGGCGATGCCGGGATTGGACTCGCGGGCGAGGCGGATGATCGGCCCGGCTTCAAGCGCCTGGGAAATGGCCAGCAACAGCGCCCGCGCGGTGCCGATATTGGCATCCTTGAGCACGCCTTCCGAGAGCGCGTTGCCATAGATGCAGGGGATGCCGGCGGCGCGCGCATCGATGCAGTGATCGCGATTGGAGTCGATCAGGACCAGCGGCGTGCCGTGTTGCTGCAGGGCCGGGCCGACGCGCGAGCCGACCCGCCCGTAGCCGATGAGGACAATGTGGTTGGCTACCGGAATCAGGGCGCGATCGGGCAGCAGGTCTTCTTCCTCGGCACGCAGGCTGCTTTCGCTGGCGACGCGGTTCTGTGCCTCGTGCCTGGCGCTCCAGCGATCAAGGAGGACGAAGAACATCGGGTTGACGATGATCGAGAGCAGGGCCGCGGCGAGGATCAGGTTGCGCGCGTCCTCGCTGAGCAAGCCTAGGCTGACGCCAAGCGCGGCGAGGATGAAGGAGAACTCGCCGATCTGGGCGAGGCCGACGCTGAGGGTCAACTGCGTTTGCAGCGGCTCGCGGAAGACGCGCGCGACGATGAATCCGCAAAACGAATTGCCGAGGACGATGATCAGGAATGTCGCCAGGATCGCCAGCGGCTGCTCGATGAGGATATGCGGATCGAACAACATGCCGACCGAGACAAAAAACAGCACGGCGAAGGCATCGCGCATCGGCAGCGAATCACTGGCGGCCTGGTGGCTGAGCTTGGATTCGTTGAGCATGACCCCGGCGAGGAACGCGCCGAGGGCGAACGATACCGAGAAGATTGCCGTGGCCACATAGGCGACGCCAAGCGCGATGGCGAGGACGGCCAGGGTGAACAACTCGCGCGAGCCGGCACCGGCCGTGCGTTCCAGTACCCAGGGAATCACCCTCCGGCCGATTGCCAGCATCAGGACGATGAATACGGTGACCTTGCCCAGCGTCCAGCCCAGCGCGCGCAACACGTCGCCGCTGCTCGCCGTCCTTGCCTCGACCGAATCGCCGCCGAGCAGGCCGGCCAGCGGCGGCAGCATGACCAGCACCAGCACCATCAGCAGGTCCTCGACGATCAGCCAGCCGATGGCGATGCGCCCGCGCCGGGTTTCCAGCAGGCGCCGTTCCTCGAGCGCGCGCAACAGCACCACCGTGCTCGCCACCGACAGGCAGACGCCGAAAATCAGCGAGGATCCCCACTGCCAGCCGAGCAGCCAACCCAGCAGCAGACCGAGACTGGTGGCAATGAGCACCTGGAACAAGGCGCCGGGGATGACGATCTTGCGTACCGACCAGAGATCGCCAATCGAGAAGTGCAGGCCGACGCCGAACATGATCAGGATCACGCCGATTTCGGAAAGCTGCTGGGCAATGCCCGTGTCGGCAACAAAGCCCGGAGTGAACGGGCCGGCGACCACGCCAGCGACCAGATAGCCAAACAAGGGTGACAGGCGCAGCTTCTGCGCGATCATGCCGAAGACGAAGGCGAGGCAGATGCCGCCGACAAGCATCGCGATCAGTGGCGTGTGGTGCAAGGTCCATCCAGGGGCATGTGCGTGGATTGAATCATAGCAAGTGCGCTGTTGCCGCCTGACGACGCGCTGCGATTCCGGGGCGGTTTAGCGCATGGCGGCTATGCTGGACACATGGAGCGCCACGCGCCAACGCTGTTCACGATCGGCCATTCCACTCGCCCGTTGCAGGAATTCCTCGGCCTGCTCGAAGAATCACGGATCGAATGCGTGGTCGATGTGCGGCGCCTGCCCGGATCCAGCCGTTTTCCGCAGTACGACGCCGACGCGCTGGCCTCGAGCCTGCACAAGCACGGCGTTGATTACTGGTATCTGCCGGCCTTGTGCGGACGGCGAAGCAGCGGTGAACTCGGCGGTTGCCCGCCTGAAACGTTCTGGAGCAACTCGAGTTTTGCCCGCTACGCCGCGTACGCGCGCGGCGGCGCCTTTGCCGAAGGATTGCAGGAGCTGCTGCGCCGTGCGGACATGCAGCGTTGTGCGCTGATGTGTGCGGAGGCGGTGTGGTGGCGTTGCCATCGCCGCATCATCAGCGACCATCTGCTCGCTCGTGGTGCGCGGGTGCTGCACATCATGGGCCCGGGCAAGGTCGATGCGGCCAGCCTCACCCGCGGCGCGCACATCGCCAACGCCGAGGTCGTCTATCCCGCCGCTGCGGGCTGAACTTGCCGATGAGGAGGAAACCACGATGAGCAGCCATTTCAAGGTTGGCGAGCACGTGCGCCGGAACTTGGAGGCGGGACACGTAAGCGGCGTGATCGAAACAATCCACTACCGCGATTTCACCCGGAAGGGCTGCACGCGCCATTGCAGCGCGGATGACCCGCAATACGAGATCAAGAGCGACAAGTCCGACCACGTCGCCATGCACAAGGGTGCCTCGTTGCAGCGGGTGGACCCCTGAGCACGCGAAATCAGAAATTCAGCTGCGGCCAACGGATGTGCGCGAGATGGCCGTTTTGAACCAGCCAGGCAAGAGCGACGACATTGACGATGACGCCGAACCAGAAGGCAATCTGGAAGGAGAGCTTCCGCGTCTTGTGTCGAAAGCTGCCTTGTGCGATCAGTGCGCCAGGCCAGCCACCCATCAATTCGAAAAGATGCAAGGTGCTTTCCTGCGTTCGCCAGCGGTTGGCTCTTGCGGCGGACTTGTCGAGACCGTAGGAAACGAAGGTGATCAGGCTCATCCCTGCGTAAACCAGCGGGACGAGCGGTGGAACCAGGCCCAGGTACGCGGCAACGGCAAGCGCGAGCAGGGCGAGGATTCCGAGGATCTTTCGCGGCAACCATGTGCGCTGAAACGAGGGCGATCGTGCAGAAAGCTTCACTTCACGGATGCGCGTCGCATTCAACCGCCGTCGCTGGTCAAATGCGGGCTCATACGAAACCAGATCGCCGTCAATCGGTCGACGTCCGCGCTTCTCGAATGACTTGATGTGGACGAAGGCACGTTCGCCGCCGCCGTTCGGGGTGACGAAGCCGTAACCCTTTTCATCGTTCCAATCGGCAATGCGACCGACATAGCGCATCAGCAGTTCGTCCCTGGCCAAGCCGGACAGCGAGGACGCCATTATCTTTTGGCAACATTTCATTGCCAAGGGAAAGCTGAGGATCACAAAAGGTTCTCATGGACAAGGCTGTTGCTTGAGTCAGGCAGCGCTTCGTGCCTGAAGCCGCAGTCACGGGTCTTCAGCCTTTTGCGCATTCGCCGGAACAATTTGCATCATTGCCCCGCGAGCAAGGCCTTGGCCTCGGTCTGGGCGGCGCGCCAGGAGGCTTCCCATTGGCCTTCGCGCGGGGTGGTCCCGGCAATGCGCGCGAGCAGGCGCTGCATGGCATCGATCTCGCCGATCAGTGTCTGGATTGCATCGAGAGCTTCCTGGTGATCCTGCATGGTCACCAGGAAGACCTTCTTGTCCTGACACACGCCGATGCAGGTCTGCGGCGCTTCGATGCGTCCGCAGCCGATGCATTGCCAGGCGGGAATCGGATCGCCCATGGCTTCAGTGCGCGTGTTCGCTGCCGGCGTCTGCCGTGGGCTGCCAGTTCGGATCGTCAAACACCCGCGGATAGTCGGCAATGGCCTGGCGCATGGCGACGACCGTTGAAGTGTCGGCCGGATCGGTCCGGAATGCGTTGATGCCGTTGAGCAAGGGCACGAGCATGGCGTGCAGGGCGACATCGGCATCGGGGGCGAGCTTGCAGTTGGCGAAGATGCTGTCGGTGGCGGCCTTGATCGCATCGACGCGCTCGACGGCGACCGATTGCGGCATGTGGCCCATCTCGTAGTGGGAAAGCTCATCGAGCGCGACACGGATGCGCGCCATGCCATCGCGCAGCGGTGCGTCGGTGGCATGTCGTTGCGCCGGGATCGCCACGGCCGCGGGACTGGCATGGCTGGCATGTTCATCATGCTCGTGCTGGGCGATTGCCGGCAGCGAAGCGAAGACGAATGTCGAGATCAGCAGGGGGAAGGCGTATCGGGTTTTCATCGTGCAACTCCTTGTGGCTCGGCAATACAGGCAGGCGTTGGATACTAGAGCCTGCATTCGTGAGTGCCCCTGATTCAGATCAACACTGCGGCAATGCGAATCATGCGAGGCTTCGGTACGCTGCGTGCGCGCGGACTCGGCGCAACGCGATCGATATGGTGCTGCTTGCGGTGAGCTCAAGAGGGAAGGAAAGGAACGGCGGATGAATGCGACGCGACCCCCTTCAATCCGGGATCTGCGCGGACTGGATGCGGCGGAAGCGACACGCCGGCTGGCGGCGAATGGCCCGAATATCCTGCCGGGCAGCAGTCCCAAGTCCTTCTTCAACATTGTTGCCGGCGTCCTCGTCGAACCGATGTTCCTCATGCTGCTGGTCGCCGGCGGCCTCTACCTGGCCCTTGGCGATACCGCCGAGGCGATCTTCCTGCTCAGCTCGGTGCTGGTCGTCATCGGCATCACCCTGATCCAGGAGGGCAAGACCCAGCGTGCACTGGAATCGCTGCGCGATCTGTCGGCACCGCGCGCGCTGGTCATGCGCGATGGCGAGGAACTGCGCATTCCCGGTCGCGATGTCGTCATCGGTGACCTGCTGGTGCTGCATGAAGGCGATCGTATCGCCGCCGATGCGACCCTCATCGACGGCCAACTCGACGCCAACGAATCCCTGCTGACCGGCGAAGCGGTGCCTGTGTCCAAGCTGCCTGGCACGGAGGAAAACTGCCTTTTTGCCAGCACCCTGGTGACCCGTGGCGTCGGCCTTGCCGAAGTCACCGCGACCGCTGCGGCGTCGGCGGTCGGGCGCATCGGCGCGGCATTGGCGGCAGCCGAGGAACCTCCCTCCGGCCTGCAGCGCGCCTCGCGGCGACTGGTGCGCAACCTGACCATCATCGGCCTGCTGCTGGCGACGGTCCATCTGCTCATCAACTGGTTGTGGAATGGACAGAGCCTGCTGGAAAGCCTGCTTGCCAGCATCGCCTTGACCATGGCCATCCTGCCCGAGGAAATCCCGGTCATCCTCACCGTGTTCCTCGCCCTGGGCGCGTGGCGGATCTCGCAACGCAAGGTGCTGACCCGGCGCGTGCCGGCAGTCGAGGGCCTGGGCGCGATTTCCGTGCTGGCCGTGGACAAGACCGGCACCTTGACCGAGAACCGCATGCAGATTGCCGAGTTGCAACTGCAAGAGATGAAGTTTGTGCATGCGGGAGCGGACGAGCTTGTCGAGCCGTTCCACGAACTGGTCGAGTTCGCCATGCTGGCGACGCCAAGCGATCCCTTCGATCCGATGGAAAAGGCCATCCAGCAGTTCGGCCTGTACTGGCTGACCGGCACCGAGCACGTGCATGCCGAATGGTCGCCTGATTTCGAATACGGACTGTCGCCGGATATCCTCGCCATGACACGGGTGTTTCCGGTCGGTGCCAGTGCGCAACACATGCTGGCGACCAAGGGTGCGCCCGAGGCGGTGGTTGACCTGTGCCATCTCGATGCCGCCGAGGCGAGCCGCATCCTCGCCCAGGCCGAAGCCATGGCTGTCCGCGGCTTGCGTGTGCTCGGTGTCGCCCGCGGCCGCTGGCAGGGCGAAACACCGCCGCGCAGCCAGCACGATTTCAACTTCCAGTTCCTCGGCCTGCTTGGCTTCGTCGATCCGCCACGCGCCGACGTGCCGGCGGCGATTGCCGAATGCCGCGGTGCCGGCATCCGCATCATCATGCTGACCGGCGACCATCCGGCCACGGCCATGGCCATTGCCGACGAGGTCGGCCTCAGCGAGCGCGCCGACGTCATCAGCGGCAGCGAGATCGATACGCTGGATGACCAGACCCTGATTCAGCGCCTGCGTCACGTTGATGTGTGCGCGCGCCTGCAACCGGTGCAGAAGCTGCGCCTGGTGCGCTTGTTGCGCGAGGATGGCGAGGTGGTGGCGATGACCGGCGACGGCGTCAACGACGCGCCGGCGCTGAAGGCCGCCGATGTCGGCATCGCCATGGGCCAGCGTGGCACCGATGTCGCGCGGGAGTCGGCGGCCCTGGTCCTGCTGGATGACAGCTTCGCCAGCATCGTCGCGGCCATCCGCCAGGGCCGGCGCATCTACGACAACATCACCAAGGCAACGCGCTTCGTCTTTGCCGTGCACATGCCGATCATCGCCTTGACCCTGGTCCCTTCCTTGCTGCATTGGCCGGTGATGTTGATGCCGGTGCACATCGTCCTTCTCGAACTGCTGATCGATCCGGCCTGTTCGATCGTGTTCGAGGCCGAGCCGGAAGCCGACGACGTCATGCAGCGCCCGCCGCGCGCGCTGGCCTCATCGCCGTTTGCGGCGGGGAACATTGGCGTCGCTTTGGTGCAAGGCATCGGCACGGCCCTGGTCCTGCTGGCCGGCTACGGCTGCATGCTCGGCCTCGGCGTCGATACCGCGCACAGTCGCACGGCAACCTTCATCGCCCTCATCATCAGCCTGTTTGCCCTGATCCTCGCCAATCGCCACCCGGATCATGCGCTGGTGGCGCGTGGCGGCAGCCGCAACCGCTGGGTGCGGCGGATGTTCGCCGCCATCCTGCTGTTGCTGGCGTTGGCGATTGGCGTGCCGTTCCTGCGAGAAGTCATGGGCCTGGTGGTGCCGACCCCGGCTGATCTGCTGGGCGCGGCGATCGTCTTCGTGCTGACCTTCCTCTGGCTGGAAGGATTGCGCCTGGCCTTGCACCTGTTCGTCCGTTCCACTCCATCAACCCTTGCACGCGAGAATCCATGATCATCTATGCCTGCCACGGTGCCGCCAAACAAGTCACCGGATCGTGTCACCTGATCATCTGCAACCGCCGTCGCATCCTCATCGACTGCGGCCTGTTCCAGGGCGGCCGCGAGATCGAGCAGGCGAACGCCGAGCCGTTCGAGTTTGATCCGGCCTCGATCGACGCCCTGCTGCTGACCCACGCCCACCTCGACCATTGCGGGCGCATTCCACTGCTGGTCAAGCGCGGCTTTCGCGGCCGCATCTACACCACCGCCGCGACCCGCGAGCTGGCGCGCGTGGTCTTGCTTGATTCCGCCGGCCTGCAGGAAGAAGATGCGCGGCGCGCGGCAGTACGCAAGCGCAATGGCAACGGACGCAATGGCAATGGCCGCAACGGCGACACGCCCGAAGGCCCGCTGTACACCATTGATGATGCCCTGCATGCCCTCGACTTCTTCGCCGCGGACGTGACCTATGGCGACCCCGTGCAGGTCACCGATGGCATCCGCGCGCGCTTCCTGGATGCCGGCCACATTCTCGGCTCGGCATCGGTCCTGCTGGAACTCGATGACGGGCATGTGCAGCGGCGCATGCTGTTCTCCGGCGACCTCGGCAATTCCGGGCGGCCGATCGTGCGTGATCCGCTGCCGGCGGCGACCGCCGACTACGTGGTCATGGAGAGCACCTACGGCGACCGCCCGCATCGCTCGGTGCCTGATTCCGTCGAGGAGCTCTACCAGGCGATCCGCGAGACCTACGCGCGGCGCGGCAACGTCGTCATTCCGACCTTCGCCCTCGAACGCACCCAGGAAATCCTCTACTACCTGCACCAGGGCATCCGCAACGGCTCGCTGCCGACGAACCTGCGCGTGTTCCTCGACTCGCCGATGGCGATTTCGGCGACCGAGATCTTCCGCCGCCATCCGGAATGCTTCGACCTCGATTTCATCGCCGAGCTTGAGCACGGCGATCCCTTCGACATGCCAGGCCTGCATTTCACCCGCGAAACCAGCGAATCGATGGCCATCAATTCAATCGAGAGCGGCGCGGTGATCCTTGCCGGTTCCGGCATGTGCAACGGTGGCCGCGTGCGCCACCACCTCAAGCACAACCTGTGGCGCGAGCGCAGCAGTGTCGTCTTCGTCGGCTATGCCGCCGAGGGGACGCTGGCGCGACGCATCGTCGATGGCGCAAGCACGGTGCAGATCTTCAACAATGACATCCCGGTTCGCGCGCAGGTCTGGACGATCAATGGTTTTTCCGCGCACGCCGATCAACCGGCCCTGCTCGACTGGCTTGGCGCAGCGCAGCGGCGGCGCATCTTCCTCGTCCATGGCGAGTACGAGCGCGGCATGCGCAAGTTCCAGGAGGTGCTGGAGGCGCGCGGATTCGATTGCCACCTGCCGGGCATGGGTGAATCGATCAAGATCGATTGAGGTGCAGCCCGTCATCGGCGGCTTGCGCCCGGCGCCAGCGCCTCAATCGAGGCCTGACGGCGTCCCGCCATGGAAGGAAGCAAGCACGCCGACGATTTCCTCGGCGCTGTCCACGCGCGTGAACAGGCCGGCGTCGTCGGCGCTGATGTAGCCTTCCGCGACCAGGTAATCGAAGTCGATCACGCGTCGCCAGAACTCGTTGCCAATCAGCACGATCGGGATGCGCGGCATCTTGCCGGATTGCACGAGGGTCAGCACATCGAACAATTCATCGAGCGTGCCGAAGCCGCCGGGGAATGCGACCAGCCCTCGTGCACGCATGAGGAAGTGCATCTTGCGCAATGCAAAATAGTGGAAACGGAAGGCAAGCTCGGGCGTGATGTAGGGATTCGGCCGCTGCTCGCGCGGCAGGATGATGTTGAGGCCGATCGACCGCGCCCCGGCTTCGTGGGCGCCGCGATTGGCTGCCTCCATGATGCCCGGGCCGCCACCGGTGACGACGACGAAATCACGCCTTCCGGCCTGCTGGAAGCGGGTCGAGACGAGCTGGCTGAAGCGCCGCGCCTCTTCGTAGTAATGCGAAAGTTCAAGCTGGTGGCGGGCTGCGGCCAGCCGCGCCGCGCGTGCGGCGGCATCGGCCGGGTCGCCAGGGGTCTGCGCCGTGGCCTCGTCCAGCGCGGCCCGTGCCTGCGCCTCGGATACCACCCGCGCGCTGCCGAAGACGACGACGGTCGAGGCAATGCCCTCTTCGCGGAGGACATGCTCGGGCTTCAGCAACTCCAGTTGCAGGCGCAAGGGGCGTAGGTCGTCGCTGGCGAGAAATTCGGCGTCATCCTGCGGCAATCGATAGGCGGTACCCTGCATGATTGCCTGTTGCATTGCTTCGAGCTGGGCTGGATCAGTGGGATCAGTCATGGTTGTGCATCATGCCGCAGCCGAGCGCTTGTGCAACAGGCGCTGGCGGCCAATGCCGGCAATGGCGAGCCAGACCACGCTGCGCAACGTCATCGCAACCAGGGTGCGCGGCTCCCAGGCGGCACCGCTGCCGATGTGGACGAGGAATGCGGCAAACACCAGCACGGTGGCGAGGGCAATGGCGATGGCCAGGCGCGCAGCCCAGCGTTGCCGCCACCACATGCCCGTGCCGGCAAGGACATAGGCGAAGCCGGCGAGGAAATTGAACCAGAGCACGAACGGCACGTACTTGCCCGCTGCGCTGCGTGCGGCTTCGCCGCCAAACAGCACCGTGCCGCCTTCCTTGATGGTGAGCAGGCCGAAGATGATGGCGATGACGGAAATGCCGGCGAGCCAGCGGTCGCGGCTGCGCTGCGTGTTCATGTCGATGCTCCGTGGTCGATGGCGCGGCCCTCGCCGGCTTCTTCGTGGGTGACGCCTTCGCGGATGTGGTAGATGCGCTTGAAGGTGGGGATGATCTTTTCATCGTGGGTGACGACGATGATCGCGGTGGCGTACTTGCGCGCCATGTCATTGAGGATGCGCACCACCGCCATCGCCCGCGCGCTGTCCAGCGGTGCGGTCGGTTCATCGGCGAGGATCACCGGCGGCTGGTTGACCAGTCCGCGCGCGATCGACACGCGCTGCTGTTCGCCGCCGGACAATTCCGCGGGCATCGCCTGCGCGCGATGCTGCACGTCCAGCGCGGTCAGCAATTCGTGTGCCTTGGCACGGGCGGCGGCGTTCGGCATGCCGGCCAGCATCGGCAGCAAGGCGACGTTGTCGGTCGCATCGAGAAAGGGGATCAGGTAGGGCGCCTGGAAGACGAAGCCGATCTTGTCGCGGCGCAAGGCGCGCAGGTCGCGCACCTTCCAGCCGTTGTCGTAGGTCACCTCGTCGCCAAGGATCATGCGTCCGGCCGTGGGGTCGATGACCGCGCCCAGGCATTTGAGCAGGGTGCTCTTGCCCGAGCCGGACGGGCCGATGAGTCCGACCACCTCGCCCGCGTCGACATGCAGGTTGACGTCCTTCAGCGCATGCACGGCGGTGGCACCCTCGCCGTAGCGCTTGCTCAGTCCCTCGATGCGGATGCCGCGCTTGTCCATGTCTTCAGCCAATGGCCTCGGCCGGATCCACCTTGAGCGCCATGCGGATGGCGACCACGCTGGCCAGCATGCAGATGGCCAGCACGGCGAGGAAGCCGGCGATCGAATCGAGCGGGATCAACAGCACGTACTTGGGAAAGATCGGCGCGGCGAAGGTGGCGGTGATCTTGCCGACGACGAAGCCGATGACGCCGAGCACCAGCGCCTGTTGCATGATCATCGCGGCAATCGTGCGATTGCGCGTGCCGATCAGCTTGAGCACGGCGATCTCGCGGATCTTGTCCATGGTCAGCGAGTAGATGATGAAGGCGACGATGGCCGCGCTGACCACGGCGAGGATGACCAGGAACATGCCGATCTGGCGTGCCGAGGTGGCGATCAGCTTGCCGACGAGGATTCCTTCCATCTGCGTGCGCGTGTAGGCGGTGACGCGCTGCCAGCGGCGGATCGAGGCAGCCACGTCTTCCGCTGCAAAGCCGGGCCTGACCGTGACCAGCACGGCGTTGACATACGGGTTGCCGCTTTGCGAGGCAATCACCGAATCCAGCAGGCCGGGCACCGCGGGACGATTGAAGGCGGGATTCCCTGCCGTGCGTCGGCGGCCTTGCAGGATCGCCTCGTTGTCCTTCAGAAACTGCGCCTGCTGGGCATCTTTCAGCGGGATGAAGATCATCGGATCGCCACTGGAGGACACCATGCGCCGGGTCAGTCCCACCACGTTGTATTCATGGCGACGGATGCGGATGAGATCACCGATGCGGAAACCGCTGGCGATGTCGGCCACCGCCTCGTAGTGGCTGCGGCTGATCGGCCGACCACTGACCAGGTAGGGTGGCCAGCCCGGCGTGCCGACTTGCCCCGGCGTGATGCCGACCACCATGGCGCGGACATCGCTGTCGCCCTTGCGCACCTGCATGGTCAGGTAGGTGACATTGGCCGCCATGGCGACACCGGGGGTGATCCGGATGCTGCGGTAGAGATCATCGTGAACGCTGGAAGCCTCGGCGTACGGGCCAAGTGTATTTTTCTGCACAATCCACAGGTCCGCGCCGCTGTTGTCGAGCAGGGCCTTGCCGTCATCGACCATGCCGCGATAGACGCCGGCCATGGTCAGGGTGACACCGATGAGCAGGCCGAGGCCGATGCCGGTGAACAGGAACTTGCCCCAGGCATGCAGGATGTCGCGGCCGGCCAGGCTGATCATCGGGCGACGCCGGCGATGCGTTCAACGACATGGATGCGGCTGTTGGCAGTGACCGCTTGTTCGCTGAAGACGAGGATGCGCTGGTCGGCACCGAGACCTTCCAGCACCTGCGCATGGCCATCAAGATCGCGCAGGCCGGGGCGTACCGCGCGGAAGACGAGGCGCTTGCCCTCGACCAGCCAGACGCCGATCTGGCCATCCAACTGGCGCAAGGCCGCCGTTGGCACCACCAGGCTGGGCGGCAGGGCAGGCAGGCTCAGGCTGACCTCGGCGAGCTCGCCGATCGGCGGCAATTGCGTGGATTGCGCGGGGAAGCTGATCTTCGCCAGGGTTTCCTCGGTCACCGCATCGGCCAGCGGTTCGACGCGGATCACCGTGCCGGCCAGCGCCTCGTCGCGGCGCGAGCGCAAGCGGATCTCGGCCGGCAGTCCGGCGGCAAGTCCGGCTGCGCTGACCTGATCAAATCGTGCATTGATCCACAGGCTTTGCGGATCGATCAATTCAACCACCGCCTGGCCGGCGAACACCGTGGTGCCAGGCTCGGCATCGCGGGCGACGACCAGGGCATCGACCGGTGCCAGCAGGAGCAGGTTTTCCCGCTGCGCCAGCACTGCTTGATTGTCGGCGAGCGCGCGGGCCAGTTCCTGGCGCGCGGCGGCGACCCCGGCATCGGCGATCTGCTGCTCCTGCTCGCGCGCGGCGGCGGCTTCCTCGCTGACCGCGTGGATTTGCAGCAGGCTGCGGTAGCGCGTGGCCTGGGCGCGCGCATAGGTTTGCCGTGCGCCGGCCTCGCGCAAGGCGGCATCGGCGCGCTGGATCATCGCCTCCTGCACGCGCAGGCGATCATCCAGGTCGACCGGTTCCATCTCGCCAAGTACCTGCCCGGCCTGGACCCGATCACCCACCTGCACATGCAACCGCTTGACGCGTCCGGCCGTGGTCGGGCCGATCCGGTAGACATGGCGCGCCTCGACATTGCCGATGCCGAACAGGGCGGGGCTGATCGAGCGCGTCTCGACCGTGGCGACAACCACGGCAATCGGTGCCAGCGGCCCGGAGCGCAGGACCACGTAGATGAACAGGACGAGCAGGGGCAGCAGCACCGCCAGCAAGGTCAGGCTGCGCCGACCCGGGCGCGGCCGCTTCATGGACGTGCGCCGATGCCACGGCTGTAGATTGCATAGACCTTGGGGGCTTCCTCGCGGATGCGCGCCATGTCGCCAACCAGCAGCGACTGCATGACCAGTCCCTGGATGGTGCCGATGAACAGGGTCGCCGCTGCGCCGGAATCCAGATCGGCCTGCAGCTCACCGCAGGCCTTGCCGGCTTCGAGGGTTTGCTGCAGGCGTTGCGCATAGCGCTGGATCAGCGATTGCACGATGCGCTTGGGCGCCGTGGAGTCGGATTTTTGCAGCTCGCCGAAGAGCATGCGCGGCACGCCGGGATGTTCGGCGACGAAATCGATGTGGCCAAGGAACATGGCGCGCAACTGGTCGCTTGGCGAATCAAGGTCGCGTGCGGCGCGCTCAACCCGATCCAGCAGGCTTTCCGCCACCCATTCCATCACCGACTGCCAGATTGCCTGCTTGCTCGGGAAATGCCGGAACAGCGCGCCCTCGGTCAGGCCCATGTGCCTGGCGATGGCCATCGTGGTGATTTCACCGGGATTGCGCGTGCCAGCCAGTTCCACCACGGCTTCCACGGTATGCGCACGACGTTCGTCAGCAGGCAGGTTGCGGGGTCGGTTCATCATGTCGGGAAAAGATAGTGAGTGCTTACTATCTTACTCGGGCATGCGCCGATTGCAAGCCTGTGCATGCGATGGTCAAACCAGAAGATCGCCCCCAAGAGGGGACAAGCGGTGGAAGCCGCTTCCTGCGAGAGACAGCTGATGCAGCCTGGCCTCAGGCGATCGCGCAATGCCCCAATTCAGCCGATGCGGACGCATCGTCCGCCGGTACGCCGCCGACCAGGGATATCTCCCTGAAGCCGTCTCCATCGTGCAGCACGAACAAGGCATCCATGCCGCGTTGCCGCGCCAGTTCGATGCCGGCTTTTTCGCCGAGCACCAGCAAGGCGGTCGCCCAGGCATCGGCCAGCATGGCGCTCGTGGCGACGACACTGACCGCCGCCAGGCGATTCTCCGCAGGCGCGCGGCGGATTCCATTCATCGTATGCGCGCGGCTGCGGCCTTCGTGCTCGACCCAGTGGCGATAATCACCGGAGGTCGCAATGGCCGCATCCTCGAGTTCCATCACGCCCATGACCTCGCGCAGGTGGCGCACCGGTTTTTCAATGGCGATGGCCCACGGCTGTCCGCCCGGCTTGCAGCCGCGGGCGCGCATCTCGCCGTCGATGCCGACCAGGTAGTCGGTGATGCCAAGGCGGTCGAGGCAGCGCGCCAGTTCATCGACGCCGTAGCCCTTGGCGATGCCGGAGAGATCAAGGGACAGGGCCGCCCGTTTGCGTACGCGACCGTGCGCGCGATCGAGGTCAAGGCAGTCACTTGCCGGCCGATGCGCCTGGCTGGCCAGGGTCTTGATCCGCGCTTCGTCGATCTGTCCGTTGGCGGGGCCGAAACCCCAGGCCTTGACCAGATCACCGACGCCGATGTCAAACGCGCCATGCGACTCCCGGCTGACGCGCAAGGCGGCCTCGAGGACATCGAACAAGGCATGCGGGACGCGCAGCCATGCGTCGACGGGCGCGTTGTTCAGGCGATTGAGATCGGAGTCCGCTTTCCAGCTCGACATCTGCCTGTCCACCGCATCCACCGCGGCAGACAGGCGCGCAGCGATTGCCGTTTCGTCCGCGGCGGCGGCGTAGAAGACCGCGCTGTAGCGGCTGCCCATGGTCGGGCCATGCAGGCTGTACCGCTGCCTGGTGCCGGCTGGCGCCTCACGCGGATCCGAATACGTCTTCACGATAGCGCCCTTGCAGTTTGAGAGTCTGCACATCGAGGTTGAGCGGGGAGAGGATTCCATCCACGGCGTGCATGATGCCGGTGGCCATGGCACGGCTGCCGCAGACGAGGATCTGCGCGCCGTTCTCGATCAGGCGACGGATCTGCGAGGCGTGGTCGAGGACGCGATCCTGCACATAGCCGCCTTCCTTGACGCGGGAAAAGACCGCATGCAACTGGGTCAGGCGGCGATCGGCCAGGTATTCACCGAGTTCCGGTTCATAGAGGAAATCGGAAGCCGGGTCGCGACCGCCCCAGTACAGGTACATCGGGTACTTGTCCGTGTTGTTGCGGATGAACCCGGCCAGCGGGCCAATGCCGGCACCGGCACCGATGAGGATGACCGGAGCCTTGCCGGATGCCGGGCGGAAATGCGGATTGGCCTGGATGAAGGCAGCGATGTGCTGGCCAGGCTGCAGGTCATGCAGCATGCCCGAGCACAGGCCGCCGGGATGCTTGCGCACGCAGATTTCCAGGAAACCGTTCTTCGAACCGCTGGCCAGGGAATAGAACCGCGGCTGCGGGCTGCCCGGCGGCACGACTGCCAGCAGATCACCGGCCTCGAAACGTGGCAGGCCCTGCAAGCCCAAGCGCCGCGCGAAGCGACCGATGCGCCCACGCGGTGCCGGGGCGGCAAAGCGCAGGATGCTGGTGGGTGCCTGCACCTGCGCGCCGTAGTCGGTGCGGCTGATCAATTCCAGGGCGCGGGTTTGCGCATGCCTGGGCGTGCAGGAGAGCTGCAGCGGGTGACTGAACAACGCGCCGACGCGGTTCCCCCAGCGCGCAAATTCCTGCGTCGACTGGCGGTCGATGGTGTCCAGATCGAGGGCTTGCGGCCAACCGCGTGCAAGCAGGGCTTGCTGCGTATCGCGGGCAAATTGGCAGAATTTCGGAAACTGGCGATCACCAAAGCCAAGCACCGCGAACGCCGGTCGATGGCTGCCGGAATAGCGCTGCAGGCGGGCGAGGAACTGCCTGGCCGAGGCGGGCGCATCGCCATCGGCATAGGTCGAGGTCAGGATGAACAGATGGCGTGCCTGTCGATACTGCGTCGCCATCTCGTTCATCGCCGCCGTGTGCACGCGCAGGCCATTCGCGCGCAAGGCATCGTGCAATGCTTGCGCAAAGCACCAGGTGCTGTTGCTCTCGCTGCCTACGAGGATGACGACATCGGCCGCTTGCGCTCCGGCGTTGGCGGCAAGGCGCGGCCGCGAGCGGTAGCGTTGCCACCACATCAGCACGCCGGTGCCGCCCATCACCGGCACGCTCAGCGCGCTGAGGCCGAGCAGCAAGCCCAGCCACCACAAGCCCTCGCCGGTGTGCAGGCGATAGATCAGTTCATGGGCCTTTTGCGTGCCGTTGTGCGCGCGCCAGGAGAGCAGGGTACCTTGCACCTGGTCGACATAGCCGTCACCGAGCGCGGTGCTCAGGGAGTAGAAATCCTCGGGATTTTGCGGATCCGGATAGACCAGCTCGCGCAGGTCGTTCAGATCGACGGCTTGCAGCGCGGGCAAGGAAGCGACAGGCGCAATCGGGCCGCTCACCGCCACGCTCGGGAAATCCGGCTCGTCCTGCGAGCCGTCGGAGAGGAATCCAAACGTCGCCGCCGACATGTACATCCCGGTCAGCGCGGACAGCAGCAATCCAAACACCGCGACACGCCCCAGCTGCGCATGCCAGCGCTGGCTGAAAGTTCCACGCAGGGGACGCGCCAGTTGCCGCCAGCCGCCGGCGCGGCGGACCAGCAAGGCCACGCCGGACAGACACAGCAGCAGCATCGCCACGGCCCCGAAACCGGCCACGGCCCGGCCGGGTGTATCGGCGAGGAACGAGCGATGCAGGTTCTTTACCCAGCGCATGAAGGCGGAAGGCGCATAAGGGCCGACGCCTTGCCCGCTCAGCGGATCGACGCGCTCCGCACCGGCCACGCCATCCTGGCTGTAGTAGACGATGACCGAGCCGGAGGCCGAGCGCTGGATCTGCTCCACGCCCGGATAATGCCGCGCCACCCGTTCGGCCAGCGCTGCCACGCTGACCTGGCCGCGGTCGGGCACGCTGGCCTGCAGCCGCTCGAGCGCCGGATTGACCGACAGGGTGGCGCCGCTGAGGGCCAGCACGGCCAGCAGCAGGGCCGTCAGCAAGGCGGGAAGGGAATGCGTCCGGCGCAGCATGATTGGCGTGTCCTCCGTCTGTGGGTGGTTACATGTCGTAGGTGAGTGACTGCACGTAACCGCGTCCGCTCGCCGGCTTGCCGGCACCGGCGGCGGTCAGTGGCGTGCGTACATCGGCGGCATTGTCCCGGCCGTCTTCCACCGCCGAGTCCACGCGGATCTCGTAGCCGGCATCGAGCAGGGTGTCGGCGAGGTCGACGGTGACTTTCAAGCTCTGCCCGCTGCCCACGCTGGCGCCACTGACGCCGTCAAACTCGGCGCGGTTCATGCCGCTGCCGCGTGCCCAGTCGCGCAGGTGCTTGTAGTACTTGGCCTTGCGGCCCGATACCCAGAGCGTCTTCTGGTACTGGCCCGCGGCATCGGTGACGTAGATCGCCAGGTAGGCACCGTCGCCGCTGTAATTCTTCATTTGCGCGGTCAAGGTCAGCGGCCTTGCCTGGGCCAGGCCGGGCAGGGCGATGATTCCTGCGAGGCAGAGTGAAAGTGCAGTCTTGTTCATGCTCATTCTCCGGCGGGTTTCGTGGTGGCCGAGGGTGCGGCGGATTGCTGATCCGCATCCCGGTCGAGGTAATCGGCAGCCTCGCCGCCCTGGTCGAAGCGGATTTCCAGGGTGCGGATACGCAATGAAGCAGGTGCGTACTTGGCCTTGAAGGCATTGCCGATCGTGTCGACGCCGCGGACTTCGTAGCAGCCGTCATCCACCTTGATGCGCTGTACGGTCCAGCCATGCTGTTCGAGTTGCGCGCGCAATGCCTCGCGCGGCTGCCAGTCGGTAACCGGGTCGCTGCAGTCGGCGGACGCCAGCGCGCTGCCGCTGAAAACGAGGCCGGCAAGGACGGCGCTGAGGGGCTTGAAGGATTTCATTGGCGGGGTCTCCTTGGGGTGTGTGTGGCGGACTCTAGCGGCGCATGCTGATGTCAACCTTAAGGCGGGCCTCGTTTGCGCATAGACTGGCCGCGCGCCATGCCGTGTGGCGTCCGCGATCCTGCTCAGGGGAGGCCATGCGCGTACTCTTGGTTGAAGACAGCGCCGATCTGGGTCAGGCGGTGCGCGAGCAGATTGCCGAGGACGGGCATGCCGTGGATTGGGTGCAGCGCCTCGACCACGCCACGCTCAGCGTCAAGTCGAGCGCGTATGACCTGATCCTGCTCGACCTGATGTTGCCGGATGGCGGTGGCATCGATTTCCTGCGCAAACGCCGCGCTGCCGGCGACGCCACGCCCGTCATCATCCTCACCGCAAGGGATCAGCTCTCCGATCGCATTGCCGGACTGAATGCCGGCGCGGATGATTACCTGGTGAAACCCTTCGATCTGTCCGAATTGTCGGCACGGATCGCCGCCGTCGCGCGCCGCTACAGCGGCAATCCGAATCCGCAAATCGAGCTTGGCGGATTGCGCATCGATCTGTCGCATCGAACCATCCAGCGCGGCGCAGCCATGATCGACCTGACCGCCCGTGAATGGGCCTTGTTCGAGGCCTTCCTGCAGCGTCCCGGCGCGTTGTTTTCGAAAGCGCAACTCGAGGAGCGCCTGTATGAGTTTGGCGCGGAGATCGAGAGCAACACGATCGAGGTGCACATCAGCCACCTGCGCAAGAAACTCGGCTTCCAGGTCGTCGAGACAGTGCGCGGCGTGGGCTACCGGTTGGGCACGGCATGAAGACGCCGCAAAGCCTGCAAAGGCAACTTGTTTACGGCCTCACGCTGGGGCTTGTGCTGTTCTGGCTGCTGGCCGCGCTGGTGTCCGGGCTGGTCGTGCGGCACCGGCTCGACCAGACTTTCGACAATGCCATGCTGGAAGCCGCGCAACGCATCCTGCCACTGGCTGTTCTGGATATTCTCGATCGCGAGGATCCTGTCCTGCCGCAGCGGGTGGCGCCGCTGACCACGCAGCAGAAGGGTTTTTCCTACGTCGTGCGTGACAGCCAGGGGAATATCCTCTTGCAGTCCTTCAGCGCCGACCCGGCCGTGTTCGGCCCACTCACACTGAGCGGCTTCGCCAGCACCGCGACGCATCGCCTGTATGCCACCAGTGCCTTGCGCGAAACGGTATTCCTGCAGATCGCCGAACCGCTTGCCTATCGGCAGACGGCAGTCCGCGATGCGACCGTCGCCCTGTTGCTGCCGCTGTTGTTCCTGATACCGGCCAGCCTGTTCGGCATCTGGCTGTTCGTGCGTTTCAGTCTGCGCAGCGTGCGTGGCTATGGCCTGGCGATCGAGGCGCGCGGCGTCGGCAACCTGTCGCCGGTCCATGCCGGCAGGCTTCCTGCGGAGATCAGGCCCATCGCCGATGCCGTCAATCGCCTGCTCGAACGCTTGCGCCGCGCGCTGGAAAGCGAACGCAGGTTTGCCGCCAACAGCGCGCATGAATTGCGCACGCCCCTGGCGGCAACCCTCGCCCAGGTTCAGCGCCTGCGCCACGATGCGCCGGCAGGGCCGTTGCAGGCACGCGCCGCGCAGATTGAAGCCTCGCTCAAGGAACTCGCGCGACTGGCGGAAAAGCTGATGCAACTGGCCAAGGCGGAAGGCGGCGGCGTGTTTGCGGAAGCGCCGCAGGACCTGGCCGTGCTGCTCGCGCATGTCGTGGCGGATCTGCAGCGAACGGCCCTTGTGCCGATCGAAGCGAGCCTGCCCGCGCCCGGCTCGGTTTTTTCCCTGATCGACGCCGACGCCTTTGCCATCCTGGCGCGCAACCTGATCGAGAACGCGTGCAAGCACGGTGCCCAGGATCATGCCGTCGAAGTCAGCTTGTCGACGTCCGCGCGCCTGCGCGTGGTCAATGCGGGCAGCATCGTGCCGGCGGCCGAGCTGGCGCAGTTGCGGGGTCACTTCGTGCGTGCGGGCAGTCGCGCCGAGGGTTTTGGACTTGGTCTGGCAATTGTCTCGACCATTGCCAACGGCGTTGGAGCCGAGCTGCTGCTGGCCTCACCCGCCAGCGGCAGGGCGGACGGGTTCGAGGCCGTGGTGCAGTTTGTTCCCGCAGCACCGCGATGATCCATCCGCCCGTCGCCGGCGCGCTGTGCGGTGACCTTGCCGTGATGGCGATCGCGTACTTGCCCAGGCGGGTGCTCAGGCTGCGGGCTCCGCCTTCGCCGCGTGGCCCTGGTGGGCGAGCCAGGCGTAATAAAGCAGGGGAATGACCAGCAGGGTCAGCGCGGTGGAGACAAGGATGCCGAAGATCAGCGATACGGCGAGTCCTTGGAAGATTGGATCATCGATGATGAAGAATCCACCCACCATGGCCGCCACGCCGGTCAGCACGATCGGCTTGGCGCGCACCGCGGCGGCATCGATGACGGCGTGGCGCAAGGCCTGGCCGTCGGCAACCTGCTGGTTGATGAAATCGATCAGCAGGATCGAGTTGCGCACGATGATGCCGGCCAGCGCGATCATGCCGATCATCGAGGTGGCCGTGTATTGCGCACCGACCAGGGCATGCCCGGGCATCACCCCGATCACGGTCAGCGGAATCGGCGCCATGATGATCAGCGGCACGACATAGCTGCGGAACTGGCCGACGACGAGCAGGTAGATCAGCACGAGGCCGACCGAATAGGCCAGGCCCATGTCGCGGAATGTCTCGTAGGTGATCTGCCATTCGCCATCCCATTTCACCGCCGCCGCGGTGGTGTCGGCGGGCGGGTCGATGAAGGTCTGGCCGATCCTGGCCGCGCCATCCTCGCCGTCGGCGAGTTTGCCGACCAGTGAAAACATTCCATACAGCGGGCTGTCGGTTGCCCCGGCATCGTCGCCGGTGACCGTCGCGTAAGGCAGCAGGTCCTTGTGCATGATGGCCTTTTCCCAGTTTGCCTGGCGCACCTCGACGACTTCCGAAAGCGGTACCAGCGTGCCATTCGCCGCGCGCACGCGCACGGCCAGCAGCTGATCGATCGCCGCCTGGTCGCCGGCCGGCAGGCGCAGGCGCACGGGCACGGCGTAGCGGGCGTGGCCATCCATCAGGTAGGTGGCATCGTCACCGGACAGCGCCATGCGCAGGACCTGGGCGATGCCGGCCTGGTCGAGGCCAATTCGGGCGGCGCGCACGCGATCGACGACGATGATCTCGCGCGCCGCGTCGGCCTCGACGCTGGTGTCGATGTCGACAATGTCGGCTTCGGCACGGAACTTCGCTTCCAGCGCCAGTGCGGTCTTGCGCACGCTGTCGTAATCCGGGCCATAGACTTCGGCGACGATGGGCGCGAGCACCGGCGGGCCGGGTGGCACTTCGACCAATTTCACCGATGCCCCGTAGGCCTTGCCGATCGCGGTCAGCTGCGGACGCACGGCCAGCGCGATGGCATGGCTTTGCCGGTGTCGCTCGTGCTTGTCGACCAGGTTGACCTGCAGGTCGCCGACCAGTGGTCCGCTGCGCAGGTAGTACTGGCGCACCAGGCCGTTGAAGGTGATCGGACCGGCGGTGCCGGCGTAGCCCTGCCAGTTGCGCACTTCGGCGACCTCGGCAAGGCTGTCGGCGAGCTTGCCGAGCAGCTCGTTGGTGCGTTCGAGCGTGCTGCCTTCCGGCATGTCGACGACGACCTGGAATTCCGATTTGTTGTCGAGCGGCAGCATCTTCAGGATGACCGCCTGGATCACCACCAGGCCAACCGCAGCCATGACCAGCACGCCCATCGCCGCAAACAGCAGGCGTCGCCGCCGCGGTGCCCGATTCGATTCGAGGAACGGCGCCATGAGCTTGTGCGAGACGCGGTTGAGCCAACCGCCGCGCACGTCCTCGCCTGCACCCGCGTGATCGGCTGCCGGCGCGTGGCGGGCGAACAGGCGCAATGCCAGCCATGGCGTGACGACGAGGGCGACCGCCAGCGACAGCAGCATGCCGATCGAGGCATTGATCGGGATCGGCCGCATGTACGGCCCCATCAGGCCGGAGACGAAGGCCATCGGCAGCAGCGCGGCAATCACCGTGAAGGTGGCAAGGATGGTCGGCCCGCCGACTTCGCTGACCGCCGCCGGGATGACCTCGCGCAGGCGCGATGCGCCGAGGCGCTGGTGGCGGTGGATGTTCTCGACGACGACGATGGCATCGTCGACGAGGATGCCGATGGAGAAGATCAGCGCAAACAGGGATACGCGGTTGATGGTGAAACCCATCGCCCAGGAGGCGAACAAGGTCAGCATTAGGGTGATGATGACGGCGGTGCCGACCACCACGGCTTCGCGCCAGCCGAGCGTGAACAGCACCAGCAGGATCACCGACAGCGTCGCGAACATGAGCTTCTGGATCAGCTTGTTGGCCTTGTCGCTGGCTGTCTGGCCATAGTCGCGCGTGGTCGAAAACTGTACATTGGCAGGAATCACTATGCCGCTCAGCGCCTGCAGGCGCGAGGCCACGGCGCTGGTGATGTCGGCGGCGTTGCTGCCGGGCTTCTTGGCAATGGCCAAGGTCACGGCGGGTGCATTGCCGCTGGGCGGCCCAGCCTTGCCGGCGGGCGCGCCATACCAGACATAGCTGCCAGGCAGGTCGGCGCCGCGGCGGATCTGCGCGACATCCGAGAGGAACACCGGCTGGCCCTTGTTGAGGCCGATGACCAGCGCGGCGACATCGGCGGCATTGGCGAGGAAGCTGCCCGCCGTCACCGGCACGCTGCGGTCCTCGACGATGCGCACGCCGGCCTGGCTCACCGTGTTGGCCGCGCGCAGGGCGCCGGAAAGATCCTGGATCGAAAGTCCGTAGGCGGCCAGCCGCGGCGCATCGAGATCGACGATCACGGCGTGCTCGGGTGCGCCGATCGTGTAGACATTGCGCGTGCCCGGGATCTGCTTGAGTTCGGTTTCAAGCGTGTGGGCGATTTCGCCAAGCGTGGTTGGATTGTGCTCGGGCGCATCGCTCCACAAGGTCACCGCCATGACCGGCACATCGTCGATACCCATCGGCCGGATCAGCGGCTGGCCGACGCCGAGTCCGGGCGGCACGAAATCCTGGTTCTGGAAGACCTCGTTGTAGAGCCTGACGATCGCCGTCTGCCGCGGGATGCCGACCTGGTACTCGACCGTGAAGATGGCCACGCCCGGGCGGCTGATCGAGTAGACATGCTTGATGCCATCGATCGCGGCGAGTTTCTGCTCGAGCGGATAGGCGACGAGATTCTCGACATCGCGCACATCGGCTCCGGCAAACGGCACGATCACGTTGGCCATGGTCACGTCGATCTGCGGCTCTTCCTCGCGCGGCGTGATCAGGGTGGCGGCGATGCCCAGCAGGACGGCCGCGATCGCCAGCACTGGCGTCAGCGGCGAGTCCTGGAACGCGCGTGCGATGCGCCCGGAAAAACCCAGCGCCTGGCTCACTGCGAAGCCTCGTCATGGCGTCGCGCCAGCCACTGCGCGGCGGCGGCCGGATCGGTGGCGTATTGCTCGCCTGGCGCAAGCCCGGCGAGGATCTCCACCGAATCGGCAAACCGATGGCCGCTGCGCACCTGGCGCAGGCGCACGTTGCCGCCATCGACCACGTAGAGTCCCTGCAACTCGCCGCGCTGGACCAGGGCGGTGAGCGGAACCAGCAGGCGTTTCACCGCGCCGGTGGCGAAGGCGACCTTGACCGTCATGCCCGGATACAGGGCGGTATCGTCACCGGGCAATTCCAGGCGCACGGTGAAGGTGTGCGTGGCCGGATCCGCATACGGAAACACGGTGACCTTGCTGGCAGCGACGCGCCGGCTGCCGTCGCCGCCAAGCAGCACCTCGGCGGAGCGCAGGTTGCGGATCGGCGCGATCGCGCTTTGCGGCACCTGCACCGACACGCGCAGGTCCTTCAGCGACACGCCGGAAATCAGTGGCTGGCCGGGACGCACGGATTCGCCGATCTGCACATGGCGTGCGGTGACGATGCCCGAATACGGCGCGCGCACGACGGTGTAATCCATCTGCTGGCCGACCTCGCTGAGCTGGGCGCGTGCCGCATCCAGCGCCGCCTTGGCTGCATCGCGGCGGGCGCGTTCCTGGTCGAGTTGCGCCTTGGCCACGAGCTTGCGCGCATAGACTTCGGCAATGCGTTGGTAGGAGGCCTGCGCCTCGTCGTAGGCGGCTTGCGCGGAGGCGATCTGCGATTGCGCGCGGCTGCGTGCCGATTTCTGCTCGACATCGGTGAAGCGCACGACCAGCGCGCCTTCCTCGACCGTGTCATTGACGTCATACGGCAGCTCGATAACGCGGCCGCTGGTCTGCGCCGAAATCGTCGCCTGGTTGACCGCTTCGACGAGGCCATCCCAGACCTGCTCGCTGCGGCCGTCCGCGTACGCGGCGGTCGCCGTGGCGATGCCGGGCGCAGCTTTCGCCGCGGTTTCTCCAGGCGCGGGATTGCCGCAGGCGACGAGCAGGCCGAGGCTGCCGGCGGCCAGCAGCAGCGAACGCGTGAATTTCATCAGGCCGCCTCGTCGATCATCTGCCGGGTGGCGCTTTCCACTTCGGCGGCGACCGCGCCAAGTGCCGGATCCTTCGACAGCATGCCGAGCATCGTTTGCGGACGGATCATGCCGATCAGGGTCTTGCCCTTCTCCGTGTACACCGAGATGCGGCACGGCAAGGCCATGTTCATGCTCATGTCGGCACTCATCACCTTGGCTGCCTGTTTCGGATTGCAGACCTCGAGCACCTTGCATTGCTCGGCGAATTCGACGCCCTTGCTGCGCAGGGTGTTGCCGATGTCATGCACATGCAGGACGCCGAACTGGTGCGCCTTGACCGCGGCATCCAGGTCCTCGGCGGCCTGGGCGAACGGTTTGCTTGTTTCGACGATGTAGTACATGGATGACCTCCAGTCATGGGTGTTGCGCGCAGCGCGCGCGTGGATCGTGATCAGTTGGGAAATGCGTGGCCCGGCTTGAAGCCGAACTTGCGCAGGACCATGGCCAGCGGACAAAAGCCGGTGAACGAGGACTGCAGCAGGTTGGCACCGACAAAAACCGTCAGCCACAACCAGTATGGCGAAACAAAATGAGCCAGCGCCACGCTGAGCAGGATCATGCTGCCGGCAAATGCAAGAACCATACGATCAATGTTCATGGATCACCTCTTCAATTCCAGTATCGACCGGGTGTCCGGCGCTGCCGCGGGTCGATGCGGCGGCAGCGCCGCGGGCTTGCGGCTCAGGCGGATCGCCCGGGCAGCATGCGCCGCAATGTGTTGTCGCGAACAATGTAATGGTGGTAAAGCGCGGCCAGCGCATGTGCGCCAACGAGGAAGTAGCCGATCTCGCCAATGGTCTCGTGCAGATCCTTGAGCGTGTCGGCGAATCCCTTGTCCTGCGGCCAGATTGCCGGCAGTTCGAGGCCGAAGAAGGGAATCGGCTTGCCGCTTGCGCTCAGGGTCAGCCAGCCGAGCAACGGCATGCCGATGAGGAAAAGGTAAAGGGCCAGGTGCATGCCGGCGGCAAGCAGGTGTTGCCAGTGCGGCGGCGTCGGCACGATGCGTGGCGTGCCGCCGGAAAAGCGCAAGGCGATGCGCACGAAGACCAGTGCAAACACGCTCAGGCCGAGCATGAAATGCCACACCTTCAGCGCTTCGCGGGGATCGCTGCCTTTCTCATAGCCCTCGCGCAGCAGGATGGTCGCGTACACCGCAACCAGCAGCAACAGCATGAGCCAGTGCATGGCAATGGAAAGGCTGCCATAACGGTCTGCGGTGTTCTTCATGTTCATCGGTCGCATCCTCGGGATTCGGGTTGGCTGCGTTGCGGTCGTCAGTGCGGCTTGCTTTCGGATTTCAGGCGTTCGATGCCGAGTGCCTTCATCACGTATTTCTCGTAGATCGGATCGGTGTTGCCTGTGCGCATCTTGCGCAGGTAGTACTTCTCGAATGCGACCTTGGCCAGATGTACCCATTTGCCGACCTTGGCCCAGGTGACATTGCGTGGCGGGATCTGCGGCAGGGCGACAAAGGCCGCACCGGTATCGCCCATGTCGGCCAGGCAAACCGCGTTCCACGTCGCGCGGGCCTTGCCTTCGCGGCCGGCCAACTCGTCGCGCAGGTTGTGCGCAATGGCGGTGACCATCGATTCGATCATGAAGCCGGTCTTCGGTGCACCGGTTGGTACCGGCGTCGCCTCGACCGGCGGGATCGCCACGCAGACGCCAGCGGAAAAGATGTTGCGGAAGGTCGGGTTGCGCTGGTGTTCGTCAATGAGGATGAAACCGCGCGGATTGCCCAGGCCTTCAATGCCACGCACGGCATCGACGCCGGTGAAGGCCGGCAGCAACATGGAATAGGCAAACGGCAATTCGTGCGACTGGCTGACGATACCCTTGCCATCGACTTCGTCGACCTTGACCTTGCCGGCCTCGACCGCAGTCACGCGGGCATTGGTGATCCATTTGATGTGGCGCTGGCGCAACTCCGATTCGAGCAGGCCCTTGGAATCGCCAACGCCACCGAGGCCCATGTGGCCGATGTAGGGTTCCGCGGTCACGTAGGTCATCGGCACGCGGTCGCGCAGCTTGCGCTTGCGCAGGTCGGCATCGAGGATCATGGCGAACTCATAGGCCGGGCCATAGCAACTGGCACCCTGCACCGCGCCGACGACGATCGGGCCGGGATTTTTCAGGAATTCCTGGTAGGCCTGCCAGGCACTTTCCGCATGCGCGCCGGTGCACACCGATTGCGTGAAGCCGGTCGTCGGGCCCAGCCCGGGGACCTCGTCGAAGGCCAGGCGCGGCCCGGTGGTGATGACCAGGAAGTCGTAATCGAGGATGCGGCCATCGACCAGACGCACCTTGTTTTCGGTCGGCAGGACTTTTTCCGCCGTGGCGTGGATGAAGTCGATGGCATGCCTCGCCAGCGCCGGAGCGGCGTCGATGCGGATGTCGGCCGGCTTGCGCCAGCCAATCGCCAACCAGGGATTGGACGGCGTGAAATTGAACTGTGGACTGTCGCCAACCACCGTGATCGGGTGGTCCTTGCCCAGCGCCGCTCGAATTTCGTAGGCGGCCGCCATGCCGCCCAGACCCGCACCCAGAACAAGGATCTTCGCCATGATCGTGCCTCCACCGTTGACTGAATCGAGGTTGCGCTGATGCCAGGGTGGGCACCGTGACTTGCGTCAAAGCGATTCTAATTAAGCAGTTGCTAATATACAAGCCCCTAAATTAGACTCTTCGGAAGCCGTGTTTGCACACGCGATCCGCGCCCATAGCCGGAGGCCCGATAGCCATGATGGATCCGCTTGCCCTGATGACCATGCAACAGCGCGCCGACGAAGCCGCGCGCCTGCTGAAGACGCTGGCCAATGCGCAGCGCCTGCGCGTGCTGTGCCTGTTGGTCGGCGGTGAAATGAGCGTGCGCCAGATAAACGAGGAGCTGCCCGACCTGAGCCAGTCGGCGCTGTCCCAGCACCTGGCCAGGCTGCGCGATGAAGGCATGGTCAGTACCCGCCGCGAGTCGCAGACCATCTGGTATTGCCTCGTCGATGGCCCGGCCCAGGGCGTCATCGCCGCCTTGTATGGAGTCTATTGCCAACCTGCATCGACATAGAGAATGCTGGCGGTGTCGCGACCAGCGTGCCGCTCGATCACTGCGCATGACAGGGCTGGCAAATCGTCGCAGCGTCCATTCGGGGCCGCCACAGAGGCGGGAAAGACTGCGTTTGGCCTGATCCCGGTCAAGCTGCAGATGCGAATCGTTCGCGATAATATCGGCGAGCGGTACTTCGGTCAGACGATGCATCCGCGATTTTCCCGGCTCAGCGGAGCACATCGATGATTGCAGAAACCCTCTCCCCGCGCTTTCCCAACGCGCGCACGATCCAGGCGGAAAACGTCAATATCGGCTTCATCCTCGAATTCTCCTCGCACGACGAGGCGACCTCGCGTTTCGCCGATCTGCCGGCCCTGCTGGCCAGCGCGCCGCATCGGATGATGTTCTTTGCCGGAGCCTCGGCAATCATCGTCTCGATGTTGTGGTGGGCTTGCGTGCTGGCCGGCGGTTATTACGGATTTGCCGTGCCGGAGGCGCCGGTGCCGCCGGGTTGGGCGCACGCGGTGTTCACCCAGTACGGCATGCTGCCGTTCTTCATCTTTGGTTTCCTGCTCACCGTGTTTCCACGCTGGATGGCGCAGCCGGCCCTGACCCAGCGCCACTATGTGCCGGTCTTCCTTGGCGTGTTCGGCGGTTACCTGCTGACCCATGTCGGCTTGCTCGACAACAAGCCGTTGCTGCTCGTCGGCTTGCTGATGATGCTGGCGGGATGGGCGTACGCCTTGAGCGTGCTCGGGCGCATCCTCGTCCGCAATGGCGCCCGGGATCGCACTGCCTTGTCCTGTTTCAGCGCGCTCGCGCTGGGGTTTTGCGGGCTGGCCGCGTTTGCCGCGTTTGCCTTTGGTGCCTCGGCCGAACTGGCCCAGGCGGCAATCAAGATCGGTACCTTCGGCCTGCTCTTGCCGATATATTTCACCGTCATCCATCGCATGCTGCCCTTCTTCAGCGCCAGCGCGATTGGCCCGGGCTACCGCATGGTCAAGCCGGCCTGGAGCCTGCCGGTGTTCTGGCTGCTTGCGTTGACCCATCTCGGCCTGGAACTGGCGCACCGGCCGCAGTGGTTGTGGCTGGCAGATGCGCCGCTGGCCTTGTTCTTCCTGATCCATTGGCTGCGCTGGCAGCCCTGGAAATGCATGCGTCCCGGCCTGCTTGCCGTGCTGCATCTGGCCGCCGCCTGGCTGCCGATCGCGCTTGGCCTGTACGCGTTGCAGAGCCTGCTGCTGTTCTCCGACTCGGCCATCTCGATTGGCCGCGCACCGGTGCATGCGCTGACCGTCGGTTTCTTCGGCTCGATGCTGGTTGCCATGGTCACCCGCGTCACCCAGGGCCATTCGGGGCGCCCGCTGGAAATGGGGCGCATCCCCTGGCTCACCTTCATCCTCCTGCAGGGCGTGGTGCTGATCCGCCTGTTCGCCGAACTGGCCGGCAACATCGCCTTGTGGCTGGTGATCGCGGCCTTTGCCTGGCTGATGGCGTTCCTGCCCTGGGTGATCCGCTCGATCTGGATCTTCACCACGCCGCGCATCGATGGCAAACCCGGCTGAGCACGGCCGCAACCCGACCTCAACACGCAGCCATGATCGAGTTCTATCCGCAAGTCCGCCTTGTCCACATTGTCTGCGTGGTGCTCTCCGGCAGCCTGTTCAGCGTGCGCGGCATGCTCATGCTGGCGCGTTCGCCCTACACCAACCACAACGTCCTGCGCCGGCTTTCGCAACTGATCGACACCACCTTGCTGGTGGCCGCGCTGTTCCTGATCAGCATGTTGCACCAGTATCCCTTTGTGCAGTCTTGGCTGACGGTCAAGGTGGTGTTGCTGTTCATCTACATCGTGCTCGGCATCTTCGCCCTGCACGCCGGGCGCACGCAGGGCTTGCGCGTCACCTGCCTGGTGGCCGCCTTGCTCGTCTATGCATTCATCATCAGTGTCGCCCTCGCCCATCATCCATTGGGCATCTTCAGTCGCTGGCTCTGAGCGCCGCGGGTCTACGCATTCCCGCGGCGCTGCCAATACCCGGAACATCAAGCGACTCTCGGCACGCATGCGAAAGGCGCTCGCCGCCCGGGGCGGGAATCAGTACTTGTATTCGATGCTGGCCCAGAGCTTGCGCACGTCGCTGGCGAAACCGTCACTGCGGTAGTCGGCCAGCTTGAGCAAGCCACTGACGTGCTTGTTGAACGGGTAGCC
Organism: Lysobacterales bacterium 63-13; assembly: GCA_001899855.1. Taxonomy (GTDB): domain Bacteria; phylum Pseudomonadota; class Gammaproteobacteria; order Xanthomonadales; family Rhodanobacteraceae; genus Dokdonella. The sequence continues at coordinate 220,305 of MKWR01000004.1, forward strand.
GATTGAGGCATCGAACTCGCGGCCGTAATCCTGGTTGCCGTGATCGGCGCGGAAATCATGGTAGCTGGCAGCCCAGGCAGCCTTGCCGATCTTGCCACCGATGCCGATGTAGCGATCATCGAGGCCATTGACCGGCGTGGCGGGAAAGCGGTCGGCCCAGCCGTTGAAGGCGTGCAGGGTGGCGAACGGCGTGCTGAAGCCATAATGGCCATCGCCACCGAGGACTTCCCAGCCGGCCTTGAGGGTGATCCCGCCCACGCTGACGCTGGGTTCGATGAAGCGGTATTGCGCACTTTGCGACAAGGGATTGTTGGCGTAATCGGACTGCCTGGCCCATTCGGCCGTCCAGGCAAATTGCGTCTCGCCCCAGGCGTGCTTGCCGCTCCAGCGCGCGCCCAGCGTGCGCGTGGACTGGCTGGCGATGCCATTGTTTTCGACCAGGTAGGCATAGGCGCCGAGCACGCCCAGTGGCAGCGCCTGGCTGACGTTGAAGAGATGCCCGTCGAGTGACCACTCGCGCTGCAGCGGGTTTGGATTCTGATGTCCGAACACGCGCAGGACGCGATCGAGATAGGTATAGCGCACGCTCGGGCGACCCTCGCCAAAGGCGTAGCTGGCGGCCAGTGCATCGAAGGTCTGCTCGTTCTGGCGCCAGCCGGAATTGCCGAAGAAGCGCTGGTTGTCGAGGAGGACCAGCTGCCGGCCCAGGGTGGCGTGGAAGGCATCGTTGCTGTAGCCGATCCAGGCCTGGTTGATCTCGTCGCTCTCAGGATCGGCCACCACCGGGTACTCGGTCTTGCCGTTGGCGGTGCTGTTGTAGCGCTCGCCAAACAGCGGTTGCACGTGTTCGCCGTCGGCATACAGTTGCCAGCCGGGCGCAAACACCCAGCGATAACCAAGGCGCAGGCGCAGGGTATCGGCACTGGCGTTGCGCGAGAACGCGGCATCGTCGACGCCTTCATGCCGGTAGCGCACTTCGATGACCGGTCCGGATTGCGGCGGCTCGGCCGCTTCGGCCAGGGACAGGGGCGCAAACAAGGCCAGGGCCACGGCGGTACAAAGTGTCCGTGGCCACGGACGCAGCGGGTGGAAGTTCATGCTGGGTTCCTCAAGGTTTCGGCGGGGTGCCGGGATGGCCGGCACGGTGCGCGGTCTGGCCCGCGCAACGCTTTGACCGGCATCAAGGGCGGATCGACAACGGCCTGCGCCGCGACCGCATGCCACAGTTTTCCGCGGATCGATGCTCGCGGACTTCCGCGAGTTGCCGCGTCTGGCTATACTTGCCCGTCAATTTTGGCGCGCCGGCAACCGCTCCGGACGCCCGCAAGAGGTGGCTCCGTGACCAATCCCGTACCCAAGACCGATGCGGTCTTTCTCAAGCATTTCGCCCAGTTGATCACCTTTCTGGTCTGCCTTGCCGTCGCCCTGATTGCCCTCGGCGCCTTCATCTACAGTCGGCATCCGGCTCCGGAAAATCCGGCCAAGGCGCGCGCCACGGATCTGCGCCTGCAGCCGGTCGGTGGCGTCTACGCCGGCGACACCGGGCGGGCCGCGATCGCCGCTGCCGAGGAAGCTGCCAAGGCCGCGGCCAGCGCAGAAGTGGCATACGGCGGCACCACAGACGGCAAGACCATCTTCGGCAACCTCTGCCATGCCTGCCACGAAACCGGAGCCGGCGGTTCGCCGACGCTGGCCGACAAGGCAGCCTGGGTGCCGCGCCTGGCCCAGGGTGAGGAGACCCTGCTCAAGCACGCCATCGACGGCTTCACCGGCGCCACCGGCATGATGCCGGCCAAGGGCGGCAATCCGGCGCTCAGCGACGAGCAGGTCAAGGCCACCGTCGAGTGGATGATGAGCCAGGTCAAATGATGCCCTGAGCGGGTCCACCACGAATCAGAAACGCCGCCTGCGGGCGGCGTTTTTCATTGCTTGATTCGCGCGCCCTCGGGCGCAGGCTGGACCTCTGCATCGACGGGGTCGGGCATTCCGTGCATGGCGGGCGCTGACAGCGCCTGTTATCGCGGCAACGTGGCCGGTTCGGCAGGGCTGCCTCGCTCGCACCAATGCACCAGCATGGTGAAAGATTGATGGAAATTGCATGGATTTGGTGCGCCTGGTCCCCGCGCCCGGCGACGCAGTTTCCGCAAGAGATTGAATTCAAGGAGTTTTTCAGAGCCGAAGCGGCTGGCATGGGGGTTGCAACCGGTGTTGCACAACCATTTCCACGCCGAGGTTTCCATGTCCGCAGCAAACGTGCTCAAGCAGATCAAGGATCAGAAAATCACCTATGTCGACCTGCGCTTCGCCGACATGCGTGGCGTGCAGCAGCACATCACCTACCCGGCGTCGATGATCGACGAGGCGACCTTCGAGGACGGCAAGATGTTCGATGGCTCGTCGATCGCCGGCTGGAAGGGCATCAACGAATCGGACATGGTGCTGATGCCCGATCCGGGTACGGCGCACGTCGATCCGTTCATGGCCGATCCGACCCTGATCCTCAATTGCGACATCCTCGAACCGAACACCATGCAGGCCTACTCGCGGGATCCGCGTTCGCTGGCCAAGCGCGCCGAGGCCTATCTGAAATCGACCGGCATTGCCGATACCGCGTTCATCGGCCCGGAACCGGAGTTCTTCGTCTTCGATGCGGTGCGCTGGCAGAACGACATGGGCAAGTGCTTCTTCGAGATCGAATCGCAGGAAGCCGCATGGTCGTCGTCAAGACGCTACGAGGAAGGCAACAGCGGCTATCGCCCCGGCGTCAAGGGCGGCTACTTCCCGGTGCCGCCGGTCGATTCGCTGCAGGACCTGCGCGCCGAGATGTGCAACGTGCTGACCGCGCTCGGCCAGGTGGTCGAGGTGCATCACCACGAAGTCGCCAACGCCGGGCAGTGCGAGATCGGCGTGCAGTTCAATTCGCTGGTGAAGAAAGCCGACGAGCTGATGATGCTCAAGTACGTGGTCAAGAATGTCGCCCACGCCAACGGCAAGACCGCAACCTTCATGCCCAAGCCGCTGGTCGGCGACAACGGCTCCGGCATGCATGTGCACCAGTCGCTGTCCAAGGGTGGCGTCAACCTGTTCTCCGGCGATCTCTATGGCGGTCTGTCGCAGACTGCACTTTGGTACATCGGCGGCATCTTCAAGCATGCGCGCGCGATCAACGCCTTCGCCAACTCGACCACCAACAGCTACAAGCGACTGGTGCCGGGTTTCGAGGCGCCGGTGATGCTCGCCTACTCGGCGCGCAATCGCTCGGCCAGTTGCCGCATCCCGTTCGTGACCAACCCGAAGGCGCGGCGCATCGAGATCCGCTTCCCGGATCCGATGAACTCCGGCTACCTCGTGTTCTCGGCCCTGCTCATGGCCGGCCTCGACGGCATCATCAACCGCATCGACCCGGGCGCGCCTTCGGACAAGGATCTCTACGACCTGCCGCCGGAGGAAGAAAAGAACATTCCGCAGGTGTGCTCGAGCCTCGACCAGGCGCTTGCCGCGCTGGACAAGGATCGCGACTTCCTCAAGGCCGGCGGCGTGTTCTCCGATGACTTCATCGATGCCTACATCGAGCTGAAGATGGGCGAGGTCACGCGTTTCCGTGCCGCCACGCATCCGCTGGAATACCAGATGTACTACGCGATCTGAGCGCTGCCGGGGACGTGGGTGCCCGGCGGCGACCCGGCCGATCGCTTGTGGCGGTCGGCTTGCGCAATCCATCGGAGGGGCCATGAAATTGATTACCGCCATCGTGCGACCGTTCAAGCTCGATGAAGTCCGCGAAGCCCTGTCGCAGGCTGGTGTTTCCGGCATCACCGTCACCGAGGTCAAGGGCTTCGGCCGCCAGAAGGGCCATACCGAGCTTTATCGTGGAGCCGAGTACATCGTCGATTTCCTGCCCAAGGTGAAGATTGAAACCGTGGTCAATGATGACCGCGTCGAAGCGGTCATCGATGCGCTGTAGGCCGTAGCCGCAACCGGCAAGACCGGCGATGGCAAGATCTTCGTGGCGGCGGTTGAACAGGTGATCCGCATCCGCACCGGAGAGATTGGTGCCGATGCCCTCTGACAGCCGCCGCACGAGAACCTCATGAACGCAGGATTGCCAGCAAGGCGACACCGGCAGCCATCCATGCGTGCCTTCGCGGCACTGCTGCTGGCGGGCTTGGCGGCGTCCCATCCCGCGTTTGCCGGGAATGCGGGCGTGGCGACGGCGACCGTGGACAAGGGCGATGTCGCCTGGATGCTGACCTCGACCTTGCTGGTGTTGCTGATGACCGTGCCTGGCCTGGCGCTTTTCTACGGCGGCATGGTGCGCTCGAAGAACGTGTTGTCGGTATTGATCCAGGTCATGCTGGTCTTTTCCGTGCTGGTCCTGCTCTGGGTCGGCTACGGCTACAGCCTCGCCTTTGCCGGCGGCAACGCCGTGCTTGGCTCCTTCGACAAGCTCTTCCTTGCCGGCGTCGGCATCGATTCGCTTGCGGACACCTTCACCGCCACGGTGAAGGTGCCCGAGTATGCGTTCATCGCCTTCCAGGCGACCTTTGCCGGGATCACCGGCGCCTTGATCGTGGGCGCCTTCGCCGAACGCATCCGGTTTTCGGCGCTGATGCTTTTCGCCGTGCTCTGGTTCAGCTTTGGCTACCTGCCGATCGCGCACATGGTCTGGGGCCCGGGCGGCTATTTGCTGGAACTGGGCGCGCTGGATTTCGCCGGCGGCACGGTCGTGCACGTGAATGCCGGCGTGGCCGGCTTGGTCGGTGCCTATTTCCTCGGCAAGCGTCTCGGTTTTGGTCGCGAGGCGATAAAGCCGCACAACGTGACGATGACCTTTGTCGGTGCCTCCCTGCTCTGGGTCGGCTGGTTTGGATTCAATGCCGGATCGAATCTGCAAGCCGACGCCGGCGCTGCGCTGGCCTTCATCAACACCTTGCTGGCAACGGCTGCGGCAATGGTCGCCTGGGCCACGGTCGAGATGCTTGCCAAGGGCAAGCCTTCCGCGCTTGGCGTGGCTTCGGGAGCCGTGGCCGGACTGGTCGGGGTGACGCCGGCGGCTGGCCTGGTCGGCCCGTTTGGTGCCATCGCCATCGGTGCGATTGTCGGCGTGGTCTGCGTCTGGGGCGTGACGGGCTTGAAGAAGATGCTGCGTGTCGACGACAGTCTCGATGTGTTTGGCGTGCACGGCATCGGCGGCATTGTCGGTGCCCTCCTCACCGGCGTATTCCACGCGCCGGCGCTGGGCGGCAATGGCGGCGAGGGCTATTCGATCGTCAGCCAGGTAGCCATCCAGGGACTGGCCGTGCTCATCACCATCGGCTGGATTGGCGTCGTCTCGGTGGCATCATTCCTGATTGCCAGGGCCGTCTTCGGACTGCGCGTGTCGGAAGAGGAAGAGCGCGAGGGCCTCGATATCAGCTGTCATGGTGAATCGGCGTACGAAATCTGATTCGGACATCGCGGGCGTGAAGCGCGCGCATCGACCACGCCTCCGTGCCGAACTCAATCGTGCCACGCTCTTGCAAATGCCTGCAGATCCGGGAAGAAGCGCGCAAAGGCCAGGTCCAGGTCCGCTTCCAGGCGCGTGATCTCGAGCATGCTCTCGGCCAGAGGGTTGGCGCGCGTAAGGCGTGTGCCGACAGCGCCGAGCACCCGGCCAATCATCGGGCGATCCGCATACGCCGCCGGCAGGCCGTGCGCTTGCAGGTAGGCGCGAAAACGTCGCAGCGATTCAGGCAACAGGGCATCGTGCCGATGCAGAAGCTGCACGAGGTCGTCGCTGAAGCGCAGCAGCGGAATATCCGACCAGGCCGGGAAATCGCGGGCGAGCAGGTGATCGAACCAGATATCGATCAGGATCCCGGCATAGCGCCGATAGGGCGGCTGGAAACGCGCCCGCATGGCGCGGATTTCGGCATGGTTGTCGGTATAGGCATCGATGGCCCGATGCTGGGCGATGCCGCGCTGCACGGGCAGCGGCAGACGCGGATCCATGCGGCCGCGGACGAAATCGCCAAGCAGGCCGCCAAGCCGCCAGCCGTCGTCGGCACCGGACAGCAGGGCATGGGCAAGGTGATTCATCGGCACGGCAGGCGCGGAACAGGCTTCACGGTATCATGCGCACCATGAGCAACGAATCTTCCCGTTCCGCGCCGACCGAGTTTCCACGCGAATCCGCAAGCTTCCTGCTGCCAGGCCCGGTTGGCGATCTCGAGGTGGCCTGCGAGCCCGCTGAAACCCGGGCGAAGTCCCCGCCTGCCGGCATTGCCGTCATCTGCCATCCGCATCCCCTGCATGGCGGCACCATGCACAACAAGGTAGTCACCATCATCGAGCGCTCGTTGCGCGAACTTGGCCTGGATACCGTGCGCTTCAATTTCCGCGGCATCGGCAAGTCCGCCGGCACTTTCGATGAAGGCGAAGGCGAAAGCGATGACCTTGCCAGCGTGGTGCGCTGGGCGCGCACGGTGCGACCCGAAGTGCCGCTTTGGCTGGCCGGATTCTCCTTCGGCAGCTACGTTGCCCTGCGCAACGCCAAGGCGCTTGATGCCGATGCCCTGATCACGATCGCGCCACCGGTTGGGCGCTGGGATTTCGATGCCATCGACTTGCCCGATTGCCCGTGGCTGGTGGTGCAGGGCGAGGAGGATGAAGTCGTCGATCCGCAGCTGGTCTTCGACTGGGTCGAAAGTCTCGATGTCTCGCCGCACCTGGTGCGCATGCCGGAAACCAGCCATTTCTTCCATCGGCGCTTGATGGATCTGCGCGGTGCGGTCAAGAACGCGATGCGCGTGTATCTGCCGAAGGCGAACGATCCGGCATGAGTCCGGTTTCGCTGTGCCCGAGTGCGCGCTATGCGCAGGGCGTTGCCGACGCGACGTGGCAAGGCGACCCCGCCCAGCAACCTGCATTGCGTGCTTTCGATCGCATGTTCGAGGCGCTTGGCGCGGATCAGCCGCTGTCCTTGTGGCAACGCCTGCGCGGGGAGAAACCGGCAACGCCGCAGGGCCTTTACCTGTGGGGCAGCGTCGGTCGCGGCAAGACCTTCCTCATGGATCTGTTCTTCGAGTCCTTGCCGATCGAGGAAAAGTCCCGTGTGCATTTCCATCGTTTCATGCAAGGCATCCACGCCGAGCTGCGCGCCTTGAGCGGGCACAGTGATCCCTTGCGCGAAGTTGCCCGACGCATCGCGGCGAAGACGCGGGTGCTTTGTCTGGATGAGTTCTTCGTGCTGGATATCGGCGATGCGATGATCCTCGGCAACCTGTTCAAGGCGTTGTTTGCCGATGGCGTGATGCTGGTGACGACCTCCAACACCGCGCCGGCAAACCTGTACAGGGATGGCCTGCAGCGCGAGAGATTCCTGCCGGCCATCGCCCTGATCGAGAAACACTGCGAAATCCTCGAACTGGTTTCCGCGACTGATTGGCGCCTGCGTGCGCTGAAGCAGGCCCCGGTCTACCTGACTCCGCCCGACGCCGCCGCCGAGCGCGCCATGAAGGCAATCTTCCATCGCGTCGCGCACGCGGCCGAACGTGTCGATTTCAGCCTCAACATCAACGACCGGCCGGTGCTGGTGAAGCGCGAAAGCGATGGCGCGATCTGGTTCGAGTTCGATGCGCTCTGCGACGGCCCACGCGGCGTGGCCGACTACATCTACCTGGCCCGCTCGTATCACACGGTGCTGGTCTCGCGCGTACCCGAGTTCACGCCGCAAACCGAAGACGCCGCGCAACGCTTCGTCGAACTGGTCGATGAACTCTACGACCATGCCGTCAAGCTCGTCCTCTCCGCCGCCGTGCCGATCATCGACCTCTACGATGGCCGCCGACATCGCGCCGTCTTCGCCCGCACCGAATCACGCCTGATCGAAATGCAGAGCGAGGAATACCTGGCACTGGAGCATCGGGGCTAGCGACTTGATCTTCCTTGCTCGCGATGCTTTTCCTGCGCCGCGAAGAGGCGTGAAGCATCGCGCCACGAAATTGATGGCCATGAAAACATCCACCCCGCCAGTTGCATCCGGAACGCGTCTGCGCTTGACTGCGCGTTGACTTCCGGGAGATTGCCATGCGCCGCCGCCTGCTTGCCGCTTGTGTTTGCCTTTGCTGTGCGCCGGTCGCGGGTGCCGCGGAAACCTCCGTCGAGGGCATGATCGATGCGCGGCTCGCGCACATCACCGCACTGCGTCGTGACATCCACGAACATCCCGAGCTGAGCAATCGCGAGACGCGCACGGCCAAGCTCATCGCCGGCGAATTGAAGAAGCTGGGTTACGAGGTACACACCGGCATTGCCCATACCGGCGTCATCGGTGTGCTCAAGGGCGGCAAACCGGGGCCGAGGTTGGCCATTCGTGCCGATATCGATGCCTTGCCGGTGACCGAGGAAGTCGACCTGCCGTTTGCCTCCAGGGCGAAGGGCGAATACCAGGGCAAGCAGGTCGGCGTCATGCACGCCTGCGGCCACGATGTGCATGCCGCGACCACGCTCGGCGTCGCCAGTGCCTTGGCCAGCCTGCGCAAGGATCTGCCGGGCGAGGTCATGATGATCTTCCAGCCGGCCGAGGAAGGCGCGCCGCCTGGCGAGGAGGGCGGTGCCGAGCTGATGGTCGAGCAGGGCGTGTTCAAGGATTTCAAGCCCGACGCGGTGTTCGGCATGCACGTCACCTCTTCGTACCACGTTGGCGACGTGGCCCTGCGTGCCGGCGGCATCATGGCCAGTTCCGATACCTTTCGCATGACCGTGCACGGCCTGCAGACGCATGGCGCGACACCGTGGCGCGGCATCGACCCGATTGTCGCCGCTGCCGACATCGTCATGGCCGCACAGTCGATCGTCAGCCGGCGCATGGACATCAACAAGGATCCGGTGGTGCTCACCTTCGGCGTCTTCGATGGCGGCCAGCGTTTCAATATCGTGCCCGACCGGGTATCCCTGCAAGGTACGATCCGCGCCTTCGATACCGGCATGCGCGATCAGGCCCTGGCCGAGTTGCGCCAGGTTGCCGAGCACGTCGCCAAGGCGCATGGGGCCAGCATCGACATGGAAGTGCCAACCGCCAGCGGCAGCAATCCGGTCAACTTCAACGATCCGGCATTGACCGAACGCGTTCGCGGCAGCCTGCAGAAGGTGCTTGGCAAGGACGCCGTGCTCGAGGCGAAGCGCTGGACCGCGGCCGAGGACTTTCCGCTGCTCGGAATCGGTGCCAAGGCACCCAGCGTGTATTTCTTTGTCGGCGGCACGCCAAGGGATCAGGATACCGACAAGGTTGCCTTCAACCATTCACCGCGCTTCTTCGTCGACGAAGGTGCCTTGAGGACCGCCAGCGAAGCGATGCTGCAGGCCAGCCTCGATTTTCTCGGTTACGCACGATAGGGGCATCCGCGCACGGGCCGCAGGTTGCGGCATGTTGACGCTGGCACGTGCGTGCCGTCGCCCATGTTTGCCCATGTGCATTCGCGGGCGACGCTCAATCCGGGCGGCCTGGCCTTGCCGTGGGTCGATTCGACAATGGCCAGCGGTTTCGACTGGCTTTGTCGATTTCGTCGGTTCGAGCGCCGCTTCCTGCTGCTAGGATGTGCCGCTTTGTGGCCCCGGGGAACCTTGCATGCGCCAGTTCTTGCTTGCTGCGATCGTGGCGATTGCCGCGAGCACGTCGTTACACGCCGAAGAATGGGCGCTGGATGTTTCCTGGCGCACGCCCGCCGACCTGGCGCGCATCGCACCGCACTTCCAGCACCTGAAAGTCGATCGCGTGCTGCACACGGCCAGCCTGATTGCCGATGACGCGCAGTTGGTCCTGCTTGACGAACTCGGTGTCGAGTACCGCATCGACATGGTCACCACGGCGAACATGCGCCAGTTCTACGCCGAGGCGTTCAGTGATACACGCAACGGCATTCCGGCCTATCCCTGCTATCGCACGGTCGAGGAAACCTACCAGACGATGGACGACCTTGCCGCCGCCCATCCGACGCTGGCGCGGGTGATCGATATCGGTCCCACCTGGCAGCGCACGCAGAACGCCAGCCAGGGTTATGCGATGCGCGTCTTGCGCATCGGCAATTCCGCCACCGACTCCAGCATCCCCGACAAGCCGAACATGGTCATCACCAATTCGATCCATGCGCGCGAATACGCCCCGGCCGAAGTCAGCACGCATTTCGCCGAATGGTTGCTGGACAACTACGGCAGCGATGCCGAGGCCACCTGGCTGGTCGATCACCAGAACTTCCACCTGATCCTGCAGGCCAATCCGGACGGTCGCAAGAAAGCCGAGACCGGGCTTTCCTGGCGCAAGAACACCGACACGGTCGCGGCAAGCTGCGGCAACACCTCGGGCATCGATCTCAATCGCAATTTCCCGTTCCATTGGGGCATCGTGCCCAACAATGGCGGCTCCAGCGGTTCGATCTGCAGCGAGACCTTTCGCGGACCGGCGCGCATGTCCGAGCCGGAAACCGACAATCTGGTGCGCTACGTTGCCGGCACCTGCGGCAGTGATGGCGTGTGCAGCGGCGGCGTGCTGCCCGATCGACGTGCCGGGCCGATGAACCCGTCGACGGTCGCTGGCGATGGCGGCGCGGCCGCACCCGATGACTATGCCGGCATGTTCCTCGACCTGCACAGCTATGCGGAGCTGGTCTTGTGGTCGTGGGGCGACACGCCGAACGCGGCACCGAACGGGCCAGCCCTGCGCACCCTCGGCCGACGCATGGCCTGGTTCAACCAGTACTCGCCGGAACAGTCCGATACGCTCTATCCGACCGACGGCACCACGGACGATACGATGTACGGCTTGCTCGGCGCCCCGGCTTACACCTTCGAGCTGGACCAGGCATTCTTTGAATCGTGTTCGATGCTGGCCAGCAAGACCATCCCGGACAACCTGGCTGCCCTGCGCTATGCGGCGCGCAACCTGCATGCACCGTATCGCTTGCCGGGCGGCCCCGATGTGACCGCCATCAGTGCGGCTCCGGATCTTGTCGCGGCCGGGTCGCCCGTGCGCCTGAGCGCGCGCATCGATGACACGCAATTCAACGACGTCAATGGTGCCGAACCCGACCAGAACATCGTCTCCGCGGCTGCTTATCTGGATGGCCTGCCCTGGGAAGGCGCACTGTCGGTCGCCGCGCTTGCCGCCAGTGATGGCGCATTCGACAGCAAGGTGGAGAATGTCCACGCCGACATCCCGACCAACGGCCTGGCCAGCGGCAAGCATCTGCTGTTCGTGCAGGGCACCGATGCCTCGAGCCAGGCAGGAAGTCCGAACGCGGTCTTCATCGATGTCGCCCAGGCCAGCGAGATCGCAAACTTGAGCGGAACGATCACCGCCTTGCACAATGGTGCGCCGCTGGCGACCAGCATCCAGGTGCGCAACCCGGTCAGCGGCGAGAGTCGCAGCACCCTCAGCGCCGCCGGCGATGGCAGCTATGCGCGGTCGATGCGCGCGGGCAGCGTCGATATCCATGTCGATGCGCCGCCGGGATACATGGCCGAGGAACTTGCCGGCGTGACCTTGACGGGCGGCGCTTCCATGCTGCGCAATTTCGCCTTGCTCAGCATCTGCACCCTGTTTGCCGACGATGTCGAAGCCGGGAGCAATGGCTGGACCGCGGAAACGCCGTGGGTGCGGAACACGACCACCAGCGGCAATGCCAGTTTCGTCTGGGCCACGCCCGGTTATGGCAACAACGCCAGTCGCAGCCTGACCCGCGCGTTCGATTTCAGCGGATTTTCCGGCAGCGTGTTGCGCTTCGATGATCGCTGCGACACCGAGGCCGGCTACGATTTCGGCAATGTCGAGATTTCGGTCAATGGCGGCAGTTGGATCTCGCTCGGGCAATGCTCCGGCCGCACGACATGGCAAGCCAATCGCATTGTCCTGCCGGCTTCGACCGACAATGTCGCCGACGTTCGCCTGCGCTTTCGCCTGAGCAGCGATGGCAGCGTCACCCGCAGCGGCTGGGCCATAGACAACATCGTGGTGGAGTCCGGCGGCGCCGAATGCCGCGCCAGTCAGCTCGACGTGATCTTTGCCGACGGCTTCGAGTAGGTCGAGCTCAGCCGCGGCGGAGGCGCATCGATGGCTTCGCCATGGATGCGTTCGCGCGGACGGCGCGGGTGGTCACTCGAAGCGATGCAACTCGGCAGCGGGATTATCCGCGCCCGGGGTGATGACTCATCGGCAATTCGCGGATGAGGTTTGCGCGTCAGGCGCGCTTGGCGGTGCCCTGTTGCTCGCGGAAGCGCTGCAATGAGTCACGCAAGGCGTCACTGCGATCGCGCATCAACTTCAACTTGGCCCGTGCCGTGATGATGCGCAGCTTGAACTCCTCGCTTTGCGTGCGCTCCTCGGCCGGCCGCGGCGCGGGCGCTTTCGCAAGCGCGGCTGGCGCAGGCTTGGGCTGCTTGACCTGGCGCAGCGCGCTTTCGAATTCTTCAGCGTCGAATTTTACCGGCATGGGCAGATCCTCGGATACGCAAACTGTGTTCGGTCATCGGGCCGGCGAGCACACGGCTTGCCGATGCCCCGTCACGGAAAGGTTGCATTGACGGTCGCGATGACGGCCGTGCAGGCAAAACGACCCGCACGATGCAGGCGCAATGTGCCGCAGGAACGTCGATGATATTGTGATCCGGGCCACGGGATCGGATGCCGCGCCGGCACAATCGGACTGACGGTCGGCTTGTCCGGCCAGGCGGCGAATCGCAACCGCGACGGCCGCCGCCGCGCGACCCTTGGTGGCGTTTCGACGCACTCCGTCGTGGCCGGCAGCGGTGCTGCAACCGACGCACTTCGCCGGGTTGTCCCGGGACATCTCAGGCCGCGCTGCGCGCCGCCGACGGGTTGCGCCAGGCATGCAGCAGGTCGTCCTGGCGCTTCATGGCATCGGCGTGGAAACGTTCCTTGACGTGCCCGTAGCCGCGGATGTGTTCGGGCACCGAGGCGATGTCGATGGCCAGCGCGTGGTTGTCGTTGTCGAGCCCGGCCAGCAGTTCATCAATCTGCTTGAAGTAATCGACGATGAGCTGGCGTTCCAGCTTGCGCTCGGCGCTGTAGCCGAAGATGTCGAAGACGCCGCCACGCAGCCCCTTCAACTTGCCCAGCACGCGGAATGCCTTGAACATCCACGGACCGTATTCGGCCTTGCGCAGGTGACCGTCCGCATCCTTCTTCGCCAGCAGTGGCGGAGCAAGATGGAAGTGGATCTTGTAGTCGCCTTCAAAGGTCTCGCGGATCTTCTTCTCGAAATCGCCGCTGGTGTAGAGGCGGGCAACTTCGTATTCGTCCTTGTAGGCCATCAGCTTGAACGCGTAGCGGGCGACCGCCTGGGTCAGGCTGGTGAAGGCGGGGGTCTTCTGCTGCTCGACGCGACGCACCTTGTCGATCAGCGCCTGGTATTTCCTCGCATAGCCGGCATTCTGGTAGCCGGTGAGGAATTCGATGCGTCGCGCAATCTGCTCATCGAGCGAGCTGCTGATGGCGAGATCATCGAGGGCCTCGGCGCCGCGCGGCAGCGACACGGCATCGATCTTCGCGGCGGGCTTCGCCGGATGCATGGGCAGGTTGAGCGGAATCGCTCCGGAAGGCAGCCTGGCCGGGCCAACGCCCGCGGCCCGGCGCACGGCGGTGAGGTCGTGCGCGCCCATGCGACCCCAGTTGAACGCGGTCTTGTTCATCTCGATGGCGGCACCGTTGAGTTCGATCGCACGCATCAGCGAATCGAGACTGACCGGAACCCAGCCCTTCTGCCAGGCATAGCCGAGCATGAACAGGTTGGCCGCAATGGTGTCACCGAGCAGGGCGGTGCCGAGCTGGGTCGCATCGATCAGTTCGGGCTCGTCGCCTTCCAGTGCGGTGCGCACGGCATCGATGATCTGCTGCGCCGGGAACTGCATGTCCGGTTTGGTGGTGAAGGTGCCGGGCATCGCCTCGTAGGTGTTGAGGACGACGTTGGAGCGATTGGCGCGGATCTTCGACAGCGCCCAGTAGTCGTTGACCACGACCATGTCGCAGCCAAGCACCAGGTCGGCTTCGCCAGCGGCAATGCGCACGGCGTGGATGTCGGCGGGATCCTTGGCAATGCGCAGGTGGCAGGTGACCGCGCCACCTTTCTGCGCAAGTCCGGTCTGGTCGAGCACGGTGCTGCCCTTGCCTTCCAGATGCGCGGCCATGCCGATCAGCGCGCCAATGGTGACCACGCCGGTGCCGCCGATGCCGGTGACGAGGATGTTCCACGGCCGCTCGAAATCCGAGGCAAACATCGGCATTGGCAGGCTGCTGAAATCAACTGCGCCGGAAGCGGCCTTGCTGACCTTCTTCAAGCTGCCACCGTGCACGGTGACGAAACTCGGGCAGAAACCCTTCACGCAGGAATAATCCTTGTTGCAGCCGGATTGGTCGATCTCGCGCTTGCGCCCGTATTCGGTCGCCTTCGGCAACACCGAGACGCAGAAGGATTTCTCGCCGCAATCGCCGCAGCCCTCGCAGGCCAGGGTGTTGATGAAGACGCGCTTCTTCGGATCCTCCAGCTTGCCGCGCTTGCGCCGGCGCCGCTTTTCGGTGGCGCAGGTCTGGTCGTAGATCAGCACCGAGGTGCCGGGGATCTCGCGCATGCGCTTCTGCACGGCATCGAGTTCGTCGCGGTGGATGAATTCGACGCCGGCCGGGAAGATCTCGGGCTTCGACCATTTCCCGATGTCATCGGAGACGACGATGATCGTCTGCACGCCCTCGGCGCGCATCTGATGGGCGATGTCGGGCACGGTCAGGGTGCCGTCGACCGGCTGGCCGCCGGTCATCGCCACGGCATCGTTGTAGAGGATCTTGTAGGTGATGTTGACCTTGGCCGCGATCGCCTGGCGGATCGCCAGCGATCCGGAATGGAAATAGGTGCCGTCGCCGAGGTTCTGGAATACGTGTTTGGTTTCGGTGAAGGGCGCCTGGCCGCACCAGGTCGCGCCTTCGCCGCCCATGTGCGAAAACGTGTCGGTGCGCCGATCCATCCAGGTGACCATGTAATGGCAACCGATGCCGCCGTGCGCACGCGAGCCTTCCGGCACAGCGGTGGAGGTGTTGTGCGGGCAGCCCGAGCAGTAGTGCGCGGCGCGCGGGAAATTCGCGCGTGGCAGGGTCAGCTCCTGTTCCTTGGCCTCGATCCAGGCCACGCGCGAGCGGATCGCCTCGCTGCTGAAAAAGCGTGCCAGTCGCCTGGCGATGACCAGGGCGATCATTGCCGGGGTCAGCTCGTTGGTGCTTGGCAGCACCCAGTTGCCGTCCTCGTCGTACTTGCCGACCACGCTCGGGCGCGTTGTCCAGTTGTACATGTATTCCTTCATCTGCGATTCGATGAAGGAACGCTTCTCCTCGACCACGATGACATCTTCAAGGCCATCGGCGAACTCGCGGATGCCGATGGGTTCAAGCGGCCAGGTCATGCCGATCTTGTAGACGCGGATGCCGATCTCGCGCGCATCACTTGCGCTGATGCCGAGGTATTCCAGCGCCTGCAGCACGTCGAGGTAGCTCTTGCCGGTGGTGACGATGCCGAGTCGTGCTTTCGGCGAATCGAGGACGATGCGATCGATGCGATTGGCGCGGGCGAAGGCGGTGGCCGCCTGCACGGCGTAGCGGTGCAGGCGCATTTCCTGGTTCAGCGGCGGATCGGGCCAGCGGATGTTGAGGCCGCCTTCGGGCAGCACGAAATCCTCGCCGGGCAGGAGGATGTCGAGCTGGTGCGGATTGACGTTGACCGAGGCCGAGGATTCGACGGTTTCGGCAATCGTCTTGAAGCCGACCCAGCGCCCGGTGAAGCGCGACATGGCCCAGCCGAGCAGGCCCATGTCGAGGATGTCCTGCACGCCGGCCGGATTGAGGATCGGCATCATCGCCGAGACGAATTCAAGTTCGGATCCGTGCGGCAAGGTCGACGAGCGGCAGGCATGGTCATCCGCCGCCAGCGCCAGCACGCCGCCGAACCTGGAGGTGCCGGCGGCATTGCCGTGCTTGAACACGTCGCCGCAGCGATCGACGCCCGGACCCTTGCCGTACCACATGGAAAACACGCCGTCGTACTTGGCGCCTTCGAACAGGTTGGTCTGCTGGGTGCCCCAGACCATGGTCGCGCCAAGATCCTCGTTGAGGCCCGGGGTGAACTCGATGTTCGAGGCCTTGAGGTGCTTCTTCGCCTTCCACAGCTCGAGGTCGAAGCCGCCCAGCGGCGAGCCGCGGTAACCGGAAATGAAACCGGCGGTATTGATGCCGGCAGCACGATCGCGCATCTGCTGCATCAGCGGCAGGCGCACCAGGGCCTGCACGCCGGACAGGTAGATGCGACCTTCACGGCGCGTGTACTTGTGATCGAGCGTGTAGTCGGTGTCGAGGGCGGGCGAAAGCAGGCTGGCGGGGACGGACATGACGTATACCGGGGAATGCAGCGTGGACAAGAGCGGAATTGTAACAGCGCCAAGGCCGCGCGCCGTCCTGGCCGGCGAATCCGCGCACGCCAATGGTGCCGTGCCAGGCCATGCGCGGGGCAGCCCATCCGTTCCGGATCAGCGGACGTTATTCCCCAACGCGCCGGCCCCGGCCTGATCAGGCCGGCGTGGCTTGGGCTGGCTCAGGGCAGCGGCTTGGCGCGAAACGGAAACATCTGCTGGGCGACAAAGCCGTCGGGCATGTAGTCGCCGACCACGCCGTACTGGTTGGGCAGCTTGCGATCGGCCTTGACCGCGGTGCCGAACAGGTGGTCGATGAAGGCGTAGTGCGCCGCGTAGTTGCGATCGATCGCCTCGTCATCCGAGGCGTGGTGCCAATGGTGGAAATCCGGGGTCACGATCAGGTATTTCAGCGGTCCCCAATGCAGGCCGACGTTGGCGTGATTGAGCACGGCCTGGAAGCCGACGACGATGATGTAGGCATTGATCACCGCCTCGCTGAAACCGATCACGAACAGCGGCGCGACCACCAGCACGCGGGTGACGATCACTTCGAGAATGTGCTGGCGCGAACCGGCCAGCCAGTCCATCGTCTTCGTGCTGTGGTGGACGGAATGGAATTTCCACAGGAACGGGATCTCGTGATAGGCGCGATGCGTCCAGTACTGGGCGAGATCGGCGACGAGAATGCACAGCAGCAGCTGCGGCAGGAACCAGATGCGCTGCACGGCAAGCTGGAAATCGTGCTGGACCATCCAGCCGAAACCGTGGTGGATGACGAAATTCACGGTCAGCAGGATCAGGCCGACGAGGAAGTGGTTGACCGCGAAATGCTTGAGATCGGTCTGCCATTCGCGGCGGAAGATCGGCTGGCCGCGGCGCAGTGGCAGGATCTTCTCGATGGCGACGAAGATCAGGGTCGAGCCGAGCAGGTCGAGGATGAACCAGTCGAGGCCGATGTAGGGCGTATTGTCGGGGAAATTCCCCACCGGCACGCGCGAGCCGCCCAGCGCCACGGCAATGATGACAATGGCAAAGGCAAGCAGGTTGAGGTTGCGCCGCACGCCGAGCACAAGATTGGCCAGGGACAGCGCGCCGGCAACCAGCAAGGCCACAAACATGGCCTGGCGCAGGATGTCGACCGAATACTGGTGGCGCAATTCCGGCGTGGTCAGGTATTCCGGAAAGTGGAAGGCGAGCACGCCGAGCAGGCAGAGGAAGCCGAGGCTCAGGGCGACGATGGTTGCGATCAGGCCATGCCCGAACTTGAGTTCACCACTGCTGCCCAGCAGCCCCGAGGTTTCATCGACGGCGGCACGAACTACTTGTGCGGGTTTCCTCGCGACGGCGCCGAGCGTGTAGGGGATGCGGCTGATCGATCGTTTTGACATGACGCCGTGGGTCCGGGTTGGCGCCGGTTCGCGCGAGCGCATGTTATCCGCAATCCTGCCCCGGTTACTGCGGGATCGAGAGTTCGCCACGCTGTTGCAGACGCATGAGGGCGCTGATGCCATCGGCCTGGGGAAAATCTTGTGCGCCGCCGGAGGGGTCGTTCAAGCGCAAGCCATCGAGCAGCTTGAAATAGCCCCGATCATCGATTCCTGCTGCGTCGAGCAGCAGGGCGGGCAGGTAAAACGAGGCCGTGGCTTCGGCAGCGGTTGGCGGGGAGGTCTGCGCCGTATCGACCAGCAGCCAGGGCAGCGGTTGGGAAGGCGCTGGTTCGCCATCGTCGAATTCCAGCTCCGAATAAACCAGCGGCAGGGCGGGCAGGTGATCGCCGTAGAACAGCAGCAAACTTCGGCGCTTGCGCTTTTCCAGGGCACCGACCAGCCGGCCCAGCGTGCGATCGGCGTTGTCCAGATGATGGAGATAGCCCCGCAGCCGCGCCGCAGCGACGGGGTCGATACCGTCCGGCACCTCCTGTGCCGCGACTTTTTCGGGATCGACATTCGGATAGCCATCGTACGGGCCATGATTCTCCATGCTGATCGCGAACATGAAAATCGGTGCCGTGGCTTGCCCGAGGCGTTCAAGCATGTGATCAATCAGGGCGTCATCGCCAGGATACCAACCGATGCGCTGCGCGCCTGCGAAATGCTCGGCGGCATCGAAATCCGCAAAGCCCATGCGTGCGAAGGTGGCTGCACGATTCCAGAAATCGCGCGTATTCGGATGGATCGCCAGCGTCCGATAGCCCTTTGCGGCAAGGGTATGAGCGAGACTCGGTACCGGATCCTTGTTGGTCAGCCGGAAATACGGGTACTCGGTGGTCGGGAATTCCTTCATCGCCAGACCGGTCAGTGTCTCGAACTCGGTGCGGATGGTGCCGCCGCCATAAGCGGGCACCCACAAATCGCCATGACGATAGCGCGTGCTCAGTCGACGCAATTCCGGCAAGGAGCGATCCTTGTCGATGCGCTTCAGTCGTGCGGGGTCGAAAAACGATTCACTCTGCAGGATGATGATGTCGGGCAGCTCGGTCGGTGCCGGAAGCGATGCGGGCAAGGGGTGCTCATCCAACAGTTTGGCGGCCGCTGCACGGTCGATCGGCAGGGAGGAATCGGATATCCGCCAGAGATAGTTCAACAAGGTGACCAGCAATCCATTCTGCTTTGCCGACGACGTCGGCGACCACGCCAGGAACTTGCCGTTGTCATCGCTGAAAATGGTCGATATCGGACTCAGGTTGAGTGCCAGGCTGCTGCCGAGGCCGAGCGCGACAAGCATGACCGCGAGGCGCGGCAGGCCGCGCAAGCAATCCCAGCCGCGCTCGAACAGGCACAAGCCGATCATCGCCAGTCCGCCACCTGCCGCCCAGAGCAACTGGCCGGGGTCTAGGTAACGCGCCAGCAGGGCACCGCCACTGCCGCCACCAAGGTGCCCAAGCAGGCTGAGATCACCCGGCAGCAGCGGTGTATCGAGCAGTTCGAGTTTGATCGCATTGGCAAAATACAAAAAATACAGCAGCGCCATGCTTGTGCTGATCGAGAAAATGCCGCGTCGCGTAAAGCCAAGCAGCAGCAGCGCGAGGACCAGCGCCGGTGCCACGTTGCGCCATACGAGCAGCAGGTCGATCGATGCCGCTGACTGCGGAATTTCGGCGAAAGCCGGATCCAGGGTCGTTACCTGCCACCATGACAGTGCCGCAACAAGCGACAGAAAAAGCACGAGATCGAGGAGGAGTGGCCATCCACGGGCTGGAGTTCGGAGCATTGGATCTCGGCTCACCGGCGCTGCCATCATTGATCACGATCACTTGCCGGCCGAGGCCATGCGGCGACAAAACGAAAGGAGCAGACCTTGTTGCAGACGTTGGTCATGCCTCGGAACCTGCGTGGCGGAAGTCCAGCGGACTGCAAACGCGCCCGCCAGTGCGCATTCTCGCCGCTTGCGGGCCTGCGCAACCACTGCAGGTCGATGAAGCGCAGGAAACCCGTCCTCGCGTATCAACGCTTGATCCGCTTCGCGGTTGCAAAGCCATTCGCCTCGATCTTCCGCCGGGCAGGCTCCTTGCGCATTTCTTCCCGCTTGATCTACGCTGCGCCGCTCGGTTCGGGTGATCCTACAGGGGAATGGGCGAATGTTGCAGGTACTGGGCCACATCGTGTTCGGCTTGTTCGGCCTGGCCGTACTGATTTCAATCGCCGTTCTTTTCTCCGCCAATCGCCGCGCGATCAGCTGGAAGCTTGTCGGAACGGGCGTTCTTCTGCAGATTGTCTTTGCTGCTCTTGTGCTCAAGGTTCCTTTTGGTCGCGAAGTCTTCAACGCCATCGCCACCGGTTTCGTGAAATTGCTCGACTACGTCCGCGCCGGTTCGGATTTCATCTTCGGCGGCTTCATGGACGTGTCGAAATTCGGCTTTGTCTTCGCCCTGCAGGTTTTGCCGACCATCATCTTCTTTGCCGCCTTGACCGGCGTGCTGTACCACCTCGGCATCATGCAGATGATCGTCAAGGGCATGAGCTGGGTGATCACCAAGGTGATGAACGTGTCCGGCGCGGAGACGACTTCGGTCTGTGCCAGCGTCTTCATCGGCCAGACCGAAGCGCCGCTGACGATCAAGCCCTACATCGAGCGCATGACCCAGTCGGAGCTGATGACGGTCATGGTCGGCGGCATGGCCCATATTGCCGGTTCGGTCATGGCCGCCTATGTCGGCCTGCTCGGCGGCGAGGATGATGGCCAGCGCATCTTCTTTGCCACGCACCTGCTGACCGCAAGCATCATGGCGGCACCGGCGACCTTGATGCTGGCCAAGATCCTCATCCCCGAAACCGAGGAGCCGCTGACCCGTGGCCAGGTCAAGCTCGAGGTCGAGAAGACCACCGCCAACGTGATTGACGCCGCCGCCACCGGTGCCGCCGATGGCCTGCGCCTGGCCCTCAACGTCGGCGCCATGCTGCTGGCCTTCATTGCCTTGATCGCCCTGCTCAACGCGCCATTCCAGTGGCTCGGCACGCATGCCTGGGGCGCGGATCCGTCCTCATCGCTGAATGGCTGGCTGTCCACGCAGCTCGGTCATCCGATCGAGTTGTCCTTGCAGACCCTGTTCGGATGGATATTGGCACCGCTGGCCTGGATCATCGGCGTGCCGTGGCAGGACGCCACCCTGGTCGGCAGCTTCATCGGCCAGAAAATCGTCATCAACGAATTCGTCGCCTATGTCGACATGGCCAAGCACATCGACCAGTTGACCGAGCACAGCCGCCTGATCGCAACCTATGCCTTGTGCGGGTTCGCCAATTTCTCCTCCATCGCGATCCAGATCGGCGGCATTGGCGGACTCGCCCCGAGCCGCCGTCCCGATCTCGCCCGCCTCGGCCTCAAGGCCGTCCTCGGCGGCTCCCTCGCAACCTTCATGACGGCGACGATCGCAGGTGTGCTGAACTTGCTGTGATCCTCGCGGATCCGCTCGAAAAGCCAAGCCACAGAATTGGTCATCGTCCCGACGAAGTGGACTTTGGCGCAAAGCGGGTGCCATTCGGATCTGATCCGATCCCTCCAGGACGCGTCCCGTCGATGCGCTCGTCGCCGGTGCCGTCGAATCCATCCGCGAACAGCAGGTCGCGGGCGATGGTGACAATCATGAAAGCGTCGTCGCTGGCAGCGGCTGTATCGCTGACGCGCACACCGATCCTGATTCGATCGGGTTGCGCGGTGCTGCTGGAATAGACCGCGCTGGCAGTGCTGCCGACGGCGTCATCGAAGCTGCCGTCGCCATCGAGATCCCAGGCGTAGGCCATGGCGCTGCTCTCGGGGTCGATACTGTTTGCTGCCGAGAACCCGATCGTGCGTGGTGACCCGTCGGCGGTCGAGCTGGCGTCCAGGGTAATGGCCGCCGAAGGCGACAAGTTGCGTTGGGCCGGGTTGGCATCCCAGGAAACGCGACCGACGCGACCATTGTTGATGTCGACAAAAAACAGGTCGCCGCCCGGCCCGGTGGTCAGATCGACGACGCCAAGATTGCCTTGGCCAAACAATTCGGCACTGCTGTCGTTGATCGGATCTGGAATGCCGTCGTGATCGGTATCCTTGATCACGCGAATGCTGTTCTGGATATAGTCGGCAAAAAACACGGCGTTGCGGTACGCGGGCGGCCACACGGTTCCGGAATAGAACACGATTCCGGAAATCGCCTCGTTGCTGGTGTGCTGGTAGGCGTGGAACGGTGCCGATGCCGGCGTGCGTCCGCCACTGTTGCCGTTTTCGTACAAAAGCGTACACAGTGGACGTGTGCTGTAGTCGACGACATGCACGCGGTTCTCGAAGCATGGCCAGCCGAAATTGCGCAGGCTCGATCCTCCTGCCGAATCGGGGATCACGTTGATCTCTTCCCAGGTTCGCCAGCCGACGTCGCCAAGCCAGATTTCGGAAGTTCCAGGTCGCATCGCGAACCGGTACGGATTGCGCAGGCCATAGGCGAGGATGCGGCGCGCATTGGCGGATGCGCCGGCGACCTGGGCCAAAGGATTTCCGGGTGCGCCCTCGCCGCTCTGCGGGTCGACGCGCGCGATTGTGCCATTGAGCCAGATCTGGCCCGTGTATTGATCCTCAACCTCAAGGCCCTGTGCACGCAAGGCACCGCCCTGGTTTGTCGGCGAGCGTTGATCGGGCCAGGTCGGGTTGCCGAATTGTCCCCAGTCGGCGTTGACAAAGGCCGCGCCGTCGCCGCCGCCGACATACAGATAGCCATCGGCGCCAAAGCGCACGCTGCCAATCGAATGACTCGGATATTGCTGATACCAGTCCTCGATCAGCACGTGCTCGTCAGTCGCGATGTTGCCGGCCAGGGTCAAACGCGAAAGCCGGCCTGAAATCACGCAACCGGCAAATGCGGCGAGCGGATCGGGACAGCCGGTTGCCGGCCAACGGGGCGGAGAATCGCCGAACAGGCCGCCGTTGAACGAGTACAGAACGTAGAGGTAAGGTCGTTCGGGAAAACGCGGATCGAGTTCGAGGCCGAGCAAGCCGCGATCCTGGTATTGGTGGATGCTGCCGCCAAGATTTGCGATCTGCTCGGGTGCCGCATCGAGCAGGTTCCGATACATCCAGATCGCGCCGGTCTTCTCGGCGATGAAGATCCGGCCGTCGTGGGCGAAACGGATCTGGGTCGGCTGATCACGCTGGTTGAATGGAATGGTGTGGCGGAAATTCGCTGTCGGCCAGGACTGCGCGGCGACGGTCACTGGCGCGGCGACAAGAAGCAGAAGCCAGTGTCGCCACTTCATTTCCGCATCCTCCCTACTCGCCGAGTTCCTCGCGCATGAACTCGGGCAGGGACAGCGCGGCCTTGTGGATCTCGGCGTTGTAGTAGCGCGTGGGGAAACCCTTGGTCTGGGCGCCGCGCTCGCGGAAATCGGCAAGGTCGGCACCCTTGCGCGCCAGCGTCGCGCTCCACCAGCCGGTCGGATAACACGGTTGCGGGAAGGTCAGCGTGCGCACGGCCTGGAAGCCGGCGGTGCGCATTGCCGAGCGCATCGACTTGATCAGGCCGAGATGGGCCAGCGGCGATTCGCTTTGCTGGACGAAGATGCCACCGCTGCGCAGGGCCTTGAAGCAGCTTGAATAGAACGCCGCATTGAACAGGCCTTCGGCCGGACCGACCGGGTCGGTCGAATCGACGATGACCACATCGACCGATTCCGCCTCGCAATCGGCCATGTACTTGATGCCGTCATCGAACAGCAGTTGCGCACGCGGATCGTTGTTGGCTTCGCACAGCTCGGGGAAGTACTGCTCGGCCAGGCGCGTCACGCGCTCGTCGATCTCGACCTGCACCGCCGATTCGACCACGTCGTGGCGCAACACTTCGCGCAACGTTCCGCAATCGCCACCGCCGATGATGACGACGCGCTTGGCACGCGGATGCGTGAACAAGGCCGGGTGCGAAATCATCTCGTGATAGAAGAAGTTGTCGCGGCTGGTCAGCATCATGCAGCCATCGATGACCATGAGCTTGCCCCAGTCGGTCGAATCGTGGATCTCGATCGACTGGAACGGGGTCTGCTCGGCGTGCAGGCGCGCGCGGGTGCGAAAGCCGATGGATGAGCCCGATGATTCGTGGGCTTCGGTGAACCAGCTTTGCTCGGACGTGGACATGCGGACTTCCTTGAAATCGACGGAGATTGCCTCGGCACAAGGCGTTGGCATGAAGGCAGCGATTGTACCGGCTCGAACCCCGTCGCGGCAGCCGCCGGCCTCGGTGCAGGCGCGGTCCGCGGCTCTGGATGCGGGTTTCATTCAGCATTTGCCAGCGGTCACCGCGCAGTCAGGCGCAGGCGAGCGGATTCCTCAGGAATGAAACGGATGGTTACAATGCCCGCCCCGAAGGTTCCCGCGGCATCAAGGCTCCCGACCGACGGATCAGATGCGTCCAAGCCTGCCGCTGCGACGTCGAACTCTTCCGGAGGACACCGTGAGCACATCCTGGACGACAGACGACGCCCGTCACACCTACGCAATCGCGAACTGGGGCGAGGGTTATTTCGATGTGGGCGCGGATGGCGCCATCCTGGTCAAGCCGCGCGCCGCCGACGGCCCGGCGCTGAACTTGCCGGGGATTGTCGCCGATGCGCGCGCACGCGGCTCGCGCCTGCCCTTGCTGGTGCGCTTCACCGACATCCTCAATGATCGCCGCGCACGCCTGCAGGCCGCGTTCGCCAAGGCGATGGGTGATTGGGATTATGCCGGCGGCTATACCGCGATCTATCCGATCAAGGTCAACCAGCAGAAGAACGTGGCCGGCGAACTGGCTGCCGCGTGTGGTGAAGGTTTTGGTCTTGAAGCCGGCTCGAAGCCGGAGCTGATGGCCGTGCTGGCGCTGGCCCGCCGCGGCAGCGTGGTCATCTGCAATGGCTACAAGGATCGCGAATACATCCGCCTCGCCCTGATCGGGCGCAAGCTCGGCCTGGATGTCTTCATCGTCATCGAGAAACCTTCGGAACTGCGCTACGTGATCGAGGAGGCAAAGGCGCTGGGCGTCGAGCCGCTGCTCGGCGTGCGCATGCGCCTGAAGAGCCTCGGCGCGGGCAAGTGGCAGAACTCCGGTGGCGACAAGGCCAAGTTCGGCCTGACCCCGCGCCAGTTGCTGACCCTGATCGAACAGCTCAAGTCGGCCGAACTTTCGCACACGCTCAAGCTGCTGCATTTCCACATGGGTTCGCAGATGTCGAACGTGCGCGACATCGCCCGCGGCATGCGCGAGGCCGTGCGTTATTTCGTCGAACTCTCGCAACTGGGCCTGCCGATCCGCTACATGGATGTCGGCGGCGGACTCGGTGTCGATTACGAAGGCACGCGTTCGCGTTCGGAGTGTTCGATCAACTACGGCCTCGATCAATATGCATCGAGCGTGGTCGGCGCGCTGGCCGAAGCCTGCGCGGAAAACAAGCTGGCGCCGCCGCACGTGCTGACCGAATCAGGTCGTGCGCTGACCGCCCATCATGCCGTGCTCGTCGTCAACGTCAGCGAGATCGAGGAATCGCCGCGCGGCGCGGTGCCCGCCATGCGCGAGGACGAACCGGCCGTGCTGCGCCGCCTGCGCGAGGCACATGCGGAGATCGACGCGCGGCCGCCCACCGAGCTCTATCACGAGGCGCAATACCATCTTGCCGAAGGCCAGTCGCTGTATGCATTGGGCCAGTTGTCGCTGGCCGATCGCGCCCAGCTCGATGATCTCTACTACGCCATCGTCAACGCCGTGCGCGCGCGCCTGAAACCCGATGAGCGTTCGCATCGCCAGGTGTTTGATGAGCTCAACGAGACCCTGGTCGACAAGTACTTCGTCAACTTCTCGGTGTTCGAGTCGGTGCCGGACATCTGGGCCATCGACCAGGTGTTTCCGATCGTGCCGATCGCCGGACTTGATCGCAGGCCGGATCGGCGCGGCGTGATTGCCGACCTGACCTGCGATTCGGATGGCCGCATCGATCATTACGTCGATGCCGATGGCGTCGATGTCAGCCTGCCGCTGCACGCGCCGGCAAGAGGCGAAACCTACCTGCTTGGTTTGTTCATGGTTGGCGCGTATCAGGAAACCCTGGGCGACATCCACAACCTGTTCGGCGACACCGATGCGGTGAGCGTGAAGATCGATGGCGATAGTTACGCAATCAGTCATCAGCGCCGCGGTGATACCACCGACCTGATGCTCGATTACGTCGGTTATGACCTGGGTGCCCTGCGTGCCGAGTACCGCGACAAGATTGCCGCGGTCGGCATTGTCGGCGACGAGGCGAAAGCGCTGGAAGCCAGCCTGGAAGCCGGATTGACGGCCTACACCTATCTTGCGGAGACGGCGGAATGAGCGACATCAAGGCGGGATTTGTCGGCCTCGGTGCCATGGGCCAGCCAATGGCCGGGCACCTGGCACGTGCCGGATTGCTTGCTTCGATATGGACGCGCACGCCGGCCAATACCCGTGCCATTGCCGCGGAACTGGGCCTGCATGAACCGGCCTCGCTGGCCGAGCTGGCCACGCGCTGCAATGTCATCGCGCTGTGCGTGCCGGCCGATGCCGACGTGCTCGCCGATGTCGCGGTGATCGCCGCCAACGCCCAGGCAGGCACGATCGTCATTGATCATTCCACGGTGTCCTCGGTGACCGCACGCGAGGCACGCGAATGCATGCTCCGGAACGGCGGCGAGTTCATCGATGCGCCGGTATCCGGTGGTGTCGAAGGCGCGCGCAACGGCAAGCTCTCGGTCATGGTCGGTGGCGAAGCCGCGGTGCTCGAACGCGTGCGCCCGGTGCTCGAATGCTATGCGGCGCGGATCAACCACATGGGCGGCATTGGTGCAGGACAGAACACCAAGGCGGTCAACCAGGTGCTGGTCGCCGGCATTGCCCAGGGTGTCTGCGAAGGCCTTGCCCTCGGCGAGGCCCTCGGGCTCGATGCCGACACGCTGATCTCGACCCTGCTCACCGGCGCGGCCGGCAACTGGTTCCTCGACAAGCGCGGGGCGAGCATGTTGCGCGACGAGTTCAAGGTCGGCTTCAAGCTTGCCCTGTTGCACAAGGATCTGAAGATCGTCCGCGAGCTTGCCCGCGATGCCGGAACCGATCGCAGCGTGATCGAGAAATCCCTGGCCGACTACGCCGTGCTGATGGCGCAGGGCCATGGCGATGAAGACATCTCGGCGTTGATCCGGCTCAAGCGAGGTGCGCGCTGAGGCGACTTTTTCATGCCTTGTTCGCACGCAGTCGGCGGCCTTGCGGGCGACGTGGCTGCGTGCCGAGCCAACGCCTGTGACGGGTTGACCAGATTGTCGCGGTAGACTTCTGGCAAGGTGGCGTCGGCGTGGGCGGGCCCGCAACGGCTTCACCAGCATGCATGGCTGCATCGCGCACATCGAGCCCACGGATAGTCGACCGGTCCCAGCCTGATCCAACACCCCTGATGGAGTTCTGCGTATGCGTCCCTTCGGCAACACTCTCGGCCTTCTCCTTGCCATGGCGTCGGCATCGGCCTTGGCGCAAACCGCGCCCAGCGACCTCACCCTTGTCACCGTCGCCAACGTGACATCACCGGTCGCGATTCGCGCACCCGCCGACGGCAGCGGTCGAATTTTCATCGTCGGCCAGAACGGCGCGATCCGCATCGTCAAGAATGGCACGCTGCTGCCGACTCCGTTCCTCACCGTGCCGGTGACTTTCAGTGGCGAAAGCGGATTGCTCGGACTCGCCTTCCACCCGAATTTCGGCAAGCCGGCGCTCCCGCACAACAACGAATTCTACGTCGCCTTCAATCGACCAAGCAGTGATCCCAAACTCGGCTCGTCGCCGGATGTCGTCCTCTCCCGCTACACGGTTTCCGCCAACCCGGACATTGCCAACACCACGGCAACCCTGGTCCTGCGCGTTCCCGACATCGCCTCGAACCACAATGGCGGCGACATCCATTTCGGCCCGGATGGCTATCTGTACATGTCCACCGGCGACGGCGGCGTGCAGGGCGATCCCAACGGTTTCGCCATGTGCCTGTGGAAGAAAGCGGCAGACAACACGCCGGGCAATTGCGGCAGTGGCACGCCCACCTATTTCCTGATGGGCAAGGTCCTGCGTCTCGACGTCGACAATCCGGCTGCCACGGCGAGCGCCGACATGTGCGGCTCGAACGGCATCAACCCGCCGCAGTATTCGATTCCCGCCGACAATCCGCATGTCGGCACGAGCAATACCTGCGACGAGATCTGGCTGCACGGATTCCGCAATCCATGGCGCACGAGCTTTGATCGCGTGACCGGCGATTTCTGGATCGGTGATGTCGGCCAGGGCTCGCGCGAGGAAATCGACTTTCGCGCCCGCACTTCAACCGAGCCGACCTTCTACGGCTGGCGCTGCCTCGAAGGAAGTGCCACCTACAACAGCCAGAACATCTGTGCAGTGCCGCCGGCCAACGTCTTGCCGGTGATGGAATACACGCATGCCAACGGACGCTGTGCGATCACCGGTGGCTTCCGTTTCCGTGGTCCGATCGCCGCGCTGAACGGAATGTATATCTTTGCCGAAGCCTGCACGAGCGAAATCTATTTCGGCAAGCCGGCCGCCGGCAACACCTGGACCTACACGACCTGGCGTGACGATGCAAACGGTTATGGCACCTATTCGGGCTTTGGCGAGGACGAGTTCGGCAACCTCTATGTCGCCAACAACCAGGATGGCGTCGTCTCGAAGTTCGTCTCCGATCACATTTTCGACAACGGCTTCGACAACTAGGCCGAAGCCGATGCCAGTCACGGCGGCGTGCGTCCGCCGTGACTGCTAGGGCACGGCCGCCGTCCATTCCGGGCTTGAGAATTTCTGTCCGGCCAGCTGCTCGGCAAGGGCCAGTTCTTCCGCTCCCAAGCGGTCATCGCTCAAGCCATGCTTGAGACGGAAGGTCTCGATCATGCGCTTGATGATCGTCTCGCGCGGCAGGCCGGTCTGGCTGCGCAGCGGATCGACCCGTTTTGCCGCGCTGAGCGTGCCCTTGTCCGAAAGTTTTTCGCGACCAATGCGCAACACCTCGAGCATCTTCGTGCTGTCGATGTCATAAGCCATGGTGACGTGATGCAGCACGGCCCCGCCACGCCGGGTCTGTGCCGCGCCGGCGATCTTGCCGGCCGGCGAGGTGATGTCATTCAGTGGCTGGTAGCTGGCATGGATGCCGAGCACGGCCAGCGCATCGATCACCCAACTGTCCATCAACTGGTAGGACTCCTGGAACGACAAGCCCGCCACCAGCGACATCGGCGCGCAAATCGAATAGGTGATGGTATTGCCGGGTTCGATGAACATCGCGCCACCACCACTGATGCGGCGCACCACCTCGATGCCATGCCGCCGCGCGGCATCGCTGTCGACCTCGTTGCGCAGCGACTGGTGGCGACCGATGACGACGGCCGGACTTGCCCACTCCCAGACGCGCAGGGTCGGCTTGCGGCGACCGCTGGCGACTTCCGTGGTGAGCACCTCGTCCAGGGCCATGTGCATGCTCGGCGATTGCGCACCGGCATGGATCAATTGCCACTCATGCTCGTGCCAGGCCGTGCGATTCATGGCGTTGCCCCGTCAATGGCGCGGCGCACTGCCATCGCCACGCCGCCCGGCGTGATTCCATAAAGCGTGACCTCGGCATCCAGCGCCGCTTCGATTGCCAGCGTCAACGCCTCGTGCGAAGCATCGGCGGGCAATCCTTGCAGCGCCGCATCGATGACATCCAGCGCCGAATCGGGTTCGATGAAGAAATCACCGCTGATCCGGACATCCGTCAACCGCGCATCGACCACGTTCAGATCAGCCACGACCAGCTTGCCTCCCGGAATCTTGTACTCGCCATGCATTCGTCCAGCCCCCAAGGAAATCACCACGCCTGCCCACGCAGACGCACGCTCACGTCAACCTGTCGCATTCGCATGCCATCGGAATGTATTGCCTGATCCGTGCTCCGGCTTCCTTTCCCGGGAACAAACACGTGTCCACGAATCCATGATACCGCGCAAACGCAGGTCGATCCGGCACTCGTCGCAGCCCGCTGCCGTGCCTTGCCGCGCCTGGTCCCTGCGCGCACTGTGCGTGCGTGAAACCCGGGATCAAATCCGAGAGAGGCAGCGTCGGCCGTGCCGACATCAGGCGGCATGCACGGACCACCGGATACATGTCACTCCTCACCGCCGGGCGTCACATTCGACTGCGCCACTTTCCGGATCGTGCGGGTCGTCGCGGCTGGCGCATGGCGGTTGGATCAGGCCCAGCTTCCGCGCAGTGCCCTGACGCGTTGTTCGAGCACTGCCGCGCTGGCATCGTTTGCTGAAACCGGTTCGCCGACGGCGAGAACGAGGCGCGACCAGAAACGGCGTGGCAGGCGCATGCGTCCGGGTTTGCTGTCGCGACGGCTGAAGATGCTGCCCCAGAGGCCGCGGATTGCCAATGGCACGACCGGTACCGGGCGGCGAGCGAGGATGCGTTCGACACCGGGCCGGAAGGTCGCGATCTCGCCGTCGGCGGTGAGGCCGCCTTCCGGGAAGATGCAGACGATGTCACCTTCGGCGAGGGCACGGTCGATCTCGTCGAAAGCCTTTTCCAGGAGGCCTGGATCCTCCTTTGCCGAGGCGATCGGAATGGCCTTGGCGGTGCGGAAGATGAAGCTCAGGATCGGCATCCGGAAAATCTTGTAGTACATGACGAAGCGTGCCGGGCGCCGCACGCTGCCGGCGACGATCAGCGCATCCATGTAACTGATATGGTTGCAGACAAGCAGGGCCGGGCCGTGCTCGGGTACGTGGTCGAGCCCCTCGGTGCGGATCCGGTACAGCGTGTTGACCAGGATCCAGGAGAGGAAGCGCATGAGGAATTCCGGCACCAGCGTGTAGATGTAGATCGCCACGATGGCATTGAGCACTGCTACGCAGAGGAAGATCTGCGGGATGCTCAGGCCGAGTGCGGTAAGGCCAAGGCCGAGGCCGGCGGAGACGACCATGAAGAACGCATTGAGGATGTTGTTGCCGGCGATCACGCGTGAAAGTTCGCTGCGTTCGGTGCGACTCTGCACGAGGGCGAACAGCGGCACGATGAAGAGGCCGGCGAAGAGGCCGATGAGGATCAGGTCGATGACGATATGCGTGCTGCCGGCGGCGCGCAGGAATTCGCCGATGCCAAGGCCATGCACGCTCGCTGCGCTTGGCCGGGCAAAATACAGGTCTGCAGCGAATACGGTCATGCCGATCGAGCCGAACGGCACCAGGCCGATTTCCACCTTGTGCCCGGACAGGCGTTCGCAGAGCAGCGAGCCAATGCCGACGCCGACCGAGAACAAGGCCAGGGTCAGGTTGAGCACGCCTTCGCCGCCACCGAGGAAGGTCTGCGTATAGGCCGGCAATTGTGCGGTGAACACGGTGCCGAAGAACCAGAACCAGGAGATGCCGAGGATGGCATTGAAGATGGTGCGATCCTTGGTCACGTAACGCATCACGCGCACGGTTTCGCTGACCGGGTTCCAGTTGAACTTGAGGTCGGGAGCACTGGCCGGAGCGGGCGGAATCGCGCGACTGACCAGGTATCCGAGCACGGCGACGCCGACGACGAGGATCGAGGCGGCGGTGGTGCCGAAATCGCCAAGCGCCATCAGCGAGCCGCCCGCCATCATGCCGATCAGCACCGACATCGAGGTGCCCATTTCAACAAGGCCGTTGCCGCCGACGAGTTCCTCGGTCTTCAGCGCCTGCGGCAGGATCGCGTACTTGATCGGGCCGAATACAGTCGAGTGCAGGCCCATCAGGAACAGCACGACAAACAGCAACCAGACCTGGTGCGCATGGAAGGCATACACGGCCATCAGCATGGCGCCGATCTCGAACAGCTTGACGTAGCGGATCAGGCGCGATTTCTCGAACTTCTCGGCAATCTGCCCGGCGCTGGCCGAGAATAGGAAGAACGGCAGGATGAAAACCGCCGGTGCGATCATTGCGTAAAAGCTCACCGCCTCGATGGTCAGGCCAAGGTGGAAGCCGATCAGCACCACCATGCCTTGGCGGAACGCGTTGTCGTTGAACGCGCCGAGTGCCTGGGTCGCGAAGAACGGGCCGAATCGACGCTTGCCGAGCAGGGTGAACTGACTGTGTTCGGACATGGGCTGGACCAGGGAAATGACTGCGGCAATCTAGCAGAGCAGGCCACCTTGCGGACACGGCAGCGCAAAGTTGCCTCGACGGCGCGCTTCATCCACGATGGGCGCGGGAAGCGGAGTGGGGAATGGCCGAGGGGGTCGATCAGCACCGCAAGCATCACAGCGCTGCGAAGCGCTGGCGTTACCGCGTGCCGGTGCGGCGCGCCGCGATCGGCACCTTCGCCGATCGCATGGAAGATGACCTCGACGCCGCCGGCGTGCCTGCGGGCGTGCGTCAATCACTGGCGACCGTCCTCGATGAACTGCTCGCCAACGTCATCATGCATGCCGACGATGTGCGCGGGCCGGTGCATGTGCATCTGCGTCGTGGCGGCAATGAGCTGGTTGCACGCCTGCGCTATTGCGCCGCCGCGTTTGATCCGACGGAGATTGCCGTGGCGGACTTGCCGACGACCATCGCCGCGGCGAACATCGGCGGTGTCGGCATTGCCATGGTGCGGGCCATGACCCGCGAGTTCGTCCATCAATATCGGCGTGGTGAAAACCACTTGCGCGTGCGTTTGCCGATTTAAGCCGGGATTCGGGATTCGGGATTCGATAAAGGCAAGCGCAAGCGCAGAAGCGAAGCGCGCTACGCTTGAACCATTCCCTATTTCCTGCCCCTCGCAAGGGCGCGATGGCCAATGTCGCGACGGTGGAAGCCGCCATCGAAATGGATTTTTGAAAGCGCCGTGTAGGCCCGCTCGCGCGCCGCAGGCAGGTCCGCGCCCAGTGCGCACACCGTGAGCACGCGCCCGCCGGCGCTGACGACCTGGCCGTCGCGCAGGCGCGTGCCGGCGTGGAACACCTTGACGTCGGCCATGGCGAGATCGAGACCGCTGATCGGATCACCGCCGCGCACCTTGCCCGGGTAACCGTGGGCGGCCATGACCACGCCAATTGCGGGACGCGGATCCCAGAGCAGATGGATATCGCGCAAGCGCCCGGCGAGGGCCGCTTCAATCAGTTCGACCAGATCCGATTGCAGGCGCATCATGATCGGCTGCGTCTCCGGATCGCCGAACCGGACATTGAACTCGATCACCTTTGGCGCGCCATCGCGGTCGATCATCAAGCCGGCATAGAGGAAGCCGATGAACGGGGCGCCTTCGGCCGCCATGCCGGCAAGGGTTGGCCGGATCACCTCTTCCATGATGCGCCGGTCGACTTCGCGGGTGACCACGGGTGCCGGTGAATACGCACCCATGCCGCCGGTGTTGGGCCCGGTATCCGCTTCGCCGACACGCTTGTGATCCTGGCTGCTGGCCATGGGCAGGGCATGCTGGCCATCCGAGATGACGATGTAGCTGGCCTCTTCGCCTTCGAGGAACTCCTCGATGACGACACTGGCAGAGGCATCACCGAAGGAGTGCGCGCCGAGCATGTCGTGCAGCGCCTGTTCGGCATCGCCGAGGGTCAGGGCAACCACAACGCCTTTGCCGGCGGCGAGACCATCGGCCTTGATGACGATTGGCGCACCGTGCTTGCGCACATAGGCAATGGCCGGGTTCAGCTCCTGGAATACCGCGTAGCGCGCAGTCGGAATGTTGCGCCGGGCGAGGAAGGCCTTGGCGAAGGCTTTCGATCCTTCCAGTTGTGCGGCGATGCGACGTGGGCCGAAACAGGCAAGGCCGGCGGCGCGAAACTTGTCGACGACACCGAGCACCAGCGGAATCTCGGGGCCGACCACGGTCAGGTCCACCTTTTCCGCAAGGGCGAGCCGCAGCAGCCCGTCCAGGTCATCCACGGCAACGTCGGCATTGCGCATGTGCGGCTCGCGCGCCGTACCCGCATTGCCGGGGGCGACAATGATTTCCCGCACGCGCCGGGACTGGGCAAGTTTCCATGCCAGTGCATGTTCGCGGCCACCGCCGCCAATGACGAGGAGTTTCATTGCCTGGGGAGCCGGGAATGGGGAATCGGGAATGGGAAATGCATCACGGCCTCAAATTGCATGTGCTTCAGTTTCGCTTCTAGCGATTGCCGATTCCCCACTCTTGATTCCCGCACCAGCGCTGCGCGCTAGTGACGGAAATGCCGCACGCCGGTGAACACCATCGCCATGTCGTTTGCGTCGGCGGCGGCAATCACTTCGGCATCGCGCATGGAGCCGCCGGGCTGGATGACCGCGCGGATGCCGACTGCGGCGGCGGCGTCGATGCCATCGCGGAACGGGAAGAACGCATCCGATGCCATCACGCTGCCGGCGACGGCGAGGCCGGCTTCCTCGGCTTTCATCGCGGCAATGCGGGCACTGATCACGCGGCTCATCTGGCCGGCGCCGATGCCGATCGTGCGGCTTTCGCGCGCGTAGACGATGGCATTGGATTTCACGTACATGGCGACATGCCAGGCAAACAGCAGGTCGCGCAATTCGTCGGTGGTCGGCACGCGCCTGGAGACGACCTTGAGGTCGGTCAGCATCAGCGTGTCGCGATCGGCATCCTGGGCCAGCATGCCGCCGGCAATGCGCTTGTAGTCGACGCTCTGGCTGGCGGAATCGGACCAGTCGCCAGTCGCCAGCACGCGCACGTTCGGCTTTTTCGCAAAGGCCGCCAGCGCGGATTCGTCGACTTCGGGGGCGATCACGACTTCGACAAACTGGCGTTCAAGCACCAGCTCGGCGGTTTCCCCATCGAGGCGGTGGTTGAAGGCGATGATGCCGCCGAATGCCGACAACGGATCGCAGGCGTAGGCATGCTCGTAGGCTTCGCGCGCGCTGCTGGCGAGGGCGACACCGCAGGGATTGGCGTGCTTGACGATGACGCAGGCCGGAGTGCGCTGGAATGCCTTGACGCACTCGAGCGCGGCATCGGCATCGGCGAGGTTGTTGTAGGAAAGCTCCTTGCCGGCAAGCACGCGTGCGCCGGCGATGGTGCCGGAAGGCGCATTGGCTTCCACATACAGGGCGGCGGCCTGATGCGGATTCTCGCCGTACCGCAGGAGCTGCTTGCGTGTGTAGGAAAGGTGCAGGCTCGGGGCGAAGGGTTCGCTGGTTTCACCTTGCGCGCGTGCGCCAAGCCAGCTGGCGATGCGGCCGTCGTAGCCGGCCGTATGCGCATAGGCCTTGGCCGCGAGTCGACGCCGCATCTCGATGCTGGTGCCGCCATGCGCCAGGGCATCGAGCACTTCGGCATAGTCGGCCGGATCGCTGATGACGATGACGTGTTCGTGGTTCTTGGCCGCCGCGCGTAGCATCGCCGGGCCACCGATATCGATGTTCTCGATGGCGGTAGCCAGCGAGCAATCCGGGCGCGCGGTGACGGCATCGAAGGGATACAGGTTGACCACGAGCAGGTCGATCGGACTGATGCCATGCTCGCTCATCACCGCATCGTCGATGCCGCGCCGGCCGAGCAGGCCGCCATGCACGAGCGGGTGCAGGGTCTTGACCCGACCGTCCATGATTTCCGGAAACCCCGTCATCGCGCCGACCTCGGTGACCCGCAACTGGGCATCACGCAGGGTGTGCGCCGTGCCCCCGGTCGAGATCAGGGCAATGCCCAAGGCATCGAGTCCGCGGGCGAAATCGAGCAGGCCGGTCTTGTCGGACACGCTGAGCAGGGCGCGTCGGACAGTTGCAAGGGGTGTCTCGAACATGGGATCAACCGCAGGAGCGTTCTGGTCGCGCAGTATAGCGGTGGCGTGCGCGGTGCGCTCAGCCGAGCCCGTAGTGCTGCAGCTTCTTGCGCAGGGTCGCGCGGTTGATGCCGAGTGCGGCGGCGGCGCGGCTCTGGTTGCCGCCGTACCAGTCGAGCACCTCGCGCAGCAGCGGCATTTCGACCTCGCCCAGCACCAGCGCGTGCAGCCCTTCGGCCGGATGCGAATCAATGTCCACGAGATAACGGCGCACGGCACGTGAAACGCAGTCACGCAACGCGGGTTGCAGAACCGGGTCGTGCGCGGCATCCGTGCGCAACGGTGTTACGGCATTCACTTTTACGGCCCCCAGGCAATCGACATGACAGACCCCCTGCGGCGAAACGCTCCCGACGTTCCGCGTTGCGGGTCGGTCATAGTAGCGCCGCATGGCGCAGTTGGTAAGTGCCGATCGACGCCGCCGCGCTGGAAAGTGACCAGCGGGCCAGGATTTGTCGCGTCGCTATTCGAAACGGAACTCGAAAGCGACGGCGTTCTTGCCCGGATCGGCAACCTCGAACACCAGTGCCGCCTTGGCCGAGGGCGCGAGGCCGTTGGCCAGGGCGCGGGCATCGCTGATGTATTCGCGCGGCTGGAAGCGGCGCATGGCGATGCGCTGCTCATCGAGGTCCGACAGGGTGATCGCGACGACCGGAAACGGCTGCGCGAAATCGCCGGCATTCTGCAACGTGGCCGAAATGATCAAGGCACCCGGCACCGAGGGGTGCGGGCGTATGTCGCGCGAGGCCAGTTGCAGCAGGTCGTCGTCCTTGTGCAAGGGCACCTGGCAGCCGATCTTCGCGCAGGCGTCGGCAATCCACGGACGCAGGCTTGAATCGTTGATCCACATGCTTCGTTCCGCCCAGGCGATCTCGCCGGCGAGGAGGACAAGCAGGAGGAAGCTTCCGAACACCCAGATGCCGTTGCCGCGTGATGGCACCGGATTGTATGCGCGCGTGAATTGCGGCGGGCTGGCCGTGCGCTCGTGTGCACGCGGCCGGTCATCGGGATCGAGAAAGAGGGTTCCCTGGGTGCCGCGGTGCGGGCGAAAGACCGGAAGTCCGAGCTGCGGCGGGGAAAGCTGTTCGGCATGCCTGTCGAGCCTGCCGATCGGCTCTGCCGGCAATTGCTCGCTGAGGCTCGGCAAGGCGTTGAACAGCGCGTTGCAGTGCGAGCAGCGCACCGAGCCGTGCGCCGCGGCAAGTTCGGCGGCACCAAGCTTGAAGATGGTCAGGCATTCCGGGCACTGGGTGTACATGCAGGGCATTCTAGGGCAACGCTGATCAAGTGGCGCAGGTGGGATCAGCGCCGCCGCCCGTCGATGCGCACCCAGTCCTCGCGCACGCTTGCCGAAAGATCATCGAACCATTCCGCATAGCGGGCGAGCAGTTCATCGCGCTGGCTGACGAG
Organism: Lysobacterales bacterium 63-13; assembly: GCA_001899855.1. Lineage (GTDB taxonomy): Bacteria > Pseudomonadota > Gammaproteobacteria > Xanthomonadales > Rhodanobacteraceae > Dokdonella. Next base: position 257,438 of record MKWR01000004.1, read on the forward strand.
GATGCCTGACAAGGACAGTGCGCCACCTGGTCGAAGTCGCGCGGCAAACACCGGTGCCAGGGCGTGCAAGGGGCCGGCCAGGATGTTCGCCACCAGCACGTCGGCGACGGCACCGGGATCGGCATCGGGCAAGAACAGCGCGATCGATGCGGCGACACCATTGCGTTCGGCATTGTCGCGGCTGGCCTCGATGGCTTGCGGATCATTGTCGATGGCAATGACTTCTCGTGCACCGAGCAGGGCGGCAGCGATTGCCAGCACGCCGGAGCCGCAGCCGTAATCGATCACCCGCTTGCCGGCGAGGTCGGCCTGATCCAGCCATTCCAGGCACAGTGCCGTGGTCGGGTGCGTGCCGGTACCGAAGGCGAGACCCGGATCGAGTCGCACCACCACCGCATCAGGTTCTGCCGCGGGTTCGGTGTTCCATGGATAAATCCACAAGCGCTTGCCGAATCGCATGGGCTTGAACTGGTCCATCCACACGCGCGTCCAGTCCTGGTCGGCAATTTCACGAAAGGTGATCTGTGTCGGATCGAGATCCGGCAGCAACTCGCCGAGCACATGCAACAGGCCGCTGCGATCGACATCGGCCTCGAACAAGGCCGACAGCACGATCAGCGACCACAACGGCGTTTCGCCGACGCCGGGTTCGAGGATCGCCCGTTCGTTGCCGGTATCGGCATCGGCATCGAGCAGGGTGACGGCGAGTGCGCCGACATCCTCAAGCGCCGCCTCGACGGCTTCCTGCTGATTGGCGTGCAGGGTCACTGAGAGTTCAAGCCAGTTCATTGCGGATGGATTCACCGGAAAGGGTCAGGCGGGCGCGACCGGCGGTTGTCGCGCGGACAGAGCGGGATGGAAAGCTATTTGCCTTCCTGCGCGGCGATGAGGGAAATCTCGTCGGCCAGGCTGAGCAGGGCGGAATCGCGCAACGCATCCGCGGCGGCCGAGCGGATCACCCGCGCATTCTTGATGTAGACGATGTACGTGCCAGCGTCGCGAAAGCCGACATTGTCGAAACTTTCGGCAGGATTGCAGGAATAGATGAAGTGATCGTCCCACGCCAGCGTCTGCTCGCGCGCTTGCGGACCTTTCAAGGTCCTGGCAACGGCCAGGCTCACCTCGCCGGAGCGCCGTGCGGCGCGGTCGGGCCGCTGCAGTGCGGTGACGCTGCCGACGAAGATCGCATCGGCGCTCCTTGCCATGTCCGTGGTCAGCGCACGCAGCCGCTGCAACTGCTCGGCATCCTGTTGTTGCTGCTGCTCCGAGGGCAACGTTCCGCAAGCCGTGGCCTGCATGCTGAAAGCGGCGAGGAGAAGGACGATCGCTGCCAGCGCAATCGTCGGTGCACCGGCGGCGGGAGTGCAGGCGAATGCACGCGTGTCCATCTTGTTCATTCCAGTCCCAGCGCCGTCGCCTTGGCCTCGGCCATGCGCTTTTCCAGATAGTGGATGTTCATGCCGCCGGCCTGGAAACCGCCATCGGCAAGGATGCGCATCTGCAGTGGCAGGTTGGTCTTGACGCCCTCGATGACGACTTCCGCGAGCGCCTGGCGCATGCGCGCGACGGCGGTGTCGCGATCGCGGCCGTGCACGATCAGCTTGCCGATCATCGAATCGTAGTTTGGCGGGATGCGGTAGCCGTCGTAGATGTGCGTGTCGGTGCGCACGCCGGGTCCGCCGGCGGCGAGGAAACGCTTGACCGTGCCCGGGCTCGGCATGAAGGTCTCCGGATCCTCGGCGTTGATGCGGCATTCGATGGAGTGGCCGGTGATGCGCACGTCTTCCTGGCGGATGGAAAGTTTCTCGCCGGCGGCAATCAGCAACTGCTCGCGCACGAGGTCGATGCCGGTGATCATCTCGGTGACCGGATGCTCGACCTGGATGCGCGTGTTCATCTCGATGAAATAGAAGCGGCCATCCTCGTAGAGGAATTCGAAGGTGCCGGCACCGCGATAGTTGATGCGCAGGCAGGCCTCCACACAGACCTTGCCGATGGCCTGGCGCTGTTCCTCGCTGATGCCCGGAGCGGGGGCTTCCTCGACCACCTTCTGGTGGCGGCGCTGCATCGAGCAATCGCGCTCGCCAAGGTGGATGGCGTGACCCTGGCCGTCGGCCAGCACCTGGATCTCGACATGGCGCGGGTTCTCGAGGAACTTCTCCATGTACACCTGATCGTTGCCGAATGCGGCCTTGGCTTCGCTCTTGGTCATGGATACGGCATTGGCGAGGTGCGCCTCGGTATGCACCACGCGCATGCCGCGACCGCCACCGCCACCGGAGGCCTTGATGATGACCGGATAACCGATGTCGCGGGCGATGCGCATGTTCTCGGCAAGGTCATCGCCGAGCGGGCCGCCGGATCCCGGCACGCAGGGAACCCCGGCAGCCTTCATCGCGCGGATTGCTTCGACCTTGTCGCCCATCATGCGGATGGTGTCGGCGCGCGGGCCGATGAAGACGAAGCCCGATTGCTCGACGCGCTCGGCGAAGTCGGCGCTTTCGGCGAGGAATCCGTAACCGGGATGGATGGCCTGGGCATCGGTCACCTCGGCGGCGGCGATGATCGCCGGCACGTTGAGGTAACTTTCAGCCGCCGGCGGCGGGCCGATGCAGACCGATTCATCGGCCATGCCGACATGCTTGAGGTTGCGATCAACCGTCGAATGCACGGCCACGGTCTTGATCCCGAGCACATGGCAGGCACGCAGGATGCGCAACGCGATTTCGCCGCGATTGGCGATGACGACTTTGTCTAGCATGGGGGCGGGGATTCGGGATTCGTGATTGGGGATTCGGAAAGGCGCCCGTCGATCGGACGCTTCTCCAGCGCGTGCATCAATGCATTCATGCGGGCAAATGTCCTGTGCAGGAGTTCTTGTGTTTCTGCGGAGGGGGTAGCAAATCCAAGACGGAGTGCGATGTTCAGTTGGGTGTCGAGTTCGGAGAGCGAGCCGCGCGCGATGGCAAGGAATCGAAGGTAGTCGGGGGTCGACCGCCGAGCTGCACCCTCAGCGATGTTGGAAGGAATACTGACTGCAGCGCGACGCATTTGACTGACGAGCCCGAATCTTTCGGCCTCTGGAAAGGAGTCCGTCATCTGATAGACGGCAACTACCAGCGACATGGAGTCTTGCCAGACGTCCAGCCGTTCATGAGGTCGCATTTGCGAATCCCGAATCACGAATCCCGAATCCCCGCCCTTCAGCCAATCACGAACAGCGGCTCGTCGAATTCCACCGGGTGGCCGCTTTCGGCGAGGATGGCGATGACCGTGCCGGATACTTCCGCCTCGATCTGGTTGAACATCTTCATCGCCTCGATGATGCCGAGGGTGTCGCCGGCCTTGACCTTCTGCCCGATGCTGACGAAGGGCGGCGCGTCGGGATTGGCCGAGGCGTAGAAGGTGCCGACCATCGGCGAGCGCACGGTGGTGCCGGGTGGCAGCACGCGGCTTTCGACGGTTGCCGCCAAATCGCCGGGCGCTGCCGCAACCGCTGGCGCAGTTGCCGGCGCAACGGGCGCAGGGCTGGCCGGCGCCGCCGCGTAGGTCGGCGTCATGTTCTTCGGGTATCGCGACAGGCGCACGATTTCCTCGCCTTCCTTGATCTCCAGTTCGGCCAGATTCGATTCTTCAAGCAGATCGATCAGTTTCTTGATCTTGCGCAGATCCATGGGAGTCGCCTTTGCATGGGGGCGACGCGACCGACGCGACGCCCCGGGTGGTGATGATTCAGTTCAGTGGCTGGCTTGCCGGCGCAGGATGAAGTCGAGCGCCAGCGCATAGCTGGCAGCGCCGAATCCGGAAATGACGCCGAATGCGATGTCGGAAAAATACGAATGCTGGCGGAACGCCTCGCGTGCCTGGGTGTTGGACAGGTGCACTTCGATGAACGGGATGGCCACGCCGGCCAGGGCATCGCGCAGGGCGATGCTGGTATGCGTGTAGGCGCCGGGATTGATGACAATCCAGGCCACTCCCTCGCCGCCCGCGGCATGGATGCGCTCGATCAGCGCATGCTCGGCATTGGACTGGAAGACCTGCAGCTCATGCCCGGCTGCCTTGGCCGTGGCAACCAGGCCGGCATCGATGCTGGCCAGCGTGGCGCGCCCGTAAATCTCCGGCTCGCGCGTGCCGAGCAGGTTGAGGTTGGGGCCATGCAGGACGAGGATCTTGGCCAACGGCGTTCCGGATTGCGGTCGAGTGACCGGTTCAAACAGGGCGGCTAGTGTCATCGAACCGGATCAATGTGTCCAGTTCGACGAAGATCGGCGAATTTGAGGCCTGGCCCCAGGCCGCCAATTGGCGCAAATCCCGAACCCGGCAGCGCGACCGGCTTCAGAAACTCGAGCAGTCGATGACGAAACGATAGCGCACGTCACCCTTGATCATGCGCGCGTAGGCTTCGTTGATCTTCCCGATCGGGATCAGTTCGATATCCGAGGCGACGCCGTGCTCGGCGCAGAAATCGAGCATTTCCTGGGTCTCGCGGATGCCGCCAATCAGCGATCCGGCGAGCCGGCGCCGGCGCATGATCAGTGGGCCGGCCGCCAGCGGGGTTGGCTGATCGGGCAGGCCGACCAGGATCATGGTGCCGTCGCGGCGCAGCAGGCCAAGATAGGCGTTGTAGTCGTGGACTGCCGACACGGTGTCGAGGATGAAGTCAAAGCTCCCGGCCAGCTTCTTGAATGTCTGCGGGTCGGCGGTGGCGGCGAAATCGTCGGCACCGAGCCTGAGCGCATCTTCGCGCTTGGACGGCGAGGTGCTGAGCACGGTGACGTGGGCACCCATGGCGCGGGCAATCTTCACGCCCATGTGGCCAAGGCCGCCAAGGCCGACCACGGCGATCTTGTCCCCGGCCTTGAGGCCGAAGGTGCGCAGCGGCGAATACGTGGTGATGCCGGCGCAGAGCAAGGGCGCGGCGCGATCGAGGGGAATCGAATCGGGCACGCGCAGCACGTAATCCTCGTTGACGACGATGCGTGTCGAATAACCACCATAGGTCGGTTGTTGCGTGCCGCGCTCGAGGCTGTTGTAGGTCGCCGTCATGCCGCTTGCGCAAAACTGCTCCTCGCCATCCTTGCAGGCCGCGCATTCGCGGCAGGAATCGACGAAGCAGCCGACACCCACCCGGTCACCGACCTTGAAGCGGGTCACCGCGCTGCCCACGGCACCGACCTCGCCGACGATCTCGTGGCCGGGCACCATCGGAAAGATGCCGCCGCCCCATTCGCCGCGGGCTTGATGGATGTCCGAGTGGCAGACGCCGCAATAGCGGATCTCGATCTGCACATCGTGCGGGCCCGGTGGGCGGCGCGTGATTGTCCACGGCGCGAGTGGTGATTTGGAATCGGCGACGGCATAGGCGGGAGTCGACATGGCAGGTTCCTCGGCTTTGTGGATTTCGCTGGCGGGTTTGGCGGATTGCTGCATTCAGGTTGCGTCTGTCGTGCATGGCCGACGCATCACGCGTTCACAGGTACGGGGCGATCCATTCCGCGAATGCGGTTTCGCTGAAATTGCCGACGCGCACCTTGAGCAGGTGGCCGTCGCGACTGATCAGGGCGGTGAAGGGCAGCACGCCGTGCGTATTGCCTAGGCGCAGCGAGGCATCGAGCGGATCATCGGGTGCGTTGATCAGGATCGGATAGGCAACCGGATTGTCCTTGAGGAAGGCCAGCGCGGCGGCCGCCTCCTCGTAGGCGACGCCGATCACTTCCAGCCCTTGCGCGGAATGCCGGGCGTGGGCGCGATCGAGCATCGGCATTTCCTCGCGACACGGTCCGCACCAGCTCGCCCAGAAATTGAGCACGACCAGCTTGCCGTTCCATTCCGCTAGCGCACGCGGCTTGCCGTCGGCATCGGCGAGGCTGATGGCATCGACCTTCTCGCCAATCTCGGCGACTTCCGCCGCGGCGGCCGTCGGCGCAAGCGGCGCGGGTCGCAGCAGGGCGCTGAGGGCGAGGCCGAGGCAGGCGCTGGCGATGGCCAGTGCAACGATCAGCAGATTGGTTCGATTGAACATGCGTGCCGGGTGTCAGTGGGTCGCGTGCGCGTGCATCAAGGCGCGCGTGCCGCGAGTGCATCGGCGACGATGCCCGAGGTCAGCACCGTCGGCAACACCTGGCCATTGCCTTGCTTGCCGCGGAAGACGACATACAACGGCACGCCGACCGCGCCATGGGCCTGCAGGAAGGCGGTGATCTGCGGATCGACATTGGTCCAGTCGCCTTTCATGTAGACGGCATTGGCTTGCTTGAGCAGGTCGGCGAAATGCGCGCTGGCGAGCACGGCCTTTTCGTTGGCCTTGCAGGTCACGCACCAGTCCGCGGTCATGTTGACGAACACCGTGCGGCCTTCTTCGCGCAGGGCGTCGAGCCTGGCGCTGGAATAGGCAACGGCCGAATCCGATCCACTGGCCGTGGCCGCTGGAGCGTCGAGCCGGGCGATCATCCAGATCGGCAACAGCGAAGCGAGCATGAGGATCGTCGCAAAGACCCGTCCGAGCGGTTTCTCCCGGCTCTGCGCGTGCTCGATCCACCACAGCGACAAGGCCAGCACGACGGCACCGATGAGGACGTAGCCGATGGCATCGACGCCGCGTTGCTTGCCCAGCACCCAGACCAGCCAGACCGCCGTCAGGTACATCGGAAAGGCCAGTACCTGCTTGAAGGTTTCCATCCACGCGCCGGGCCTGGGCAGGCGGGAGGCCAGCGCCGGCACAAAACCGACCAGCAGGAACGGCAGGGCCAGGCCGAAGCCGAGCGCAAGGAAGATCAGCAAGGCCACGATCGACGAGGAAGCAAAGGCAAAGGCCAGTGCCGGCCCCATGAACGGTGCCGTGCATGGACTGGCGACAATGCAGGCGAGTACGCCGGTGAAGAAATCGCCGGCCGGTCCCGATCGCGCGGCGAGACCCTGGCCGGTGCCGGCAAAACGCGCGCCAATGGTGAATACGCCCGACAGGCTCAGGCCCACCGCCAGCAACACATAGACAAGGAAGGCGACAAAGCCCGGCTGCTGCAACTGGAAACCCCAGCCCAGCGCCTGCCCGGCCGCCCGCAAGGCGATCACCAGCAAGCCAACCGCGGCAAACGAAACCAGCACGCCGCTGGTGTACCAGAGCGCATGGCTGCGCGCCTTGGCCAGGCTTTCACCACTTTGCGCCAGGCCAATCACCTTGAACGAAAGCACCGGCAACACGCAGGGCATGAGGTTGAGGATGATGCCGCCGAGGAAGGCAAACAGCAGGGCGGCGAGGATGCCGATCGAGGTGGTGGCCGGGGGCAGCGAACGCAGGGCATTTTCCGCGGACGCATTCGTGCCGCCTGCATCCGGCGCGCGCCTGGCTGCCGGCACGAAGGATTTTGCCGCCGCGGCAAGTTCGTCGACGCTGGCCGCATCGAGATCAACGGCAACGGTACGCTGCATGACCGGGTAGCAGATGCCGTTTTCCTTGCACCCCTGGAACTCGCCCTGCACCTGGATCGTCTGCGCCTGGCCGTCGGCGCGACGCAGCGGCAGCGGCACCTCGACCTGGTTGTAGAAGACTTCCACGGTGCCGAAATGCTCGTCGGTATGATCGACCCCGGCCGGCCATTGCGCCGCGCCGGCCTCGACATCACGCCCGTCGACGACGCTGAGTTCGCTGCGATCGCGATACAGGTAGTAACCCTTCGGCATGCTCCAGCGCGCCAGCACCTCGGTCGGGCTCATGGCGATCGCCTCGAAGACGAAGGCCTGTTCCGGCGGCAGGGTCTCGTCCGCATCGAAGGGATCGGCGTTGGCCCCCAGGGTGATGCCGCCGGCCAGCTTCTGCGCCAGCGGGCTGGTCGCATCGGCAATGGCGGCGAGGTCGCGCGGCAACGACAGCTTCACCGGATGCGGTGGATAGCAGATCTTCGGTTCGGTCTCGTGGCAGCCCTGTACCGTGATCGTGACATCGATGCTGGCGGCGTTGGCATCACTCAAGGTGAATGGCAGGCTGCCCTGGACCGTGTCGTGATAAATCTCGACATCACCGAAGAACTCGTCGTGCTGCTTGATGCCGGGCGGCAGATCGAGGTTGCCCAGGCTCAGGCCAGGCTGGCTGCTGCGGGCGCTGATGCGGCCCTTGTAGAGGTAGTAATCCTTGGCGATCGTCCAGTTGAGGGCGATGCGATCCGGCCCGGCCAGTTCCGCCTTCAGCACATAGGCCTGTTCGACCGGCAGCAAACCATCCTGTTCCTGCGCCTGGACAGTCGTGGCAAAAACGAGCGGGGCAAGCAGGACCAGCAGCAGGTAACGGAACAAGGCGACACTCCGGATTGCAGGAATCACGATCGGCAGGCGGATGCGGGGCGCATCAGGATACTCCGACCTCGTGGGCGACCCAGGCCGCATACGGCAGGTGGGCAGCGCTGACATCGACCGCAATTATCTCCGGCAGTTCATAAGGATGCAGTTCGAGCAGGCGCGCAGCCAATGCCGGATAGCGCTCGCGCGTGGTCTTGATGAGCAGCAGCACCTCGTCATCCGTGTGCGTTTCGCCCTGCCAGCGATAGGTCGAACGCATGCCCGGCAGCTGCGAAACGCAGGCCGCCAGGCGTTCCTCGACCAGGCGTGCGGCAATCCGATCCGCGCTGCCATCGGCGGCACAACTGCAGTGGACGAGGACGATGCTCATGCTGCCGCGCCTTTCGTGTCGGAGATTTCAGCTGCGCTGCCGTTCGCCAGGCAACGCGCAGGAAGCGGCTTCAGCCGCTTGCCCCCACTTGGGGGCGATGCCCTTGTTCAATCGACAAGAGCATCGCCCGTGAACGGGCTTCCTGCAAGGCACCGCTTCGATCAATGAATCGTAGCCGCTGCCGCTGCCTCGAACCCGTCCGCAAAGATCACATCGTTGCTGATCGGTTCGCAGGTAGCCGGGTTGCTCGATTGGAACAGGGCCAATGTCGCCCATTCCGGATGATCGACAAAGGGGTTGCGGTTGCCCTGGAAGGTCTGGATCACATCGTTGTGCGCAACTTCCTCGGCATCCGGCGGATCACCCGCACTCCAGGCGAGCAGGTCGCTGAGCAGGCCCATGTAGGCCGGAGCGTTGTAGTTGCTGGTGCCGACGATGAGGCTGCGGTTGTCGGTCAACTCGAGGTTGGGCTCGGTCTGGCCGCTGGTGGGATCGGTGCCACCTTCGTAGCGGATCGCCATGTACATGACGGCGCGGGCCATCTCGCCCTTGCGGTGGTTCCAGGTTTCAAAGGAGCTGCTGTTGACCCAGTTCGAGTTGCCCGGATAGGTGCCGCTGCCGCCGCCGACGCCGCCGTTGACTTCGGTGACGCGCTCGCCGCAGCCGCTTGGGCAGTTTGCGTACGGCTTGTTGCCGCGATCGGAGTTGTAGCCGGTGTCCGACAACCAGAGCATGTGCGTATCGGTGTAGGGCGCATTTGGCAGGCCCAGATTGCCGGTCGTGCTCGGGAAACCCAGCGAGTTCGGCCAGGTATGTTCACGGTTGTAGGTGACGCCGCCACCGGTGCCGGCACGGTCGCTAATGGCGTTGTACAGGCGGTTCTTGTAGACATCGAGAATCTTGCCGGGATTGCCCGGGACCGCTTGCGCGGTTTCGAGGATCGTCCAGGTATTCGTGCCCGAGCCGCTGTACGGATACGCGGTGTGGCCACGGATCAGCAGATGCAGGCTGCAACGCAGTTGCCCGGGACTGCTGGTGTTGACCGAGGAGTAGTAACCGCTGGTCGAGCCATCGCTGACAGTGAAATGGATGACCAGCGACTGCTCCATGGCAATGTCGGAAACATTGCGCACATGCGCCGCGTCGATGGTGAATTCGCAATTCGCGCTGGCTGGCAGGACGGTCGCCGGAGTCAGCGTGCGCGTGTTGCCGCTGCCGGTCTCGGTCAGGCTGATCGGGCTTGAATTGCAGGCGAGGGCAAATGCGCCGGGCGTCGTCGTCACGATTTCGCTGAAGTTGACGCGCACATCGCTGGCCAGCGGCACATGCGTCGCCCCGTCCGCAGGCAGGGTCGAAATCACCGTGGGTGCCGGGATGCTGCCCGGATCGATGGTGGTGAACATCACCGTGACGTCGGCCGCCAGCGCATCCGGCGTGCCATCCAGATCGCTCACGCCGCTGGCGAGAATGGTCCAGGTGCACGATTCATTGCCGGCAAAGGCCAGCGACGGCGTCAGCGTATAGCTGGTCGGGCCGCCGCCGAGGGTGACGGCGTGGCTGCCGGAAATGCTGCAGCTGAGCGTGGTCCAGGGATCGGTCAGGCTGACCGCTTCGCTGAACACCACGCTCAGCGTTGCGCCCAGGGCGACATTGACGGCGTTGTTGGCCGGGGTCATCGAGACCACGGTCGGTGGCACATCGACCGGCGGATCACCGGCCACGGCAAAGCTGATGTTGTCGATGGCCAGGCCATCGTCGTTGCTGGTGGCATTGATATCGGTCCAGCGCACCCACAGCGTGCCGTTGTTGGCAAGGTTGAGGCCGCTGATCGACGCGCTGATGGCGACGCGGTTGGCGGCGGCATTGCCATCCAGCGCGCCAGCGGTTCCGGCAGTAACCGGGGCGACCAGATCCAGGGCGCCGACCGCAACCCAGGTTGCCGCGGCATCGGCCAGCGATGTCGCATTGGCGCTGTACTCGAACTTCAGGCTGTCGGCACGGCCTGCGGTTCCAAGCCGCCACTGCTCGCCGGTATACGCCACGGCGATTTCGCTCAGGGCCTGGCCACTGTCGTTGCGCAACTGTGCACCGAAGCGGGGGGCCAGCGAGCTGGAAAGCAAGGACCCCAGTGCGCGATCCGTGCTCGTGCCGCTGCCAAAGCTGTAGGTGTCGCCGGAATTCGACGTGCCATCGCCGGCGCGGTATTCGCTGTTGGCATTGGTCCCGGATTCCGCCAGATACCAGCCGGCCGGCAATGCCGCACTGGTTCCCGAGGCGGCCAGGCTGTCGAAATCCTGCACCGCCGGCGTGCCGCCGACCAGCGACACGACCTGGGCGCTTGCGCTGCCCAGAAAAGCGACAAAAAGAATGGCGATGGCGCTACGTGCGCCTTGCATGAAGTTCATGGGGATTCCCGTAGTGGGCGCACCCGAGGGCAGGGCGCGCGCGACCTGCAATTATAGGTGAGCCGCATTACAAAAGAATGTTGCACTGCGCCGTGCTGACCCCGGGCCATTGAAACGAATTGCCGCAGCCCCATGTTCCGGGCACGCCAAACTTGGCAGCTTGCTGGTCCTTTCCGGCAAGTCTGCAAATCGCCGTAGCGACATGGCCTGACCGGCTGCCTGGGGACTTCCGCAGGCATTTTTACGCGAGTAGAATTGGCACTCGTTCGGGCAGAGTGCTAACAGCCCGACATAAATTCAATCCAATCAACCAGTTGAAGGAATCAAAACCATGGCACTTCGCCCGCTACACGATCGCGTCATCCTCAAGCGTCTGGAAGAAGAGAAGATTTCCGCTGGCGGCATCGTGATCCCGGATTCCGCTGCCGAGAAGCCGATCCGCGGTGAAGTCATCGCTGCCGGCACCGGCAAGATCCTCGACGACGGCAAGGTCCGCCCGATCGCGGTCAAGGTCGGCGACAAGGTCCTCTTCGGCAAGTACTCGGGCACCGAGGTCAAGGTCGACGGCGAGGAACTGCTGGTCATGCGCGAAGAAGACATCATCGCGGTGATTGAGTAAGAGCCGGGAATCGGGAATGGGGAATCGGGAATCGTGAAAGCGCATTGACGCACCGACTCCCTCCTCAGCAACCGATTCCATTGCTTCTGCTCTGACCATTCCCCATTCCCTATTCCCTATTCCCGGAGCTCCACGAAATGGCTGCCAAAGAAATCCGCTTTTCCGAAGATGCACGCGCCCGCATGCTGCGCGGCGTCAACACCCTGGCCAATGCGGTCAAGGCCACGCTCGGTCCGAAGGGCCGCAATGTCGTGCTCGACAAGAGCTTCGGCGCGCCGACCATCACCAAGGACGGCGTCTCCGTCGCCAAGGAAATCGAACTGGCCGACAAGTTCGAGAACATGGGCGCGCAGATGGTCAAGGAAGTCGCTTCGAAGACTTCCGATGTTGCCGGTGACGGCACCACCACGGCCACCGTCCTCGCCCAGGCGCTGATCCGCGATGGCATGAAGGCGGTCGCCGCCGGCATGAACCCGATGGATCTCAAGCGCGGCATCGACAAGGCCGTTATCGCCGCTGTCGAGGAGCTGAAGAAGCTCTCCAAGCCGTCGGCGGATTCCAAGTCGATCGCCCAGGTCGGCACCATCTCGGCCAACGGCGACGAGCCGATCGGCAAGCTCATCGCCGAGGCGATGGACAAGGTCGGCAAGGAAGGCGTCATCACGGTCGAGGAAGGTTCCGGCCTCGACAATGAACTCGACATCGTCGAGGGCATGCAGTTCGACCGCGGTTACCTCTCCCCGTACTTCATCAACAACCAGGCCTCGCAGCAGGTTGAACTGGATGACCCGTACATTGTTCTTTACGACAAGAAGATCTCCAACGTGCGCGAATTGCTGCCGATCCTCGAAGGCGTGGCCAAGTCCGGCAAGCCGCTGTTGATCGTCGCCGAGGAAGTCGAAGGCGAAGCGCTGGCGACCCTGGTCGTCAACACCATCCGCGGCATCGTCAAGGTTGCCGCCGTCAAGGCGCCGGGCTTCGGCGATCGTCGCAAGGCGATGCTCGAAGACATGGCCATCCTCACCGGCGGCCAGGTCATTTCCGAGGAAGTCGGCCTGCAACTCGAAAAGGCCACGCTGAAGGATCTCGGCCGCGCCAAGAAGGTCGTCATCACCAAGGAAAACACCACCCTCATCGACGGTGCCGGCGAAGCCGCCACCATCCAGTCGCGCATCAAGCAGATCAAGGCGCAGATCGAAGAGACTTCTTCGGACTACGATCGCGAGAAGCTGCAGGAGCGCGTGGCCAAGCTCGCTGGCGGCGTTGCCGTCATCAAGGTTGGCGCGGCGACCGAAGTCGAGATGAAGGAAAAGAAGGCGCGCGTCGAAGACGCCCTGCACGCCACGCGTGCGGCGGTCGAGGAAGGCGTGGTTCCGGGCGGCGGCGTCGCCCTGATCCGCGCGCTGGCCAATCTCGGCAAGCTCAAGGGTGACAACGAAGATCAGAACCACGGCATCCAGATCGCCAAGCGCGCGATGGAAGCGCCGCTGCGCGAGATCGTCACCAACGCCGGCGACGAGCCCAGCGTGATCCTCAACAAGGTCGCCGACGGCAAGGGCAACTACGGCTACAACGCCGCCACCGGTGAATACGGCGACATGGTCGAACTCGGCATCCTCGATCCGACCAAGGTCACGCGCACGGCGCTGCAGAACGCAGCCTCGATCGCCGGCCTGATGATCACCACGGAAGCGATGGTCGCCGAAGCGCCGAAGAAGGAAGAGCCGCACAACCACGGCGGTGGCGGCGGCATGGGCGGCATGGGTGGCATGGGCGGCATGGATTTCTGATAGCGCCCCACCCAGCGATACCGTTACAGGAAAAGCCCCGCAGCGATGCGGGGCTTTTTCGTTCGTGCTGATCGCCGACACGCCTGCTGCCGACCCGGCAAGGGCGTTGTTGCGTGCGCACTGGCGAACTGCTCAGTCTTTGTACAGCGCCTGGAAGGCCGCGTCGGCGCGGATCGCATCCCATTGCGGATCCATTTTCAGCATCGGAACCGAAATGAACATGCCGCCCGGCATCTGCAGCAGTTCGCGCAGCAGCTTCACGGTCATCGCGGCCTCACCGAGGCGTGCGTGCACGCGTGCGAGGACGGTCGTGTAGAGCACGCCATCGACGAGGTCGCGCGAGACAGGCACCAGTTCGGTTGCGCGCCGAGCCGCCGCGAGCGCTTCCTCGCGTTGGCCAAGGCCGGCGAAAACGATGCCCAGGGCACTCCATGTGTCGGGATTGTGCGGTTGCGCGACGAGCTCGGCCTGCAGCATCTGCCTGGACTTTTCCAGGGCTTCGCGCGCGTGCGACCTGTCGCCGCGAAGGGCCCATGCCTCGGCTTCCATCATGCTGCGCGGTACGTTGCCGCCCATGTCTGGCACCTGCACCCAGTCGAGTCCTTTGGGCAGGCTGGCAAATGCCTGGTCGGCGTTGCGCTCCAGCCGCGCGATTTCGAATCGCAGCGCGGAAATCTGCCCCAACGGGTCGGCGACCGAGGCGATGTCGTCCAACAGGGAAACCGCACGTTGCTTGTCGCCGGCGAGCAGCGCGGCATACACGCGATTGCTGATGCTCGCGAAGTTGAGCGGTTCGATGGCCAGCGCGCGCGCGTACTGTTCGTCCGCCTCGATGTACTTGCGCTGTGCCATGAGGGTCAGGCCCATTTCATAGGGCCAGCGCGAGTTGCGCGGATCGAGCAGGCTGGCTTGTCGCATGCCTTCAATGGCGTCGTCCAGTCGGCCCTGGCGACGCTGGATATACGCAATCGCGACCTTGGCGTTGACATCGCTTGGAACCAGTTCGAGTACGCGCTCGAAGGCCGCGATCGCCGTCGCGTAATCGCGCTGGCCGTAGTAGTGGACGTACCCCATGGCCAGCCACGCCTCGGGCAGCGAGCGGTCGAGGGCGATCGCGCGCGTCGCCGCATTGCGCGCCGAGGAGATCGCTTCCGGCGTGCGCACGATGCTGGACCAGTAGGCATAGCTCTGCAGGATGGAAAGGCGGGCGTGCGCCAGTGCGAATTCCGGGTCGAGCTCGATCGCCTGCCGATAGAGCGTCGTTGCCTCGGCCGCTGCCGTATCGGGTGACACGGCGTTGTTGCGATTGGTGACCTGATCCTCGAAATAGTTCGCCTTGAGGAACGCGACATAGGCATTGGAGTCATTGGTCGGCGCGCGCGCGTTGCGCATCGTATCGGCCGGCAGCAGGCGTGCTTCGAGCGCGCTCGCCACGTGCGCGGCGACATCGTTTTCGACTTCGATCACGTCATCGAGCGTGCGCGTATAGCTGCCGGCCCAGAGATGCCGTCCCGAGTCTGCCTCGATCAACTGCAGGTTGATCAGCACCTGCTGTCCGGACGCCTGCACATGCCCTTCGAGCACGGTCGTGACGCCGAGTGCTGCGGCGATCTCGCGGAGGTTCTCCGGATGACTCGGATACCCGTCGCTCGAGGTGCGCGACATCACGCGTATTCCGGCCATGCGCGCGAGCCTTGCCAGGATGGTCTGACGCATGCCCAGGGCAAAGTAGGCGTTGCCCTGCTCCTCTCCGATGAACTCGAACGGCAGGACGGCGATCGACGGGGTCGCGGCCGATACGCCGGCCACGGGCAAGGCGGCTTCGCGCTGCGGGGCTTCGTCGCGGTTCGCGTAGTAACCGAGACCGGCGGCGAGCATCAGGGCCAATGCGGCCGGAACGATCCAGCGGTAGGCGGGGCGCGCCGCTGCCGGTGGTGGCGCCTCGTCGGCAACGCCCGCCTGGGCAGGCTCGTAGCGCACGGGGGCAATGAAGCAGTAGCCATAGCCACGCACCGTCATGATGAATCGGGGAGGACCGTCCTCGTCGCCGAGCGCCTTGCGCAGGGCGCTCATGCCGACCGTGAGCCCGTGTTCCTCGACGATGGTATCTGGCCAGACGGCGCGGATCAGTTCCTCGCGGCTGCGCGAGGTGCCCGCCGATTCGACGAGGTTCAGCAACAGGTCGAAGGCCTTCGGACGCAGCCGAACAGGCTCGCCGTCACGCAGGAGGAGGCGTCGGCCGAGATCCACCGCGAACGGAGGGAAAACGTACAAGCCATTGTTTCTGCGTGGTGCTTCTTGGCCCATGACCCACTCTTGAGCAAATTTTGAGGTGAATTCTAGGCGCGCGTTGCATCTGTTCGGCAGTGTAACGTGCAGCGTCCACATGGTCAGTCGCCGCATGAGCGATTCGCTGAGGCTTGTCGTCACACGATCCGGACGGCCGGGCCGCTGCAGGCAGGAGACGACGCTGACACGCACTGGCGATGGCCAGTCTTCACCATATTCGGGAGTGTAGCTTGCATGTCACCACACCATAGCGTTCGTATCGGTCGTCGCCGGACCTCCAGTTCCGTCGCCCTTGCAGTGGCCCTGCTGGCGGCGGCGGGCTGGAGCGTTCCGGGCGGCGCCGCGGGTCCAGGCCGCCCTGCACAGGCCGCGCCCGCGGCAGCCGTCACCACGGACCCGGCGGTGCTCGATGCGCTTGCGCGCAACGAGACGCCGGCGGTCATCGTCCGCTTTCGCGGCAAAGCCGACCTGTCGGCCGCCGCCGGCATCGCCGATCGTGAAGCGCAGGGCGAATACGTGCATGCGCGGCTGACCGGGTTCGCCGAGCGCGTGCAAGGCAATACCCTGCAGATGCTCCGCTCCTCGCATGCGCTGAACGAAGTGAACGGTTCGCTGCGCGTGCTGTGGATCGCCAACGCGATCGCGATCGAATCACTGACGCGGGCCATGCTGGTCGAGCTGGAAGCGTCACCCGATGTCGAACGCATCCAGCTGCAGGAAATCATCCCGTACCCGAAAGCCGAGCCCGATCTCAGCCTGACGCCGGGGCTCGACGCGATCATTGGCAGCCTGACCCGCATCAAGGTGCCGGATGTCTGGGCGCTCGGCTACAAGGGTGCCGGCACCGTCGTTGCGAACATCGATACCGGCGTCCTTTACGAGCACAACGCGCTGATCGGCAAATACCGCGGCACGCTGTCGCCAGGCGTCTACGACCATGTCTACAACTGGTTCGATCCCTACGGCCATTCGCCGGCACCGCGCGTTACCGGCGACCATGGCAGCCACACGATGGGCACGATGGTCGGCGACGATGGTGCCGCCGAGCAGATCGGTGTCGCTCCCGACGCGAAGTGGGTCAACTGCATCGGCTTCGGACTCAGCGGCGGCGCAGCGTCGACGGCAGGCATCCTCGCCTGCGGCCAATGGATGATTGCTCCGACCGATCCGAGCGGCGCCGTCGCCACGGCAAATCCGGCGAAGCGCCCGCATGTCGTCAACAACTCCTGGTCGGCCTGCACGTCGCGCCATGAAGACGCCTACGACAGCATGATCGAAGCATGGACCGCCGCCGGCATCGCCTCGACGTTCTCCAACGGCAACAACTCGAACTGCGGCTACGACGTCAACCCGCCGCTCGGGACCGTCGGCACACCCGCAAGCTCCGGCAAGGCGCTCGGCATCGGCTCGACCGGCACCACCAACGGTGCCTATGCCAGTCATTCGAACAAGGGTCCGTCGACGGATCTCGCGCCGGGATTGCCGTATTACGCCGAAACCTTTGGTTACCGGGATCTCAAGCCCAACCTCGTGGCACCCGGCGTAGCCATCCGCTCGGCACTGGCGTCGGGTGTTTCCGCGTACGGAAACTTCACCGGAACTTCGATGTCGGCGCCGATGGTGGCTGGCGTCATTTCGCTGATGTGGAATGCGGCGCCGTGCCTGCGCGGAAATGTTGCGCGCACGAACACGCTGCTGATGCAGTCCGCCACGCGCATTGCACGGTTCACCGGCAGCCCGTCCGATGGTCCGGGCAATATTCCGAACCAGGCGACCGGTTGGGGTGAAGTCAATGCCCTGGCCGCCGTCCAGGCTGCGCAAAGCTATTGCCTGAATGGTGCGCCGCCGAGCCTGACCGTGGATTTTTCCGCGGCCAGCGTCCTCGTCGACGCACCCGTAACGCTGACCATCAACTTCGCCAGCTACGCCGCCGTTCCCGCGCAGCTCGCCGCGCCGTTCACGCAGTCCTTGCCGGCAGGACTCAAGATCGCATCAACGCCGAATGCATCGACCACGTGCGTGGGCGGTGTCATCACTGCAGTCGCGGCAAGCGATTCGTTCGCCCTCTCGGCTGCGGCGAAGATCCCCGCCCTGGGCGGGACCTGCTCGCTTTCCGTCGACGTGCAGTCGGCGGAGCACGCGATCCATACGCTGGTGATCGCGCCGAATACCCTGCAGACAACGTTCGGCAACAACGCCTACATGGCGCGCGCGAAGGTGCAGACGGGCTTCCTGTTCCCGGAACCGTACTGCAGGGCCGACTTCCCGAATGGCACGAGTCCGATCTCGCGCGTGCGCTTCGGCGGCATCGACAACACGAGCAGCGCCGAGATGTACGGGTCGCCGAACCACGAGGACTTCCTCGATATCGTCGAGACCGTGGTCCCCGGCAACACGATGCGACTGCGCGTGCAAGGCAATACCGACGGGCCCTGGCTGGAAGGCGTTACCGCGTATGCCGACTGGAACCAGAACCAGGTGTTCGACGCCAACGAGCGCATCTACGTCGGCGACCTGTTTGATTCGACCGGCGAGGACGGCCAGGAAGTCGAGACCCAGGTGACGATCCCGCTCGACGCCGTGCCCGGTGCGACACGCCTGCGCGTGCTCAAGCGCTACGGCGGTGCCCCGGTCGCCTGCCAGGATTCCGGCTGGGGCCAGGCAGAGGAATACACGCTTGTCGTCGGCCCGGCCGACACGACGCCGACCCTTGCCAAGCAGTTCACGCCCGCCCTCGTGCCGGCAGGTGCGGTCAGCACGCTGTCGATCACGCTGTCCAATCGCCATGCCACCACCGCCGCCATGCTCGCAGCACCACTTGTCGACGAGTTGCCGAACGGGCTGCTCATCGCCACCCCTGCCAACGCATCGACGACCTGTGCGAACGGGCAACTCGAAGCGACGCCGGGAAGCGGCACGGTGCGCTTGTCGGGCGCGGTCTCGATAGCGGCCGGCTCGACCTGTTCGGTCGCGGTCGACGTGGTGTCCGCCGCGAACGGTTTCCGCTACAACACGATTCCGGCGGCCGCCTTGCAGACTTCACTGGGCAGCAACGCCGTGGCGGCGACGGCGACCCTGAAGGTCGGTTACGACTTCCCCGAACCGTACTGCAACCCGCGTTTCCATTCGGGCGTGGAGCCGATCACGCGGGTGAAATTCGACACCATCGACAACCGCACGAGCGCGTCGATGTACACCGAGCTTCCGCTCGAGGACTTCACGGCGATGACGGCAACCGTGGTCACCGGGGATTACCTGCCGCTGCGCGCCGAGACGGCGATCATCGGCCCGTTCCCGGCAATCGTCACGGCCTTCTTCGACTGGAACCAGAACCATGTCTTCGATGCCGATGAAAGCGTCGAGATCGGCGGCATTGCCGATTCCACGGGAGAGGACGGCAAGCACGCGACGGCCGCCGTTCCGGTTCCGCTGAATGCACTTCCGGGCCCGACCCGCATGCGCGTGATGCGCAACTCGTTCACCGCCATCGACGCCTGCGATTCGAATGCGGGTGGCCCCGGCCAGGGCGAGGACTACACAGTCAACGTCGTCGCCGGCACGGCCGTGCCGCGCGTCGAGGTCACGCTGACCCCGGCCATGGGTCTCGTCAACACGTCGACCTCGGCCCGCATCACGATGCGCAACATCAATCCGGTGCCGGCCACGTTCACGGCGGCGAACGTGCTGACCTTGCCGGCGGGCCTGCAGGCGACCTCGGCGACGACGACCTGTCCCGGATCGGTCGCTGCCAGTGGCAACACGATCACGCTTGCTGCGGGAACGGCGATACCGGCCAGCGGCGACTGCGAGATCGTCGCCAGCCTGACTTCCGCGATTGCCGGCAACTACACCGTCCTCATCGACGCCGGTGATCTCAAGACCGACATGGGCGAGAACAACATGCCCGCCTCGGCCGAGTACCGTGTCAGCAGCAGCTACACGTTCCCGGAACCCTACTGCAGCGCGTTCTTCCATTTTGAAGTGGATCCGATCACGAGCGTGCGCTTTGCCGGCCTTTACAACGAAAGCGATGTCGCATCGAGCGCATCCCACGAAGGCTTCCTCGATGTCCCGGGCGCCAATGTCTCGGCCGGCCGCACCTATACGATGACGGTGACGGCCAAGACGTACTTTGCAATCGATACGTCGATGACGAGCCGGGTCGGTGCCCATTTCGACTGGAACCAGGATGGTGTCTTCACCGACGACGAAGCCTATTTCATCGGCCACCTGCATCGCTCGACAGGTCTGGACGGCCAGTTCGCGCGCGCCGAGATCCAGGTGCCGCCAGGAACGCCGGCGGGCCCGACCCGCATGCGCGTGATCAACAACCACAATTTCTTCACGTCCCCGTGCACGCAAGCCGGCGCGGGCCAGGCCGAGGACTACACGATCTTCGTCGATCATGTCTCGCCGTATCCACAGGCAAGCATTTCGCCCGTGGCCTTGAACCTGGAGGCGCTTGCGGGTGGCAGCGCCAGTGGCGGGCTGGTGATCGACAACGCCGCCGTCGCTCCATTGCAGTTCGACATCGACGCGGCCATTGCGGCGCACGCCCAACGCCTGCTCGTGACCAAGCAGGCGGCACAACAACGTGCGTCTGCCGTCGCCGCAGCGGGCGGGCAGGGAAGATTGGCGCAACTGGCGAGCACGACGAATGCGTCCGGCACGCCGTTCGTGCTCGGCCAATCGCAGATCTCGCAGATGGCCGACAACACGCCGCGTGCCGGCTTCGGGCTTGCCTGCGTGATCGGCAATGAGGCGACAGCGGACAACAGCTGGTGGCGGCGCTTCTATCCGGACGAACATGCGGGCGTCGGTGCAAGCACGCAGATCAACGCAGTGACCGTGGCCTCGGAAACCGGCGCGGCGATCCCGGCAACGATCAACGTGTACACGATTCCGCGAGGCGTTCCCGCGGAAACGATTCCGACGTCGCAACTGACCTTGGTGGGCAGCGGAAGCGGCATGGTTGGCGGCTCGCTGGCGACATCGACGATTCCGCTCTACAACACGGTCGTGGTCGATACGACTGCCGTCGATATCGTCGTCGAATACCACATCGACGGTTCGCCGCAGGCATTCTTCCTGCCGGGTGCCAACGGGGCCGCGCAGACGCACAAGTCGTTCCTCTCGACGGTGGCGTGTGGCTTGCCGGAACCGGTCGCGACCGATTCGCTCGGCCTCGTCAGTTCGCACCTGATCATGGTGCTCGATGTCGGGCCGGTGGGAGATCCGGCATTGGGTTGCGACACCCCCGCGATCCAGCCGTGGCTCAGCATCAGCCCCGCGTCGGGACGCATCGAGGGTGCAGGCAGCGCGCCGATCACGGTCAATGCGAATGCGGCCGGGCTGGCGATCGGCACGCATCGCAGCCTCGTCTGCGTGAACACGAATGACCCGCAGCATCCGCGATTCGAGATCCCGCTGACCTTCAAGGTGGTTCCGCCGGACCGGATCTTCGCCAGTGAATTCGAAGACGGCGAAGGCTCGAGCGTGCTGCGCGATCCGCAGTTCGCACTGACCGATGGCCATGCGGGCTTGAATCCGTACTGGACCGGCAGTGACAGCAATGCGCCGGCGAGTGGCACGCCGTTCTATCCGGGCTCGGCCTTCGACAGCAGCGTGCATGCGCGCGATGGTGCCGCCTGGCTTGGTGGCTGGGGTGCTTCGTCCGGTACCCAGGTGTTTGCGCAGACGGTGAGGTTGCCGGCGCATGGCGCGCGCAGCCTCGGCTATCGCCGCAATGCGCTCGTCGCGCCGAGCGGCAGCGGCACGCTCAACGTCTACGTCGACGCCACACTCGTCGCCACGACCGATCTCGTCGCCAACGGCGCCGATGCGGGCTGGACGCGGCAGTCGGTCGACATCGCGCGCTTTGCCGACGGTAACGAGCACGAGATCCGCTTCGAGTACGTTTCGTTCGGCGGCCACGATGGCAGCGTGCTGATCGATGGCGTGAGCATCGACGCAGGCACCACGCAGGACTTTCCGCAGCACTGACCCGGCTGCGCAAGAGGGAGAGGCCTTCCGCTGGAAGGCCTCTCCAACGGTGTCGACGCACGTTGCCGAACCGCGCGGTGCCCCGGCGGCCACGCACGGCGACGCATGATGGTTGTGCGGCGGATGCCGTCGATGGCCCCTCGCGGCAGGCTTTTCCGTGGTTCGTCTGACAACGAACTTTGGAGCTCCGAGATGCCGTCATCGTCACCGTGGGTACGTCGCGTGGCGCAGGCCCTCATTGGCGCGAGTCCTTGCCTCGCCGCACCGGCCTTCGCCCAGACCGAGATCTGCATCGAAAGCACGAGCGCGCTGTACCAGGCGGTCGCCGACATCGACGGCAGCAGCACCAGCGCGATCACGCTCAAGTTGCGTGCCGGCACCTACACGCTGTCGAGCAATCTCGTCATCCGCTACCGCGCCGAAGGCGACGCCAGCGGCAATTACGGCAAGCTGACGATCCGGGGTGGCTACAACGCCGGTTGCACGAGCCACAGCACGACCCAGGGCGCGACGACGCTCAATGGCAGCGGCGGCCAGCGCCTGGTCGACATCGAATTGATCGACAATGCGCTGAACATCGAATATCTGACCACGAACGCGATCGACTGGTCCGTCAGCAACTGGATCGATTATGACGAGGAACCCGGCACGCAGCGCTTTGGCCACGTCCGTTTTCTCGATACGCTGGTCAGCCTATCCGGCTCCAACTACGACGTCCTCATCGCCAACTCGATGTTCACGGCGCGCGCCGGCACGCCGGACGACAGCGTCGTGCGTTACCAAGCGCTGCGCCTCGAAAGCCAGCCGCTGACGCTGTTCGCGGTTGCCAACAGCACCTTCCGCAACGGCGGCCTGCACATCGACTACCGGCCGCGGGACGCCAGTCAGCAGCCACCGTTCGCCCAGGTCCAGGTCACCAGCAACGTGTTCGAGAACGACGGCGCCGAAGTCGTCGTCGCCAATGCCGACCTGTATGCGCGCAGCAACCGCTTCGACAGCCTGTCGTTGTCCGGCGGCACGTTTGCTTCCAACAGCGGCAACATCAATGCGCCGGCGCAGCTTGGCGCCGGCGGCGTGCCGGCGAATGGTTCACCGGTCGTCAATGCCGGCTCGCGCTTCGTGCCGGGCGGCTTGCCTGCGCGCGACCTTGCCGGAAATCCGCGCCTGGTCGGCGCCGACCCCGACATGGGCGCCTACGAGACGGCAGTCGACAATTCGTTCTACCTCGATGTGACGAACACGCTGTCCAGTGGCGCCGGTTCGCTGGCCCAGGCCGTCGCCAGTGCGAACTCGGTGAACGGTCGCCAGGTGATCCGCTTCAACATCGCCGGCAGTTGTCCGCGCGTCATCACCCTGGCGCAGACACTCAATCTCGCCGACGAAGTGGACATCCTCGGTGATACGCAACCGGGCAGCGTGGCGAACACGATTTCGCTCGGCTACAACGGCACGCCGTGCGTCATCCTGCGGGCCGGCAATGGCGTCGCCAACGGCATCGTTTTCAACTCGACCGAGGTCGACGACGACCTCAAGCTGGGCGGGATCGCGTTCTCGGGGTTCACCGGTGATGCCGTGCGCCTGCGTTCCGGCCGTGGCCATCTGTTGAGCGGGCTGCAGTTCGGCGGATCGGTCGCCGCCACGCCGCTCGTCGATGTCGGCACCGCGATCCGGGTCCAGGACAATGCGACCGATGCGCAGATCGGCGGCAGCGATCCGGCGCAGCGCAACCTCATCGGCAACGCCTCGTTCGGCATCGTCCTCGACGATATCGGCGGCAACCAGGTGCTCGGCAATGCGCTTGGCGATTCGATCTTCGAAGCGCTGCCGAATTCGGTCGGCATGTTCGTCTACTCGCCGAACAACCTCATCGCGGACAACCTCGTCAGGCACAACGCCAGCCTCGGCATCGTCCTCAGCAGCGAGACCGCGCAACACAACACGGTGCGCGACAACACGATTATCAACAACGGCGTGCATGGCCTCATGGTCTCCGGCGGCGCGAGCCGCAACCGCATCGGCCCCGGGAATTATTTCGCCGGCAACGGCGGCGACGGCATCAGTCTCGTCGAAGGCAGCTGGAACCGCCTCGCCGGCAACACCTATTCGGGCAATGGCGATCTCGCCATCGATCTCGGCACGACGGGTGTCGATGCCAACGACCCTGATCCGCTGTTCGACTGGCCCGGCAGCGCGAACCGCGGGCAGAATTTCCCGGAGCTGTCGCGCGCACGCGCCTGGAGCCTCGGTTCGTTGCGCTACCTGATCGCCAATGGCGAGCTGTCCTCGACCCTCGGCAGTTATCGCATCGAGTTCCACCGCAGCAGCACCTGCGATGCGACGGGGCATGGCGAGGGAGCCGTCCTGCTCGGCGCAGCCAATGTCGATCTCGATTGCGCGATCGTCGGCCCGGACAACCAATGCAGGAAATCCTTCGAGCTCCACATCCTCGGCGATGTGCCTGCAGGGCACTTCATCACCGCCACGGCGACCAGCGCGGGCGGGCACACCTCGGAGTTTTCCGCCTGCCGCGAGGTCGAGGACGACCGCATCTTCAAGGACGGCTTCGACCCGGCGACACCCTGATCGACTGCGCCGACGCGGCGGCCAGGGTCGGCCGCGCGACGCCCTGCGGGCGGGGATCCGCTGATGTGATGCATTCGCCGGTCGGACGAATCGGAAATTCCGTGATGCGCAGCCCCTTGCTGGACCTGCGCAGCCTCGGCGTGATCGGCATCGGCGCACATTGACGTCGCCTGCCGCGCGCGCCGGGTTTCGTCCGCCGGCCCGAGTGGAAGCAGGACAAGTGCGCGGCGCTGAGGCTATTCTCTGCGGTGCACGCGCTGCGCCGGGATCGCACAGTGCTGGGGAGTCGGTGCTGAATGGCTGCCGGCGGGGTTGCCTGGGAGCCTTAGAAGCATTCTGCCATGAGTGAAATCACCGAACTGATGGGGCGCGCCCGCGCTGGCGAGCAGGCGGCTTCGGAGCGCCTTTTCGTCTTGCTGTACGACGATCTGCGGCGTCTCGCCGCCGGCCAGTTGCGTGGAGAGCAGATGATGCGCACGACCTCGCTGGTGCACGAGGCGTACCTGAAGATCGCCCGGCACGGTGCCCTCGACGTCAATGATCGCGGGCATTTCTTTGCCGTTGCCGCGCGCGTGATGCGGCAGATCGTCATCGACCATGTGCGTTCGCGCGCGGCGCTCAGGCGTGGCGGCGACGTGCAGATTGCCTCGCTGGATACCAATGCCCTGCAGGCGGCGGCGGAAGATCGCGGTGAGGAAGTGCTCGCCCTCGATGCCGCCCTGGCGCGCCTGGATGCCATCGATGCGCCGCTGGCTGCCCTCGTCGAAATGCGTTTCTATGCCGGCCTCGATCTCAGCGAAATCGCCGATGTGCTTGACCGCTCGGAGCGCTCGCTGAAGCGCGACTGGCGCCGCGCGCGTGCGTTCCTGCAGCGCGAAATGACGACGGCCTGAGCGATGACGACCTCGCCCGATCGCTGGTCGCGGATTTCCGCCCTGTTCGACGAACTGGTCGAGCTGGATGCCGACCGGCGCGCGCGGCGACTTGCGCAATTGGCGGCAAGCGACCCGGAATTGGTCGAGGAAGTGCGCGCCTTGCTGGCTGCCGACGAGGACATCAGCGGCTTGCTCGATGGCGACGCTGCCGCTGCCGTGCCCGGCATGCTCAGTCGGGAAGGTGATGGCAAGCCCGCCGATGGCATGGCCGGCCCGTATCGATTGCTGCGGCTGCTCGGCGAGGGCGGCATGGGCATGGTCTGGCTGGGCGAGCGCACCGATGGCGCCTACGAGCAGCAGGTGGCGGTGAAAGTGCTCAAGCGAGGCATGGACACGCACGCGATCCTGCGCCGTTTCCTGCAGGAGCGCCGCATCCTCGCGCGGCTGAAGCATCCGCATGTCGTGCGCCTGCTGGATGGCGGCATGACCGCGGATGGACGGCCGTTCTACGTCATGGACGTGGTCGACGGCCTGTCGATCACCGAGCACGCGCGCCGCGCCGCGCTCGATCCACGCGCGCGCGTCGCCATGCTGGTCAAGGTTGCCGATGCGGTTGCCTACGCGCACACGCAGTTGATCGTGCATCGCGATCTCAAGCCCTCCAACGTGCTGGTCGATCAACAAGGCGAGCCGCGCGTGCTCGATTTCGGCATTGCCAAGTTGATCGAGGAAAGCGGCGAGCAGACCCGCACCGGCACCGCCATGCGCGTGCTCTCGCCGGCTTACGCCGCACCCGAGCAGATTCTCGGCGAGGCCATCGGCACGCCGACCGATGTCTACGCACTGGGCCTGATGTTGTGCGAACTGCTGACCGGGCAACTGCCGCGGCAACGACGTGACACGAACCCGTCGCAACTGGCTCTCGATGCCAGCCTGGAAGTCGTCGAACGCGCCAGCACGCTGGCGGCGAAGCTCGATGCCGGGCAGCTGCGCGAACTCTATGGCGCAGGGGCCGATGCGCAGCACCTGGCGCGCGATCTGGCCGGTGATCTCGACCTGATCATCGCCACTGCCCTGCAACGCGAACCGGCACGGCGCTATGCGACGGCCGCGGCGTTTGCCGAGGACCTGCGCCGCTGGCTGGATGCACGACCGATCACGGCACGCGCCGATTCCGCCGCGTATCGGCTGCGCAAGTTCGTTCGCCGTCACCGCTACGGCGTTGCCGCCTCGGTGGTCATTGTGCTTGCACTGCTTGCGGGTCTTGGTGTCGCGTTGTGGCAGGCACGCATTGCCCAGGCCGAGGCCCGCCGCGCCGACAGCGAGCGCGACAAGGCCGAGCTGCAACTGGCCCGCAGCGAGCGGGTCAAGGAATTCATCCTGGCCCTGCTCGGCGAACAGGATCCGCTCAGTCGGGCGAGTGCCACGGCACGTTCGCCACGGGCCATGATTCGCGACGGCATCAGCATCGTCGATGCCAGCCTTGCCGGTGATCCCGCCTTGCAGGCGCAACTGTTCAAGGATCTCGGCGAGATCCAGGTCGGTCTCGATGATCGCGAAGCGGCAGAGGCGACGCTCAAGCGCGCCTGGGAAATGCAGTCGGAATTGAGCGGCGCAAACAGTGTCGCCGCGGCCGAAGCCATGGCCGCCTATGCGGACGCTGTCTATGCCGTCGGCGAATTGGCGAAAGCGGAAACACTGATCCGTGATGCCCTGCGGGTGCTGCGTGCTGCCGGTGCCGGGGACCTGCCACGCGCCGCCCTTGCCGAATCGACGCTGGCAAACATCGAACTGACCGCTGGCCGCAATGCAGAAGCCGAGGCACTTGCCCGCCACGGCGTCGATGTCTTTCGCACCGTCTACGGCGCATCGCATGTGCAGGTTGCCGCGCGCCTGGGCGTGCTCGGCAAGATCCAGCAGGAAGCAGGGCGTTATCCCGATGCCCTGGAAAGTTATGCGCAAGCGTTGGCAATCGTTGCCAGGAACAACGGCGAGGAGCACGTGCGCACGGCGTTGCTGCGCGTGAACATCGGCGATGTCCTGCGCATCCAGCGCAAGTACGAGGAGGCCGGGCGCAACTACGAGGCCGCCTTGCGCATCGCGCGCGCATCATTGCCGGCGGATCATCTGTATATCGGTGCCACCTTGCTGCGGCTAGGCGACCTGCAGCGGCGCCTGGGCCGCTTCGAGGCCGCCGAGCGCAGCTTTGCCGATTCACTGGCGATACTCGGCAAGACCTCATCAGGCCAGTACGCCCAGGCCTTGCAAACCCACGGCACCCTTGCCCGCGCGCAGGGCAAGTTCAACCTCGCCGTGGAGCGCTACCGCAAGGCGTTCGAGGTGTTCCGCGTGGCCACCGGAGACAGCGTCTACACCTGGCTCACGGCCTTGCTGGAAGTCACCGCGCTGAGCGACGCCGGGCGTTACCGCGAGGCCGATGCGCGGGCAGGGGAAGCAGTGGCCGCGCTGCAGCGGTTTGCCCCCGAGGATGAATACAACAACACCTACGCCGCTTCGGTGCTTGGCAACCTGCGCCTGGCGGAAGGTCGCCATGATGATGCGATTCCCAATTTGCGTCGTGCCCTTGCCGGCATGCAGAAGATCTATGACAGCGAGCACGTCGAGACTGCCCAGGCGCGCATTGCCCTGGCTTCCAGCCTGATCGCCAGCGCGGCTCCCGCCGCACTCGACGAGGCCGAATCCCTGCTTGCAGCGGTGTTCGCCACCCTGGAGCACAAACGCGAGGCGGAGAACGAGGCAACCCTGGGGTCGGCCTATCTCGAGCGCGGCCGGCTGCATCTTGTCCGCGGCCATCGGCAGGAGGCAGACGCCGACATCGGCGAAGCGCTGAAGCGGCTCAAGGCTCCGGAACACGCACCGAAACTGCGCCAGGCTGAAGTCCTCGCCCGCAAGCTGGCCGCGCGCTGAGGCTGGGCAGCGCGGGCGTCAGTCAAAGCCATCCCTGAACAGGAATTCGGATTGATAGAGCACCTGGACCGCGCCGGAATCGGCGTCGACGCCGTCGTCGTAGAGATAGGCGCCGATGGCAAGGTCGGCGCGGCCGTCGTCGTTGAAGTCGCCGATGGCCATGTCGTTGCCGAACTGGTCGTTCTCGTGCGGGCCAGCGATCTTCAGCGGCGGCAGGGGCAGGATCGGCTGTGGCGTGGCGAGCAGCAGCCCTTCGTCGTCGCTGCCTGAATCGAAGATCCAGACCATGCCCGCATTGGCGGCACCATTGATGGTGGCGAACGGCGCGGCGACAGCGAGGCTGTCGCCATCGCAGTTCAAGTTCACGCACGCATAGGCGAGCCGTCCGGTTTTCAAGACGTTGCCAAAGCGGCCATTGCCGCTGACGACGCCGGGCAGCGACGGCGGGGAAATGAAACGGTTGCCGGTGGAAACCAGGCCCGTGCTCGAGCCATGGATCACATGCACAGCGCCCTGGTCGCCATCCGTGCCAGGCGCCCCAATGGCGAGGTCGGCGTAGTTCGTCTCCAGGAAACCGCGATCGCCAAACTCGCCCGTGGCCAGGCTGCCGCCGAAATTGCCCGCCGTCGCGCAATTGCCGCCGATGCCAAGCACGCCGGGGCGCCAGATCTGCGCGTTGGCATTGCTGACGCCGCTGGCCGATCCCTGCAGCACGACGACCGCACCGCCACGATCGGTGCCGTTCGGACAGGTTCCGTTGCGGATGCCAATGGCGAGGTCGTCGTTGCCGTCGGCATCGAAATCCCCGGCAGCGAGTGACCATCCATAGAAATCATCGCTCCTGGGATTGAAGCCCAGTCCATCGGTATTGCGGTTGAAGATCCGTGCGCGGTCGGGCTGGATCCCCGCCACGCTGCCGTAGACGATCATCACGGCACCGGCATTCGCGACCGCGCTGACGATCTGGCCGCGGATGCCTATGGCAAGGTCGGTGAATCCGTCGTTGTCGAAATCGCCGGCGGCGAGACTGTTGCCGAGATTGGCGCTTGCCTGCGTGGCGCCGGGATAGGTGTCGCCTGCCTGGATTGTGCTTTGCACCTCGTAGGTGCCATTGCCCAGGCGATTGATGATCATGACCTTGCCGGCCGCAGCCTGACCGCCGGCGCTGGCGTTCATCGCCGACACGGCGATCTCGTCGCGCCCGTCGCCGTCGAAATCACCGCTCGCCATCGTGTAGCTGTGCACGGGCATGTTGATCGTGGTGGAGAGAAACTGCAGCAGCGGATTGCTGCCGACCGCGAACGCCATCCCGCGCAGCACGCGCAAGCGATCGCCGCCCGCTTCCGATACCACCAGATCGCTGATGCCATCGTCATCGAAATCGCCAGCGGCCAGTCCGCGTCCGTAGTGTTTGCCTGCAGCATCCAGGTACGGGTTCTTCAGCAGGATATTGTTGTACGGGCCCAGGTGTTCGCGTGCCGAGGCGGGCACGGCAGACAACGCCAGGCCAAGCGCCAGCGCCACCAGCGTGAGTGCGGATGTTTCCGCGCGGGATGGAAATGAAAGGTGCATGGTGCAGCTCCCGTGGATCCAGGAAGGTTGTTGTTGGCAATTACGCAAGCTCGTCGGCACAGGGGCCAGATTCGCTCGCGGATACCGCTCGGCTGAGCATGAGGCGAGGAGGGTTCATGTCCCCTCGGCACTGCTGCGCAGCGCTCGCCGCCGAAGGGATTCCCGCGAGTTTCGCCAGCCGCTTACGGAGTGGCCGGATAGCTGACCAGGTTGTCGCCGGCCTTGCTCCAGTACTCGCCGTCGCGCGAGAGCAGGATCGGCCCGCGCTCGATCCAGCCGATGCCGTTGCGTGCTTCGATCAACAGCACGACATCGTCGCCGAGCTGGTAACCGCCATTGACCTTGACGTCGCGCAACATGCGCAGCGATTGCACGTGCAGTTTGCGTTGGCGCTCGACAAGCGGAATCGGCTTGCCATCGAAATCCTTGTCTCGATGGACAATGCTTGCCATCTGCCCGCCCGAGTTCATCGCCGCATCGGGATCCTTGGCATCGACCGCAGCCGACATGGCCCGGGTCTGCGCCACGAATGCCTTGCCGGGAGCACCGCCATCCGCGGGCAATGCCGTGGCGGCGCTGGCCCAGTCGGTTCGCAATTCGCCGCTGGAATCACGAATGCCCTGGGCAAAGAATTCATCGACCAGTGCCTTGTCCGACTTGGCACGCAGCGCCGCACGCTCGCTTTCCGAGTAGCGGATGGTGACGATCCTGTAGCCGTCGCCGACCTTGGCGTAGGGCATGGTCATCTTGCCGGAACTGGAGCCGTCCTTCGCCTTGGTGGTCACCGTGATCATGCCGTCGACCGCAGGCGCCTGCGCATTCAGCTGCTTTGCTGTTTCCTGCAATTGAGCGCGATCCTCGTCGGTTGCCGGGCTTGCGGATACGCTGCATGTCGATTCGGTGGAGCATTCCCGCACGTTCTCGAAAAAGTAGAAATGCAGGTCGGCCGGCGCGTCGTCGAGGTCGGCGAGCTTGCGTGCGGCATCGAAATCGCCCTTGTCGAATGCCGCCTGCACGGCCTTGGCCAGTGCCTCGGGTGTCGAAGTTGCATGGCTGCAGGCGGCCATGCCCAAACTGGCCAGCAGCGTCGTTGCCAGGATCAGAGGTTTCATGTGCGGTCGGTCTCCCATGCGTGTGATCGTGGCGCCCGCAGCGGACGCCTTCATGGGCAAACACGGAAAAGGACCATGGCCGGGGCCATCGCTATGGAAGCGAGTGCTGACCTCGTTGCTTCGCGGCCTGCAGGCGCACATCGGCATTGCGCCACTTCAACCGATCACGGCACTCCGCACAGGTGCCAATGTGCGGCTTTTCGCGCTAGGCTCGCCCGGCGTCGGCGCGGCGCGAACTTCGGGGAGAGGGATCATGGCTCGTACTGCATTGGTGGATTTGTTGCGACGTGCAGCGGCGATTTCGGCAGTGGCAAGGCAATCGGGTGAGCCGCTCGATGAAGCGATCGAGCGCGACCTCGCCCTGCGCACCGATGCCTCGCGGCGGCGTTTCCTGCGCCAGTCGATCAGTGCGTCGGCCGCGCTGATGCTCGGTGCCTGCGCACCGACGCGATTGATGCGTGCGGACGCTGCCGAGGAGGTCATTGTCGTCGGTGCCGGCGTGGCTGGCTTGACCGCCGCCTGGCGTCTGCGCCAGGCCGGAGTCGGCGTGAAGCTTTACGAAGCGCAGGAGCGCGTCGGTGGACGCATGTTGAGCCTGCGCAACCACTTTGCCGATGGCCAGGTCTGCGAGCTGGGCGGCGAATTGATCGACAGCGGCCATGCTCGGATTCGCGCCCTCGCCGCCGAACTCGGCCTGGTGCTTGATGATCTCGCCGAGGATCCAACGCACGCCTTTGGCGACATCTGGTTTGCCGATGGCCGCCGCTACAGCGAAGTCGAGATCCTGCGCGCGTTCGCGCCGCTGGCCGCGGCGATCCAGCGCGATGCGGATTCCTTGCCTGACGCGGAAATCACCTACGCGAACCCCGGCGGTTGCGAGGGACTGGATGGCGAGACGATGACGCAGTGGCTCGACCGCAATGGCGCATCGGGCTGGCTGCGCAAGCTGATCGAAGTCGCCTACACCACCGAGATGGGCCTTGAGTGCGAGGAGCAATCGGCACTCAACTTCCTCACTTTCATCGATCCGGGCCTTGAGTCGTTCAAGATCTTCGGCGAGAGCGACGAACGCTTCCACGTGCGCGGCGGCAACGACCTCATCGTCAAGGCACTGGGCGCGAAGCTGGATGATGCAATCCAGCCCGGCTGCGTCCTCGAATCCATTCGCCAGTCGGCGGCTGGCCGCTACACATTGGGTTTCAAGCGTGGTGCCGCGGCATTCGACGCGAGCGCGTCGCGCGTCATCCTGGCACTGCCGTTCACGACGCTGCGGCGCGTGCAACTGGATCTCGAACTGCCCGCCGCCAAGCGCCGCGCCATCAACGAACTCGGCTATGGCACGAATGCCAAGCTGATGATCGGCTTCAACGAACGCGTCTGGCGCACGCGGCATTCCCTTGGCGGTGCCAGCTACAGCGACCTGCCGTGCCAGACGACCTGGGAAACCAGTCGCATGCAGGCGGGCGCGGCCGGCATCCTGACCAATTTCGTCGGCGGCCGCCACGGCCTCGAGATCGGCAGCGGATCGGCAAGGTCGCAAGCCGATCTCGCCTGCAGCCAGCTTGAAGCGATCTTCCCCGGCTTGTCCGCCGCACGGGCCGGCATGCGCGATGCGCGCATGCACTGGCCGACGCAGCCGTGGACGCTTGGCAGCTACGCGTGTTTCCGTCCGGGCCAGTGGACGACGCTGCGGGGCGCCATCAGCGAACGCGTCGGCAACCTGCATTTCGCCGGCGAACACTGCGCGTTCGACAACCAGGGCTTCATGGAAGGCGGCGTTGAAACCGGCGAGTGGGCGGCGCAGGCAATCCTCGAAGAAACGGCGGCCAAGGCTGCCTGAGCCGTGCTTCAGGGAAGACCTGCCACCTCGAAGCCATTGGCGAAAATGCGCTCGCGATCGATTACCTGCACGGCATCGAAATTGCCGCTGAGCAAGCCGCCGGCGCCATCCTTCTCGATGCCGAGGGTCACATCGAGATAGGTGAAGGGCGGGTTGACGACGAAGTCCATGCTGCCATGCACCCAACTGCCATTGCTCTGCACGAAATAGCCACCCAATGAGTTGGCACCGCCACTGCAATCGGCCACGGCGCGCGTGGCGAAGCTGACCACCAGGCGCCCACCGGCATGACCCGCCGGCAGGAAGCCATCGGCTTCGATGGCATGGCTGCCGGCTGTGGCCAGGGAAACGCATTGGCGCAATGGATAGAGGCGTGCGCCGGCTTGTGCTTCGGCGTTGGACAACAAGGCGGAACCGGAGCCGGGATTGTTCTGGTAATCGAGCATGGACCAGGTCGGTGCGGGCGTGCCGGACAAATCCCAGCCAAGGAGACTCGTGTCGAAATTGCCATTGACGACAACGGCCGTTCCCGCTTGCGCGGTGGAAGCCAGGGCCATGGCGAAGAGGAAAGCGGACATGGCGAGCGAAGCGTTTGGCTCAGACATGGCAGGATTTCCTGACGATCCGACACGCAACGGGATGGCCAGTGTATGCCTGAATCGGCTGGCTGGGAGCATCCCCGCGCGCGCGCTCGTGCCGCTTGCAGTCAGAACAGGTCGCCCTGCGGCGAGGGCGGCCGCGGTGGCAGAAAGCGCGAACAATCGAGGCTGAGGTCGCGTGAGCGGCTGAGGCCATGCTTGCGGCAGGCGAGGGCGAAGCGTTGGCGGATGAGATCGGCATAGGGGCCTTCGCCACGCATGCGCAAGCCGAAGCGGGCGTCGTAGTCGCGGCCCCCGCGCATCTGCCGGATCAGGCTCATGACATGCTCGGCGCGATCGGGAACATGCAGGTGCAGCCATTCGCGGAACAGGTCCTTCAGCTCCAGCGGCAAGCGCAGGACGGTATAGCCGGCAATGTTCGCGCCGCTCGCCGCCGCCTGCTCCAGCACGTGCTCGATGTGCATGTCGGTGACGGCGGGAATGATCGGCGCGACCAGCACGCCACACGGCACGCCGGCGGCATGCAGGTTTTCGATGATGCGCATGCGCCGGTGCGGCGCGGTGGCGCGCGGTTCCAGCGTGCTGGCCAGGCGGTTGTCCCAGGTGCCGATGGAAACAAACACCTGCACCAGTCCGTCGCGCGCCATCGGTGCCAGCAGGTCCAGGTCGCGTTCGACTAAGGCGTTCTTGGTGACGATGGTCAGCGGATGCCGGCAGGCGTGCAGGACTTCGACGATTTCCCGGGTGATGCGATGCTCGCGCTCGATCGGCTGATAGGCATCGGTGTTGGCGCCCAGCGTGATCGGTTCGCAGGCATAACCCGGCTTGCCGAGTTCGGCGCGCAGGCGCTCGGCGGCGTTGCTCTTGGCGAACAGGCGCGTCTCGAAATCCAGCCCCGGCGAAAGATTCAGATAGGCATGCGAGGGCCGCGCATAGCAGTAATTGCATCAGCAGTTTCTAACACACAGATTTGTTCACGACTGCAGCGTCTCATCGGCCGTGAGACCGAGATGTCTGAACTGAACCGCCCCGGGTTTTGAGGAGGCTCCAACTCTTGAGAGAATGGAGCCA
>MKWR01000005.1 GCA_001899855.1 Lysobacterales bacterium 63-13
ACCGGCAACCTTTCGTCGCCAGCGAGCCGCACATCATACAACCAAATTCTTGACCGTCAACACCCCGCGAAAACTATTTTCGCCATCCCGCAGGTCCGACTGCCTCCCCGCAAAACACCGCACATTCCTCATGCCTGCGTTCGCGGGGCGCGCATCCTAACCGCAGCAGCCGGAGAACGGAAGGGGAACTTCGATTATTTCTGCCGGGCGAACTGTGTGCCGCAGGCCAGCTTGCATATCCGCTCACGCGCCGATGAGGCGCACGCGTGAAAAATTGCGCTTGCCGACCTGGATCACACCTTCAAAGCCGGCACTGAAAACACGCTGGCCATCGACCACGATTTCCGCATCGATGCGAACGGCATTTTCCTTGAGCTTGCGGTTTGCCTCGGAATTGCTGGCCGTCAAGCCGCTGGCCGTGAGCAGAGCGGCCAGCCGCAGCCCTTCCGCCGGCACGACGATCTCGCTGAGTGGCAGCTGGCTGGTGTCGCCCTGGCCACGGACCACCGCATTCCAGCCGGCAATGGCCTGCTCGGCGGCGGCAGCGTCATGGAATCGCGTCGCCAACTCGCGGGCCAGGCGCAGCTTGAGGTCGCGGGGATTGAGCTGGCCTGAGGCGATATCACGCTTCAAGGTCTCGATTTCGGCCAGCGAAATGTCGAAGCTGAGCAGTTCGATCCAGCGCCACATCAGTTCGTCGTCGATCT
Organism: Lysobacterales bacterium 63-13; assembly: GCA_001899855.1. Lineage (GTDB taxonomy): Bacteria > Pseudomonadota > Gammaproteobacteria > Xanthomonadales > Rhodanobacteraceae > Dokdonella. The sequence continues at coordinate 708 of MKWR01000005.1, forward strand.
TCAGCGTCTTGCTGACGATGTCGATGGCCGGCTCGTTGATGCCGATGGTGTTGCCCAGGGACTTCGACATCTTGGCGACCCCATCGAGACCCTCCAGCAGCGGCATGGTCAGGACCACCTGGGGTGGTTGCCCGTAATGCTCCTGCAGGCCGCGCCCCATCAACAAATTGAACTTCTGGTCGGTGCCACCGAGCTCGACATCGGCCTGCAGGGCGACGGAGTCGTAGCCCTGCACCAGCGGATAGAGAAATTCGTGGATCGAGATGGATTGCTGGGCGGCGTAGCGCTTGGAGAAGTCATCGCGCTCGAGCATGCGTGCGACCGTGTGCTGCCCGGCCAGCTTGATCATGTCCGAGGCACTCATCGCGCCGAACCATTCCGAATTGAAGCGGACTTCGGTGTGCCTGGCGTCCAGCACCTTGAAAACCTGTTCGGTATAGGTGACGGCGTTGGCTTCAACGTCTTCGCGCGTGAGCGGTTTGCGCGTGACGTTCTTGCCAGTCGGATCGCCGATCATTCCGGTGAAATCGCCAATCAGGAAGATCACCTGGTGACCCAGCCCCTGGAACTGGCGCATCTTGTTGAGCAGGACGGTATGACCGATATGCAGATCCGGCGCGGTCGGATCGAAGCCCGCCTTGATCCGCAGCGGACGGCCGAGCTTCAGACGCGCCTCCAGTTCCTCGCGCTTGATGATCTCCTCGGCACCCCGGCCAATCAGATCGAGGACGGATTGAATTTCGGTCATGGATTCCTCTGCGCGGTCGGTAGATGCGCCCGGAAAGTCGCTTTCCGGGAGGTGAAAGTGAAGGATCAGTTAATTGTTCGTTAATCGAGAAATGTTTCGCAACCCCGCGCCACTATTGACATTGACGGCGCTTGCAAGGGGCCGTTATGTTACGCGGCCAGTACACGGAACGCGATTGTGAGCGAAACGAATCCGCCTCCCCAGCACGCGAACCGCATCGCCAGCCAGGACTCCCTCCGGCGACCCGCGCTCACCCCCGAATTCAAGCGCTCACTGCGCAACCAGACCTGGACATTCATCCGCAATGTCGCTGCGGTGCCGCGCCGTGAACACTGGATCCTTGGTGGCAGCGTGGTTCTCCTGACCGTGCTGGTCGGCGTCATCATGCCGACCTTCGCCAGCGCCACGCGCAGCGATTCGACCAGCGCGGCATTGACCACCCTGCAACTCCCCCTGCCACCCTTGCCGGCCAGCGCCAGCGCGGATGCGGCAATCGCAAGTCTTGCTGCTGACGGTGGCAACGAGCCCGAGTGGAAGATTGCCGTGGTCAAGGCAGGGCAGTCGCTCTCGGATATCTTTCGTGAACAGGGCCTGGGGCCAAGCGACCTGCAGCGTGCGGTGGACGCACAGGCGGATGCGACCGCCTTGCGGCGGATCCGGCCCGGCGACGAATTCGCCTTTGATATCGATGCTTCCGGCAGCTTGCGGGCATTGCGCTTCGACCGCAGCGATGCGGCACGCGTGACCTTGAACTTTGCCGCCGACACGGTCACCGAATCGGTCCAGGATCGCGCCCTCGAGCGCCGCGTGGAAGTCGCCCATGGCGTCATCAACAGCTCCTTGTTCGATGCCGGCGACCAGGCGGGCATGAGCGACCTGATGACCCTTCGCCTCGCCAACGCATTTGGATATGACATTGATTTTGCTCAGGATTTGCGCCAAGGTGACAGTTTCAGCGTGATCTACGACCAGGTTTACCGGGACGGCGAGCGCCTGCACGGGGGCGACATCATCGCCGCCACGTTCACCAACCAGGGCAAGCGCTACACCGCCATCCGCTTCACCAACGCGAAAGGTGAAACGCTCTACTACACGGAAGATGGCCGGCCGTTGCGCAAGGCCTTCCTGCGCACCCCGGTCGAGTTCACGCGGATCTCCTCCAGATTCTCGGCCGGCCGCATGCATCCGGTGCTTGGCAAGATGCGCGCCCATCGCGGCGTCGATTATGCGGCACCGAGTGGAACGCCGATCCGCGCTGCCGGTGCCGGCAAGATCGTCTATCGCGGCAAGCAGGGTGGTTACGGCAATGTCGTCATCCTCCAGCATCAGGGCAAGTTCACGACGCTGTATGGGCACATGTCGCGGTTCGCGGCAGGCAAGGTTGGCCAGCATGTCAGCCAGGGCCAGGTGATCGGCTATGTCGGCATGACCGGACTGGCGACCGGCCCGCACCTGCATTACGAGTTCCGCCTTGCCGGCAAGCACCGCGATCCGTTGACGGTGACCCTGCCCAAGGAAGAGCCCTTGCCGGCCAGCGAACTGGCCCGCTTCAACAAGGGCTCGGGCGTGCTTCTGGCGCGCCTGAAGATGGTCGACGCCGTGCACCTGGCGCGCCGGGACTAGCCAACACCCATGTCCGAGCTGTTTCTTGGGCTGATCTCGGGAACCAGCGCGGACGGCATCGACGCGGCACTGCTGCGCTTTGAGCCCGCTGTGGAAGACCTCGTCTCGGCAGCAGATGCAGCACCGGCGAACGATCCGCCTTTCGCGATGCAGGTTGTCGCCGCCGATACCTTTCCCTATCCCGCGCCAATCCGTGCCCGCTTGCTGGCCCTGACCGCAGCGGGTGCGGCCATCCCGCTCGACGAATTTGGTGCCCTCGATGTCGCCGTTGGCGGGTGCTTCGCGGAAGCGGCGACGCGTTTGCTGTCCCGTGCCGGCGTTTCCGCCAGACATGTGCGGGCAATTGGCTCCCACGGCCAAACCGTGCGCCACCGGCCGCAAGGAGCGCATCCGTTTTCCCTGCAGATTGGAGATGCGGCAGTCATCGCCGAACGCACCGGGATTGCGACTGTCGCCGATTTCCGCCGTGCCGATGTGGCCGCCGGTGGTCAGGGCGCGCCCTTGGCACCCGCGTTCCATGCGGCTGCATTTGCCCACCTCATGCCCTGCGCCCTGCTCAATCTCGGCGGCATTGCAAACTTCAGCCTGCTCAACGGAGGCGACGACATCCTCGGTTTCGACAGCGGTCCGGCCAACTGCCTGCTCGACGCCTGGAATGCCCGGCATTGCTGGACGCCCTGCGATGTCGATGGCGCCTGGGCCAGCTCCGGAAGCATCCATCCCGGCCTGCTCGATGCGCTGCTCGATGACCCTTATTTCGCCGCGGCACCACCGAAAAGCACGGGACGCGAATATTTCAACCTGGACTGGCTCGAAGCGCGGCTCGGGCGGGCCGAGGTCAAGCCCGCCGATATCCAGGCCACCCTGCTTGCCCTGAGCGCGCGCAGCATCGCCGAGGCGCTGCAGAAGAGCGGCTCACCGGCGCAGCGTGTGCTTGCCTGCGGAGGCGGCGTCCACAATCGGGCCTTGATGGCAGCACTGGCAGCCGCGTTGCAGCCAATTGAACTTACCGATACCGGCAGCGTTGGCATGGATCCCGATTTCGTCGAGGCAGCCTTGTTCGCCTGGCTGGCACGGCAACGCCTGGCGCAGCTGCCTGGCAATATACCGGGGGTCACCGGCGCGCGCGGGCCGCGCATCCTCGGCGCATTGCATGCGCCCTCGCGCTGAGCTTCACGCTCACTTTCCGGATTTGTCGGGCGATTCGAAGGTCGGCCCGGATTCAACCTCACGGAATGCCTCGATGGCCTCGCGGAAAGCCTGGTTTTCGATCTGGTTCCAGACTCCGCGCATCGTCGCGATGTCCTGGCGATCCTGTCCGCCGGGGTGCTCGCTGCTCAGGCCGACCACATAGCGCAGGGCACGCAAGGCAAACTCGTTGATCGACCAGCCGCGCTGGAGCGCGAGGTCGCGCATGCGCTCCTGGGTCGCGGGGTCAATGTTCTTGATCTGCAGATCAGCCATCGGTCAGGGGACCACGTCGGATGCATGCCAATTGTCGCAACTTTGCGACCGCTTTTCATTGCGCCAGCTCTCAGGGTTCGGCAATCGGGTGGGCGGTGGGTGATTCCGGCTTCATCCGATTCCACAACCAGGCGAGGATGAGCAGGGTCGGGATGACCGAGACGCTGCTGATGACGAAAAACACCGTGTAGCTCGATGCCTCGACGATGTATCCGGCGAAGCCGCCGATCAGCTTGCCCGGCAAATTGGCCAGGGAGGAAAGCAGCGCGTACTGGGTTGCCGTGTAGCGCCGATCCACCAGGGTGGCGAGGAACGAAACAAGCACGGTCCCGGCGAATCCCTGCGAAAGATTGTCGCCGGAAATCGTCGCCACAAAGGTCCACAACTGCCCCGGATACATCGACATCAGGATGAACAACAAATTGGAGATGGCGACTGCAATCGCAGCAATCAGCAGGGAGCGGCGCACGCCGATGGCCGCGACCGTGATGCCGCCGAGGAAGGCGCCAGCGATGCCCATCCAGACGCCGTAGAGTTTCGACACGGTGGCGATGTCGCTCTTGCTGAAGCCGGTGTCGAGATAGAACGGTCCGGCAATGCTGAGCATCTGGTCGGGCAGCTTGAAGAGGCCGACAAAGGCCAGCAGGACCAGGCCCAGCATCCAGCCGTGCGCGCGGAAAAACTCCGCGAACGGCTTGACGTAGGCATCGACGAAGCCAGGCCGGGTGCCTTTGCCGAAATCCTTTCCAAGCGCGGGCTCTGGCGCGAACAGGGTCGCCACTGCCGGAATCAGGGCGAATCCCGCCATGGCCAGATATCCGCTGCGCCAACCGGCAAAGTCCGCCAGATACAGCACCAGTGCGCCACCGCACAATTGCAGGCCGATTCGATAACCCAGGGTATAGGTGGCCGCAAGCGCTCCCTGCATCTCGACCGGCGCAATCTCGACGCGATAGGCATCCACCATGGTGTCCTGCGTGGCGCCGGCAAATGCCGTGAAACCAGCCAGTGCCAGGAACAACGGTACCGATGCCGCCGGCCCGGTGACTGCCATTGCGGCAAGACCCGCGGCAATGGCCAACTGCGCGGCAAAGAGCCAGCCGCGACGACGTCCAAGGCGACCGAACAAGGGCAAGCGACGGGAATCGAGCAGGGGCGCCCAGACGAACTTGAAGACGTAGAAGAAAGTCAGATAGCTGACCAGGCCGATCGGGCCAAGCTGCCAATCCGCATCGCGCAACCAGATCGCCAATGTATTGCCGACCAGGAAAAACGGCAGGCCACAGCCGAAGCCGAAGAAGAACAAGGTCAGAGCAGAACGGTTTCCAAACGCCCGCACGGCCTTTTGCCAGCCGCGGCTTTCCGGCACTGCGTCTTCGCTCACGGGTGGTAGTCCACGATAAACGGTGCATGATCGGAGAAGCGGTGTTCCCGCTCGATCGCGCAAGACTTCAGGCGCGCGCGCAGCGCCGGTGTGAGCAGCTGGTAATCGATGCGCCAGCCGACATTGTTGGCCCGCGCCGCGCCGCGGTTGCTCCACCAGGTGTAGTCCTCGCCCTCGGGATTGAGCTCGCGATAGGCGTCGGTCCAGCCCGCTTCACCCGCCTTGCCCGTCGTGCACAGGCCATTGAGCCAATCGCGCTCATCAGGCAGGCAACCGGAGTTCTTCTGGTTGGATTTCCAGTTCCTGATGTCGAGCGCACTGCGCACGATGTTCCAGTCGCCGCACAGCACGTAATCGCGGCCACTGTGCAGCCACTCGTCAAGCACCGGCTTGAGCCATTCCATGACCTCGAACTTGAACCCCTGGCGCAGGTCGCCGGAGGAGCCGGAGGGGATGTAGAAGGAGACGACGCTCAGGTTTCCGAAGCGCGCCTCGATATAACGGCCTTCGTCATCGAACGGCGCCCAACCCAAGCTGCTGCGTACCTCATCGGGCTCTTGCCGGGCGTAGATCGCCACGCCGCTGTAGCCCTTCTTCGTCGTTGCATCCTTGTAGAAGCAATGGTGTCCGTCGGGACGGAACGTGGGGTCAGCGAGCTGATCCTCCTGCGCCTTGGTTTCCTGGATGCAGGTGACGTCGGCCTGCTGCCGCTGCAGCCAGTCGAAGAAACCCTTGCCGGCGGCGGAGCGGATGCCATTGGCGTTGAAGCTGATGATGCGCATGGTTTGGTATTCGGCTATCACGGCGGACGGGAGTCTTGCACAATCCCATCCCAATCCCGAATCCCGATCACCGCATGCAGCCCCATCAACGCGAATTCCTCGACCTGGCCATTGCCCGAAACGTGTTGCGCTTCGGCGAATTCACCCTCAAATCGGGTCGCGTCAGCCCGTATTTCTTCAATGCCGGCCTGTTTGATTCAGGCGCGGCACTGAGCACGCTCGGCCGCTGCTATGCCGCCACCGCGGCGCAATCACGGGTGCCGTTCGACCTTGTCTTCGGCCCTGCCTACAAGGGCATCGCCCTGGCTGCGCTGACGGCCGCCGCGCTGGCCGAACACCACGCCATGGATTGCGGCTATGCCTACAACCGCAAGGAAGCCAAGACCCATGGCGAAGGCGGCGACCTGGTTGGCGCAACCCTCTCCGGGCGAGTCTTGATCGTCGATGATGTCATCACTGCCGGCACGGCCATCCGCGAATCGCTGACCCTGATCCACCGGCACGGTGCCGCTGCCGCTGGCGTGCTGATTGCCCTGGATCGCCAGGAACGTGGCCATGGAGCGCAATCTGCGGCCCAGGAAATCACCGCGGAATTCGGCATTCCGGTGATTTCCATCGTCACCTTGGGCGATTTGTTGACATATGCCGGCGAGCACGCTCGACTGGCCGCTGAGCGCCAGCGACTCGAGCAATATCGTGATCGTTTCGGGGTGTGACCGGCAGCGCTTCGAGTGCGCCGTGCACTCGCCTATACTCTTGTGGCCAGAGGAGTCCCATCGATGCGCAAAACGAGTCTTCGCCTGAGTCTGATCCTGCTCGCCTCGTCCGTCGTGATTTCGGCATTTGCCGCAGGCAACGTCCGCTACAAGTGGCGTGATGCCGATGGCAACCTGCACTATTCCGACAGCTTGCCTGCCGATGCCAACGTGTATGGCTACGACATCGTCAGCGCGCAAGGCATCGTGGTCAAGCACGTGCCCGCGGCGATGACGCCCGAGCAGCGTGCCGCGGCCAGGATCGAGGCCGCCGAGGTGCGCTCGGCCAAGGATGAAGCAGAACGCCAGAACCGCGAGGATCAGCAACTGCTCGCCGCCAATCCCACCGAGGCCGATCTGCTGAACTCGCAGAAGCAGCAGATCGAGATGATCGACCTCAGCATCAAGAGTCTCGACACCGGGCTGCAGAGCCTCGAGCGCAATTTGACCGACCTGCTCGGACGCGCGGCCGACCTGGAGCGTGACAACATGGCAGTGCCAGCCAGGCTGACCGCGCAGATTGCCGACGTGCGCAGCAAGATCAACGCCCAGCACACGCAAATGGAGCGTCGCCAGGCCGAGCGCGAAAAGACCGCGCAAGGGTTTGCCGAAGAACTCGATCGTTATCGCGCCTTGCGCGACAAGTACAAGAACCGCTGAGCCGACTGGCCTGCTCGCCTGACTGACCGTCACGCGTTGCGAGCGGGGCCATGGCCCCGCGCAACCGGCTTGTGCTTGCGCGGTTTCGATCCCGCTCAGAATGGCAGCGGCAGGGCCTTGTCCAGCAACTGCAACTGTTCGCGGAACGCCGCCTGGATGCGTTTCAGCGCCGCCTCGTTGTCGGCATCAAAGCGCAACACGAGCACGGGCGTGGTGTTGGAGGCACGCACAAGTCCCCAGCCGTCCGGCCAGTCCGCGCGCAAGCCATCGATCGTGGTCAGCCGCGCACCCTCGAAACGGGCCTTGGCCTTGAAGGCGTCGATGAACTTGTAGTGATCGCCCTCGCGCATCTCGATCTTCAGTTCCGGCGTGGATACGCCCTTGGGCAGGGACGCAAAGATTTCTTCCGGGCTCCGGTCATCGAGATCCGAGGCAAGGATTTCGAGCAGGCGGGCGGCGGCGTAGATGGCATCATCGAAGCCGTACCAGCGCTCGGCGAAAAAGAAGTGCCCGCTCATCTCGCCAGCCAGTTGCGCGCCGGTCTCGCGCATCTTCGCCTTGATCAGGGAGTGCCCGGTGCGCCACATGATCGGACTGCCGCCGTGCTGCAACACCAGCGGCTGCAGGTGCCCGGTGCACTTGACGTCATAGATGATCGCCGCACCCGGGTTGCGGCTCAACACGTCGATCGCGAACAGCATCAACAGGCGATCCGGGAAGATCACCTCGCCCTTTTGCGTGACCACGCCAAGGCGGTCGCCATCGCCGTCAAAGGCGAGGCCGATATCCGCGCCGGTCTGCTTGACCGCCATGATCAGGTCTTGCAGGTTGCCGAGATCCGACGGATCCGGGTGGTGATTCGGGAACGTGCCATCGACTTCGCAGTAAAGCTCGTGCACTTCACAACCAATCCCGGCCAACACGTTCGGGGCAATTCCGCCGGCGACACCATTGCCGCAATCGACGACCACCTTGAGCTTCTTTTCCGCCTGGATGTCATCGCAGATCCGCGCCACATAGTCGCCGCTCAGATCCATCACCTGCAATCCGCCCGCGCCGCTGCTGAAGTTTTCCTCGGCAATGCGCACGTAAAGATCCTGGATCGCCCCCTCGGACAACGTCTCGCCGCCGAGCACGATCTTGAATCCGTTGTAGTTCGGCGGATTGTGGCTGCCGGTCACCGAGACGCAGGAACCGGTCTGCAGCTGATAGGCACCGAAATACGTCAGCGGCGTGGGTGCCAGGCCGATATCGATGACATCACACCCCGCTGCACGCAGGCCTTCGATCAGGGCTGCGGAAAGCTCGGGGCCGGACAGGCGACCGTCCCGGCCGACGACGATTTCACGCAGGCCACGATGCCTGGCCTCGCTGCCGATGGCCCGACCAATCTGGCGCGCCACGTCGTTGCTCAGCGATTCGCCGAGCACGCCACGGATATCGTAGGCGCGAAAGATGCTGCGATTGACCGTGACCTTCATCTCGTCTGGTTTTCCTTTTTCCGGTTTGGCACTGGCTGGCTTTGGCGCGACCGCGGCTGCCGGCTTGGCATTGACCGGCTCCTTTTCGAGGATCTGCGCAAAGGTGATTTCGTCGCCGGCAGGGCGCTTGCCGCGGCGCAAGGCGTCGGTCGCACCCTGCATGCCGACTTGACGCACCCACAAGGCGAAGAAACCGCCGAGCAGGCACAACAGCGTCGCCGGAATCAGCACCCACAGGTTGTGGGTGAGCAGGATGCGGGTTTCCGGGTCGGCGATGGCCACGCGCAATTGCGAGCCCTCGATCGGCACGCCAAGGTCGCTCATCGAACTCCCGCTCGAAGAACCGGCGCCAGCCATCACCGTGTCGCCACGGCCATCGCCCTGGCGCAGATCGATGCGTGTCCCCGATGAATTGATCTGTTTCAAGGAGTCGATGATCAGTGCCGCAGGCAGGGCCAGGTACGCATAGGCGATCGGCTTGCCATCGCGCGCGACGGGAATCGCCAGGGCCAGCTCCTGGGCACCGCCTTCAACGTTGCGGATCTGCACCGGTGCGGGCTTGTTGCTGATTTGTGCCTGCATGAGCATCTGCGCGCGCGAATAGCCAAACGCTTGCAGGTCCTCCTTGCGCACCTCGACCAGGTCAGCCGCATAGAACTCGGCAGCGATCAGCTCGGGCCATTCGGCGCGCATGGCCGCGGCCGCCGCCTCGGTTCCGGCCGCATCGGCCGCGCCGAGCGCGGTCTGCACCGTTTCCGACTGGGCGATGCCAATGGCTTTTTCGTCAAACTCGCGAATCTGTTGGGCAATGACTGCAACGCTGCGATTGCGCGCCGCTTCGGCGGCCTCGAAGTTGCCGCTCTCGCTCCATGCCAGCGAGCTTTGCCAGAGCAGGAAGAACCCCAGCAGCATGAGGAGTGTGGCGATCGCCAGCGGCAGGAGAATCTTCAGCCCCGGCCCGGCCTTGGCAAGAGCCATGGCAAGGCGTGACTGCTTCTTCTTTCCGGTAGTGCTCGCCGGCTGCTTTTCCGCCGCCATACGGTTTGCCTCTGGTTCGTCACAATGTCCAAACGGCTGCTAGTGTAATGCCAGCAGCAGACCCCGCAGCCTCGCCCCGCACGATCGGCTCACTTGCGCCCGGAACTGCCAAAACCGCCGCTGCCGCGCTCGCTCGGGGCAAATTCCTCCACGCACTGGAAGCTCGCCCGCACGATCGGCATGAAGACCAATTGCGCAATGCGTTCGCCCGGCTGCAGGGTGAAGCGTTCGCTTGAGCGATTGAGGCATGAAATCATCAACGGGCCCTGGTAGTCCGCATCAATCAAGCCGACGCCATTGCCGAGCACGATGCCATGCTTGTGGCCGAGCCCCGAGCGCGGCAACACGATCGCGCAGAGCAGGGGATCACCAATATGGATGGCCATGCCGCTGGGGATCAGCGCAGACGCGCCAGCTTGCAGATCCATGGGTGCCTCGATCATGGCGCGCAGGTCCATGCCGGCCGACGCAATCGTGGCGTAATCAGGCAGCGGGAACTCCGCGCCCAGGCGGCCATCGAGGATCTTCAACTGCACCGGCACGCTCATGCCTTCGACGTCTTTGCATGCACCGCCGCATGGCGCGCAGCGACACGTTCGATCAGCGATTTCGCGAGGACATTCTTGTCGGCCATGGCAAGTTCCTCGCGCCCCCCTGGCCAAAGCAGCAACAACGCATTCTCGCCGCATTCGAAGCCCAGCGCCTCGCCGACCCGGTTGGCGGCGATCATGTCGAGCCCCTTGCGCTCGAGTTTGTCCCGCGCATAGCGCTCAAGATCATCGGTTTCGGCGGCAAATCCGACCAGGAACGGATGCTCCGGCAAGGCGGCGACTTCGGCAAGGATGTCCGGGTTTTGCACCAGCTCCAGTGCCAGGGGTTTGCCGGACTTCTTCAGTTTCGAGGTGGCGACGGCGCGCGGCCGATAGTCACCGACGGCCGCTGCCGAAATGAAGATGTCATGGCTGCCGGCGGCGGCGATGACGGCATCGCGCATCTGCCGGGCGCTGCGCACGTCAATGCGCTGCACCGCTGCCGGTGTCGGCAATGCGACCGGACCGCTGATCAGGCGCACCGATGCACCGGCCTGCACGGCGGCGGCGGCCACGGCAAAGCCCATCTTCCCGGAGCTGCGATTGCCGATGAAGCGAACCGGATCGATATCCTCGAAAGTCGGCCCGGCACTGACCAGCACGCGCAGACCATCGAGCGGGCGCGGGCCGCGCGCGGCGACCAGGGCCGCCACCAGTTCCTGCGCCTCGGGCAGGCGACCGGCGCCGGTTTCGCCGCAGGCCTGGTTGCCGACGGCCGGGCCAAACACGCGAACCTGGCGTTCGCGCAATTGCGCAATATTGGCCTGCGTCGCGGGGTTCGCCCACATCTGCTGGTTCATCGCCGGGGCCACGGATACGGGAGCCGTGGTCGCGAGCACGAGCGTGCTCAGCAAGTCGTCGGCGTGGCCGTGGGCAATGCGTGCGAGCAGGTCGGCCGAAGCCGGCGCGATCAACACCTCGTCGGCCCAGCGCGCCAGTTCGATATGCCCCATTGCCGCCTCGGCGGATTCGTCCCACAGGCTGGTGCGCACGGGATTGCCCGACAGCGCCTGGAACGTCGCCACGCCGACAAAGTGCGTGGCGTTGGCAGTCATCGCCACACGCACTTCGGCACCGGCGTCGCGCAGGCGGCGCACGAGCTCGGCCGCCTTGTAGGCGGCAATGCCGCCGCTTACGCCAAGTAGGACGCGGACGCGATCGAGTGGGGCATCACTCATGTAAGACATTTCTGACAATGCAAAGGGCATCAAGCTTACCTAAATTCGCGGCAAAGGCTGCTGACCAAGGCGCATAACGATGGATAGAGTCGGCATTCCCCGGCTGCCGGCATCCGCAATCATGAGCATACGTGACTGGCCCGACGGCGAGCGTCCCCGCGAAAAGCTGCATGCGCGCGGCAGTCATGCCCTCTCCGATGCCGAGCTGCTCGCCGTCTTCATCGGCTCCGGCCACCGTGGTGCCAGCGCCGTCGACCTCGGCCGCGACCTGCTGCTGCGCGCTGGCGGGCTGAAACCGCTCTTGCATGCGAAACAGAAATGCTCGGGACTCGGCCCGGTTGCCTGGTGCCGGCTGCAGGCGGCGCTTGAAATCGGCCGCCGCTATCTCGACTCGGAACTTCGCGAAAGCGAGGCGTTGACCGATCCGGCAGCCAGTGCGCGCTTTCTCAAGGCGCGGCTCACGGCCTATCCGTATGAAGTGTTCGCCTGCCTGTTCCTCGACAACCGCCATCGCGTGATCGCTTTCGAGGAGCTGTTCCGCGGCACCATCGACGGGGCCAGCGTGCACCCGCGCGAAGTCGTGCGGCATTGCCTTGCGCACAATGCGGCAGCGGTCATCTTCGCGCACAACCACCCATCCGGCGTATCCGAGCCGAGCGCCGCCGATCGCGCCATCACCCTTCGCCTGCGCGATGCGCTGGCCCTGGTCGACGTGCGCGTGCTCGATCATTTCGTCATCGGCAGCGGCAATCCGACCTCGCTGGCAAGCCGCGGCTGGATCTAGGGCAAAGGTGTCTCTGACGGCGGGTCGCGCACTATACTCGGGGCACGATCCAGCGAGGGGCGGTCAGGCCAGGTGATATTCGCGTTCCCCAGAACCTTTCCGGCAGATGAGGTCGAACTGGCGGTCGCCGACGTCGATGCCGCGCGCCGGATTGCCGGCGCGCGCATGCAGCCGCTCGAGAATGTGCTCGCCCGGCGCCTGGAGCAATTGCGCCCCTTGTTGTCGACACACGCGGACGCCGAGACATTGCTGGCGCGCTGCGCCGAAGCCATCCGCATCGCCTACGCGCGCATGGCCCTGCGGCATGGATCGCTGGGCGAGGATTTCCACGCCTACCACAACGAAACCCACATCCTCGACATCCTTGGCGGGCGCATCGATCGCCTCATTGCCACGCATGGCGTATTCGCCCTCGGCCTGCGCGACTGGTGCATCCTCGGCCTGTTCGCTGCCTGCCACGACCTGCGCCAGCGCGAAAAACCGATGTACGAAGCCGGCGTCGGTGCCAACGAACGCGCCAGCATCGAGGAGACCTTTCGCCTGCTCGATCACTGCGGATTTGCGCGCTCTGCCGATGCCGACATCTACCTGGCGATCGACCTGACCATTGGCGGCAGTACCTTCGACGCGCGGCCGCCGCCCGGCAGTGCCGCCTTCAATGCCGCCGAACTGGTCCAGTCCGGCGGTGCGCTTGCGGCCAAGCTGTCGCAGAAGCTCGACAAGCATCGACCGGACTGGCGGAACGATCCGCGCATCGTGCATGCGCATGATCTCGCCTTGATCGCTGCCGACCTCGACACCGCCAACGTCGCCGAACCGTTCGACCGCTTTGCCAGCAGCGCCGAGAATCTCTGCCTCGAGCGCGAGATGCTGTGCCTGCGCAACCTCGATGGCGTCGAAAGCGCGCAACCGGTGCTCGGCTTCCTCACCGACGGACAGGATCGCTTCTTTTTCGACCTGCACCGCTTCAACTCGGAACTTGGCCGCCAATCATTCGGGCCGGCAAAGGATGACAACGCGGCGCGACTGAAGTCGCTGAGCCTTGGATTGCGCGCCCGCATTGCCATGCGCGGACGCCCGCAAAGCGGTCGCCAGGTGCTCAAGGCCTATGCCGAAACCGTTGCGGGCCTTGTCTGATCGCGCTTCCCGGGGTTTGCGCAGCGCAAAACTATACACATGCGACGGAGCTGCCGCGGATGCACGCGCCTGGCACAGGAAGACCGGGTGCCGACGTATCCAGCCCTTTGCAAAACAATGACTTATGCGAATGCAGCACGCCCGGATTCCGGCAAGTGCTTGATTTCAGTGGGGAGTGGCGGCGCGGTGCCGAAACATTCCCCACAGAGTTATCCACAGGCTGCCCCGCCCGCCAAGGCACTGTGGTTGACCCATTGCAGTCACGCAGCCGCCGGCACAGGATTTTCCTGGAGGGTTCGCGGCACCCGGGTTCGCCGCCGGGTCTGTCCCGGCCGGCTTTGGGAAACCGGGCGCGCCCCCTACAATAGCCAACCCGCTACCGATTGAATCCCGCCGTGAAAGACGCCTTGCGCGAGCTGATCCATGGAGCGCTCGCAACCCTGCGTGCGCAACAGACCCTGCCTGATGCGGTGACGCCGAGCTTTGTCGTCGAGCGCACGCGCAATCGCGAACATGGCGATTTTGCCTGCAATGTCGCCTTGACCCTGGCCAAGCAGGCCGGTCGCAAGCCGCGCGACATCGCCACGGCGATCGTTGCCGCCATCGATGATCCGCGCGTCGAGCGCATCGAGATTGCCGGCCCCGGCTTCATCAATTTCTTCCTTGGCGCGGCAGCGCTGCATGCCGAAATGGCAAGCATCCTCGACAAGGGCAGCAGCTACGGCCGCAATGCCAGCGGCGAAGGCCGCAAGGTGCAGATTGAATTTGTCTCGGCGAATCCGACCGGCCCCTTGCATGTCGGCCACGGGCGCGGCGCGGCCGTCGGCGACAGCCTCGCCCGCGTACTCGATGCCAATGGCTGGGCCGTGACGCGCGAGTTCTACTACAACGATGCCGGCGCGCAGATTGACAACCTCGCCTTGTCCGTGCAATCGCGCTGCAAGGGCATCGAACCCGAGCAGGATGGCTGGCCCGCAGACGGCTATCGCGGTGATTACATCAAGGATGTCGCGCGCGATTTCCTGGCTGGCCGGACCGTGCACGCGGATGGCCAGGATGTGCGTGCCAGCGGCGATGCCGAGGACATCGATTCCATCCGCCGCTTCGCGGTGGCCTGGCTGCGCCGCGAGCAGGATCTGGATCTGCGCGCATTCGGTGTCGAGTTCGATGTCTACTTTCTTGAATCCTCCCTCTACAGCGAAGGCCAGGTCGAGCACACGGTGCGCGAACTGATCGCCGCCGGGCATACCTACGAGAAGGATGGCGCACTGTGGCTGAAAACCACCGACTTCGGCGATGACAAGGATCGTGTCATGCGCAAGTCCGAGGGTGGCTACACCTACTTCGTGCCCGATGTCGCCTACCACGAAGGCAAGTGGCGGCGCGGCTTCGAGCGCGTCATCAACGAACAGGGGGCCGATCACCACTCGACGGTGAATCGCGTGCGCGCCGGATTGCAGGCGCTCGATGTCGGCATTCCCAAAGGCTGGCCCGAATACGTGCTGCACCAGATGGTCACGGTGATGCGCGGCGACGAGGAAGTGAAGCTGTCCAAACGCGCCGGCAGCTATGTGACCTTGCGCGACCTCATCGACGAAGTAGGCCGCGATGCGACGCGCTATTTCCTGGTTGCGCGCAAGACCGATTCGCAGCTGATCTTCGATATCGACCTGGCCCGCGCGCAGACCAACGACAATCCGGTCTACTACATCCAGTACGCGCACGCCCGCGTCTGCAGCGTGCATCGCCAGCTCGCCGAGCGTGCCCTCGCCACCGACACCAGCGCCGGTCTTGGCGCACTGCATCGCCTCGACAGCGAACACGAACGCGCGCTGATGAGCGAGCTGTCGCGCTACCCGGAGGTCGTCGAAGCGGCCGCCGCCAATCTTGATCCGCAACTCGTCGCCCAATACCTGCGCGAACTTGCAGCGGCGTTCCACGGCTACTACAACGCACACCAGTTCATCGTCGATGATCGCGTCCTGCGCGATGCGCGTATCGCCCTGGCCGACGCGGCGCGCGTCGTGCTCGCCAACGGCCTCGACCTGCTCGGCGTGTCCGCGCCGGAAAGCATGTAACGTTCCAACACCCTTGTTGCCGCATGACGCCGGAAGCGTCGTGCAATCACCAATTCCAGGAGTTGAGGCAATGGCTACACGTTCACGCAAACAAGCGACTCGCGGCGGCTCGCGTACGGCGGTGCCGGCATGGATCTGGCTTGGCGTCGGCGTCCTTCTCGGACTTGCCGTCGCCCTGGTCTTCCTTGGCAGCGACTGGGCGCCGATGTTGCGCAAGAACGCCGGCCCGCAGCCGAATCCCGAAGCCGTTGCACCGCGGGAAAGCGATCCGCCAATCGTCGAGGCCAAGGACAAGCCGCGCAAGAACTACGATTTCTACTCGGTGCTGCCGGAAATGGAAGTGGTCATCCCCGACGCCGAGATTTCCGCCAAGGCGCGTGCCGAGGCACAGTTGCCGGCCAGCACGACCACTCCCCCGGTGTCGGCGACTTCGCGCTATCTGCTGCAGGCGGGTTCGTATCCTTCCGCAAAAGCAGCCGACGAGGTCAAGGCCAAGCTCGCCATCCTCGGCTTCATCGCCCAGGTCACGCCGGTCACCATCAACGGCAAGACCTGGAATCGCGTGCGCCTCGGCCCCTATGCCAGCGCCAGCGAACTGGAAGTCGCCAAGGCGGCGCTCTCCGACAATGGTTTCAACGCCATTGCGCTGAAGGAAGAAATCAACCGCTGATCGGCGCTGGAAATGCTGGCTCAACTGGTGCGCCTGGCCATCGCGCAGGCGACCCTGCCAACGATGAAAAACGCCGAAGCCCCCTTGCCGTCAGGCGCGGTTGACGCGACACGAAAAGCACCCGCGCTTCGCATTGTGCAGGTGGATGTAGGCGACCAGATGATTGTCGAACAGCCGTCCAATCTCGGCACGCACGATCATGCCTTCGCAGACGGATGCGTCGATGATCTGGTGCGCAGCGTCGTATGCGCGTACCGACATGAGGCGCCGCGTCACGTACTCGGTCAGTTCACCGACCTCAAGCGTGCGCTGCCTGGCTCCACGGCGGACGAAGATCGGACCCGACGCATGGTAAGGCGAGGCGCCCGGTTGATGAACAAAGGGCAGCAACAGCAATTCCTCGCCTTCGTTGGCATCTTCGAGGCTGACGCGGCAAGGAAAGCCCGGGTTCGCCGTGGCGACATGGCGCTCCGCGCCGATGTGCGAAAGCTGTCCATCGGACAGCTTGAAGAGTGGCTCGAACGCAGCGTGGTCGAGGCCGACAAGTTGGAACGAGTGCACGGTGGCTCCTGCAGGGGCTGAGGTCTGCGCATGCTGGCGCACCTGTGCCTGGCGTGCTCGCCATTTCCGGACATGCAATTGGTTTCGCGGGCATCCCATCTGCCCATTGCACCCGCTTGCGCCTGCCTGATCGAATGCTCAGGGCTGCGTTTGTTCGATGCCATCCTGGATCGCCGTCTTGAGAACGTCCAGGTCAATGTCCTTCAACGCCTTGAACTTGATGCAGTATCCCGTGACATGCGCTTTGCCGATGGCATGTGCGTACTTTTGATTCAGGTAATGCTTGTCATCGATGCCCATGATGTAGACGGACAACCCGGCCGTGTTCACGCTGATCCCGACCTGGTAGAACTCCCTGGTCTTTCCGTCGGCGTATTTCTTGCGCAGTGTCCCAAAACCGATGTTGGGATTGGAGACAACCTTGCCGCTTTCGTCGGTTCCATCGAGAAACCAGAGCCTGCAACCGGGATTCATTTCCAGGATGGCGCCGTGAAGTTTCCGCATGTCGCCCTGTTTTGATCCGGCGATGGATGCAAGGTACTGCTCGATCTGCTCGTCTATGCTCATGGCATGCCCGGGAAGTTCTTGTCGCCCAGCCGCGGGGCCGAAACCGCAATGGACGCTAGCTGCCGCACCCACCGGGTTGGGCGATGATCAGTGGGGACCACAAGCCGCCATGAGCCGTCGGCAGCCTGGAGCGGCTGTCCATTGTCCTGGTCAATCATCAGGACCTGCTTGTTTCCGATCATGGGATCCAGCTCGGGAAGGGTGAACGCCGATTGATACCCGTCCACCACCGTGGACGTCAAATCCTTGCCGCGGAGGGCCTCGGTCGGGACACCGGCCGCCTTGGGGATTTCACGAAGGTCATGGCCGCCATAAGAGGCGGTCTTGTCGGGCGAAGTGGCAGACACACTCTGCCTCTGCAAGGCTGCAACTGCCTGCCCGGACAGTTGCACCACCTTGCCATCGGGCAAGGTGACCGGTGGAATGGCCGCAAAAAGCGAGCCGCTCACGGGCAGGAACAAGGCTGGAAGCAAGTTGCGCAGCTTCAATGTCATGGAAGCCCCGGAAGCCTGACGTGGGGTCATTTGTATTCGAGCTGCTTGCGATGCTCGTCGGCGACCCAGGCTGAATCGACTTCACCATTGAATCCGGCGACAGCATCGATGTCGCAGAACGGGCATAACGCTGTTTCTCCACCTGATCCCTCGTCAACCCACTCCGTTATTCTGGATGGCTGAAATTCCTTCAGGCAGTACACGCATACTGCGATCTGGCTGCTGGCCAGGGCCTGGCGATTGAACGACAACTCGGATGTTCTGGACATGCGCGTTTGCACCTGGGTCATGACGTGCCGCCAAGCGGCGGAGGCTGCTTTCGGGAAGCTGGATGTCCGCTGGCCAATGCGCCCGCCGTCGGACGCGACCGGGACCGCCCACCTGGCGCGAAGTGTAATCGCTGCATGCCGCAGGAATCGACATGGCCGATTCCGCCCATGTTGGCAATGTCCGCGGAACCCCACGGACGGTCTGCTTTGAACGTGCAGCCGCGGAATACTTTCATGCTTTGTCCCATGCCAGATTCAAGCCGCCGAGTTGTGGCGGCTGCAAAGCCCGAATCTTGCGTCGCGTCATGAAACGGGATGTTGCATGCAGGGCCTGCTATTCGAGTGTGCGGCAACCACATGATTGTCAGGTTCCGGGCGGCTGTCTGCGACAGCGGCCAACCAGCCGCGCCATAGCCGGAACCACCAGCTAGCACCGCGGAAAAAGCAGCCCATTGAACAGCCAGGTCGGAGGCTCCCATGCCTTGTTGTAGCGTGCAGCGACGAACCGGGCATCCCTACTCTGCTGCCTTCGGCGCACTGAGGCTTTTGCTGTAGAACCCGGATTGATCGAAGCAGCAAACCCGCTGCTTGCCGGAAGCAAGCATGTCACACGCATTCTCCACCCGGCTCTTGCGGGTCTTTGCCTGTTTGGCGGACTCGATCCAGTGTACCCAGTCGATACGGGCAATGGTTGTGGTGGCGTTCCACACCGTCCTGGCCTCCTCCGGGGCTGCGGCAAGGGCCTCGCGGAAGTCTGCTGGCAGCTTCGGTTCTGGCTCCTTCGCCACGGGGACCACTTCCAGCGTGATGGTGTCACCCACGTCCGCGCCACATGCCTCACGCAGCGCTTCGTCCACTTTCAACCAGTGACTCAACTGGCCATCCGGCTCCAGGGTGGCGCGGAAATGGTGGCCGTTGATGGTGCCTTCAATGCTCGTCCTGCCACGCCTTGGGAGCTTTTCGCTTGTGGATTTCGGGAAAACCAGAAACGTCCATGCTTCCTCGCCACCGGACCGGGCTGGACGAAGCAGCTTTGCCTTGAAGCGCAACCTCGCTGCATCCTGGCTCATTTCTGCTCCTCTGACATCTGTCGCTTGAGTCAAGCCGCACCGCGAAGCGGTGCCGGCCCGCATGATTTGTCAGTCCGCGCAGCGGAATCGGCTTGTTGACCTTACAAGTCGAAACCACGACAAAGTCCGCTACAACAACCCCGACATCAGACCCAATGCAACCATGAACAACATGACAGCAACGATGCGCTGAATGCCCGGCATGGTCATCTTCTTGAGGTAGTTGTTGCCCAGGACCGCTCCAACGAAGGCTGCCAGTACTGCCGCAGCCAACAAACCGAAATTGAAATGCGCGCTCTCCCGGGCAAGCGTGGTGGAGTAGATGGTGAGGCGGGCGAAGTCGATGAGGCAGGCAATGACCGCGCCAGTAGCAATGAACGCCTCCTTGCTCAGGCCCGCGCGTGACAGGAACGCCGAGCGAAGCGCCCCTTGCATTCCGGAGAGGCCGCCGAAGAACCCGCTGAGGACGCCACCCAATGGCATGTACTGCGCACCAAACGACAAATTGCGAAACCGCGGAAGAAGTTCCAGCGAGGCGAAAAGCAGAAGGAGCAAGCCCACGATCAACTTGACCGGCGTCACCGACACCAGCCGACCGAATGCGGAATAGGAGAACACGGGAGCGAAGCCGGCGAGCCAGACCAGAACCCATGCGCCAAGGAATGACATGACTATCGCCGGCAGGCCAAATCGGACAACCGCCTGCCGGTCGGCATGCCGCCCGGTCAACCCGAGCTTGAACAGGCCGTTGAGGAAATGAACGACTGCGGTAAGGGCGACGGCCTGCTCGATGGGGAAAAACAGGGCGAAGGCCGGCAACAACAATGTGCCCAAACCGAAACCGGAGAAGAACGTCAAGGCCGAAGCCAGCAATGCCACCGTGCAGATGATCAAATAACTCATGCTGCAATCCCCATGATCTCTCCTTGCGCTCGAACACCTGAGTCAAGCCGAGCCGCGATGTGGCGTCGGCTTGGACGAATTGTCAGGGGGCGGCCCATGCGAGACACAGCCCACCTGCCCCGAACAGTACCACCCAGGCCAGATGCCGCCCTCGGGTGAATGCAAGCGGAAGCAGGCCCGAGAGCACAAGGCACCAGCCGACGGTCTGCGCAAGCGCTTGTGGCGAGGCAGCACCTGAGAGCTGAAACAGGATCGCGCTGATGCCCCAGGCGAACATGGTGGTGAGATGCCAGGCGAAACGCAGGGTGTTGCGCGTGAATCGGGTGCCACCGAACAGCTTGGGCAGATCCCGCCGGAACAATCGGACAAGAATGTAGCGCTCGCCAAGGACCGAGTGGGCAAGGCCGAGGAGCGCGATAAGCAAAGCGGCAATCTGCAACATCCCCTGTCAGGCCTCCCGTCAGCAGAGCCAAGCGGCGGCGGCCGCAGGAAAATGATTCTAGCGGAGCCAACCCTCAGCCGTCAGTTTGAGCGAATGGCAGCACGGCAATATCACTGGACGATCAAGAGCCACGGACCCAAAGCATTTCGTGCCTCCTGCATGCTCAGGCCGTTCGCCTCTTCGATGACCTGGTGCGGGACCCACGCTGGAAATGGAATGCTCCTGGTCACATGATGACCGGACGGTGTGTGCTCTTCATGAATCTGCGAGAGCTGGTCGGCTGGCAAGTGGTTCGCAAGTCGAACCAGGGCAGGCCAGAGTCTCCGATGCACGAACGTTACCTTTCGGTTGACCAGGCGACAAACCAGAATGTCAGGCGAGTCGCTGATACTTTGAAAGACATCAAAGATCTGATGGCTCTTTGGATGGGCCCACCAACTCCCCCTGATCGACTCACCCGCAATTGCGTCCGCCAATCGAGGAATCGGTCCCTTCGCCGAAGCGAGAACGATGCCATGCTCTCGAATGAAAGACAGCGCTTCGTCGGCAGTCATGTGCGTCCCTTCATCCACCCAACACTTGAGTCAAACCGCGCCTGAGGTGTCGGCTTGAATGGAGGCGTCGGCTTGAATGTGAACCGCCCCGGGTTTTGAGGAGGCTCCAACTCTTGAGAGAATGGAGCCATGAACAAATCGAA
>MKWR01000006.1:0-198689 GCA_001899855.1 Lysobacterales bacterium 63-13
GAGGTCGGCTCCCATGCTGGTGGTGGTGTCTGGTAGCTTCACCTTAGCATTTGGAGCCGACTTCACTTTTCAGATCAGTGGCTTGGGCTTAAGTAAGTGCCATTCGACTCTGATCTACTCTGACCCTGTTTTGGAATCGACTTCCGTTCGACAAAGACTCTTACTCATGGCTTAAACAATTGAACAAACAAAACACTTACAGCTATAATAAAGAACACATACCCTATCGAAAGAATATACCTAATCGGCCTACTACGCACATACTTTATCGCTACCCGCGGAATAATTTCCGCGCTAGCGATAAATAAAACCGATGCCATGAGGAAGGCGAAACGCTCATAAACGCCAAGATCCTTGACTGTCTGGGGCAAAACAGATACGGCTGCCGCAGAGTAGAGCAGGTGCCTTGAAGCCCTATAGTCTTTCGAATCTTCCCATCCATTGATCGCCTGGATGTGCTGATCTTCGGCTGTGGCCCAAGATGACCGATCGAGACACAAATTTCTTTTAGCAATTTCTCTTTCGGCGATTTCCAAAGCTTCAGGTGAAAACTCATGCCTATGCCATCGCCTCAATAGACTCTCGTCATCCATTTCCTCTATCGACCTTTGAATTTGCTGAATCGATACTGTCATCTGAGGCCTATGTCGCTTAACCCGCAGGCATTGTAGTTGGTAGGTGAATGCGAATGGATGGTCAGAGCACACATTCCGAGAATGTATTTGTCGCTCACGCCCGAGACTACCTGACTCACTAAGTTGGCTTAGAAAAGGGGGTCCTTGAAGAGCATTATTTTGTTCGCCCTAGCATACGGAAGAAGATCGACAACACAAATCTTGAACGGCTGGATGGCAACAGAGCCCTTTAGGCGGTTCTGAATATACCAATCTGCTCGATGTTGTTTTAACTCACTCTCGATGATATAGCAGTTTGCCATGGCGAAACTTGATGATCGTAAAATTGTACATCGGCCAGAAAGAGCGCCGCTACTCTGCTTGTCATCCTGGAGTGGAAACGTCTGCCCTCGAACGCATACTGCATAGGAATTACAGCCCAAAGTTTTGTCAATTCGCTTCTTTAGTTGATCAGCTTCCTCCAAAGCGATCCGTGCCGCCCCACGCTCGCCGTCCAAGAATGCGAGCAGTAGTACAGAATCATTCCATGCATATGCGTGATCGTGCTTCGGTGCCTCACTCGACATGAATTTGTCCGCAATCGAGTGCAATTTTCGCATTCGACTCGAAGCGATTCCTTTTGTTGAGGTCGCCAGTTTCTTCGTGTCGACTAGATCGATGAGAGTTACCAAACAATCCTTAAATCCACAACAACTGGAGGTTGGCGAATTTCTCACCTCAACCCCCCATTGATCCTCTCCAACACCCCCGCCCCCGGACTCAACTCCCCCACTCCAAGCTCATTCAATGGCTTCGCCACCGTACCCAGGTGCGAGTGCATGTCCGAAGGTTCCGGATCGACATACAACAACCCGGTGACCACCTCGCCCAGCGCATGGTGCTTCTGCACGTAGTTGCTGGCGGCGATGCGGTCGCAGGGGGTGAAGTCGGGGTCGATCTTGTGCAGGCGCAGGATGGAGCCGTCGTGCTGGGCGACTTCGATGGTTTCGCCGGGTTCGTAGTCGACCTGGATTTCTTCGCGGGTCGGGATCACGTCGAGGCGGTTGACGGCGTCGTTGTGTTCGCGGACATATTCGTAGCTCTTGGTGCTGCCGGCGTGGTTGTTGAAGGCGACGCAGGGGCTGATGACGTCGAGGAAGGCGGCGCCCTGATGCAGGATGGCGCCCTTGATCAGCGGGACGAGCTGCTTCTTGTCTCCCGAGAAACTGCGTGCGACGTAGGTTGCGCCGAGTTGCAGGGCGAGGCCGATCAGGTCGATGGGCGAATCGGTGTTCTTCACGCCCTTCTTCGACATCGAGCCTTCGTCGGCAGTGGCCGAGAACTGGCCCTTGGTGAGTCCGTAGACGCCGTTGTTCTCGACGATGTAGACCATGTTGACGCCGCGGCGCATGGCGTGGACGAACTGGCCCATGCCGATCGAGGCCGAATCGCCATCGCCGGAGACGCCGAGATAGAGCAGATCACGGTTGGCGAGGTTGGCACCGGTGAGCACAGAG
Source organism: Lysobacterales bacterium 63-13 (assembly GCA_001899855.1). Lineage (GTDB taxonomy): Bacteria > Pseudomonadota > Gammaproteobacteria > Xanthomonadales > Rhodanobacteraceae > Dokdonella. The sequence goes on from MKWR01000006.1 coordinate 2,132, forward strand.
GGCATGCGCCCGTGCACGGTGTTGAAGCCGTGCGACTGGCCGAGGAAGTAATCGGGTGTCTTCGAGCTGCAACCGATGCCGGAGAGCTTGGCGACACGGTGCGGTTCGACGTTGAGTTCCCAGCAGGCCTGGATGATGGCGGCGGAAATCGAATCGTGACCGCAGCCGGCGCAGAGCGTCGAGATCTTGCCTTCGTAATCGCGCCGGGTGTGGCAGAGCGCGTTCTTCGGCAGGGTTGGATGGTGCAGCTTGGGCTTGGTGATGTAGGTCATGTGCTTGGTTTGCTCGGTGCGTGCAGATCGCTCGCTTTCAAATGCTTTCCGAAGCGGTGCAGATCAGCAAAGTCACTGGATCTCGGCCTTCGCCGGGACGACGATGCGGCAATTTTTGACGCTGCGGCAATTTTTGACGCTGCGGCAATGGTTGGCGGTGGCCGGCTTCATGGTGATGTCGAAAACCCCCTCATCCCCCTTCGGGACCTTCTCCCGCCAAGGGGGGAAGGGAATGCAGGTGCGTACGCCAGGAAGACGGTGGTTTTCCAGTGCGCGGTGCGGCAGGGATACCCGCGATTGGGTGGTCATGCGACTGTCTCCGACGCGTGCGCGGACACGTTGGCGCCGCGCATGTGCTCGGCGATGGCGCGGGCGATGAAGCGGGCGGTGATGGGCGTGCCGTCGTAGTGCAGCAGCTTGACGATGCGCGCCGGATCGAGATCGAACTCGTTGATCAGCAGGCTGCGCAGTTGCGCGTCGCGGTTTTGTTCGATGACGAACACGCGCTCGTGCGAGAGCACGAACTGGCGGACCATTTCCGGGAAGGGAAAGGCGCGCACGCGCAGCGTATCCAGGTGCAGGTCTTGCGCTTCCAGCACCTCGATCGCCTCGGCCATCGCCGGACTGGTCGAGCCGTAGAAGATGGCGCCGAAGCTCGCCTTGTGTTTCGCCGTGCGCAGGATCGGCTGCGGCACCAGGGCCTTGGCTGTGTCGAACTTCTGCAGCAGGCGTTCCATGTTGTAGAGGTAATCCGGGCCGCGTTCGGAATAACGCGCATACGGATCGCGCGAGGTGCCGCGGGTGAAGTAGCTGCCCTTGGTCGGATGCGTGCCGGGATAGGTGCGGTACGGAATGCCGTCGCCATCGACATCCTTGTAGCGGCCGAAGTCCCTCCCCGATTCGAGCTCCTCGGCGCTCATCACCTTGCCGCGGTCATGGTTGCGCGTGTCGTCCCAGGCAAAGGGTGCACACAGGCGTTGGTTCATGCCGATGTCGAGATCGGTCATGACGAAGATCGGCGTCTGCAGGCGGTCGGCAAGATCAAAGGCCTGCGCGGAGAACTCGAAGCACTCGTGCGGATCTTCGGGCAGCAGGAGGACATGCTTGGTATCGCCGTGCGAGGCATAGGCACAGGCGAGGATGTCCGACTGCTGGGTGCGGGTCGGCATGCCGGTGGACGGGCCGCCGCGCTGCACGTCGATGATGGTGACCGGGATCTCGGCGAAATAGGCCAGGCCGATGAACTCGTTCATCAGCGAAATACCGGGGCCTGAGGTGGTGGTGAAGGCGCGCGCACCGTTCCAGCCGGCACCGGTGACGATGCCGATCGAGGCGATCTCGTCCTCGGCCTGGATCATTGCGTAGCGGTTCTTGCCGGTTTCCGGATCGACGCGGTATTTCTGGCAATAGCTCTGGTAGGACTCGGCCAGCGACGAGGACGGCGTGATCGGATACCAGGCGCAGACCGTGGCACCGCCGTAGACGCAGCCGAGCGCGGCGGCGCTGTTGCCGTCGACAAAGATCTTGTCGCCGACGTTGTCGGCCTTGCGCACGCGCAGCCCGATCGGATCCAGATGCGCCTTGGCGTGATCGCGGCCGAGATGCAGGGCGTGGATGTTGGCATCGAGCAGCTTGGCCTTGGATTTGTATTGCTGGCCGATCAGGGTCTCGATGACTTCGGCCTCGATGCCGAGCAATTGCGAGAGTGCGCCGACATAGATGATGTTCTTGAACAACTGGCGCTGGCGCGGATCGTCGTAGGTGGCATTGCTGATCTGCGTCAGCGGCATGCTGATATTGGTGACATCTTCGCGGAAGCGTGATTTCGGCAGCGGCTTGCTGTTGTCGTGGAAGAGATAACCGCCGCTTTCGATTTCCTTGAGGTCGGCATCCCAGGTTTGCGGGTTCATCGCGACCATGAGATCGACGCCGCCGCGGCGGCCAAGCCAGCCGGCTTCGGTGACGCGCACTTCGTACCAGGTCGGCAGGCCCTGGATATTGGATGGAAAGATGTTGCGCGGGCTGACCGGCACGCCCATGCGGATGATCGATTTCGCGAACATCTCGTTGGCCGAAGCCGAGCCCGAGCCGTTGACGTTGGCGAACTTGATGACGAAATCGTTGGTGGCGGCGATGGGGGTCATGGTCATTTCTCCCCTCTCCCCGTGGGAGAGGGGCTCACCTTACGAGATTTTCCCTTCTCCCCTCGGGAGAAGGTGGCCCAAAGGGCCGGATGAGGGTACGAATTCGCGGATAACTCCGGCTTCGGGCGTACCCTCACCCCCAGCCCTCTCCCGGGGGGAGAGGGGCTTTTGTTGGATGTTTGGTGGGGCATCACGCAGCCTCCTTCTTGCCGATCTTGCTGGGGCATGGCGTGTTGGCGTGGATCAACTGGATGAGGGTTTTCTGCATGTCCCAGGCGCCGGTCGGGCAGCGTTCGGCGCAGAGGCCGCAATGCAGGCAGACGTCTTCATCCTTGACCATGACGCGGCTGGTCTTCAGCGGGCCGGAGACATACAGATCCTGGGTGAGGTTGAGCGCGGGGGCGGTGAGCTTCTGGCGCAACTCGGGTTCGGGCGCGTTGCCGGTGAAGGTGATGCAGTCCATCGGGCAGATGTCGACGCAGGCATCGCATTCGATGCAGGCGGAATCGGTGAACACGGTCTGCACATCGCAGTTGAGGCAGCGCTGTGCTTCCTTCCAGGCGGTGGCGGCATCGAAGCCGAGCTCGACTTCGAGGCTGATGCTCTTCACGGCTTCGGCAAATGGCACCAGCGGCACCTTGAAGCGCTCGTCGTTGGAGACATCGTTGTCGTAGCTCCACTCGTGGATGCCCATCTTCTGCGAGAGCACCTTGACCTGTGGCGGCGGGCGCTCGGCGGTTGCCTGCCCGGACAGCAGGCGATCGATGGTGACGGCGGCTTCGTGGCCATGCGCGACGGCCCAGATGATGTTCTTCGGCCCGAACGCGGCATCGCCGCCGAACAGCACATGCGGCAGGCTGGACTGGTGGGTGACTTCGTTGACGACCGGCATGCCCCATTCGTTGAAGTCGATGCCGAGGTCGCGCTCGATCCACGGGAACGCATTTTCCTGGCCCACGGCGACCAGCACTTCGTCGCACTCGAACAACTGGTCGGACTCGCCGGTTGGCACCAGCGTGCGGCGGCCGCGCGCGTCCTTCTCGGCGCGCACCTTCTCGAACAGCATGCCGGTCAGTTTGCCGTTGTCATGGACATAGGATTTCGGCACCAGGTAGTTGAGGATGGGGATGCCTTCGTGGGCGGCGTCCTCCTTCTCCCACGGCGAGGCTTTCATCTCCTCGAAGCCGGAACGCACGATCACCTTCACGTCCTCGCCGCCCAGGCGACGCGCCGAGCGGCAGCAGTCCATGGCGGTATTGCCGCCGCCAAGCACGATCACGCGCTTGCTGATCTGCTTGACGTGGCCGAAGTACACCGAGGACAACCAGTCGATGCCGATATGGATGTGCGCGGCGGCCTCGGCCGATCCCGGCAGCTCCAGCGCGCGACCGCGCGGTGCGCCGGAGCCGACGAAAATCGCGTCGTAGCCCTGGCCCAGCATGGAGCACATCGATTCGATGCGCTGCCCGCCCTTCAGTTCGACGCCGAGATCGAGGATGTAGCCGACCTCCTCGTCGATGACCGATTCGGGCAGGCGAAAGCGCGGCACCTGGGTGCGCATGAAACCGCCGCCCTTCCTGTCGGCTTCGAAAACGGTGACTTCGTAGCCGAGCGGGGCCAGGTCGCGGGCGACGGTCAGCGATGCCGGACCCGCGCCAATGCAGGCGATGCGCTTGCCATTCTTCTGCGCGGCCCGTTTCGGCATGCGTCCTTTCACCTCACCCTTGTTGTCGGCGGCGACGCGCTTGAGGCGGCAGATGGCGACGGGTTCGGGTTTCTCGCCGTTGTTTTCCTCGACGCGACCACGCCGGCAGGCCGGTTCGCAGGGTCGATCACAGGTGCGCCCGAGGATGCCGGGGAAGACATTCGCCTCCCAGTTGATCATGTAGGCATCGGCGTGGCGCCCTGCCGCGATCAATCGGATGTATTCGGGGACGGGAGTGTGGGCCGGACAGGCCCATTGGCAATCGACGACTTTGTGGAAGTAGTCCGGATTACGACTATCGGTGGGCTGCACGATTTCCCTCGCTGACAACATGCCGGCGGACCGGCGATCGGTTTCCCTGATCGCGTCGCAAGGATTCGGGGCGCGGTCGATCCGAGTCTAGACGCGAGCCGACCGCGAATGAAAGGCCCGGTGCACAAATCGGGATTCGGGGTTCGGGAATGACGATGGAGAATGGGAGCAGTGCGTCGCCGCCGGCAACGGCTGCTTCCGGCTCTGGCCCTGAGCGGGGCTTCGCGCCAGAATGCGGAGTCGAAATCCGCACAAGGGTCGCCATGCAACGATTCGCCCTCGCCTTCCTCACGCTGGCTGGCACGAGTCTGCTCGTGTCGGCTGCCCGCGCCGAAACGCGCGTCTTCGAGCCGATGGACGTGTTTGCCCTGGAATGGGTGGACAGTCCGCAGATCTCGCCGGATGGCCAGCGCATCGTCTACGCGCGGACGGGTTTCGACGTGATGAAGGACCGCAAGCGCTCCAGCTTGTGGATGATCGATGCCGACGGTCGCCAGCATCGACCGCTTGCCGCCAGTGGCAGTGGTGCGGCGTGGTCGGCGGACGGGCGGCGCATCGCCTACGTCGCCAGCGCCGACGGCTCGACGCAGATCCGCATGCACTGGCTCGATGGCGGGCAGGACGCCAGCATCACCCGGCTGACGGGCTCGCCCGGCAACCTGAGCTGGTCGCCGGATGGACAATGGCTGGCCTTCACCCTGCGCGTGCCGGCGGACGAGGCGCCGCTGGCGAGCATGCCGAAGGCGCCGAAGGGCGCGGAATGGGCGGCACCGGTCAAGGTCATCGATCGCGTCATCTATCGCATCGATGGCGGCGGCTATGTCGATCCCGGCTACACGCATGTGTTCGTGGTTGCCGCCGACGGCGGCGCGGCTCGCCAGATCACCAGCGGCAAGCACAACTTCAATGGCCGCCCGGCGTGGAGCGCGGACGGCAAATCGGTGATCGTTGCGGCCAATCTCGATGCGGACTGGGAATACCAGCCGACCGAAAGCGATCTCTATCGCTTCGCCATCAGCGATGGGGCGATGACGCGCCTGACCGAGCGCAAGGGCCCGGACCGCAGCCCGATGCTGTCAGCGGACGGTCGCCAACTGGCCTGGCTTGGCTACGACGACATGCGCCACCCGTACCAGACCACGCGCCTCTACGTCGGCAATGCCGACGCCGGCAACGCGCGCGCCTTGACCGACGGCTTCGACTACAGCATCGATGCCGCGGCCTGGGATGGCAATCGCGGTCTCTGGCTGCAATTCGACGACCATGGCCGCACCGTGCTGGGCTGGGTCTCCGCAGCCGGTGGCAAGGTCGAGCGCATCGTCGAAGACCTCGGCGGCATCGAGATCGGACGTCCCTACACGGGCGGCGACTTTTCCGCGGCTGCCGGCAAGGTCGCCTATACGCGCGGCACCTCGGCTGCGCCATCCAACCTTGGCGTGGTCGCGCGCAACGGCAAGGCCCGCGTGCTGACCGACCTTGGTGGCAACCTGCTTGAACACCGCAAGCTCGGCAAGGTCGAGGAGATCACCGTCAAGTCCAGTGCCGACGGTCGCGCCATCCAGGCCTGGATCGTCACTCCGCCCGGCTTCGACAAGGCGAAGAAATATCCGCTGCTGCTGGAGATCCACGGCGGCCCGTTCGCCGCCTATGGCCCGGGCTTTGCGCCGGAAATCCAGCTCTACGCCGCACAAGGCTATGTCGTGGTCTACGCCAATCCGCGCGGCAGCACCGGTTACGGCAGCGAGTTCGCCAACCTGATCGAGAATGCCTATCCGGGCCAGGACTACGACGACCTGATGAGCGTGGTCGATGCGACGATTGCCCGCGGTTCCATCGATACCGACAACCTGTTCGTCACCGGTGGCAGCGGCGGCGGCTGCCTGACGGCATGGATCGTCGGCCATACCGATCGCTTCCGCGCGGCGGTGTCGGCGAAACCGGTGATCAACTGGGCAAGCTTCGTGCTGACCGCCGACATGTATCCCTATTTCTCGCAGTACTGGTTCGACGGCATGCCCTGGGAGAATCCAGAGAACTACGCCAAGCGCTCGCCACTGCACTACGTCGACAAGGTGACCACGCCGACCATGATGCTGGTTGGTGACGACGATCACCGCACGCCGGCCTCGGAGGCCGAACAGTTCTACCAGGCGCTCAAGTTGCGCAAGATCGATACCGCCATGGTGCGCATCCCGGGCGCCTCGCACGAAATCAATGCGCGGCCGAGCAACATGATCGCCCAGGTGCTGAACTCGATCGCCTGGTTTGAAAAGCACCGCGCACGCGCGACGACGGGGAAAGCGGATGCCGATTGAGGAAAACACCGATGGCTGCGAAGGCACCGAACTGCAGGTGCTCGAAGCCATCGAGGCTCGCATTCTCGGCAGCCTGATCGAGAAACAGGCAACCACGCCGGATGCCTATCCGCTGACCCTCAATGCCGTGGTCGCCGCCTGCAACCAGAAATCCAGTCGCGATCCGATCAGCCAGTACGAGCCCGGCGAAGTGGGCCACGCCTTGCGCCAACTGGAAGGCAAGGGCCTGGTCAGCGGCACCTTGAGCGCCCGCGCATCGCGCTACGCGCACAAGTTCGAAAGCGCCTACAACGTCACCACGCGCCAGCGGGCCCTGCTTGCCTTGCTCATGCTGCGTGGCCCGCAAACGCTCAACGAACTCTATTCACGCAGCGAACGCCTGGCCGATTTCCCCGATGCCGAAGAAGTGCGCAGCGTCCTCGATCGCCTCGCCACGCGCGTGCCGGCCCTGGTCGTGCGCCTGCAGCGCGCCGCCGGACAGCGCGAGGATCGCTACATGCACCTGCTCTGCGGCGCGGTATCGCCGGATACGGCCATGCACCTTGCCGATTCCCCGGAACGCCCTGCCCCCGGCCTCAGCGAACGCGTCAGCCAGCTGGAAAGCCTGGTTGCACAATTGCAGGAAGTGATTGCCGAGCTGCAGGCGCGCCCCGGCAATGGCGGGCCTGCGGCCGACGACGAGAGCGACAACGCATGACTGCTGCGGACGTCGGGATGCCGGCAGCTTCGGCGCCGCGTGCACAGCGCATGTTCCTCGTCCTTGCGGGCTTCTTCGTCGCCAATGCAATCATCGCCGAGTTCATCGGCGTGAAGATTTTCGCGCTCGAGGACACGCTCGGATTGAACCCGTTCGAGTGGAGACTGTTTGGGGAAAGCGGCTCTCTGAACTTCACCGCCGGCACCCTGCTCTGGCCGATCGTCTTCATCATGACCGACGTCATCAACGAGTTTTACGGACAGCGCGGCGTGCGTTTCCTGTCCTGGCTCGCCGTCGGCCTGATTGCCTATGCCTTCCTGTTTGCCTATATCGCGATCTCGCTGGCCCCGGCCTCATGGTGGGTCGGTGCGGCCAACGAGAGTGGCGTGCCGGATCTGCAGGCCGCCTATGCCTACGTGTTCGGCCAGGGCCTGTGGACGATTGCCGGATCGATCACCGCCTTCCTCGTCGGCCAGCTCATCGACGTGCGCATCTTCCATTCGATCCGCCAGCGCACCGGCGAGCGGCATATCTGGATGCGCGCGACCGTATCGACCTTTGTCTCGCAGTTCATCGACAGCTTTGTCGTGCTCTATATCGCCTTCGTCATCGGCCCGCAGCATTGGAGCACGAACCGCTGGCTGGCCATCGGCACGGTCAACTATTCCTACAAGGTGCTGGCCGCTATCGCCTTGATCCCGCTGATCTACCTGCTGCGCATCGGCATCGACGCCTGGCTGGGCAGGGACCTCGCCGATCGGCTCAAGCGCGAAGCGGCACTGGCCTGATTGCCGTGCGCCGACCCGCGGCGCGAGAGGGTGCTCAGCGAGGGGGCGTGCGCACAGCGCGGATCGGGGTTGAACTCTTGCGCGTGAACACATAGACGGCCGCCGGCGGCACGTTGCGCCAGGCAACCCCGCCGCGAACCGCATGCAGGCCAAGCTCGCTGAGCAGCTCGCGCGACACCGGACTCGACGGGCCATAGGTGAACTGGATGAAGCGCCCGTTGGCTGAAAGCACCGAGAACGCCGCGGAAAGGATGCTGCGCTGGGTGCTGCGCGACATCGACAGCAGGCCAAGGCCGCTGAGGATCGCATCGACACCGTGGTCCTTGCCAAACTCCTCGCGCTCGATGATGGCCTGCAGTTCCCGGGCGTCGCCACGGATGACTTTCACTCCCGGAAACTGTTCGCGCAGGAGACGGTGCAATTCGGGGTTGAGTTCGACCACGAGCAGGTTTTCCGGTGCCACGCCGCGCTCAAGCAAGGCACGCGTGAACACCCCGGTTCCGCCGCCGAGTTCGATCACGCGCCCGGCGCGCTCCGGCAACTGGTTAATCATCTCGCGCGCCAGGATGCGGCTGGATGGCGACAGCGCGGCAATGGCCAGCGGATTCTTCAGCCATTGGCGAAAGAAGGTCCAGTTGCCCGCCACGCGATCGGCTTTGGCAAAGCGATCCCGCATCGGCGGGCCAACCAGACTCATACGCAATTCCGGAATGAAGCAACCCCACGGCAGGCAGGGTCGCGAAAGATCGCAGCGTAACACCGGTCCGGGCAATCGACCAGAATGACTGATGGCGGGGTGGCGACTGGGCGGATGCCCGGGATGGCTGCCGGTGTCCCCGCCAGTGCAGTCGTTTCAGGCTTTGCCAATTGCAGAAAAGAAGACCCCGCGGATATCAGGGGAAATGTCCGCGGGGTCCGGGTGCCGACTGCAGTATGCACATGCAGGCGGCCTTGCAGGTTCGATCAGTCAGTCGCGACGATCGTAGTAGGAGGCGCGACGCGAATAACCACGATCCCGGTCGGCATAGCCGCGCGAATCATGGCGACGGTCATCGCGGCGATTGTCACGGTGGCGATCACGGCCACGGTAATCGTCGTGGTAATCGTTGTAATAGTAGTTGTCGTAGCGGACCACGCGGCGGGTCACCGGCCGGTAGTGGCGATACGAAGGATAGGTGTAGTAGCTCGCGCCATAGCCATAGCTCGGGTAGGCGTAGGAGTAGTAATAGGACGGGTAGTAACTGACCGGGTAATAGCCACTGCTGTAGCCACCGTAATAGTTGCCATAACCGCCGTAATAACCGCCGTAGAAGTTGCCACTGACATAGCCGCCGCCACAATGGCGGCAATCGGAATAGCCGATGCTGTAACCGGGCCCGGAAAACCCAACGCTGATGCCCCAGTTGTTGTGGTGACCGCCGCGCGCGAATGCGCTTGGCGCAAACAACAGTGCAGCCAGCAAGGCGAACACGACTGGTACAAGGCGAAGGTGACGGGATGACGAAAACGGCATTTCAGGAGTCCTCTGATGGAACGCCTGCACTGTGCGTACAGCCGACTGAATCGCGACTGAAATCAACCTGAATGTTCAGCGTGGTTGCAGTTCGTAACATTGGTGGATTCGTGAGTTTCTCGTGAAGTCGAACGGGATGCTGGCGTTGCCCACGTCACGCACGGCGAACTGTTCGGCGATCAAGGGATCGAGCTTGAAGCGCCGGTAGTTGTTCGAGAAGACGATCGTGCCGCCAAACGCCAGGCGCTCGGCGCACAGGCCAAGCAATCGCACATGCTCCTTCTGCACGTCGAAGTCCTCGGCGCGCTTGGAATTCGAGAAGGTCGGCGGATCGACGAAGATCAGGTCGTATTCGCCGCGATCGTGTTCCAGCCATTGCAGGCAGTCGGCCTGGATCAGTTGATGGGCAGCGCTGCTGAATCCGTTCAGGGCGAGGTTCCTTGCCGCCCACTCCAGGTAGTTCGCCGACAGGTCGACGCTCGTGGTCGTGCGCGCGCCGCCCGCAGCGGCGTAAACGCTGGCCGTCGCCGTGTAGCAAAACAGGTTGAGGAAACGCGTGCCACGCGCTGCCTCGCGCAGGCGCGCGCGCACCGGGCGATGATCGAGAAACAAGCCGGTATCGAGATAGTCGAACAGGTTGACGCGGAACTTCAGGCCTGCTTCCTCGACGATGAGGAAACTCGAGCGCTGATCCATGCGCCCGTACTTGCCGCCACCCTTGGCCTTGTAGCGGGTCTTCACCGCAATGTGATCACGCGGCAACTCGAACGCCGCAGCGGCGCCGCGCACCAGTTCGGCCAGGCGCGCGGAAGCGACATGCTCGGGGATCTCCTTCGGTGCCGCGTACTCCTGCACGTGCAACCAGGTTGCCGCTGGCTTGTCGGGGCGTGATTCCTCGCGCCCGCTGTACACGTCGATGGCCGCCGAATATTCGGGAATGTCGGCATCGTAGGCGCGCCAGCAATGCACTTCCTCGCGATCGAGGCGCTTGCGCAGGTGCTTGATGGTCTTGCGCAAGCGGTTGGCAACGGCTTCCGCACCCGGCGACAGCGCCCGCTCCTCGACCGCGCGTGGTGCCGCATCACCGCCAATCTCGAAGAGCAGGAAGCGGCATTCGAGTGCGCCGTTGTAGAGCGCATAGCGCTTGTGCGCGCGCAAGCCGATGGCGCGGCCCAGGCCCTCGTCCGAGGTGATCACGGCAAGTCGCCAGCCATCGAATTCGGCACGCGCCGTGTCGCCAATCGCGCGATAGGTGGGTGCCAGGGCATCCTGCTGGCCAATGCGCTCGCCATACGGCGGATTGCAGATGAGCAGGCCCGGGGCTGTCGCGTCGGTCGGGCGCCGCAGGTGTTCGATCGCCTGCCGCTCGAAGCGCGTGAAACCGATCACGCCAGCCTGCTGCGCATTGCGCTTGGCCTGGTTGAGGACACCCGGATCCTCATCCATGCCGAAAAACGCGGCCGGCAAGGCGCGCAGGCCGGTTTCGGCGCGCGCCTCGGCCTCGGCACGCAAGGCCTCCCAGGCATCACCATCGTGGCCAAGCCAGCCGAGGAAACCAAAGTAGCTTCGACGAATCCCCGGTGCCACATCGGCCGCCATCAGCGCCGCCTCGATCACCAGCGTGCCGGATCCGCACATGGGATCGACCAGTGCACCGCCACCCTTGAAGATTTCCGGCCAGCCGGCGCGCAGCAGCATGGCGCAGGCCAGGTTTTCCTTGAGCGGTGCTTCGCCCTGGCCAACGCGATAGCCGCGCCGATGCAGCGGCGTGCCGGACAGATCCAGCGAGAGCAAGGCACGATCCTTGCGCAACAACAGGTTCAGCCGTATGGATGGCTGTTCAAGGTCAACGCCGGGACGGTTGCCGTTGCGATCGCGGAACTGGTCGACCACCGCATCCTTGACCTTCTGCGCCAGGTAGCGCGTGTGCCGCATCAGGCTGGCGTTGCTCACCGCATCGACGGCTAGGGTACCGTCCTCCCCCAGGTGTGCGGACCAATCGATCGCCTGCACGCCATCATAAAGTGCATGTTCGTCGGCAGCGGCAAACTCGCTCAAGGGCATGAGGATGCGACTGGCCAGGCGCGACCACAGGCAGGCGCGGTAGGCATCGACCAGCTCGCCGCTGACATGCACGCCCGACAGCGCTTCATGGACTTCATGTGCGCCGAGTGCGACCAGTTCGTCGCGCAGCAGGTATTCGAGGCCTTTCGGACAGGTGGCGAAAAACTGCTTCATCAGTCTTCCAGCGAGAGCAGGAGCTGGCGGAATGCCTCGGCGCAGAATCCGACATGCGCGCCCAGGCGATGATCGTCATCGACCAGATGCAGGGTGTCGCCGCGCGCACTGGCAAAATCGATCACCGCCTTCACCGGGCACAGCTCGTCGCGCCAGCCGTGCACGAGGACGGTCGGCACCGCTGCGGCCGTGAAGTCGAACGCATAACCCTTGATGCCGACCGGCAGCGCCATCAGGAACAAGGCCGCGCACTCGCGCCGCGTCGAGGCGAATCCGGAGATGAATGCACCCATGCTCGAACCGGCAAAGATCACCCGGCCACTGGCCGGTGCCGCGGCGACCGCGCGCGCGGTGCGCGCCGTGATCGCCTGCAGGTCACGGCTGGCATCGAGATCGCGGTAATCCGGGCGGATGCCGACCCAGCCAAGCTCTTCGGCCACCTTGGCCAGCGCGGTGACCTTGGTCGCATCCGGCCCGCTTTCGAGGCCATGGGAAAGAATGATGGTTCCTTTCACGAATGCGGCTCCGTCAAAACGCGCGATGCTAACAGAGCAACGCGGGCACCACCCACCCGGCTCCTGCGGGAGAGGCTTTCAGGCCCGATGCGTTTCGTCAGCTCGTGAACGCGTGCGAAACTGCGCTGATGCCCGACCTTCCGATCCACGATTGGCCCCTGCCCTACGAGGAACGCCTCGCCGAACGCCTGCCTTCGGCGATCGATCTCGTCGTCATCCATTGCACCGAGCTGCCAGATCTGCCGACGGCACGTGAATACGGCGAGCGCATTCGCCATGCGGACAGCCAGACCGGCAACAGCGGCCACTATTACATCGACCGCGATGGCCGCACCCTGCGTTTCGTCGGCGATCTGCGCGTGGCCCATCACACCTTCCGGTTCAACCCGCGTTCGATCGGCATCGAGCTGGTGAACATCGGGCGTTATCCCGACTGGAATGATTCGCGGCACCAGGCCATGACCGAGCCCTACACCGCCGCGCAGATCCGTTCGTTGCTCGGCCTGCTCAAGCACCTGCGCCACGAGTACCCGAGCCTGCGCTGGATCGCCGGCCACGATGCACTGGACCGGCGCAAGGAGCCGGCCAGCGACAATCCCGAGCTGCTGCTGCCGCGGCGGATCGATCCGGGGCCGATGTTTCCGTGGAGCCAGGTACTTGCCGGCAGCGATCTCGAACGCTGGCCCGAGGCGGACGACATCTGACGCGGCGCAACAACGCTTGGCTATACTGGCCCACCTTTCCGACCGCCGCCTCCATGACTGCACCGATAGTCAGCGAACTGATCGACCTGCTCCAGCTGGAGCGCTTCGAGGACAACCTGTTTCGCGGCCAGAGCCGCGATATCGGCACGCGCTATGTCTTTGGCGGCCAGGTCCTCGGACAAGCCTTGTCGGCCGCTCAGCAAACCGTCGACCCCGCACGCCACGCGCATTCGCTGCATGCGTATTTCCTGCGTGCCGGCGATGTCGAGGCGCCGATCATCTATTTCGTCGAGCGCAGTCGCGACGGCGGAAGTTTTTCGGCGCGACGCGTCGTGGCGATCCAGCACGGCCAGCCGATCTTCAACATGACCGCCTCGTTCCAGGAACCCGAGCGCGGTGCCGAACACCAGTTTCCGATGCCGCTGGTGCCGAAACCCGAGGACCTGCCGCAAGTCGACATCGTCCCCGCCGACGAGCTCGACAAGATCCCGGCCAAGCGCAAGCGCTGGCTGAACAAGGACGGCCCGTTCGAGTTCCGCCACGTGCATCCGCGCAACGAGCTCAACCCGACGCGCCAGCCGCCCACCCAGAATGTCTGGTTCCGCCTGGTCGACCGCGTGCCGGACAGCCCCGTCTTGCATCGCTCGCTGCTTGCCTATGCCTCGGATTTCCATCTCATCGGCACGGCCACGTTTCCGCATGCGATCTCCTACCTGCAACCCAATGTGCGCATGGCCAGCCTTGATCATGCACTTTGGTTCCATCGTGCGTTCCGCGCCGACGAATGGTTGCTGTATTCCTGCGACAGCCCGAGCGCCCAGCAGTCGCGCGGCCTTGCGCGTGGCATGATCTTCACGCGTGATGGCATCCTCGTGGCATCGACCGCGCAGGAAGGCCTGATTCGCGTTGTCGAAACGGATTGACGGGATTCCCCATGCGCCAGATCTACACATCACCCCGCTATGAAAACGTCGAGCGCGTGGTCGCCCTGCTCGAGGAGAACCATATCGCCACGACGGTGCGCAACCGCCGTGACTGGCAAGGCGGGCAGTGGAAGCGGTTCAGCTATACCGAGCGTGGCGAAAGCGAGGGCTGGGGCCAGGTCTGGGTCACCGATTCCAACGACCAGACTCGCGCCCGCGAACTCCTGCGCGAGGCCGGCCTCGAACCGGCGACGCGCTTTGCCGACGAACTCGCCGCTTCGCGCTCCGTCGGTGACCCGCGTCGGCACAAGGTCAATTCGATGCGCATACGCATGGTCCTGCTCGGCCTGATAGGCGGCGTGCTGCTGCTGATTGCCGCCAGCTACCTGATGCGCTGACAGGCTGCCGAGAGCCGCGCCCGCCGCCGGATTTCGTGCATCGACAGCGGATTTTGCAGCTTGGCTGAGGCAGAATAAGACATGCGTTCCGATGTTGTCCGCCTGTTCCAGACCCTGCCGCACACCTGCGGCTATTTCGCTGAACGCATGGCGCAGAATCTCGTCATCGATCCCAGCTCGCCGCAACTCGAACAACTCTACGAAGTGGCCTTGTCGCGGGGTTACCGGCGTGCCGGCGACCATGTCTACATCCCGCGTTGCCAGGCCTGCCGCGCCTGCATTGCCTGTCGCATTCCGGTCGAGGATTTCAGACCCGACCGCAGCCAGCGACGCTGCCTGCGGCGCAACAAGGATCTCGATGTCGAGGTGGTTGCGGCGCGCTACAGCGAGGAGCGCTACCAGCTCTATCGCAATTACCTGAGATGGCGACATCCCGACGGCGGCATGGATGATGCGAAACCCGAGGATTTCTCGCGCTTCCTGTACACGCACTGGAGCCCGACCCGCTTCATCGAGTTTCGCGAGCACGGCCACCTGCTTGGCGTTGCCGTCACCGATTTCTGCGAGACCGGGCTTTCCGCCGTGTACACCTTCTACGATCCCGCCGTCAGTGAGCGCAGCATCGGCACCTTTGCCATCCTCCAGCAGATCGAGATTGCACGCCAGCGCGGCCTCGATCATGTCTATCTCGGCTTCTGGATCAAGGGCCACCCGAAAATGGACTACAAGATGCGCTATGCGCCAATCGAAGTGTTGCGCAATGGCGAGTGGGTGGTGGCCAGGGCCGATGCGGACTGACTGAATGCCGGGCATTGGCACAACGCCAGGCCTTTGCCTGCAACGCCCGCCGGCAGGCCGCAAGCAGTCGCTGAACCTGTTGCCGATACGCGATCCCGCCTGCTGCGGCACAATGGGTCGTACCCGATTGGAAATCCCGATGATGCGATGTGTCGCAGTGCTGTTGCTGATCCTGCCCATGCTGGCACAGGCCAAACCGGCCGGCGAACAATGGTTCAGCGTGCTTCTGGATGGGCGCAAGATCGGCAGCTTTGTCAGCTCGCGCAGTGTCGACGACAAGCAGGTCACCACCTACCAGCATCTGCAGGTCGAATTTGATCGCGCCGGCACTCGCATTGCCCTTGGCAGCAGCGAGACGAATGTCGAGACGATAGATGGCAAGCCACTGGCTTTCACATCGGTATCCAGCCTTGGCGGCAGCGACACGCGCATCGAGGGCACGGTCGCCGACGGAAGCATGCAGTTGCGCATCGGCAGCGGCGACTCCATCCAGCAACGCGTGGCTCCATGGCCAAGCGGTGCCCTGATGGCGGAAGGCCTGCGCCTGGCCAGTCTGCGCGTGCCGCTGGAAAGCGGACAATCCCATGCGGAACTCGCCTTCCAGGCGGCCAGCCTTGATGCCGTAGCAGTCACCAGCACGATCGGGCCACGCGAGAAGGTCAGCCTGCCCGGAGGAGAAAAGGATCTTTTTCGCATCGACCAGGTTTTCTCCTTTGCCGGCGCCCCGATCCGCAACACCGCGTGGATCGACGCCGAGCGTGACATCCACAAGCTGACGATGCCGGCCATCGGCGTCGACCTGACCCTGGTTGAATGCGGCAAGCCCTGTGCCACGGCACCGAACCAGGACACCAACATCTTCGAACGCACCCTGATGCCGGCACCACGCGCGCTCGGCGAGGCGGAACTTTCCGGCAGCATGCGCTACACGCTGAGCCCGCGTGCCGACGGTGCACCGCTGGTGCTGCCGGAGACATCCGAGCAAAGCACCCGCGTTGCCGGCAGGGATATCGTCGTTGACGTGCATGCCGACGCGCGCGCGGGTTTCGGCGGCTCGCCCGAGCCGGCCGACCGCATGCCGAATGACTGGCTGCAAAGCGCCGCGCCGGAAATCGTCGACATGGCGATCAAGGCGACCCGCCGTTCCAGGACCGACGCCGAACGCATGCACGCACTGGAAGCATTCGTGTCCGGATACATCAGCGACAAGAATCTCGGCGTCGGCTATGCCTCGGCCCTGCAGGTGGCGCGCAATCCGCAAGGCGACTGCACCGAACACGCGGTGCTGCTGGCCGCGCTGGGACGCGCGCTCGGCATTGCCACGCGGGTTGTCGATGGCCTTGCCTATGCACCCGGATTTGCCGGCAACGAGCATGTCTTCGTGCCGCATGCCTGGATCCATGCCTGGATCGACGGGCGCTGGCAGAGTTTCGACGCCGCCCTGGGTGGCTTCGACGCCGGCCACATCGCGTTTTCCAGCGGCGACGGTGATCCCTGGCGTTTCTATCAGGGCCTCGACCTGCTGGGTCGCATCGACTTGAAGCACGTCGAAGCATTCGAGACACGAGCCACGCAATGAAATCCTGGGCTTGCCTGTTGCTGCTGGCGTGCAATCTTGCCCAGGCGCAGGCGTTCGAGGCGGCCCCGTTCCAGCCCGCGCAGCTTGACGCGCTGATCACCGACAGCCGCCTCGACGAAATCAGCGGCATGGCCAGCTCGCGGCGCGCCGATCAACGCTACTGGGTGCACAACGATGCGCCACGACCTGCCGAGCTGCAGGCCATCGACAATACTGGCAAGAGCACCGCGCGGTTGCGCATAGAAGGCGTCCGCGCCATCGACTGGGAAGACATTGCCAGCTACACGATCGACGGCAAGCCGTGGCTGCTGATCGGCGACATTGGCGACAACGCCGGCGTGCGCAAGGATTACGAACTGATCGCTGTCGAGGAACCCGACCTTGCCGGGCAGCCAGCCACCCTGTCGGTCAAACCCGCCTGGCGCCTGCGCTTCCGCTATGCCGATGGAGCCCATGACAGCGAGGCCATGGCCGTCGACGTGTCCCGGCGCGAGATCCTGCTGGTCAACAAGCACGCGCCGCTGGCGGTCTACCGCTTGCCTTTGGGTGCGCCGGGCAAGGGGCCGGGCATCCTCGTCGCGGAGAAATTGCGTGATCTCGATGCAATCCCGCAACCCAATGCCAGCGAGCGCCAGGCGCGCTTCCCAGCAGCGCGCTTTGGCGGTTCGCCAACCGGCCTGGACATCGATCCGGCCGGGCACCGCGCCATCCTGCTGACCTATCGGGACATCTGGGTGTTCACGCGCTCGCCGCATGAAGACTGGTCGCAGGCGTTCGCCGGCAAGCCCCGGCAGATCAGCCTGCCACCCATTGCCCAGGCCGAAGCCATCGCCTTTGACCGCCGCGCCCAGGCCATCCTCGTCAGTGGCGAGCGCCTGCCGGCACCGCTGCTCAGGTTTGATGGAAGCCGGGAATCGGGAATGGGGAATCGGGAATAGGATCCTGGGATCGTGAGCGGGTGCCGGGACATCATGCTCGTGGCGATTCGCTGGCAGCCAAGGCCAGGCTCTGCTTGTCGCTTGATGCGTCGGCATGCAAGCCGAAATCTTCCCCCGAAGCACGCCCTCTCCCGACTCCCGAATCGCGAATCCCGGCTGCTACCCATTCCCCATTCTCGATTCTCGATTCTTGTCACTTCAATATCATTTTGATATCTTTCTGACTGCCGGAACGCACCGGCCTGCCGGCATGGGCCGAGCAGTGATGACGGAGATCCATGATGAACGAACGCAAAGCGCTTTCCCTGCCCGGCATCCCGGCCCTGCTCTTCCTGCTGGCCGCCTTCGCGGCCGTGGTCTTCGTCCTCATCGACACGGTCCGCCATGCCGAAGCCATGGGACTTGAGCCGACGCCGGGACAGGTCATCCCGTTGGTGCTGCTGGCCGCCTTGATCGCGTTCCTGCTGAAGGGCCTGTTCGCGGTGCAGCCGAATGTCGCCCGCGTCATGCAACTGTTTGGCCGCTACGCCGGCAGCGTGCGCGAGCAGGGCCTGCGCTGGACCAACCCGTTCTACACGCGCGAAGCGGTTTCCTTGCGCGTGCGCAACTTCGAATCGGGAAAGCTCAAGGTCAACGATCTCGATGGCAATCCGATCGAGATTGGCGCAATCGTGGTCTGGCAGGTCGTCGATACTGCCGAAGCCGTGTTCATGGTCGATGACTACGCGAACTTCGTGCATATCCAGGCGGAATCGGCACTGCGGCAGATGGCCACCAGCTACTCCTACGATTCGCATGACGAAAAGAGCATCTCGCTGCGCGGCAACGGCACCGAGGTCAATGCGCACCTGCGCGACGAGATCCAGGAACGCCTTAGCAAGGCCGGCGTCGAAGTGGTCGAAGCGCGCATCAGCCACCTGGCCTATGCCCAGGAAATCGCCCAGGCCATGCTGCAGCGACAACAGGCCAGCGCCATCGTCTCGGCCCGCACGCGCATTGTCGAAGGCGCGGTCGGCATGGTCGAACTCGCCCTCGAACAATTGAACCAGCGCGGCGTCGTCGATCTCGACAACGAGCGCAAGGCAGCCATGGTCAGCAACCTGCTCGTGGTTCTCTGCGCGGACCGGGCAACACAACCGGTGGTCAACACCGGCAGCCTGTACTGACGTGGTGACGAGGCAAGCCAACGGGCACTCGCCGTGAGCGAAAAAAAGGCCTATCCCTTGCGCATCAACGCGGCCGTCCTCGAGGCGATGCAGCGTTGGGCCGACGACGACCTGCGCTCGCTGAATGCACAAATCGAATATGTGATGCGCGAGGCCTTGCGCAAGGCCGGACGCATCAAGCCCGCCGGCAAGCCGGTCGCCATCAGGGACATTGGCGACAACCAGGAGCCACCTGGTGAATGATCGGAGCCGGAGCTGTCAAACCTTCGGCATCAAGCCGAGCGTTCTCGGCGATTGATTGCTCGCGCCATCTACATGGAACCGATATGCACAAGGGAGCACCTTGAATGAAGCGCTGGCTGATCATCGGACTTGCAGTGGCGTTGCTCGCAGGTCTTGGCACCTGGACCCTTGCACGGAAACTCGCTCCTGCGCCCGCAATAGCCGCAGCGTTCGACGCGGAACAAGTGCGACTGGCCACCCGCTTTCTCGATCTGCTCGATGCCGCCAAGTATGAAGACGCCCTGGCGATGGCCACTCCGCGGCTTCAGCAGGGTCTCGCCGGGGGCAAGCTGCAGCAGGCCTGGGAGGGTGTGCCGGCAACATTCGGCAAACGCGAATCGCGAGGCGAACCACGTTGCGAGACGATCGAAGGCCAGCCCGTCGTCAGCTCACGCCTGCAATTCGGCATGCTTGCCCTCGATGCGCGCGTGGCTTTCGACGCAAACAATGCGATCTCGGGATTCTGGATTGTGCCGGCAAGCAAGCCTTCCACGGCAACTGCGAAGACGGCGGATGCGGCTCATCGCGAACGCGGGCTGTCCGTTGGCGAGGAACCCCTTGCGCTGCCTGCCACGCTGACCCTGCCGATGGGTGATGGGCCGTTCCCCGCCGTGGTTCTCGTGCACGGCTCCGGCCCTCATGACCGCGACGAGACAATCGGCCCGAACAAGCCTTTTCTCGATCTTGCCGATGGCCTTGCCGATCAAGGCATTGCCGTGTTGCGCCATGAAAAGCGCACCAGGGTGCATCCGGAAGCATTTGCCGGGGCTTCCTTCACCGTCGATGACGAAACGGTCGATGACGCGCTCGCTGCAGTGGCATTGCTGCGCACGCAACAAGATATTGATTCCCGCAGCATCTTCGTGGCCGGACACAGTCTCGGCGCATTGATGGCCCCGCGCATCGGTGAGCGTGATCCTGCCATTGCCGGCTTGATACTCCTGGCTGCACCGGCCAGCAAACTCGAGGACATCGTGGTGCGGCAGACCCGCTACCTGGCCCGGCTGCAAGGCATGGGCAATGGCGAAATCGACAAGGCGTTGGCTGCGATCGAACCGCAACGCGAAGCCGTCAAGCAACTCGCGGCCGACGCCGCACCCGGGACACCGCTGCTTCTCGGACTTCCGGCCAGCTACTGGCGCGACCTCAACGGCTATGATCCGATTGCGACGGCAGGTTTGATCAAGCAACCCATGTTGATCCTGCAGGGCGGACGTGATTACCAAGTCACCGTCGCCGACGAGTTTTCCGTCTGGCGCGCGGCATTCGCGACCAACCCGCGCTTCGAGATGATCGAGTATCCGTTGCTCGGTCACACCTTCATGACCGGCAATGATCCACCCGGCCCGAAAGACGCCGAACGTCCGGCGCATGTCGATCACAAGGTGCTGGATGACATTGCTCGGTGGGTGAAGGGCAACCGCCCGCATGCATCGTGACCCGTGATCGATCGGCTAGACTTCGCCGATGGCCGAGCAATCACCCCCGCCACGCTGCGACACCGCCGAGCGCGCCCGCGTGATCGCTGCGGCGCATGCGCTCGGCGTTCCCCGCGACTACGGCCGTCGCCATCGCTTGCGCATCATGCGCGAGCCACGCGAACTCGCCTGCATCGGCAGCGACATCCATGGACGCGAACAATGGCTGGCTCCGCCGGCGGCACGCGCGTGGGCACGCATGCACACTGCCGCCCGGCGTGACGGCATCGAACTGCAGGTGGTTTCGGCATTCCGTTCGGCCGCCTATCAACTGCGCATCATCCAACGCAAGCTCGATCACGGCCAGTCGATCGGGGAGATCCTGCGGGTCAGCGCCGCGCCGGGTTACAGCGAACATCATTGCGGACGCGTCGTCGACATCACCACGCCGGGATACTCAGCGCTGGAGGAAGAGTTCGAGCAGTCGCCGGCGTTTGCCTGGCTGCAGGCGCAGGCATCAGGCTTTGGTTTCCGCCTGTCCTATCCGCGCGACAACCCGCACGGCATCGCCTACGAACCCTGGCACTGGTGTTGGCGCCGCGCCTGACGCAAAGCCGGGCTGGGCGGATTCCGCGACAGCGCGATCAGGCCTGAATCCTTGCGCCGGGCTTGATGTCGGCCTTTTCCCGGGATTGCCGCGATCACCGAACTTGTATAGAGATCCAATCAGGCATACGCTCGCGCGGCGCCACGCCCGTGGCGCCCGTTCCCTGGGGAGGGGCGGCCACTCATCATCGAGGTTTGACATGCACAAGCTCTTTGCGGGTTTTGCCGTGTTTGCCGTGGGAATGCTGGGTTCTGCGGCGGTCCATTCCGCCGGTCTGGAAATCGCCTTGTCGCCAAGCGCCGGGAATTCCGGGGATGGTACCATTGAATACCGCTTGATCAACCAATCAGGGACCAGCGTCCATGTGCTGCGCTGGCAGACGCCGGTCGATGGCCTCACCAATGACCTGTTCAGCGTCCGCCAGAATGGCGAGGAAGTCGCCTATGTCGGACCGTTGTACAAGCGCGTTGCACCGCGCCCCGAGGACTTTGTCGAACTGAAACCCGGCGAAAGCCTTGATGCCAAGGTTGACCTGAGCGCGTCGTATGACATGCGCAAGGGTGGCCTGTACGAGGTCAGCTACGCGCGCGAAGCACGCGAGGTGGTCCAGGAAGTCATGGCCGCCGATCGAGGTGGTGCGACGGCAGCCGTCACCGGCTTCGACATGCGTCGCGGCACGACTTCGGTGTATGCCGACGCCAGCCCCGATGTGTTCGACGAAGACAACAGCTTCCGCGCGCAGGTTGGCATCCTTGCGGCAACCAACAGCTATGTCAGTTGCAGCACCACGCGGAAATCGCAACTGGTCACGGCACGCAACTCCTCGGTCACCTATGCCAGCAATTCGCGCAACTACCTGACCGCCGGCAACACCGGCAGCCGTTACACATGGTGGTTCGGCACCTACAACAGTTCGCGCTATGCGACCGTGCGCACGCATTTCAACAACATCTACAGCGCCCTGTCCTCGCAGCCGTTCACGTTCAATTGCTCGTGCAGCGACAGTGGCACCTATGCGTATGTCTATCCGACCCAGCCGTACAAGGTCTATCTGTGCGGCGCGTTCTGGGCGGCACCGAACACCGGCACCGATTCACGCGCCGGCACCCTCGTGCATGAGACCAGCCACTTCAATGTCGTTGCTGGCACCCAGGACAATGGCTACGGCCAGACTGCGGCGCACAACCTCGCCGTGAGCAACCCGGCCAAGGCCGTCGCCAATGCCGACAACCACGAGTACTTTGCCGAGAACACGCCGGCAAGAAACTAGTAAAAACGCCGTGTCCTGAAACCGAAAAGCCCCCGCATGCGGGGGCTTTTCCTTGGCATCACGCAAAGTCTCAGTGCGGTACGAAATTGAGCACCGAGGTTCCCTGGGCCAGCGCCGCCGAGGCCGGGATAGGCAGCGGGTGGTACTGGTTGGTCAGCCAGCGGCCGAGTTGGCCGACATACAGCGGATTGCCGAGCACGCCGCTCTGGCCACCGGGGATGATTTCCGAAGCGCTGATGGTCGGGAACATCTCGCCGACAAATCGACGCGCCGGACCGCTGCCGAACATGAAGCTGTTGACCGTGCTGCCACGAGCATCATGGCTGGCCGCATCGACCGACTCGAAACCGCCCGGGCGGGCGATGCCCCTGAGTCCGGCGGACAGATCGCCAAATCCGTAGCCATTCGGTCCGGGAATGCTGAACGGTGCACCGAGCGGATGATCGAAAACGATCCGGTGCAACTTGCCCCAGCGATAGTCGGCCTGGTTGGTCGAACCCGCGAACGCCGCCGAGAAGCCCTCGCTGGCGAGCATGTCGAGGGCATCGGCAAGCGACTTGAGCAGAACATAATCGCGTGCCGCGCCTGCATTCGGTGCACCCGCCGCGCCGAAGAAGGTGAGGCCGGATGCACCCTTGCCGCCCAGGGCCGCGTAGTTGTCGAGCATGAACTTGAAGCCGGCCTGCGCATCGCGACTGCCGGGCAAGTAGTTGCCGAGTCCGACATTGGTCAGGGTCTTGTCGATCGTGTTGCGGATCGACGTGCTGCGCCAGGCCGCATAGATGGATGCGGCGACACTGGCATCGATCTGTCCCTGCGACGGAGCCGGCAAGGCGGCCGGATTGTCACCTGCGTCGTAGCCCTGCTGGATGCCGGTAGGTGTTGAATAGTCCCATTTTTGCAGACGATCCACGGCTTCGGCAATGCGCGGTTCGGCAGCCAGCGCGGCCAACTGTGGCCACGCTCCCGGTGCCGAGGCAGCCTGGAACGCCGCAGACAGGTGTGGCAGCACCAACTCGGCGTCCATCAACTGGTTGTTGGCCTGCAGGGCCTTCATGTCATTGCTGGTGATGTTGCCGCCAGCGTCAATCAAGCCCTGGATCTTGCGATCGATGCGGCCCATGCGATACGCCGAGGCACCGCCGACATCCAGATAGTAGATGCCGCCGCCCGGGCGCAACTGGTTCAGGGAATTGTTGTCGAGCGAAAAGCCGATCGGATCGTTGTTGGCGTTGGCGACATATCCGGATTGCGGATTGATCACGTACGGCATCTCGTTTTCCGGCAGGACCTCATATGGAACCGCCTGGTTCGGCTGCACATGCTGCACCGGCATCCAGTCGTGCTTGAGGGCACCACTGCCATCGCGGATCACGAATGGCGGAATTCCGCCGCCGGGCGCGTTCTGCGTCTGCAGGTCGGTGCGCACCGGCGCTTCGGCGCTGACGAAATAGGCGATGTTGCCGTCGACATCGGCATAGGCAAAGTTCTGCGATCCGAAATCGAAGTAGGACAAGGCATTGCGGAATTCGGCCAGATTGCCGGCGCGGTTGATGCGGCGGAACGATTCAAGCTCGAACGTGGCACCCCAGCCGGTATAGGCGATCGACAGGCCACGGTTGCCGGTGATACTGACGATCGCGCCATCGTTGCGCCGCGGCACGAGGATGCTGACGCCGCCATTCGTGTAGCCGATGCTGTTTTCGCGGGTGACCGTGTCGGGCGTACCGCTCATGCGGTTGACGTAGTAGTTCTGGAACACCCATTGCAAAGTCTCCACCTGGCCGTCATGGACGATCGCATAGGGCAAGCCGTAGCTGTTGAGGACGAGCTGTTCCTGGAAAACGTCGGTCACGTCGAGGGAGTTGGTCGTCGTGCCCCAGCACACGCGCTGGTTGCAGCCCTGGATCACGCCGGGTGCCCCAGGCACGGTCACGCCAGTGACATCCATCGACGTGGGATAGCGCGCATCACGCGAGAGCAGGTGCTGCTCCATGAATACCGAAGGCAGGTCGAGTCCCAGATGCGGATCATTGGAGAGGATGGCCTTGCCGGATGCCGTGTGGCTGCCGGCAATAACCCACTCGTTGCTGCCGATCGGCGTTTCGCGCCCGTCGAGGGCACGCCGGAGCAAGGGTGAATCCTGCAACTGCTCGCGGAATGCGCGCGCCATGTCGATGGTGTCGCTGCCAATCGCGCCAACGGCAGGTACTGATTTGGCGTTGTCGAGCTTCGGCAGCGACGTTGCCACGCTGTTGTCACCACCCGGCACGAAGTCCGGCACGCTGACGCGATTGTCGGCCGGGGCGATGCGATGGGTGTCGCCGAAATAGAGGGTGCTGCCATCGAAGCCAGCCGCCTGCCCGGCCTGCTGGTAGGCACCGAGCTTGATGGTCGGATCAATGTCGAGATCAAACGACAACTGGAAGGCCAGGCCCTTGCCGACGCACAGCGAATCAACCGGCGTCCACGGATCGGCGTGGGTCAATTGCAGCGCACCGTACTCTGGCGGCAATGGGTTGTTCGCCAGCCAGAAATTGACGCCGTTGGCATAGGCACTCAGCCAGCCGCGCGTGTCGTCGGACATCTTCGCCCAGGTCTTCACCGCACCGCGGCGCAAGCCGAGGTTGCGCGCCTGCACGTCCGAGGCAAGTTGCGAAATGCCGACCAGTTCCGCCAGCGATCCGCTGACCGACCGCCGGGTCAGGTCCATCTGGAAGAAGCGATCGCGGGCATGTGCATAGCCCTGCAAGAAGGCGGCGTCGTTGTCGTTGGCGGCATCGATGGTTGGAATGCCCTCGGCATCCCAGCTGATCCGCCCGGGCGCGCTCATGCCTGGCGCACTCAGTGATTGCGCGGCGGCCGGCAGGGCCAATGCGAGTGCGATGCTGGCTATCAGCAAGGCACATCCGTTTCGTGGTTTCCATCGCTTCTGTAACGACATGGCTATCCCCTTGGTTGGTCATTGGATCGAACGCTTGTTCGATCGATTATGCGCCGGGCAAGGGAAAAAGCTCTTGTGCGCTGCATCGCTGCGGACAGGCCCGTCGCGCCGCGCTGGACGCCTCGGCAAACCGCCGGATTGCGGCGCAGCGAAGGGCTCAGCGGAGCCGCGCGCGCAGGTGGAAGGCGAGCAGGCAGGCCCAGCCGGCGACAAAGGCGAGGCCGCCAAGCGGGGTCAGCATGCCGATCACCCGTGGCGCGCCAAGGGCGAGTGCATAGAGGCTGCCACTGAACAGGATGATGCCGGTGAGGAAGGCGCGCGTGGCCCAGCGCAAGGCCGGCGCGGGTTCCACCGCCAGCACCGCGATGCCGAGCAAGGCCAGTGCATGCCAGAACTGGTAATCGACCGCGGTGCGCCAGATCGCGATTGCATCGGCACCCAGGCGATCACGCAAGGCATGCGCGGCAAAAGCACCGGCCAGCACCGCCGTGCCGGCGCCCAGGCAGGCGGCGATTCCGGCCAGCCGGCGGGTAGCGTTGATATCAGTCATGGCGCGGGCATCGCAAGCATGGAGGAACCCGATTGTCAGGCATTCGCCGTGCCTTCGGTCGCAATGCCCCGGCTTTCGTCCAGGATGCTTTCCTCCCGGCGTGATGAACCGACAGCATGAATGCCTGGTCGGCAGTCGGCTCTTTTCGCAATCCAGAAGGGCGGAACCGCCGCAGGCGATTCCGCCGCACGAAACCTCACCCCACTGCAACATGGCGGAATCACCTGCGGTGTTTCCGCCATGTCACGGCTGTAATGCACTACTTGGTGGATTTCTTCTCAAGCGGCTTGAGCAGATCATCCATCGACTTGTCGATATCGCCGATCTTGTAACCCGGCAGGACGAAGCTCCAGCCCTTGAATGTTGCGTTGAGCTTTTCCACTTCCGCCGTTATTTCGGCAAGCCGTTGCGCGCGATCCGTGGCCGCATCGGCTGCCGGCGCGGTTGCTTCGCCTTTTGCTGCATCGGCGGTCGCGGGCGATCCTGCAGCACCAGCGCTGGAATCCGCTTCGGCTGCGGCCGGCTTGTCCTTGCCGGCATTGGCATCGGCGGCCTTGCTCGCCAATTCAGCGTCGACATGCCGCTGCGCGCGCTCGACATCTTCCGCTGCGCTGAACGCAACGTAGCGTTTGTCTGCCACCTGCCATGTCCTGGCTTCGACGATCACGCCGTCGAACGTCGCGTAGCGCACCGTGGTGGCCTTGTCCGGCATGGCGATGTCGCTGTTTGCCGCGACATCGTCCAGCTTCAGCTCGGCCAGCACCGAGGCCAGGCCATTGGCGGCGAATTCGGAACTCGGCTCGCGTCCCTTCGGCAGGTCGGCGATCGTGTAATGCGGATCCGAGGCCTTGTCCTTGAACACGCGCAACACCTTGCCGTCGGCGTGCGTGATCGTCACCGAGGCAATGCGCTCGGAAGGAATGTTCAACAGCTCCTTGCGCAACCAGTTGGCCGGCTCCTTGTCGGGGATGAGATTTCCGCTGGCCAGCCAGCTCTGCTCCTCGCCACTTCGGCGCACATAGGTGCCGCCACCCTGCGCGTTGTTGACGCCGGCAATGAACGCGACCGGCGCAGCAAGGCCATCAATGCCGACTGCGATACCCTTGGCCTGCGGATCGCTGATGTCGGAAACACCGAGATCCGTGTAACGCTCCGCCTTTGCCGTCTTCTTCTCGACGAGTTTCGCATCGGCAACCTTCAGCAGGTACTCGCGCAGCTTGCCGAGATCTGCCGGATAACCGCCCTTCTCCGCCACCGTCCAGATGCCATCCTTCCTGACCAGGGTCACCACGGTGTTCTTGTTTGCCGTGGTCACCAGCAGGCGGCTGACGTCGTTGAGATGATCGGCAAGACCGGCAACCAGGGGCGCGGCCTGCTCGCTGAAATCACTGACCGGCTTGCGCGAGTGCTGCACAGCCAGGGCAATGACGACAATCGCCAGGGTGGCGATGGCAAGGCTGATCAGGTTTTTCTGCTTCAACATGGTCTTCTCCTCCTTCAGGCCGACTTGCGCCGACGCACCTGCCACAGTGCAAAGCCGATTGCGACCAAGGTGACCAGCAACGGCACGAAGACGATGTTGAGGAACTTCAGGCGACTGCCCAGCGATTCGATCTCGGCATCCAGCGAGCGCCGCACATCGCGCAACTCCTTGCGGATTTCGGCCTTGCGCTTGACGAAGTTGTCGAGCTCGGATTTCTGTTCCGGCGAAAGGATCATCGCCTGATCGCTGGTTTTTGCACTTTGCAACTGGGCCAGCTTGCGCTCGGTTTCCTGCAACTCCTGCTGCAGCTCCTGCTCCTTGGCGCGGAAACGGTCATCGGCGCTGCGCTTGAGCGCCTCGACCGTGGTGAACGGGCGTTGCGAGGTGGCACGACCACGGATCGAAATCAGTGCCGAGGAGCCGGTCAGGTTGTCGATGGTATTGAGCACCAGGTCGCCGTTGTTGGCAAAGGCGTTCATCAGTTTCTGGCCGAGGAAATTCTGCACCTGCACCCAAAGCCGATCGGCAAGCAGGTCGGTATCGGCGACCAGCACGATCTGCCCATCCTCCTTCGATTCGGCGAGGTGACCGGCCTCGTTGCGCTCCGGGAATGCGCTCTTGAACTTGCCTTCGACACGCCCGGCAATCACGTAACGCTCGCCGGTCGGCTTGAAGTCGCTGAGCAAGGCGCTGGGATCGGGCAGCATCTTCAAGCGACTTGCCGGGCTGGTCGTGGCATCGCCCGAACTCTGCATCAGCGGCACCAATCTAGTTGTCGCATCCTTGGCCAGGCCGAAAAAGCCGGCACTGGAAACATTGATGCTTTCGAGGTTTGCAGTGACCACGTCATCGTGATTGAGGTCGGCCGCGGTCAGGCCGATGATGCCCGGATGGTGCACCGGTGCGCGGCCCTGGCCGATGCTGACGGCAACCGCGCGTGCGCGATCAAGGACAATGGTCTTCGCGTCGTATTCAATGCCCCAGGCCTTGAACAGCCTGGGCAGGTCCGACGAATGATCGGCGAACATCGCCGCCTGTGGATCCTGCGGATCGGCACCGCTGGTGTCGAGCTCCGCATCGGGATCGACGAAGACCAGCAGGTGTCCGCCACGCAGGACAAACTGGTCGATCGCGTATTGCGCCTCGTCGGAGAGTGCCTTCGGATGCACCAGCACGAGCACGCTGATATCGGGATCGATGCTCTTGATGCCGCCCGGATTCAGGTCACGCACATCGAAGGACTGCGAAAGCTGCTGCTGGATCGCCCAGGGATCGCGCATCTGCCGCGTCTCCGGATCGAAGCCGACACCCATCGGCAGATTCGACACCAGGCCGACCACGGGTTTCTTCGGCGTCGCCAGTTCATGCACCAGCTTGGCCACGTCGTATTCGAGGAAGGATTCCTTGTCCGGCTGGAAGAACGGAATCACCGACTGGCCATTGGTCGAATTGGTACCGGCCAGGCCGAGGAACACGGTCTCGCCACCAGCCGTGACCGGAACCGCCTGCAAACCGTAGGTCGTGGCGCGATCCTCGTCCTCCGAGAACGGCAGCGGATCGATCACCTGCAGGTGGATGTTGCCATTCGAACGCGCCGCCATTTCCTCGAGCAGCTCGCGCACGCGGGTCGCATAGGTGCGCAGTTGCGGGATGTTCTGGCTGCCCTTGTCCGAGTAGAACAGGTACAGGTTGATCGGTTCGTCGAGCTTGGCAAGGATTTCCTTGGTGCCGCTGGACAAGGTGTAGAGGTTGTTCTGCGTCAGGTCGACGCGCGCGCCACGGAACATCACGTTGACCACCAGCATGAGGCCGATGAACAGCACGATGAGGATGAGCAGTGCGCCGCCGGAGAGGGTCTTGCGATTGGATGTCATGGTCGGGTTTCCTCAGTCGGCTTTTTTCAGGTCGATGACGATCGCGCTGGCATACAGCCAGAATCCGGTCATGAGGACGAAATAGAGCAAGTCGCGAAGATCGATCACGCCCTTGCTGATCGAGGAGAAGTGGGTGAGGAAACTCAGGCTGGCGATGGCATCGACCAGCACCTGGGGAGCCCACGAGCGGAATGCATCGAGCACCAGCGGGAAACCCGCCATGACCAGCAGGAAGCAGACGACCACGGTGAGGATGAAGGCAACCACCTGGTTGCGCGTCGCCGCCGAGATGCACGAACCGATGGCGAGGAAGGCGCCGGCCATCAGCCACGCGCCAAGATAACTGGCGAAGATCACGCCATTGTCCGGATCGCCCAGATAGTTGACCGTGATCCACAGCGGAAAGGTCAAGGCCAGGGCAATGCCGATGAACAGCCAGGCGGCAAGGAACTTGCCCATCACCGCCTGCCACATCGTGATCGGCAGGGTCAGCAGCAATTCGATCGTGCCGCTCTTGCGTTCCTCCGACCACAGGCGCATCGACACGGCCGGCACGAGGAACAGGTACAGCCACGGCAGGAAACTGAAGAACGGCAGCAGGTCGGCCTGCCCGCGCTCGTAGAAATTGCCGAGATAGAAGGTGAACGCACTCGACAGGACGAGGAAGATGACGATGAACACATAGGCGACCGGAGTCGCGAAGTAGCTGCGCAGCTCGCGCTTGCAGACGGTGCTGATGGCACTCATGCCTGAGCCTCCTGTGCCCTGCCCTGGGTGATCGTGCGGAACACCTCGTCGAGGCGGCCGCCTTCGAGGGCGAGCTCGCGCACGACGATGTTGCGCTCCTGCAGCACCTGGTTGACGGCGACGAAAATCTGCTTGCCCGGCTTCGGAAAAGCGGTGATGCGCCCATCCTGCGCATCGACTTCGATCGCGGCGACATCGGCCACCCGTGCCAGCGCTTCCCTGGCCGCCTTGGTGTCGGTGGCGGTCAGCGATACCGCCTGGTGATAGCGCGAACGCGCCTCGAGTTCGGCCGGCGTCGCATCGGCAAGCACGCGGCCCTTGGCGATGATGATCGCGCGGCTGCAAACGGCATGCACTTCCTCGAGCACATGGGTGGAGACGATGATGGTCTTGTCGCGCGCCATCGCGTTGATCAGCGTGCGCACCTCGTGCTTCTGGTTGGGATCAAGGCCATCGGTGGGCTCGTCGAGGATCAACACCTTGGGATCATGCAGGATGGCCTGGGCCAGGCCGACGCGGCGCTTGAAGCCTTTCGACAGGGTTTCGATCGGCTGCTCGAGCACGCCTTCGAGATTGAGCCGACCCACCACATCGTCAAAGCGCTTGCCGCGATCCCTGGCCGCGATGTTGCGCACTTCCGCAATGAAGCCGAGGAACTGGCGCACGCTCATTTCGCCGTAGCTGGGAGCGCCTTCCGGCAGATAGCCGACGACCCGCTTGGCCTCGATCGGCTGCGTCTCGACATCGAAACCGCAGACCTTCGCGCTGCCCGAAGTCGGCGCGAGGAAACCCGCGATCATCTTCATCGTGGTCGACTTGCCGGCACCATTGGGGCCGAGGAAGCCGAGCACCTGTCCTGGCTCCACCTTGAAGGTGATGCCATCGACGGCGACCAGATCGCCGTAGCGTTTTCCCAGAGCTTGGGTTTCTATCATGTTCGAATCACCCTGTAGTCCGAAATCATGCAGGCTGCGCCGGATCCGGCGAAGCGAAAGTCCATCGCCACAATTCCCGGCGCATCGGTACCCGCCGGAGCGGATAACCGGATCGAAGAAGCGTCATGGATTGCGAGCGACCCGCAATGTACCCCAGCGGGAGGCAAAAAGTTCCCGGGCACAATCAATCCGCAGGAACTCACGCGTCCGGGAACAGAATCGCCTTGAAGGGCTGCCCATGATTTTCCTGTGCGCTCGAAGTGCCAGTGCGCGGAGTCTTTGCTGTCAGGACACATCATTCAAACCGTGGTCTTGTGCCTGGTTCCGCTCGCCGTCGTGCCCGCCGGATTGAACCCTGCCGCAGCGTACGCGGACGCTTTCGCTCGCCTGAGGCAACCGCTTGGCGAAGCTCCCCCCATGACTGGAGGCAAGCGCCAGCATCGTGGCCTTGCCGAACCCGGGCAACGAAAAAGCCCCGCCAGGGCGGGGCTTTTTCGATTTGCTGGAAAACTGGCTCAGTCGATCGTGAACTTCTGCAGCGAGACGGGCGTGGAGCCGACGTTGATCGCCGTATCCGGCGTGCTCTCGAAACACCAACTGTTGATTGTCAATGGAAGGCCCGTGGGTCCAACGGAAGTCATGTTGATCCACGCGTAATACGTGCTGCCGGCTTCAACAAAACGCATGCCGAGGTTGCCGTTGGCAATGCCGGCACGCCAGAGAGCCATCGTGGCTGCGCTCGAGTTGCCGGTAATGAAGGTACTCGCCGGGCCAACCGGTGTGCCATTGGTCAGGTTTCCGATTGTTCCAGAGCCGCTGTCGACAAATCCCGACAAGGGGGTGGTGGCTGCGACCCAGAAATTCGCCGACGAACTGCCCCAGGGGTTGAAATCCCAACCTGTCGCAGAAGCGGGTGTGGCACCAGAAACGCCGGTGAAAAGATTCAGGTAAATGCCTGAGGTCGTGACGGGTACCGCGATGGGCGTCGTGAAGCACGTCGGTGCGGCCATCGCCTGCGTTGACGCAACGGTGATCGATGCCGCCACGACCAAGGCAGCGAGGCCGGCCTTGCCGGCATGGCAGGAAAACGCATTCAATTTGATGTGGTTCATGATTGTTCCGGCTGTAGATGGGTTGGAAGGCATACGCGTTGGCCAACTCAAGCTGGAAAACGCGGCGAGCATGCACCTGACCTGGCGTGGAACCAAAGACCCTGCAAACTGTCAAGGCCGCCAATCAGCTTGCCTGCTTGCCAATTGGCGGTCAATGGGCAGGTTCGGCGCGGCCACGACGGAGCTGGCGGCCCCAGGACTTGACTCGGCCTGCCTGCAAGGTGGGCAGGGCAATCCCCGTTTGCCGGACTGCGCTGCCGAGATGCGCTTTACCGCTTCGAATCAGGTGTGGTCCCTTCCTGGACGAAATGGCGGCGAAAGTCGGCAAGGCTGTCGCCATAGGCCGCCGTGCTTGCGGTCGAGCGTCGCAAAGGTTGCCGGACCTGGGCGGAACTGGCCGTGCGCACGGCACGTTCGGCACGGTGCGATTGCAGGCAGGCCGCTTCCCAGTCCAGTTTGCAGAACGCCAGCAAGGCGCGGACTTCGCTTTCCAGGTCTGCCGTCAAGGTTTCATGCGATTGCACGCGCAGATGAGCCGGATGCCTCGCCGCCTGCACGCGCATGAAGCGATCATAGTCGCGCCAATATTGGGCGAGTTCCGCGGGATCGTAACTGTAGGCAACACGATTCGGGCCAAACAGTTGCTTGTAGCACGACCATGCGGTTTCCACGGCATCGCGCCGCGAATCGATGATGCGTGCAGCCGGCAGCATGGCGCGAATCGCGGCGGTGTACGGCCAGTTCTCCGGCATCTTGTCGCTGTGCATGGGCTTGTCCGCGCGCCAGCGTCGGGTGCGATCGAGGTATTCCTGGCCGAGTCGCTGCCAATCCGCCGCGCTCGCCTGCCCCACCCATTGCGGGAATGCGCGCCGCCGTCGACGCGATTCCTGCTCGATGACGACTGCCAGGTCAGGCAATTCATTGGCGCCTTCCACCCGGGAATGCGCCGCGAGGATCTGTTCCACCAGGGTCGTGCCCGAGCGCGGCAAGCCAACAACGAAAATCACCTCGCTGCCGAGGTCGGCTGGTGCGGACTCGGTCACGCCTTCGAACGCCCGGATGGTTTCCGCCACTTGCCGCGACCATTGCGCACCGTCCCAGGTCACCCGGCGACGGCTGAGGCGATTGGCGCTGTCGAACGCTGCGACTGCATCGGCATGCTCGCCCGCGTCTTCAGCGGCTCGGCCGAATGCATAGGCAAGCAATGATCGCTCGATGTCATTCCAATTCGCGGCGTTGTACGCGCCTTTCAATCTCGCCAGTTCAGAGGCATCAAGGCGGATTGTCTTGATGTCCATCAAGCCAAACCACGCGGCTGGAATCTCCTGCTGGCGACGGATCAACTCGCGATATTCGGCGGCGGTGTCGTCAATGCGACCCAACGCCTGCAAGCTGCGCGCGCGCAACAGGCGCGCACGCGCAAGATCCGCATCCGCGGCAAGCAACCGATTGGCAACATCCAGCGCCGCCTCCGAATCAGCGCCGGCATCGAGGACGATGCCGAGTTCGATCAAGGTGGCGGCATCGTTGCGATGCTCCAACGCACGCCGAAGCGTCGCCGCTGCGTTTGCGATATCACCATTCGCGCTTTGCGCGCGACCGAGATCGATCAGGTTGTCGATGTCGCCAGGAACCACGTCTGCGACCGTCGCAAAATTGCGGATCGCTTCAGCCCAGTCGCCACGCAAGTAGCGGGCACGCCCGATCAGGCGCAAGGTTTTTGGATGCTCCGGTGCCAGCACCATTGCCGGCACCAAGGCACCCTCGGCGGCAACCAGGTTGTTCGCTGCCAGCGCCTGCTCCGCATCCCGCAAGACCGCTACGGCTTTCGCCGGAATGGGTGGATAGCGAGGGGCTGGATTGCGCGGAACGCCATGGGACCTTGACGCTTTCTTCATCGCGCGATCATAGCCAGTCGCCATCCGGCGGTCGATCCTGCAGCATTGTGGCGGCGGCCTCGCGAGAAAGTCCGTTCAACCCTGGCCGACCATGACCAGGATCCGGGCCAGTCGCAACTGGACTTCACCTAACCGGGCAGATGAAGACGATACGACAGCCGAGTCAGGTATGGACAATCTCCCCGACGATGCAAAAAAAACGCCCCTCGCGGGGCGTTTTTCAAACCATCGCGCTGAAGCGGAAATCAGTCAATCGAGTAGCTTTGCAGGGAGACTGGTGTGGTGCCGGCGGTGATGGCAGCACCAGTGTCGTCATAACAGTATCGGGCGATCGTAGCCGGAAATCCTGCCGCAGCTCCGCTAATCATTTCGACCCAACCGTAGTTCATTGTCGCGGTGCCTTCGTTCATGAATTTGACGCCCAAGAAACGAGTGCCCGCCGTCTGAAACGATGTGCCCCGAGTCTGGAATTGATTATAGAAATTGGGAGCTGGAGTTGGTGAAACCGCATCACCCGATGCGAGTACCACCGTCTCCGCTGTGACGCCTGGGGATCCGGTTGCCAATATGCCCGAGGGTGAAGCAGCACCGTAGAACGTAAGGCCTGCGTTGTTGTTGTACGGATTGATGTCCCAACCTGCTCCACCAGAGGTGTCTCCAGTAACCAAGTTCAGATAAACGCCACTTATGTCGCTGGGAACGTCAAGATTTGGGCTGGCGCAGACAACTGCCGCCATCGCCGTACTGGAAGCAACTGCCAGCATCGAGGCAGCGAATACCGCCGCAGCGGACGAAGCGAATTTACGGTTGATCATTTTCAAAAGTCTCCCAACTCGATCGGTCAGCAAAGAAATCGATAAGAACGAATGGAGCGAGCTCCCCAATTGCCAGCGCGCTTACTTTCGAAACATGCAGCAATATCACGCTCACGTCAAACCTCCTCGGAGGTCACGATATTTCCAAGAGCGATTGCCAGCGGCCCGAGAGTATCCCCATAGCGCGCTGCACGAGCCGTGTTCCGCCGCAACGGTTCGCGCACCTGAGCTGCACTCGCAGTCTTTACGACTCGTTTCAGATCGTGAAATTCCAGACAGGCCGGCTCGAATTCCAGGCCACAAAAATGGAGCAATTCGTGCACCTGGCCTTCCAGGTCCGCTTGAAGCGCTTCATGCGACTGCGTGCGACATCGTTCGGGATGAAGGTTCTCCCAGACTCGCCAGAGTTGCCGGCAGTCTTTGGCGTAATGAGCAAGTTCAACCCAGTCGTAACTGTAATTGATGCATCCTGGAGAGAACATCTGCTTGTGGCATGACCAACAGGTTTCGAGCAGATCGCGTTCGGTGAAAATGAAGCGTGCCAATGGGAACATCCGGCGCAGGGCACCAATGTACTTCCAGTTCGAAGGCATCTTGTCGATGAATCGTCCCGTTTTGTGCCAGCGCTGCGTGCGGTCAAGGTAGGATTCACCCAACCGCCGCCAGTCATCTTCAGTCGCATCGGCGACCCAAGAAGGAAATTCCTGACCCCGTCGATGCGATTCGGCCACGATCACATGGTCCACGTATGGCAGCTCGCCGGCACCCATGACTCCCGAATGTGCCGAAAGGATTTGTTCCACCAAGGTGCTGCCCGAACGCGGCAGACCGACTATGAAAATGACGGGAAATCCGGACTGGTCAGAGGGGGCTTCGGTCAATTTGGTGAAAGCGGCGGCTATCTGTCTTATTTTGGCGCTGTGCGATTCGGAAGACCACACGATATTCCGCCTCAACAGTTGATTCGCTCTTTGTACTGCCCGAACAGCGTCCGGATATCGCCCGGCAGATTCATAGGCCTGACCCAACGCGAATCCAGCAACGAATCGATCAGTCTCGGATGTACGTGGGTCGCTTTCCAGTTTTTCAATTGACAGAAGCTCCTGATCTGCCAGTCGAACGGTTTTCAGATCAAGCAAGCCAAACCATGCCTTTGCCGCTTGAGCCGGGTGACGGGCCAAGCGTCGATATTCCTTTGCGGCTTCTTCGATCCGACCGGTCGTGGTCAACACGCGTGCGCGCAGGAAGTGACTGGGCATGTGCTGCGGGGCGAGTCGTATCGCTTGTTGTGCGGCTTCAAGAGCATCTTCGCCCTGCGAGTTGCGATCACAGGTGGTGCCGAGTTCGAACCACAATTGCGCGTCCGGGCGAAGCGCCAATGCCTCCCGATACTGATCGATTGCGGAGTCAAGTTGCGTGTCATCGGCCAAGGCGCGTGCCAACTCCTGGCGGAGTTCGAAATCACGCGGATTCCGGGCAACTGCATCCTTCAGGAACGCCACAGCGTCTGTCGTTCTACCCCGTCGGCGCAGCACCTTCCCAAGCAAGCCCATGGCTCGCGGGTGATCGGCAGCCAGTGCCATCGCGAAGTTTGCGGACCGCTCGGCACCGGCAAGGTCATTGCACTGCAGGTACCGGTCGCCATCGTGCAGGAATTTCCGGATGTTGGCAGGAATGCCGGCAGGTGTTGCGGACTTTGTCATGGCCATGGATCGTCATGGATGCGCGACGTCAACGCCATCGCGTCACTACTGTAGCAACGAGCGTGCGGCACACCAACAACAGCTGCGGCGTTGCGCACGTCGACATGAAATCGGCAGCTCCTGCACTTCACGCGCGGTGATATGGATGACCGGCGAGGATCGTGGTGGCGCGGTAGAGCTGTTCGGCGACGATCAGTCGCACGAGCATGTGCGGAAGGGTCAGCGGGCCGAGTGACCAGCGCTGGTTGGCGCGCTTGAGGACATCCTCGGCGTGGCCATCGGGACCGCCGATGAGGATGGCCAGGTCGCGACCGAGCATGCGCCATTCACCAAGTTGCGCGGCGAGCTGTTCGCTGCTCCAGGTCTTGCCGCGCCCGTCGAGGGCGACGATGTGGGCACCTGCCGGAATTGCGGCGAGGACGGCAGTGCCTTCATCGGCCATGGCGCGGACCGGATCGCGACTCTTGCCGCGATTGCCGAGCGCGACCTCGATCAGTTCGAGGGGCAACTCGCGCGACAGGCGCTTGCGGTATTCGGCAAACCCTTCGCCGACCCAGGCCGGCATGCGTTCACCGACCGAAATCAGTCGCGTGCGCACGCCGGATCCGGCTCAACCATCAAGTTTTTCGGGATGCTCGTCGTCACCGACCGTCCACAGGCGCTCGAGGCCGTAGAACTCGCGGGTGCGCGGCAGCATGACGTGGACGACGATGTCGCCGAGATCGACCAGCACCCATTCCGCCTCGCGCTCGCCTTCGACGCCGATTGGCGGCAGGCCGGCCTTCTTGGCGGCGCGCACGACTTCGTCGGCGATCGAGCGCACGTGCCGCGTCGAGGTGCCGCTGGTGATGACAATCAGGTCGGTGACCGAGGTCTTGCCGCGCACGTCGATCTCCCGGGTCTCGCGAGCCTTGAGATCGTCCAGCGCCGTGGTCACGGTGCGATGCAGGCGGGCGAAGACATCCTGCTCGAGATCGGGTTTGATGCGCTTTTTCGGCGCCGCCTTGCTCACGGCCTTCTTTGCAGCCGGTTTGGCGACCGCGCTCTTGCTGCGGGTCTTGGCCGGAACCATCGCCTTGGCGGGCGACTTGGCCGGCAGCCGGGTTGCATCCTTCTTCGCTGTCGTTGCCTTGCGCGCCACCGGGGCTTTCCTTGCCGCGGTGGTGTTGCCTGCCCGGCGCGGCCGGACGCGTGTTTCAGACGTACTCAAGGGAAAATCAACCTCGTCACAAGGGCGCGCCGGAACCAGCGCGGGCCCAGTATAGGGCCAAACGCCACGGCGTCAGCACTCGACCGGGATCAGGGTTCCGCACCCACGGCGATCGCCCGCTCCGGGTCGCTGATCCATCCACTCCAGGATGGAGCGAACAATCGCGATCCGTGCAGCCCGGCGACTTCCATCGCCAGCAGGTTGTGGCAGGCGGTGACGCCGGAGCCGCACATGTGCACGACGGCAGAAGGCACTTGCGGCTCGATGAGCGCCGTGAACTCGGCCGCCAGTTGCGCGGCGGGCTTGAAGCGGCCATTGGCATCGAGATTGTCGGTGAACGGCCGATTGCGCGCGCCGGGGATGTGGCCGGCAACTCGATCCAGCGGCTCGACCTCGCCGCGAAAGCGCGGCGCGCCGCGCGCATCGAGCAGGCAGATCGACCCCGCCGCAAGCTCTGCCTGCAGGCCCTTGTAGCCGACCAGTTGCTGGCGATCGTAGGCAACGGAAACCCGTGTCCGTGCCGGCACCTGCTGGCTGTTTTCCGTCGGCAGGCCGCTGGCTTTCCAGGCCGACCAGCCGCCATCGAGCACGCCCACCGCTTGTGCCCCGACCAGGCGCAGCATCCACCACAGGCGCGATGCGGCGAGCGCGCCACCGGCATCGTCATAGGCGATCAATGGGCGATCAGGACGCCAGCCCCAGCGCGACAGGACATCCGAGAAAACGGCCTCGTCAGGCAAGGGGTGGCGGCCCTGCCCTGCCTTGCCCAGGTCGGACAGATCGCTGTCGAGTTCCGCATGGATCGCACCGGGAATATGGGCGGCGGACCAGGCCTGGCGGCCGCTGTCCGGCGAACTCAAATCCTTGCGGCAATCCACAACCAGGGCGTCGTCCTGGTCGATCAGGACGGCCAGCTCGTCAACCGAGATCAAGGTCTTCACCGGTATGCCTCCAGTCGTCGCAGCAGATTCTGCAGGATTGCCGCCGTCGCGCCCCAGATGCGCTTGCCGTCGTAGCTGAACTCGAATATCTCGCGGCCACGGCCATGCCAGAGGATTTCGGAACGCCGCAGGCAGCCAGGGGTGAGGATGATCTCCAGCGGCACCTCGAAGATCTCGGCCACTTCATCCGGATGGGGATTGAGCTTGAAGCCATCGCGCACGATTCCGACCACCGGGGTCACGCTGAATCCGGAAATCGTGTCGAAGCAGTCGAGGTAACCGAAGGCCTCGACAAAACTGGCGTTGATGCCGGTTTCCTCGTCGGTCTCGCGCAACGCAGCGGCAATCGGATCGCGATCGGCTGCTTCCATGGCCCCACCCGGGAAACTGATCTGGCCGGCATGATGGCGCATGGTCTCGTTGCGCCGGGTGAACAACATGCTCAACGCGTCGCCGCGGCAGATCACCGGCAAGAGGACCGCGGCCTGGCGCAGCGGCGTGTTGTCCGACCACAGCTCGGGGAACTCGGTGGCGTTCCAGCCCGGCGGCTGCGGTGGATCGGCCAGCGGCCGCACGGCACGGCGCAAGCGGACGATGTCGATGTGCTCGCTCATTCCCGGCACGCCTCGCGTTGCGGCAGCACCACATCCATCAGGTGTGCACGCTCGGTGCGACTCATGCCGAGCCAGCCGGCAATCTCGGCGGCGCTGCGAAAACAACCGACGCAAAGCCCGCTGTCATCGAGATGGCAGATGCCGATGCACGGACTGAGAACAGGTTGTGGAAAATCGATGTGCATGGAAACCGGCTGTCCTGTCGACGCGCTTGCGCCTGCTGTTACATTAAGCTCGATATGAACTGATGGTGCCACGCATGCTTGGAATGGCAACGAAAGTCGTCAGCGATTACGGGAAGGTGCTTGCGCAGGTAGAACCCGGAGTCTACGGGCTGCCGGAGAGCTTGTTGCCACATGCCCGCGAATCGATCCGTTTCGCAATCCTGACCCTGCTCAGGGAATTGGGCGCCGATCACCAGGAAGTCAAGGAGGGCCTGCGCCAGGGCTATGTCTACCTGGCCCAGTTTGTCGGTGACGAGGAGGCGACCATGGTTCGCGACGGGCAGGCCAGCGTCAGCGACGGCAGGCTGGATGAAAGCAGCACCGAACCGGCCATGCGCATCATCAATCGCATCAAGCTCGACATGGAACGTGCCGTCGAGGAAATGCGCGACTTCCCCTGATCGATGCCGGCACGCCGGCCGGAAATGAAAACGCCGCGGATTGCCGCGGCGTTTCGTTTGCGCAACTGCTCAATCGATCACTTGGAATCGATGACCTTGATATCGAACACCAGCGCCTGGTTCGGACCGATGCGCGGCGGCTGGCCGCGTTCGCCATAGGCCATGTCCGGTGGCACGAAGATCTGCCAGTGATCACCGACCTTCATGCGCGAAAGCGATTCCTGCCAGCCCTTGATGACTTCGTTGACCTTGAACTTGACCGGTTCGCCACGCGCGAACGAGCTGTCGAACTCGAGGCCGTCCCACAGCGAACCGCGATAGTGCACGGTGACTTCGCTGGTCGCGCCAACCTGCTTGCCGGTGCCATCCTCGATCACCCGGTACTGCAGACCCGAGGGCAGAGAAACGATGCCCTTCTTGGTCTTGTTCTCGGTCATGAACTTGTTGCTCTTTGCAAGGTTTGTGCTGGCGATCTTGTCGAACTCTGCCTTGGCCTCGGTCATCATCTTGGTCTGGAATGCCGAAAGCGTGTCGCGCATGGTTTCTTCGGCCACGGCCGGATTGCGCTTGGCATAGGCATCCTGCATCGCGCGGATGACCGTATTGATGTCCACGTCCATCTTGCGATCGGTGAAATCCTTGCCGATCTGGTAACCGATCGAGTAGGAAAGCTTGCCCTTTTCGGACGTCGTGTCCTGGGCAAAGGCCGTTCCCGATACCAACAACGCCACCATGGCGAGTGACAAACCAAATTTCATGCTGCCTCCAGAATGGATCTGAAACGGATGATTACGCGATGTTGCGCCGGACCCAGGCACCGGGCGGCGCAAAAAAGGCCGGTCAGTGTACCTGAGCCACTCACGATCGCCAATTTCCAACGAGTGCCCGGCGTTATCTGAACTTCCGGAGCAGGCAAAGTTCGACGACCGGCCTTTGCAGGCGCTGGTATCATCCCCGACCTTCATGAACGCAGGCATACCGGGAGCCCACGATGGCCTTTCGCAATCTGATCAGCAGTGACCGCGGTGCCGTGCGCAGCATCACCATCAACCGCCCGGACAAGCTCAACGCGCTCAACCGGGAAACGATCAACGAGCTGCAGATCGCCTTCGACCAGGCCCGCCATGACGATTCGGTGCGTGTGGTGGTGTTGGCCGGAGCTGGCGAAAAGGCCTTCGTGGCGGGTGCCGACATTGCTGAACTGAGCGCGATCACGCCAATCCAGGCGCAGACGTTTTCGCGTGCCGGGCAGCGCATGATGCGCACGATCGAATTGCTCGGCAAACCGGTGATCGCCCGCATCCAGGGCTTTGCCCTCGGTGGCGGCCTGGAAATCGCCATGAGTTGCCACCTGCGGGTGGGCAGCGAAAAAGCGCGCCTCGGCCTGCCAGAAATCAGCCTCGGCCTGTTGCCCGGGTTTGGCGGCACCCAGCGCCTGCTGCGCCTGGCCGGTCGCCCGGCGGCGCTGGAGCTGTGCCTGCTCGGACAATCCGTGGATGCCGTGCGTGCCCATCAGCTTGGCCTGCTCAACCGCGTGGTCGCGGTCGATGCGCTGGATGACGAGGTCAATGCGCTGGCCGACCAATTGGCCGCTTCGGCGCCGCATGCGCTGGCCGGCATCCTCGATGCCATCCTCGTCGGCGGCGAATGTCCGTTCGCCGAAGCAATGGATTTCGAGAGCAAGGCATTCGCCCTCACCTGTACCACCGAGGACATGCGCGAGGGTACCCGCGCCTTCCTCGAGCGTCGCAAGCCGGCATTCACCGGCAATTAAGTCGTGGCGCCTGCGCATCGGACGAGATGCGCAGGGGCCTGCCAATGCAGGTTGGCTCAGTGCGCGCTGCCGCGATATTTCTTTTCGCCTGCAGTGACCGCGATTCCAAGACGGTTCTCCGGCGGTGCCAGCGGACAGGTGGCAAAGGCGGTGAACGCACACGGCGGGTTGTAGGCCTTGTTGAAATCGATCACGACCTTGCCATCCTTTGGCATCGCTGCATAAATGAAACGTGCCGCGCCATAGGTCTCCTTGCCGCTGGTCTTGTCGGCAATGATGAAGAACAGTTCATCGGCATCGTCGGTTTCCAGCACGGGCAGCAACTCGAAGGTCTTGCCGTCACGCTCAAAGATCGCCTTGCCCGGCACCGGCATCTTGTCGAGCGTGCCAATGACATTGGGAATCTCCAGCGTGTGCGGCGGATCAAACGCCACCCACTTCGCCTCGATGCGCCAGCCCGGATCGACCGGATACGCATCGATGCCAAGGAAACCGGTGCGCGTCGTCGCCTCGCTGTCCTTGATGCGCAGGCCCTTTTTTCCACCGGCGCGGTCAATCAAGTAGAAGTTCACGCTGCCGAAGGCGATCACCGTTGGCTGCTCGTGTGCGTCATCGAGCAACTCGGCCCGGGTTTGCGTCGTGCCGTCGATCGTCGCGCCGGTGCCTTCATTGAGGGAGATTGTCACCTTGTCGCCTTTCCACTCGACGCTGCCAAGGTGCGCGGGCGCCTTGGCGATGACGATATCGTTGTCGCTGGCGCTGCCGATCGTACTGGTTCCGGGCTTCAGCCATTCCAGGCCCACCAGGGACAGCCAACCGCCGGGTGCCTTGAGCCGCTCAAGGCGTTGCTCGCGCCATGTTTCAATCGTCCGCGTGTAGTCGTCGTCATTGCCCGCTGAAACGAGTTGGGTTCCGGAAATGCTGGCTGCAAGCAACAGGCTGGTCATCAACATCGAAATGTCCTTGGTGGGGAGGCGGATCGACGGCCATCATCGTCCGCGGAGAAACAGGCGATCAAGTTCCTGCAGGCTGAGCTGGACCCAGGTCGGGCGGCCATGATTGCATTGCGCCGATCGTTCGGTTGCCTCCATGTCGCGCAGCAGCGCATCCATCTCGGGCAGGCTGAGGCGGCGATTCGCCCGCACCGAACCGTGGCAAGCCATGGTTGACAACAACTCGTTGCCGACTTCCTCGATGCGCCGCGACGAACCATGTGCCGCCAGGTCGGCAATGACATCACGGACCAGCTGCGATACGTCGCCACCCGCAAGCAGGGTCGGCACGCGGCGCACGGTGATGCCCTGCACGCCACTGCGCACGACGTCGAAACCCAGGTCGGCGAAGCGTTCGGCGTGTTCCTCGACGATGCCAGCCTCGCGCTCGCTGACGGCAATCAGCAACGGCACCAGCAACATCTGCGAACGAATGCCCTCGCCTTCGCGCGCCAGCTTGAGGCGCTCATAGGTGATGCGCTCATGCGCAGCGTGCATGTCTACGAGGACCAGGCCTTGCGCGTTCTGCGCAAGCACGAAGATGCCGTGCAACTGCGCGATGGCAAAGCCAAGCGGTGGAATATCCGCAGCAGCCGCCTCCGTCGATTCATCACCGTGACCGTCCAGGCGCGGGAAGGCACGAGCGCTTGCCGATGGCGTGCCGAGCAAGGCGGCATAGTCGGCCAGCGGCTCGCCCACGCCGAGGCGAAACCCCGACTGGTTGCGCAACACCGGTCGCACGTCATTTGCCACGGGCTCGGTGCCGGTCTCGTGGCCCGGCTGCATGCCGGCGCGCGTCGCCGACAAGGCCTCGTGCAGGCTGCGATAGAGAAAATCATGGACCAGTCGCGAATCGCGGAAGCGCACTTCGCTTTTTGCCGGATGCACGTTGACATCCACGCCTTGCGGATCGAGCTCGAGGAACAACACGAAGGCCGGATGACGCCCATGAAAGAGGACATCCGCGTACGCCTGGCGCACGGCATGGGCAACGACGCGATCGCGGACGAGGCGTCCGTTGACATGGAAATACTGCTGGTCCGCCTGCGAACGCGATGCGGTCGGCAGGCCGACCCAGCCGTACAGGCGCATTCCGGCACCCGCGTGATCGACGCGCAGGCTGTTGTCGACAAAACCCTGGCCAAGCACATCGGCAAGCCGGCGATCGGCCTCGCCGTCATCGCGCACGGGTTTGTACAGGCGTACCACCTTGCCATTGTTGCTGAGGCGGATCTCGACCGCTTCGCGAGCGAGGGCAATCGAGCGGACCAGGTCGTCGATGTGGTTGAACTCGGTACGCTCGGCGCGCAGGAACTTGCGCCGAGCCGGCAGATTGTAGAAAAGATCACGAATCTCGACGCTCGTGCCTGGTGCGTGCTGGGCCGGCCGCTGGCT
Source organism: Lysobacterales bacterium 63-13 (assembly GCA_001899855.1). GTDB lineage: Bacteria > Pseudomonadota > Gammaproteobacteria > Xanthomonadales > Rhodanobacteraceae > Dokdonella. The sequence continues at coordinate 46,326 of MKWR01000006.1, forward strand.
GTGCGGCTTGCCGCCGTCAACCTCGATGCGCGTCGCGCTGTCGGCAGCCGCCGTGCGCGAAGTCAGCGCGAAGCGGGACACCGAGGCAATCGAGGGCAGTGCTTCGCCGCGAAATCCCAGGGTGCCAACCCGTTCCAGGTCCTCGAAGCTTGCGATCTTGCTGGTTGCATGCGCCGAGATCGCCAGTGCCAGGTCATCGGCATCGATGCCGGCGCCATCGTCGCGCACGCGGATCAGCCGCGCACCGCCGTCTTCGATGTCGATCTCGATGCGCCGCGCGCCGGCATCGAGGCTGTTCTCGACCAATTCCTTGACCACCGATGCCGGACGCTCGATGACCTCGCCGGCGGCGATCTGGTTGACGAGTTCGGCGGGAAGCGGATGGATGCGCGCCATGCGGGGATCAGCGGAAATCGAGAGCCGCATCATAGCGGATCGAACCCGTCACCCCGTTCAATGCGTTTGTCGCGACGCTTGCTCAGCCCTGCGGGATTTCGAGCACGTCGCCGACATTGACGCTGTCCCTGGCCAGCTTGTTGGCGTGGCGCAATGCAGCCACCGAAGTGCCGTGGCTGGCCGCAATGCCGCTCAGCGATTCGCCACGCGAGACGACATGGCGACTGGCCCTGGCACGGTTGCCCTCCTCCGCGAACCAGGTTCCGGGCGGCGGCGTCGAGCGGAAATAATTGCGCACGCCACCAAGAATCGCGTCGGCCAGCTTGGTCTGCTCGGCCGGCGTTTTCAGGCGGCGCTCTTCGGCCGGATTGGAGATGAAGGCGGTTTCAACAAGGATCGATGGCACGTCCGGCGAGCGCAGGACGATGAAGTTTGCGCGCTCGACGTGATTCTTGTGGGTCGGGCCGACCCGACCCATGGCCGCATGCACCTGGGCGGCGACGGCGTTGCTCGCTTCCATGGTCGCCCCTTGCGAGAGGTCAAGCAGGACAGCCGCCAGCGTGTCGTCACGCGTATCCAGTGACACGCCACCGACCAGATCGGCACGGTTCTCGCTGTCTGCCAACCAGCGCGCCGCCTGACTCGTCGCTCCGCGCGGTGACAGCACCCACACCGAACTGCCGCGTGCCTCGCTCTTGCTGAAGGCATCGGCGTGCACCGAGATGAACAGGTCGGCCTTGGCCTCGCGCGCCTTCTGGTAGCGCGCATCCAGCGGAATGAAGAAATCGCTGTCGCGGGTGAGCATCGCGCTCATGCCCGGCTCCTTGTCGATCACGCGCTTGAGCTCGCGTGCGACGGCCAGGGTGATGACTTTTTCGTACGTGCCCGAGGCACCGATCGAACCAGGATCATCGCCGCCGTGGCCGGCATCGATCATCACCAGGATATTGCGCGACGCACCGGGCGGGACCACCTTGGCGACGGTCTTGACTGTCTCAGGCTGCGACTTTGGGTAGAGGTCGAGAACCAGACGGTAGCCAAACTTCTCGGCTGGCGGCAAGAGGAAACTCTTCGGGCGCACACCCTCGCCGAGATCGAAGACGACGCGCAAATCCCTGGCACCCTGCTTGCCGCTGCGCATGGCCTTGAGCAGGCCCTTGGCTGCGGCAGCCGTGTAGTCGGCGCTGAATGTGCTCGACTTCAGATCGAGAACCAGGCGATCCGGTCCAGCCAGATCGAACAACTTGTAATCCAGCGGGCCGGAAACATCGAAAACGGCACGCGTGTATTCGGGGCCGGCCCAGATGCGCAGAGCCTTGATTTCAGCCGCCTGCGCCGGCAGCCACGCGGCCACGAGCATGGCCAGGACAGCGAAAATTCGTATCGTCAGCGGGGCGCGATCATCCATGGTTTTGCATTCAAGCGTAGATGATCACGTAATTCAAGTCTTTTCCCTTGCAAATCCGCAATATGCGGAACGTTCCTGAGAAAATATTCAGGAGTGCGGCCGGACACCGGACGAGGCCAGGATACGCAAGCATTCACGCCCCCGCGCCGACTGTGCGCGGACTGCAATGTTGCGCCGCTCACCGGCATGCTCGAAATGCAGGATCAGGTCGGCAGGCGGCAAGGCACCGCTGCCGCGTTCCGGCCACTCGATCAGCAGCAGGCTGCTCGCATCCAGCAGATCCGCCAAGCCCAGCCATTCCAGTTCATCGGCAGCGGCAATCCGGTAGAGATCCAGATGATGGGCTTGCAGATCGCCAATCCGGTAGGACTCGATCAGGCTGTAGGTCGGGCTCTTGATGCGCTCGCCAACGCCAAGGGTGGTCAACAACGCGCGGGAAAAAGTGGTCTTGCCGGCCCCGAGATCGCCTTCCAGCAGGATCACGCCACCTTGGGCGAGTGGCACGGCAAAGGCCTGTGCAATTTGCGTGAGCGCCGCCTCATCGACACCCCGCCATTCAAGGAAAGCGCTCATGCCGGGCCCGGATTGACCAGCACGCGCAGGAACGGCAGGAGATCGCCAGCAATCATTCCGCGTGGACAGTCGCCGGCGGCACGATCACCAGCGATCGCGTGCACGACGACGCCAAGCCTGGCGGCATCCCAGGCGGACAAGCCTTGCGCGAGCAAACCGGCAATCACCCCGGTCAGCACGTCGCCCATGCCGCCACTGGCCATGCCCGGATTGCCGAACGGGCAAAGCGCCACCTCCTGAGCAGGATTGGCGATCAGGCTGCCGGCACCCTTGAGCACGACCACGGCTGCATGACGCCGGGCCAGTTCACGCACCGCGGCAAATCGATCGGCCTGGACCTCTGCCACCGTGCAGGCAAGCAGACGCGCGGCCTCGCCTGGGTGCGGTGTCAACACGGCCTCGGCCGGCAGATCGACAGTTTCCAGGGCGAGGAGATTGAGACCATCGGCATCGAGCACGCAGGCCTTGCCGGCACGCACGGCGGCATCCCAGAGCGCGTGTCCCCAGGCCGCCTGGCCGAGGCCCGGGCCAATGGCGAGGACGCTGCTCCGCTCGATCAAGGCTTGCAGTGCTTGCGGGCCTTCGATGCCACGCACCATCAGTTCCGGCCGATGTGCATTGATCGCCGCCACATTCAACGGCTGCGTCGCCACACTGACCAGGCCGGCACCGACCCGCAAGGCGGACTCGGCAGCCAGGGCAATCGCGCCAGCCATGCCTTCGCTGCCACCGATCGCAAGAACATGACCATATTTACCCTTGTTTACATTACCACTACGCTTCCGCAACAAGGACGTGAGGCCAGCGCCGAGCAACTGCGCATCGCCGGGACAGGCGGAAAGGATTGCCGGCGGAATTCCAAGGGTGTCGAGACTCAATGCGCCACAGCAATCCACGCCATCGGTGGTGAACAATCCGCGTTTCCAGCCGACGAAGCTGATGGTTGCATCGGCGCGCACGACGGCACCGGGCGCAACCCCGCTGTCGGCATCGAGCCCGGATGGCACGTCCAGCGAAAGCTTGCCGCCGCGACAGGCATTGATCTGCTCGATCAGCTGCGCCGCGACGCCGTCGGGAGCGCGTCGCAATCCGGTGCCAAACAGGCCGTCGACCAGCACATCCACCTCGACGGGCAAGGTGGAATCCCCTGCAATCGCCATCGAGCCACCCGCATCCAGCCACGCGGCACGCGCGCGGGCGGCATCCCCGCTCGATTTCTCGCCGAGGGCGACAACGTGGACGTCAAGGCCTGCCGCAGCAGCAAGTCCGGCAACGAGGAACGCATCGCCGCCATTGTTGCCGTTTCCAGCGACGACCAGCACGCGGCGAGCCGCTGGCCAGCGCAAGCGCAGCAGGGCGAATGCGGCGGCCGCCGCGCGCGCCATCAGCTCATGGCCGGCAATCCCGCCGGCGATGGCCGCACGATCCAGGGCGCGAACCTGTTCAACGGTGTGCAAGGTGGTGGCAGGTGGCAGTCTGGGCATGCCGCCGATTATACGGAGCGTTCCGCCCACGCCGGCGATGGCCGTATGCTTGTCGATGAACTTGTTTCCGCCAGCAGCCCATGGCTTCGATTGACTACACCCGACTGACATCCGACCTGCAGCAATGGGCAGCCGAGCTTGGCTTCCAGCAACTCGGCGTGGCCGGGGTCGAGTTGGCTGACGACGAGCGCCATCTGCTGAACTGGCTGGATGCCGGTCGCCATGGCGAAATGGACTACATGGCTCGCCACGGCAGCAAGCGCAGCCGTCCCGATGAGCTTCTGCCGGGAACGCTGCGCGTGATCTCGGTACGCATGGACTACCTGCCGGAAGGTGCCCGCGATGGCTGGGATGTACTTGCCGATCCCGAGAGTGCCTATGTGGCTCGCTACGCCCTTGGTCGCGACTATCACAAGCTCATGCGCAACCGCCTGCAGAAACTGGCCGAGCGCATTGCTGCCGAAGTCGGGCCATTCGGTTACCGCGCCTTTGTCGACTCGGCACCAGTGCTCGAACGCGCCCTCGCCCGGGATGCCGGGATCGGCTGGATCGGCAAGCACAGCTGCCTGATCAATCGCCACGCCGGCTCGTGGTTTTTCCTCGGGGAACTGTATACCGACCTGCCCTTGCCACTGGCCGAGCCGGAAACCGGACATTGTGGAACCTGTCGGCGTTGCCTGGATATCTGTCCAACCCAGGCCATCATTGCGCCTTACCAGGTGGATGCACGCCGCTGCATTTCCTACCTGACCATCGAGCTGCGCGGAGCGATCCCGCTGGAACTGCGCCGACCCATGGGCAATCGCATCTTCGGCTGCGACGACTGCCAGTTGATCTGTCCTTGGAACAAGTTTGCGCGCAGCACGCCCGAAGCCGACTTCACGCCGCGCCATGCCCTCGACGACCAGGCACTGATCGACCTGTTCCAGTGGACCGAGGAGGAATTCCTCAAGCGCACCGAAGGCTCACCCATCCGTCGCACCGGATACATCGGCTGGCTGCGCAACATTGCCGTAGCGCTGGGCAATGCACCCGGTTCCGAGGCGACGATCCGCGCCTTGCAGGAGCGCCAGGATCATCCGTCCGAGCTCGTCCGCGAACACATCCAATGGGCACTTGCCGAGCAGGCCGGGAAACGGGCCACATGATCCTGGCGGGAACGGTGCGGCGCATCAAACAGCGCCAGTGTTGCGGATCCGCAACAACATGACCGCACTCCAGAACCCGATTGGCGACGCCACCCACGCGGCCTGCGGAATGGCCACAGCCGCCTGCCATTGCGCCTGGATCAGATTTCAGGAGACCTCATCAAACCACTGAATAGGAAAGATTTTTCCATGATCCCCGTGCGCTCCAAGGCAAATCCAGGGCAAAAAAAACCCTCGCAGCGATTTTCGCGCGAGGGTTCAATTGGAGTGACGATTACCTGCAATGCGCCCTGGTGGCCGCGAGGTTTCAACGAAAGTCGTTGCGAAAACCCCGAGGACGGTTGTAATCCTACCACATGATGTGGCGAAGTGCCATACACGTCACACTCGTTGCCACGACTGCCCCACAACCCCCTCAAGGCCTTGCGTTTACCGGCTCCCATTCAAGGTTGTCGATCAGGCGGACTCCGCCGAGCCTGGCGGCAATGAGGATCACGGCGCGTTCCTTTCCAGTCTGCTGTGACCTGGACAAATCCTCGGCACAGCGGATCACCGCGTAGTCCGGATCGAAGCCGGCTTTGGCAAGACGCTGCATGGCGGCAGCTTCGATTTCCGCCGGGGAGTCCACGCCGGCATCCAGTTGTCCGGTCATCCAGCGCAGGGTGGCATGGATGCTCGCCGCCTGCGCGTGCTGGCCGGCATCCAGATATTGATTGCGCGAACTCATGGCCAGGCCATTGGCTTCGCGGATGATCGGCGCGGCAATGATCTCGACGGCAAATCCAAGGTCGCGTGCCATGCGCCGGATCACCAGCAATTGCTGGTAGTCCTTGCTGCCGAAGATTGCGGCATCGGCCTGGACCAAATTGAACAGGCGAGCCACAACACTGGCCACGCCGTCAAAATGTCCCGGCCGGCTGGCTCCCTCAAGGATGTCGCCAAGATCCGGAACCTGGACGCGAACCGCACGCTCGGCACCGAAGGGATAAATGGTTTCCACATCTGGCAGGAACAGCAGGTCGCAGCCATTGCCGGCGAGTCCGCGTGCATCCGCTTCCGGCGTGCGCGGATAGCGCGAGAAATCCTCGTTGACGCCGAATTGGGTCGGGTTTACGAAAATGCTGGCAACGACGAAGTCGCAGCATTGCCTTGCCCTGGCGATGAGCGAATGGTGTCCGGCATGCAGGTTGCCCATGGTCGGCACAAAGCCGATGCGCTGGCCGCCGCGTCGCTGTTCGCCGAGCACGGCACGCAGCTCATCGATGTCCTTGACGATCCGCATGGGCCGATTCAATAAGAGTGTTCGGGGCCCGGGAAACTCGAGTCCTGCACTGCCCCCACGTAGGCGGCCAGGGCGGCATCGATGGAATCGCGACCACTGAGGAAATCCTTGCTGAAGCGGGGTCGATGCCCAGGCGTGATGCCGAGCATGTCGTAGAGCACGAGCACCTGGCCATCACAGCCGGCGCCGGCGCCAATGCCGATGGTCGGAATCGCAAGCTCGCCGGTGATGCGTGTCGCCAGTTCGGCAGGCACGCATTCGAGCACCAGCAGTTCGGCACCGGCCCCGGCCACTGCATGGGCATCCTCGAGAAGTCGTTTGGCGTCGCCTTCGAGCTTGCCCTGCACGCGATAGCCACCAAGCTTGTGCACCGATTGCGGGGTCAGGCCAAGGTGCGCACAAACCGGCACGTCACGCGCGCTCAGCGCGGCAATCACATCGAGCAGCCAGCCGGCACCTTCGACCTTGACCATCGCCGCCCCGGCCTCGGCCAGCAAGCGACCCGCCGACACCAGGGCCGTCGGCACGTCGCGGTAACTCATGAACGGCATGTCGGCAATGAGCAGGGGCGCGTGCAGACCGCGCGACACGGCGGCGCAGTGATAGACCATGTGATCGAGCGTCACCGGCAAGGTGCTGGCCTGGCCCTGGATGACCATGCCCAATGAATCGCCGACGAGCACCGCATCGACACCCGCGGCGTCGAAATGCGCGGCGAAGCTGGCGTCGTAACAGGTCAACATGGCGATCTTCGCGCCATCCGCCTTGCGTTGGCGCAGGGACGGGACGGTAACGACGCTGCGCGGCTTTGCATTCGTGGTGTTCGTGGACATCGGCTTGCGCTGGCGGCTGGAATGCTGAAGAGCGGAGACAGGCATGCTAACCCATGCAGCCGTCACGGATCCGTGGCATCGGGAATTTTCCGGCAGGCGCTGGTATCGAGTCGCGCGAGATGCCCGGCGATGCAGCCGTATCCCGGCAAATCCAGCTCCGGATCGAGCTCGGCCAGCGGCACCAGCACGAAGGCGCGCTCGAGCATGCGCGGGTGCGGCACGCACAAGCCTTCCTCGTCGATGCGCGCATCGCCATGCACCAGCAGGTCGAGGTCGATGATCCGCGGGCCCCAGCGCTCGCTGCCGCGAACACGGCCAGCACGGTGTTCGATGGCAAGCAACTCCTCCAGGAGTTGCCTGGCCGGCAGTTGCGTGTGGATCTCGGCAACCGCATTGACGAAATCCGCCTGTGCGACCGGTCCCCATGGGGGCGTGGAATAGAAGCTGGAATGCCTCGACAGACTTGTGCCCGGCATGCGCGCCAGTTCATCGAGGGCCTTGTGCAACTGCCCCAGCGGCTCGTCAAGATTGCTGCCAAGGCCGATGTAGGCAAGCACCCCGGTCACTCGAATCCACTCTCCACACTTGTATCGTTTGCAGCGGAGCCGCCACTGCGCTTGCGTCGGCGCGAGCGTTTGCGCTTCCTGGCTGGTTCACCTTCCGCCCGTGCCACGCCGGCTGGAGCAAGTTGTTTCGCCAGGTGCTCGGCATCGAGCTGCTGGGCATGCGTCCACCACGCCACCTGCTCCTTGAGTTCGGGTTCCTCGTGCGAACGCAGGACCAGGAAATCAAAGGCGGCGCGGAATCGCGGATGGGCAAGCAGGCGCATGACCCGCTTTTTCTGCCTCTGCTCGAAACGCGATTGCAGCGACCAGATTTCCTCCATCGCAATGGTGAAGCGCTTGGGGATTGCCACACGCATTGCCTGCTGATGCAGGACCTTGTCCACCGCGATCGTCCATGCCACCCCGACCTCGGTGCCGCCCGCTTCAAGCGCCTCCGCCATGGTTCGGACCGGCTCCCACAACATGGCCGCAAACAGGAACGCCGGGGCCACCGGCATGTCGTTGCGGATGCGCTCGTCGGTACTGGTGAAGGTATAGCCGAGCAGGCGCCCGAACCGCGCGCTGTTTGGACCCGCCAGCGCCGCCGCAGTGGCCGGGAAAAGCTGCCCCAACAGGCCCAGGTGATGCAGGCGACGCAGGCTTTCGAGGCCGTGTCCGGCCAGGAACAGCTTGAGCGACTCATCGAACAGGCGTGCCGGCGCGACATCCGCCAGCAACGGCGCAAGTTCGGCAATCGGTGCTTCGGTTTCCGCAGACAGGCTGAAATCCAGCTTCGCGGCAAGCCGCGCCGCGCGCAGCATGCGCACGGGATCCTCGCGATAGCGTTGAGCAGGGTCGCCAATCAGGTGCATGCGGCGCTGGCGCAGGTCCTCGATGCCGCCGACATAATCGCGCACGCTGAAATCGGCGATGTCGTAGTACAGCGCGTTGATGGTGAAATCACGGCGGATGGCGTCTTCCTCGATGCTGCCATAGACGTTGTCGCGGACGATGCGCCCGTCAACGACATGGCGATCGCTGTCGCCGACTTCACCGATTCCACGAAACGTCGCAACTTCGACAATCTCGCGCCCGAACACGACATGGGCGAGACGGAAGCGGCGGCCGATCAGGCGGGAGTTGCGAAACAACGTGCGGGTCTGCTCCGGCGTGGCGTCGGTGGCGACATCGAAATCCTTCGGATGCCCGCCCAGCAGCAGATCGCGCACGGCACCGCCGACGAGGAACGCCTTGTAGCCGGATTCGTGCAGGCGATAGAGGACGCGCAATGCGCCGTTGGAAATGTTCTTGCGCGAGATCCCGTGCTCCGCGCGCGGGATGATTCGCGGAACCAGCACATGTTCGGGAGAAACCTCGGAAGGCGCCGACGATGCAGTCAGGCTCATTCGACAGTCACGTTCAAATTAAATGGCATCGTTCGACAATTGTTCGTGGTTACGAATTCGTTATACTACGCGCCCCGTGCGGTTTGTCCCAGACACCGCTCCCTTCGTCTAGTGGCCCAGGACACCGCCCTCTCAAGGCGGGAACACGAGTTCGAACCTCGTAGGGAGCGCCACTCGGCGCAATCCAGGCTGATTGCAGAGGCTGCAAAGCGGTTCCACGGACCGCCATTCGAAAAGAGACCGTTTCCATCATGCCTTTCGTTGTCACCGAGAACTGCATCAAGTGCAAGTACACCGACTGCGTCGAGGTCTGCCCGGTCGATTGCTTCCATGAAGGTCCGAACTTCCTCGTCATCGATCCGGAAGAGTGCATTGATTGCACCTTGTGCGAGCCGGAGTGCCCGATCAACGCGATTTATCCGGAAGACGACGTGCCGGCCGGACAGGAAGTCTTCATCCAGCTCAACGCGGATCTGTCGAAGATCTGGCCGGTGCTGACCGAACGCATAGACGCACCGGAAGACGCCAAGGAATGGGACGGCAAGCCGAACAAGCTGCCCTTGCTCGAACGCTGAACAATCGAGCGCCTTCGCGGCGCTGCCGAGACCGCGATCAGTTCATGCGCTGACGCAGGACATCCAGCACCTGGGCTGCCGCATCTGCCCCGGCTTCGCCGGCGGCACCTTCCACCGCGACCGTGCTCGCGCCGTCGCTGCCGCCGACGCGGACACGCAGGGCGACCGCGCTCTTGATGCTCTTGTCGCGGGCCATGCCAAGGGTGAAGACCTTCTTGAAGAAACCGGGCGAACGCGTCTTCTTGCCGACCGTGTTGATCTCGTAGGTCCGCGCCGCCTCATCGCGCGACTGGATCGTGGCCACGCCCGAACGCTCGATGGCCAGGCCGACGCGGCGCCAGGTGCTGGCGAGACTGTCGGCAACCTGGATTCCGTCGCCGGCAAGGTTCTGCGCATCGACCGGTGGTGCGCTGGCCGGCACGATGAGCGCGTCCGGGACCGCGCTGTCGGAGACGGCCGATGTCGACGCCGCCGGACCCACGTCGGGAATCACCAGGGCACCGCTGCGGTTTGGCGAATCGAGGTCCGGCGGCACTTCCAGCGGCCGCGCCTGCTCGCTGGTCTTGTAGGCATCGTGCTTGTTGCCTAACTTGGCGCGCAGCGTCTGGCAGCCGCCAAGCAAGGGCAAGAGGACGATGGCACTGACGGCGATGGCAAGGGTTCGTTTCACGTTGTGGCTTCCATTGTCATGGGGACCGGATCAAATCGCTTGCAGCGCAGACTCGATCAAACCGGATTCACCGAGGACGCGCTCGGCCTGTGCATGATACCCCGCACTCAGCGGAAGCAGCGGCAGGCGCAAATGGTCTGCGCCGAAACCAAGCCGCTGCAGGCACCATTTGACCGGAATCGGATTCGGCTCGAGCGCAAGCAGGGCAAACAGCTCGTGCAGGTGCCGATCGAGACGTCGTGCACTTTCGGCATCACCCTCGGCTGCATGCGCGCACAGATCCTGCATTGCCGCCGGAGCGACATTGGCGGCGACGGAAACCACGCCGGCGGCACCAGCCAGGATCGCGCGGGCGGACGTCGGATCGTCGCCGGAGAACACGGCGAATGCCGCATTGGCGAGGGCCAGCAGATCGCGCATGCGTGCTTCGTCGGCACGGGCTTCCTTGATGCCGATGATGGCGGGGTGCGCGCACAGGCGCGCAACCGTCTCCGGCAACAAGTCACAGGAAGTCCGCGATGGCACGTTGTACAACATGATCGGCAAGCCGCCCTTGTCGGCGACTTCGGAATAATGCCGGTACAGGCCTTCCTGGGTCGGTCGCACATAGGCCGGGGTGACAACCAGGGCCATGTCGGCGCCCGCCGCCGCGGCGAGGCGGGTCTGCTCGATGGTCTTGCGCGTCGACTGCATTCCGCTGCCGGCCAGCAATGGCACGCGATCGGCGATTTCGCGCCGCGCCACCTCGACCAGCGTCGTGAATTCCGTCGCATCCAGCGCCGCGCCCTCGCCCGTGGATCCGGCAACGACAAGGCCACGCGTGCCCGAGCGGATCTGGAATCCGACGAGGCGGCGGAACGCGTCCAGGTCAAGCGCATCGTCGCTGGCGCGGAACGGCGTCGCGAGTGCGCAGATGCTACCGGTGAGTTTCAAGGGCAAGGGGATGTGCACATGCGAGAACGGCGGATGTTAGGTGGAACCGCCAGCGAAGTCCATTGCCACCTGGACGGTGTTGGCCGGCTCCCTTGCGACCCTTCCGGGTCGACAGTATCCTGCAAGAACAGTCGCTCCGACTGCAGCAGCAGCGCCCAACATTCCGTGAAGCAGGCAGCCAAGCAGATCTCCAGCGATCGAACGTCTCGCCCCGGCGCGAACGACAACTATCTGCTGGTGAGCGTGTTTGCCGAGCCACAGCAATCACCGCTTTTCGCAGTCAGCAAAAGGGTTACCGATTGCGGCTGCAACGTCGCCGAAGCACGCGTTGCGGCGCTCGGTGCCGAACTCAGCGTGCAGGTGCTCGCGCAAGGGTCGTGGGATGCGATTGCCAAACTCGAGAATGCCCTGGCCAAGCTCGATCGCGACGGCGAGCTGCGCCTGTCCCATCACCGCACCAGTGCCAGGCAGCCGCAGAGCAACCAGTTGCCTTATGTCGTCGAAGTCATAGCCGCCGACCGCCCGGGCATCCTCAGCCAGTTGGCCGAGTTTTTCGCCGGCCACAACATCAGCATCGAGCAACTCAACTCCACCCGCTACAACGCCATGCAGACCGGCGCCGACATGTTTTCCGCACAGATAACCATCGGCATCCCCAACACCATGCACCTGGCCGCGTTGCGCGACGATTTCCTCGAGTTCTGCGATGGATTGAATCTCGACGCGATCATGGATCCGATGAAATTCTGATGGCGGCCAGCACACCAGCATGAGCGCAGGAAAATCCGTCGCGATCGGCAAGAAGGTACCGCAACTCAGCGGCACGACTGATGCCGGAACACCCCTGGATCTCGCGTCCTTTCGCGGAAAGTGGATCGTGATCTATTTCTATCCGCGTGACTCGACGCCGGGATGCACGACCGAAGCCGGTGATTTTCGCGACCTGTACAGCAAGTTCCGCAGATTGAATTGCGAAATCCTCGGCGTTTCGCGCGATTCGGTTGCTTCGCATGCCCGCTTCCGCGCCAAGCAGCAGCTTCCGTTCGCGCTGATCGCCGACACCGATGAAACCTGGTGCAAGGCCTTTGACGTGATCCACGAGAAGGTGCTCTACGGCAAGCGCCACCTTGGCATCGTGCGCAGCACGTTTCTTGTCGATGCAGAGGGAATCCTGCGCGCCGAATGGCGTGCGCTGAAGGTTCCCGGCCATGCCGCGGCCGTCCTGGAGCAGTTGGCATCCGCGTGAGCAGACCCAGCATCCGCAACTCCTTTTCCTGCCCGCCTTCCTGGCGCGGCCACTTTTCCGTTCCATCCAACGAGGCTCGTGCATGACTCGAGGCAAGCGCATCTACGTACTCGACACCAACGTGTTGATGCACGATCCGACTTCACTGTTCCGATTCGAGGAACATGACGTCTTCATTCCAATGACCGTGCTGGAAGAACTGGACGCGGCGAAGAAGGGCCAATCGGAAGTGTCGCGCAATGCGCGCCAGGTCAGCCGCTTCATCAATGAACTGATCGAGAACGACAAGAGCCGTAGAATCGAGGAAGGCCTCGACCTGCAGCTGCCGCAGGGCCTGCGCCTCGATCGCAATGCCAAGGTCGGGCGCCTGCACTTCCAGAACCAGGTCGCCGAGAGCAGCAACGGCAAGAAGCGCCACGTTCCGGACAACCTGATCCTCGCCTCGGTGGTCGCCTTGCGCGACGCCCATCCGGATGTCCCGGTGGTGCTGGTCACCAAGGACATCAACCTGCGCATCAAGGCCTCGATCGCGGGCATCACCGCCGAGGACTACGAGAACGATCGCGCACTCGATGATTTCAGCTTGCTGTATGCCGGCCACAACGAGTTGCCGGCGGATTTCTGGGAGCTCCACCCCGAGTTGCGTTCGTGGTCGGAGCGCGGCCACACCTACTACGAAGTCACCGTTTCCGAAAAGGAGGACTGGCATCCGCACCAGTTCCTCTACCTGCCCGGCGAGAATGAAGTCGAGCTGCGCGTCCTCAGCCTGGGCAGCGGCAAGGCGATCCTGCAGATCGTCGACGATTATTTCACCGGTTCGCACACGATCTGGGGAATCCAGGCGCGCAATCGCGAACAGAACTTCGCACTGAATGCCTTGATGGATCCCGAAGTCGATTTTGTCAGCCTGCTCGGCACGGCCGGCACCGGCAAGACCCTGCTCGCCTTGGCCGCGGGCCTGGCCCAGGTCATGGACCAGCAACGCTACCGCGAGATCATCATGACCCGCGCCACCGTATCGGTTGGCGAGGACATCGGCTTCCTGCCCGGCACCGAAGAGGAAAAGATGACGCCGTGGATGGGCGCATTGACCGACAACCTCGAAGTGCTGACCTCGCCACAGGAAGGCGGTGCCTGGGGTCGCGCCGCGACCAACGACCTGCTCGCTTCGCGGATCAAGATCCGCGCCATGAACTTCATGCGCGGCCGCACCTTCCTGAATCGCTACATGATCGTCGACGAGGCGCAGAACCTGACGCCCAAGCAGATGAAGACGCTGATCACGCGCGCCGGACCGGGCACCAAGATCATCTGCCTGGGAAATGTCGAACAGATCGATACGCCGTACCTGACGGAAACGACATCCGGCTTGACCTATGCGGTCGATCGTTTCAAGAGTTGGGGGCATTCGGCCCACCTGACCTTGCGCCGCGGCGAGCGTTCACGCCTGGCGGACATTGCTTCCGAAGTCCTCTGACACGGCAGCGGGATCGTCACAGGAAGCGTGCGCACGCCGGCTGATGCACGCGGCGGAATCCACAACGCGGGTTCCGCCGTGTGCAAACCTCAAGGCGGCACGGCCCATAGACGCGAAAACGTCATCCGCGCTTGCAGCCCGGAGCAATCGATTTGCCCGGGCAACGCTGAAGGACCGGATTGTGCTTGCGGCTAGAAGCGCCAGGCCCAGGCGGCTTGATATTCGACCTGGTTGCCGGTCACACGGTTGGCCGAGCGGTAACTCGGCACGCCGAGGAAATATGGCGCACTGGAATAAATCGCCTGCACGCTGAGGATTGCCTGCTGCCCGGTATGGCGCGAGTAGCCAATCGCCACCGTGTGGTCTGCCGGATCACCGCCAAGCGCGTTGCGCAGGAGACTTGACGTTGGCGAGGGCTGCTGGCGAGTCGTGTAGCGAAGCTCGACATTGCCGAGAGACTGATTGCGCAAGGTCCAGCCGGCCGAATAGACCGTCAGGTCATCCCAGGCGAAAACCGGGCTGACTCCGGAACCGAGCAAGGCGAGGAAGCGCCGTGGCAGGGCTGGACTGGTGAACGGCGTGACGTCACTGTAGACGACGCGTTGCGCGCCGACATCGACGCTCATGGCCGGCGTCAATGCATAGCTGAAACCCATGCTCGCGCTGGCTGGAATATCGAACTGTCCCGGATCGGAATAGACACCGCGCAAGGACTTCAGCGCATCCATGTTCACGCGCGACTGGTAGGCCGCATTCCAGCTCAGGCGGTTGAACAGCTCGTTGCCGACATCAAGACGCACGCCGGCGCCGTATGAGCTTTCGCCGGGCAGCATGGGCCAGATCGGCAAGCCATCGCGCAAGGTCGATTCACCAAGGCCGAGGCTGGCAAAACGCTGATAGGCAAGTATTGCCGTCACCCCGAATGATCCCGACGCGCCCCACTGGCCGGTCAATGAAGGGGCCACGATGGTGCGCTTGAGAGCGATGTCGGAAAATTCATTGCCGACATCAAGGCGCGGGCTGGACAGTGCCGATACGCGATTGTCCACGCGCTGTTCGGCAATCGACAAGTTCAGGCGGCCAATTGGCTGGTTGCCGAGGACGTGCAGGGTCAAGGCAAAATTGGCCAAGGCGTCCTGCGCATCGGTAATCTGCGGCGCATCACGCTCGGTTTGCGGAGCCCAGGCAAATGCCGGAGTGATGCTGGCCAGGGCATAGTTGCGCCAACGCTGTGGCACGCTGGCGGCGGACGCTTCGGCAACAGTCATCCCCGGCGATGCATGCGGTACGCTCGCCGCGCTCGCCGCCAAGGAAATCGGGAGCGTCAGCGCGATGCCGAGCGCTCCCATGATGCTTGCTGTTGCTGCTGTTGGCCGCTGCATTGCCCTGTTGCTGCGGTTGGGGAAGGAGTGTCTGTGTTGCGTTGCGGATATTGGCGTAAAAGCAACAGCGGGTCAAGTACGCAACAATCACGCCAGCCGATCATTTTCATTGGGCCAGCAGTGCTTTGCGCGAAACTTTGCAGACGCCTGCCGAACTCGTTGTCCGAACCATTTGTTGCAGGAAACCAACACCGATGAAACCATTCCCTACACGCCTGCCGCCGCCCTGTGCCATGACCATTGCCGGTTCCGATTCCGGTGGTGGGGCCGGCATCCAGGCCGACCTGCGCAGCTTTGCCGCGTTCGGCGTGCATGGCCTCAGTGCGATCACCGCGGTTACGGCGCAGAACACCCGCGGCGTCACCGATATTGAAATGCTGCCGCAGCGCATCGTGCGCGCGCAGATCGCGGCGCTGCTCGATGATTTCCGCGTCGGTGCAATCAAGATCGGCATGCTGGGAACGCCATCGCTTTGCCGGGCCATTGCCGAAGCGCTGGCAGGCCATCGCGGCATCCCGCTGATAGTCGACCCGGTGCTGATTGCGACCAGCGGCGCATCGCTGTCCCGCGGCAGGCTGGTTGCCGCGATCCGCCAGCATCTGATCCCGCGCGCGGATTTGCTGACGCCGAACGTTCCCGAGGCCGAGCAGTTGCTCGGCCGCAGCTTGCACAACCGCGACGACCTGCTCGATGCAGCCCACGACCTGCGCAAGCAAGGTGCGCGTGCAGTTCTGCTCAAGGGCGGCCATGTGCCGGGGGCGCAGGTCTTCGATGTCCTGCTCAGCGATTCCGGCACGCGCTGGTTTTCACATCCGCGCATCGCCGTGGAAGGCCATGGCACCGGTTGCACGCTGGCGGCTGCCATTGCCGCCGGCGTCGCCAAGGGCGGTTCGATGGAGACCGCGGTGGCCGCGGCGATCGACTTCGTCAATCGTGGACTGGCCCTCTCCTATCGACCCGGCAAGGGCTCAATCGCCGTGCTCGATCACCTTGCCGCGGCGCCGGCGTCCATCAAGCCTTGATGCGTTCGATCAAGGCATCGGTGAATGTGCTCGTGGTGCCGCTGCCACCGAGATCGGGGGTCAGGCGATCCTGCGCGGCAAGCGTTGCCCGGATCGCCTCGCGCACCTTGATGGCCTCATCCTCATGGCCGAGATGGCTGAGCATCTGCGCTGCACCCAGCAACAGGGCGCAGGGATTGGCCACACCCTTGCCGGCAATATCCGGTGCCGATCCATGCACGGCCTCGAAGATCGCCACGTCCGTTCCGATATTCGCGCCCGGAGCAAGGCCAAGCCCGCCGACCAGGCCTGCGCAGAGGTCGGAAATGATGTCGCCAAACAGGTTGGTGGTGACGATGACGTCGAATTGATGCGGGTTCATCACCAGTTGCATGCAGGTGTTGTCTACGATCATCTCGTTGAAGGCGATGTCGGCATATTCGCGGGACACATCGCGGGCCGCCCTGAGAAAGATCCCCGAAGTGGTCTTCATGATGTTGGCCTTGTGCACGGCCGTGACCTTGTGCCGGCGCTGCTTGCGCGCCAGTTCGAACGCATAGCGCACGATGCGCTCGCAACCACGCCGCGAATTGCGGATCAGCGATTGCGCGTGCTCGCCATCCTCGGACAAGGTCTGGCCTTCCGAGCCATAGGCACCCTCGGTGTTCTCGCGCACGGTGATGATGTCGATGTTCTCGTAGCGCGCCTTGGTGCCGGGGAAGGTGATCGCCGGGCGCACATTCGCGTACAGGTCGAAATGCTTGCGCAATTCGACATTGAGTGAACTGAAGCCGCCGCCAATGGGCGTGGTCAACGGTCCCTTGAGGGCAACCTTGTGCCGGCTGATCGCATCAAGGGTCGCTTGCGGCAGCAACTCGCCGACACTCTGCTGTGCCGCCATCCCGGCTTCGACAAACTCGTACTTCAGGCCAAGCTTCAACGCATCCAGCACGCGCAATACCGAATCGACGATTTCCGGCCCGATTCCATCACCACGAATGACCGCAATTGTCTGACTCATCGCTCTCTGAACTCCATGAAACCGGCTTGCCGAAGGCAGCAAGGGGCGCGCATTATCCGAAAATGATGCCGCATCGCACAACCGACATACGACCGCACCGGCCTGCCCTGCGCTGTTTCGCCCTGCTGGCGGCATTCCTGCTGGCGCTGTCGGAATGCGTCCTGGCGGCACCTTCGCTTGCCGAGGATGCCTACCTCGACATGCGCCTGGTTGCCGCCTCGGATGTGGCGCCACAGTGGCCGCCGGACCTGGTCATTTCAGGCATCTGGTCCGACGCCTGCCTGCCCTCGGTGCAGCGCTCACGACTTGCCGGCCAGGATCTCGACATCTACCTGCGCAGTGAAAAACAAGTCTGCGCGCAAGTGCAGACCCCGTTCGAGCTCAAGCTCAATCCGGCGCGCCTGGCCGGGCGCAGCCAGTTGGGGCTGGGTGTCTACCGCGTGCGCCTGTTCCTTGCGCATGACAACGGCAGCAACCAGTTGATCGCCTTCCGCTTGCTGCGTTCCGGCGGCGAAGATCGCCGTTCGCGCCCTGAGAGCGGCTTCTGGTGGTCGGTTGCAACCGCCAACAACATTCCCGCCCTGCCCGGCAATGGCCTGTCGATCGAGCAGCAGGGCGACACGCTGGCGGTGACCTGGCTCAGCTATGAATCCGGAGCGCCGACCTGGTATTTCGGCAGCCAATCCATGCCCGGAAGGATTGCCCGCATTGAACTGTCGCGCATGGTGGGCGGTGCCGAAGCCTTCTCCGGGCCGAATTCAGCGCCCGGCATCGAACCGGGCCTGGCCCTCAACATCGAGTTCCTGGGTCCGGCGCACGCCAATGCATGGCTGGTTCGCGGACAACCGGGATCGACCCGCAGCATTGAAATCCAGGATCTCAACCTGGTTCGCCTGCCGTTTGCGGCCGGCAATCCCGGCAAGGACTGGCAAGGACAATGGGCATTGGTTGTCGGCGATGAGTCCACGGCACGGATCATCGACTTGACCACGGCGGAAACCGCGGACGCGGAAACCTTCCGCATCCGCGACCGACTGGGCAGCATCAACCTGCAATGCCGCCTTGAAGACATGGATGGCCATGCCATTGCCTCGTCCTGCAGCCTGGTTGACGGCGCCAGCCTGCTGGCCGATTTTGACCAAGTCGGCCGCGATCGGCTGTCCGGTCAGAATGCCGACGGCATGCCGGTGCGACTGGTCCGCCTGCCACGCTGAACGTGCGCTTCAGGCATTGCTGCTTGCGCTGATTTCGGCCAACCGGCCGCTACGATCGGCGGCAACCAGATCATCGAAACCACCGATGTGCGTGCCGTTGACGAAGATCTGCGGCACCGTGCGCCGACCACCGCTCCGTTCGAGCATTTCCTCGCGCCGCGCGGAATCCGTATCCACGCGGATTTCGCTGTAGTCGAAACCTTTCTGCTTGAGCAGGTTCTTTGCCGCCACGCAGTAGGGGCAGGCTGCCGTGGTGTACATCTCGACCGAAACCATGGGATCACTCCGAATACAATCAATAGCGTCATGAATGCGGGTCATTCTGCCCGATTCAATGTCCCGTCTGTGACCCGGCAGGCCGCCTGTTGATTTTGCGGGCATCACGTCCACTTAAGGAACGAAGCACTACACTTGCCGGCACTTCGAGCGTTTTGTGGAGCGCAATGCCATGTCCCGACTGAAATGGCTGCCGATGCTGATGGCCGCGGCATGCGCAGGCCTCGCCGGCGCGCAGGAAAGCGGCGTGCGCCTGCCGGATATCGGCAGCTCGGCGGCGTCCGCCGTCTCGCCGGGCGAAATGAAGGAATACGGCGCCTCGATGCTGCACGAGATGCGTGCCTACAACATGGTGCTCGACGATCCGCTGGTCGGCGATTACCTGCATGCGCTCGGCTATCGACTCGTCTCGGTCAGCGATCGACCCGATCTCGAATTCACCTTTTTCGTTGTGCGCAGCAACGAGATCAATGCCTTTGCCGCGCCGGGTGGCTACATTGGCGTGAACGTCGGCCTGATGAACGCCATGCACACCGAGGACGAGCTGGCCGCCGTCATCGCCCACGAAATCGCCCACGTCACCCAGCAGCACCTGTTGCGCGCGTTCGAGGATTCGCGCAAGAGCAGCTTGCCGATTGCGTTGGCCATGCTCGGGGCCCTGGTGGCGACCTCGGGCCGCAGTGATGATGCCAGCCAGGCCGTGCTGATGAGCGGGGTATCGCTGATCCAGCAACGGGCCATCAATTTCACCCGCTACGACGAGATCGAGGCCGATCGCGTCGGCATCCAGAGCCTGGCGCGCGCCGGTTACGAGCCACTGGCCATGGCCGAGACGTTCGCGACCATGCAGCGGGTCATGCGCGTGAACGGCGTCGACATCCCCGAGTTCCTGCGTTCGCATCCGGTTGATGTCAACCGCATTGCCGACGCCAAGGCCCGTGCCGTCAAGCTTGGTGAAACCGCCGGCCTTGCCCGCACGCCGCTTGCGTCTGGCGGCCCTGGCACCATGGATGCCGGCCTGCCGCGAACGGGCTCGACGCTGGATCTGTCCTTGCCAAGCGGGGCACCCGTCGCCGCTGCCGCGATCACCTCGACGCGTGGCAACACCTTCGAGCTGATGCGGGAACGCGCGCGCACGCTGAACGCCGATTCGGCAAACGCCATCGTTCGCTATTACGCCGATGAATTGCAGCGCAACCCGGACTCGAACACGCTCGCCAACCGCTACGGCCATGCCCTGGCCCTCGTGCGCGCGCGCCAGCCGGACAAGGCCATCGCGGAATTCGGCAAGCTGCTTGCCAGTGACCCGGACAACTCGGTGTTCCAGTTGGGCATGGCCGATGCCGAGGACCAGGCCGGCAAGCGCACATCGGCGTTTGCGCGCTATGAAAAGCTGAGTGCCAACTTTCCGGGCAACCGCGCCATCGCGCTGGCCTTCACGGATTCCCTGCTGGCCCGCAACGACGCCAAATCAGCACTGCGCGCCCAGGATCTGTTGCGACCCCTGCTCAGCCGCTACAAGGAAGATCCCGATCTGCAACGCAGCTTCGCCCGTGCCAGCGAGATTGGTGGCGACAAGGTCCGTGCAGCCGAAGCCTATGCCGAATGGGCGTTCCTCAATGGCCGCGCCGAGGATGCCCTGAACCAGCTCAAGGCCCTGTCCAGCAAACAGGAACTGACTTATTACCAGCGCGCCCGCGTCGATTCGCGGATCACCGCGATGACCCCGATCGTGCTCGACCTGCGCAAGCGTGAGCGGCGCAGTGCGGATGACGAGAAGAATGGAGGCTTTTCGGCATCGGCGGTGAACCCCATGCACTGTCGAAGACATCGCTGCCCGGGCGTGTCATTGAGTCGTAACATATCTCCGCTGCAATAGACGCGTCACAACGAGGCCATTCTGGCCTCCAGGGCCAGTGATCCCGTGCAAAAACGCGTATTGATCGTTGAAGATGAGCCTTCCATCCGCGACATGGTCGCCTTTGCCCTGGGCAAGGCGGGCATGCAGGCGATCCACGCCGCCGATGCGCGCGCTGCGCAGTCGGCGATTGCCGACCAGGTTCCCGACCTGATCCTGCTTGACTGGATGCTGCCGGGCATGCCCGGAATTGATTTTGCACGGCGCCTGCGCCGCGAGGACCTGACCCGCGACATTCCCATCATCATGCTGACCGCCCGCGGCGACGAAGTCGATCGCGTCAACGGCCTGGATGCCGGCGTCGACGACTACGTGGTCAAGCCATTCTCGGCCCGCGAACTGATCGCGCGCATCCGTGCCTTGATGCGCCGTGCCCACGGTGAAGACAGCGCCGGAGTCATCGAGATTGCCGGCCTGCGCATCGACAGTGCCGCGCATCGCGTCTTTGCCGGCGAGCACATCGTGCCCATCGGCCCCACCGAATACCGCCTGCTGCACTTCTTCATGACCCACCCCGAGCGCGTCTATTCGCGCAGCCAGTTGCTCGACCATGTCTGGGGCGGTGGCGTCTATGTCGAGGAACGCACCGTCGATGTGCATATCCGTCGCCTGCGCATGACCCTGATGCCGTTTGCCCTGGATGGCTGCGTGCAGACCGTTCGCGGCAGCGGCTACAGATTTTCGGCCAGCGTGTGAAAAAGCGCGTCGCACTCCGCCGTGCCGGTTTGTTCGGCATGCTGCGCGCGTTCCGCGATGCGGCGATGGCCTTGCCGGACGGACTCGTCGCACTCGATGGCGAGCGGCGCATCCGCTGGTTCAATACCGCCGCCGGCAGCATGCTGGATATCAAGTATCCGCAGGATGTCGATGCCGCCCTGCTCGATGCAGTGAAGATTCCAGGTCTCGATGCATGGATAGCCTCGGGGGCTGCCGAGCCGATGGCGGATGTCACCGCGCCGGCGAATGCCGCCATCCACCTGCACCTGCGCCTGATCCCGTATGCGGAGGATCACGCCCTGCTTCTCGTTCGCGACATCAGCCAGGCCCGGCGCGTGGAGAAGATGCGCCGCGATTTCGTCGCCAACGTGTCGCACGAGTTGCGCACCCCGCTGACAGTGGTGCACGGCTATCTGGAAATGATCGAGCCGGAACAGATTCCCGAGTTCGAGACCATCATCCGCGAACTGCGCAGCCAGTCACGGCGCATGACGCAGATTGTCGAGGATCTGCTGACCTTGTCGCGCCTCGATGCCGAGGAAAAGCTGCCGAAAACGCGCGTGGCCATGGCGCCGATGGTGATTGCCCTGCAGCGCGATGCCGAAGGCCTCAGCCAGGGCCGCCACACCATCAGCACCAGCATCGAAGGCAACGCCGACCTGCAGGGGTCGGCCAAGGATCTGTACAGCGCGTTCTCCAACCTGGTCAGCAATGCGGTGCGCTACACGCCCGTCGGTGGACTCATACGAATTGTGTGGCACAGTGACGCCAATGGCGGTCAACTACGCGTCACGGATACGGGTCATGGCATTCCGGCAGCACACCTGCCACGCCTGACCGAGCGGTTCTATCGCGTCTCGACCAGCCGATCACGCGAGAGTGGTGGTACCGGCCTCGGCCTGTCGATCGTGAAACACGTGTTGCAGTTGCATGACGCACACCTGCAGATCGAGAGTGAAGTCGGAGTGGGCAGCACGTTCACCTGTGTGTTCATTGCAAACCGCCTGCTTTCGCCAGACTCGCCGGATCTGCCGACCGAGGAGGATTGAGTGACTCAATGCAGCACCGAAAGCCCTGCCGATCCGGCCACGATCCCGGCAACTGCCGTGGGCGAAGCGCAAGGCGATGCGCTGCCTGGCCCGTCACCCGATTTCAGTGATCCGCTGCTGTACCTGAACCGCGAGCTGGCGCAGATCGAGTTCAATTCGCGGGTCATGGCGCAAGCCGAGGATCCACGCAATCCGCTGCTCGAACGCCTGCGCTTCATGTGCATTTCATGCACCAACCTCGATGAGTTCTTCGAGGTTCGCGTGGCGGTGCTCAAACACCATCATGCCTTTGGCGAAGGCCAGCCGCGCGCCGACGCATTGTCGATCACCGAGATCCTTGGCCTGATCCGCGAGCGCACGCTGGTGCTGGTGGAAAAGCAGTACTCGTTCTGGAACAAGACCTTGCTGCCCGAGCTTGCCCGCGAAGGCATCCGCTTCCTGACCCGCAAGGTTTGGACGAACAAGCAGAGACGCTGGCTGCAAGGCTATTTCCGCAACGAAACCCTGCCCGTGCTGTCGCCGCTTGGCCTCGACCCCGCGCATCCATTCCCGCGCATCCTCAACAAGAGCCTCACCCTCGCCGTCGTCCTCGCCGGCAAGGATGCGTTTGGCCGCGAGGGGCACATGGCCTTGCTGCGCGCTCCGCGCTCGCTGCCGCGCATCATCCGTCTGCCCGATGAGGTTTCCGACGGATGTATCGCCTTCGTCTTCCTCTCGGACCTGCTGCACGAGTTCATGGATGAACTGTTCCCCGGCATGCAGGTCAAGGGTTCGTACCAGTTTCGCGTGACCCGCAACAGCGAGCTGTTCGTCGACGAGGAAGAGGTCGAGAACCTGGCCCTGGCCTTGCGCGACGAATTGCGCGGGCGCGGCTATGCCAAGGCCGTGCGCCTGGAAGTCGGTGCAAACTGCCCGCGGGCCATCACCAGCCTGCTGGAACAGAACTTCGAGCTGACCGACCAGGATGTCTACCTGTGCGAAGGTCCGGTCAATGTCAGCCGCAGCATCGCGATCTACGACCAGATCGACCGCCCCGACCTCAAGTACCCGGCCTTCGTGCAGCGCGTGCATCCGGCCATGGCCGATGGCGACAGCCTGTTCGCCGCGATCCGCGAGCACGACATCCTCCTGCATCATCCGTTCGAGTCGTTTGCCACGGTCAGCGAACTGGTCAGGCAGGCGAGCGTCGATCCGGGCGTGCTGGCGATCAAGCAGACCCTGTATCGCGCCGGCACCGATTCGCAACTGGTCGACCATTTGATCGAGGCAGCGCGACTGGGCAAGGATGTGACGGTCGTCGTCGAACTGCGCGCGCGCTTCGACGAGGAGGCCAACCTGCGCCTGGCCAATCGCCTGCAGGAGGCTGGGGTGCAGGTCGTCTATGGCGTTGTCGGCTACAAGACCCACGCGAAAATGCTGCTGATCGTGCGCCGCGAGGTGAATGGATTGCGCCGCTATGTGCATCTTTCAACCGGCAACTATCACCAGATCACCTCGCGCATCTATACCGATTTCGGCCTGATGACGGCGAATGCGGAAATCGGCGAAGACGCGCACCTGTTGTTCCTGCAACTCTCCGGCCTCGGCCCGATCATCCAGCTCAAGCGCCTGCTGCATTCGCCGTTCACGCTGCACAAGGGCCTGATGGCCAAGATCGAGCGCGAAACCGCGCATGCCATGGCCGGCAAGAAGGCGCGGATCATCGCCAAGATCAATGCGTTGAACGAACCGGAAGTCATCCGCATGCTGTATCGGGCATCCTGCGCGGGCGTGCAGATTGACCTCATCGTCCGCGGTGCCTGCACCCTGCGCCCGGGCATTCCCGGCGTTTCCGAGAACATCCGCGTGCGCTCGATCGTCGGTCGCTTTCTCGAACACAGCCGGGTCTACTGGTTCCAGAACGACCAGACTGCGGAGATCTACTGTTCAAGCGCGGACTGGCTCGATCGCAACCTGTTGCGCCGGGTCGAGACGTGCTTCCCGATCCTCGATCCGGGACTCGCCGCGCGCGTGTACGAGGAATCCCTGCAGAACTACCTCGCCGACAATACCCAGGCATGGCAACTTGAATCCGACGGCAGTTACCGGCGGGTCCAGGGCGATGCCGAGCACCCGCATTCCGCGCAACTTGCCCTGCTCGAAAAGCTTTGCCAATGAAATCGCCCGCCCACCCCGACCAGCTTCGTGATGGCGACTTGATCGCCGCGGCGGATATCGGATCCAACAGCTTCCACCTGGTCGTCGCCCGCTACACGCATGGCGACCTGCGCGTGATCGATCGCTTGCGCGAAAGCGTGCAGTTGGCCGCCGGCTTGCGCAAGGATGGGTCGCTGACACCGGAACGCCGCGAAATCGCGTTCAAGTGCCTTTCGCAGTTTGGCCAACGCCTGGCAAGCCTGGATCCCAGCCATGTGCGCGCCGTCGCCACCAACGCGATCCGCCAGCTGAGCCACCCGCAGGCCTTCCTCTTGCCGGCGGAAACCGCGCTCGGCCACCCCATCGAAGTGGTTTCCGGTCGCGAGGAAGCACGCTTGATCTATCAGGGTGTCGTGCACGGGCTGCCTTCCAGCAACAGGAAGCGTCTGGTCGTCGACATTGGCGGCGGCAGTACCGAGTTCATCATCGGTCGCGGCCATGAAGCGCTTGAACGCGAAAGCCTGCAGGTCGGCTGCATTGCCAGCACCCTGCGCTTCTTCGAGGATGGCAAGATCACGCAGCGCCGCTGGAACCAGGCGAAAAGCGAGATTGCCGTTGAATTGCAGCAGTTTGGCGCGAACTTTCGCGGCCGCGGCTGGAGCGAAGCGGTCGGATCATCGGGCACGATGAAGGCGATCGGCGCCATCGTCCAGGCCAATGGCTGGTCGGAACAGGGCATCACCGCCCCATCTCTGGTGCGCCTGCGCGAGGCCTTGCTTGCAGCCGGCAACAGCAACCAGTTGAACCTGCCGGGCCTGTCCAGTGATCGGGTCGGCGTGATTGCCGGCGGCGTCGCCATCCTCGATGCGGTCTTCTCGACGTTTGGCCTGCAGCAGATGAATGTCTGCGAGACGGCAATGCGCGAAGGCCTGCTCTACGAAATGCTCGGCCGCGCGCAGCACATCGATTCGCGCAACGCCAGCATCAGCGCCCTTGCCGAGCGCAACGGCGTCGACGAGGCGCAGGCGATGCGGGTCGCCGACACGGCAAAGCGCCTTTTTGCCGGCGCCAGCAAGGGCTGGAACCTGGATGCGCAAGCGCTGGAGATGCTCGGCTGGTGCGCACACACCCATGAAATCGGCCTGGCCATCGCCCACAGCCAGCACCAGGCGCACGGCGCCTACATCATGGCGCAATCGGATCTGGCAGGTTTCAGCCGCCAGGAACAGCAGCAACTTGCGGCTATCCTGCGCTCGCATCGGCGCAAGCCGGATGCTGGTGGCTTGAGCAGCCTGCCACCGCGCATGCAGCCGACAACCCAGCGCTTGACCTCGCTGCTGCGCCTCGCCGTCTTGCTGCACCGTGCACGCAGCGAAGAAGCCATTCCGGAATTCCGCGTGCACGCCGAAGAAAACGTGCTGACCCTCGAACTTCCCGCGCGCTGGCTGGAAAGCCACCCGCTGACCCGGGTCGACCTTGAACTGGAACGCGACTACCACAAGCAGATCGGCATCAAGCTCGTGGTCAGCAAATCCGCACCGCAGGCCAGCGCCGCCTGAGCAGAACGCGAGGCGGACAAGCGCAGCGCATCCGCCACCGGGATGCCTGAAAACACTTCACCCTCGAATACGTTGCGGCAGCCATTCGAACCGCCGACAACACGCGCTTGAAGACGGTGAACGCGCTGCGCTTGTCCGCCCCTGCTTATCCTCGCTGACGGCTTATCCACCCTGCCCAGGAACTGAAAGTTCTCCGGGGCGTCGGCAACGCTTATCATGGTCGCCCCTTGATCCCCCAGGAAGATCCGACGATGTCCAGACCTCTTCGAGTCAAAGCGCTCCAATCCTTGCTGCCGTTCGCACTGATCCTGCTGCTTCCGCTTGGCGCATTCGCGCAGGGCAAGGCGGAACCGGCGGCAAAGCCGGCCGCAGCCGAAACCGCCGTGGCGACTGAAGCGGCGACCAATCCGAAAGCCCTGATCAAGACCACGCTTGGCGACATCACCATCGAACTCGACGCGGCCAAGGCTCCGAAGAGCACCGAGAACTTCCTCAAGTACGCGAAAAGCGGCTTTTACAATGGCACGATCTTCCACCGCGTGATTGGCAACTTCATGATCCAGGGCGGCGGTTTCACCCCCGATCTGAACCAGAAGCCGACCAACCCGTCGATCCCGAACGAGGCGAAGAACGGTCTTTCCAACAAGCGCGGCACGCTTGCCATGGCACGCACACCGGACCCGAACTCGGCGACGGCACAGTTCTTCATCAACCTGGTCGACAACCGCAATCTGGATTACGTCAGCGATGAGCGGCCGGAAACATGGGGCTATGCGGTATTCGGCCAGGTGGTCGCGGGCATGGATGTCGTCGACAAGATTGCCGCCACGCCAACCGGTCCCAAGGGCCCGTTCCGCAGCGACGTGCCGACCACGGATGTGGTCATCGAGAAGGTCGAGATCCTTCCCTGATTCGAATACAAGGATCGAGGCGAACCCGGGAGTCAACCGCCCGCCCGCAAGCCACAATGATGGATGCGGGCCAGGGCATACGCCGCAGCAGGCAACCCGATCGCCTTGATCCCACGACCTTCCCGCTATCCCGGCGCAAGCCGGGATTGACCTGAAAACGAGGAGAATCAAGCCGCACCCCGGCATTCGTCGGGACGACGGCTGGCCTGATGACCACGCTCTTCATCTCCGATCTCCACCTCGATCAGTCGCGACCGGAAATCATCGCGATCTTCCGGCGTTTCATTGCCGATGAGGCAGTCAACGCCGATGCCCTCTATATCCTCGGTGATCTGTTCGAAACCTGGATCGGCGATGACGCCGACGATGCAACGGGCAAACAGTTCATCGACGCCATGCGTCCGCTGCGCGATGCAGGCAAGCCCTGCTTCTACATGCACGGAAACCGGGATTTCCTGCTCGGCGAACGCTTCGCCCGTGAAGCCGGAATGACCCTGCTGCCCGACCCGTCAATCATCAACCTCTACGGCACGCCAACCCTGCTCATGCACGGCGACACGCTGTGCACCGACGACCACGCCTACCAGGCATTCCGCACGCAGGTTCGCTCACCCCAGTGGCAACGCCAATTCCTGTCGCAAGGCATCGAAAAGCGCCAAGCCTTCGCCGCGCAAGCGCGCAACGAAAGCCAGCGCCACACCAGGGACAGCAGCAACGCGGCAATCATGGACGTCAACCAGCAAGCCGTCGAAGCCGCGATGAAATCAGCCAAGGTCCACCGTTTGATCCACGGGCACACGCACCGACCGGCAAGCCATACGTTTGACTTGAACAACGCTCCTGCCACTCGAATCGTGCTGGGGGATTGGTATGAGCAAGAAAGCGTAATGCGAATCCCCTAGCGAGCCGGAATTCACCAACTCGCCAAAGTGGCATGCACGCGTTGTGTGCTGGACCCGCGAAGGCTACTTGGCAACTATTTTTTGCGGGCTAGTGAACTGCTGCTTGCGACCCTTGTTGTAAACGATGTTGATGTAATACCAATACGTATTACCCGATTTCGCAGACGAATCTCTCCACTGATAGAT
Source organism: Lysobacterales bacterium 63-13 (assembly GCA_001899855.1). Classification (GTDB taxonomy): domain Bacteria; phylum Pseudomonadota; class Gammaproteobacteria; order Xanthomonadales; family Rhodanobacteraceae; genus Dokdonella. The sequence goes on from MKWR01000006.1 coordinate 74,574, forward strand.
CGACCCCGCTTCGGGATCTCCTTCCAGCCGCTCCAAGATCTTCTCGTTTACCCTCGAATATGGCCCGGCTTCTGCCACGGAACGATAGATTTCGTAACCGTAAATATCGTACTCATTGGTCACCTGCCATTTGAGCAGCGGACCGGTTCCATCCGGCGTCGACATTGTCGCTGGGGCCTTGGCTTTCTCGGTAGTCTTCGTAACGGATGACTGCAAAACAGAAGAAATTGACTTTGATTCCTCCTGTGCAGCCTTGAAGTCTTCTTCGAGACTCCGGATCTGGGTATTCTTGCCAATTCCGATCGCACCAAAACGAACAACCAGATCCCGCTTGTAAGACGGCAACTCAATTTCAAGCGTTCCGCCCGTAGTACCGAGCAAATTCATCGGGGGGTAGGCGACCTTGACATTCTTGCACGACTCGTTTTTCGGAACGCAATCATTAACCGAGGTGAACACCTTCATTCTGCTTTTTGCGACAACTTTGCCAATATTCAGTGGTTTGCCAGTTACATCGTTCAGAACAAGTATCATCTCGGCCGCCTGCCCCTCTCTCAAGAGACCGAAGTCGAGTGGATCGGAACTCGGTACGACTGAACCGCGCGCCTGCCCCTTCAAGCGAAACGCAACAATAGGCTGCAGTGGGTTATCCGTTCGGATCAGCAGCTTCTCGTCGAAGCTCGACCAAGGCGCATCAGCCCTACTGTGCAACTCAAGTGCCCCGCCATTTCGGACAATTTTCGCGTCGAAAAAGGCGCTCGGCTTTTCGACGCCAACCAGGTGCAGCGTAGCCCCGGGCCTGACATCGATCGGAATCACTTTCGCAATTGGCTGGGAAAGCTTGATGGTGTTGAAATCGATGCCCAAGCCGTCGGGGGAAACCAGCCAGTCCGCAAAACCGCGAACGACGAATCCATCAATTGGGTCAGGCTGGCCTTTTACGAACACGTCGAAATAGTGGGCAACGCGGCCAACTTCCTCTGTCAACGAAAAATCAAGTTCGGCCACAAATGACTCGCCTGCATTTACCTGCGATGGCGTAAATCCGATCGTTACCTTTTCTGTCCCGCGTGGCACGATCTTCTCAATCAACATCGAAGTACCGGTAAGGTTTCGTGCCACTACCTGTGCGTGCACCTTGGCAAACGGATGAGTTTGGCCAATTTCAGTGCCGGTAAATTCGAACTTGCCAGTTGAATGTGCCGGAGTTGGAACAAGCGTGGCTGCTTGGCAGGCAGGAAACGCCAAAAGGAGTACCACTACGAGGAGAAAATTGGTGGGTTGCATATGAAAAAGCCCACGTGACAAGCACGTGGGCTCTAGTTCCTCAATCAGACGAACAATTATTCGACAGAGAAATTCTGCAGAGCGACTGGCAGACGGGGTACAGCGATCGTGACCGGGCCGCATTGTCCAACAGTGAAGGATGTCACCGCCAAGTAGTATTGGCCAGCAGCAAGTCCTTGCACCGAAATTGTTTCGCTACCGCCAGCCGGATTGCTATCTGCCTCGACTGGACACGGTGCTGCTCCCGAGCACGCACCCTGCATCAGAGCAGCATACATGTCATAAGTAGCCGAAGTAGTAGAAATCACGAAATTCTGTTCCGCTGCGGTAGCGCCGCCAATTGCTCCCGGACCCAAGGTCACAGACCAAATGGCGTCTGTTGCCGAGCTTGTTCCCGCAGCACTGCACATGACAGCCAATTGATTGGTGACACCGCAAGTGTCGAAATTGGTAACCGCAGTTGTCAAACTCTGCGGTCCGGCCAACGAGATTGCACCTGCACTAGCTGTGCACACCTGCGCAAATGCGGATCCAGTTGCAAGGCATCCAACCATCGCAAGCGAACATACCAAATAGTTCTTCATAAAGTCACTCCAATGAAATTTAAAAGCAAACAAGTTATCAGTTAGTTATTAGTGACCAATGAAAGTCTGGCGGCGCGAATCGAACTGGTCGAAATAGACATAGCTGGTATTGGTGAAATTCTGGCGGTAGAAGGTATTCGCGGTCGAAAAACCGAGTGCAACCTGGTCAACACCGGTCCAACCAGTATTTGCCAAGTTGGTGAACGTGCCAGTCGGGGCACCTTCAGTTGTTGACGCAGACGCGTTGGTAACCCAGTACTTCATCGTTGCCGCCGCGCCCGTAACCAAATCGATTTCAACGCGATTTGCGCCTGCCTGATTCGGAAGTGGAATATCAAGTGTTTGGTACTGACTTCCCTGATTGGTATCACCAACGAACATACGCAAGATTGCCGCTGATCCATTACCAGTCAACAGCGCAAAGACCATTCGGTTGTTGCCACCGGCGGGAGCCGTCGCACCAAGAACAGAAAACGCGATTACGTTTCGATTCGCTTGAGTCAAACCAATGCCCGATGCGTCAATAATGAATTGAGCACGATAACGGGTCTCATTCGCCGGAGTCTGATCGAGTACGAAAGCCTTTGAGCCAGTCGAACCATTCTGGTTCAGCGCAACTCGCAGCCTGCAAGCAGTGGAGTCATAACCACCTGTCACACTAGTTGCCGTGCCTTGCAGCGTCGAAACCAGGCTCCAAGGCGGAGAAAGGCTGGCCGGGCACTGTGCCATTGCGGCACCGGCGGCACCGAAGCCCACAAAACCGAGAACTGCCAGTGACAGTGTTTTCATTTTGCTGTTCATTAAAACTCTCCAGGATTGTCCGGGCGGGGCGGGTCCCCTGTCCCCTTTGCGCATTGCAGAATGGTCTTGCCGATGCCTGAACCCGTCGAAGCATAAAGAGTAAGGTCTTTTGCCGTCAACAAGTTCCGCGCAGAAGTTTGACCGACTTGTCAGAACCGAGGGTGGCCATGACGTTGCTGATCGGACCGGTATTTCTGAATCGTCACCGGTTTCCGAACCCCAGGGCTTTCCACGTCCACGCCGGATGAGACGCAGCGCAGGACTGGATCCGGACACCTGCCAGGCTTGTGCTTGATCCGCCGCGCACGGGCGCATGTCCAATTGAGGCTGTGATCATGACAATCCGGGCGTCAGCGGCCGCAGGGCGGCGCTGAAGGCAGCAAATGCCTGGATCATCGTCCTTGGCGGGGGTTCTTGCAGTGAATGGGGCTGGTTGGGCTTCCCGGCAGAGCTGGAAGCTTGCTGCGTGATTGACATCGATGCGCGTCGCTGCCGAGAATCGCGGCCCCTTTGAGGCCATTGCCGCCCATGCCCAGCCTCACCCCTGCTGAATGTCTGGCCGTGATTCCCGCCAGGGACGAGGTTGCCACCGTGGCCGAGGTGGTGCGGGGCGTGCGCAAGTCCCTGGGTTGCCGTGTGCTGGTGGTCGACGATGCCAGCACGGATGGCACGGCCGCTGCGGCGCGCGCTGCCGGTGCGGATACGTTGATGTTGCCGATCGGCCTCGGTGCCTGGGGGGCGTGCCAGGCAGGAATCCGCTATGCAGCCAGGAATGGATTTGCCGGAGTCATCAGCCTGGATGCGGATGGCCAGCATCAGCCGGAATTGCTGCCCTTGTTGTTCGAGGAGCATGCGCGAGGCGGGGCAAATGTCGTCATCGGCACGTGCATCGAGCGCCTGAGCCTGCCAAAGCGCATTGCGTGGCAATATCTGCGTCTGCTGACTGGCTTGCCCTTGCGGGATTTCACCTCCGGCCTGCGCCTCTATGATTGCAGGGCAGTGGAGGTGCTTGCCGCGCCCGAGGCCAGTCTGCTCGATTTCCAGGATGTCGGTGTGCTCATGTTGCTTGCAGGGAAAGGAATGAGGATTGTCGAGACGCCAACCTTGATGCAGCCGCGCCAGGAGGGTCATTCGCGCGTTTTCGCTTCGTGGGCGGTGGTCGCACGCTACATGTTCCATACAACCATCTTGTGCATCTCGCGCCTCGACCCCGGCCTGCGCTCGACGAAGGTCCCGGCAAGGGGAGCGCAATCCTGATGCTTGATGCACAGATCACGGCGGCCATCATTGGCGTCGCCCTTGCCGGTGCCATCCTTTATCTGGTGCGACGCGACCACCTGCACGGCCCGTTTGCGGCCTGGTGGCTGCTGGTAGCGGCGGCAACCCTGATTCTCGGCACGTTTCCGTCGCTGGTGATCTGGCTCGGCAAGCTGACCGGCATCAACTACGCGCCGGTATTGCCGATCATCATCGGCCTCGGCCTGGTGCTGCTGCGCTTGCTCAAGCTCGATATCGACCGCTCCCGGCAGGAGCGCCGTATGCGCCGGCTCACCCAGAAGCTGGCCATCCTCGAACAGGAAATCGAGCAGTTGCGCCATGGCCGGGCTGTGGCCGATCCGCTTGCCGAATCCCGCGACAAGCCGAATTGATGCGCATCCTGCATCTCGGCAAGTACTACGCGCCACAACGCGGCGGCATCGAACGACACCTGCAGGATCTGTGCGAGTGGTTTGCCGGACACGGGCATCAAGTGGCCGCGCTCGTGCACCAGGCGGCCGGTTGCTGGCGCAGCTCGATGGAGACGATCCACGAAGTTGAAATCTGCCGTGTCGCCTGTGTCGCCGCGCCGCTTTATGCACCCATCAGCCCGACTTTCCCGTTGCAGCTTGCGCGCCTGATCAAGCGCGTCAAGCCGCAGGTCCTGCACCTGCACCTGCCCAACCCTTCGTGCTTCTGGGCCTTGCTGAGCCGGCGCGCGCGCGCCTTGCCGTGGGTCGTGCACTGGCACGCCGACGTTTCGGCGGAGATGCCGGACTGGCGGGTGCGCGCGGCGTATCGCCTCTATCGCCCCTTCGAGCAGGCCGTGCTGGCCAGGGCGTCGGCCATTGTCGTCACCTCGCAGGCGTACCTCGACGCCAGCGGAGCACTGGCACGCTGGCGGGACAAGTGCACGGTGGTGCCACTGGGCATTGCCGAGGCCAACGGCGACAAGGGAACTGCGCCGATCTGGCCGCGTCCCGACCTTCTGCGCCTGCTCGCGGTGGGCCGCTTGAGCCACTACAAGGGCTTCGCCGTCCTCCTCAACGCGCTCGCACGGACGCCGGATGCGAGTCTGGTCCTGATCGGCCAGGGCGAGGAATCCGATCGGCTGCGCGCGCAGGTGGCACGCCTGGGCCTTGGCGATCGCGTTGTCCTGGCTGGTGAATTGAGTGAAGCCGACCTGCTCGCGACCTATGCAGCCGCCGATGCACTCGTGTTGCCGTCGCTGGATCGCAGCGAGGCGTTTGGCCTGGTCCTGCTGGAAGCAATGCGGGCGCGACTGGCGCTGGTCGCCAGCAACATTGCCGGCTCGGGCATTGGCCAGGTCATCGTCAATGAAATCAGTGGGTTGCTGGTGAAACCTGGCGATGTAGGTGAGCTCGCCACCGCCCTGTCGCGGATTTCCGATCCGCTCCTGCGCACTGCGCTGGCCGATGCCGGGCAGCAGCGCTGGCGCGAACACTTCACCCTGGAGCAGTCGGCGCAGTCGGTGCTGGCGATTTATCGGCAATTGGCAGCCGCAGGTCGCCAAGCAGCACGGCAATCAGGCTGAACAGCGCCGGCACGATGTGCAGCACCAGCCGGTTCGCGCTCGTGTAGTTTTCGGCCCAGGCCGCGGCATCGGTGAAGAAGAACAGGACAAACAGGAACAACGCGCAGCCGGCAAGCAAGGCACCCAGTGACCGCGCGCAGCGGTCGCGCGCAAAGGCCGCCCAGCGCAAGGCGATCACCAGCGGCGCGACGTACCAGAGCAGATGCCAGTTCGGCAGGGTCAGCAAGCCGGACAACATCGCCCCACCGACCGGCCGCCAGTGCAGGTCCAGCTCACCGAGCGCCGGAATCACCACCTGCCCCCACGCCAGATGGACCCAGCCAAGGCCGAAGATCGGCAGCGGGAATCCACCCACGGCGATGCCGATCGCGGCAAGGGCAACCAGCGTCACAGCCACCATGCGGCGCGCGCGGCGCGAAAGCATGCCCAGTCCGACGACGAGGGCGAATATCAACAACCAGACCGCGCCTTCCAGCTTGATCAAGGGCAGGCTCAGCGCGAACACGGCGGCGAGCAGCAATTGGCCGGGATTGCGCTGGCGCATCCAGCGCATCCAGCACAGCACCGCCATGCCGAAGGCGGCGGCAAGCCAGAGATCGGCATAGCCGGCCAGGGCCGCATGTGCATCGAGCAAGGGCAAGGACATGAGCGCATAGACCAGCACCATGGTCAGGCCGGGTCGAAGGCCCAACGCACGCCACTGGCCATAGCTCGCCAGGCCGATGGCGGCGAGCGCACCGACCCATACCGTGTTGACCAGGGGCTCGTTCCAGTCGCCGAGCGCACTGGCAAACCAGATCTGCACCCATGCCAGCAACACCGGGTAATCCCAGATGCTCGATGTGCGCGTTTGCAGGTCCGACTGCGTCAGCCATTCCTGCATCGGCACATAGGGCACGTGATGGCCCAGCAGGAACCATGCCTTGGGTTTGACCGCCCAGGCAGCCCAGGCATCCCAGGGGAACGTGGGCCGTAACAGGGTTTCGCTGGCGATGACGCCAAGGCGCAGCAGGACGGCAATCAGCAGCAGGCACCAGAGCACGCGCCAGCCCATGCCTTCGGCCCTGGCAAAAAGAGCCGGTGCCCGTGCGGGTTCACGGAAAACGAAAACCGCCGTCCAGGCCAGCAGGCCGATGCCTGCCAGCCACGGCGCGCCGCGCGAAAATGCATGTGCGGTATCGGCGGAGGCGAGCACGCTGGACAGGACGGCAGCGAGAAAGACACCGACAACAAAGCCAAGGCCGACTCCCGCGGCAAGATCGCCCGGCTCGCGCCGGCCCCGATTCACCGCAAGACAGATTCCGCATCCCGTGACCCAGGGCAACAACCAGGCGAGGAAGTACTGGACACTCATGACGCCTCGCCCACGCGCAAGACCAGCAGTCGATCCCGGCGCAACAGGACCTCGCCGGTAAAGGTCAACCCACCGCCGCGCAGTTGCCGGGTTTTCGGATCGTAGCTCCAGTCCGGCACGTCGTAGACAACGATGATGCTGCGATCTGGCAGATGCACGGCGGGCGACAATTCCGCGGCCAGCACCAGCACGCCGACATTCATCGGCAGCAGGTGATAGATCATTCGCAAGGTGGCAAAACTCGATGCGGCGTGCACGAGGATGCGCGAATTGGCCGGCAGGTCACGCAGATCCTGCTTCAGCGCCCGCGCCGTTTCGATGATGTCCTGATCGGCCGAGTGCAATTCGCGATCCGGCCAGTCGAACCCGGCGTAAAGGCTTTGCGTGGCCGCATGTCGCCAGCTCAGGCCCGCCCCCCATTGCAGGTCCAGCAGGATCCAGCCAAGGAAGACGGAAACGACGCCCACGCGCAGCAAAGCGGCACCGCGCCAGCGCAGGATCAGCAACGCGCCCATCACGACCAGGGCGATGAACATGGCCAGGCAAAGCACCAGTGACTGCGCGCGCGGCGTATCGGTATCGCGACCGAGGGCATGCACCGAGCGCTGGCTCCACGGCCATTGGCCCAGCCAATCGGTTGCCAGCGCGGAAAGGTCGCCTTTCCAGGAACGTGAAGCGAGGCTGGCATCGACCAGGGTGAAGGGACGGAATCCCTGCATGGGCGGCACGATTTGCGGGGTCGGATATTCGGCAAAAGCCAACTCGGTGATCTGTCCGCGCCACTCGGGAACCGTGCCGAGATCAAACCAGGCGCTGCCATTGCCGGGCCAGGGCAAGGAAACGACAGTGACATCGTCGTCGCCGGCACGGCGGAAGACCAGCGACAACTCCAGCGTGTGCGGGAATTGCTCGAAGCGATAGCGCAGGATCGGATTCTCGTCGGCATCGATTCCGTTGAGGACAACCGACTGCAGCGCCGTGCGGTTTTCGCCCACGGCACCTATGCGCAGGCGGGTTTCATCCTGGGCCGCGCCACCCATGACGACGCGGAAATCGGAACCATCCCAATTCCGCATCTGGCTGGCGACGAACGGCGATGACACCTGGATGCCCGCGGCCCAGCCGAGGATGCCGCCGAGGCCGAGCAGGACAAACAGTGCAAACAGCAATCTCCTCATGCGCCAAGGGTACCGAGATGGGCGAGTTCGGCGCTGCTGAATCCGGCATCGCGGCGAGCTTCGATGTTGAACGGCCCGCGCAGGCTGCCGTGCATGTGGCGATCCAGCAGCTCGGCAAAGGTCAATTCGGGTTCGACACCCGCCTGCGCACAGCACCAGCTGAACCAGCGTGACCCGGCGGCGACGTGCGCGACCTCCTCGCTCAGGATGATTTCAAGGATGTCGGCGCTGGCCGAGTCGCCGACGGCGCGCAGGCGCCGGATCATTCCCGGCGTCACATCGAGGCCACGCGCTTCAAGCACGCGCGGCACCAGGGCCATGCGCTTGAGACAGGAATCCGCCGTGACCACGGCCATTTCCCAAAGCCCGTTGTGCGCATCGAAATCACCGTAGCGATAGCCCAGCTCGGCGAGTCGCCCGCTGAGCATCTGGAAATGACGCGCCTCATCATCGGCGACTGCAACCCAGTCGGCATAGAAATCCTCCGGCATGCCGGGAAAGCGCTGCACCGCATCCCAGGCCAGATTGATGGCGTTGAACTCGATATGGGCAATCGCATGAACCAGTGCCGCCCTGCCCTCCGCCGAGCCGAGTCCGCGCTGGGCAAGCTGGCGCGGTTCGACCATAACTGGGCGTGGCGGGCGTCCCGGCGTTTCAATGGGATCAACGCGGACATCATTGGCGGGCATCGAAAGGCTGCCGGCACGGAATGCCGCCGCGCTGGCACGGGTCAATGCTAGCTTCTGTTCGGGATCGCTCGCCGAAAGGCAACACTGCGCCGCTGCAAACAGGCAACTTGTCGGCACTGGAGTCATTCTGCCCTTTCCAAAAAAAACGGCTGATCGTCATCAGCCGCTTGTGATTCTGACCGTTTAGACGGAAACCCGACAGCTATCCGGTCACGTATCGGCAATCAGCCGGATTGCCGGCGCTTGTCCTTGGCCTCGTCGGACCGTGAAAACTGCAGCTCGTCGAGGTAGGTGGGCTCGACGCCGGTGACGTACTCGCCGGAGAAACACGAGGCATCGAATTCATGCAGGTTGTCATTGCCTTCGGTGATCGCGGCGACAAGGTCGGGCAGATCCTGGTAGACCAGCCAGTCGGCACCCAGCAACTTCTCGATCTCCTGCTCGGTTCGCCCATGCGCGACCAGCTCGGCGGAAGTCGGCATGTCGATGCCGTAGATGTTCGGGTAACGCACCGGCGGCGCGGCCGAGGCAAAGTAGACATTGCGGGCACCCGCTTCGCGCGCCATCTGGATGATCTGCTTCGAGGTGGTGCCGCGCACGATCGAATCATCGACCAGCAGCACGTTCTTGTTGCGGAACTCGAGGCCGATGGCATTGAGTTTGCGGCGCACCGATTTCACGCGCTCGCTCTGCCCGGGCATGATGAACGTGCGGCCGACGTAGCGGTTCTTGACGAAGCCCTCGCGCATCGGAACACCCAGCGCCTGGGCCAGCGACGATGCCGCCGTGCGCGCGGTATCCGGGATAGGGATCACCGCATCGATGCCATGCTCGGGTTTCAGCCGCGCGATCTTCGCCGCCAGGCGCTCGCCCATGCGCAGGCGCGCCTTGTACACAGAGACATCCTCGATCATCGAATCCGGTCGCGCCAGGTAGACGTATTCGAAAATGCATGGCGTGTGCGTGGTTGCTTCGGCGCATTGGCGCGTGTGCAGCGTGCCATCCGGCGTGATCAGGATGCCCTCGCCAGGCGCGACATCGCGCAGCAGGCGGAAACCCAGGATGTCAAAGGCGACCGATTCGGAAGCAACCGCATATTCCTTGCCATCCGGCGTGTCGCGTTCGCCCAGCACGAGCGGGCGGATGCCATGCGGATCGCGGAAGGCGAGCAGGCCGTAACCGAGGACCACGGTTACCACCGCGTAGCCGCCGATGCAGCGGCCATGCACGCCGGCGACCGCCTTGAAGATGTTGTCGTGGGAGAGCGCCATGCGCTCCTGGATCTGCAGCTCGTGGGCGAGCACGTTGAGCAGGAACTCGGAATCCGAATCGGTGTTGATGTGGCGGCGATCGTCCTCGAACATCTCGCGACGCAGGGTTTCGGTATTGACCAGGTTGCCGTTGTGCGCCAACGCGATGCCATACGGGGAGTTCACGTACAGCGGCTGCGCCTCGTTGCTGCCTTCCGATCCGGCAGTCGGATAACGGCAATGGCCGATGCCCAGGTTGCCGCGCAAGCCGAGCATGTTCTCGCGCTGGAAAACATCCTGGACCAGGCCATTGCCTTTGTGCAGGCGCAGCCGCGCGCCATCGACCGTGGCGATGCCAGCGGCATCCTGACCGCGATGCTGGAGCACGGTCAGTGCGTCATACAGGGCCGATGCGACTTCCGACCTGCCGACAATTCCGATGATTCCACACATGATCAGTTCACTGCGAAGGTGAGGGTTGTGGCGGATCCTGCGCCACCGGCGCAGTCTGTTGGATGACGCTGGCAGCCGCCGCAGGAATGCCTGCCGTGGCCGGTTCAAGATATTTCGCTACCGCCTCGGGCAACAAGGTGGTCATCCAGCTCGCACTGCGCTCGAAGGTCGGCAGCATGCGCGATTGCTGCCACCAGTCATCACGGATGACCGGCGTGAATTTCATCAGCACGATCACCAGCACGACCAGGGCGAAGCCACGGACCAGGCCAAACACCATGCCGAGCAGGCGATCCGTGCCGGACAAGCCACTGCCGCTGACCAGCTTGCGCAACAAATAACTGACGATCGCACCGGCAATCAGCACCGCAACGAAGCACACCGCATAACCAAGCATGACGCGCACCGACGGCACTGAAATGCTGGCGGAGAACTGCTCGGCCAGCACCGGGCCAAACATCCAGGCCACCCAGAACGCGAGCACCCAGCACACCAGGGCCATGACTTCGCCGATGAAACCGCGCCACAGGCCAACCAGCACCGACAATGCCAGCGCCACGATGATTGCGTAGTCAAACCAGTTCATTGCCGCGACTCAGGGCTGGCTGACGATCATGCCGTCCAGTTTCAGCTTGTCCTTGACACGCTCGCGCAATTTCTCGGCGTTGGCACGATCGACCTCGGGCCCGACCCGCACGCGCCAGAGCGTTTTTTCCTCGGCGTTGAAACGATCGACGAATCCGGCAAAGCCGGCCACCCGCAGGCGACCGACAAGCTTGTTCGCATCCTCGGCGGTCGCGAATGCGCCCAATTGCACTGCCCAGCCGCCTGGCGTGGCGGCAGTCGCTGCGCCGGGCTGGGCATCGGCCTTCGCATCAGCGGCAACGCCGATCACACTGCTCGGCACATCGCTGCGCACCTGCTTTATGCGGATGCGCGCGGCCTCGGCTTCGGCGCGATCGGCAAACGGCCCGACGCGCACGCGTTGCGCCGGTTTGCCCTTGAAATCGACCTGTTCGGCAAATGCGGAAAAGCCGCTTTTCTTCAGTGCGGCCAGCAGATCCTTGGCATTGCCCTCGGCCGTATACACGCCGAGATGCACCAGATAACGACCTTCGGCAGCCTTGCCCGCCTGCAATTGCGCGTCGCTTGCCGGTTTGGGCGGCTCCACGAGCGGCGCTGGCGCAGCGGTATTTTCCGGCGCGGGCTTGGCGCTGACCGGGCCTGCCGCATCAGGCAGTGCATCGACGCGCGGCGGAACCTTGGTGTCGACGGTTGCCAGCGGCTCGGGGGCCGGTACGGTCTGCGCCGGAAGGCTCGCGGTGGGTTCAGTGGCGCCATCCACCGTCAGCACGCGCGTCTCGAACTCGCGCGTCGGCACCGGTGGAATCTCCAGGTTGGCCGTGACCGAATCGGAATTCGGCGCGTTGCCGCTGAACAGCATCGGCAGGAAGATGATCGCCAGCGCAATCAGGACGACGGCACCAAGCAGGCGTTGTTTCAATGCGGGATCCATGGGCGTGGGTGCGCGGACGAGTCGCGGTGATTATACCCGTCCACCGCAATCGATACGTTCAAGCGGTGTTGACCATGCGCTTGCGCACGGCATCCATGACGGCCGCGGCGACCAGGAACGATCCAAAGGCGATGATGCGATCGCCATCCCGCGCCAGCTCGAAGGCACCTGCAAGCGCCCCGGCGACATTGGCGTGACAACGATCGGCAGCGGTTTCGACAAGCACGCCGATGCGCGCCAGCAAGGCGCTGGCTGCGAGACCGCGCGCGCTTGCGGCATCAAGGCCGGCCAGCACCCAGCAATCGATGTGGGGGCGCAAGGGATCGACAATGCCTTCGACATCCTTGTCAGCAAGGGCACCGAATACCGCAATCGTGCGCCCGCGCGACGGATTCGCCTGCAGCCAGTCGGCGAGCACACGCGCAGCCTGCGCATTGTGCGCGACATCGACGATCAACTCGGGCGATCCGGCCAATCGTTGCAGGCGTGCCGCTGCCGTCGCCTCGGCAATGCCCTGGCTGATGGCCTGCGCCTGCCAGTCGATGCGCCCGCGCAGGGCATGCAAGGCGGCAATGGCCGCCGCCGCATTGGCGTGCTGGCAGGGTGCCGCGAGGCGAGGTTCAGGCAAGTCGAGGGTGATGTCCCCGGCCGACCAGCGCCACCCGCTTGGCAATGCCTCGAAGCGGTAGTCCAGCCCTGCCCTGAGCAGGTTCGCGCCAATGTCTTGCGCCTGCGCGAGCAAGCTTTGCGGAGGCTCGGTCTCGCCCACGATCGCCGGCTTTCCGCGGCGGAATATGCCGGCCTTTTCGCGGCCGATGAGTTCGCGGTCACAGCCGAGCCAATCCTGATGGTCGAGATCCACCGTGGTCACGATCGCGGCATCGGCATCGATGATGTTGACGGCATCGAGGCGACCACCCAGGCCGACTTCCAGGATCGCGACATCGAGATCCGAGTCGGCGAAAATCAGCAAGGCCGCCAGCGCGCCGAACTCGAAATAGGTCAGCACGGTGTCTCCGCGGACAGCTTCGATGCGCTCGAACGCGGCGATCAGCGTCGCGTCAGTTGCATCCACGCCCTGCACGCGGACGCGCTCGTTGTAGCGCAACAGGTGCGGCGAGGTGAAGGCACCTGCACGCTGGCCGCCGGCGCGCAGCATCGCTTCCAGAAAGGCCACCGTGGAGCCCTTGCCATTGGTGCCGCCAACGGTGATCACGGTCCTCGCCGGTGCCGGCGCAGCAAGGCGCTGCCAGACCGCACGCACGCGATCGAGGCCAAGTTCGATTTCGCGCGGGTGCAGGCGCAATTGCCAATCCAGCCATTGCTCCAGGGATTGCGGATGCTTCGCCACGAATGTTCCGGACTGACCGTCAGCGCATGAGGATGCGACGTGGCTTCAGCGGCAGGCGCCCACGCCAGTACTGGATGATGATGAAACCCGCCGCCATGCCGCCGAGGTGGGCGAAATGGGCCACGCCAGCCTGCGTTCCGGTGACGCCGAGATAAAGCTCGATTGCGCCGTAGGCGGTGACGAAAAGCCATGCCGGCATGGGAATCGGCGGGAACAGCAGCATCAGCCGCTGATGCGGAAACATCATGCCGAACGCCAGCAGCAGGCCAAACACGCCACCCGAGGCACCGAGGGTCGGATAGATGCCGCCGGTGAAGTAGCGCACGACAATCAACTGTGCCACGGCGGCGCCCACGACGCAGGCGAGATAGTAGGTTGCAAAGGGGCGCGATCCAAACAGGCGCTCGATGGCACCGCCGAACATCCACAGCGCAAACATGTTGAAAAACAGATGGGTGAAGCCGCCATGCAGGAATCCATAGCTGACCAGCTGCCAGATGCCGAAGGCAACGCGGGTTCCGTCCGGCCCGGCAAAGTCGGTGCCAAGCGGCCACAAGGCGAAATGGATGATCATCGGATCGGGAATCAACTGCTGCAAGCCGAAGATTGCAAGATTGGCAATCAACAGGGCGCGGGTGACTGGCGGCAGATCAATGGGCATTGGCATTCCTGAAGGCAGACGGATTCAAGGCGAATCCAACGAAGTCGTGGCGGCGTCGCCGGGATTCAAGCATCTGTCGGAGCCCACAGTTCGGCATCGAGGTCGTGTTGCCAGCCGAAACGGCGCAGATCGACGCGACGACCAGTCATCTCGATACCTTCGCGCGACAAGCGACGGCGCTGTTCGATGAACGCGACACTGCCTGGCGCGAACGCGAGGCAGCCATCCGCGCGCACGACGCGATGCCACGGCAAGGCGAGGCTTGCGTCGGCCTCGCGCAATACGCGACCGACCAGGCGCGCGCGACGCGGCAATCCGGCCCGCGCCGCGATCTCGCCATAGCTGGCAACACGGCCGCGCGGAATCGACTGGATCACCCGACAGATTCCAGGATGAGCAAAATCAAGCGGGCTTTTCATGTCCTTCATCGCCAGGCCAGGCCCGGACCACCCATGGATATGCCAAGCAACGCGCAGGATATGGGATTGCCGCGCTTTTTCGCGAACAAGGCACTGGCGCGCCACATGCTGAACGAGCAATTGGCCCGGACATCCACGAGACTGTCGAAGACGTGTGTCATTCAAGGGACGACCGGGCTAGCATGCTGCAGACGCGACCTCCAGGAGAATACCGTGCAGAGCTTCGAGCAGATCCGTTCCCATGTAAGCAACCTGCACGCGTTGCGCACCAATGATCCATACCTGATCAGCTTCGACCTGACACTTGCCGACAACCGTCAACAAGGCATCTACCTGGCCGAAATGGAAGGCGAGGATGAGCGGAAGTTCCTGCGCATATCGACACCGGTCGGACCTGCCACCGGAGTCGATGCCACGCGCTGCATGCGCTTCAACTGGGAGCAACGCACCGGCTTCCTCGCCATCAGCGACCTGGACGGATCGCCCTACCTGCACTTGATCGAGAACCGCCCTTATTCACTGTTGCAGCGGGATGAACTCGATCGCCTGATCAATGAACTCGGCCAGCTTGGCGATCGCCTGGAGCAGGCCATGTCAAGCGGCGGCGATTCCTTCTGACGGGATCATCAGGCCAGGCCGAAAACCTGCAACAGACGCACCATCAACCAGGCCAGCAAGCCGGTGATCGGGATGGTCAGGATCCACGCCCAGACCATGCGTTCGACCACCGTCCAGCGGATTGCCGAAAGACGCTTGGCCGCGCCGACACCCATGATCGCCGCCGAGATATTGTGCGTCGTCGACACCGGGATGCCGAAATGCGAGGCAGCGATGATCACGCTTGCCGATGCTGTTTCGGCGGCCACGCCATTGACCGGATGCAGCTTGACCAGTTTGTGGCCGAGCGTGCGGATGATGCGCCAGCCGCCCATGGCCGTGCCTGCAGCCATGGTCACCGCGCACAACACCTTGATCCACAGCGCGATGGGGAACTGCTGGTTTGCATCTTCCTCGATGCGCAGGAACGAGAGCCAGTCCGGCAAGCCGTCCATGGTGCCAGCCGATGTCGCACCGACCAGGGCCAGGGCGATGATGCCCATGGTCTTCTGCGCATCGTTCATGCCGTGGGAAAGGCCCATCGCGCTGGCCGAGATCATCTGCATCTTGCCGAAGAACCCGTTGAGAAAGCGCGGCCGGCCGAATTTCTGCAAAACGCCGCTTCTTGATCCGAGCCAACTGGTGATGGCGAACAGTGCGCCCATCATGACGAAGCCGAGGACGAAGCCGAGCAGCGGCGAACTGAACATCGGCAGGACAACCTTCGGCAGCAAGCCCTTGCCTTGCCACCAGTGCTCGCCACCCTGCCACCAGATGATCGAGGACCAGTTGTTCTGCGCCGCCGCCAGCGCCGCGCCGCAGAGGCCACCGACAAGGGCATGCGAGGAGCTGGACGGCAAACCCCACCACCAGGTGATCAGATCCCAGATCACCGCGCCGAGCAGCGCGCAGATGAGCACCTGCGGCGTCACCGCGACGATGCCGAGATCAATCAGTCCGGAGGCGATGGTCTTGGCCACCGCCGTGCCCCACAACGCACCGATCAGGTTGGTGAATGCCGCCAGCGCGACGGCCTGGCCCGGGCTGAGGACCTTGGTGGCGACCACGGTCGCGATGGAATTGGCGGTATCGTGAAAACCGTTGATGTACTCGAAGACGAGCGCCACCAGAATGACGAGCAGGACCAGGCTGAGGCTCACGGTCACGGAGATTCCTCGCCAGGCAGGTCAGGAGTTTTTCAGGGCAATGTGATAGATCACATTGCCGGCGTCTCGGCAGCGATCGATCGCTTTTTCCAGCAACTCGAACAGATCCCTGCGCACCATCAGTCTTGCCGCATCGGCGGCATCCGAGAACAGGCGCTTGTAGAGATCGAGGAGGAGACGATCCGCCTCCGATTCAATCGATTGCATGCTTTCGTTGAGTCCGTGCATGACATCCAGCTTGATGCCGCCACGCAACTCGCCAACCATCTTGACGATCACCTCGCAGGCACGCTCGAGCATGGCCGATTGCGAGCTGTAGTCGACATCGGTCAGGCGATCGGCAAACAGGGCATAACGCTCGGCAAACTTTTCCACGGTCTTCGGAATCTTGTACAAGGCCCCGGCCAGGGCTTCGATGTCCTCGCGCTCCAGCGCGGTCACGAAGGTATTGACGAGCTCCAGGTTGATCTGCGCAAACAGGTCCTTCTCGCGCCGGCGCGCCATCCTGAAACCATCCAGGGCCGGCGTCTCGGCACCCTCGGCAAGCATCTTGCCGAGCGCCCGCGCACTGAGCAGGGCGGCTTCGGCGCTGGCTTCGAGCAAGCCATAGAACTTGTCGCCCTTGCCAAAGATTGTCTGCAACGAAAACATGCGGTCGCTCCGATACGGGCTGAAAGGGTGATTCCCCGGGCTGCGACCATGATTCCCGGGGCAGCGGAGGGCGCATGTTACAACATTGTTTCAGCTGCAATCGCGCGGCGGGACGCGCAGCGGGCACTCACTTGCGCCGGGCAAGGCCGGCGCTGCGCTGGACATCGGCAAGGATCCCGCGCAGGACGCGCAGCTCGCGCTGGTCGGGAGCCGCACGCAGGAAAAAACGCCGCAGCCTTTGCATGATCGTGCGCTCGGAGCGGCCCTTGTGAAAATCGATGTCATGCAGGGTGATCGCAAGGTGCTCGAAGAATCCTTCCAGTTCCGCGGCCGTCGAGGGAGGATCGGCATTGCCCTGTCGCTGCGGACTGCCCTCAAGCTGGACCATGCGCAACTCGTAGGCGACCACCTGCACGGCCTGCGCAAGATTCAACGACGAGTAGCCCGGATCACTCGGAATATGCACGGCAGCGTGGCATAGCTTGATCTCGTCATTGCTGAGTCCGGATTGTTCGTTGCCGAAAACAAGGGCAACCTCGCGCCCTTGCCCGGCCGCATCCAGAGCACGACGCGCAGCCATGCGCGGGTTCAACTCCTGCAGGGCGACGCCGCGCAAGCGCGCGGTCGCGCCGAGAACCAGGCTGCACTCGGCAACGGCTTCGCGCAGGGAATCGAAGCGCTCGGCGGCTTCCAGCACATCGTCGGCACCTGCCGCCATCTTGTGCGCATCCATGTGCGGGTATTCCGCAGGCGCGACCAGCGACAGCCTACGAAAGCCCATCGTCCGGATTGCCCTGGCGGCACTGCCGATATTGCCCGGATGCGAGGTTCGGGCGAGGACGAATCGCACGCGCGAAAACGCCAACGGCTGCTCGGGAACATCAGTCATGGTCGTTCATTCCTCATGGTTTCCCGGCTCCTGTTTGTCGAGGTGACGCCGGATTTGCTACCCTTCCGCGCCGCACGCGCCCCGATGCGCGCTGCACTTGCTCTTTTTCAGTCCACTTCCGATGGAACCAACATGCCCAGACCTGCCGTGAATGTGGCGGTGCGCGCCGCGCGTGCCGCAGGCCAGATCATTTTGCGCTACATGAATCGCATCGAGAGCCTTGCCATTGTCGAGAAACAACGCATGGATTTCGCTTCGGAAGTGGATCGGGCCGCGGAGGCCGAGATCATACGCGAGCTGAAGCGCGCATTTCCCGGCCACGCCATCCTCGCCGAGGAATCCGGTGCCCAAGGCAAGGGCAAGCACGTATGGGTCATCGACCCGCTCGATGGCACGCACAACTATCTGCGCGGCTTTCCGCATTTCTGCGTATCCATCGGCATGCTCGAAAACGGCGAGCCGATGCATGGCGTCGTCTACGACCCGCTGCGTGACGAGCTGTTCACCGCAAGTCGAGGCGATGGCGCCTATTTGAATGATCGGCGCATCCGCACCAGTGCGCGGAATGACCTCGAAGGAGCATTGCTGACCACCGGTTTTCCGTACCGGCAACGCGCCCATCTCGACGCGCAAATCGAGATGACCCGCGCCCTGCTCGGCCAGGCCGAGGACATCCGCCGCACGGGTTCGGCAGCGCTTGATCTCGCTTATGTGGCGAATGGTCGCATTGACGGCTATTACGAGATTGGATTGAAGCCGTGGGACATGGTCGCAGGCTGCCTGCTGGTGCGCGAGGCCGGTGGCCGCTATTGCGACTTCGTCGGTCGTGAGGGCATCCCGGAAAGCGGCAACCTCCTTGCCGGCGGCCACAAGGTCGTCGACGCCATGATCAAGACCATCGCACCACAGGTGACACCCGCGCTGGCGCGCTGACACCAAGCGCTGGTCGCGCCGTGTGGACAAGCGCCACGCATTCCCGATTCCCGATTCCCGATTCCCGCCCAAAGAAAAAGCCCGGCTTGCGCCGGGCTTTTCGTGTCACTCGAACGATGCTGCCAGTCGATTACTGACCGTCAACGGCAAGCTCGGTGCGGCGGTTGCGCGCACGGCCTTCCTTGGTGTCGTTCGTGTCGATCGGGTTGCTCTCGCCAAAACCCTTGACGCCGGAGATCTGGCTGGCGTTGACGCCATGCGAGGTCAGGTAGTCATAGACGATCTGCGCGCGGCGCTCCGAAAGCTTCTGGTTGTACTCGTCACTGCCGATGGAATCGGTGTGACCATCGAGTTCAACGCGCACGTTCGGGTTGCGGCTGAGCACGTCCACGGCCTGATCGAGAATCGCGATCGAATCCGCAGTCGGTTCCTGCAGCGACGGGGTGATGTCCTTTTCGTTCGAACGCGGGCGATCGAACTTGAAGTTGACGCCACGCAGGTCGATGACGACCGGAGTTGCGGCAGGTTCTTCCGTTGCGGCTTCCGGCGGCGGCGGGGGCGGCGGCGGCGCGGCTGCCGGCTCCGGCTCGGCTGCGGCTGCGCCACCGAAACCGATGGTCAAGCCAACCGAGACGATTCCGTCGACATAGTGGTTGTAGTCGCCGGCACCCGGGAACTGGCCACGCAGGCTGTTGTTGTCGTGGTCATAACGGGCAGCCAGCTCACCACGCAGGGCAACGCGCTCGTTGAAGTTGTACTGGATACCGCCGCCAACGGTGGCCATCGGATCCCAACCGTCATGCTGCACGGTGCCCGAATACGCCGCGTGACGAACGGCACCCAGGCCGCCGAGCACGTACGGACGCCATGCCGAACCCTGGTCGCCGAAGAACCAGCGACCGGTCACGCCGAGGCTGACGCTTTCCCATTCGCGACCCGCGCGGAACGAATCGTTCTGGAAGTCGGCATCGTTGTGGGCGATCTCTGCATCAACGGCGAAATTCGGTGAAACCCACCAGCCAATGCCGAGGCCGGTGTACAGGGAGGAATCAGTGTCACGATTGCTGTCGGAGAAATTGACGCCGACGCGCGGAGCGAGATACCAGCTTCCGTCCTGCGCATAGGCAGTCGACACGCCGCCACCAAGCATGGCAACTGCGATCAATGCACTCAGTGCCTTGTGTTTCATCATTGCGGAATCCTCATTTTTGTTTGATCCAATTTCTACCGCCACAGCGCGACGCCAAAAGCGGACACCCTGTTGCCAGCCATCATACGACGATTCATGGCCGGAAGAACATGATTTTAACAACAGATTCGAGTTCGAACATGAACGGGCGAAAATCCATAATTGGCTTGCTTTTCAAGCAGTTGCGCAGATGCTCAAATGAACGCCAAGTTAAGCGCAGGTCAAATCAAATCGCAAACAAGTCTAACAGTTGATTGACCGGCATCGCTTCGAAGCGTGCCGCATCGGCACTGGCGGCGAGAATCCGGGAGACATTCTGCGCCGGAAGCTGCGCCGTGATCGCCGCCTCGAACTTCTTCAGCAAGACCGGAATGCCCTCGTCGCGGCGCTTGCGGTGCCCGATCGGATAATCGATGGAAACCTTGGCCGTGCTTGTTCCGTCATTGAAGAACACCTGCAGCGAATTGCCGATGTAGCGCTTTTCGGGATCGAAATAGTCCTTGGTGAACTGCGGATTTTCCTTGACCGTCATCTTCGCGCGCAGGGCGTCGATGCGCGGATCCGCGGCGACGTCATCATTGTAGTCATCAGCGACCAGGCGTCCGAAAATCAGCGGCACGGCAACCATGTACTGGATGCAATGATCGCGATCAGCGTAGTTGGCCAGCGGGCCGGTCTTGTCGATGATGCGCACGCCCGCTTCCTGGGTCTCGATCTCGATGCGCGCGATCTCGTCGATGCGCGAGCCGACTTCGCCATGCAGTTGCATGGCGCATTCAACCGCGGTCTGCGCATGGAACTCGGCGGGAAAGCTGATCTTGAACAACACGTTCTCCATGACATAGCTGCCAAACGGGCGCTCGAACTCGAACTGCTTGCCCTTGAACGCAATGTCATAGAAACCCCAGGTTTTCGCCGACAACGCCGATGGATAGCCGACGACATTCTTGTCGACTGCGTTGAAGGCATGGGTCACGGCGCGACGGCAGGCATCACCAGCTGCCCAGCTCTTGCGCGGCCCGGTGTTTGGTGCGTGCCGGTAGGTACGCAGGACGCCGTTGTCGATCCAGCTGTGCGAAATGGCATTGATGATCTGCTCGCGGGTGCCGCCGAGCATGGCCGTGGCCACGGCGGTCGAGGCCAGGCGAACGAGGATCACATGGTCCAGGCCGACGCGGTTGAAGCTGTTCTTCAGGGCATAGCAGCCCTGGATCTCGTGCGCCTTGATCGCCCAGCCGAGGACATCGCGAACGCTCAGCGGCTTGCCGCCTTCGCGCTCGGCCTTGCGCGACAGGTAGTCGGCAACGGAGAGGATGGCCCCGAGGTTGTCGGACGGATGGCCCCATTCGGCAGCCAGCCAGGTGTCGTTGAAATCCAGCCAGCGGATCTGCGTGCCGATGGCGAATGCAGCCTGCACCGGATCGAGTTCATGGCTGGTTCCCGGCACGCGCACGCCGCCCGGCAGCACGGCACCAGGGACGACCGGGCCGAGATGCTTGACGCAATCGGGGAACTTCATCGCCAGCATCGAAGTGGCCAGCGAATCGAGCAGCATGTAGCGCGCCGTGGCATAGGCTTCGGGCGAATCTATGACGTAATCGGCAATGTAGTTGGCGATATCGACCATGGGCTGATCGGGATCCGGCCGAACGGCCGAGCGGATGTCATGTCCGGACATGGGGGAGTTCCGTTGGGTTGGGAAGCATGTGCACGCGCCGGGGCGCTGTTGCAGCCCGCTATTGTGCCAGATGGCCATCGGGAAGCCGACCGGAAAACCACTCGGCATGGTCGGGCGCTTGCCGATCCGCCCTGCCTGGCAATTCCTGGCTTCGATCCCCGCCCGTTGCGCTTGCCCCGCAGGCGTCCGGCTGGCATCTTGAACGATCGTTTGAATCCGGTACCGGCCCATGGACTATCCGCACCTGTTTGCCCCGCTCGATCTCGGCTTCACCACCTTGCCGAATCGCGTGCTGATGGGCTCGATGCATACCGGACTCGAGGATCGGGCCAGGGATTACGACAAGCTCGCCCGCTATTTCGCGGATCGCGCGCGTGGCGGCGTCGGCTTGATGGTCACCGGCGGCATCGCGCCGAATATCGAAGGCTGGCTGAAGCCATTTGGCGGACGCCTGGCCATGCCCTGGCATGTCGGTCGGCACCGCAAACTGACGGCAGCCACGCACGCCGAGGGGGGACGCATCTGCATGCAGATCCTGCACGGCGGCCGCTATTCGTACCACCCATTGCAGGTGGGTGCCTCGAAGATCAAGTCTCCGATCACTCCCTTCACCCCGCGCGCCCTGTCTGCGCGCGGCGTCGAGCGCACGATCAAGGATTTCGTCAACTGCGCGAAGCTGGCCCAGGACGCCGGTTACGACGGTGTCGAAATCATGGGTTCGGAGGGTTACCTGATCAACCAGTTCGTCGCCGCACGCACGAATACGCGCAACGACGAGTGGGGCGGCAACGCCGAGAAGCGCATGCGCTTTCCAATCGAGATCGTGCGTCGCACGCGCGCTGCGGTTGGTACCGGTTTCATCATCATCTATCGCCTGTCGATGCTGGATCTGGTCGACGACGCGCAGAGCTGGGAGGAGATCGTCCAGCTCGCCAAGGGCATAGAAGCGGCTGGCGCGAGCATCATCAATACCGGCATCGGCTGGCACGAAGCGCGGGTTCCCACCATCGTCACGTCAGTCCCGCGCGGGGCTTTCGTTGCGGTGACGCGCAAGCTCAAGGGCGAGGTCGGCCTGCCGCTGATAACGACCAACCGCATCAACATGCCCGAAGTGGCCGAACGCATCCTTGCCAGCGGTGATGCGGACATGGTGTCGATGGCGCGACCCTTGCTCGCCGATGCCGATTGGGTCAACAAGGCACGCCTCGGCAAGGCCGATCGCATCAACACTTGCATCGCCTGCAACCAGGCCTGCCTTGACCATGTCTTCGAGAACAAGCACGCCAGTTGCCTGGTCAATCCGCGCGCCTGTCACGAGACGGAACTGGTCATCAGCCCGGCAACCGCGCACAAGCGCTACGCCGTCGTGGGCGCGGGTCCGGCCGGGCTTGCCGCCGCAACCACGTTGGCCGAGCGGGGCCACAGCGTCACCCTTTACGACCAGGCGGCGGAGATCGGCGGCCAGTTCAACATGGCCAAGCGCATCCCGGGCAAGGAGGAGTTCGCGGAAACCCTGCGCTATTTCCGCCATCGCATTGCCGATACCGGCGTGCAACTGCGCCTTGGCATCCGCGCCGACGCGGCAGCACTGAAGAGCGCGGGATTCGATGCGGTCATCGTCGCCACCGGGGTCAATCCGCGCATCCTGCACACGCCTGGTTTCGATGATCCGCGCGTACTGAGCTACATCGATGTGCTGCGCGACGACAAGCCGGTCGGCAAGCGTGTCGCCATCATCGGTGCCGGCGGCATCGGTTTCGACATGGGCGAGTTTCTCGTCGAAAATGCACCCTCGCCCACCACCGATGTCGATCGCTGGGCAAAGGAATGGGGCGTCGACCTGGCCATCGAGCATCGCGGCGGACTGGTCGAAGCAAGGCCCGAGCCCGCCGAACGCGAGGTATTCCTGTTGCAACGCAGCGAAGGCCGTCTCGGCGCACGCTTGAACAAGACCACCGGCTGGGTCCATCGGGCCACGCTGAAGGCCAAGCAGGTCAAGATGATTGGCGGCGTCAGCTACGAGCGTTTCGATGACGCCGGATTGCACATCACCGTCAATGGCAAGGAGCAGACCCTGGCGGTCGACAGCGTGGTCGTCTGTGCCGGCCAGGAACCCAACCGTGCCCTGGCCGACGAACTGATTGCCGCCGGCATGCCGACCCATGTCATCGGCGGTGCCGATGTCGCCGCCGAGCTCGACGCCAAGCGCGCGATCGCCCAGGGCACGCGACTGGCGGCAAGCCTCTAGGGCAGGTCCGTCGCGGATCGCACTCCGCCGCCATCCACCGCGCCGGTTTGGGAAATTCGTTCGGCGCAAAATGCCAAGCGGTTCACGTTCCACCGCTCGTCCATGTCACGAATCGCCACGGTTTTGCGATTTAACATCCGCGGAATCTTCAGTGGAGTCGTGGCCATGCCCTGCACAGCGTTTCATCGTGTTTCGATCATTGGCGGCTTGATAGCCGCATTTTCCACCTCGGCGGCGATCGCGGCAGTCGGCAGTTGGAGCACCACCGGCCCGTACGGCGGCTCGAATTACCTGCTCAAGGTCTACGAGGCCGGCCCCAGCACCTTGTTCGCGGCAGGCCGCGGGGGTGTGTTCCGCAGCCTGAGCAGTGGAAACACATGGCAGCGCATCGAGGTTGGCTTGCCGGATGCGATCTATGTGAACGCGATGGCGACGAGCACGATTGCACCGGTTGTCTATCTCACCAATTATGTTGGCTTGTATCGAACCGGCAACGGCGGCGACCTGTGGGTACCGATTTCAACTCCGATGCCAGCAGGAGACGCCATTCTCGATGTCAACGTGCGGCGCGCCACCAGCAACAGCATTGCCATCGCGACCACGGCCGGTGCCTATGTTTCAACCAATGCAGGCAGCACCTGGATCGGCCCGGGCGCGACTGGTGCCGGACTCAGCAAGATCGTGTTTGCCGCCGACGGATCGCTGTATCTCGGCATCCAATATGCCGATCCCGGGATTTTCAGCGGCGCGACCCTGCTCAAGAGCACCGATGGCGGCAGCAGTTGGGCGCCACTTGCCACCCAGCCTCCTGCCCTGAATGGCATTGAACAGCTTTCCGTATCGCCTGCCGATCCACAGCGAATCCTTGCCAGTGACGGGGGCACGGTCGTCACCAGCGGCAATGGTGGCAACACCTGGTCGACGGTCAACCTGCCTGAAAGTGGTGCCGGTTGTCGTGGAGTGTTGGCCGTTACGCCGAGCCCTGCCACCGCTGCCGGTGCGTTTGTCGGGTGCTATTCGAACGGCGTCCACTTTGCCCCCGATGTGACACTTGCCGCTCCAGCCTGGACGGACTGGACCGCGGCAAATGCACTGACCGCCAACGGAACCGACCCGGTCCAGGCCAGTGAAATCGCCGTGCATCCCGGCTACCCGACGACACCGACGCTTTGGACTGGAACCGTCGATGCCGGCGTGTTCCGCTCGACAAATGGCGGTGCCGCCTGGGTACCGGTCAACAATGGCTACCAATCCGCCAACATCCGTGCGCTCGCGCCGCATCCGCTGGATCAGAGCGCATCGGGCGCGGTCCTGCTGGCAGGCCTCGGCGATGCATTCACGACCTCGACGCCGGTCTACAAGTCCCCGGACGGCGGAGCGAGCTGGGCGGGATCGCTGGGCGGACTCAACGCCGAACAAATCCGCTGGATGGTGATCGATCCGACAACCGTCGACAACAACCTGTTCACTACCGAGAACTTCACCGTCTATGCCTCGGGCCGCTCGGAAGGCATTCCCACGTTGGCAAGCCGCGACGGCGGCATCTACAAGAGCACCGACGCCGGCGCGACCTGGACAACCATCGACAATGGCATTGCCACGGTATCCGGAACGCGCTACCTGGGTACGGCACGCGCCATCGTGCTGGATCCGCAATCCTGCGCGGCACCGCCCTGCGTTGCTGGCTCGAGCCCGCTGCAAACGCTGTATGTGGCCGGCAGCGGCGTTCCGGATGGCCCCGGGCTGCCGTATCGCTCCGCACGTGTCTACAAGAGCACCAACGCAGGCGCTTCCTGGGTCGCCTCGGAAAATGGCTTGCCGACAACCGAAGACCTTGGGCCGCCCGGAGCGCCCAACTACCTCTACCGGATTGTCGTGCCCCTGGTCATCGACCCCGCCAACCCGTCCACGCTGTACCTGGGCACGACCACCTCGTGGAACTCCGAGTCATACGGCGGCGTATTCCCGACCGCCGCCAATGGCGTCTTCAAGTCCACCAATGGCGGCGCGACCTGGGTCAATTCCAGCAATGGCCTGCCACGATTTGGTGGTGCCGGAACCTCGCACTACGATGTCCTGGCCCTAGCCATCAACCCGGCGAATACGCAGATCCTCTACGCAGGCGTGACGAGTTTCCAGTACACCGGAGCCGTCGGCAGCATCTACAAGAGCATTGATGGCGGGGCCAACTGGTTCGAAGCCAGCACCGGCATTGCCGGCCAGGATGTCCGCGCGTTGTTCATCGATACCGCCGACAGCTCCGGCAACACGGTCTATGCCGGCACCGGCGGCAATGGCGCAAACCCCGGCGGCGTCTATCGCAGTACCGATGGCGGGGTGACCTGGAACTCGCTGAGCCTGGGACTTCCGGCGGACGCCGCCCTCGCCCTGGCCATGCCACCGCGCGCACTGGGCGCGCCGGCACGCATCATCGCCGGCACCACCGCCGGAGTCTGGGAATACACGGCCACGCCCGACGAGGATTCCGATGGTTCGCCATCGGCCGTCGAAAACAGCGTCCTGGCAGGTGACGGCAATGGCGATGGCACGCCCGATGCGATGCAATCCAACGTCGCCTCGACCTCCGCAAGCAGTTCCAGTGCAACGGGGACCTCGGCACCCGCGGGAACGATTGTTCGCACGACGATGGAGATCATCTCGACAGGGTGCAGCCAGCTCAATGACAGCACGACCCAACCCGCCGATCTGTATCCACCCGATCCGCTCGACTCGGCATCAGGCCACACCCAGTGGGGACTGGTCCGCTTCTCGCTGCCTGATTGCAGCCAGGCCACCGTTCGCGTCACCTTCCATGGGGCCAATTTCGGACCGAGCTGGAAGTGGCGCAATTACGGTCCGCGCATCCCCGGCGATGTAACAACATTCGGCTGGTATTCGTTCGCCGGTGCACGACGCATCGATGGGCAAACCTGGGAGCTGAAGATTGATGCCAATCGGCAAGGCAACTATCGGAATGATGCCAACAACATCCTCTTCATCGGTGGCCCTGGCGACCTGCCCGACTCGATTTTCGACAACGGCTTCGAATGAGCAACCCTTGAAAGCGAAGCGCCTCGGGACAACATCCCGAGGCTCTTCAACAAGGAGTTGTGCATGAAACTCTACTGTCTGCCAGGTGCCTGCTCGCTTGCCGACCACATCGTTCTCGAGTGGATCGGCAAGCCCTACGAAATCAGCGTGGTTCCGCGCGATCAACTGAAAACCAGTTATCTCAAGATCAATCCGAACGGGGCCGTGCCCGCGCTCGAAGTCGATGGCTGGATACTCACGCAGAACGCGGCGATCCTGAATTATCTCGCCGATGAAAACCCCGCAAGCGGACTGGGCGGCGATGGCTCGGCAAAAAGCCGTGCCGAAATCAATCGCTGGATGGCCTTTGTCAATGCCGACGTGCACCCGGCATTCAAGCCCCTCTTCGGTACCACCGCCTATCTCGAGGATCCCGCGATGATCGAGAAGAGCAAGGATGCGGCGCGCAAGAGCCTGCGCGGATTGTTCGAGAAGGCCAATGCCCAGCTTGAAGGACGCGACTGGCTGGCGGGAACGCGGTCAATCGCCGATCCGTACCTGTATGTGGTCTTGCGCTGGGCGCAGGCCTTGAACATCGACCTTTCCGGATTCGACAACCTGGCTGCCTTCAGCAAGCGCATGGAGAGCGATGCGGCGGTGCAGAAGGTGCTCAAGGAAGAAGGCCTGACCTGAGCCGATTACGTTTGGTGCAACAAGCAGAAGGCCGCGCACTGCGCGGCCTTGTGCATTTCCGGATGTGCCTCAGCGCTTTTCGATGGGCACGAACTCGAGATCCTCCGGCCCGGTGTAGTTCGCGCTCGGGCGGATGATCTTGCCGTCGATGCGCTGCTCGATCACGTGCGCGCTCCAGCCAGCGGTGCGCGAGATGACGAACAGCGGCGTGAACATCGCCGTCGGCACGCCCATCATGTGGTAGCTGACCGCACTGAACCAGTCGAGGTTCGGGAACATCTTCTTGATTTCCCACATGGTCGATTCGAGGCGTTCGGCGATGTCGAACATCTTCATGTTCTTCTGCTCGGCCGAGAGATCTCGCGCGACTTCCTTGATCACCTTGTTGCGTGGATCGCTGACCGTGTAGACCGGATGGCCAAAGCCGATGACGACTTCCTTGCGCGCCACGCGTTCGCGGATGTCGGCTTCGGCCTCGTCGGGCGTGTCGTAGCGCTTCTGGATCTCGAAAGCGACTTCATTGGCACCACCGTGCTTGGGCCCGCGCAGGGCACCGATGCCGCCGGCAATGCTCGAATACATGTCGCTGCCGGTGCCGGCAATCACGCGCGATGCAAACGTCGAGGCATTGAACTCATGCTCGGCGTAGAGGATCAGCGAGGTGTGCATGGCGCGCACCCAGGACGCGCTCGGTGATTTGCCGTGCAGCAGGTGCAGGAAATGCCCGCCGATGCAATCGTCGTCGGTTTCGACATCGATGCGCTTGCCATTGACCGCGAAGTGATACCAGTAGAGCAGCACCGAGCCGAGCGAAGCCATCAGTCGATCGGCGATGTCGCGCGCACCAGGATGATTGTGATCGTCCTTCTCGGGGAGCACGCAACCGAGGATGGAGACGCCCGTGCGCAGGACATCCATCGGATGCGCCGACGCCGGGATCTGCTCAAGCGCTGCCTTCAGGGAAGCCGGGATGCCGCGCAGCGACTTCAGCCGGGCCTTGTACGCCGAGAGCTCAGCCGTGGTCGGCAATTTGCCGTGCACCAGCAGGTGGGCGATTTCCTCGAACTCGCAGGTCGTTGCGACATCGAGGATGTCGTAACCGCGATAGTGCAGGTCGTTGCCGGTCTTGCCGACCGTGCACAGGGCGGTGTTGCCGGCAGCGACTCCGGACAGGGCAACGGATTTCTTGGGTTTGAACGGGGTCGCTGGTTCGGTCATTTCATTCTCCACATCGATGATTCGTTGCACGGGCAACGCGGGTTGCCCGCTTGCTCTCACTCGTCCTTGCCAGCCGCAAACAGCGTATCGAGCTTGCCTTCGTAGGCGTGGTAATCGAGGTAATCGTAAAGCTCGGCGCGCGTCTGCATCTTCGGCACGGCTGCCTTCTGCGTGCCGTCGCGGCGCACGGTTTCGTAGAAATCGAGCGCGGCCTTGTTCATCGCGCGATAGGCGCCGCAGCAATACAGGACGATGTCGACGCCCGCCGATTTCAGTTCGTCGGTGGTGAACAGCGGGGTTTGCCCGAACTCGGTGATGTTGGCGAGGATCGGCACCTTCACCGCATCCTTGAACTGGCGATACTGCTCCAGCGTGTAGATCGCCTCGGGGAAGATCATGTCGGCACCCGCTTCGACGCAGGCGACCGCACGCTCGATTGCCGCATCGATCCCTTCAACGGCAATCGCATCGGTGCGCGCCATGATGACGAATCCGGGATCGTGCCGCGCGTCGACGGCGGCCTTGATGCGATCGACCATTTCCTCTTTTGCCACGATGGCCTTGCCGGGGCGGTGACCGCAACGCTTGGCCGCAACCTGGTCCTCGATGTGCATTGCCCCTGCCCCGGCCTTGATCATCGAACGCACTGTGCGCGCGATGTTGAACGCGCCACCCCAGCCGGTATCGACATCGACCAGCAGCGGCAGGTCGCAGACATCGGTGATGCGGCGGATGTCGGTCAGTACGTCTTCCATCGAACTGATGCCGAGATCGGGCATGCCGAGCGAATTGGCGGCAACGCCGCCACCGGACAGATAGATCGCCTTGAAGCCCGTGCGTTTGGCCATGCGTGCGGCATAGGCGGTGATCGTGCCGACCACCTGCAAGGGCTGTTCCTCGGCGACGGCCGCGCGGAAACGCGCGCCTGCGGATGCGGGCTGGCTCATGGGATCTCCCGGAAAAACACCGATTTTAGCGCAGACCCGGGGCGGACCGGGGGTTGATCGGCAAGCTCGCTGCGCGCCTCTGGCGAAAACGAATTCCCGCGTTCGGCAGGTGCCCCGCCAATTGCCGGGAACTCAGGAAAGCGGCTGAAGATCCGCCTCATCCTCGACCCGCCGCTTGGCAAACCGCAACACCAGGTAGCCGAGCACGCCGGCAAGCAGCGAGCCGCCAAGGATGCCGACCTTGACCTCGCTCTGCAGCAGCGGATCGTTGGCGAACGCGAGCATGCCGATGAACAGGCTCATGGTGAAGCCAATGCCGCAGAGTATGGCGACGCCGAACATCTGCGTCCACGAGGCGTTTTGTGGAAGTCGCGCGATGCCGATGCCGATGGCAATGCTCGAAAATCCGAAGACACCGATGAGCTTGCCGCAGAGCAAGCCAAGTGCAATGCCCAGGGTCAGCGGATCGACCAGGTTGGCCCAGGTCAGTCCGGCCAAGGAAAGCCCGGCATTGGCGAAGCCGAACAGCGGCACAATCAGGAACGGCACCACGCGATTCAATGCATGTTCGAGCGTGATCAACGGTGGATCGGCGAACTCGTTGTCCATGCGCAAGGGAATCGTCAAGGCCAGCACAACCCCCGCGACGGTCGCGTGAACGCCGGATTTCAGAACGAGAAACCAGAGGATGGCACCGAGCACCAGGTAGGGCGTCAACCGGCGCACACCGGTCTTGTTCAGCACGACGAGAATGACCAGCACGGCAGCGGCCAACAGCAGATGCAGCAGCGACAACTCGCTGGTGTAGAACACGGCAATGATCAGCACCGCGCCGAGATCATCGATGATCGCCAGCGCGGCAAGGAACACCTTGATCGAAGTCGGCACGCGCTTGCCGAGCAAGGCGAGCACGCCGAGCGCGAAGGCGATATCGGTGGCGGTCGGAATCGCCCAGCCACGCAAGGCTTCGGGATGATTCCGGTTGAAGGCGACGTAGATCAGCGCGGGCACGATCATGCCGCCGAGCGCGCCGATGCCGGGCAACATGCGGCGCGGCCAGGAGGACAACTGTCCGACCAGCATCTCGCGTTTGATTTCGAGGCCGACGAACAGGAAGAAGATCGCCATCAGGCCATCGTTGATCCAGTGCAGCACGCTGAGGCCGCCGAGCCGGGCATGCAGCGATTCAAAGTACAACGTCGCCGCTGCTGAATTGGCGACGATCAGGGCCAATGCGGCGGCGGCCATCAGGACGAAACCACCGGCGGCTTCGCCACGCATGAACTCGGTGACGAGGATCACTGGCTTGCGGATCAGTGGCGTCCGCAGCGCGGAAGGATGCTTGGTGGCGATGAGGCGACTCCCGGCTTCACGCGGGAAGCTTGGACAAGGGCCGTGGGGATGACGCCGTTGCGCCTTGACGCCGTTTCAGCGGCGGCAAGGCGGCAACAGGACCATCAATCCCGCTTATTTTGCAAACAACTGCTCGACGGCGGCACGCTCTTCGCGCAATTCCTTTTCCGTGGCATCGATGCGGGCCTTCGAGAAATCATTGATGTCGAGGCCCTTGACGATCTCGTACTTGCCGTTCTTGACCGTCACCGGATAGCCGAAGATCACGCCGGGCTTGACGCCATAGGAGCCATCCGAGGGAATGCCCATCGAGACCCAGTCGCCCTCGGCCGTGCCATGCGTCCAGTCGCGCATGTGGTCGATTGCCGCCGAGGCGGCGGAGGCCGCCGAGGAAGCGCCGCGCGCCTTGATGATCGCCGCGCCCCGCTGCTGCACCAGCGGAATGAAGGTATCGGAGTACCAGGCCTGGTCGACCAGCGACAGCGCCGGCTTGCCTTTCACCGTGGTCTGGTGGATGTCCGGATACTGGGTCGAGCTGTGGTTGCCCCAGATCGTCACCTTGGCAATATCGGTGTTGAGCGCGCCGGTCTTTTCGGCAAGCTGGCTGATCGCACGGTTGTGGTCGAGGCGCACCATCGCGGTGAAGCGGCCGGGGTCGAGATCCGGCGCATTCTGCTGCGCGATCAAGGCATTCGTGTTGGCCGGATTGCCGACCACCAGCACGCGCACATCACGCTTGGCATGGGCGTTGATGGCCTTGCCCTGCGGCGCGAAGATCGCGCCGTTGGCTTCGAGCAGATCCTTGCGCTCCATGCCCGGACCGCGCGGGCGCGCGCCGACCAGCAAGGCGTAATCGACATCCTTGAAGGCGACATTGGGATCATCCGTGGCGACCACGCCGTGCAGGGTCGGGAACGCGCAATCATTGAGCTCCATGACCACGCCTTCCAGCGCCGGCAGCGCCGGGGTGATCTCCAGCAGATGCAGGATCACCGGCTGATCGGCGCCAAGCATGTCGCCGGCGGCGATGCGGAACAACAATGCGTAGCCGATCTGGCCAGCAGCGCCGGTAACGGCAACACGAACGGGAGCTTTCATTGCGTCAACCTCACAAAGTCCGGGGAAAATCAGGGAGTGGAAGAATCGGGAATCAGCTTCGCCGCCAGCAACAAGCCGCGCGAGCGATCCGGCGCATAGCCGTGCACGACCTTGTCACCGATCACCAGGATGGGCACGCCACGTCCGTTGACCAGGTCGTAGGCACGCCAGCCGTCGTCATTCGACTCGACATCGAGATCGACATAGTCGACGCCCCAGGCGGCAAGATCGGCACGCAATTTCTTGCAGTAACCACAGGTCGAGGTCGACAACAGCACGACCGGCGCATCGCCAATGGCGGCGCGCACCTCGGCGATATCCGCCTGGCTGCTGCAAGCCGCCAGCATGGCCAGCAGCAAGGCCAGTCCGGCACCGCGCAACAGGGCGACATTCGGCATCATTTCAGCTCGGCAATGAATTCCTGGAAGCGCTGCAGGCCGGGCGCCAACTGCTCGGCCGGGCAGGTATAGGAAATCCGCAGCGCCAGCGGATCGCCAAACGCACTGCCGGGCACGCAGGCGACACCCTTGGCTTCCAGCAATGCACTGCAGAAATCCACGTCGTTGCTGATCATGCGGCCGTTGTGCGATTTGCCAAACGCGCAGGAAATGTTCGGGAATGCGTAGAACGCCCCTTGCGGTCGTGGGCAGACCACACCGGGAATCGCGCTCAACGCGGCATAGACCTGGTCGCGACGCGCGGCAAATTCGGCGTTCTTCGACGCCGGCACATCCTGCGGCCCGCTCAGTGCGGCAAGCGCGGCGGCATTGACGACTTCCGGAATGCTGGTGATGTGGTTCGAGTTGAGCGTGACCACGGCATTCGCCACCGCCTCCGGGCCGGCAATGAAACCGACGCGCCAGCCCGGCATGCCGTAGGTCTTGGAAAGCGAGTCGACCTGGATCACGCGATCACGCAATTCGGGCCGCGCATTTACGAAATTGTGATAACCGACGCCGTCGAAAACCATGCGGTTGTAGATGTCGTCGCAGATGATCCAGACATGCGGATGCCTGACCAGCACATCGGCCAGCGCGGCAATCTCCTGCTCGGTGTAGACCATGCCGGTCGGATTGGACGGATTGTTGAACAGGAATACCTTGGCGCCGGGCAAGGCGGCGTCGAGCTGGGCCGGCGTCAACTTGTAGTTCTGCTCGGCCGGGCACGGCAACAGGCGCGCCTCGGCACCGAGGATTTCGGCGAGATCGAGGTAAGTGGTCCAGTACGGCACTGGAAAGACGATGACGTCGCCCTCGTCGAGCAAGGCCTCGGCAAGGTTGTAAAGCATGTGCTTGGCACCGATGCCGGTGGCGATGTTGCTGCGCTGGTAGCCGCGCAGGCCGCCTTCTTCCAGATGCGCGATGAAGGCATCCAGCAGCGCCTCGGGGCCGCGGTTCGAGCCGTACTGGCCGCTGTCCTTGTCCAGTGCCTTGCGCGCCGCCTCATACACATGCGGACCCGGCAGGAAGTTCGGCACGCCGATCGAAAAACTGATGATGTCGCGACCGGCAGCCTTGAGTTGCTTGGCCTTTTCGGCAATCAGCATGATCGCACTGGGCTTGGCGCGACTCATGCGCGCAGCAAGATGCGGCATGGAAACCTCTTCGGAAGTGGGTGGGGCGGAAGCAAAAAAGCATGCGATTTTAGCACAGCGCGGCGGCCGGGCCGATGCACGCCTGCCCGTCATCCCGCGTGACCTGGCGCGTGCGCGGGTAAAAAATCGTCCGCAGCGACCCACATTCCGGCGTTGGACGTTAAAGTAGGGCTCCTCATCCCCAACCAAGGTCGCCCCGAATGGAAGTCTTCGGCAGCACATACGGCATTTTCATGACCATCATCATCGGCTTCGTGGTCGGTCTGCTGGCGCGCTTTCTCAAGCCTGGCGACGACAAGGCCGGTTTCATCATCACCATCCTCATCGGCATCGCCGGTTCGTTCCTCGCCACCTTCCTCGGCCGCAGCATGGGCTGGTATGCGGGCAACCAGACCGCCGGCATCATCGGTTCGGTGCTCGGCGCCATCATCCTGCTGATCGTCTACGGAATGGCAACGCGCAAACGCAAACCCTGAGCGCATGACCGGCAAGGCCACGAAGCGGCGCGTTTCGTGGCCCTTGCGTCGATGCGGCGCAAGGCACTCATCGAACGCACTCGCCCATGCCCTTGAACACGCCCGCCTTCCGCCAAGACCCGTGGTGGCGTCGGCTGCGACGCCTTGCCCTCGTCATCCTCGGCCTGGCGGCCATCGCCATCATTCTCGATCGCCTGTTCCCGCTGCCGCTGCCTGATCCGCATCGAGGCAGCGCCGTGGTGCTTGCCCGCGATGGATCCCCGCTGCGCGCGTTTGCCGATGCGCAAGGAATCTGGAGCTACCCGGTTGCGCTTGAGGATGTCTCGCCCCTGTATGTCGAGGCGCTGGTCGCCTACGAGGATCGCTGGTTCTGGCATCACCCCGGCATCAATCCGGTTGCCGCGCTGCGCGCGCTCGGGCAGTTGATCGGCAATGGTCGCATCGTCTCCGGCGGCTCGACGCTGACCATGCAGGTCGCACGCATCCTCGAACCGCATTCGCGCAGCTTCGCCGGCAAGCTGCGCCAGAGCCTGCGTGCCGTGCAACTGGAAGCGCATCTGTCCAAGCGCGAGATCCTTGAGCTCTATCTCGACAACGCGCCGTTCGGCGGCACCTTGCAAGGCGTCGAGGCAGCCTCCTGGGCCTATCTCGGCCATTCCGCGAAACAGTTGTCACGCGCCGAAGCCGCATTGCTCGCCGTGCTGCCGCAGGCACCGAGCCGCTTGCGACCGGATCGCGAAGCGCAAGCCGCACGCGCGGCACGCGACAAGGTACTTGAGCGCATGGCCAGCCTGGCCGTGTGGACGCCCGCCGAGGTGCAGGATGCGCGCATAGAAGCGGTCGTCGCACGCACCCTGCAACCGCCGCTCAGTGCCGCCCTGCTGGCGCGTCGCCTGCACAACGATCATCCCGAGCAGCGCCGCATCGCGACGACCATCGACATTGAACTGCAGCGCAGCGTGCAGGATCGCGTCAGCAGCTATCTGGCGCGGCTGCCCGAGCGCACGTCGGCGGCCTTGCTCGTCGTCGACAACAACGACCTGACCGCCCTGGCCTATGTCGGCTCGGCATTGTTTGGCGACGAGGCGCGCCTCGGCCATGTCGACATGGTGCGGGCCTGGCGCTCGCCCGGCTCGACGCTGAAACCGTTCCTCTACGGGCTTGCCCTCGATGATGGCCTGATCCATTCCGAAAGCCTGCTGATCGATGCGCCGCAATCCTTTGGCGACTATCGTCCGGGCAATTTCGACAGCGCCTTCAACGGCCCGGTTGGTGTCGCGGAAGCGCTGCGCCTGTCGCTCAACGTGCCGGCGGTTGACCTGCTCGATCGCGTCGGCGCGGCACGATTCACCGCACGGCTGGCCAATACCGGCCTGCAACTGCGCCTGCCGCGCGGCGTCGAGCCGAATCTCTCGATCATCCTTGGCGGTGTCGGCGCGCGCATGCAGGATCTGGCCGGTGCCTATGCCGCGCTCAATCGCAACGGCATTGGCGGCAGCGTCCGCTACACGTCGGAAGACCCGCTGATCGAGCGTCGCGTCATGTCCGCAGGCGCGGCATGGATCGTGCGCGAAATCCTCGAAGCCAACCCGCGACCGGGCTACCGGCCAGGCACCTTCGATACCGGTTCGCGACCGCGCGTGGCCTGGAAAACCGGTACCAGTTACGGTTACCGCGATGCCTGGGCCATTGGCGGCACCCGCCAGTACACGGTCGCGGTGTGGATCGGCCGACCCGATGGCACGCCCCTGCCCGGCCAGTACGGTGCGGTGACTGCATTGCCCTTGCTGTTCCAGGTGGTCGACAGCCTGCCGCGGACGGTGCTGGCCTCGGTTCCGCAAGCGCCGCCGGAAAGCGTTGGCGAAACCGAGATCTGCTGGCCGCTTGGCCTCGCCTTCGACCCGCAGCATGCCGAACATTGCCAACAAAAACACACGGCCTGGACCCTCGATGGCGTGGTGCCGCCGACCTTTGCCGAACGTGACGCGCGCACCTGGAGCGCGGGGCTCGTGCATGCACGCATCGATGCACGCAGCGGACAGCGCATGAGTCCCGGATGCGCGGCAACGGCGGTCAAGGAGATCGACATCCCGCGCTGGCCAGCGCTCGCCTACCCCTGGCTGACGCGCGCACAACGCAAGCAATCCAGTCTTCCACCCCTGGCCGCGCAGTGTGCCGCAGACGGGCTTGAATCGAGCGAGGAGCTGCGCATCGATGGAATCGCCGATCATTCCAGCATCGCCCGCGCGCCAAACAGCGACAAACCCGCCAGCGTCCGCTTGCGCGCACTGGGGACGACCGGCGCGGTTGCATGGCTGGTCAATGGTCGCCTCGAAGCGACCACGGAGAGCACGCAAACCTGGGAACACGCCTTTGCCGAAACCGGCGAGCAGACCATCACCGCAATGACCGACGCCGGTCGCTGGGCGCAGGTGCGCATTCGCGTATTGCGCTGAGCAGCCGCCACATGTTCCCTGCCCGCGTAGAATCCACGATTCGTCCCCGGAGCCTGCCATGCCTTCATTCGACATTGTTTCCAAACTCGATTCGCACGAATTGACCAACGCGGTCGACCAGGCCAGCCGCGAACTTGACAAGCGATTCGACTTCAAGGGCAGCGGCGCGAGTTTCGAGCTCAATGATGGCGTCGTCGTGCTCAAGGCCGACGCCGAATTCCGCCTCAAGCAGATGCAGGACATCCTGCTGCAGCGCCTCAGCGCACGCGGCATCGATGTGCGCTGCGTCGATATCGCCGACCCGGACGTCAATCTCGCCAGCGCACGCCAGAACGTCACCCTCAGACAAGGCATCGAACAGGCACTGGCGAAGAAGATCATCAAGCTGATCAAGGATTCCGGCAGCAAGGTGCAGGCGCAGATCCAGGGCGACCAGCTCCGCGTCACCGGCAAGAAGCGCGACGAGCTGCAGGACACGATCGCCCTGCTGCGCAAGAGCGAACTGGAAATGCCGCTGCAGTTCGAGAACTTCCGCGATTAGTGCGTGTTCCGCGCGACCAGTTGCGCGACCAGTGAACGCAGGGCCAGTGGCTTCAGCGGTTTGTGCAGGAGCTGGCAACCGGCCGCGGCAACGGCGTCGGCGACCGCCTTGCCATGATCGGCAGTGATGATGACGCACGGAATCGAGGCGGCAACCGGACCCAGCGCGGCGCGAAGTTCGAGTCCGCTGACGTTGTCGTCGAGGTGGTAGTCGAGCAGCAGCAGGTCGGCACCATGCGTCGCATGCAGGCGGCAGGCATCGGCCGGGGTCTGCGCGGCATGGACATCGGCGTTCCAGCCGGCAATCAGGTCCTGCATGGCCCTGAGCACGGCGGGATCATTGTCGACGACGAGCACGCGCAAGCGCGGCAGTGGCGGTTCCGCTGCTTTGGCCTCCGGCGGCGGCAGATCCATCGGCGTGGCCATCGGCACCTCGATTGCAAAGACCGAGCCGCGGCCAATCCGTGAATCAAGGCGCAGGCGATGATCGAGCAGGCGCGCGATGCGCTCGGCAATCGCCAGACCCAGCCCCAACCCTTCGCCGGAATGCCCGAGGCGGCGGAACTCCTCGAAGATCAATTCCTTGTCGGCTTCGGCAATGCCCGGACCGGTATCCCAGACCTCGATCGAGAGATGCCGGCCGCGACGGCGGCAGCCAAGCAGGATTCGTCCCGAGCGCGTGTGGCGCACGGCATTGGCGAGGAAATTCTGCACGACCCGGCGCAACAATTGCGGATCGCTGCGCAGCCACGCCCGTGAAGCCACCCAATCCAGTTGCAGGCCGCGTTCTCCTGCCAGCATCCTGAATTCCGCAGCCAGGCTGCGCAGCCATTCATCGATCGCGAAGACCTCGAACCTGGCCCGCGTGCGCCCGCCATCCAGCCGTGAAATATCGAGGAGGCCGCCGAGCAGGCTTTCCGCCGAAGTCAGCGCGCCATCGATATTCGTGATCGACTCGCGGTACTCGGCATGGGCGAGGCGCTGCGCAAGCGCATGCGTGAACAGGTGCGCCGCGTTCAGCGGCTGGGCAAGATCGTGGCTGATCGCCGCGAGGAAGCGGGATTTCGCCTGGTTGGCCTTTTCCGCCTCCTGGCGGGCGAGATCCAGTTCCGAAGTACGTTCGCTGACGCGCTGCTCCAGGGTCTCGGCGACGATCTTCAGCTCGCTTTCGTTGCGGCGGAATTCCGTGACATCGGTGAAGGTCGCGACGAAGCCGCCGCCCGGCATCGGATTGCCGCGGATCTCCACCACGCGCTCCCCGTTGCTGCCAGGAAAGCGCCTCTCGGCGACGTACGGCGTGCCGGCACGCATGTGCTCGATGCGCTTGCGCACCTCATCGTCGACGCGCTGACCGTCCGCGCCAAGTCCATGGGCGAGATTCCAGCGCACCAGATCGGCCACCGGCACGCCGACCCTCAGCAGCTCTGGCGGATACCCGAACAATCCGGCATAGGTTCGATTCCATGCCACCAGGCCGAGGTCGCGGTCGACCACGCTGATGCCCTGGCTCATGTTCTCTAGTGCCGCTTCGAGGACACGTTGATTGAAGCGCAGATCCTGCGAGGTCTCGCCGACAATGTCGGCAACCGCCTCCAGTTCGTCCGTTTGCTCGCGGCGGGCGACGGTCAGCAGCAGGCGTGCCGACGACGCGCCGATCACCGCTGCCAGCTCATGTTCGATGGCGGCGACCAGCGCTTCCGAGGCCGAGGCAGCGGAATCGGCGCCGACGAACAACATCTGCACGTGCTCGGCGGGCAGGAAGCGCGAAGACAGGGCGCGCAGGTCGGCAACACCGACACGGCCACGCATGCCCGCCGAGGCCCGCTTGGCGAAACGCGACCCGGCGACCAGCATGAGCACGCCGATGTTCGCGGCCAGACTCACCACCACTGCCCGCGCCAGGCGGCTCCAGTCGCCAAGCCCGAACAAGTGATCCGGTGCCAGCCATTGCTTGCCGAAGGGTCCGCTCTCGATCCACGGCATGGATTGGCCGGCAAGCAGGGGCAGCATCAACACATAGACCCAGATCAGGCTGCCGACGACGAGTCCGGCACTCACCGCGCGCGCACCGGTCTGCGGCCGGTACACCGCGACCAGCACGCCCGGCGCAATGGCCGACAAGGCCGAAAACGACACCGCGCCAATATCGGCCAGGGCCGCGTTGGCGACCAGCACGCGACTGTAGACCCACGCCAGCAACACCACGACGAGGATGATCAGGCGCCGCTGCATCAGCACCTCCGAACGCAGGTCGCCGCCATCGCTGGCACGACCCCAACCCGCGCGCACGCGCAGCGGCGCGATCCAGTGGTTGCCGATCATCAGGCTCAGGGCCAGGGTCGCCACGACAACCATGCTGGTGGCCGCACTCAGTCCACCGAGAAAGGCCATCAGGGCGAGTGCGCCATGACCCTGCGCCAGCGGCAAGGCCAGCACGTACAGGTCTGAGGGCACGCCCATCGGCCCGAGCAGCGCTTGACCGGCATGCGCCAGCGGCAGCAGCGGCAGCGCGATCAACAACATGTACAAGGGGAAAACCCAACGCGCCGTGCGCACATGCTGCGCATCGCGGCACTCGACGACGCCGGCGTGGAATTGATGCGGCAAGGTGAAGACCGCCAGCGCACCCAGCAGGATCAGCGGCGGGAAACCCGAGGTGCCGCCCGGCTCGGCGGCCACTTCGGCAGTCGCTGCCGGAACCTCGAGGCCAAACCAGACCAGCGCACCCAGTGCCAGCATGGCCACCAGCTTGAACAACGATTCGAACGCCATGGCCAGCACGAGGCCACGATTGTGTGCGTTGGCGCTGGCCCGGCGGGCACCGAACAACATGGCGAACAAGGCCATCGCCAAGGCCACCCACAGCGCGCTGTCCTGCCAGGCGGGTGCGGCAAGATCATGGCGACGCGCAAGCATGCCGTAACTCATCGCCACCGATTTCAACTGCAGGGCAACGTAGGGAATGATGCCGATGATGGCGACCGCCGTGACCAGCGCTGCTAGCAGCGGACTGCGATCAAGGCGAATCGCGATCAGGTCGGCCAGCGAACTGCTGTTGTGCGCGCGCGCGATCGTCACCAGGCGCATGAGCAGGCCAATGCCGAAGACATACAGCAGGATCGTGCCGACAAAGGTCGGCGGCAGCCACCAGCCCGAGCGCAAGGCCTGGGTGACCGTGCCGTAGAAGGTCCACGACGTGCAATAGACGGCAAGCGACAAGGCGTAGATATATGCCCAGTGCCTGGCGAAAATCTGCGGGCGGCGGTCGCCCAGCACGGCCACGCCAAACAACACGCCGAGCCAGAGTACGCCGGCGGCGAGAATGCTCAGGTCAGGCAGCATGTGCGGAGTTCCTCACCAGGCAGCGTGCCCGAATGGCGCGCCGCCAGCTGCGGGTTCGCGTCGGAAGCCGCCTTCAGCACCCGCCGTGCATCCCGGCCGGAATACACGCGCGGCATGGAGCGGAGCGACCGCATCCACATGTTCCGGTGACTCCGCCAGGATCGTCTTGGGCCGATCATGCCGGGCTTCCGAATGGTGCCGGGGCACCCTGCGCTGAAAGCGACTTCTGCCGCGAATTTCAATGGACGAGGCCGCACACCGGTTCGTCGCAAACTCCAGTTGTCCTATTCCAGTGGTGCGCCAAGGGCCGCTGCGGCGTTGGCCAGCCAACGCAACTGCACGCCCTGGCGCGTATCGTAATCCGGCCCGGAATAACCCCACCAGTCCCAACATGCCTTTGGATTCAATGGCGCATAGCTTGCGCGGGTCTGAGGATATAGCACGACCAGGTGCCGGGCATCTGCCCAACGGTTGTAGCCGGTATCGCGGGCGAATGCCTCGCCAATGGCATCGGCATTCTGCTGGCAGCCATGCAGGGCGATATGCAGGCCGCAGGTTTCGCCGGCGGCGCAGGATTTAGGCACATAGACGAAACCGATGTCGGCCAGCATCGCGTCCTTTCCATCCGGCAGATAGGCCTCTTGATCGAAGCGGCGCAGCTCGCCCCCGGCCGTGGCCGGTGCCGCCGGCTTTTCCGCATACAGCGCGGCGAGCAGTTCGCCTGCACCATCGAAGCCGCACTTGCCGATGAACGGCATGGCGCTGTCCGTGCATTCCGTGCCGGTGGCATCGGTCGGGAAGGTATGTGCCATCGCGCGGTCATTGTCTTCCCCGACCTGCGCGACACCAAGCTTGCGATAGAACTCCGCCGCCGCCGCGCTGATTGCCGTGCCCACCGCCGCATCCAGCGTGCCGTGCATGACAAACACCTTGTCGCCGGCCATGCCCTCAAGCGGCGCAATCGCGCCACTTCCGGCCCGCGATCTTGCATTCCCGACCAGGGCATCGACATCAGGCAGGTTGTCCGCTGCCGGATTGAGGCAGCGCGACAATGCGGTTTCAAGGTTGCCTTGCGCACAGCCATACGGCCCCCCGGCGATCATGGCGACCCCGGCGACATGGCTGGAGAAGGCCATATGAACCTGGGTCGCCATGTACGCACCGGACGACAGCCCCGAAACTGTCGTCCGCGTTGCATCCAGGTTGAGTTTGGGCAGCGGCATTCCCGCACCTGCGGGCTTGCTGACGCACGCGCCCAGCCCCATCCCGGCCAGGCAAACCAGGGACGTGGCGAGTGCCAGCCTGGCCGGCGAGGACACGCGCCGCCGGCCCGATGCTTTCTTCGTCACGCCGCGCAAGCGAGTCGAGTCCACCATCAGAAGTTGTACCGCGCGGTCAAATAGTAATTGCGCGGCATGGCGTAGTAGGCGGTCTGGATGTTGCCGACACTGCTGAATTCCTGGGCATCGGTCTTGTACAGCTTGTCGGTCAGGTTGCGTACGCCGGCACGCACTTGCCACTTGTAATCGGCCGAATCCCAGATTCCGAACAGGCCGACGGTGGTGAAGGCATCCTGGGTCAGCACATCGCGGTTGTCGACGCTGAGCCAGCTCTTGGCGCGATAGGAAACATCGCCGCCGAAGGTCAGGCTGCCGGCATCGCCAAGGCCGAAGATATGGCTGGCGGCGATGCGCGAGGTCCACTTTGGCGAAAATGGCACATGGTCATGCAGGCCGGCCAGCGCCGGGACCGTGACCACGCGCGGATCGTTGAACTCGCCATAGCGCGCATCCAGCCAGCCGACCTGCGCCGACAGGCGGGTGCCTTCGCCAACCATGGCGACGCCTTCGAACTCGATGCCATCGACCTTGACCTTGGCCGCGTTGAGCACCGGGAAGCTGCCAACCACCTCGCCACTCACACGCGCCTGGAAATCATCGTAATTGCTGTGGAACGCGGTGATGTTGCCGAGCAGGCGACCATCGTCCGAGCTCATCTTCAGGCCCATCTCATAGGTCCACACGGTTTCCGGATCGAATTCCGGGCGGGTCGCTTCGGCCACCGCATTGGCGCGACCATTGAAGCCGCCGGACTTGAAGCCCTTGTTCGCCGAGACATAACCCATCACCCGATTCGAGAACTCCTTCTGCAGGCTCAGCGATGGCGTGACCGCGGTCCACGACTTGCTCGCGTCGAAAGCCACGGTTCCATTCAGGGAGGCAAACGCCGGGCCCCAGAACGTGCTGGTGGTGCGGTCGTAATCCTTGGTCTCACGCGTGTAGCGCACGCCGGCACCGAGCGTCCACGACGGTGCGAATTCCCAGTTGACCTGGCCATAGGCCGCCGTGCTGCGCGTGGTCAGATCATCCCCGATTGTGCGCAGGAAGGTGATGGGCGAACCGGCCAGCGCATACAGGTCATCGGCATACGCCTCCTGATGTGAAGGCACATGCTCGCGCAGGAAATACAGGCCGTAGGTCGCGTGCAGGTTGCCGCCGTTGTCGAACTGCGCCTGCAGCTCCTGACTGAACTGGTCCTGGTGGAAGCCGACGAACACGTCGCCCAGTTCGAATTCCGAGGCATCGATGTCGATGTAGGACTTGCTCGCCAACTCGCGATACGCGGTGATGCTCTTCAGCGACCAGGCGTCCGAAAGCGACCAGGTCAGCGCTGCCGAGCCACCCTTGTGGATCAGCATCTGGCCCTTGTCGCTGCCAAACGAGGTGCGCGTGCGATAGTCGTAGTCTTCGGTCGGCGACGGATGCAGCACGATCGCACCCAGCGCGACATCGGTCTGGATCAAGGGCGCTTCGGGATTGCCGAGGGTGAGGGCGTTGTCCTGGTGGGTGTAGTCAAGCGAGAACGCGGCCTTGAAACTGTCACTCGGGTTGCCGACCAACTTCAGGCGTATGGCCTGGGTGTTGTCATCGTTGTAATGCCGGCGCGTGGCCGGATCCTTCACATAACCATCATTGCCGCTGCTGACAATTGCCGCGCTGAGTCCCCAGGTGTCGCTGAGTGGCGTTGCCGCATAGGCCTTGGCCTCAAGCAGGCCGAAGCTGCCGGCGCTGATTTCGACACTGCCGGCGGTTTCCTGGCCGGGATCCCTGGTCACCACCTTGATCGCGCCACCGGTCGAGTTCTTGCCGTACAGGGTGCCCTGCGGACCGCGCAACACTTCGATGTGGTCGACGTCATAGAGCTTGAACAAGGCTCCCTGGATGCGCGAGTAGTAGACGTCGTCGACGTACATGCCGACACCGGGATCAAAGGTCTGCAACGCATCGGGTTGGCCGATGCCGCGAATGAACACGTTGACCGACGACGCCGAGCCACGTCCCTGGACGATGTTCATGTTCGGCACGCTGCCTTGCAGGCTGTCGATGTTGTTGGCCTGCATTTCGACGAGGTCGGCATCGCTGAATGCGCTGACGGCGA
The DNA here is from genome assembly GCA_001899855.1 of Lysobacterales bacterium 63-13. GTDB lineage: Bacteria > Pseudomonadota > Gammaproteobacteria > Xanthomonadales > Rhodanobacteraceae > Dokdonella. The sequence goes on from MKWR01000006.1 coordinate 118,465, forward strand.
CGGGCACTTCCTGCAGGGTTTCCTCGCGCCGGCGTGCGGTGACCACGATTTCGTCGAGACGCGCGGTCTCCTTGCCGGAAGGATTGGCGGGCTCCGGCGTGTCTTGCTGGGCCTGCGCCATCGCCGACATGCCGACGAGCAAGCCGATTGCAAGACTCAAGTGCGTACGTTTCATCGTGTTTCCCTTTCTCGTGATGGGGCAGTCGGGGCCGACCGCGGGCAGAATGGCCGCAGACTAGCGGCATCGACAAACGGCCGACACTTGTACCTTGGTACAGTGGGCTGGCCGGGAATGGCTGCCGATACTGCGCAGCCGCAGCGAGTTGCGCGTTGCCGTATGGAGTCCATGGATGTCCCTGCTGATCGTGTTGGCCGCGCTGGCGTTCCTGATGTTTGTCGCCTATCGCGGCTACAGCGTGATCCTTTTCGCGCCCATCGCCGCGCTCGGTGCGGTGCTGCTGACCGATCCGGCCCTGGTCGCGCCGATGTTCACCGGCCTGTTCATGGACAAGATGGTCGGCTTCCTCAAGCTGTACTTCCCGGTGTTCCTGCTCGGCGCGGTCTTCGGCAAGCTGATCGAGATCTCCGGATTCTCGAAATCGATTGTCGCCGCGACCATCCGCGTGGTTGGCGCACAACGGGCAATGCTGTCGATCGTGCTGGTCTGCGCCCTGCTCACCTATGGCGGCGTGTCCTTGTTCGTCGTCGTCTTTGCCGTGTATCCGTTTGCCGCCGAGCTGTTTCGCCAGAGCGACATTCCCAAGCGCCTGATCCCCGGCACGATTGCGCTCGGCGCATTCACCTTCACCATGGATGCCCTGCCCGGCACGCCGCAGATCCAGAACATCATCCCGGCTCCGTTCTTTGGCACCACCAGTTGGGCGGCGCCGGTACTCGGCACGCTTGGCGGCATCTTCATCCTGATCGTCGGCATGCTCTACCTTGAATCGCGTCGCCGTCGCGCCGTGCGAAACGGCGAAGGTTATGGCGACAACCTGCTCAACGAGCCGATTGCGTTTGCCGGCGAAAAGCTTGCCCACCCGCTGATCGCGATCCTGCCCCTGCTGCTGGTCGGCGTCGCCAACTTCCTGCTCACCCGCTGGATTCCCGGGTTCTACGGCGAGACCCAGTCGTTTGTTCCATCGGTGATCGGCTCACCGGCTCCGGTGGTGCAGGAGGTCTCGAAGATCGCCGCAATCTGGGCCGTGCAAGGTGCCTTGCTGATCGGCATCGTCTGCGTGTTCGTCTTTGCCTGGCGCAATGTCGTGGCCAGCTTTGCCGAAGGCAGCAAGAGCGCAATCAACGGCTCCCTGCTGGCCTCGATGAACACCGCTTCCGAATACGGTTTCGGCGCGGTGATCGCGGCCTTGCCAGGTTTCCTCGCAGTCGCCACGGCGCTGAAGGCAATTCCGGATCCACTGGTCAACGAAGCGGTTTCAGTCACCGCGCTGGCCGGCATCACCGGCTCGGCATCCGGCGGCATGAGCATCGCCCTGGCAGCAATGGCCGACAGCTTCATCGCCAATGCCAACGCCGCCGGCATTCCGATGGAAGTCCTCCATCGCGTCGCCGCGATGGCATCCGGCGGCATGGACACCCTGCCGCACAATGGCGCGGTCATCACCCTGCTGGCGGTGACCGGCCTCAGCCATCGGCAGAGTTACAAGGACATTTTCGCCATCACCCTGATCAAGACGACATCGGTCTTCGTCATCATCGGCCTGTTCTACCTGACCGGCTGGGTTTGAGCCGAGGCCATCGCGCCGGCGCGCCCATTGCGCGCGCGATCATCGGGTGTTCAAGACGGGACGGCAGTTGCCGGCTCCGGGATGCCGCGGACAGGCAAGCCGTGCGATTGATTTCCACGAGAGCCGCCCCAGCCGCCATCGACGATGACGTGTGGTGCATGGCGCAATCCAGCATGTGGCCATCGCCGACAACTGCTTTGAAGCAGAGCGTTCGATCACAGATCGAACCCACAGCGCTCCCGGGTCGATTGCTGATGTGGGTCGGCTGCTGTTGTGGGTCAGCGCTGTGCGCTGACGTCATCCATGGCATTGCCTGCAACTGCTTCGAAGCAGAGCGTTCGATCACGGATCGAACCCACATGGCGCCCGGGTCGATTGCTGACGTGTGTCAGCTGCTGATGTGGGTCAGTGCTGTGCGCTGACGTCATCCATGGCATTGCCTGCAACTGCTCCTGCGTTGTCGGCATACAGGCCATCCGTGGCCATAGAAAAGGCGAACCGCGCGCTCGCGGTTCGCCTCGTCTTGCAGCCAGGATTACGGTGTTGCTTCGAAGCCGTCGGCGAAGATCACATCGCTTCCGGCCGTGCAACCCTGGACCGTGACATCGTCGATGACAAAGCCATCCGGGGCGCGTCCGGCCGATGAATCGCTGCTCATGCGGAATCGGAAGTTCACGGTCTGCCCGGCATAGGTATCCAGACTGACGACATAGCGCTGCCATGCCTGTGGGTCACCGCACCAGGCGTTGAGGCCGGCCAGCGGATTGCCGAAACTCGTGCTGATCGGGCCCTGGTACTGGCCGACCAGCAGTTCGGCATTGCTGATCTGCGTCCACGTGCTGCCGGCATTGGTCGAAATCTCGAGGATCGCGCCGTCATAACAGCCGCCGCTGCGATCCTCGATCGACTGGCGATTCCAGAACAACAGGGTCAGCGGCGTTTGCCCGGTCGGCAATGCCATCGCTGGCGAGACCAGCCTCTGGTCGGAAACCGAGGTCGCATCCTGGGCCAGGAACGCCTTGCTCCCGCTATGCGGATCTAGGGAGGTCACCGCCCAGGTGTTTTGTGTTCCCGAACTGGTCCAGGCCGAATTGTCACCCTCGAAATCCGTCGAGTAGGCATTCTGCGCGGTCGAACCCAGTGAGCAATCGCCGGGAAGCGGCAAGGTCGAGAAGGAGAAGATCGAACTCGCCAGGGTGTCGCCGCATTCGTTCTGCGCGGCAACCCGCCAGTAGTACTGCGTTGAACTGTTCAGCGCGGTGCCCACCACGAGCGAGTTTGTCGTCGAGCTGCCGGTATAGACGATATTGCTGAAGCCGGCATCGGTGGCGATCTCGACCTGGTAGCTGGATGCCTGCACGGCGGACGTCCAGTTCAAGGTGGGGCTCAAGGCAATGTTGGCTGCAGCGTTGGCGGGCGTGGTCAGGTCAAAACTGGCTGGACTGGTGGTGAACAGGTCAAGGGCAATGCTGCGCGTCTTGACCTCGGCAGCGGCTGTTCCGGTGACATTGACGGTGTAGGATCCCGCCGCCGCGCTGCCCACGTTGCCGATGGTCAGCGTGCTGTTTCCAGGCAGGGAAACCGGATTGACCGAGAAGCCCGTCGTCATGCCGGCCGGATTGTTCGTCGCCGAGAGCGTGACTGGCGTGCTGAAGCCGAGAATCGAACCAAGGGCAAGATTGAACGGTGTCGACGAGGTCGTCGCCGTGCACACCTTGGCCGCAACCGGATCGACGGCCAGCGTGAACGTGGGCGTCTGCGCGCAGTTGTTGCAGACCAGGGCGAAATCCTGATCGGTGGTATCGCCGACATTCGGCACGCCATCGCCGGCAATGTTCAGCGCCTTGATGCGGATCGTCACCGTGTCATCGGTTCCCGCAGGCAGGAACACCGCCTCGTAGTTGTTCTTGTTGTCCGCGGTGCCACCGGACACGCTCCACTGGCCGGTAAAGCGGTTGCCGAGATAGGTGGTTGCCCCGACATCGACTTCCAGATCAAGGTTGTTGACCTGCGGACTGACGCCGATCGCGCCAGCGGCATCGGTGTAGGCCAGCGTGACACGCAGCGGTTTGGCCGGATCGGCCACGGCACCGGTCCAGGTCCAGACCTCGCCGGTATTGTCGAGCAACCGGGTCTGGTTGAGGACGAAGGTCGGCGTGTTGCTGAACATGTCACCAAGGTTCGGCATGCCATAACCCTGCTTGTTGCTCGGCAGCGTGTCATTGGCGGCAACGCCGGTGAGATAGGTCGGGAATGCCATCAACCAGGCTTTCATCAGCGCCGGCGAAGGGGCCGATGCACTGCCGCCGTCAAACGACAACGCACCCTGGTTGTTTGCGACCCACCAGTAGACGAGCGAGGCCACACCGGATACAGCCGGGGTTGAATGACTGGTTCCCGATGACGCCGCATAGGTGGCATTGCCGACGGGTCGTGCACCATCACAGGTGCTCGTACCCGAAGTCGGATTGGCGCGCGTGCCTGTGATATGCGTACCGGGGGCGATGACTTCCGGCTTGACGCGTCCGCCGGGCGAAGGTCCGCGCGAGGAGAAATCAATGACATCCATGGCATTGTCCGCGCCGCTTGGACCGATCCCGCAGCCATCCGTCCAATTGCCATTTTCGTCCGTCGGGCGCTGGTTCTCCGAGGCACCGACCGTGATCATGTTCTTGCCATTGCCGGGTGTGCCGATCGTGCCCGCGCTTGAGCCATTGTTGCCGGCGGCAAATACGGTGATCAGCTCCTGGTTGCCGGCAACATCGAGGTTGGCGTCGCGCGTGCCGACGTCATAGGCTTGCGAGCTGTCGTCGTATTGCGATGCGCAACCCGAGCAACCCCAGGAGTTCGACGAGATGCGGGCACCGGCCGTGTAGCTCTGCTTGATCGTGCCGGTATCGGTATTGCCGCAGGCGCTTTCGTCGAAATTGCCGCTGGAATTGAAGATCCGCGTGCCGCCAATGCGTCCGTACGGGTTCATGCCGAGACCGCGCTGGTACTCGCCCGGGAAACGCGCACCCGGCGTGCCGGCATTCGTGCGCAGGTCATAACCAAGCGCGATGTTGGCGTTGATGTGGCCGTGTCCTTCAACCGTCCCGTTTGCGGCGGCGCTGCCGCAGGTCTGGTTGAAGACCACGCGCGAGGCGTTGCTCGTGTCGCCGAGCACATGCAGGGTCGGGTCACCGCTGGTGGTCGTGCGATTGCCGATGCCGTCATCGGTGATGTCGACGACCGGATAGGCGGCTGGAGTATCTGGAAAGCCGAGCGAATCAAGCCAGGGCAGGTAACCCGGGCCCACCGGCCCCGCCTGTCCGGCTGCAAAATAGCCGCGGATGATCTGTGACTGCACTTCATCGTTCAGCGTACGCGGATGGATTTCACCCACCCAATACACATCCGGCATTTCAATGATCTGCCGCACCTGGTCCAGGGTGACATTGAATTTCGCATTCTCGTAGGCAAGGATCGACGACCAGTCGCTGTCCGGCTTCAGGCCCATGGCCTCAAGTGCATGTCGCGCCGATTGTCCGGAATGACGGTAAACCTGCACGGTGACCGGCACCGGCGTCGATGCCGCTTCGCCCGCCTGCAGGCGCTCGAACAACGAGCTGCCCAGCTTGACGAATGACGGCAGCGGCTTGCTGAACTGCAGCATGGCCTTGGCATCGGCCATCTGCGCAAGCTGCGCGCGCGAGGCATTGTCGGCCCAGACCAGGTAGCCATTGCTCTCCACGTAGTGCACCGGCACCGCACCGGTCGCACGGACCTGATCCAGCCATTCCTGCTTCAGCGGACCGACAAACTGGATGATCTGCAAAGCCGCACCACGTGGCTCCTTCAGCGCGAAACCGCTTGGCGCAACCCACGTCGATTGCTGGGTATCCAGGCGCAGACGGTCAAACTGCAGGACATCAGCCTCGTTCAGCACCTGCACTCCGGCAACATTCCGTGGCAGCGCGGCGAGATTGCCGCGATATAGCGAAAACGATCCGTAATCGGCGATGCGTTCGTAGCCGGCGGGTGCAGCCACGCCGGCCGGAATGACGATCTTTCCGCCATCGGCGGCATATGCGGTCGAACAAGTCGCCGCAATGGCAACCGCAAGCAATGAAAATCTATTCATGCAAAATCCCCAATCAAGAAAGAAGTCGGCACCACCTTGCCGATCGAAACATGCTGAAGCTGCGTCGGTGCCGCGTTCACCCTGCCGGACACCGCCGCGACGGTCGCCAGGCTGGAACCTCAACCGCGGCACGCGGGGCTGCCGTCCCTTGCCCGTGAGGCGTCGTGGCGGATCCCTCGCAATCATCGGCAAAGCCATGGCAATCCATAATCACCAACGCGTTGATTGTGACAGCGGGAAACAAGATGCCATCAGGCCCACGGTGGAACCGAAGTCCACCGAAAGTTGGAAGGCAACGCGCGGAATTGTCGATCGGCTCGTTGCAGCGACGACCGTGCAATGCAGCGGGTGCAAGCTGCGGACAAAGAAAAAGCGGGCCGAAGCCCGCTTTTCGTGTCCACTTGTCGTGCAGCGAATCAGCCGTTGACGCCTTCACCTTCCTCGACGGCCTTCATCGACAGGCGGATACGGCCCTGCTTGTCGACTTCGAGCACCTTGACCTTGACGGTGTCACCTTCCTTGAGCTTGTCGGAAACCTTCTCGACACGCTCGTTGGAGATCTGCGAGACATGCACGAGACCGTCCTTGCCCGGCAGGATGGTGACGAAGGCACCGAAATCCATGAGCTTGGCAACCTTGCCTTCGTAGATGCGGCCCGGCTCGACGTCGGAGACGATCATCTCGATGCGCTTCTTGGCTTCTTCCGCGGCAGCGCGGTTGACCGAGGCAATAACGATGGTGCCGTCATCGGTGATGTCGATGGTGGTACCGGTTTCCTCGGTGATCGAACGGATCACGGAACCGCCCTTGCCGATGACTTCGCGAATCTTGTCCGGGTGGATGCGCATGGTCAGCAGGCGCGGCGCGAACTCGCTCATCTCGGTGCGCGCGGCACCGAGGGCCTTGTTCATCTCTCCGAGGATGTGCAGGCGACCTTGCTTGGCCTGGGCCAGGGCAACCTTCATGATCTCTTCGGTGATGCCGTCGATCTTGATGTCCATCTGCAGGGCGCTGATGCCTTCGGCGCTGCCTGCCACCTTGAAATCCATGTCGCCGAGATGGTCCTCATCACCGAGGATGTCGGAGAGCACGACAAAGTCGTTGCCTTCCTTTACCAGACCCATGGCGATGCCGGCCACCGGTGCCTTCAGCGGCACGCCGGCATCCATCATTGCCAGCGACGATCCGCAGACCGAGGCCATCGATGAGGAACCATTCGACTCGGTGATTTCCGAGACGACGCGGATCACGTACGGGAATTCCTCGATCGACGGCTTGACCGCGAGCACGCCGCGCTTGGCCAGGCGACCGTGACCGATCTCGCGGCGCTTCGGGCCCATCATGCGGCCTGCTTCGCCGACCGAGTACGGAGGGAAGTTGTAATGGAACAGGAACGGATCCTTCGATTCGCCTTCGACGGCATCGATGATCTGCGCATCGCGGCCGGTACCGAGGGTGACCGTGACCAGCGCCTGGGTTTCACCACGCGTGAACAAGGCGGAGCCATGCGTGCGCGGCAGCAAGCCGGTGCGGATGGTGATGCCGCGGACATCATCGAGATTGCGGCCATCGATGCGCTTCTTGGTGGCCAGCACCGAGGCACGCAGGGTGGTGTATTCGAGTTCCGAGAATTCCTTGGACAAGTCGGCGCTGGCCCAGCCATTGGCTTCGGCATCGGCCTTGAGTCCGGCGACGACATCCTTCTTCAGTGCACTGATGGCGTCACGACGTTCGATCTTGTCGACCACGGCATAGGCCGTTGCCAGGCGATCGCCGACGGCGTTCCTGATCGCATCGACAATGGCCGGATTGCGTTCCGGAGCCGTCCACGAGAACGATTTCTGGCCGACTTCGGCAACGAATTCGTTGATCGCCTGGATTGCCTGCTTGGCCGCGTTGTGGCCAAAGACGACGGCGCCGAGCATCACATCTTCGCTGAGCAGCTTGGCTTCGGACTCGACCATCAGCACCGCGTTGGCGGTACCGGCGACGACCAGTTCAAGCTCCGAGGTCTTCAGTTCGGTCGCGGTCGGCATGAGGATGTAGTTGCCATTCGCGTAACCGACCTTGGCGGCACCGATCGGGCCGTTGAACGGCAGACCGGACAGGGCCAGGGCGGCGGAGGCACCGAGCAGGGCCGGGATGTCGCCGTCGATTTCCGGATTCATCGACATCACGGTGGCGATGATCTGCACTTCGTTGCGGAAGAACTCGGGGAACAGCGGACGGATCGGACGATCGATCAGGCGCGAGGTCAGGGTTTCCTTCTCGGTCTGGCGTCCTTCACGCTTGAAGAAGCCACCCGGGATGCGGCCACCGGCGTAGAACTTTTCCTGGTAGTCGACGGTGAGCGGGAAGAAATCCTGCCCTTCCCGTGCCGACTTGGCGCCGACCGCCGTGACCAGCACGACGGTGTCGCCAATGCGGACGATGACGGCACCGCTGGCCTGGCGAGCGATTTCGCCCGTCTCCAGCGTGACCTGATGATTGCCGTACTGGAATGTCTTGGTTACTTTCGCCACGTTATTGTCCTGGGTCCTTTGTCACAAGCGTGCCCGGCTCGGGCAACCCTGCTTCATTTGAAGAGTGCGACCAGGGATGGCCGCTCTGATATCGCGTGCTGTGCCGGACATGGACTTCGCACGTGGCGAAGGCATGCGGCACTCACTCACGGATGAACGCTTGAATTACCTGCGCAGACCGAGGCGTTCGATAAGGGTCTTGTAACGATCGTTGTCCTTGCTCTTCAGGTAGTTGAGCAGGCGACGGCGCTGGTTGACCATCTTCAGCAGGCCGCGACGCGAATGATGATCCTTGTCGTGGTCGGCGAAATGCTTGGACAGATGCTCGATGCGGGCCGAGAGCAATGCCACCTGGACTTCCGGCGAACCGGTGTCATTGGCAACACGACCGTAATCGGCGATGATCTTGCTGGTTGTTTCTACGTTGAGCGACATGATGAAAACCCTTATGGAACGAGGGCGAGGCTTGGGAACAATCACCAGCCGGTGACGGTTACCAAACCCCGCGTTGAAGTTTTTGGCCGGGAAAGCTGCCCATTTTAGCTGGCAAAGGTGCATCGCAACAAGTTCTGCCGACAAAGATCGCCCAAAAACCGGCGCATCAGTCCAGATTGAAGCCGCGCAACACCCGCAAAAGCCCGTCTGATCCCGTTTCCGCCACCGCCAGCAGGCGCCCCGTGCTGGATCTGGCCAGGCAGATTCCAGGCGAAGCGGAAACCTGAACAGCTTGCCCCTGACGCAGTCTGGCGCTGTCGGTCTCATCGAGGATCGTTTCCGGATAGCCGATCAGGCCTGCCTCGATGGGCAACAGCAGGCTGTCGAGCGCCTCGCCGCCCGCGGCCGCTGCCTCTTCCAGTTCGGCCAGCGTGTGCATCCGCGGCGCACGAAATGGTTCCACCCAAAGTCTGCGCAAGGCGGTCACATGCGCGCCACAGCCGAGCGCTTCGCCGAGATCGCGCACCAGGCTGCGCACATAGGTGCCGGAGCCGCATTCGACGTGCAGGCGAAGGCGGTCGCCCTGTCGCTCAAGCAGCTCAAACCGATGCACCTCGACTTCGCGTGCGTCGATCTCGATGTCCTCGCCACGGCGGGCGCGCTGGTAAAGACGCTCGCCGTCGCGCTTGAGCGCCGAGTAGATGGGCGGAACCTGCTGGATCGTGCCACGCAATGGTGCCAGCGCGCTTTCGATCATCTGCTCGCTGATCTCCGGGACTGGCCGCATCTCGATGACCTTGCCCGCGGCATCGGCACTGTCCGTATTCACGCCCAGCATGCATTCGGTTTCGTACGCCTTGCTTGATCCGATCAGCAGCCCGGCAATCTTGGTGGCCTCGCCAAAACACAAGGGCAAGAGGCCGGTGGCCAGTGGATCCAGGCTGCCGGTATGTCCGCCCTTGGCTGCCCTGAAAAGCAGCCGTGCTTTCTGCAAGGCCTGGTTTGAACTCAAGCCTTGCGGCTTGTCGAGCAACAGGATGCCGTGGACATCGCGCCAACGAATCTTTGCCGCGCGCCGCACGCCGATCAGTCTTCTTTCGGCGCGTTCTCACGCAGCAACTGTTCGATGCGTTCGCCGTTGTCGACCGAATCATCGTAGTGGAAGCGGATTTCCGGCACGCGCCGCATCTTCAACGTCCGCGAAAGCACGCGACGGAATTCGAAGGCCATTTCGTTCAATGCCTTCACCGCGGCTTTCGACTCCTCGGACACCAGCGTGGTGACAAACACCTTGGCCAGGTCCAGATCCCGGGTCACTTCGACATCGGACACGCTCACCGACGGCAAGGCGTGATCGCGCACGGCCTGATGCACGAGCACGGCAATCTCCTTGCGCAGCTGCACGGCAATACGATCAGAGCGGGTGAAGTTCATGGGAGCGGGAATTGGGAGTGGAGAATGGGGAATGGTTGGAAGCGGGATTTCGGCGGCTGGTTGGCGGCGCCGCATGAGCAAGAATACGCTTCTGCCTGCGTCGTTACCGATTCCCTATTCCCTACTCTCCATTCCCGGCCTTCAAAGCGTCCGCTGCACTTCGATGCGCTCGAAGCACTCGATCTGGTCGCCGGGCTTGACGTCGTTGTATTGCTTGACGGCGATACCGCACTCGGTTCCGTTGCGCACCTCGTCAACCAATTCCTTGAAGCGGCGCAGCGATTCGAGTTCGCCTTCGAAGATCACCGTGCTGTCGCGCAGGACGCGGATCGGCTTGTTGCGCTTGACCGTACCCTCGATGACCATGCAACCGGCCACGGCGCCGAACTTCGAGGAGCGGAAGACGTCCCGCACCTCGGCGATACCGATGATTTCCTCGCGGATTTCGACACCGAGCAAGCCGGTCGCAACCTGCTTCACCTGGTCGATCACGTCATAGATGATGGAGAAGTAACGCAGATCAAGCCCGTTCGTTTCAACGACACGACGTGCCGCGGCATCGGCGCGCACGTTGAAACCGATGATCGTGGCTTTCGACGAGGCGGCACGTGTTGCATCGGATTCGGTGATGCCGCCGACGCCGGAGGAAATCACGTTGATCTTGATCATGTCGTTGCTGAGCGCGGTCAGCGACTGGCGCAAGGCCTCGACCGAACCCTGCACATCGGCCTTGATGACGAGGTTGAGTGACAACTGCTCCTCGCTCTGGCCCATCTGCGCAAGCACGTCTTCCATGCGATTGCCGGCGGCGGCGACCAGGCGCGTCTCGCGGCGCTTGGCATCGCGCTGGCTGGCAACATCCTTGGCCAGGCGCTCGTCGGCGACGACGACGAAATCGTCTCCCGCCTCGGGTACGCCGGACAAGCCGAGCAACTGCACCGGAATCGACGGGCCGGCCTCGTCAACCTGCTTGCCCGCCTCGTCGAACAAGGCGCGCACGCGGCCGTACTCGACGCCGCAGACGACAAAGTCGCCTTTCTTCAAGGTGCCTTGCTGGACGAGCACGGTCGCCACCGGGCCGCGGCCCTTGTCCAGGCTTGACTCGATCACCGCACCGGATGCGCGGCCTTCGCGCACCGCGGCCAGCTCCATCAATTCGGCTTGCAGCGAGATCGCCTCGAGCAGATCGTCGATGCCCGTGCCTGCCTTTGCCGAGACCGGCACGAACTGCACGTCGCCGCCCCAGTCCTCGGACATGACTTCGTGCTGTGCCAGGCCCTGCTTGACGTTGTCCGGATTGGCTTCCGGCTTGTCCATCTTGTTCATCGCCACGATCAACGGCACGTTGGCGGCACGCGCGTGCTTGATCGCCTCGACGGTCTGCGGCTTCACGCCATCGTCTGCAGCGACGACGAGGATGATGATGTCGGTAGCCTGGGCGCCACGTTGGCGCATCGAGGTGAATGCGGCGTGGCCTGGCGTATCGAGGAAGGTGATCACGCCCTTCGGCGTGTTCACGTGATAGGCACCAATATGCTGGGTGATGCCACCGGCCTCGCCCGTCGCGACCTTGGTGCGGCGGATCGTATCCAGCAGCGAGGTCTTGCCGTGATCGACGTGACCCATGATCGTCACCACCGGCGGACGCGGTTCGACGGTGCCTGTGGTTTCTGCATGCGCGAGCAGGTCGACCTCGGCATCGTTCGCCGATGCCTTCACCGCGGTATGGCCAAACTCCTCGACGACGAGTTGCGCGGTGTCGTGATCGATGACTTCATTGATCGTCGCCATGACGCCCATCTTGAACAGGGACTTGACCACGTCGGCACCCTTGGCCGCCATGCGCTGGGCCAGGTCGGCCACGCTGATCGTCTCGCCGATCTCGACTTCGCGCACGACCGGCGCCGAGGGCCGCGAGAAACCATGCGTGCCCGAGGTGCGCGACGGCTCGGCAGGACGCGCACGCGGTTTCTTGCGCCCGGTGCGCCGTGCGGCGCCTTCCTGCGAGAGATGCAACTCGTTGCCGAAATACTTCTTCGACGGCGGCGCGCTGTCGCCATCGCGTCCACGATGACCGCTGGCATGCTTGGGCTTGCCATGGCGGCTCGCTCCTTCCGCAGCGGATGCGCGATCATCGGTGCGGCGCGGGCGTTCGAGCGGTGCTTCGGCTGGCGTCGCGGCAGGCTTTGGCGTGGTCACGCGCGGCACTTCGACTTCTGCCGGTTCCGCCGACGCGGCGCTTGCCTGCGCGGCGGCGCGCTCGGCTTCCTCGGCCTTGCGCTTTTCTTCTTCGGCAGCCTTGACCCTGGCTTCCTCTTCCTGGCGGCGGCGATCGGCTTCCTGGCGCAGCTGCTCTTCGGCATCACGCTTGGCCTGCGACTCTTCCAGCTTGCGCAGCGCGTCCTCGCGCTCGGGATCGATCGACTTGCCCTGGTCCTCGACCACGCTGCGCTTGACGTAGGTGCGCTTCTGCCGCACCTCGACATTGACGGTCTTCGCCGCCGCGCCACGCTGCCCCGCATTCACCGTCAACTCGCTGACGGTGCGACGCTTGAGCGTCACCTGCCGCGGCGCATTGTCATCACTCCCGGCTTCGCGCTTGCCATGGTTGCGGCGCAGGAAACCAAGCAGCTTGACCTTTTCGGTGCTGCTGATCGATTGCTCCGGGTCGGAGAAACTCATGCCGGCTTCAGCCAGCTGCGTGAGCAGCTTGTCCACCGGAGTGGCCAGCATCGTGGCCAGTTGCTTGATTGTTACGTCCGACATTTTCTCTTTACTCCTGACCTGCCCGCGATTGCCAAACTCTTCTCGATGCTCCGCCGCGGGCCATGCCTGCAGCAGTGGAAGTCGAAGAGTCAGGTGTTGCGTGCCGCCATAATCAGTGCTGCCGCGCGCTTCTCATCGACGCCTTCGATTGCCAATTCGATCAGCTCGTCGGTGGCGAGATCAGCCAGGTTCTCGCGCGAAACGATGCCGTGCTGGGCCAGTTCGTAAGCCAGCTCTTCGTCCATCGACTCGACTTCGAGCAGATCATCAGCCGGCTTGTTCTCATCGATTCCTTCCTCGACCATCAGGGCATCGGTGAGCAAGGCGTCCCGCGCGCGTGCGCGCAGCTCCTCGACGATGTCCTCATCGAAACCGTCGATCGCCAGCAGCTCGGCAGTCGGCACATAGGCGATTTCCTCGACGGTCGAGAAACCTTCCTGGACCAGGATCTGGGCAATTTCGTTGTCGACCTCGAGCTTTTCGACAAACAAGGCGCGCGCGGCCTCCTGTTCGCTCTCGCTCTTCTCGCGAACCTGGTCGGCGGTCATCACGTTGAGTTGCCAGCCAGTCAACTTGCTGGCGAGGCGCACGTTCTGGCCACCGCGCCCGATCGCCTGGGACAGCTTGTCCTCGGCCACCGCGATGTCCATCGAGTGCTTCTCCTCATCGACGATGATCGATTGCACTTCGGCGGGGGCCATCGCATTGATGACGAACTGCGCGCTGTTCTCGTTCCACAGGACGATGTCGATGCGTTCACCGTTGAGCTCGTTGGAGACCGCCTGCACGCGCGATCCGCGCATGCCGATGCAGGCACCGATCGGATCGGTGCGATGGTCGTGGGCGAGCACGGCGATCTTGGCGCGGTCGCCGGCATCGCGCGCGCAAGCCTTGATCTCGACCAGGCCCTGGCCGACTTCCGGCACTTCGAGCTTGAACAACTCGATCATGAACTCCGGTGCCGTGCGCGAGATGAACAGCTGCGGGCCACGTGGCTCCGAGCGCACTTCGTACAGATAGCCGCGCACCCGATCGCCGGCGCGAACGGCTTCGCGCGGAATCGACTTGTCGCGGGAAATGAAGGCCTCGGCATTGCCGCCGAGATCGATGTACAGATTGCCGCGCTCGACGCGCTTGACGATGCCGGTGATCAGCTCGCCGACGCGATCGGCGTAGGCTTCGACGATCTGCGCGCGCTCGGCTTCACGCACGCGCTGCACGATGACCTGCTTGGCCGCCTGCGCCGCAATGCGGCCGAATTCGGGATTCTCGATCTGTTCCTCGATGAATTCACCGACTGCGCTGCCCGGCTTGATATCCACGGCGTCCATCAGGCGAACCTGCCAATCGGGAGATTCCATGACAGCATCATCGGCGACCACTTCCCAGCGCCGGAATGTCTCGTATTCGCCGGAATGCTTGTCGATCGAAACGCGCGCCAGCACTTCCTCGGTCGGATAGCGCTTCTTCGCCGCCGAAGCGAGTGCCGCTTCCATCGCCTCGAAGATGACATCCTTGGGGACGCCCTTTTCGTTGGCTACCGCATCGACCACCAGCAATAGTTCTTTGCTCATCTTGTCAACTCCTGAGCGACTGCCGCAACAGCCTCACTTGTGTTTCGGCCCGCGCTTGCGCGATCCGGTGTTCTCGTTCTTTTTCGGCGCCGCGGCAAAACCCAATGCCGCGTAGTCCGGCACCAGCTTCGCCTTGACGATGTTGGCGTGCACGATGTGCACGTCCTTGCCGTCCTGATCGAGCTGGATGCGATCGTCCTCGACAGCCTTGATGCGACCCTGGAAGCGGTGACGCCCATCGATCGGCAAGGCCACGTTGATCTTCGCCTCACTGCCAACGAAGCGGCTGAAGTGCGCGATCGTGAACAGCGGTCGATCAATGCCGGGCGAGGAAACCTCGAGGGTGTAGCGACCTTCGATCGGGTCGTTGACATCCATCAGGGCGGAAATCTCGCGACTGACCCGCTCGCAATCCTCGATCGTCACCGCTCGCTCCGGCGCATCGATGAAGACGCGCAGCAGGCTGCTGCCGCGGCTCGGGCTGAACTCGATGCCAACGAATTCCAGGCCGAGGTCGGTGACCAGCGGTGTCAGAAGTTCATTGAGTTTCTCGTTCGTCACTGCGATTCGTGATCCCGCTGCAAAATCCGCCAAAAAAAAATGGGCGCAAGGCCCATTCCAGAATTCACCGTTGTCTGCTTCTCCGGCATCGGTGATCGCGCATCCTGCGCTTTCCCGGCAGAAGGGCCACCGTAGTGGCCCTTCGCTGGAAACCTGGTAGCGGGGGCAGGATTTGAACCTGCGACCTTCGGGTTATGAGCCCGACGAGCTGCCAGACTGCTCCACCCCGCATCAGAGCCGCGCATTGTAACGACCTGCCACGGATGACGCAAGGAAGATTGCGCATCGGCATTGCAGAGCACCTCGGCAGGGATACATTGCATGTCGGAAACGCCGAGTGCGCGGCGGCAGGCGGAACTCAGGCTTGTGGCGGCGCGCCTGGCTTGCGCGCAGGCGCGGGCTTGCGCCAGACCAGCCACGCCGACAAGACGATGGCGAGGATCAAGGTGCCGATGTGAAACAGGCTCATGTCGGCCCAGGCCACGGCCCCGGCCATGTCCGGGCCGATGGTGGTCAACGCCGAGCGCATGGGGATGCCCAGATACGAGGCCACCTTGGCGGCGGCCAGCAGATAACTCGCATAGGCGCAGGCCAGGGCGGTGCTGAACATGGCAATCAGCACGCCCATGCCCGATTGGGCAAAACCCTGGCGGCGCACGACCACCGCCACGATCAGGCCGACCAGCAAGGACAAGCCGATCAGGTCGACACGCGCATACAGCTGCAGCACGCACCACACCGCTCCCGCGGCCAGCGCCACCATCAAGGCCGTGGCGACGGCAAGCAGGTACGTGGTGATGGATCGTTGCGGCTGCGCGGCAGTCATCGAGCCGCCCATGGACACGGCCTTGCAGGTACATCGTTCATCGGATTCGCGGAATGACCGGAGGAAGCCGGATTCTAGCTTCCACCATGCGACCGCGACCAGCGTGCGGAAAATTTGCGGACGGAGTCCGGCAGCGCCAACCCCGGCGTCGCATCGTCGGCGGCAATCGGCTCGCCACTGGAAAGAGCGAGCGGAATGACCCCGGACCAGATCGGCAGGGCCCGGTCAGCCGGATCATCCTTGGGTCCGCCGCTGCGGATCTTGGCACTGGCCTCCTCGATCCGCACGCGCAACAGTGCGGTGGCATTGATCTCGTTGTCATCGGCAGGCCGTGCTTCAGCGGCTCTCCCGGGCAACAGGGCATCGACGAAGCGGACAAAAATCGCCGCCTTCTCGGAAGCATCGGCAACCGCCACGGCCTTGCCGAACACGACCACCGAGCGGTAATTCATCGAATGATGGAAGTGGGAGCGCGCCAGCACCATGCCATCGACCAGAGTCACGCACAGGCAGGTATCGACACCCTCGCCCAACGATTTCAACAGGCGACTGGCAATCGATCCGTGCAGGTAGAGGACATCGCCTTCGCGGACATACAGCATTGGGATGACGAATGGCTGGCCGCCGCCGTCGGCAAAGGAGACGTGGGCAATCCAGCCTTCATCGAGGATGGCATGGATGCTTGCCTCATCGTAATGGCCGCGCTGGGCGACTCTCCGGACCTTGTGGCGTGGATGCACGTGCATTGGATCTCCTCGACTGCATGGACTTGACGCGACCAGCATGACGTCGGAAATTGGTTGCCTGCAGCGCCACCCAGGCGCAAATGAATGGAACCAATCGTGTACATCCAGCTCGATGGCCTGGGACCCCGGTACGCCCAACTGATACGCGCCCTGAAATCCGCCATCCTCGAATCGCGGCTGGCCGCCGGCGCACGGGTGCCAGCAAGCCGGGCGCTGGCCGCCGAACTGGGTATTTCGCGCAATACGGTGATTGCCGCCTACGACCAGTTGCAGGCCGAAGGATTCCTCGTCGGCCGCGTTGGCGCGGGCAGCTTTGTTGCGGAAATCGGCAACCGCATCACCCCGTTGCGCGAATCCGGCGAAAACAGCCTGGCCGCACCGCTGTCGCAATTTGCACATCGCGCGCTGGCGCTCAACGACGGTGCGCGCATTCCCGGGCACCAGCATCGCGACCTGCGCTACAACCTCCAGTACGGATTGCCACTGACCAATCCGGCACTGGCCAGTGCCTGGCGTCGGGAAATCAGTCGTGCCGCCGAACGCGCGGAGTTCGACTACCCCGATGCGCAGGGCCTGGCGGCACTGCGTGAGCAGATCTGCGACTACCTTGCGCGGCGTCGCGGGGTGACGGCGCGCGCCGCGAACATCCTGGTCATTTCCGGCACCCAGCAGGCTTTTGCACTGGCTTCCCGCGTGCTGCTCGAAGTGGGCGACACGGTCGTGCTCGAGGACCCGCATTATCGCGGGGCACGGCAGATCTTCTCCACCTATGGCGCACGTGTTCGCGGGGTGCGGGTCGATCAGGAAGGACTCGTTCCGGCAGCCCTGCCCGCGCGTGCGCGGCTCGCGGTCGTCACGCCATCGCACCAGTTCCCGACCGGTGCCTTGCTGCCACTGGCACGCCGCGTGGAACTGCTTGAATGGGCCGTCGCCGGAAAAGCCTGGCTGATCGAGGATGACTACGATGGCGAGTTCCGCTTTGGTGGCCGACCGCTGGCCGCACTCAAGTCGCTCGACCACGACGGCCGGGTGATCTACATCGGCAGTTATTCGAAGACACTGTTTCCGGCCCTGCGCCTTGGCTACATGGTGTTGCCGGATTCACTGGTCGATGCCTTCCGCGCCGCAAAATGGCTGGAGGATCGCGGCAGCAACACGCTTGAGCAGGCTGCCCTTGCCCACTTCATGGCCAGCGGTGGATTCGAGCGTCATTTGCGCCGCGCCGCGCAGAGCCTGCGCGCACGCCGCGCGGCGATGATCGAGGGCCTGCGCAAGCATGCCGCCGATGCCGTCGAGGTCGTCGACTCGAACGCCGGCATGCACCTGACCGCATGGCTCAAATCGGGCAATCACGCCGATTGCGAACGCCTTGCCGCGCATGCCCGCATGCGTGGGCTCGGCCTGTACACGATTGCCCCCTATTCCCTGCAGAGTCCGTCCCGGCCAGGTCTCCTGCTCGGCTATGCCGGACTGCCGCCCGCCGATATCGAAGCGGCAATGAGACAATTCGGTCGCTGCCTGCGCGAAACCGGATTGCTGGGCTGAAACGCAGGCGGGGGCGCAAGCGCATCGATTTGCCGCGCATCAAGCCCGCGCCGGCGTGCGTACGGCCCGCGGTGCCTGCCGTCGCCTGCGTGCCGAGAATTGCCAGAGTCCGCTTGAACAAGCCGACATTGCCCCGAAATCCCTGCGCGCGCTCGCCACAAGTCGCATAATGGGTCATCAGGACATCAGGATTTCCGGAATCCCCGCGCAATGAGTGGATACAGCACAACCTCGGAGCCCGTGCGCTTCGAACGGGATTGCCCCGCAGTGATGGTGCCGCAGGGTGACAACGTCGTCCTGCCCGCAGGCCAGGCCGGCTATATCACCCAGGCGCTGGGTGGCAGTTTCACCGTATTTGTCGACGGCAACCTGTTCCGCATTGCCGGCAGCGATGCCGATGCGATCGGCAAGGTTGCGCCAATCCCGCTTGAGCTGGCCGCCGATGCTGCCGATGAGGATGTCGAGAAGCTGGTCTGGTCACAACTGCGCACCTGCTTTGATCCAGAGATCCCGATCGATATCGTCGAACTCGGGCTTGTCTACGACTGCGACCTGGAGCGGGCCGAAGACGGCCAGCGCAAGGTGAAGATCCGCATGACCTTGACCGCCCCGGGTTGTGGCATGGGCGAGATCCTCGTCGAGGATGTGCGCAGCAAGCTCGAAATGATCCCGACCATCAGCGAGACAGACGTCGAACTGGTCTTCGATCCGCCTTGGAACCACAGCATGATGTCCGACGCGGCCAAGCTCGAAACCGGGATGTTCTGATTTCCGTCAATCCGGGGCCGCCGACGTGCCGGGATGGGTCAATCGTGAAGGTGGTGGGCCGTGAAGGATTTGAACCTTCGACCAATGGATTAAAAGTCCACTGCTCTACCGCTGAGCTAACGGCCCCACTTCAAGACAATACCGCTGTCGCGCAAAGCGCGACGATCACTCCCCCTCTCCCCTCCGGGAGAGGGCACGGGGTGAGGGTCCGGGCCGCGACAAATTGCATCGAAGCCCCGACTCGATCACTCCCCTCTCCCCTCCGGCAGAGCGCACGGGGTGAGGGTCCGGGCCGCGACAAAATACATCGAAGCCCCGAATCGATCACTCCCCTCTCCTTCCGCCCCCTTCGTTGCACCGTGAACGGATGTGGGGCCAGGGCCCGCGCTGCAACGAAACACGTCGGAGCACGGCGCAGCCGGCAAGTGTCAGGAATGGTTCCGAGCAGATGCGTGCAGCGCGTGGGCCGCGCAGTTTAACGGCATATTCCACTCAACGATAGCGGGTCGGATCGGGAATTCCGGCTGCGGCGAATCCTTCGGCACGCAAGCGGCATGCGTCGCAATGGCCACATGCACGCCCTTCGGCATCTGCCGAGTAGCACGATACCGTCGCCGAGAAATCGATACCGAGGCGCACCCCTTCGCGCGCGATGTCCGCCTTGCTCAAGTTCATCAGCGGCGCATGCACGCGAATCCCGGCTCCCTCGACACCCGATCTCGTCGCCAGGTTGGCCAGCCGCTCGAACGACTCGATGAACGCCGGGCGACAATCCGGATAGCCCGAATAATCCACGGCATTGACGCCGCAGAAGATGTCGTTGGCACCAAGTACTTCTGCCCAGCCGAGCGCGATCGACAACATGATGGTGTTGCGTGCCGGTACATAAGTGAGCGGAATGCCCTCGCCGCCCTGCTCAGGCACCTCGATGTCGGCCGTCAGCGCCGAGCCACCGATCGAACGCAAGTCGACACTGACGGTCTTGTGCACAAGCGCACCAAGTGTCGTGGCAATGCGGGCCGCAGCCACCAATTCGGAACCATGACGCTGGCCGTATGCCACGCTCAGCGCATGGATGGCGAAACCACGCTCGCGCGCGATGGCCAGGGTGACTGCCGAGTCCATGCCGCCGGATACAAGCACGACGGCCAATTTGCCCGATTCTCTGTTCATGGCTTCCTTCATCATTCATTGCCGATGTCGATCAGCAGGACCGATGCAGCGCGGCAATCGGTCTCCCACGCGCATCGCGCGCGGACGCACACCGCCCGACACTGCGGATCCGTGAACCTTCCACGCAGCCTGCAGCTCTCCGCACGCGCCAGTCGCGGCAAAGCTAGCGTCCCGGCTCATTGCCCCAGAGCAACTTGTGCAACTGCATCTGGAAGCGCACCGGCAGGCGATCGGCGAGGATCCAGTCGGCCAGGTCACGCGGCGCGAGCTTGCCCTGCACCGGCGAAAAGAGGACGGGGCAACGCGCGCTCAATGCATGTTCGCGGACCCGCGCAACCGCCCAGTCGTAGTCCTGCCGATCGGCGAGCACGATCTTGACCTGGTCGCTTGCCTGCAGGTGCGCGATGTTGCTCCACAAGTTCCGCTCAACTTCACCCGACCCCGGTGCCTTCAGATCCATGACCCGACGCACGCGCGGATCCACTTCGGCAATGTCGAGTGCGCCCGAGGTTTCCAGGGAAACCTCGTGGCCGGCGTTGCAGAGCGCTTCAAGCAAGGCAAGGCAACGCTTCTGCGCAAGCGGCTCGCCACCGGTCACGCAAACGCGATGCACGCCGAATGCAGCAACGCTGGCAACAACCTCATCGATCTCATGCCACTCGCCGCCGTGGAACGCATATTCGGTATCGCACCAGCTGCAACGCAAGGGGCATCCGGTCAAGCGCACGAACACGGTCGGCCAGCCGACGCTGTCGGACTCGCCCTGCAAGGAACAGAAGATCTCGGTCAGACGAAGACGCCGGCTTGTGGCCGGCGTTGGTGTTTCGTTCTGCAGCGGACGAATTGCATTCACCAGCGAAAATCCGGCATGGCACTCAGCGTCGGTTTTCCAGCTGCAGCGCACGCAGGCGGCCCTGCGCGAGTCGTGCGACCGTGGTGTCGGGATACGTGGAAATCACCTTGTTCAACGTGGCTTCCGCGGCATCCCATTGCTTGAGCTCATACTGGCAATAGCCGGTCTTGAGCAAGGCGTCGGGCGCTTTCTGGTTCTGCGGAAAGCGTGACAGCAGGGTGCTGAAAGTCTCCAGTGCCACACGATAATTCTGCGTGACGTAATAGGATTCGCCCAGCCAGTAATACGCATTGCCTGCCAGATCGCTGTTCGGATACTGGTCGATGAAGGCCTGGAATCGGCGTGCCGATTCCGCATAGCGACCATCCTTGAGTGCGGAAAACGCTTCGTCATAACTGCGCTTTTCGGCTTCCGGATCGGCGACGGCAGTCGGCTCCACGTTGCTCGCCGCAGTCGCGTCAGTCGGCGCCGCGCTGCCGGCCTGATCCACGGGCGCGAGCTGCGCATCGGCAGCGCTCAAGGTGCCGGGTACATCCGCGCTTGCCGGCATGCCCAACTGGATATCCTGGAGACCCTGGTCGGCATTCGGGTTGCTCGAACCGGGTGCGATCGCCGCTGCCGGCCGACCTCCTTCGATGCGACCTATGCGCGAATCCAGATCAATGTACTGATCCTTGGCCCGCTGCTGCGCTTCGCCCAGTTGGTGGCGAAGTTCCTCGACCTGGCCTTGCAAGGCTTGCACTTGCGACTGCAGGGCCTGGATCTGGTTGACCAGATCGACGCTGCCCTGGGCACCGCCGGATGATTGCTGTTCCAGGCGTTGCACACGCTCGGCCAGACTCAACCGCTGCTGGGCCTCGGCCGGAACGGCAAATGCAGCAGCGGCCACCAGGGCCGCTGCTGCGATGGTCTTCACGCAAGTTGCTTGACGCAGGGACATCAGTTCGCGCTGGTGTAGACGATTTCGACGCGGCGATTCTTCGCCCATGCCGATTCGTCATGGCCGCGATCAACCGGACGCTCTTCACCGTAGCTGACGACATTGAGCTGGCCCATCGATGCACCGGCCGCGCTCACGGCGCTCTGCACGGCATTGCCACGACGCTCGCCAAGACCGAGGTTGTACTCACGGGTGCCGCGCTCGTCGGCATGGCCTTCGAGGGTCACGCGGGCGTTCGGGAACTGACGCAGGTATTCGGCATGGCAGGAAATCTGCGCGCTGAATTCCGGCTTGATCTCGGTACGATCGAGATCGAAGTAGACGACGCGCTGGCGCAGGCAGGAGTCGGAATCGAGATCGCCGACCTTGTAACGGCCGGTGTCACCGGCGGGCTGGGTGTCGGTGACAGGCGTCTGATCGACCGGAGCTTCAGTCTTGACGGCCTTCTTGGCGCAGGCGGCGACGCCGGCGACGAGCATTACGGAGACGAGAATACGAGCTGCGTTGTTCATTGGTGATCCCCTAAAGTGGTGATGTTGATGACGGTGGGTTCTGGGACAATTGCATTTCGAACGCTGAAGCCGGTGAGCCGGTCTTTGATTATTTCAATTGTTGGTTAACGTTGACGAAACGGGCTCCAGGCTGGCTCGCGCACATCGCCGTCTGCAAGCACCAGTCGCTGCCTGACGCGACCATCCGTGGAAACCGCATACAGCACACCGCGAGACCCTTCGGTTGCGGCGTAGATGAGCATGCTGCCGTTGGGCGCGAAACTGGGCGATTCGTCCACGTTGCCAGGCGAAATGTCGCTGTAAGTTCCTGTTGCGCGGTCAAAAACCGTAATACGATACACGTTTCCAGTGCCCTGTGCCATGGCAATTTTCTTGCCATCGCAGCAGATTGTGGCGCGCGCATTGTACTGGCCCTGGAAGGTCAATCGGGAGGCATCGCCGCCGGAAAGCGGAACCTCATATAACTGCGGTTTACCTGAGCGATCCGAAGTGAAGACCAGACTGCGCCCGTCGGGCATCCAGGCGGCCTCGACGTCGATGGCGAAATGACTGGTCAGCCGTGTCGTCTTGCGCGTGGCCAGATCCATGATGTAGATGTCCGGACTGCCAGCATAGGACAGGTTCATGGCCAGCTTGCTGCCATCCGGTGAAAAAGCCGGGCCGCCATTGATGCCCTTCTGTGCCGAGATCAATTCGCGCGAGCCGGTGGAAACATCCTGGATGTAGATCGCGGAATTGCTGCGTTCAAACGAAACATAGGCCAACTTGCGACCATCCGGCGACCACGCCGGCGACATCAGCGGCTCGCGCGAGCGTACGACCACCTGCGGATTGAATCCATCCGAGTCGGCGACCATCAGCGCGTACTGGGTGTTCTGCCCAAGCCCCACCGAGGTCACGTACGCGATGCGCGTCCAGAACGCACCGCGAACGCCGAGGATCTTCTCGTAGATCAGGTCGGCGATCTTGTGCGCCACATCGCGCATGCCCGTGCGCTGACCGCTGATGGCGAGGCCGAGCATGCGGCTCTGTCGGGCAACATCGAACAATTCGAACTCGACGCGAAGTGCGCCCTCGCCGGCATCGGCGACACGCCCGACCACAAGATAGTTCTGCTTGAGCAGGCGCCAGGTCGCAAACTGGACTTCGGACTCGCGCGTCGGAAACTCGACGATGTCGCGCTTGGCCAGGGTGAAGAACTTGCCGGATCGGGCCAGGTCGGCGCGCACGATTTCCGCCACATCGGTCTCGGGCGGCAGACCGGCACCTTCGAAAGCAAACGGCACCACGGCAACGGGATCGGCGCTGCGGCTGCCATCGGTGATGTCGATGCTGAGCCCCTGGCCGATGGCACTGTTGCCAAGGACGCAGAGCAGCAGGGCGAGCGAAAGGCGGATGAGGAATCGATTGTTCATCAGGGATTATCCTTGGCCGTCGTACTTGAAGTTGAACGTGATTTCGCGACTGAAAACTTTTTCGTAGCCCCGATAAGGCAAGGGTGCGGCGCGCATGACCGCTTGCTCGATCGACAGGCGCGCCGCCGGATCGGCATTGCACGGCGAGGTGACATTGGCTGAAATCACGTCACCACCGGGGATCTGCACAATCAGCAAGGTACAACGCAGACCGGCAGGGATCGACTCCGGACGGTTCCAGTTCTGCGTCACGGCCGCCTGGATCGCTGCCGCATAACGCGCGGTGAGGTCGTTGTCCTGGCCTCCGCCACCGGTCTGTGCCTGCAATGATTCCTGCTCCAGCAACTCGTCCATGCGCTCCTTCTCGGCCTGCTGCTGGTCGGCAAGGCGCTTGTCCTGGAGCTGCTTGAGACGCTCCTTTTCGAGATTCTTCTTCTTCTCGGCGTCGGCAAGCTGCTTGCGCACCTGTTCGAGTTCCTTCTGCCGCGCCGCTTCCTGTTTCTCCTGCTCCAGCAGGATCTGCTCGCGGCGCCGCTTCTCTTCCTGTTCCTTCCTTGCCTCGTCGGCCTTCTGCTCGGCCAATGCGGCAACCCGTTCTTGGTCGATCAGGTCCTGTTTCAACGGTTCCGGTGGCGGCACGCTGTCGGGTTTCGGCTTCTCCTCGACAACTTTCGGCGGCGGCGGCGTGGGCTTGGGGCGTTCCGCCTTGGCACTCGCCTTGCGCGATGTCGGCTTTGGCGCACTGGTCGGCCCGACCAGGCTGGCTTCGATCACCGGGCCAGGCATGACCACCGTCCGCGTGGCCGTCGTCCACATCAGGCCGAGCGTAATCAAGCCGATCAGCACTCCGTGCAACAGCAACGAATAGAGGACTGCGCGGGCCTTGTCGGCAAGACTCTCCTTCATGCTTGTCAGCGCTTTCCTGCGGGCTGGGTTGGCTGGCTCATCAGTCCGACCTTTGGCGCGCCGGCCTGCTGCAACAAGACCATGACCGCGTAGATGCGCCCGTAGTCGACACGTTCATCGCCACCGATCATCACCGGCACCTGCGGATTCTGGCGCACGAAAGCTGAAACCTTGTTGACCAGGGTTTCCTCGTCAACCGCTTCGCGCGCGCTCGCACCGAGGGTGAGGAAGAAGGCACCATCCTTGTCGACGCTGACAACGACCGGCTCCTTGTCGTTCTGGATCGCGCTGGCGCTGGATTTCGGCAACTCGATATCGACACCGAGGTTCATCAGCGGCGCGGTGACCATGAAGATGATCAGCAGGACCAGCATCACGTCGATATAAGGCACGACGTTGATCTCGGCCTTGAGCTGGCGGCGTTTGCGATTGCGGAAACTGTGCTGCATCAGGCGACTCCGACCTCGATCCTTTCAGCGATGACAACGTGATCCGTGGCATGCAACGCATGGGCGGATCGCTCGGGTCTAATCATCGACGTGCGCCTGGCGCTGCAGGATCGAGGAGAATTCCTCAAGAAATGTTTCGTAGCGCAGGGCGACGCGTTCGACGCGGGTGGCGAAGCGGTTGTAGGCCCACACCGCCGGGATGGCAGCGAACAGGCCCATGGCAGTGGCAATCAAGGCCTCGGAAATGCCGGGCGCGACCATGGCAATGGTTGCTTCCTTGACGTTGGCCAGGCCCTGAAAGGCGATCATGATGCCCCAGACCGTGCCGAAAAGGCCGACGTACGGGCTGATCGAGCCGACGTTGGCGAGGAACTCGAGATTCTGTTCGAGGCGCTCGACTTCACGCGATTGCGAGACGCGCATGGCGCGCTGCGCGCTTTCCAGCAGGGTTCGCGAATCCACCCCGCGACGCTGGCGCTGACGGGCGAACTCGCGGAATCCGGATTCGAAGATGGCCTCGATGCCGCCGATGCGCTCGCCACTGGCGTTGACGTCCTTGAACAAGGCGGCCAGATCCGAGCCCGACCAGAAGCGCTCCTCGAAATCATTGGCGCTGGCATTGGCGCGGTCGAGCATGGCCTTCTTGCGGAAGATGATCATCCACGATGCCACCGAAAACACGATCAGCAGGATGAGGACGAACTTGACCGGCAGGCTCGCGCCCCAGATCAGGGCAAAGACATTGAGTTCATGATTCATGGCTTGGAAATCTCTTGGAGCAGGAATTCGGGCATGGGATGCGGCTTCCAGCGCTCGCCATCAAGACAGGCGATGCGCACTTCGGCGCTGACCAGCAGGGTCTTGTCGGCATGCTGATGCAACGATTGTTCAACCTTGAAACTGGCACTGCGTACTTCGCTGACGAGCACCGAGGCATCGAGCAGGTCATCCAGCCGCGCCGGCCGGTTGAAACGCAGATCCATGCTGTGGACGACAAAGATGACACCATGCTGCTCGCGCAACTTCGCCTGTTCGATGCCGCTGGCACGCAACCATTCCGTGCGTGCGCGCTCGAGGAAACGCACGTAACTGGCATGGTAAACGACACCTCCGGCGTCGGTATCTTCCCAGTACACACGCAAAGGCCAGATGAACGGCGAGGAGCGCGACGTCATTGGACATGCCTCCCCGGCCCGGCAGACG
Organism: Lysobacterales bacterium 63-13; assembly: GCA_001899855.1. Lineage (GTDB taxonomy): Bacteria > Pseudomonadota > Gammaproteobacteria > Xanthomonadales > Rhodanobacteraceae > Dokdonella. Next base: position 144,964 of record MKWR01000006.1, read on the forward strand.
AATAACCGATCAAGTCGCATCCTCATCGAACAGGCTGCCGCTCGATGCAATTTCCCGGCCGGGAGGAGCCTTCAAGCCGAGATGCCTCCAGGTGCGCTGGGTGACCATGCGCCCACGCGCGGTGCGGATCAGGAAACCCTGCTGGATCAGATAAGGCTCGATCACGTCTTCCAGCGTGCCACGTTCCTCGCTCAATGCGGCAGCCAGCGATTCGACGCCGACCGGGCCGCCGTCGAAGAATTCGATGATCGTCTGCAGCATGCGTCGATCCAGTGCGTCGAATCCTTCCGCATCGACATTGAGCATCTGCAGGGCATCGCGCGCGACGGCGCAGGAAATTTCGCCATCGGCGCGGATCTCGGCGAAATCGCGAACCCGGCGCAACAGGCGGTTGGCAATGCGCGGCGTGCCGCGCGAACGTCGCGCGATTTCGCTGGCGCCTTCGACATCGCAGGCCACGCCAATGATCTTCGCCGCCCGCTGCACGATCAGGGTCAGTTCCGCCGGCGTGTAGAACTCGAGGCGCTGTACGATGCCGAAGCGGTCGCGCAGCGGCGCGGTCAGCAGTCCGGCGCGGGTGGTCGCGCCAATCAGGGTGAATGGCGGCAGATCGAGCTTGATCGAGCGCGCGGCCGGGCCTTCACCGATCATGATGTCGATCTGGAAGTCCTCAAGCGCCGGGTACAGCACTTCCTCGACGACCGGCGACAGGCGATGGATTTCATCGACGAACAAGACATCGCGCGGTTGCAGGTTGGTCAGCAGGGCGGCGAGATCGCCGGCACGCTCCAGCACTGGCCCCGAGGTGCTGCGCAGATTGACGCCAAGCTCGTTGGCAATGACATGCGCCATGGTCGTCTTGCCGAGTCCGGGCGGCCCGAAGATCAACACATGATCCAGCGCACCCGCGCGCCGACGCGCCGCCTCGATGTAGATCGACATCTGTTCGCGCACCGCTTCCTGGCCAAGGTACTCGGCAAGGCGTTGCGGTCGGATGCTGGCTTCGATCTGCTCGTCCTCGCGGTCGGCGCTGGCGGCGATCAGGCGGTCGGTCATCTTGGGGCCGGGATTCGGGATTGGTTATTCGGGATTCGTCAAAGCGGATTATCGTCTGCCTTGCGCTTTCGCGATAGCAAACGACCAGCGGCAAGCTTCAAACACACAGTAAACCACAAGCCGCCGACCCTACCGAATCCCGAATTTCGAATCCCGGCACCTCATATCTCCACCTGCGTGCCCAGTTCGATCAGGCGGTTGCCGGGGATCTGGAAGAAGGCAGTGGCCGAGGTGGCGTTGCGGGCGAGGAACTCGAACAGGCGATCGCGCCAGAGCATCATGCCCGGGCGATCACCGGCAACAATGCTTTCGCGGCTGAGGAAGAAGGTCGTATCCATCATCTCGAACGGGAACCCGCATTGGGATACCGCCACCAAGGCCGCGGGGATGTTCGGGTCTTCGGAAAATCCGTAGCGCAGGGTGACCAGGTAGAAATCATCGGCCAGGGCGACGACGCTCTTGCGATCCTCCGGCTCGGCGACCGGTTCATCGAGGATGTCGACGGTAAGGATGACGTTGCGCTCATGCAGCACCTTGTTGTGCTTGAGGTTGTGCAACAACGCATTCGGCACGCCTTCCGGATTGGCGGTGAGGAACACGGCGGTTCCGGACACGCGCAGCGGCGGATGCGCGCTGATGGAGGCGATGAACGGCTCCAGGGCAAGGCCGGCGCGCTTGATTTCGCGCATGACCAGTTCGCGGCCACGACGCCAGGTCAGCATGATCGTGAAGACGATCACGCCAAGGGCCAGCGGGAACCAGGCGCCATAGATGAACTTGTCGGCTACCGCCGTCAGCAGCAAGGCATCGATGCCGAGGAAGATGAGGCCGACCGGAATGACCCGCAGATAGCTCCAGCGCCAGATGCGCCGGGCGACGATGACGACGAGCAAGGTGTTCATGAGCATCGTGCCGACCACCGCCAGGCCATAGGCACTGACCAGGTTTGCCGAGGACTTGAAACCAAAAACGATGGCGATGGTCAGCACCAGCAGGATGCGGTTGATCCATGGCAGGTAGATCTGCCCTTCCTGCTGGTTCGAGGTATGCAGGACCTGCATGCGCGGCAAATAGCCAAGCTGTATGGCCTGGCGTGCCATCGAGAAGGTTCCCGAAATCACCGCCTGCGAGGCGACGATCGTCGCCATGGTCGCCAGCACGATCATCGGAATCAGCAGACCTGCGGGAACCAGCAGGTAGAACGGATTCTCTGCCGTGGACGGATCGGACAGGACGAGCGCGCCCTGGCCGAGGTAGTTGAGCATCAGGCAGGGCAGGACGACGAAGAACCAGACCAGGCGGATCGGCTTCTTGCCGAAATGGCCAAGATCGGAATACAGGGCTTCGGCACCGGTGATCGAGAGCACCACCGCACCCATCGCGAAGATGCCGAGCTTGCCGTTGTGCACGAAGAACAGGATCGCGTGATGCGGAAGCAGGGCCTTGAGCACGCTGGGATCACGCACGATGCCGAACACGCCAAGAACGCCGAGGGTGATGAACCAGGTCAGGGTGACGGGGGCGAACAAGTGCCCGATCCTGCTCGTCCCGTGCTTTTGTATCGAGAACACGCCGAGCAGGATCAACACCGTGATCGGCACGACATAGTGCGCCGCCGCCGGACTCAGCACCTCGATGCCCTCGACTGCCGAAAGCACCGAAATCGCCGGCGTGACCACGGCATCGCCAAAGAACAGCGAAGTCCCGAAAAGGCCGATGACCATGACGATCCAACGCGTGCGGACGCGCCGCACGCCGCGCTGGGCCAGTGCCATCAAGGCCATCACGCCACCCTCGCCCTTGTTGTCGGCACGCAGGATGAAGGTCGCGTACTTGATGGAAACGACGGTGATCAGCGACCAGAAGATCAGCGAAAGGACGCCGAGCACGTTCTCGCGCAGCGGCAACACGCCGTGCACATCGTTGAACGCCTCGCGGAAGGCATACAGCGGACTCGTGCCGATGTCGCCGTAGACGACGCCAATGGCGAGAAAGCAAAGCGTGAGCAGGCGCTTGCGGCGTGCGCTCTCGTCTTCCGGGGTCTGGTTCATGCCTGCTGACAGCCTTGGAGGGTCATGGAATGCACGCGAACGGGGCACGCCGGCAGCGCCCGCACATCGCCAGTTGATGCCTTGCGCCGCATTGCCGGATCGACTTGTGCAGGCTTCATCAGTGCTTACCGCAACGCGGCCTTCAAGGCCTTGCGGATGATGTCCTCGGCACTGTCGCCCGGCGCGCCGGCATCCTTGACCAGTCGCGCAATCTCGTTTGGCTTGTAGCCGAGCGACTGCAAGGCAACACTGGCTTCACTGAGCGGATCCTTGGGCAGCACGGCAAAGGCGGATGCCGCGGTCACGCCAAGCAGGCCGTCGACGCGATCACGCAGCTCGACAATCATGCGCTCGGCGGTTTTCTTGCCGATACCGGGAATGCGCGTCAACGCCGCGATATCACCACCCTGCACGTAGCGGGCGAAATCGTCGGCGGAGACGCTGGAAAGTATTGCCAGCGCGATCTTCGCGCCAATGCCGCTGACCTTCTGCACGGCGCGAAACAGCGCGCGCTCGGATTCAAGCAGGAATCCGTACAAGGCAACCGAATCCTCCTTGACCGCGTAATGCGTGCACAAGGTCACCGGTTGGCCCGGCTCGGGCAGGTCATAGAACGTCGACATCGGCGCTTCGAGTTCATAGCCGACGCCACCGACATCGACGAGGATCCACGGCGGCTGCCGTGAGACCAGGATTCCCTGCAAACGACCAATCATCGACGACGCCTCCAGGCGGTACGGGGAATGCCGAGCCGCTCGACACTGGATCGGGTATGCGCATGGGTCAGCGCGATGGCCAGGGCATCGGCGGCATCGGCCTGCAGTTTACCCGGGATATTGAGCAGCACGCCGACCATGTGCTGGACCTGGGCCTTGTCCGCACCGCCGCCGCCCACCACCGCCTGCTTGACCTCTTTCGCCGCATATTCGGACAAGCCCAGGCCCTTGTTGACGACCGCACAAATCGCCGCGCCACGAGCCTGCCCGAGCTTGAGCGCGGAATCGGGATTGCGCGCCATGAACACGCGTTCGATCGCCGCCTCGACCGGCGCATGCATGTCGATGATTTGCGAGACCTCGTCAAAGATCTGCTTGAGGCGCTGGTGGAAGGTTTCGTTGCCAAGCACATTGATCGCCGCATGGTAGACATGCTGCGAACGCCCGTCCGCGCCAACATCGATGATGCCGATGCCGGTGCGCTGGCTGCCCGGATCGATGCCGAGTATGCGCGTCACGCTGTCGCCTCGTGCGGGAATCGGCCGTCACGCAGGAAGCCGATCACCAGTTCGGCGACATCATTGGAGAACGCCAGTCCGGTATGCGTGAGGGGCACCACGCGATGCTCGTCGATGCCATCAAGTCGCGTCTCCTCGACGCTGACGGTGCCATCATGCGGCGCCTTGAGCACGCCAAGCACGCTGCCAAGTCCGACCGGCGTGCTGCCGGCAATCACTCCGACCGGGCGCTGCTGCTGCCATGCGGCCAGGCCGCTGTTGAGGATTTCTGCACTTTGCCCCATCAACCAGTGGCCGCCGGGCAATCGCCCCAGGCGCCCTGCCGCGGCGCTGCCCTTGAGCGGCGAGCCAAGGCAGACGATGCGCCCGTCCGGCAGGTCGGCATGCTGCGCGGCGACGTGCAAGGCGAGCATGCCACCAAGGCTGTGGCCAACCACATGCACGCGGCGCCCGCCATGCTGGCGCCAGTGCTCGGCAAGCCGCGACGCGGAATCGTCCCAGCTGCCAACCACGCTTGGATAATCCAGCGCATCGACGCTGAACCCCGCTGCGCGCAAGCGCCGCGACAGCGGCAGCATGGCGATGCCGCGCATCCAGATGCCGTGCAGCACGATGACGTGGTCGGTGGATGCAGTTTGCATCGGGCTGCGGATCTCGCCGAAGCGGCACCTGCCGCTACGCGCTCGCCGGCTCGATCACGGCCACATGCAACTCGGCCAGTTGCCTGGCCGGGATTGTCGAAGGCGCTGCGGTCATCAGGTCCTGCGCGCTTGCCGTCTTCGGGAAGGCAATGACATCGCGGATCGATTCGGTACCCGCCATCAACGCGGCAATGCGATCGATGCCGAAGGCGATGCCGCCATGCGGCGGCGCGCCGAAACGCAGCGCTTCAAGCAGGAAGCCGAACTTGGCGTTGGCCTCTTCGGCACCGATACCGAGCAACTCGAACACGGCGCTTTGCATGTCGGTGCGATGGATGCGGATCGAGCCGCCGCCAATCTCGTTGCCGTTGAGCACCATGTCATAACCACGCGAAACCGAATTCACCGCGTTTGCCTTGAGATCGGCGACATCGTCGATCTTCGGCGCGGTGAACGGATGATGCAGGGCGACAAAGCGGCCCGCCTCGGCATCGAACTCGAACATCGGGAAATCGACGACCCAAAGCGGCTTCCAGGCATTCTCGACCAGGCCCAGGTCACGCGCGACCTTGATCCGCAATGCGCCAAGGAAATCCGAAACCGTCTTCCACGGACCCGCGCCGAACAGCAGCAAGTCACCGCTCTGTGCGGCGCTGGCCTTGAGCACGCCATCCAGCGCGGCGTCATCGAGGAACTTGGCAACCGGCGAGTTGATGCCCTCGCGGCCCTTGCCGAGATCATCGACACGCAACCAGGCCAGGCCTTTCGCGCCGTACTTGGCCGCGTACACGCCCAGTTCGTCGATCTGCCTGCGCGTGAACGCCGCACCGCCCGGGACACGCAGCACGGCAACGCGCCCGGCCGCATCGTTGGCCGGTTCGCTGAATACCTTGAACTCGACATGGCGGACCTGCTCGGCAATGTCGACCAGTTCCAGGGCAATGCGCAGATCGGGCTTGTCCGAGCCGTAACGGGTCATCGCCTCGGCATAGGTCATGCGCGGGAACGGGCCACCAAGATCGACATCGGATACTTCCTTGAAGACGTGGCGGATCATCGCCTCAACGGCATCCTGCACGTCGCGCTCGCCAACGAAGGCGAACTCCATGTCGAGCTGGGTGAACTCGGGCTGGCGATCAGCGCGCAGATCCTCGTCACGGAAGCAACGCGCAATCTGGTAGTAGCGATCGAATCCGGCCACCATCAGCAACTGCTTGAACAACTGTGGCGACTGCGGCAATGCGTAGAACTCGCCGGCATGCACGCGGCTCGGCACCAGATAGTCGCGCGCGCCTTCCGGCGTGGCCTTGGTCAGGATCGGCGTTTCGATGTCCTGGAAGCCGCGGCCATCGAGATAGTGGCGCAAGGCCGACACCAATCGCGTGCGCAGACGCATCTTGCGCTGCATGTCGGCGGTACGCAGGTCGAGATAACGATACTTGAGTCGGGTTTCCTCGGCCGGGTTTTCGTGCAAGGCAAACGGCAGGCCCTCGGCCTTGTTGAGGATCTCGATGCGCTCGCAGAGGATTTCGACCTGGCCACTGCGCAACTTGTCGTTGGCGGCAATGCGGCGGCGCACCTTGCCCTCGAGGCGCAGGCAGTATTCATAGCCGAGTTCGCCCGCCTGCGCGAATGCTTCAGTCGACTCGCGCTCGATGACGATCTGCACGATGCCTTCATGATCACGCAGGTCGACGAAGGCGACATGGCTCTGCAGGCGCACGGTGTCGACCCAGCCACAAAGCGTGACAGTCTGGTCGATCAGTGCCTCATCGATGAGGCCACAATAATGGCTGCGCATGAAAGGCTCCGGGGAAAGGCGCGGAATGCTATAGCCGATCATGCTGCACCGCAACGTCTGCCCGGCTTCCGTGCTGCCGGCGTACAGGCAATCCTTGGCCATCGCCTGCAACCAAGAGCGTTCGATCACAGATCGAACCCACCTTGCTCCTTGGTCGATTGCCGATGCGGGTCAGCTACTGATGTGGGTCAGCGCTGTGCGCTGACGTCATCCATGGCAATGCTTGCCTGCTCCTGCATTGCAGGCATACATGCCATCCATGGCAATAAAACGCCCACCTTGCGGTGGGCGTTGGTCTTGCAGCTGCTTGTGGGTACTCGATCAGCGCCAGCGGCGGTCGACCCGGAATACCGCGGCACAACCCCCGCTGACCCAGATGCCGGCGCGGTTGTAACCCCAGGTGCGGCCTTCGATGCATGCCGTGTTGGAGATCTGGCGTTCGATCACGACGCCACCGCCACGACCGGTATCGACCGTGCACATGCGATAGCGATAGTCATCACTCTGGCAGGTCAGGCGGATATCACGATCCCAGTCCGGACCCGGATTCCAGCCGCCGCCATAGCGACCACCGCGACCGCGCTCGACGAAGATGCCGCCACAGCCACGGTCAACCCACAGGCCGCGGCGATCGACGCCCCAGGTCTGGCCTTCGATGCAGCGGGTCTGCGAGGTCTGACGCAGCAGATCCGCGGATCGCCAATCGGCACCGCAGCGCGTGAATCGATAATTGTTGCTCGTGCACTCAATACGGTCATTGCGCCCGTCATGGCGACCGTCGTAGCCGCGCTGTGGCTCGGCCTGTGCCGGCGACATCAACAGCGTCGCACCGAATACAGCTACGCCCACCGCAATCAATTTGCCCAACATGCGCTCTCTCCTGTGATAGTTGCGCGGGCAGTGTAGCCAGTTCAGCCCTGAACGTAACCTCATCGCGCTCACGGATCTGCGGGGGTACTCGGTTTTGATTCAGGTTTCGCCGATTCGACCTTGCCCGAATCCGCTTTGCCCGGCGCGGCACTGTTCGTCGGGCTCGACGCGGCTGATTCGGAGCTGGCCAGATTGCGCTTGACGTCACCTTCCTTCTTGAAATCGGTTTCGTACCAGCCGGAACCGGAGAGGCGGAATGCCGGTGCCGTCAGGCGTCGTCGCACATCGGCTTTTCCGCACTCCGGACAATCGCTGGGATCGGCATCGGAAACCTTCTGCAGTCGCTCAAAGCGGTGCGCGCAACTGCGGCATTCGAATTCGTAGATGGGCATGACGGTATCCGGGGATTCAATGATTGGCAGGCGGCGACATGGTGGCGCATCTGCGGCGTTCAATGCCAACACTGCCCGCGCGCGCCGAGCGTGCGAAGACCGGCAATCGCGCGGCAAGCCAGGACCAGGGCTCGCCGCGCGGACGACAGCGGCCGGCAAACGCCGGGATCAGCCGAATACCAGCTTGCCCGCCTCGGCATCGACATGCACCGTATCGCCGGACTGGAAGTGACCTTCGAGGATCCGCCGTGCCAGCGGATTCTCCAGTTGCTGCTGGATTGCCCGCTTCAGCGGCCGCGCTCCGTAGACCGGATCGAAGCCGACATTGCCGAGCAGGTCGATGGCCTTGTCGGTGATCTCCAGCTTGAGTTGACGTTCGCCAAGGCGCCGCCCCAGGTACTCGGTCTGGATGCGCGCGATCTTGCGGATCTGCGACTTGTCCAGCGAACGGAAGACGACGATCTCGTCGAGGCGGTTGATGAACTCCGGGCGGAAATGCGCCTGCACGACACCCATTACCGAGGCTTTCATCTGCGTGTACTGCTCCTCGCTGTCCTCGGACATTTCCTGGATGAATTGCGAGCCGAGGTTGGAGGTCATGACGATCACGGTGTTGCGGAAATCCACCGTGCGGCCCTGGCCATCGGTCAGGCGGCCATCATCGAGCACCTGCAGCAGCACGTTGAACACATCCGAATGCGCCTTCTCGACCTCGTCGAGCAGGATCACGCTGTACGGACGCCGCCGCACGGCTTCGGTCAGGTAGCCGCCCTCGTCGTAACCGACATAGCCGGGCGGCGCGCCAATCAGGCGGCTGACCGAGTGCTTCTCCATGAACTCGCTCATGTCGATGCGTACCATGGCGTCACTGGAATCGAAGAGGAACTCGGCCAGCGCCTTGCACAGTTCGGTCTTGCCGACGCCGGTCGGGCCGAGAAACAGGAAGGAACCATTGGGCCGGTTGGGATCGGACAAGCCTGCGCGCGAGCGCCGAATCGCATCGGCAACCGCCTTCACCGCTTCGTCCTGGCCGACCACGCGCTCATGCAGGGAATCCTCCATGCGCAAGAGCTTGTCGCGCTCGCCTTCGAGCATCTTCGAGACCGGGATGCCGGTCCAGCGCGCGACCACCTCGGCAATCTCCTCGGCGGTGACCTTGTCCTGCAGCAGCTGGAAACCCTGCTGCTCGGTCTCCTGCGCGGCCGCCAGCTGCTTTTCCAGTTGCGGAATCCGCCCGTACTGGATTTCCGAAACCTTGGCGAAATCCTGCTGGCGCATCGCCGCGTCGATCTCCTGGCGCGCCTGCTCGATCGCTTCCTTGATCTTGGTGGTGCCGGTGACCGCCGCCTTTTCGGCTTTCCAGATTTCCTCGAGGTCGGAGAACTCGCGCTCGAGCACTTCGATCTCGGCTTCGAGATCGGCAAGGCGCTGCTTCGACTCGGCGTCCTTCTCCTTTTTCAATGCCTCGCGCTGGATCTTCAGCTGGATCAGCCGCCGTTCCTTGCGATCAAGCTCCTCCGGCTTGGAATCGATCTCCATGCGGATGCGCGAGGCGGCCTCGTCCATCAGGTCGATGGCCTTGTCCGGCAACTGCCGATCGGGAATGTAGCGATGCGACAGGGTGGCCGCGGCGACAATCGCCGGATCGGTGATCTCGACGCCGTGATGCACCGCATAGCGTTCCTTCAAGCCGCGCAGGATGGCGATCGTGTCCTCGACACTCGGCTCGCCGACAAAAACCTTCTGGAAGCGACGCTCAAGTGCCGCATCCTTTTCGATGTACTTGCGGTATTCGTCGAGGGTGGTTGCGCCGACGCAATGCAGCTCGCCGCGCGCCAGCGCCGGCTTGAGCATGTTGCCGGCATCCATCGAACCTTCGCCCTTGCCGGCCCCGACCATCGTGTGCAATTCGTCGATGAACAGGATCACCTGGCCTTCCTGCTTGGCCAGGTCGTTGAGCACACCCTTCAGGCGCTCCTCGAACTCGCCACGGAATTTCGCCCCGGCGATGAGGGCACCCATGTCCAGCGAAAGCACGCGCTTGCCGCGCAGGCCCTCCGGCACTTCGTCGTGGATGATGCGCTGGGCCAGGCCTTCGACAATCGCGGTCTTGCCGACGCCGGGTTCGCCGATCAGCACGGGATTGTTCTTCGTGCGCCGCTGCAGCACCTGCACGACGCGGCGGATTTCCTCGTCGCGGCCAATGACCGGGTCGAGCTTGCCCGAGCTCGCGCGCGCGGTCAGGTCGATACAGTATTTTTCCAGTGCCTGGCGATTCTCCTCGGCATTGGCATCGACGACCTTCTCGCCGCCGCGCATCGCCTCGATCGCCGCTTCAAGCTTCGCCGCATTGCCGCCGGTCGCTTTCAGCGCGGCACCGACTTCGCCCTTGTCATCGATGGCGGCAAGCACGAACAGTTCGCTGGCGATGAACTGGTCGCCGCGTTTCTGCGCCAGCTTGTCGGTCAGGTTGAGCAGGCGGTTGAGGTCATTGCCGACGCCGATATTGCCCTCCTGCCCGGCCACCTTGGGCAGGCGGTCGAGAACCTGGCCAAGGCGCGTGCGCAACGCCGCGACATTGATCCCGGCCTGGGCCAGCATCGGCTGCGTCGAACCACCCTGCTGATCGAGCAGGGCGAGGAGGACATGCACCGGCTCGAGCATGTTGTGGTCACGGCCCAACGCCATGCTCTGCGCATCGGCCAGGGCCTGCTGGAAGCGGGAGGTCAATTTGTCCATGCGCATCGAAGTGCACCTTCAGCAAAGTGGCGGCCGTGCCGCCGATGCGCAGAATGTGGTGTTCTCGCGCCGGAGAATCAAGCCGCTCGGGCTTGGCCGGAATCAAGCAAGCCGAGGATCCGCCCCGTGGCATCGAGGCGAGCTTGCCGCAGGCAATGCGCGGACGTGGCGATCAGGCCTTTTCCGACAGCGACGGGCGCGCAGGCAAGGTCGCCGATGCCGACAGGGTGATGCGAAAGCAGGCGCCGCCGCCGGCGACAGGAACATATTCCAGCGTGGCCTGGCTCGATTCGCACATCTGCTTGGCCAGATAGAGGCCAAGCCCGGTGCCATATTCGCTGGTGGTGAAGAAGGGATCGAAGATCTGCGCCGCCACCTTGGCCGGGATGCCGGGACCGCGATCCACGACCTCGAGCACGGGCGGGCCCTTGTCGCTGACCATGCGCGCCACCACCACCACGCGTGCCACGGCACCCGGCTCGCGGCCATAGCGGATTGCATTCTGCACAAGGTTCCAGACCACCTGTTGCAGGTGCTGCGGATCGACCATCGCTTCGATCTGCCGATTCTGGGTGATCGCGCGCAGGTGATCCTGGCCGATGTCATTGCTTTGCTTGTAGTCCTCGACGAAGGCCAGTGCCCAGGCATTCAGATCGATGCTTTCCGGACGCGAGCGCTCGCGCCGGGAGAGTTGCAGGATGTTTTCGATGACTTCGTTGGCGCGGGTGCAATGGTTGTTGACGATCTCGACAAGGCGCCGATCCTCTTCGTCCATGGTTTCCGATTCGGCCAGCAATTGCGCCGAATAGCGGATCGCGGCAAGTGGATTGCGGATCTCGTGGGCGATCGAGGCGGATAACCGGCCCAGCGATGCGAGGGTCATTTCCTCCGCCCGTCGCGACAGCAGCGAAGTGTCATCGAGGAAGATCAGGATGTGCGTGTCGTCGTTCGGTGCCATGCGCGAGAAGCGCGGAATCACTTCCGGAACATCCGCGGCCAGCGCCACCGGGTTCTGGTCGATGCGCCCGGAATGGCGCCAGTGGTAAAGGCGCCGCGACAATTCGGCAGCCACCTGGCCGAGATCGCGCTGGTTCGGCGAGGGATTGCCGATCAAATGCCAGGCCGATTCGTTGATGCGCAGGATATGGTTGGCGTCATCGACCAGCAGCACGCCGGTCTTCATGCGGCGGATGATCAGGTCGTTGACCTGCTCGAGGTTGAGCAGGTCAACGCCGCGCTGCTCGGCAAGCGCTTCGGTCTCGCGCATCTGCCGGCCCAGATAGGCACACAGCGCGGCGACGGCGACATAAGCCAGTCCGAACAGGCCGGCTTCAACAATGCTGCGCTCGGTCGGGATGTTGTTGAGCAGCGCCAGGAACGACGGTGCCATCACGCCCGCGGCGGCAAGCCCGGCGAGCAGCACCGAGTGTCGGAATGGCAGGAGCAGGGCGGCGACACCGACGTTGACCATCAGCATCATCGGAATCGAGCTGTGCCCGCCGCGAATCGAGAAAAGGACCAGTGAAGCCGCCACCACATCGATGGCCAGGGCAACGCTGATGCTCATCTGCAGGTGCCGGCGCATTTGATCGGTCGAAATGACCAGGATCACGGCGACCGCGCAGTACATGAAGGCGACAGTCCGCCCGAGGCCTGAATGGGCGATGTTGAGCCAGTCGCCGGCCATCGGACTGAGGATCAGGCCGAGATAGACAACCGCTTCGAGCAGACGATAGAGATTGAAGAAATACAGCTCGCGCCGGGTAATGTCACCGGAGGAATCACTTGCGCGGCGCCCTTGTCGATCAACCAAGATCCGTTCTCCCGTTCGCCCGAAACCCGTTTGATGCAGAACAAGCGTGGCGTTTCAGCGCGACTGTACTTCAGAGTCCACCGCGGAGGCCATGCCGGCGACTGCCGGGCCAGCGAACACCCTTGGCAATGCTACCGCGTCAGGGCAGCGCCAGGGCGCGTGCGTCGACCGCCTGCCCGCGCGCGGCGGCAAGCGACCAGCGAAACATCCTGCCTGTGCCGCGCATGCTGCATGGCAACTTGAACAAATGGCGCAAAGTCGGTCGCGCAAAGCCCACGGCGGATCACCCGACGCGATCGGCTTTTTGCATTCGCAGCACGCTTTGCCCAAAATACGCGCCCGCTCTGCGTGGTCGACCCGGTCTCCGGGCCCGATGCAATCCCCGCGCGACGTCTTGCGGCGGCGACCGGCATGCCAGGCCGTCATCCGCGTCACTCCCATGAAGGTGCCTGCATGAATTTCCATGAATACCAAGCCAAGGAACTGTTCGCCGAGTTCGGCATTCCGGTTCCCCCAGGAAAAATTGCTTCATCGCCCGAGCAGGCTGTCGATGCCGCCAAGGCGCTGGGCGGGACGCAATGGATGGTCAAGGCGCAGATCCATGCCGGCGGTCGCGGCAAGTCGGGTGGCGTCAAGTTCTGCAAGTCCACCGACGAGGTCAAGGCCGCCGCTGCCGGCATGCTCGGCCGCGACATGGAAACCTACCAGTCCGGCGGCCGCGCCTTGCCGGTGAACCTGGTCCTGGTCACCGATGCCGCTGACATCGCCAAGGAGCTGTACCTGTCGATCCTCGTCGATCGCGACAGCAAGGCGGTTTCGTTCATTGCCTCGGCCCAGGGCGGCGTCGACATCGAACAGGTCGCGCGCGAGACGCCGGAAGACATCCATACGATCGAAGTCAACTTCGTCGAGGGCCTGCAGCCCTACCAGTGCCGCAAGCTCGCCTTCGACATGGGCCTCGACGGCAAGCAGGCCAACCAGCTGACGAAGATCATGCTCGGCCTGTACAAGCTGTTCAACGAGCGCGACCTCGCCCTGGTCGAACTGAATCCGCTGGCGATTCTCGATTCCGGCGTGCTCATGGCACTGGACGGCAAGGTCAATTCGGATGACAACGCCGAATTCCGCCATCCGAAGCTGGCCGCCATGCGCGACCTGAGCCAGGAGGACGCCGCCGAAGCCGCTGCCGTGCAGCACAACCTCAACTACGTGACCATGGACGGCAACATCGGCTGCATGGTCAATGGTGCCGGCCTGGCCATGGCCACCATGGACGTGATCAAGCTCGCCGGTGGCGAACCGGCCAACTTCCTCGATGTCGGCGGCGGCGCCACCAAGGAACGCGTGACCGAGGCGTTCAAGCTGATCCTGCGCTCGGACAAGGTGCAGGCGATCCTGGTCAACATCTTCGGCGGCATCGTGCGCTGCGACCTGATTGCCGAAGGCATCATCGCCGCGGTCAAGGAGGTTGGCCTGACGATTCCGGTGATCGTGCGCCTGCAAGGCACCAACGTGGAAAAGGGCCGCGAACTGCTGGCCAGTTCCGGGTTGGCGATCACGCCGGCCGACGACCTCAACGATGCGGCGCAGAAAGCCGTCGCCTCGGTCAAGGCCGCCTGAGAACAACAAATCCATTGTAGGCACGCAGGAATTTCGAGGATCGATCCATGAGCGTTTTGGTCAACAAGAACACCAAGGTGATCACCCAGGGCTTCACCGGCCAGCAAGGCACCTTCCATTCCGAACAGGCCGTCGACTACGGCACCAAACTGGTCGGTGGCGTGACCCCGGGCAAGGGTGGCAGCGAGCACATCGGCCTGCCGGTCTTCAATACCGTGCACGACGCCGTGCAGGAAACCGGCGCCGACGCCTCGATGATCTTCGTGCCGCCGCCGTTCGCCGCCGATGCCATCCTCGAAGCGGCCGACGCCGGCATCAAGGTCATCGTCACCATCACCGAGGGCATTCCGGTGCTCGACATGCTGCGTGTGAAGAATGTGCTCAAGCAGTACCCGGACACCGTGCTGATCGGGCCGAACTGCCCCGGCATCATCACCCCCGGCGAGTGCAAGATCGGCATCATGCCCGGCCACATCCACAAGCCCGGCAAGGTCGGCATCGTCTCGCGCTCGGGCACGCTGACCTACGAGGCCGTGTTCCAGACCACCAATGTCGGACTCGGCCAATCGACCTGCATCGGCATCGGTGGCGATCCGATCAACGGGCTCAACTTCATCGACTGCCTGAAGCTGTTCCAGGATGATGCGCAAACCGAGGGGATCATCATGGTCGGCGAGATCGGCGGCAGCGCCGAGGAAGAAGCGGCCGAATTCATCCAGGAATTCGTGACCAAGCCCGTGGTTGCCTTCATCGCCGGCGCGTCCGCCCCGGCGGGCAAGCGCATGGGCCATGCCGGCGCCATCATCTCCGGCGGCAAGGGCACCGCGGCGGCCAAGTTCGCCGCACTCGACAAGGCCGGCGTGACCACCGTCAGGTCCCCCGCCGACCTTGGCACCACGCTGGCGAAACTGATGCAGTAAGGCGCACGCCCGGCAGACGCAAAACGAGCCGCTGGAGCGATCCGGCGGCTCGTTTGCTTTCTGGACAGGGTAATTGCGGCAAGATGCGCAATCCGCACGGCACTCAAGCGTAGCCACGGCGGTGGATGGCGGAGATCGCGCTCGCACAAGCAGGGGCGTAATGCGGATGCAAGGCAGCGACACCAGCAAGATTGCCAATCTGCCTGATCGCGCAGTCGTGCTGCCGGTCATTCCCGGCTATCGCATCGAGCGCCGGCTTGGCCTTGGCGGCATGGCCACGGTGTACCTGGCCGTGCAGGAATCACTGGATCGCGAAGTGGCGATCAAGGTCATGCGCCCTTCCCGGCAGCTTGACGAGAAACAATCGCTGCGCTTCGAGCACGAGGCACGCATCATCGCCAAGCTGCAGCACCCGGGCATCATGGTCATCCATGAAGTCGGCCGCACGCAGCAGGGTGACCTCTATTACGTCATGCCGTACCTGGCCAGGGGCGACCTCAGCGTGCGCGATTATCGCGACGACGAACCCGGCCTGATCGCCTTGCTGCGCGCGCTGCTGGATGCGCTGGACTATGCGCATGCGCGTGGCATCGTGCACCGGGATGTGAAACCCGAGAACGTGTTGTTCGACAATGCCGATCGACCGCAGCTGGCGGATTTCGGCATCGCCCTGTCACGCGGTGAAGGCAATTCGCGCATCACCGGAGACGGCATGGCAATTGGCAGCGGGGCGCAGATGAGTCCCGAACAGGCACGCGCGGACAAGGTCGACGGGCGTTCGGACCTGTACAGCCTCGGCGTCCTCACCTATGAGTTGCTGACCGGGGAGTTGCCCTTCAACTCAGCGGATTCGCTGTCCCTGGCGCTGATGCATGCGCAGGATCCGGTACCGCGACTGCCCGCAGAAAAGGCGCATTGGCAGGGTTTTATCGATTGCGCCATGGCGAAACAGCCCGAGCAGCGCTTTCGCAACGCACAGGCCATGCAGCGCGCACTCGAACCCATTCGCCGCCATGCGCGCCGCTCGGCTGGCCCGTTCGGGCGCGTGCGGCATGCCATGAGCCATCGACCCGCCTTGCTTGTCGCCACCGGCTTGCTGCTCGCCGTATCCCTGGTTTCGCTGGCCCTGCCCTACTTTCGCCAGGCCACCCCATCGACCCCGGCAGGTTCTGTCGCCGCTGGCACCGAACCCGGCGAGGCGGCTGCGGACGACGGGCAGAAGTCACTCGCCGAACTGGATGCGCTGGCCAGCCAGCAGATGTCCATCGGCGCCCTGCTCACACCGGCGGGCGCGAATGCCGCGGAAACCTACCTGGTCATGCTGCGCCGCGATCCACAAAACCAGCAAGCCGTCGCCGGCATCGAATCGGTTGTCAGCGCATCGATTCCGTCCCTGACCGCAGCCGTCGACGCCGATGATCACGAGCAACTGCGCGAGCGCTACCTGCAGATTGAACTGGCGGCGGACAGCGCGAGGATTCGCGACAGGGACGCGTTCACGCAACTGCGCGGAGCCTTGCGCGCAGCACTGCTGGCACGCGTTGGCAGCCTTGCCGCGAGTGGCCAGCGCGAGGTGGCCATGCGGCACATGGAACTGGCCGGCGAACTGGGTTTCGACGATGCCGGGTTCGCCGCCCTGGGCGAGCGCTTGCGCAACCAGCCCGTCGTCGGGCAAGCGCTGCGTGACGCCGGTGGCGAGGAGTTCATGTTCGTGCCCGAACGCATCAATGGAGCGGCCTTCGGCAAGGCCTTCCTGATGATGCGCGATGAAGTCAGCCGCAGCGCCTATGCCGAGTTCGTCCGCAGCAGCGGCCGCGAGGCCAGCCGCTGCCGCAACACCCTTTCGCCATTGCGCCTGTTTGATCGACGCGACTGGAAGGATCCGGGCTTCAAGCAATCCGGGCGTGACCCTGTCGTCTGCGTAAGCTACGCCGATGCGCGTGCCTATGCCGACTGGCTCGGTCGGCGCAGCGGAAAATCCTATCGATTGCCGAGCAAGGACGAATGGCTGCACGCGGCGCGATCGCTGCCGGGCGGCGCGGCAACCTGCGCGCTCGGCAACATCCGCGACAAGCGTGCCGATGGCCCCGGCACTCGCCTGGACTGCGACGACGGTTACCCCAGGACCGCGCCGTCAGGCGCGTTCACCGCATCGAGCATCGGCATCAACGACTTGCGCGGCAATGTCGCCGAATGGACCTCGTCATGCCAGGCCGGCGGCGCCGGCACCTGCGAACGTCGCGCCGTGCTTGGCACATCCTGGCAGGATGATCCACAAGTGAGCCAGACCACGCAGCGCATGCACGCGGCCGAGCGCGGCTACGACGATGTCGGATTCCGCCTGGTGCGTGATCCCTGACCCTCCTGCAGTGCCGACATCGTGCGTGCCGATGGCATAATCCGCGCGGCCAGCGTCGGCAAACGCGTTGACGTGACTGCGCCTTTGACCGGCAACGCTGCGCAGGCATCACGCGCGCCGCGCACCAACGCTCCTCCAACCACGGACACAGGCACATGCCGACACTCCGCGTCGCCCTGGCCCAGTTCGATTTCCCGGTCGGTGCAGTCGCCGGCAATGCCGCGCGCATCGCGTCGCTGATCGCCAGCGCGCGCGATCAGCATCACGCCGACCTGATCGTCTTCCCGGAACTGGCCCTGAGCGGCTATCCGCCCGAAGACCTGCTGTTGCGACCAAGCTTCCTCGCCGCCTGCGAATCGGCCATGCAGGAGCTGGCGGCGAAGGTGCACGGGATCGTCGCCATGGTCGGTTGGCCGCAATCGGCCGGCGCGGTCGTCTACAACGCGGTCAGCGTACTGCGTGATGGCGGCATTGAAACGACGTATCGAAAACGCGAGTTGCCCAACTATGCGGTGTTCGACGAGCGCCGCTATTTCGAGATCGATGCCGATGGCGGCGCCTGCGTCGTCGAGATCAACGGCATCAAGGTCGGCGTGGTCATCTGCGAGGATCTGTGGTTTGCCGAGCCGCTGGCCGAAACAGCCGCGCGGGGCGCCGAGCTCGTCGTCGTGCCGAACGCCTCGCCGTTCGAGCACGGCAAGCTGGCGCGGCGTGATGCCTTGCTGGCGACGCGGGTGGCGGAAAGCGGGGTCGCCCTGGCCTATGTCAATGTCGTCGGTGGCCAGGACGCGGTGGTCTACGATGGCGCTTCGGTGCTGGCCGACGCCGACGGCACGATCCATGCCGCCGCACGCGCATTCGAGGACCACCTGCTGGTTGCCGATTTCAATGCGCCGACACGGCGCTTCGAGTTGCGCGCGTGGCCCGCCGAGCATGATGAAAGCAAGCAGAGCCTGGCCTGGCGCGCCATCGTCCGCGGCACCCGCGACTATTGCCACAAGAACCATTTCCAAAAGGTCTGGATTGGCCTCTCGGGCGGCATTGATTCGGCGCTGGTCCTCGCCATCGCCGTCGATGCGCTTGGCGCCGAGAACGTCACCGCCGTGCGCCTGCCCTCGCGCTACACCTCGGCACAAAGCAACGATCTCGCCGAGGAGCAGGCGCGCGCGCTCGACGTGCGCATCGAGGTGGTGCCAATCGCCGCACCGTTGCGGGGGTTTCTCGACACTCTCGAACAGCTGTTCGTCGGGCTTCCTGCCGACACCACCGAGGAAAACCTGCAGTCGCGCTGTCGCGGGGTGATCCTGATGGCGCTTTCCAACAAGTTTGGCGGCCTCGTCCTGACCACCGGCAACAAGAGCGAATACGCGGTCGGCTATGCGACGATCTACGGCGACATGTGCGGCGGCTATGCGCCGATCAAGGATCTGTACAAGACCGAAGTCTTCGAACTGGCGCGCTGGCGCAATACGCAGGGAATCGGGAATGCGCAGAGTTGGACGATTCCGCCGCAAGTGATCGAACGTGCGCCCTCGGCGGAGCTGCGCGAGAACCAGACCGATCAGGATTCGCTGCCGCCGTATGACGTCCTCGACGCCATCCTCGAGCGCTATGTCGACGCCGAACAGTCGCGCGCGGATATCGTCGCGGCAGGATTCGATGCCACCACGGTCGACCGCGTGATCCGCCTGGTACGCATCAGCGAGTGGAAACGCCAGCAGGCTGCGCCGGGACCAAAGGTGTCGCGCCGCGCCTTTGGTCGCGAGCGGCGCTACCCGATCAGCTCAGGCTGGAGCTGAGGCCGACGGCGCGCGGTCCTCAGCGCGTCTTGGTCAGCGGCTTGGCACCACGGTTGGACAGCGGCAGCAGCTTCCACAGGCTGGATCGCCACACCGGCCAGTCGCGCGTCAGCGACGGGTGATCCGGATAGTTGAGCTTGAGCACGCGCTCGGAATCGGCCGACAGCTTGTCCTGTCCGAGTTCGTGGTAGCTCTTCACCATGATCGCCAGGGCATCGCCGGTCTGCCGTGACTGGTCATAGGTCTCGAGGATGGTCTTGGCCCGGTTCGAGGCGGCGACATAGGCGCCCTGGCGCAGGTAGAACAAGGCCACGTTGAGCTCGGCCTGGGCCATGCCATTGCGCAGGTAGACCATGCGCTGCCGGGCATCCGCGGCGTAGCGGCTGTCCGGATGGCGCTTGACCAGGGCCGCCAGGTCGTCGAAGGACTGGCGCAGGAAGCTCTGGTCGCGCTGCGTCATGTCGAGGCCGGCGTAGCGTTCGAGCAGGCCTTCCTCGCGATCGAAATTGATCAGGCCGCGCAGGTAGTAGGCGTAATCAATGTGCTTGTGCGCCGGGTAGGTCTTGATGAAGCGGTTGACCGTCGAATAGGCATCGTCGGGCTTGTTCATCTTGTACTGGGCATAGGCCTGGTCGAGCTGGGCCTGTTCGGTGTACGGGCCGAACGGAAAGCGTGCGACCAGGCGCGTGAAGGTCTTCACGGCGACATCGTAGTCGCCCCGCTCGTTGGCGGCCTTGCCGCGCTCGTAGAGCTGTTCGACCGTGCCAACCTCGAGCGGGTCGGCCTTCTTCTTGCCAAACAGGGAACAACCGCCGACCAGGCTGACGGCGATCAGGATCAGGGCAATTCGGGTAATGACCCGGATTTGACGGGAAACTCGCATGCGGGGAGGGGCTCTGCGATGATGGAAGTCCGCGATCATACCCCGAACCCGCAATGCGCTGATCAAATCCCCGTTATGAGGCGTGGTGGATGGGCGATGTGTGGCGGCAGCCGATGCCTGCTGCCGCTGGCAGTTCCGGCCCCGGATCGCGGGGTTCCCCGTCCGCCCTGCCGAAAGACCACCATGAACACCGCCAATTCCACGCTCACCGCAATCCTCTCGCCCGAGTCTGCCGGCCGCCGTTTCGACGCCGCCCTCGCCGACCTCTTTCCCGACTATTCGCGCTCGCGCCTGAGCAACTGGATCAAGGCCGGCGACGTGTTGCTGGATGGTGAAAAGGTCATTCCACGGCACATTGTCCACGGCGGCGAAAGCGTGGTGCTGACCGTGCGCATGCAACGCGAAGTCAGCGCCAGCGCAGAGGCGATCCAGCTCGACATCCGCTACGAGGATGCCGATGTCATCGTCGTCAACAAGCCACCGGGCCTGATTGCGCACCCGGGGGCGGGCAACCCCGACGGCACCCTGCAGAACGCCCTGCTCCACCACGATCCGGAACTGGCCGGCATTCCGCGCGCCGGTCTCGTGCATCGCCTGGACAAGGACACCTCGGGCTTGCTGGTCGTCGCGCGTACGCTGCGCGCGCATACCAGCCTCGTCGAGCAATTGTCGGCGCGCACCGTGCATCGGCAATACGAGGCCCTGGTCTACGGCACCATGGTCGCCGGTGGCAAGATCGACCAGCCGATCGGCCGGCATCCGGTCGATCGCCTGCGCCAGGCCGTTCGCGAGGATGGCCGCGAAGCCGTCACCCACTACCGGGTGCGCGAGAAGTTTCGCGCCATGACCCTGGTCGAATGCCGCCTGGAAACCGGTCGCACGCACCAGATCCGCGTGCACATGGCCCATGTGCGGCACCCAATTGTCGGCGATCTCGCCTATGGCAACCTGCGTTTGCCCAAGGCCGCCTCCGCCGAGCTGATCGACGCCCTGCGCGGCTTTCGCCGCCAGGCCCTGCATGCCGAGAAGCTCGAATTCACGCACCCCGCCAGCGGCGAAAGCATGAGCATCGAGGCCGAGCGTCCGGCTGACATGGATGCCCTGATTGCAGCCGTGCGCGAGGATTCGCGAAGCTGATGGCGAATCCGCCCTGGCTGCTGCCGGACTGGCCCGCGCCGGCCAACATCCACGCGCGCATCACCACCCGGCAGACACCGGGCATCTCGTTGCCGCCGCGCGAACACTGCAACCTCGGCAATCGTTGCGGCGACGATGCCGCGGCCGTGGCACACAATCGCGCCTCCCTGATCGATCTGCTGCAGTTGCCGGCCACGCCGATGTGGTTGCATCAGGTGCACGGCAGCGCTGTCCTCGATGCCGATGGCAGCGTCGCCAGTGGCGAGCCCGAGCCCGAGGCCGATGCCGCCATCACCCGCCAGTCCGGCGTCGTCCTCGCCGTGCTCACGGCCGACTGCCTGCCGGTTCTTTTCTGCACCGCGGACGCGGGCAAGATCGCCATTGCGCACGCCGGCTGGCGCGGCCTTGCCGGCGGCGTGCTCGAAGCAACCGTGGCCGCGCTCGATGCCGACCCCGCCGAAGTCCTGACCTGGTTCGGCCCGGCGATCGGTGCGGCTTCCTACGAGATTGGCGAGGAAGTGCGCCAGGCCTTCATCGACGCCGATGCCGACGCGGCATCCGCATTCACGGCGACCCGCCACGGTCACTGGCTGTGCGATCTCGACAGCCTCGCGCGCAGGCGCCTGGCCGCCATCGGCGTGACCCGGGTCAGTGGCGGCGGTTTCGACACGCGCCTGGATCCACGCTTCCATTCCTTCCGCGGTGACCCGCACTGCGGTCGCTTTGCCAGCCTGATCTGGCGCAGCGGCGGCTGATCGACAGTGTGACGACGTACCGATCGGCCAGTCCTGCAACGGCGTAGGCTTGGATTTCCGGGGCAATCAGGGGATCAACCGATGAAGAGCTTTCTCTCTGCAATGCTGCTCGGCCTCGTCGCCGGCAATGCATCCGCCGCTGAAATGACCGTGCAGAACGACTCGCTGACCAATTTCGGCAGCGCGATCATCCAGGCCGGGTTTGTCGCCGGTGAACAGGGTGCCAGTTGGCTGACCTCGCCCTGCGACGGCAACATAGTCGCCGTGCAGGTCTTCTGGCTGTCGGCCACCGGCGCAACCGGACAACTGCTCGGCGATGCCATCAACATCTATCGATCCGGCACGTTCCCGACCCCGGGCGCGCTGGCCCAGGAGATCGCCGCGCCCTTGCTCACCGACGGCGTCATCAACGAGTACCGTTTTCTCGATGACAACAACACGGTCCCGCTGATCGTGCCGGTCACGAACAATGAAACCTTTGTCGTCGCCTACCGGTTTTCCGAGAACCCTCTGCCCAGTGGCCCCAGCCTGGCGACTGATGCCGACGGCATCCACGGCGGGCGCAATGCCATCTATGCCTCCCTCGGTCCCGGCAGCTTTTTCTGGTTTTCATCGGAGAGCCTTGGCGTCTCCGGAGACTGGGTGATCCGTGCCGTCGTTGATTGCCAGGCGGCCGGAGGCAGTGCCGATGTCTCGGCCGCAATCAGCACGACGCCTTCGCTGTACACGCCAGGCGCGGCAATCAGCCACACCATCACGATCGGCAACGTGGGACCGGCGAATGCCCCAAGCGTCATCATCGTCGACGCGTTTCCAGCCGCCTACACGGGCACGACCTGGGCATGTGCGGCCAGTGCTGGCGCAACCTGCACCTCGGGCGGCAGCGGCAACATCTCGCAGGTGATCAACCTGCCGACCGGCAGCCATGTGACCTACACGGTCAATGCCACGGTTGCGGCGGGCACCAGCGGCATCCTTTCCAACACGGTGACGGCGGTGGTCAATACGCCGGCCAGCGACCCGAACACCGGCAACAACACGGCAACAGCCAATACCGCCCCCGAATCGGACCGGATCTTCGCCAGCAGCTTCGAAGCCACGCCATAGGCCATCTGCCGCTTGCCTGGACGGCCTGATTGCCGAGGCGGCCCTGCGGCAAGTCTTTGCCTTCCCATCCGGCGCAGATTAACCTTGTGCGTTGCGACCGCTGCACATCGAACGAGAGCATGAGCAAACAATACGCCCTGGTAATTGACGACGAGCGCGATATCCGCGAGTTGCTGACTCTGACCCTGGGTCGCATGGGCTTGCTGGTCGAGTCCGCCGCCACCGTCAGCGAAGCCAGGCAACGCCTCGCCGAACGGCGCTACGCGCTGTGCTTCACCGACATGCGCCTGCCTGACGGAACCGGGCATGAGGTGATCGAACTGATCGCCTCGCAGTATCCGGAAACGCCGGTGGCGATGATCACCGCGTACGGCAATGTCGATGCAGCCGTGGTCGCTCTCAAGGCAGGCGCATTCGACTTTGTTTCCAAGCCGGTCGACATCAATGTCCTGCGCCGCCTCGTGCAGACCGCATTGCGCCTGTCCGAGGAAAAGAAGGCCGGCGCCGATGCGAGCAGCACCAAGCTGATCGGCGAATCCGAGCCGATGAAGCAGTTGCGCGCAACGATTGCCAAGGTCGCGCGCAGCCAGGCACCGGTGTATGTCGCCGGCGAATCCGGCGTCGGCAAGGAGCTGGCCTCGCGCCTGATCCATGAGCTGGGCCCACGCGCCTCGGCACCGTTCGTGCCGGTCAACTGTGGCGCGATTCCCTCGGAGCTGATGGAAAGCGAATTCTTCGGTCATCGCAAGGGCAGTTTCACCGGTGCCCACGCCGACAAGGAAGGTTTGTTCCAGGCTGCCGATGGCGGCACGCTGTTTCTCGACGAGGTGGCCGAGCTGCCCTTGCACATGCAGGTAAAGCTGCTGCGCGTGATCCAGGAGAAGGCGGTGCGGCCGATCGGCGCACGAGCCGAGGTGCCCGTCGACGTGCGCATCCTCTCGGCCACGCACAAGAACCTTGCGCGCCTGGTCGACCTTGGCGCGTTCCGCCAGGATCTCTTCTATCGCATCAACGTGATCGAGTTGCGCGTGCCACCTTTGCGCGAGCGCCGCGACGATATCCCCTTGCTGGCCGCGCGCATCCTTGAACGCCTGGGTCGTGAAGCCGATCGTGCCCCGGCACGGCTCAGCGCCGATGCCTTGCGCGCGCTGAATGCCTATGACTTCCCGGGCAATGTGCGCGAGCTCGAAAACATCCTCGAACGTGCCGTCGCGCTGTGCGAAGACGGCTCGATCGGTGCCGAGGACATGCGCCTGGTGGTGCGTGCGCCCGCTGAATCCGCACCGTCCGTGGTCGAGGCTGCAATGCCGACGCGGCCGGTCGCCTCACACCATCACGCATCGGCGCGACCGAATGAAGCCGAGTTCAATGCCGGCATCGTCCTGCCGGATTCCGCCTACAGCGGCGATCTTGCCGCCACCGTCGCGGAGACCGAGCGGGCGGTGATCACCAAGGTTCTCGAAGCAACGCGCTGGAACCGCACCGCGGCAGCCAAGCAGCTTGGCCTGACCCTGCGCCAATTGCGCTACCGCCTCGAGAAACTCGGCATCGAATAGATCCCGGCAGGGCGGTTTTGCGCTTTGCGATCGCAGTTGGCGTACGCGAGATCCGCGCGATCACGTTGTCGGTGCGAACGATCGCACCGGGTCACGGGAAACTTTTCGCAAGCGATCGCAGTCAGTGACCCTGATCATTCATGCGAGGCAGGCGACCCATGAGAAAGTGGCTGAAGGACAATCGCGGCGTACTCGTCTTCATCTTCTGCCTCGGCCTGTTCCGTACCGCGATTGCCGACTGGAACCCGGTGCCGACCGGCTCGATGCGGCCGACCATCCTCGAAGGTGATGTCGTCCTCGTCAATCGCCTCGCCTACGATCTCAAGGTCCCCTTCACCGATATCTCACTGGCCCGGATCGGTGATCCGCGACGCGGCGACATCGTCACCTTCAGTTCGCCGAAAGATGGCACGCGCCTGATCAAGCGCCTGGTCGCCCTGCCCGGTGACGTCGTCGAACTGCGTGACAACCGCCTCTTCATCAACCAGCAGCCCGCTGAATACTCCAGCGTCAGCACGGTTCGCGAACCGCGCGGCGCGGTTGGCCATGTCGATGCAACACGTGCCACCGAGGCATTCGACCACAGCAGCCGCAGCGTGCAGTTCCTGCACGTGTCCAATGCCAGGAGGAACTTCGGCCCGATTGTCGTCCCCGCCGGGGAGTACTTCATGATGGGCGACAACCGCGATGACAGCGAGGATTCCCGCTACATCGGCAGCGTGCCGCGCAATCTGCTGATCGGTCGCGCCGGGCACATCCTCGTCTCCGCCGACATCAAGCGCGCCTGGCAACCACGCTTCGAGCGCACGATCAGTCCATTGCGGTAAACCCGGCGATCGGCAGCGCTCGCGGCCGAGCCTGGATACGGGAGGCGCAGGCGACTGGCATCGAACAAGCGCCCGCGCTACCCTCGCGCGCCTATGACCGATCCCATCCGCAACGACTTCACCCTCGAACCCGACGACGGCGAACGCCTCTCCAACCTGGTCGGGCCCCTTGACGAACATCTGCGCCAGATCGAGTTGCGCCTTGGCGTCGAGATTGCCAATCGCGGCAACGTCTTCCGCGTGCTCGGCGACGAGCGCCCGGTGCAACTGGCCACTCGCGTCCTGCGCGATCTCTACGCGCTGACCGAGAACGAAATACTGACCGCGCCACAGATCAACCTGCATCTGCAGGAATCCGGCATCGAGGCGATTGCCGCCGAAGCGGCCGAGGGCATCCAGGAAGTCGCCATCAAGGTCAAGCGTGGCCTGATCAAGGGGCGCGGCCCGAACCAGGCGCGCTACCTGCACGCGATCGCCACGCACGACATCAATTTCGGCATCGGCCCGGCCGGTACCGGCAAGACTTACCTGGCCGTGGCCATGGCCGTCGATGCGCTCAACGACAACCGTGCCCAGCGTCTGATCCTCGTGCGCCCGGCCGTCGAGGCGGGCGAGAAGCTCGGCTTCCTGCCGGGTGACCTCACGCAGAAGGTCGATCCCTACCTGCGCCCGCTTTACGACGCACTGTACGAAATGCTCGGCATCGAACGCGTGACCAAGCTGATCGAGCGCAACGTCATCGAGATCGCGCCGCTCGCCTACATGCGCGGGCGCACGCTCAATGATTCGTTCGTGATCCTCGATGAAGCACAGAACACCACCGTCGAACAAATGAAGATGTTCCTCACCCGCATCGGTTTCGGCTCGATTGCCGTGGTCACCGGCGACGTCACGCAGACCGACCTGCCACGTCACATCAGGTCCGGCTTGCGCGATGCCACCGATGTGCTGCGCAATGTCGACGGCATCAGCTTCACCTTCTTCAACTCCAAGGACGTCGTGCGCCATCCGCTCGTGCAGCGCATCGTGCGCGCCTACGAGGCACGCGAGGATGAGCTTGCCGCGGCAAAGGAAGGCATGCCCAAGTGAGATCCATCGTGCGCATCGCCGGCCGGCGCGTCACCGGCATTTCCTGTGCTGGGCGCAGCTTGCGGAGTTCGCCACGATGACACTTGATCTGCACCTGTCGCGCTCACCCGGCCTGGCTCGAGGCGGCCTGCCGCAGCGCGCCAGTTTCCAGCGCTGGATCGAAACCACCCTGCGCATGGCCAAACGCCGCGGAAACAGCGAAGTCTCGATCCGCCTCGTCGACGCCGACGAGGGTCGGGCTCTGAATCGGCAATATCGCCAGCGCGATCAGGCGACCAATGTGCTTTCCTTCCCCATCGAGCTGGAACCCGGGATCAAGCTGCCCCTGCTTGGCGACCTCGCCATCTGCGCCCCGGTGGTTGCCCGCGAGGCCCGCGAACAAGGCAAACCGCTGCGCGACCACTACGCGCACATGACCGTCCACGGCATCCTGCACCTGCTCGGCCACGACCACGAAAACGATGTCGACGCCGAGCGCATGGAAAACCTCGAACGCAAGATCCTTGCCGAACTCGGATTCGCCGATCCGTACGTGGAGCGTTGAAGTCAGGCGATTGCACGCGGCCGCCAGCAAACTCAGCTGTTTGATGTCCCGGGTTGGTCAACAAGACGCGCGCGCAATTTCTCCGCGCCGGCCCTTGTCTGCAGATCGGCGCGCGAGGCGGTCGCTTGCAGGTCATCGAGCAAATCCCTGGCGCGCCCTGCATTTCCGTTCATGAGCAACCAATGGGCGAGGGCAAGCCGAGTGAATGCTGGCTCTACGGCGTCGGGATCATCTTTCGTGTTCCAACCATCGATGGCACCATCGAGCAAGCCGCGTACCTCGGCGTCGGCCACGCCGCTGTCGAGCAAGGCCTGGGCAAGCCAGGTCGAGGCGGTGAGCGTTCGCGGATCGTCGGTGCCATAGCGGCGGGTCAATTCCGGAACAATTTCGCGAAAGGCGGCGATTGCCTCGGCGAAGCGGGAGGCGCGCGCTTGATGCCGCGCCCACTGCATGCGCGCATAGAGGTATTCGCCACTCTCGCGACCATCAAGTGTCTGCGCATCGGACAGCGCACGCTCGAACAAGGCATCCGCCTGGTCGGATTGTCCGGCGTCATCGAGGATGACACCCTTGCGCAGCATGAACACCGTGCCGAAGCGGCTGGGATCGCCTTTCAGCTCACGGGTCAGTGCCAGGCCTTCGGTGGCCAGGGCCAGTGCCTCGGAATACTGACCCTGGGCCGCCCGCAACTGGGCCAGGCGGCTCAGCGACATCGCCAGGACGGTCTGGTTGCCGCTGTTGCGGCGCTGCGCAACGGAGCGATCACAGAACTCCGCGGCACTGGCCAGCATGCCGCGATTGCTGAGGATGATGCACAGATTGCCGACCGCCGCCTCGTGGCGGTTGTCGGGACTCGCCAACAGCTGTTCGTTCATGGCGTAGGTTGTGCGTGCC
Source organism: Lysobacterales bacterium 63-13 (assembly GCA_001899855.1). Lineage (GTDB taxonomy): Bacteria > Pseudomonadota > Gammaproteobacteria > Xanthomonadales > Rhodanobacteraceae > Dokdonella. Next base: position 173,051 of record MKWR01000006.1, read on the forward strand.
GCTTGCTCGGCTGCCACCAGGTTGCCACTGCGATTGAGGGCAAGGGAAAGCACCATCCAGGCGTTCGCGATCTCCTGTGAGCCTGCCGGCGTGAGGCGTTCGGCAAGCGCGAGCGATTCGCGTGCGGCGGCCTCGGCATCGCTGGCGGCAAACTGGCCATTGGCCATGGCGTTGGCCATCGCTTCCAGGCAACGCGCCGCATCGAGCGGCTGGTTGATCGCCGGATCGAGATGGATGTCGGCCGCCTCGCGCAACATCGCCACGCCCTTGACGTTGTTGTTCATGTGCCGATAGGCATTGCCGACTGCCTCGAGCAGACGCGCGCGGATACGCGGCTGCCCCGCCAGTTCGGAATCGATGCGCGCGGCTCCCGCATCCAGCACTTCGCGTGCGCTCAGCTCATGGGTCACATTGCCGTTGACGTTCGAGTCGGATGCGGCGAATACCGAAACGAGAAACTCGGCGACGCGATCCGAGATTTCCACCTGCGCTTTCGCTTCGCGCTCGGCGAGCACGGTGCGCCAGGTGAAGGTGACGGCAAGGGCGAGGACGAAGATCGATACCGCGAGCAACCAGCGGTTGCGCCAGACGAACCGACGCACGCGATATCCTGCCTGGCCGCGCCTGGCCAGCACCGGTCGCGAGGCCAGGAACGCACGCAAATCCTCGACAAGATCGGCGACCGAGGCGTAGCGCTGGCCTGGCTCGCGTCGCAGTGCCTTCATCACGATCGCGTCGACATCCAGCGGAATCCGGCGGGCATTTGCATGGCCACGTGCTTGCGCATGCGGAAGATTCCGGGCCTTGTGCATTGGCGGCACATCGCCGGAAATGATCGCGTTCAAGCGCGCTTGATCGGTCATGAGGTGATCGAACGGGCGCACACCGGCCAGCAGCTCGTAGAGAATGACGCCGAGTGAATAGATATCGGTTGCGGTGCCGAGGCGTGTACCCTCGACCTGTTCGGGGCTTGCGTAGGCAAGGGTCATTGCACGCGTCGCCGTCACTGCGCGGGTGCCCCGGCCTTCGGCGTCGATCAGGCGGGCAATGCCGAAGTCGAGCAGCTTTGGCTCGCCAGCGTCATCGACCAGGATGTTCACGGGCTTGAGGTCGCGATGGATGACCAGGTTCGCATGCGCATATTCAACAGCGGCGCAAACCTTGATGAACAGCGCGATGCGCGCCCGCAATGAGAGCGCGCGGGACTCGCACCAGCGATCGATCGGTTCCCCATCGACGAACTCCAGGGCAAGGAAGGGCACGCCATCGGTGCCGTGCCCTGCTTCGATCAGATGGGCAATGCGCGGATGGTTGAGTGAACCAAGGATGCGGCCCTCTTCCAGAAAATGCGCGAGCGCACGCTCCGTGCCGATGCCCGCACCATGCAACAACTTGAGGGCGACCCGCTGGCGTACCGTGCCTTGCTCGCGTTCGGCCAGCCAGACCTGGCCCATGCCCCCTTCGCCGACACGTTTGATCAATCGATATCGGCCGGACACCGTCGTCTCGAGACGGGCGTCCGCAAGGGCTGCGCCCGCCAGCATTTCAACACCGCGATCGAGCAGATCGTCGCCGTCGCCCATGGCAGACGTCTCGACGGCGGCGATCAGCCATTCAACCTCGCGGCGCAAGTCCTCGTCGCCTGCGCAAGCCTCATCAAGCTTGAGCGCACGCTCAGGGTGGGGTCGATCGAGCAGGTCGTGGACCAGCGCTTGCGCTCGACTGTAGCGTTCCGCACCCGGATCTATCATTGGCTGCCTGCAAAAACGGGGACCGACGCGCATCGCGGCATCATCCGCATGGCCCTGCGAAACCCGTCTCGCGGGTCCACCGAAGCCGGCGTCGAATGAGGATAACAGCCAACCGGCGCAACGATGATCCTCGCCGATGCCGTTCTGCGCGTAAACCCCTGACGCGAACCGGCGTCACCGGCGGCGAGGCTCGCCGGCCATGACTGGACAACGGGGTCAGCAATGAAGATCAACGAGAACTTGAACCCGCCAGCCGACGCGGTGTGTTCGCGGTGGCATGGCAGAGCCTGGGCAATCGTGATGGGAGCGACGATGGCAGCCAGCGCCGGAGCCACCGAGCCCCCGCAACTGCCGCGCTTCGTCGCCGGCCCGCTCGACATTGACTGCAGCACCACGCCATTCGGGCTGCATGCGGAACTCGCCCAGGACATCGAAGGCATCAGTCTCATCGACGCATCCGGCTTCAACGTGATCGACGAGTATCAACCCGCAGCGGCCAGCGCGTCGGCTCCCTACGTGCGCAACTTCCGGGTCACTCGTCCCGCCGCGCTGAATGGCGCCAGCCTGCAAAGCGCGGTGGATATCGATCTCGATGGCAACGGTCGCGATGAAGTGGTGGCCGCCTACAAGATGGGTGATGGCAGCCTGCGCCTGGCCGTCTACAAACGCGGCACAGGCAATGTCCAGTTGTCCGACACCTGGTCGTTGAGCCAGACCTTCAGCCAGGTCGAACTTGCGGCAGGCGACCTCAATGGATCGACCGACGGCCGCCAGGAACTCGGCGTCATGCTGCGCAGCATCAGCGGATCAATCGGGGTTTTCGTGCTGCAGGGCGATGCCAACGGCAACATCGCCCAGGCCGACAATCTCTCGGCCGGAAGCTGGCAACGCCCCGGGCCAGTCGGCAGCTCGGTGGGTTTCAGTGCTGGTGACCTGCTCCTCTCCGGGCACGACCAGCTGGTCGTGGTCAGCGAACTCAATCCCGGCAACAACCGCCAGCTCGCTTTCGACCTGCTCGAATACGAACCGACAACCATCGAGTTGCCGATCACCGGCTCGTCGATCAACATCGGCAGCAAGTCCTTGCTGACCACCGTCGGCGGCACCTTCGGTTCCGACGCCAACGGCATCATGCGCATCGAGGCCGATGCCGGCGATGTTGTCGACACTGCGGCGGCTGAACTCGTCCTGCACATCCAGCATCGCCAGTCGAGTTACGACTACATCACCCAGCGCCTGCTGCACTTCCCGACCACGCGCGACGAAAACAACCACATCACCGGGATCACCCTCTTCGACCGCACGCCCGCAGTTCCGAACGATGACAATTCGTTCGATTCCAGCAGGAGCATCCAGGGGCAGAACGAAAACGGGCGAGCCGGTTTCGAGGCCGTCATCACCCAGGTGGACGCAAGCGCGCATCGCGAAATCGTGATCGCCCGCTCCATGCCAAGCAGTTCTCTCAGTGTCGAGGTCTATCAACCGGGCGTCGACCGCAAGGCCGGATTCACTTACCTGACCACCGGCAACACGGTCAATTTCCGCAATGCCACAACCGGCGGCGCCGTCTCCTACGCGTGGACCTTTGGCGACAATACCGGCACCCTGCAAGGCATCGATGCCAATCACCAGTACAGCGGTCCCGGCACGTACACGGTGAGCATGACGGCCACCTATGCGGATGGTGGAACAACCAACTACCAAACGTCCGTGCTGGTCAATGCAGCCGCCAATTCCGGGGGCTTGGCACCGGAATACAGCTACAACGTGGGCAACCCGACGTATTCTGGCTCGTACACGGTTGGCGATTTCAGCGATCTCTCCTTCATCAACATCGCCGCCGGCGACATGGATCGCGATGGCACCCACGAGGTGCTGACCATGGCGCGCAACACCGGTGGCCGCGTGCTGCGTTCGCGCTGGCAACTCACCGATCCCGCGGACGCCGCCTCGTTCTCCGGAAAACATGCCGAAGAGAGCAACACCGCCTTTGGCGGCATGACCGCGATGGAGCTCGTCGGCAGCGATTTCGACGGCGATTCCCTGCATGGCACCCTCGGCGACGAATGCGTCCAGGTCTTTGAACCGCAGATGCGCCAGGTCATCTGGCTGCCACCGTATTTCGGCATCGAACAGGCGGCCGCAGACAAGCTTTCAACCTGGGGACAGTCAACCACCGGCACGACGAGCAGCGAGAAACGTTCGGGCAGCTACACCTCGAATGATGTCTCCGGCTACATCGGCGTTGAAGTCGGCACGCCTGACAATCTTCCCTACACGATCGAAGCGTCGGTTTCGTTCACCGCCGGTCACAACTGGCAAAAGAGCAAAGGCGCAATCCATGGCGAGGAAACATCCCTCAGCGTCGATGAAGGCCAGGAGCAGGACCAGGGCGAAGCGCTGACGATTACCGAAGAGACGGCGTTTGACTGTTATCGCTACGATGTCAAACGCACGACGAGTCCCGTCGACGGATCGATGCGCATGTGCGCACCGGTGGATGGCAGTCGCCTGGTCAGCGGCAGCGATGCCCGCGAATGGGACACCGCTGTGCCAGCCGCCGGGATGCAGTTGCTCGGGCACAAGCCTGCGCAGTGGTTCCCGCTGCAGCGGGATTGGGCGAATATCGCCTTGTTCAAATCGGTGACCACGAATACCGCATTCCCCACCGGAACCGGCGTCGACAAGTTGACTGACGGCTGGTTCGACAGGGAGGCGCTGGCCGCTGCCCCGCGCATTCAGCCCTATGTGGAAATCGACCTTGGCAGCGTGCGCGATATTTCCAATATCCGCATCTTCCCTGCCGCAGGCGATGCCATCGATCTGAAGGGTTTCCGCATCTATGCCTCACGCACGCCAATGGCGGTGAGCGGGATTCCCGGCGGCAGCGGCATCACGACCTATGCACCGGAAACCGAGGACGCGGTGTCGTACGATCGCTGGAACGTCTGGACGCGCAACCCGGCACAGCCATCCGAAATGCTGCGCGCACGTTTCATCCGCCTGCAAAATCCCGACCCGCAGGCGGTCAGCCTGCGCGTCGCCGAGATCCAGGTATTCGGCGACATCCATCTCGATCCGCCGCAGTACCCGCAGGCCGTATGCGACCCGATTGCCGACGACGGCATGTTCAAGGCACTTGTCTGGAACCCGGCCACGGCAAAGTTTGCCGAAGTGCAGGTGCGCGGCGACCTGCTCTGGAATGGCTCGGGAATCTGGCCGTCACCGCAAGCCGGCGACAACTACAGCGCGTGCAGCAACTACGGCAATTTGCCGGTTCGCGAAATCTGGGAGACCGCAGCGGTCGGTGCAAGTGCCACCAGCACATGGAACCTCAGTTCGGAAAGCGGGACCCTGAACGGCAACGTGACAAGTTTCGACAGCTCGACACGGGTCGGTGCCGCATTCGATTTCAAGGCCGGCTATATCGCCAAGGTCATCGCCGGCGCCGCCTATGAATTCACCAAGGGCATCACCAAGGAGACCCAGAACACCACCTACTGGGGCACCGGGCTTGATATCGGCGGTGCAATCGGCGGCTTCACCAACACCAGCCTGGCAACACCTTGCCGCTACCGGCCGCGGCCATACGCCTATCGCCTGCCTGAACGTTCGGACACGGGCTATCTGCACGTGGCGTATGCGGTCGACTACATCGTCCAGGAAGGATCAACCGGCATGTGGAAGCGCGCCAATGTGCCGGCGGTCTGCTCCGGTGACCGCATCTTCGCCGACGGCTTCGATTGAGCGTGCTTGCCGATGGCCGCGCGGCGCACCGTCGAGCGGCGCTGAACAGGTATCCGACCCGGATTTCCCAAGGAAAAATCATGCGCATCAATTTGCATATCTCCATCATCCGCGCGCTGGTTCTGGCGATCGCCCTGCCCTCCGTGGCAAGTGCATTGAGCGTTTCTGCGACCGGCAATCTTGCCCATGCCCGATACGGCGCGACCACATCGATGATGTCCGATGGACGCGTGCTGATCGCTGGTGGCCTGTCCATGCCGACCACGACGAGCTCGATTGAAATCTACGATCCTGCGAGTGGAACATTCAATGGCGGGCCATTCCTGTCCTTGAACGAACCCCGTTCGGCAGCGATAGCAGTCACCCTGCCGACGGGCCAGGTGCTCATCGCTGGCGGTCGCGAAGATGTCGGCAGCGAATCGACCTTGCGCACTGCGGAACTTTTCGACCCGGTCAGCCAGCAGACCTCGGAGACCGGCATGCTCGGCACGCGCCGGCAACGGGCAACGGCGACACTGCTTGCCGACGGCCGCGTACTCATCTGCGGTGGATTCGACAGCGGCGATGGTGGTGGCGTCGACGGCGACCCCGGCGTCGGCGGACTCGCCAGCGCCGAGATCTATTCGCCGCTGAGTGGCATGTTCAGCCCGACCGGATCGATGAGCACGACACGCGAGAAAGCCAACGCGGTGCTGCTCGCCGATGGCCGCGTGCTCGTCATCGGCGGGTACGATGCGAACAACGGTGTCAATTCGCAGACTTCCGAGATCTACGATCCGGATAGTGGGCAGTTCAGTCAGGTCGCGACGATGCCGGGCGGCGGCAGGCCAGGCGCTACCGCAACCTTGCTGACCAATGGCAAGGTCCTCATTGCCGGCGGCAACAACGGCAACTATCTCGCCTCGGCCCTGATCTACAGTCCAGACAGCAATACCTACACGCCGACGGGTTCGATGGGCACGGCGCGCAGCCAGGCTGGTGCAATCCTGCTGCCCAGCGGCAAGCTCCTGCTGGTGGGCGGACAAAGCGCACGATTCTCCGCGACATCCCTGATCGAGAGCTACGATCCGGTCACGCAGACGTTCGGCATCGAAGGCAATCTGGCCAGCGCACGTAGCTCGGCATCGGTGAGCATGCTGCCGGACGGGCGCATCCTGGTGGCAGGCGGATATGTGCCACCCCCCGACAACAATCATGGCGGCTCGATCCTGGCCAGCGCCGAAATCCTGAAGCAGCCAATGGCGACGGCGACGCCCCTTGCCCACTCGATGACCACCCCGCGCACCGATGCCAGCAGCAGCATCCTGCTCGATGGACGCATCCTTGTCGCCGGTGGCCGCAACGGCAGCAACGTGCTGGCCAGCGCCGAATTGTTCAGCGACCTCCTCGACACATTCACCGCAGCAGGTTCACTCGCGACACCGCGCGAACACGCCAGCTCGGCGCTGTTGCCGGACGGCAGCGTGATGCTCATCGGCGGGCGCGATGCGAGTGGTGCGGCACTGGCCAGCGCCGAGCGATTCAACCCCCTCACCTCGAGCTTTTCAACCAATTCCGCATCGCTCTGGCATGCGCGCTATTCGGCGGCCAGCGCGCTGTTGGCAAATGGCCAACTTCTGCTGGCCGGCGGCCGCGATGCAAACGGTCCGCTTGCCAGCGCGGAAATCTTCGATGGACATACCGGCATGTTCCGGATTGCCGGTTCGCTGGCCACGGCACGCAGCGAATCAAGCACGGTCCTGCTTGTCGATGGCAGCGTGCTGGTCGCCGGGGGTCTCGGTACAGGCGGAGTTCTGGCAAGCGCGGAGCGCTTCGATCCCGGATCACGCAGCTTCACGCCAACTGCCGGCAGCCTTGGCACGGCTCGGCGCGGTGCCATGACCGCGCTGTTGCCGAATGGCAAGGTGCTGATCGCCGGCGGATACAACGCGGCATCAGTCGCGCTGGCGAGCGCCGAATTGTTCGATCCGCTGAGCGACACCTTCAGCGCAACCGGAAACCTGACCGGGGCCCGCGCCGACGGCTCGATCATGGTCATGCCGGATGGCGTGGTCATGCTCGTCGGCGGCAGGGATGCGACGGGCGCGCCACTGGCCACCAGCGAGATCTACGATCCGGCGAGCGGTGCATTTCTTGCCGGCCCTGCATTGTCGAGCGCACGCAGTCGTCCGCTTGTTGCCCTGACATCATTCGGGCGTGCGCTGGTCGCTGGCGGCGAAGGCACGGCAGGCACGCTGGCCAGTGCTGAAACGCATTTGCGCAGTGCCTTCGCAACGACCTTCACCGGCCAGCGTCCGAGTTTCAGCGTATCGGCGAGCCTGCTCCCGTTGCCGGCGGCGCTGATACTGGATGGCGAAGGGTTGCGCGGCTCACACCGACTGCAGAGCATCGCCGGCAGCGAGGGGTCCAGTGGCGGCACGGCAAGTACGGCAAGCAACGGCCCATTGCTGCGCCTGCAAAGAATCGACAACCAGCAGGTGATCTACCAGGCCCCGGATGGCGCGCTGCCGTGGACGGACCTGCAGTTCACGACACCGACACTGGCACGCCACGACGCCTTCGATCCGGCGAGCAGGATGGCTGGAGCCTATCGCGTCTACATCGGCGTCAATGGTGTTGAAAGCAACGCAAGATATGTCTCGCTGTACTGGATCGAAGACACGATCTTTGCGGCAGGCTTCGAGACCGGCGATTGAAGTATTGACTCCGCGTCAGGCCAGTTCGCGCTGCAGCCAGGCACGCGCCATGCGCCAATCGCGGACGACGGTCGGACGCGCGATTTCGAGCATGTCGGCAATCTGCTCGAGTTCAAGCCCGGCGAAAAACTTGAGGTCGACCACCTGTGCCTGGCGTGGGCTCAATGCCGCCAGGCGATTGAGCGCGCCGTCGAGTTCGACAAGATCCGTCGATTCGCTGGCAAGGTCGATCTCGACGATGTCAATGCGCTGAGCGGGATCAGGGCGCTTGCCTGCATGGCGCCGGCGCGCATGGTCGACCAGCACGCGGCGCATTGCCTGCGCCGCGAGCGCGGCGAACTGGGCACGATTCGCCATGCTCGCAGCGCCGTCACCGAGCAGGCGCAAACAGGCTTCATTGACCAACGCGGTTGTCTGCAGCGTGTGGTTCGCGCGCTCGCGGCGCATGGCATTGGCTGCAAGTGCCTTGAGCTCCGCATAGACGATGGGGGTCAGGTGATTCAGGGCGTCGCTGTCACCATGACCACAGCGTGCAACCAGGCGGACTATTTCCTCGGAGTCAGGTGCGTCGGGCATCGAACTGGCTGATCTGGGCAAGCAAGGTCTTTTGCCAGCATATCAAGCCGAGACGAAATTGGCAGTCCTGCGCAGGAGGCGCGCGGCGGCCGAATCCATTCAATTCGCCGGCAGTCCGTCGAAGCCATCGACAAAGATTGAATCGGGCGCTGCGGCACAGCCCTGCACGCTCACGTCATCGACGTAGAAACCATCCGGGACGCGTCCGGTCGAGGCATCGGTGGCGAGGCGAAAACGGAACTGCACGGTCTCGCCGGCGTGCGCGTCGAGATCGACGATGTAGCGTGACCAGTCCTGTGGATCACCGCACCAGGCCTGCTTGCCGCGCGCGGGATTGTTGAACGAGCCGCTGATCGGCCCCCGGTACGCACCAATCAGCAGTTGCGAGGGCGGCACCTGGGTCCAACTGGTGCCGGCGTCACTGGAAATTTCCAGGAATGCCCCGTCGTAGCAGCCACCGAGGCGATCCTCGATGGTCTGGTGGTTCCAGAACTGCAGGCTCAATGGCGCTGCATCAAGCGGCAAGGCGATGGCTGGCGAGACCAGGCGCTGGTCGGAATCGTAGGCGACATCCTGGGCCAGCATGGAATGACCCGGACCGTGGGCGCGGGCATTCGACAAGGCCCAGGTATCGTGATCCCCGGAATGGGTCCAGCCATCGGCACCGGTTTCGAAGTCGCTGTGGCGGATCACGTTCGGCGTCGCCCCGGCCGCGCATTCGCCGGGCACTGGCGTGGTCGTGAACGCATAGGCCGGTCCCGGCAACCCTTCGCCACACGGGTTGCGTGCATGCGCCCGCCAGTAGTAGCGCGTTGCGTAATCGAGTTCGATGGCGACCGTATGCGTGGCCGCTGCGGTCGTTGCCGAGTAGACGACATCGCTGAACGCCGCGTCCCGTGCAATTTCAACGCGGTATTCCTCCGCCGCGGCGAGCGCCGTCCAGTGCAGCAGCGGCTGGCGAGCGACGTTGCCGGCATTGTCCGGCGGCAGGTTCGGCAACGGCGAGGCCGGCACCGTTGTCGCCAATTGCAGTTGTGCATGGCGGGTGCGGGTGATGCCGGCGGCCTCCGCCTGGAATGCCAGGACATGGTTGCCCGCACTGGCTGCGGCGAGGTTGCCAATGCTAAGCGTGGCACTGCCCGGGACGGCGACGGGATTGGCTGAAAAGCTGGTCGTGGTGCCGGCCGGATTGCCGCTGATCGACAGCGTCGCTGGTGCGGCGAAGCCGAGAATCGACTGCGTGGCGACGGCGAAATCCACCGCTGCGGTGGTCGCCGTGCAGACGCTCCACGCCGGCGGAGTCACCCGGAAGGTGAACGTTGGCTGCCGCGCACAGTTGCTGCAGACCAGGGCGAAATCCTGGTCCGTGCCATCGGCATTGCCTGGCACGCCATCGCCGGCAATGTTGAAGGCGCTCACGGCGATCGTCAGCGGCGCAGCCGAACCGGGCGCAAGGTAGATCGCCTCGACATTGTTCTCCGCATCCGCGGTGCCGCCCGACACGCTCCAGGCACCCTGGAAATGATTGCCATGCCACAGCGCCGAGTCATCCGTCGCCACCAGGTCGAGGTTGTTGACTTGCGGGCTGGTGCCGACGGCGCCCGGCGCATCGGTCCAGGCCAGCACGATGCGCGTCGGCTTGTCCGGATCGACGCGCTGCACCTGGGCCGTCCAGACCTGCCCGGAATCAGCGAGCAGGTGATCCTGGTTGACCAGCCAGGTCGGCGTGTCGCTGAACATGTCGCCGAGATCCGGCATGCCGAAGCCCTGCGCATTGCTGGGCAGGGAGTCATTGGCATCCTTGCCGGTGAGGTAACTGGGATGGGCGATGAGCCACGCCTTCATGAGCGCCGGCGTGGGTGCGGATGGCATGGAACCATCGAACTCCAGGCTGCCTTGCGCGTTCGCGATCCACCACCACGACAACGAGGCAACGCCGGATACCGCCGGTGCCGCATGACTGGTTCCGGATGACGCGGCATAGGTGGCATTGCCAAGCGGGCGCTTCGCATCGCAAATGCCCTCACCGATCCCCGGCCTCGCCTGGGTGCCGGTGACATGCGTTCCCGGCGCCACCAGATCCGGCTTGATCCTCTCGCCCGGAGCCGGGCCGCGCGAGGAGAAGAAGATGATGTCCATCGCATTGTCGGCACCGCCGCCATCGATCTGGCAACCATCATTCCATGCACCGTCCTCATCGACCTCGCGCGGATTCTCCGAAGCGCCGACCGTGAGCATGTTCTTGCCATTGCCCGGCGAACCGATGCTGCGCGCGCCCGGCCCGCTGTTGCCGGCGGAAAAAACCGTGATCAGCTGCTGATTGCCCGGCGCATCCGCGTCGGCATCACGCGTACCGACATCGTAGGCTTGTGAAGAAATATCGTATTGCCCGGCACAGGCCGCACAGCCCCACGAGTTGGAGGATATGCGTGCGCCGGCCGCGTAGCTCGCCTTGATGACACCGTCATAGCTGCCTTCGCAGGCGGCCAGGTCGAATGCCGGCGCGAACACGCGGGTGGCGCCAAGGCGTCCAAACGGATTGATGCCCTGGCCGCGCTGGTACTCGCCGGGAAAGCGTGCGCCGGGGGTGGACGCGTTCTCGCGCACGTCGTATCCGAGCGCGATGTTCGCATTGACATGGCCGTGACCATCGACGTCGCCATCGTCGATCGTGCATTTCTGGTTGTAGGCCATGCGCGTGGCGTTGGCACTGTCGCCAAGACGATGCAGGGTCGGATCGCCGCTCTCGACCGTGCGGTCGCCAACGCCCGAATCGGTGATGTCGAGGATCGGATAGGCCGCCGGATCCTCGGGAAAACCGAGCGATCGCAACCATGGCAGGTAGCCCGGCTGCAGCGGCCCGGACTGGTCGGCGTTGAACTGGCCACGCAGGATCTGCGCCTGCACTTCGTCGTTCATCGTCGGCGCGAAATACTCGCCGACCCAGAACACGTCAGGCAGGTCGATGAGCTGGCGGATCTGCCCGGCATCCGCCTCGAAGCGCGCGACCTCGTAAGCCAGTTGCGGCGTCCAGTCATCCAGCGGCTTCAGATCCAGCGCGGAAAATCGTGCGCGGCCAGCATCGCCATCATGGCGGTAGCGCTGCACGATGATCGGCACCCGCTCGCTGGCGGCGGCCGCACGCTGCAAGCGGTCAAACAATGCATTGTCGAGCTTGATGAATCCCGGCAAGGGCTGGCTGAACGTCAGCACGCGTGCCTCGGCGGCCATGGCATCGAGCTTGGCGCGCGCCGCGGCATCGGCCCAGACCAGATAGCCAAAGCTGTCGATGTACTGGATCGGCACGGCACCGGTCGCGCGCAATTGTTCGAGCCAGGCATCCTGCAGCGGGCCGACGAACTGCACGATGTGCAGGGCGGGTGCGGTCACTGGCTGCTGCGAAAAGCCGGCAGGCAGCGGGATCGCCGGCACTCGCGTGTCGATGCGCAGGCGATCGAACTTGAGCAGGTGTGCATCGGCCAGCACCCGGGCCTTGTCCGGCAAGGCCGACGCATCGCCATCGAACAAGCGGTAGGAGCCGTAATCGGCAAGCAGCCGGAAATCCATCGGTGCCGGCACGCCCGCAGGCAGGATCACGCTTGCCGCCTGCACAGGCGCGCCCGCCATGCAGGCGCTGATCGCAGCGGCGAGGACAGTGAACGTACGCATGGGCGTCGGAGTATGCAGACTGAACGGCCAGGGCGAACCAGCCTGCGAGCATCCGGGGTTGCGGCGAGGTCGTCAAGCAGGCGGCAACGCGCCGCTCAGGCTTGCGCAGGACGAATTCGCCGTACGCCAAACCGGTACTCAGCGGCGAGACACGTTGCCGTCGCCACGCACATGCCAGCGCCAGTTCTCGTCGGTCGCGCGACTGACGCCAATGCGCGGTGTCGCAACGGGATCCGCTGGCGGCGCGGTGCCATCGTCGACAATGCAGAAGCCGCCGTCGAAGGCGACCAGATCGATGCCGTCCTGCTCGCCACGGATGCCCATGGCCTGGGTCAGGCGTGCCGGACCGCTGCACAGATCCTCATCGCGCCGCGCCTTTGGCCGCGCCGCACGCATGGCTTGCAAGCCGCTCATTGGTGCCAGCGCGCGCAACAGCACGCCGACGCCTTCATCGACCTCGCCACAAACGGCATTGCAGCACCAATGCATGCCGTAGGTGAAATACACATACATTCTGCCCGGTGGGCCAAACATGGTCGCATTGCGCGCGGTCTTGCCGCGGTAGCTGTGCGCGGCGGGATCAAGGTCGCCGCAGTAGGCCTCGGTTTCGACGATGCGCCCGCTGCGCCCGTCCGCGGAGAAGAGGACCTTGTTCAACAGGTCCACGGCGACCAGGCGCGGATCACGCCGGTAGAATGAACGCGGCAGGATGTTGCCGGGCATCGCCGAGCCGCGCAGCCGGCCAACGCGGACCATCGCCATCCGCCTACTTCGACTTGCCGGCAACCACGTAATCACCGACGCGCGCACGGAACGCGATGGCCATGCGGTTCCAGCCATTGATGGCAATGATCGCCAGGTTCAATTCGACCAGGGCCCGTTCATCGAATTGCTCGCGTACCGTGGCATAGACCTCGTCGGATACTTCCGCTTGCGCAACCAGGGTCACCGCTTCGGCCCAGGCCAGGGCCGCGCGTTCCCGCGCGGTGTAGATGGGGGCCTCGCGCCAGACCTGCAGCAAGTACAGGCGCTGCTCGGTTTCGCCGGCCGCGCGTGCTTCCTTGCTGTGCATGTCCAGGCAATAACCGCAGCCATTGATCTGCGACACGCGCATCTTGACCAGTTCGATCAAGGAATCCTCCAGGCTGCCGCGATGCACAGCAGCCTCAAGATCCAGCATGGCCTTGAAGGCGTCCGGCGCCGCCTTTCGATAGTCGATCCGGGAATCCATGGCTTGCTCCTCGCATGTCGGGTATTGCCATGCGCGATGGATGCGACGCGGCGCGAGCGCCGTCGATGTACGTCATCCTGCGTCGTCAAGGCAACACGGTGGCGGCGTCGGAACCCGCCCGGCGGGCGGCAGCGAGCCTGCCAACAAAAGATACGCCGTTGCCAGGCCTTTGGCGAACCGCCGTGTCGATCCGCTCACGTCGGCAGCGGAAGATGAATGGCCGCCACATCGACATCAGCGCAAGCAGGCGCGCACGGCACCTTGAACTCCGTGCTGCCGCCACCACCTCGAAAGCTCGCGGCACGGCGCTATAGTTGGCGGCTCCGCACTCCCCTGTTTCGAGCCTGATCCTGCCCATGGACATGATCCGCATTCGCGGTGCCCGCACGCATAATCTGAAGAACATCGATATCGACCTGCCGCGTGACAGCCTGATCGTGATCACCGGCCTGTCCGGCTCGGGCAAGTCCTCGCTGGCCTTCGACACGATCTACGCGGAAGGCCAGCGTCGCTATGTCGAATCGCTGTCGGCCTATGCGCGGCAGTTCCTCTCGGTGATGGAAAAGCCCGACGTCGACCATATCGAAGGCCTGTCACCGGCAATCTCGATCGAGCAGAAATCGACCTCGCACAATCCGCGCTCGACGGTCGGCACGATCACCGAAGTCCACGACTACCTGCGCCTGCTCTATGCGCGGGTAGGCTCGCCGCGCTGCCCGGATCATGGCGAAGCTCTGGAAGCACAGACCGTCAGCCAGATGGTCGATGCCGCACTCGCGCTCGATCCGAAGAAGCGCTACATGCTGCTGGCCCCGGTCGTGCGCGAGCGCAAGGGTGAGCACGCGCAGGTGTTCGAGCAGCTGCGTGCGCAAGGTTTCGTGCGCGTGCGCGTCAACGGCGTCGCCCATGAGCTCGACGAGGTGCCGACCCTGGCCCTGCGCCAGAAGCACACCATCGAAGCCGTGATCGACCGCTTCCGCGCCAAGCCGGATATCAAGCAACGCCTTGCCGAATCGTTCGAGACCGCCTTGCGCCTTGGTGATGGCATCGCACTGCTGGTCGACATGGACGACGACACGGCGCCGCTGATGACATTCTCGTCGCGCTACTCGTGCCCGATCTGCGACTACGCCCTGCCCGAGCTGGAACCGCGCCTGTTCTCGTTCAACTCGCCGGTCGGTGCCTGCCCATCCTGCGATGGCCTCGGCGTGACCCAGTTCTTCGATCCCGAGCGCGTCGTCGTGTATCCGGGGCAAGGCTTGTCGGCGGGCGCGGTACGCGGCTGGGACCGGCGCAACATGTATTACTTCCAGATGATCCTGTCGCTGGCCAAGCACTATGGCTTCAGCGTCGACACGCCATGGATGGAGCTGCCGGCGAAGATCCGCGAGCGCGTGCTGTATGGCTCGGGCGACGAGCAGATCACCTTCAATTACGTGATGGAGAACGGTGGCAAGGTTGCCCGCAAGCACAAGTTCGAAGGCATCATCCCCAACCTCGAACGGCGCTACAAGGAAACCGAATCACCGGTCGTGCGCGAGGAGATCGCCCGCTTCATCAGCCCGCGCCCCTGCCCGGAATGCGAGGGCCAGCGCCTGAACCGATCGGCGCGGCATGTCTTCGTCGCCGATGCCAACCTGCCCTCGATCAGCGCGCTGCCGATCGACCAGTCGCTCGAGCACTTCAACAACCTCAGCCTGCCTGGCTGGCGCGGTGAAATCGCGGCGAAGATCATCAAGGAAATCCGCGAGCGCCTGCACTTCCTCGTCGACGTCGGCCTCAATTACCTGACTCTCGATCGCCAGGCCGATTCGCTGTCGGGTGGCGAGGCGCAGCGCATCCGCCTGGCCAGCCAGATCGGTGCAGGACTGGTCGGCGTCATGTACGTGCTCGATGAACCCTCGATCGGACTGCACCAGCGCGACAACGAGCGTCTGCTCGGCACCCTCGTGCGCCTGCGCGATCTCGGCAACACGGTGATCGTGGTCGAACATGACGAGGATGCGATCCGCGCCGCCGACCATGTCGTCGATATCGGCCCCGGTGCCGGCGTGCATGGCGGGCGCATCGTCGCCGAGGGCAAGCTCGGCGACATCCTCAAGGCGCCCGAGTCGCTGACCGGCCAGTATCTTTCGGGAAAACGTCGCATCGAAGTACCGAAGCAGCGTCGCCTCGCCGATGCCGAGCGCATGCTGCGCATCATCGGGGCCAGTGGCAACAATCTCAAGAATGTCGATGTCGAGATCCCTGCCGGACTGATGACCTGCGTCACCGGCGTTTCCGGTTCCGGCAAGTCGACCCTGATCAACGACACCTTGTACAGGCAGACCGCGGTCGAGCTGAATGGCGCCAGCGAGAAACCGGCGCCGTTCACGGCCATTGAAGGACTCGAATTGTTCGACAAGGTGGTCGAGATCGACCAGTCGCCAATCGGACGCACGCCGCGCTCGAATCCGGCCACCTATACCGGACTGTTCACGCCGCTGCGCGACCTCTTCGCGCAGATCCCGGAAGCACGGGCGCGTGGCTATGGCCCGGGGCGCTTCAGCTTCAACGTCAAGGGTGGCCGCTGCGAAGCCTGCCAGGGCGACGGCTTGATCAAGGTCGAGATGCACTTCCTGCCCGATGTCTATGTCTCCTGCGATGTCTGCCACGGCAAGCGCTACAACCGCGAGACGCTCGAGATCACCTACAAGGGCCACACGATTTCCGATGTGCTGGAGATGACCGTGGAAGACGCGCAAGCACTGTTCCAGCCAGTGCCGGCGCTGGCGCGCAAGCTCGATACGCTGATGGATGTCGGCCTCGGCTACATCAAGCTCGGGCAGAGCGCGACCACGCTGTCCGGCGGCGAGGCGCAACGCGTCAAGCTTTCGCGCGAACTCTCCAAGCGCGATACCGGGCGTACCCTGTACATCCTCGACGAGCCGACCACCGGCCTGCATTTCCACGACATCGAACAGTTGTTGAAAGTGCTGCACCGGCTTGCCGATGAAGGCAATACGGTCGTCGTCATCGAACACAATCTCGACGTGATCAAGACCGCCGACTGGGTCATCGACCTCGGCCCGGAAGGCGGCGGTGGCGGCGGCACGATCCTCGCCAGCGGCACGCCCGAGCAGATCGCCAAGGTCAAGGCCTCGCACACCGGGCGCTTCCTTGCGCCTGTGCTGACACCGGCGAAAAAGAGGAAAGCCGCATGAGCGCGACAACGCAACGGCTGCTGGCACGGGTGCCGATCAGGGTGCGCTGGCGCGACCTGGACGCCTACAACCATGTCAACAATTCGAGCTACCTGACCTACCTCGAAGAAGCGCGACTGGTCTGGCTGGCCGGCATCGAAGGCGAATGGAAATCCGCCGAATCCAGCCCGGTGCTTGCCGCCAGCCAACTCGACTTCCGCGAGCAGATCGAATGGCCGGCCGAACTCGTCGTGGAGATCCGCTGCGAGAAGCTCGGCAACAGTTCACTGACCCTCGTCCATCGCATCACCTCGGCCGATGGCACGCGACTCCATTGCGATGCCAGCGTGGTCATGGTCTGGATCAATCCCGCCAGCGGGCGCCCGCGGCCGCTGCCGGAATCCGTGCGCGCGGCCTGCGCCTGAAGTCCCGCGCTACCAGTCCGCACTCAGCTTGAGCATGGCGTTGCGGCCTGCTTGCGTGTACAGGTCGAGATCGCTGGCGTCGGGCCGGATGCCACGCACACTGACCCAATCGAAGTAACGCCGATCACCGAGATTGTTGAGGGCGAGATCGAGGCGCAGGTGATCGCCGATATTGAGCCAGGCATTCAGGTCGATGCGCGCATGGCCTGGCGGCTGATAGAGCGGGCCCGCACTGTCATCGACGCGGGAAACCCGCTGCACGCCGGTCAGCGAGAGTTGCGCGCCCCAGCGTTGCGCATCGGCCTGCCAGCCGCCGACCACGGTGGCTCGCGCCGGCGCGACACTGTTCAGCGGCTGATCGCGCACGGTGTCGGTGCCGCGCAGCCAGTTCGCGCGCAACTCGACATAGGTGCCGCGCCATGCCTCCCGCCACGCGCCCAGCGACCAGTGCGCATCGGCCTCGATGCCGCGGATGCGTGCACGGTCACGATTGACCGACTGGAACACCAGCGCACCCGTGGCCGGATCGATGCCGAGATTGGCGCGCGATTCGATGAGATCGCGGAAGCGGTTGTCATAGGCCGCCAGCGATCCGTGCAGGATCGGCCCGCTCCAGCGCAAGCCGGCTTCGAGGCCAAGACTGCGCTCGGCCTTCAGCTCCGGGTTCGGCTTCACCAGGTAATTGAAGGTCGGCAGGTAGAGGCCGACATTGACATCGGAGAATGGCGGCGCGCGATAGCCGCGAACGGCCTGCAGATACAGCGTCGCCTGATCGCTGGCGTTTAAGCGCAAGCCGAGCTTGGGCGTCCACTGGGTATTGTCGAGATCGGCCAACGCGATCTGCGGGTTGTCCTGAAGCCAGATCGAATCCGCCTTCGAATCAAGCGCATAACGCTCCCAGCGCAATCCCGGCACCACGGTCCAGCGCGGCGCAAAGGCAATTTCGTCTTGCCAGAACACGCCCAGTTCCTGCACATCCGAATGCGGAAAATCACGTACCGGGAAAACCTCGCCGAGGACGACATTCGTGCTTTGTCCACTATTCAGGTTGATCTGCGCACCCGTGCGCAAGCCTTCATGAACGTGGCGGGTCAGGTCGATGCCGAAGACCTGCCAATGCGCCATGTCGCCCCACTGGCTGCGCGCTTGCGCGACCAGCTCGAGGCCGCGGCTGCGTTGCTCATAGTTGAACTCGCGGGCACGCAGGGTCGGGTATGGCGTCTGCGCGTCGCCAAGGCGATATTGATCGGTCGCCTGCCGTGTCTCCGAATCCTGCTGGTAGACCAGCAGGTCCAACGCATCGATTGCCGCCCACGGTTGCGTCCAGCTCGCGGCAAGGCTCAGGCGATCGCGCTTCCAGCGGTCGTCCGCATCCAGCGCATTGGTCGTGCTGTAGCGCCCCGGGCCAAACACCAGCGACTGCACATCGGTTTGCTGGCGCCCGCTGCCGTGGTCAAGGGTCAGCGTCCAGCGCCCCGCGCGCTCGGCGTCGTAGACAACCTTGGCCAGCGCCGCATCGCGCTCGACATCGGCCGGGTTGGCCGGCATTCCGCCAGCACGCGGATGGTTGTCGGTTTCGTGACCCTGCAGCCGGGAAAGCAGGACCATGCCGCTCCAGCGACCATCTGCCGCAGCCAGGTTGGCGGCACCGAAATGGCTGTCATCGCGGCTGGAAACCCCGATCGACGCACCCGTCGCCAGGGCATTGCCACGCCAGAGGAAATCCTCGGGATTGCGCGTGGTCAAGGCCACCACGCCAGCCAGCGCCTTGCTGCCGTACAGCGTTGACGCGGGCCCGCGCAGCACTTCCACTCGCTGTACCGCATCAAGGGCGACCAGGTCGCGCCCGGCAAGAGCGAACTGGCCAACGCCAAAGCCATCCGGCAAGGGCACGCCATCGACCTCGATGCTGACGCGATTGCCTTCCAGACCGCGGATATTGAAGCCCTGGCGGCCAAAGCGCACCGCATCGACCGGCACGCTGACGCCAGGCACCAGCATGGCGAGATCGGCAATATCCATGACGCCATTGCGCTCAAGGCGCTCGCGCTCGACCACGCTGACACTGCCAACCACTTGCTGCAATGGTTCCGCGGCACGACTGCCGACAACCACGATCGGATCCAGTGCCACGGCCGCGTTGTCGGCATCGGCGACGGGCTGTGCAAGTGCCACCGCGCAGACGAGGAATCCCGAAGCACCCGTGATGACGAGGCTCCGTGGCAAGGGCAAACGCATGGCAGTAGTCCGGCTGAAGAATCGGCGAATTCTAGCGGATGCCGCTGGCGCGACCTTGATTCCACTCAAGCGGAATCGATTGCGGCAAATCAGTACCGAAACCGTCCTCATTTTCTTTGTTTGATCTGAGTCAGGGCAGTCTCGGGGGATACCCGGAAACTGTCGTACAAGGTGCCGGTGGAAGGGCATGCAACGAACCAAAATCGTCAAGGGAGTCAGCTATGCGAACCATGAAAATCGGTGCCGCCCTGTTTGCGATGTTATGGCTCGGGGGCCAGGCCATCGCTTCGGATGTAGTCAACGAACGCCTGCCCAAGCAAGGCCATGAAGCCGGCGAAGCCGCCTACAAGGCCAATTGCGCGGCCTGTCACCAGCCGGATGGCAAGGGCCTGCCTGGTGCCTTTCCGCCGCTGGCGAAATCCGATTACCTGAACAGCCGCAGCGGCAAGGAAATCGCCGCTCACGTGTTGCAGGGAATCACCGGCACGATGACCGTCAACGGCGAAACCTACAACAACGTGATGCCGGCGCAGAGCCACCTGAGCGATGCCGACATCGCCGCCATCATCAACTACGTGTATTCAAGCTGGCACAACTCCGGCAAGTCCGTCAGCGCAGAAGATGTCGGCGCGCAACGCAAGGCGCTGGCAGTGACCACCGACAAGTCACAGGGCGAAATGCACCCGGGCACATCGAGGGGCATGGAGAATTACCAGGGTGCCCCGTCGGTCGCCGGCTCCCACGGCGTCGAGATGGTCATCAATCCGGATGCGCCGCCGATCAGCAAGGTCGAATACAAGGAAGCCACGCAGATCTTCTTCGAGCGCTGCGCCGGTTGCCATGGCGTATTGCGCAAGGGTGCCACCGGCAAGCCGCTGACCCCGGACATCACGCGTGCGAAGGGCACGGAATACCTCAAGGCGCTGATCAATTTCGGTTCGCCCGGCGGCATGCCGAACTGGGGCAGCTCGGGTGACCTGAGCGCGGAGCAGGTCGACATGATGGCGCGCTTCCTGCAGCACGATCCGCCGGCTCCGCCGGAATGGGGCATGCCCGAGATGATGGCCTCGTGGAAGGAGTTCATCCCGCTCGACAAGCGCCCGACGAAGAAGGAAAACGACTTCAACATCGACAACTTCTTTGCCGTGACCCTGCGCGATTCGGGCGAGATCGCCCTGATCGACGGCGACTCCAAGAAGATCATCAACATCATCAAGACCGGTTATGCGGTGCACATCTCGCGCCTGTCGCATTCAGGTCGTTATGTCTACACGATCGGCCGCGACGGCAAGATCGACCTGATCGACCTGTGGATGAAGAAGCCGGAACGCGTCGCCGAAATCAAGATCGGTCTTGAAGCGCGTTCGGTCGAGACTTCCAAGTACAAGGGTTTCGAGGACAAGCTGGCCATTGCCGGTGCCTACTGGCCGCCGCAGTTCGTGATCATGGACGGCCCGACGCTGAAGCCGCTGAAGATCGTCTCCACGCGCGGCCCGACCGTCGACACGCAGGAATACCATCCGGAACCCCGCGTTGCAGCGATTGTCGCCAGCCACGAGCATCCCGACTTCATCGTCAACGTCAAGGAAACCGGGCGCGTGCTGATGGTCGACTACAGCAACCTCGATGCCCTCTCCATCACCACGCTGGATGCCGCGCGCTTCCTGCATGACGGTGGCTGGGACGTGACCAAGCGCTACTTCCTGACTGCCGCCAACCAGTCCGACAAGATCGCCGTGGTCGATTCGCGCGAGCGCAAGATGGCCGCCCTGGTCGATGTCGACAAGATTCCGCATCCGGGTCGCGGCGCCAACTTCACGCATCCGAAGTTCGGTCCGGTCTGGGGCACCTCGGCACTCGGCAACGAGAAGATCACCCTGATCGGCACCGATCCGGAGAAGCACCCGGACAATGCCTGGAAGGTCGTGCAGGTGCTGAAGGGCCAGGGCGGTGGTTCGCTGTTCATCAAGACCCACCCGAAATCGCGCAACCTGTGGGTCGACACCACGCTCAACCCGGATCCGAAGCTGAGCCAGTCGATCGCGGTATTCGACATCGACAACCTCGATGCCGGCTACAAGGTGTTGCCGATCGCCGAATGGGCGAAACTCGGCGAAGGCCCGAAGCGCGTCGTCCAGCCCGAGTACAACTCGCGCGGCGACGAAGTCTGGTTCTCGGTGTGGAACGCAAAGGACAAGCAGAGCGCACTGGTCGTGGTCGATGACAAGACCCGCAAGCTGAAGAAGGTGATCAAGGACAAGCACCTGATCACGCCGACCGGCAAGTTCAACGTGCACAACACGGTCGACGACGTCTATTGATCGCTGCGTGAATGCTGCAAACCGAGGCCCCGCATGCGGGGCCTCTTCTTTTGTGAACAGGTTTCCCGGCCCGGGCAAGGATCGCCTGTGCAGCAATGCCGGGCGATGCGACAATGGCTGCTGCCCGCGGGATCTGACCGCGCAAGGATTCATCGCGAGCCCGCCATGCCCAAGCCCAACCCGGATCCCACGCCCGCCAGCCCGGACAAGTCCGGCGAAGCCCTGGCAAGCACGCGTCAGCTGACCATCAATGGCAAACCGTATTTCCATGATGGCGATGCGGAGATGCCCCTGCTCTGGTTCCTGCGCGATGTGCTGCGCCTGACCGGCACCAAGTACGGCTGCGGCATCGGTGCCTGCGGTGCGTGCACGGTACTGGTCGATGGCAAGGCGGCACGTGCCTGCCAGGTCACCATGGCGACAGCCATGGGGCAAAAAATCACCACCATCGAAGGCCTTGAAGGCGACAAGCTGCATCCGGTCCAGCAGGCCTGGATAGAAAACGACGTCGCCCAGTGCGGGTACTGCCAGGCCGGCCAGATCATGGCTGCCGTCGACCTGCTTTCGCGCAGGAAAAGGCCTTCCGATGCGGACATCGCCAGCATCGCCAACCTGTGTCGATGCGGCACCTATCCACGCATCCGCAGCGCGATCCTGCGCGCCGCCGTCCTCAGCGGAGGAGCATCATCGTGAGCACGGCGACCTCGCTGGCCCGCCGGCGCTTCCTGCAATTCGGCCTCACCGCCAGTGGTGCGTTGCTGGTCGGTTTCCGCAGCCCGGCCATCGCTGCGGCAATCCCCGCCGAGCTGCTTGGCGATGATCTCGTGCAGCTGACTGCCTTCGTCATGATCGAACGCGACAACCGCGTCGTCATCGGTGCGCGCGGCTGCGAGAACGGCCAGGGCGTGATCACCGCGCTGCCGATGCTGATTGCCGAAGAACTCGATGTCGACTGGTCCAAGGTGCGCGTGATCCAGTTGCCCTATGGCTACGAAGTCGTCGATGGCAAAGCGGGCAATCGTTACGGCAACCAGTCTGCCGGCGGCAGCACCGGCGTTGCCGAGGCATGGATCGATCTTCGCGAAGCAGGTGCCGCCGCGCGCTGGCTGCTGGTGCAGGCGGCGGCCGCAGCCTGGTCGGTGGATGCCGACAGCCTGCGCACCGAATCCGGGCATGTGGTCAACGCCGACGGACGCAAGCTCAGCTATGGTGCCCTCGCGCGCACGGCAACTTCGCGGCAACTGCCCGACACGCCGATTCCGACCAAGGACCCGGCCACCTTCAAGCTGGTCGGCAAGCCGACGCGCACGGTCGACGGACGCAGCATCGTCACTGGCCGCAACCGCTACGGCATCGACGAGTACCTCAGTGGTGCCCTGGTCGCGGTGATGCTGCGCTGCCCCTATCTCGATGGCAGCCTGGAAAGCCTGGATGACAGCGAAGTGCGCCGGATAGCCGGCGTGCGCGACATCATCATCATCGACGGGCCGAAACCCGATGAAATGTTCGCTGGCCCGCTGGCCAGCGGAATCGCCGTGCTCGCCGAGAACACCTGGGCGGCGATCCAGGGTCGCAAGGCACTCAAGCCGGTGTGGAAACAGGGCCCGTGGCAGGATGAATCGACTGCTGCGCTGTCGAAACGCGCACACGGCTTGCTCGATGCCGCGAGCGGGGGCATCGAAGTGCGCCGCGATGGCGACCTGGCGGCATCGAAAAAGCGCGCCCGGCACACGCTCAGCGCACGTTACGAAGTGCCCTTTCTCGCCCACGCGACGATGGAACCGCCCGGTGCCCTGTTCGACCTGCGCAGCGATGGCGCACTGCTGATTGCCTCGATGGAGAATCCGGATGGCGCTTCGCGCATCATCAGTGACCTGACCGGCCTTGCCCGCGAAAGCATCGAGATCCGCCTGCCACGTTCGGGCGGCAGTTTCGGTCGTCGCCTGCAGAATGATTTCGTCGCCGAAGCCGTGCTCATTGCGCAAAAGGCCGGCAAACCCATCAAGCTGATGTGGATGCGCGAGGATGATTTCGCGCATGATTTCTATCGCCCGTTCGGCGTGCATGCGCTGCTGGCGACACTGGACCGGAAGAATCGCGTGGCCGGCTGGTCGCACCAGTGTGCGGCAACCTCGCCCACCTGGCGCATGCCGGCCATGCAGGACGAACCGCCGTACATTGGCTGCCTGGAAGCCGATGATTTCCCGGCCGGCCTGGTCGACAATCTGGAGAAAGTCTTCCATCCGCTCGAATCAGGCATGCCGCGCGGCTGGTGGCGCGCGCCGTTGCATACCTTCCATGCGTTCGCGGTGCAGAGCTTCATTGACGAGATTGCCTACGAAGTACGTCGCGATGCCGTCGAACTGCGCCTGGAAATGCTCGGCCCACCACGCGAGATACCGTATCGCGGGCAGGGCGGCCCGGTTTTCGACAGCGGGCGCATGGCCCATGTCCTCAAGCTGTGCGCCGAGAAGATCCGCTGGGGCGAAAAGCGCAGCGACGGCCGCGGCATTGGCATCGCCTGCCATTTCACCTCTGGCGGCTACAGCGCGCATGCCTTCGAGATTTCCATGCAGGACGACAAGTTGAAGATCCATCGCGCGATCTGTGTCGTCGATGTCGGGCGCGTGATCAATCCGCTCGGCCTCGAGGCACAGATCATGGGCGGCACCATCGATGGCATTTCCACCGCGCTCAACCTGGCCATCAGCGTCCGCGATGGCCAGGTGCAGCAGCGCAACTTCCCCGACTACCCGTTGCTGACCATGGCCGACGCGCCGAACAAGGTCGACGTGCACATCGTCGAATCGACGCGCGATCCGGTAGGCGGCGACGAAATGGGCATCGCCAGCGTGGCACCGGCACTGGCCAACGCGATCTTCGCCACCACCACCGTGCGCATCCGCAAGCTGCCGCTGCTGCCGGAATTGATGCGCTTGCTCTGATTGCCGCGGGCCGCTCGCCACGGCACGACCCGTGATCGAATCGGCGATCGGCGTTCGCCTCAGTCAGGCGGATCGCAGCCTTCGTTTGCGCGCTGTTGCTTGGCCGAGGCGCGCTCGGCGATGACGGCACCGTCGGCAAGACCGATCCACTTCAGGTACTTGCGCGCGACCGAGTCACCGACTGATTCGTCACGGCGGAAGGCATTGGCAAAACGTGTCTTCTTGCAGTCCAGCGGGTTTTCGCCGCGATTCCGGATTTCCGCCCATTCCGCCCTCGCCGCTTCCTGCGGGTTGTCGATCTTCTGCGCCCCGATCCGCGTGCGCGCCGTCGGCATGCGCAAGGAGCCATCGGCATTGAACAGATTGAGCGCCGGCTCGCCCGCTGTGCCAATCCGCGCCCGGGTTTCCGCATCGGTCTCGGAAGTCAGCGGTGGCACCGTGGTCCTTGTTTCCGGCGGTGCAATGAGGATGCGCGACGGGCGCTTACGGAACTCCACGGGCAGCGGCTGCGGCTCGGCGGGAATCTCGAAGACCTTGGGCGGAACGATGATGTTGACCACGATCGGGCCACGATCCGGCTCGACGGGAATCAAGGGCGCCATGACCCGGTCCAGTGCGAACATCCACAGCAGGTTGGCCAGCACGGCAGCGGTGACGAACGCCCAGGTGATCCTGCGTTGGAACTGCGGGCGCTGCCAAAGCTGGCTGCGTCGAAGCAACTGGCCAACATAGGAATTGCGCAGGCGCGCCTGATCCTGGGCATCAAGCGGGTCAGCCGTTGCGGGAGCGGCGGGCGGGTTCGACATTCAGCGGGCGGACTCGGCGGTTTGCGGTGCCCGCGCAGCATACGCAGTCGGC
>MKWR01000006.1:198702-273750 GCA_001899855.1 Lysobacterales bacterium 63-13
GTTAAGGGCTGACTGCCCTGGCGACTGCCTGTGCAGGAAATGCACGAGCCATTGCCTGGCGAACCTCATCGCCTGCAACCGCGCCGGCGCAGCATGCCTTGGCCGCGCGCGACAGCCGCGTGCGCTGCGGGTGCCATCATCGTCGAACGAGGCGTGCGCCAGCCCTGCCGGCATCGGCAGCGCGGACGAATCATGCGGATGAATGCAGGGCATCGCGCATTATCACCGGCGGTCATCACGCCGGCATGCTCTGCGGCAGCGCCGCTTGACCGTCTGCCCCGATCGCGCAAGGCTAGGGCAACGCCGCACCCGATCCGTCCTGCCCTCTGGCTGTGCGATTGTGGCCAGCACCGCAGTGACATTGGCTACTCCCATGACAGGAGATGCATCATGTCGCACCGCACCGAGGCCATTCGCAACATCGCACTGGCAGGCCATGCCGGCGCCGGCAAAACCACCTTGCTTGAAGCCCTGCTGCATGCCGGCGGCACGATACAGACGGCGGGCACGATCGAGCGTGGCAATACCGTTTCCGATTTCGATCCGATGGAGAAGCAGCGCGGCCACTCGATTCAGGCCAGCCTGGTGTCGATCGACCACGGCGATTGCCACATCAACCTGATCGACACGCCGGGCTACCCGGATTTCCGCGGCCCGACCCTGTCGGCACTGGCTGCGGTCGAGACCTGCGCCATCGTCGTCAATGCCAGCAACGGCATCGAACACACGACGCGACGCATGATGAACTACGCCCGCCAGCGCGGCCTCGCCCGCGTCCTCATCGTCAACCGCATCGATACCGAATGCGATCTCGCCAGCCTGACCGCGGAACTGCGCGAGGAGTTCGGCGCGGAATGCCTGCCGATCAACCTGCCGGCGGAAGGTGCGAGCAAGGTCGTCGACTGCTTTTTCAAGCCTGACGGGAAATCCGATTTCTCCTCGGTTGCCGAAGCCCACCAGCAGATCCTCGACCAGGTCGTCGAGATCAACGAAAAAGTCATGGACCGCTATCTCGATGAAGGCGAGAAGGCGCTCAAGGGAAACGAACTGCACGATGCCTTCGAGCAATGCCTGCGCGAGGGCCACCTGGTGCCGATCTGTTTCGTCTCGGCGCGCAGCGGGGCTGGCGTGGCGCAGTTGCTGGCGCTGATCGAACGCCTGCTGCCGAATCCGCTGGAAGGCAACTCGCCGCCCTTCGTCAAGGGTGACGGTGCGGATGCCACGCCGATCATCGCCGTTGCCGATGCCAACCGGCATGTCATCGCCGACGTCTTCAAGATCGTCAACGACCCCTTCGTCGGCAAGCTCAGCATTTTCCGCATCTACCAGGGCACGGTGCGCAAGGACACCCAGTTGTTCATCGATGATGGCAAGAAGCCGTTCAAGGTCGGCCATCTTTTCCGCATCCAGGGCAAGGACCACATCGAGATCGAATCGGCCGTCGCCGGCGACATCGCCGCCGTGGCGAAGATCGACGAGATCCATTTCGATGCGGTGCTGCACGATTCGCATGACGAGGATCACATCCATCTCAAGCCGCTGGAGTTTCCGCGGCCGATGTTCGGCCTCGCCATCGAGCCGGCGCACAAGGGCCAGGAACAGAAGCTCGCCAACGCCCTCGCGCGACTCGGCGAGGAGGATCCCTGCTTTCGCATCGAGCACAACAAGGAACTCAACGAAACCATCATCCGCGGCCTTTCGGACCTGCACCTGAAACTCACCCTCGAGCGCATGAAGGAGCGTTACGGCGTCGAGGTGACCACGCATCGTCCGAGCATCGCCTACCGCGAGACCATCTCGGGCAAGGCTGAAGGCCATCACCGGCACAAGAAGCAGACCGGCGGCGCCGGCCAGTTTGGCGAGGTGTTCCTGCGCGTCGAGCCACTGCCGCGCGGCAGCGGCTTCGAGTTTGGCGACGAGATCAAGGGTGGGGCCATCCCCGGCCAGTACATCCCGGCGATCGAAAAAGGCGTGCGCATGGTGCTCGAACACGGTGCCGTCGCCGGATTCCAGATGCAGGATGTCCGCGTCATCGTCACCGATGGCAAGTTCCACAGCGTCGATTCCAAGGAAGTCGCCTTTGTCTCCGCCGGCAAGAAGGCGTTCCTCGACGCGGTCGCCAAGGCCAAGCCCTTGCTGCTTGAGCCAATCGTCAACATGGATGTCAACGTTCCCGAATCGAACATGGGTGACGTCACCGGCGGGCTTGCCGGCAAGCGTGCGCGCATCAACGGCACGGATTCGCTGCGCGGCGGCGAGCTGGTCATCAAGGCCCAGGTGCCGCTGGCGGAAGTGGCCGACTACCAGACCGAACTGAAGGCCATGACCGGCGGCCGCGGCCGCTTCACCATCGAATTCAGCCACTACGAACCGGTGCCGGCAAATGTGCAGCGGCAACTGGTCGATGCCTACAAGCCACGCGTCGAGGAAGACTGATCCATCCTGTACAGTCGACGCACTACAGGCAGCCAGGATCCACCGATGAACCTTACCCGCCGACGTTTCATGGCCGGCACCGCCCTCCTCGCCAGCACGCCGCTGTGGCCATCGATGCGCCAGGCACTGGCCGCCTCGGCGGCGACACCTGGCCGCTGGCCCGGCTATGCCGAGGCCATCGTCATCGATGCGCTTGGTGGCCCCGGCGAATACAACGCCGAACCGCTCGCCCCGCTGAGTGCAAAGGCGCTTGACGATGTCCGCGCCAGCGGCCTCACTGCGGTCAACCTCACCGTCAGCGGTGTCGGCAGCTATGCCAGGGATGCGGATGAGACGATCCGCAACATCGCCTACTGGAACGCGCAGATCGCCGCGCATCCGGAGCACCTGCAGCAGGTGCGCAGCGCGGCTGATCTGGCAATGGCGAAACAAAGTGGACGGCTTGGCCTGGTCTATGGATTCCAGGATGCGACGCCGCTCGGCGAAGACCCCGACCGCGTCGCGCTGTATGACGACCTTGGCGTGCGTGTATTCCAGCTCACCTACAACCGGCGCAACCTGATCGGCGACGGCTGCCTGGAACCCGGCAACGCCGGACTCAGTGCCCTGGGCCGCACGCTGGTTGAACGGCTCAACGAGCGCCATCTGCTCATTGACCTTTCACATGCAGGCGAACGCACGACACGCGAAGCCATCGCCCGCTCCGCCAAGCCTGTTGCCATCAGCCACACCGGTTGCGCCGCGCTGGCCGCCCTGCCGCGCAACAAGACCGACATCGAACTGCGCGAACTCGCCGACAAGGGTGGCGTCGTCGGCATCTACCTGATGCCCTTCCTGCGCACGCAGGGCCAGCCGACCGCCGAGGACCTGGTCGCGCATATCGAGCACGCGCTGCAGGTTTGCGGCGAGGATCACGTCGGCATTGGCAGCGATGGCACGATTTCGCCGATTGATTTCAACGACGCGTTCAGGCGCAAGCATGCCGCCGACGTCGCCGATCGGCGCAGCCGGGGCATTTCCGCACCCGGCGAGGATGCCGACGTGTACACCTTCCTGCCCGATCTGAACACGGCCGATCGCCTGGCGACGCTGGCCGCGCTGCTCGCCAGGCGCGGCCATTCCGATGCACGCATCGGCAAGATCATCGGCGGCAATTTCGCGCGTCTGTTCCGCGAAACCTGGGGCTAAGACAACGCCCGTCAGCTCTTGCCGAAGGGCTTGCGCAGGCGGCTGAGGAACGAGGGCTTCTTCGATTCGGCTTCGTCCTCGTGATGCCGTGAACGACGCGGCGTCCATTTCAGCCAGCCGATGGCATCGTAGCCATTGACCACGTCGAACACCGACGACATTTCGCAGGCGCAGCTTGCCGCGACTTCATGCAAGCGGTGCGGCTGCATCAATACCTGCGAAATCCGGTCATAGGCGGGATAGTCGCTGGCCAGGTCGAAGCCGCAGGTCAGCTGGAAGGTTCCCCCCGGATCAAGGTTGGATGCCAGGCGGCCATTGGAATGCAGCAGCACTTCCAGCCAGAGCAGCTTCTGGTAGGCCTGGCCAGGCTGCGACTCGCGCAGCGCATTCATCTCCGCCGTGGTCAACCGACGCCAGTCACTCAGCCGTGAAGACTCCCGGCAATAGATCTCCAGCTCGTTCAAACGACCCGCACTGTGGAAAACCTGGTGCTTCGGATCTAGGGTGAGGGAGCCGGCCCCGGGCCAGCTGATCTGCATCGGCCCGTGGATCAACTCGCCTTCGAGGAACTCGCGCAGACGATAGACCGACAGGTCCTCGAGGTTCTGCTTGCGTTCGGGGACCCGTGCCGCCGATGCCACGCTGAGCGGCACGGCCAGCGATTCGCGCTCCTGGTCCGCACGCAGCGCACTTCTGCGGGTGGGTTCGCCGGAACCGTCGATGCGCGCGGATTGATCGAACTTCTGCGGCTTGAGGTTCGCATAGGGATCAGCCGCCGGATGATCCTTGAGCAATTCGTCGAGGCCGGGTGCCACGTTGGCGTCGGCGGGGCGGTGCGCTGCCGGCGCATCCAACTTGAAATGGGGCAATTCGGCGATATCCTCGAATTCATTCGAGCTGTTCTGGAAATATCCGGAATTCCCGCGAACCTGCCCTGTCAGCGTTGCCGCCGAGGCCGTTGCCTGGTTGAGCACGGCAACCAGGTTCTCCGCCTTGAACGGGCGCAGCAGGGCCGGGTCGCCATCGTGGTCGTCGCCTGCATCACAGACGACCGCAACACGCATGCCGGTGACTTTTGCCCGCGACCGCGCCATCTGCCCGGCGAAATTCGAGGTGTCGACGACCAGCAGATCCGCGTGCGCGTCGCTGCCCCAGCGCCAGGGATGGCTGAGCTGTTCAGCGGATTTGCGGATGAGCAGGCGGATGTGGGCGACGTCTTCGTCCGACACGCCGTTCGCGGCAATGATTTTTTCGTTGGGCAAACTGAGCTACCTCTTGCCGCCAATCTGTTCAGGCAGTGGCACTTTGGGCGTAATCAATCGCAATCCGACCAGGTTGCTAGCCTGCGGCTTTGTGACCTGCTTTGCAATCGCGGGGCGGCTGGAATCGTGATCTCAGGGGGCAACGGCCTTGGCCTTCGCGGCACGTTGGCGCTTGGGTTTCAGCATCGTCCCAATGCATGCCGGATCACCGCAGCGGCAGGCCCAGATGCGCTTGAGTCGAGGGCTCAGTCGCTCGCCGAGGGTGATGCCGTAGTCGTAGGTCAGTTCTTCGCCGCTGCGGATCTCGCGCACGGTCTCGATCAGCACGCGATCCTCGCGGCGCTTGCCGCTGGCGCTCTCCTCGACCACGGCGCGGCAGTTTGGCGCGCAACTGTGGTTGATCCAGCGTGCGACGTTGCCATCCACATTGGCGTCGATCACGTAATTTTCGTTCAGGGTGAACAGGAAGGTGTGGCCGCTGCTGCTGGTGCCGTCATACAGCCGATCGGCCTGCGCATGCGTCAACAGGCGACCTCGGTATTCAATCAACTCGGTTTGTGCGGGGATATCGGCGATGGCGAATACACCGTTGCCGTGGATCGGCGAACGGCGTTGCTTGATGAGTCGGGACATGCGCAACAGGTTCATGGATGTTGAATGCCGCCATGATAGCGATTCCATGCGCAAAGCGTGATACGCGAGCGGGCTTTCGCGTGCGGCGATTTTCCTGCTAGCGTCCGCCCACTCCCATGGCACCGCCCGCATGAGCAAGCAGCGCATCATCCGATCGATCATCGCCGTCATCGTGCTGCTGGCAGCGGTTGCCTACAGTACCTGGGAGGAGACAGCGGGCAACCGCGATGACGGGTCGCCACCGGCCATCGCCAAGCCGGGCGCCTCGTTCGACTACTACCTGGCCAGCCTGTCGTGGTCGCCAACCTGGTGCGAAGCAAACCCCGACGATCGCGAACAATGTGGCCGTCGCGGCTACGGCTTCATCCTGCACGGGCTATGGCCGCAACATGAACGCGGCAGTGGTCCGCAGGATTGCCGCAGCAGGCAGCGTCCGGATGAGAAGACCATCGCGCGCACGCTGGCCTTCATGCCCAGCCGTGCACTGATCGAACACGAGTGGCGTGCCCACGGAACCTGTTCCGGGTTGGCACCGCAGGCTTATTTCGACTTGGCCGATCGCGCCTATGCCGGCATCCGCATTCCTGCTGCATTGACCGCCACGTCCACGCCGCCGCTGACCGCCGAAGGACTGCGGCAGGCGTTCGTCGATGCCAATCCGGATTTGCGCGCCGACATGCTCGGCGTGACCTGTCGCGGCAATGCACTGGCCGAAGTGCGCATCTGCCTGGATACCGACTTGCGCCCACGACAATGCGGTCGCGGCGTCGGCATGCGCTGTCCACGCACGGCACCGCTGCGCATTCCGTTGATCCGCTGAAACCCTGCTGCCGGCCGGGGCCGGCAGCAGGCAAACCCGCTCAGGCGCAGCAACCGTCCTCGCCCTTGTGGCTGTGCGCCGCCGTGGCCGCGACACCGCTGGTCAGGCCTTTCTGGCTGGCCTGGAAATGCGCGGCAACCACCTTGGCAACACAGGCGGTGACGCGCTTGCCGGTCGGGATATGCAGGAACTCGTTGGGCCCATGCGCGTTGGAGTGCGGACCAAGCACGCCGGTGATGAGGAACTGCGCGCCGGGAAATTTCTCGCCGAGCATGCCCATGAAGGGAATCGAGCCGCCTTCGCCCATGTAGGCCGGCGGCGGACCAAAGAAGGTGCGCGAAGCTTCGTCGACTGCCTGCTCCAGCCACGGGGCAAGCGCCGGCGCATCCCAACCGCTGCCGGCCTTCTCCAGGTTGAAGGTGACTGTCGATGCGTAGGGCGGATCGGCTTCGAGCAATTGCTTGAGGAATTCGCCGCTCTTCACCGCATTGGCGGTCGGCGGCAGGCGCAGGCTCACTTTCACGGCGGTGAACGGGCGCAGCACGTTGCCGGCCGAATCCAGCGCCGGCAGGCCATCGACGCCGGTGATCGCCAGGGCCGGACGCCAGGTGCGGTTGAGGACAAGTTCGGTGAGGTCCTTGCTCACCGGCTGCATGCCGTTGGCCATGGGAAACTTGGAATAAATATCATCGCCCAGCACGCCGGCACTGAGCCTGGCCTGTTCGACGCGCTGCGCGGGAATCTCCGCATGCAATTCACGCGGCAGGATTTCGCCGGTCTTCTCGTCCTCCAGGCGCGACAGGATCTGGCGCAGGATGCGGAAGCTCGATGGCACCACACCCGAGGCGTCACCCGAATGCACGCCTTCGTCGAGCACCTTGACGCTGAGGTTGCCGCCGGTCATGCCGCGCAAGGAGGTGGTCAACCACATCTGCTCATAATTGCCGCAACCCGAATCGAGGCAGACGATCAACGACGGCCGGCCAATCCGCGCGGCCAGGTGGTCGACGTAATGCGGCAGGTCGTAACTGCCGGATTCCTCGCAGGCCTCGATCATCACCACGCAACGCGCATGCGGAAGCTTCTGCGCCTGCAGGGCGAGGATGGCAGCCAGCGAGCCGAAGATCGCATAGCCATCATCGGCACCGCCGCGACCGTACAACTTGTCGCCTTCAATAACCGGCTTCCACGGCCCCAGGTGCTCGGCCCAGCCGGTCATTTCCGGCTGCTTGTCGAGATGGCCGTAAAGGAGGACGCAATCCTCGCCCTGCCCCGGGATCTCGATGAAGATCAACGGCGTGCGCCCCGGCAGGCGCACGACCTCCAGTTGCATTCCCGGAATCGGCTGCTGGCGCGCCCATTTCTCCATGAGGGCGACTGCCTGGTCCATGTAGCCATGCTCGGCCCACTTCGCATCGAACATCGGCGACTTGTTCGGAATGCGGATGTAGTCGACCAGTTGCGGCACGATCTGCTCATCCCAGAGCTTGCCGACGAAACCTTCGATTGCCTTCGAGTCCATGTTGATCCTTGCGCGCTGCGCAGCCAATGGCGAAACAGCGATTCTAGCGCGCCCCACCGCGCTTTCCGAATCCGCGTAGGAAAACTCCTACGCACCGCCGCCTTGCTTGCGTACATGCACAGGCTGCGTTTTGCCATCGTGCCCGGCGAGCCGACGGCGGAGACTTTGCTCACCGGGAACAGAAGCCCCCGGTTCCAACCGAACCCAAGGAGAACACCATGAACTTCAAGACCCTGCTCGCCAGCCTCGTGCTTTCCCTCGCCCTCGCCCTGCCGGCCTTTGCCGCCGAACAGGTCGACATCAACAGCGCCGATGCGCAGACCCTCGCCGAAGGCCTGAATGGCGTCGGCATGAGCAAGGCCGAAGCCATCGTTGCCTACCGTGATGAGCACGGCCCGTTCGCCAGCGCCGAAGACCTGGCCCTGGTCAAGGGCATTGGCGAAAAGACCGTCGAGAAGAATCGCGACAACATTGTCGTCGGCGGCGGCAAGGCAAAGGCGAGCGCAAGCCGCAAGGCGACCAAGACCGCGGCCACGGCCAGCGCTTCGGAATAATGTCCAAGCCCGCGAAACGGCGCGATCCGCGGATCGCGCCGTTTGCATTTCCTCGTGCCACCTGAGATTGCCGCGACACGTGCTGAACCGGCCAAAACGGCCATGCTAGACTTCGCGCCCCTCGCTGGTGCGAACATGATCCTTCCCCACTACCACATCGACCCGTCCAGAATCTCGGGCGCCGGCCGCGGCGTGTTCATCGACGAAGCCGTCGAACGCGGCAGCATCCTCGTTGCTCCGGATGCGATTCCGCGCACCTGGCCACTGGAACAGATCATGGCCATGCCGGACGCAAATGTGCTGCTTCCTGCCACGGTGCGCTGGTTCGAGGATCACTACACGGTTTCGACCGATTGGCCGGACGAGTGTTTCATCAATCATTCGTTCACGCCGACCGGCCTCTGGCACCTTGGCTTCATCTTTGCATCAGCCAACCTGGATGCCGGCTGCGAAATCACCGTCGATTACCGTCACCTGCTCGGTCCCGGGCAAGTGGAGGATTTCGAGGATGCCGAAAGCGGTCGGCCGATCATTGGATTCACCTGGAAAGAAAGTCTCAGAACGTCTTCGCAGGCGTTGCTGGGACTCATTGGTTGAGAGAAATGCTTGAGATTCCGGTTCTGAACACCGAGCGTCTGCGCCTCACCGGGCTGTCGGAACGCCATTTCGAGTTGTACTCGGCAATGCTTGCCGACCCCAGCAGCACGCGCTACGTCGGCGATGGCCAGCCGCTGGATCGCATGAACGCCTGGCGCTCGCTGGCCATGCTGATCGGCCACTGGGCCCTTCGCGGCTATGGCATGTGGGCGGTCGAGTTGCAGGAAAGCGGCGAGTTCATCGGCCGCGTCGGCCTGCACAATCCGGAAGGCTGGCCCGACCTCGAACTCGGCTGGATGCTGCGTCCCGAACATCGACATCACGGTTATGCAACCGAAGCCGCGCGCCGCGTCCTTGACTACACGTTCAGCACGCTTGGAGCCGAGCGCGCGATCAGCCTGATCCGTGCGGAAAACACCGAATCCGAACGCGTCGCCCGGCGTCTCGGTGGACGCCAGTCGACGACGATCGATTTCCTCGGCAGCGCGACCCTGGTCTACACCTACCACCGTCCCGACGGCGGCAATTGAGTCGATCATCGTGATGCGCCTGCTGCGGATCAGCGACTATTCGCGCACTCGCTGGAAAAACGATGGCGGCTGGACCACCGAGATCGCCAGCGTGCCGCTGGTGGATCAGGCGAGTGGATTCCTGTGGCGGGTCAGCATTGCCGAGATCGAGGCAAACGGCCCGTTTTCGCTGTTTCCGGGCATCGAGCGCGACTTGTTGCTGCTTGCCGGAACCGGCATTGAAATCGACATCGATGACATGCCGGCAATGCGCCTCGATCAACGCTTCCAGCGCATCCATTTCAACGGCGAGGCGGCCGTGCACTGCCGCCTGCTGGCAGGACCGACCCGTGATTTCAACGTCATGACCGCGCGCGGTCGCGCAACCGCCGAGATCCATGCGCGACCGCTGATTGGCACGATGCTGGTCTTCGCCGAATCAGATTGTACCTGGCTGATCCATGTGTTTGCCGGGCAGGCATCGGCACGCAGCAGCGATCAATCGCTGGCCGCCGCATGCGGGGAAACCCTGGTCATCGATGCAGCAGGCGCCACGCGCGAGCGCATCGTCATCGAAGGCAGCGGCGAACTCGTCCTGGTCAAATTCACCCATCTGCCCTAGCGCGAGCGGATCAGCTTGACCTGCTTGGGCCGCAACACGAAGAGGATGGCGTAAACCACCAGCAGGATGGGCGGTGCCCAGTACAGGTTCTTGACCCAATCATGGGTGCTGTTGAAGCTCGAGTTGAGGATCAGGTCCATGGCAACGTTCGGGTCCTCGATGATCCTGGCAAAGCCCGGCGTGAGGGCATCGGTCATCACACCCGTGCCAAATGCATGCAAGCCTGACACGGCGGCATCGAGATAGCCGCCCAAGCCCATGTAGGTCGAAGCGAGGATCGCTTCGGCATGTGCCGACTGGGCAATCTGCGCACCGACACCCTCGAGATCTGGAACCGCTCCCCAAAGCACAAAGTCGAGCAACAAGGCCAGGACGAACAGAGCCAGGGCAATCGTGTGCAGATGACGTCGCATACATCCTCCAAATCCGCAGCGGGCGGGGCCTGCAGCCTTGTCGACGGCGTAAACTGTGCGCCAGCGCACGGTGACACGGACAGGCATCAGACATTCTCGTGACGCTAGTGTGCCCGAATCCCCCGTTTCGTGGTTCGCGACAAGCCCTGAACCAGAATCTGAAGAACATCGGCCGAGCATTCCCCACACATGACCGGAACCCATTCCAACCAGGGACTCTCCGACACTACTGCCAGGCAAGCCCTGCACGAACGCTGCCTGAGT
Organism: Lysobacterales bacterium 63-13; assembly: GCA_001899855.1. Lineage (GTDB taxonomy): Bacteria > Pseudomonadota > Gammaproteobacteria > Xanthomonadales > Rhodanobacteraceae > Dokdonella. Next base: position 209,523 of record MKWR01000006.1, read on the forward strand.
CTGGTCAGGCGCTGGCAGCCGCTGGCCCGATCCGGCTGGGATCACCATGCCGCGCGCCTGCTCGGTGAGGAAATCGACCAGATCGCGACTACCGCCGAGTCGCTCGGCCTGCAGGAGGTCAACAGCAGCGCCCTGGAACTGGCCGCCTACCTGTGCTCGTTCATCGACGACAAGCTGGTTCCGAATGAAAATTCGCTGGAAAACCTTGCCGGCATGGTCAACACGCTGGGCAGCGCGCTGAGCGATTTGTCCGGCTCGCCGCGGGCCGATGTGCGCTCGCTGCATGGCGACCTCGTCGAAGCCACCGAAACGAGAGCCGCGGATGTCGAACCAGCGGTTGACGCGCTGGATGCCAGCAGCGAGCCGACCTGGCTGCCGCGCGCTGCCTGCCTGCTTGGCGAGACGGTGCGCACGGCACCGGGACTCGCCGCGGCATTGCGCGAACGCGACTACCAGGTCAACGAGTTCGACGATCTCGATGGCTTGCTCGAATTCCTGCGCGTCGCCCGACCCGGTGCCCTGCTGCTCGATGCGCGGGCGCTCAGCCAGCTTGGCCGCATCCGCGCCCGCCTCGACGAAGGCAACCAGACCGAACTGCGTGCGCAGCCGGCCCTGCTCGTGTTTTCACGCAAGGGCGATCTCGGCGAGCGCCTGCTGGCGATGCGCGCTGGCGCTGCCGGGTTGTTCAGCCTGCCATTTGATTCACTGCGCGTCATTGCCTGTCTTGATGACCTGCTCGTGCATGCCACGCAGACGCCCTGGCGCATCCTTCTCGCCGAGGTGGATACGGTCAGCGCCAGCGAGCGTGCGCGCTGGCTGGCCGAGCGCGGCATGACCGTGCGCCTTGCCAGCAATGGTCAGGCGGCACTCGCCGCCCTGCCCGATTTCCGCCCCGATGCCCTGGTTGTCGACCAGGAGTTGTCCGATGTGCACGGCCTCGAGCTGATCCAGCTCGTCCGCGACCAACCCGAACACATGGCCCTGCCGATCCTGCTGATGACCTCCAGCAACGAAATCGGCCAGCGTTTCGATGCCATTGCCGCTGGCTGCGACGAAGTCCTGCAGAAGCCGGTCAAGGCCCGCCATCTGACGCATGCCCTGCAATCGCGCTTGAACCGTGCCCGCCGCCTGCGCGAACTGCTCGGTACCGGCAATGGCAGCGATGCGCGCAACGGCCTGCACTCGCGTTCCGTGCTGATCGAAAAGCTCGCCAATGCCTCCGGCGATCGTTCCGCCGCGCTCATGTGCATCGCCATCGATCGCGCGCAGGCGCTTCGCGAAAGCATTGGCATAAGCGGACTGGCCGCGCTCGACAATCACATCGGCCAGTTGCTGCACAGCCAGCTCGATGTCACCGACATCTCGGCGCATTACCAGGATTTCCATTATTTCGTCCTGCTGCATCGTCGCTCGCGCAGCGAGATGACGATGGCCGCCGAGGACATCCGCAGCCGCCTCGCCGAACAACCATGGATGCACAACGGCACCGATCACGTGCTCACGGCGAGCATCGGCCTGGCCCTGCTCGGCGGCGAGCCACTTGGCGTCGACACCCTGGTCAGCCATGCCGAGGGCGCGCAGATTGCCGCCACGCACATGGGCGGCAACCGCGTGCTCTGGTACGAGGCGCGCGAGGCGGCCCTGCTGCCAAGCGATCCCCTGCTCGCCGTGCGTGCCGTCATGGGGCGCCGACTCAAATCCGAACAGGCAATGTTCGACTTCCTGCCGATCGTCCCGCTCGCCGGCAAACTCAGTGGCCAGTTCGATCTGCGCTTTCGCGTCCTCAGCACGCAGAACCCGGGGGCCTCGATCGGCTATGACGAACTGGTCCCGGCGGCCACGGAAACCAACCAGCTTGCCGAGATCGACCGCCTGATCCTGCAACACACCCTCGAAATGCGCGGCGAACAGCTCAAGCGCGGTCGCCAGTTGCGCATCTTCGTGCCGCAATCGGTAGCGTCCCTGCTCAGTGCCGACCTTTGCTGGTGGCTTGATCGCGAACTGAAATCAAACCATCTTTCCGGCACCGGCCTGACCCTCAACCTGCCCTGTTCGCCACTCATCGATGCCGGCGAGCGCGGCCGCGAGCGCATTGCCGAACTGCGCAAACTCGGCGTGCGCGTCTGCCTCAACGATTTCGGTCGCGACTGGGCCGCCGTGCACGCACTGAAACTGTTGCAGGCCGACTTCGTGCGCCTCGATCCGACCCTGGTCCACGAACTTGGCAGCATCCGCTCGATCGCCGACACCGTGCTCGCCCTCGTGCGCAAGGCACACGCCGCCGGCGCGGCGGTGATCGCCCCCGAAGCCGACAATCTCAATCGCGCCCACCTGCTCCTGCGCCTCGGCGTCGACTACGCCGTCGGCCCGGCGTTCTCGCAGCCGCTCAGCCAACCCGACTTCGATTTCAGCCGACCGCTCTGGTAAGCCCGCGCTGTCGCGCCGCCGGAAGCCATCCGTCGTGATCTCCGATCGCTGACCATTCACGCGGTGCAGCGCTCCAGCAACACGCAGGCATTCAGTCCAGCGCGCGCACCCGTGCGCGGGTCATCGGGCCGAGGCGCAGGCGATCGAACAACGCGCCGATCAGCTCGTCGTCCGGTTTCCTGCGCACATAGCCATCGAGTCCGGACGGCACCGGGGCATCGAGGGCGATGCCGGTCAATTGGCGGGACAGCCGGGCCAATTCCACATGTTCACGCAGCTTCTGCGAGGTGCTGGCGGCACCGCGCATGCGCAGGAAGGCAACTTCATCGGATCGTGCGAGCAAGGCATCGAGGGTGCCGAAATGGCCGAGCAGGATCGCCGCCGTCTTCGCGCCGATTCCCGGCACGCCCGGAATGTTGTCGACCGCATCGCCCATCAGGGCGAGGAAATCGGCGACCTGCTCCGGGTGCACGCCGAGGCGTTGCTTGATTCCCTGCATGTTCCAGCGCTGGTCTCGGGAAAAATCCCATTGTTCGACCGAGGCGCTGATCAGTTGCCCGAAATCCTTGTCGGCGGAGACGATCACCGCCGCGCAATCGTGGCGATCGAGCACGCCGACCGCGCTGCCGATCAGGTCGTCGGCCTCATAGCTGGTGTCGGTGAGCACGGTCAGTCCCAGCGCCGCGGCAACCTCCCTGCAATAGCCGAACTGGCGGACCAGCTCGGCGGGCGGCAGTTCGCGATTGGCCTTGTAGTGCGGGTAGATGTCATTGCGGAAGGAACTGGTCAGCGATTCGTCGAAGCAGATTGCCGCATGGGTCGGTTTCGCGCGTTCGAGGAAATCCAGCAGGAAGCGGGCGAAGCCGTGCACGGCATTGACCGGATGACCATCGACATCGGTGAAATCGGACGGTATCGAATGCCAGGCGCGGAACACGTAGAGGCTGGCATCAACCAGGTAGGCCGCGTGCTGCTTGCCGCCGATCATGCCTGCCACTCTGCGACCACGTCGGCCAGCGTGGCGCGCGGATGCTCGACTGCGGGCTCGATTGGCGTGCCGACATGCACGAAGCCGACCACCTGCTCGCCCGCTTGCAGGCCAAGCAGTGTGGCCACGGCGCTGTCGTACGCGGCCCAGCCGGTCAGCCATTGCGCGCCAAAGCCGAGGGCCTGGGCACCCAGCAACAGGTTGTAGGCCACGCACCCCGCGGAGAGGATCTGCTCCTGGCGTGGAACCTTGTGGCCATCCAGCACATGGGCAATCACGACGACGATCAAGGGCGCGGACAGGTAGCGTTCGCGATCCTTGAGCAAGGCCTTTTCAGGCACTCCCGGATCCTGCCTTGCATGGATTTGCGCAAGGCGTTCGCCAAACTCGCGGCGCGCATCGCCGCGGATCAGGCGCAGTCGCCACGGCATCAAGCGACCGTGATCGGGAACGCGCAGGGCGGCATTGAGCAGGGCATCGAGTTGCTCGCCTTGCGGCCCGGGTTCGCCAAGCTGGCGCGCAGGAACCGACAGGCGTTGTTCGAGAAACTGCAGGGACATCGAGGCATTCCGGATTGGCAGGCTGGAAGTCTAGCCCGAACGTTTGCTGCGGCGCACGAACGGCGGCCTGCAATGCAATTGCGGCAAATAGCGGGTTGCCGGTTACGGATGACGGGAACTTCGGCTAGGATGCACGCCGGACTTCATCGAGGGGAAGCCATGCCGGTCGTCGTTGCCGTACTCCGCGAATCCGCCGAGGGTGAGCGCCGCGTTGCGCTGACACCTGAAGTCGCGAAGAAACTCAAAGCCCGTGGTGCGCAGATCGTCATCGAGAAATCTGCCGCCGAATCGGCCTATTTTCCCGATGCCGCGTTCGCGGATGCCGAAGTCGTCGCCGACGGACCGTCCGCACTGGCCCGCGCCGACGTCCTGCTGCGCGTGCAACCGCCCACGGTCGAGGAAATCGCGCATCTCAAGGAAGGTGCGATCGTCATTGCAACCCTGCAACCGCATCTGCATCCGGAGCGCGTGAAAGCGCTGCGCGATCGCAAGATCACGGCGTTCGCGATGGAGCTGCTGCCACGCACCACGCGCGCGCAGGCGATGGATGTGCTGTCCTCGCAAGCGGGCGTCACCGGCTACAAGGCCGTGCTGATCGCCGCCGAACGCGCACCGAAATTCTTCCCGATGCTGACCACGGCCGCCGGCACGATCCGCCCGGCCAAGGTACTGATTGTCGGCGCCGGCGTGGCCGGATTGCAGGCAATTGCCACGGCGAGGCGTCTTGGCGCCCAGGTCGAAGGTTTCGACGTGCGCCCGGAGACCCGCGAGCAGATCGAATCGCTCGGCGCGAAGTTCCTTGATCTCGGCGTATCCGCGGCAGGCAGCGGCGGCTACGCACGCGAGCTGACCGCCGAGGAGCGCGAGCAGCAGCAGCAAGCCCTGGCCAATCATCTCAAAGGCATTGATGTCGTCGTCACCACGGCCGCCGTGCCCGGGCGCAAGGCACCGCGCATCATCAATGCGGCGATGATCGCCGGGATGAAGCCCGGTGCGGTGATTGTCGATATCGCCGCGGATTCGGGCGGCAATGCCGAGTTCAGCGAGGCTGGCAAGACCCACGTCACCGCAAACGGCGTCAGCGTGATCGGCACCAGCAATCTGCCTGCCACCACACCGATCAACGCCAGCGAAATGTATGCGCGCAACCTCTACAACTTCCTCGAGCTCTCGCTTGCCGATGGCGCGCTGACGCTCAACTGGGAAGACGAACTCATCGCCAAGACCTGCCTGACCCACGCCGGCGAGATCAAGCACGAGCCGACCAGGCAGGCCATTGAAGGAGCCGCGTCATGATCGATGGTTTTCTCGCCCTCTACATCTTCATGCTCGCCGCTTTCACCGGCAAGGAAATCATCGGTCGCGTGCCGGTCATCCTGCACACGCCGCTGATGTCGGGATCGAACTTCGTCCACGGCATTGTCCTGGTCGGCGCGATGATCGCGCTGGCGCATGCGGAATCCACGCTGGCCATCACCATCGGTTTCATCGGCGTCATTCTCGGCGCCGGCAATGCCGCCGGCGGTTATGTCGTCACCGAACGCATGCTCGAGATGTTCAAATCGAGCAAAGACAAGAAATGATCCTGCGCACGGCGCGTGCGCTTGACGCGCTGCGCCGTGCCGAGTCGCCACGCCTTCGTCCGGTTGCCCTGCGCAACCTGATCACGAAATCCACCATGTAATCCGGGGAAACACGACATGGCCATGCAAGAAATGCTGATCTGGATCGCCAACGCGAGCTACTTCCTGGCCGCCGTGCTGTTCATCCTCGGCATCAAGCGCATGGCCTCGCCGGTCACCGCGCGCAAGGGCATCGTCCAGGCCGGCATCGGCATGGTCATCGCCACCCTGGCCACGTTTGCCATCACCGGCGGGCACAACATCGGCCTGATCCTGCTCGGCATCGCCATCGGCGTGATCCCGACCTGGCTCTGGGGCAAGAAGGTCGCCATGACCGACATGCCGCAGATGGTCGCCCTGTTCAACGGCATGGGCGGTGGTTCGGCCGCCGCGATCGGCGCCGGCGAGCTGCTCAAGTTCTCGCATCCGGGCAGCGCCCCGGCGATGACCACGATCGGGCTTGCCGTACTCGGCGCGCTGATCGGCTCGGTGTCGATGACCGGATCGATCATCGCCTGGGCCAAGCTCGATGGGCGCATGGACAAGCGCTTCAACTTCGCCGGCCAGCAGGTTTTCAACTTCCTGATCCTGGCCGCGGCGATCGTCGCCGGCCTTGCCTTGATTTTCTGGCAGGTCGATGCGCGTTTGATCATTGCCTTCTTTGCCCTTGCCCTGCTCTTCGGCGTGCTCATGACTCTGCCGATCGGCGGTGCCGACATGCCGGTGGTGATTTCGTTGTTCAACGCGCTGACCGGCCTCGCCGTCGCTTTCGAAGGCTATGTGATGAATATCCCGGCGCTGATCATCGCCGGCACCGTGGTCGGCGCGGCGGGCACCTTCCTCACCCAGCTCATGGCCAAGGCCATGAACCGTCCGATCAGCGGCGTGCTGTTCTCGAATTTCGGCGGCGGCGGCAGCGGCGAGGCAATCGAAGGTTCGCAAAAGCCGATCGAAGCCAGCGACGCGGCGGCACTCCTGTACATGGCCGAGAAAGTCATCATCGTGCCGGGTTACGGCATGGCCGTGGCCCAGGCGCAGCACAAGATCTGGGAACTGAGCCAGGCCCTGATCAAGGCCGGCAAGGAAGTGAAGTTCGCCATCCACCCGGTTGCCGGTCGCATGCCTGGCCACATGAACGTGTTGCTCGCCGAAGCCGGCGTGCCCTACGACCTGATCGCCGACATGGACGACATCAATCCCGAGTTCAAGACCTGCGACGTTTCGATCGTCATCGGTGCCAACGATGTGGTCAACCCGGCGGCGAAGACAGACAAGTCATCGCCGATCTACGGCATGCCGATTCTCAACGTCGTCGATTCGCGGCAGACCATCGTCATCAAGCGCGGCAAGGGCACCGGCTTCGCCGGCATCGAAAACGCCCTCTTCTACGCGGACAACACGCGCCTGCTCTACGCAGATGGCAAGGAAGCGGCAAATCAACTGATTAGTGAGCTGAAGGGCATCGAGGGCGGCGGCGGGCATTGATGTTCGCTGGACGCATCCCAACTCCCCAATCCATCGCTGCGTGAATTCAGCGCCCCAGTCGGAACGCCTGCAACACATCGATGCATTGCGGGCCATCGCCGCACTGCTCGTCCTCTGCACGCACGTAAGCGAATCGTTCTACACGCTCAGCCCGCAGACCACGTCCACGCGATGGCTGTTTGACGTCTCGCATTTCTGGGATTTCGGCCGCATCGGCGTGGTGGCTTTCTTTGTCATCAGCGGCTTCGTGATTCCTTTCAGCACGCGGTCTGGTCTGCCCGGCGCAGGACGGGATTTCGCGATAAGGCGGCTGTTCCGGATTTTCCCGGCCTACTGGCTTTCGGTTCCCGCCGGCGCGTTCGCTTGCTTCTGGCTGTGGGGAACGAAGTTCACGACCACGGACTTTCTCGTCAATCTGACCCTGATGCAGGACCTCGTTGGCGTGCCGCCCGCAATCGGCGTGTACTGGACGCTACTCGTTGAATTGGCCTTCTATGCGATCTGCCTCGTCTTCCTGTTGACCGGAAGCATTCGAAACTTCTCCCGCATCGCCGCCTTCTCCGGGGGTCTCGCGCTGGTCGTTCTCGCGTGGTTGATCGAACACTCCCGGGGCCACGATTTGTTCCCGTACACGAGCACGTTGTGGCTAGTTCATCTGTCCATCATGTCGATGGGCACCCTGTTTCGCGCCTGGTATGACAGAGAGTTGAAAACTCCAGCCGCCCGCGCAGGCTTCTATGGAATTCTCCTCTTCTACCTGATCGGATATCCCCTCGTCTCGACGTTTGTAGCCGAACTTCCCTGGCGCTATTCAGTCCCCTATTCGATCGGCATCGCCTTCGTCCTGATTGGCGCGACGATCCTTCGCATCCGTAACCCGGTGATGACATGGCTCGGCCAGATCAGCTACTCAATCTACCTGTTCCATCCGGCCGTCTTCTACCCCCTGCTTTGGCTGCTTTCCCGCCTGCCCATGGATTCATGGTGGAGAACCCAGCACCTGGCTGTATATGTCGGAATCAACGCGGCGATCACGATCCTCGTGGCAACAGCCGTCTACCTGTTCGTCGAGAAGCCGTGCATCAACCTTGGGCGACGTCTTGCCGAGTCGGTCACGCGTCAATGCAAGGTCGTTCAGCCGGCTTGAATTCAAGGGCTTTGCGCTGAAGGCGGGTGAGAGTGCTTTGCTCACCTAAGCTGGCGTGGCCTGCGACCTGATCGCCGACATGGACGACATTAATCCCGAGTTCAAGACCTGCGACGTGTCCATCGTCATTGGTGCCAACGACGTGGTGAATCCTGCGGCGAAGACGGACAAGTCATCGCCGATCTACGGCATGCCGATCCTCAATGTCGTGGATTCGCGGCAGACGATTGTGATCAAGCGGTTCATATACTTGCCGTTCCGATCCCAGTCGCCGGCTTCTCAGTTGACAGAACCTGGTGGCGTCTCGAACCCTCGCCGACCTCGCAGTGACGCCCAACCCCTCGCTCAAGCGGAGCGCCAACGGCACGACGCCAGACCCGGTCTGGCGGTACGCGGTACATGATCCGGGACACCCATGATTCTCCGGTAACCAACTCGGACACCCAGACAAGCTGCTTGTCCTCGCATCAGCAGCTGGGCACTGCCGATTCCTCGCAGCCACGCTTGTCCGATGGCGGCGGCTTTCTCCATCGGTGATCCTGGCGTGCCGATAGCGGGTCTGCGTTCCGACCAACAAGGCTTGATTGTCTCCCCTGCGGAACCAATGATTCCCGGTCTTGCCCGCTTCCTGTCGCGCAGCCCAGGCCGCATGTTGGTCGGAATCGGAAACAACCGGAGCCCCACATGATCACCTTGCGCCGCAGCGCCGAGCGAGGCCACGCCAACCATGGCTGGCTCGATTCCTGGCACAGCTTTTCCTTTGCCAACTATTACCACCCGGAACACGTCCATTGGGGCGCGCTGCGCGTCATCAACGAAGACCGCGTGCAGGCGGGCGCAGGCTTTGGCGAGCACGGCCACAAGGACATGGAGATCATCAGCTACGTGCTGCAGGGCGCGCTCGCACACAAGGACTCGATGGGCAACGTCGTCAGCATCGTGCCCGGCGAGGTGCAGCGCATGAGCGCCGGCACTGGCGTCATGCATTCGGAGTTCAACCACGACAAGACCGGTACCACACACTTCCTGCAGATCTGGATCATGCCGGCGCGAACCGGGGTCACCCCCAGCTACGAGCAGAAGACGTTCGCCGACAGCGAGAAGCGCGGAAAGCTGCGTCTGGTGGTCAGCCCGGACGGTCGCGAGGGATCGGTGACGATCAACCAGGATGCGCTGATGCTGGCCGGCCTGTTCGATGGCAATGAAGGTGTCGAGCACAGCCTGGCACCGGGTCGCCTCGGCTATGTGCATCTGGTGCGTGGCAAACTGGAGGTCAATGGTTTTCAGCTGTCGGCCGGTGACGCCCTGATGCTGGAAAACGAGTCGAACATTACGCTGGCGCAGGGCCACGCCGCGGAAGTGCTGGTTTTCGACCTGCCAAGGTAGCATCCGGCCCCATACGATCCAGGCAAGCGCACAATGGATCCATGATCCCACCCACCGTGAATGGAGAACGCCATGACCGACAAGAACCGCAAGAACACGACCGGCTCGACCACCGGTGCCGGCGCACCCGCGCCGAGTGATCGCAATTCGCTGAGCATCGGTGCCGATGGCCCGATCCTCCTGCATGACGTGCATTTCCTCGAGCAGATGGCGCACTTCAACCGCGAGAAGGTTCCCGAGCGCCAGCCGCATGCCAAGGGTGCGGGTGCGTTCGGCGTGCTGGAGATCACGGCGGATGTCTCCAGATTCACCAAGGCCGCACTGTTCCAGCCTGGCGCGAAGACCGACATGCTGGCGCGCTTCTCCACCGTCGCCGGCGAAATGGGCAGCCCCGACACCTGGCGCGACGTGCGCGGCTTCTCGCTGAAGTTCTACACCGACGAAGGCAACTACGACCTGGTCGGCAACAACACGCCGGTGTTCTTCGTCCGTGATCCGATGAAGTTCCCGCATTTCATCCGCAGCCAGAAGCGCCTGCCCGACTCCGGCCTGCGCGACAACCACATGCAATGGGATTTCTGGACCAACAACTCCGAGACCGCGCACCAGGTCACCTACCTGATGGGCGAGCGCGGCCTGCCGCGCAACTGGCGGCAGATGAACGGCTACGGCTCGCATACCTATCTGTGGATCAACGCCGCCGGCGCGAAGTTCTGGGTCAAGTACCACTTCCATACCGAACAGGGCATGGCCTTCTTCAGCAACGCCGAGGCCGCCGCAATGGCCGGCAATGATGCCGATTTCCATCGCCGCGACCTGTTCGAGGCCATCGCCCGCGGCGAGTTCCCGCGCTGGAAACTGTCGGTGCAGGTGATGCCGTATGCCGACGCGAGCAAGTACCGCTTCAACCCGTTTGATCTGACCAAGACCTGGTCGCACAAGGACTATCCGCTGATCCCGGTTGGCACGATGACGCTGAACCGCAATCCGGAGAACTTCTTCGCGCAGATCGAGCAGGCCGCGTTCTCGCCGGGCAACACGGTGCCGGGCATTGGCCTGTCGCCGGACAAGATGCTGCTCGGTCGCGCCTTTGCCTACGCCGATGCGCAGCGCAACCGCATTGGCACCAATTTCCACCAGTTGCCGGTCAACCAGCCGAAGGTGCCGGTGAACAGCTACATGTTCGATGGCCAGATGGCTTACCACCACAGCGGCAACGCGCCGGTGCACGCAACCAACAGCGGTGGCCGTCCATGGGCGGACCAGACCGGCCCGGTCGCGGATGGCTGGGAAGCGGATGGCGCGATGGTGCGCAGTGCCTACACCTTGCGTGCAGAGGACGATGATTTCGGCCAGGCGGGTACGCTGGTGCGCAAGGTGTTCAACGATGCCCAGCGTGATGCGCTGGTCGATCAGGTTGCCGGCAGCCTGCTTGGCGGTGTGCGCAGCCCGGTGCTCGAACGCGCCTTCGAGTACTGGAAGAACATCGATGCCGACGTCGGCAAGCGCATCGAGGACAAGGTCCGCGCCGGAAGCGCAGCCAAACCCGCCGAAGGCATGGGCAAGGGCTGATCCGCGAAAGTCGGACGGGCCGGCTGCCGGAACAGGCATCCGGCCTGAAAGCCCATCCTGCGAGCGTTCCTCGCGGGAAGCCCGTTCGGATGCCTTTCGCCAATGTGGCGAAAGGCATCAGGCCACACGCACCCCGCCTGCAAGCACCCTTCCCGGGTAGCCCGCGCAAAAGCGATGCTCTTCAGCCGCGGCGGGCCGCCTCGATTGCGGCAATGTCGATCTTTCCCATCTGCATCATCGCCTCGAAAGCGCGCTTGGCAGCTGCCGGATCGGGGTCGGTGATGGCGGCGGTCAACGCGCGCGGGGTGATCTGCCAGGACAGGCCCCACTTGTCCTTGCACCAGCCGCAGGCGCTTTCCTTGCCGCCATTGCCGACGATCGCATTCCACAGGCGATCCGTTTCCGCCTGATCATCAGTTGCCACCTGGAACGAGAACGCCTCGTTGTGCGTGAACGTCGGGCCTCCATTCAAGCCGAGACAGGGGATGCCGATGACGGTGAACTCGACGGTCAGGACATTGCCCTGCTTGCCGGAAGGGTAGTCGCCAGGGGCGTAATGGACAGCCTTCACTGCGCTGTCCGGGAAGGTGGCGGCGTAGAACGTCGCCGCATCCAGTGCGTTGCCGTCGTACCAGAGGCAAATCGTGTTCTTGCTGGTCATCAGGGATCTCCAGGATTGCTCGCACGCCACGAAGTACTAGTTGGTCACGGGGAGCGTGCATCGGCCCGCGTCGAAGAAACCATCCGCGCCTGCTTCTCGGTGTCACCACCCGGCCGGGCCAGGGCGGCCATGAAGTCGGCACCGCTGGGAGCCTGGTACAGGCGCAAGCCGAATTCCGGGATCACCGCCAGCAGGTGATCGAAGATGTCGCTGGCCAGGTTCTCGTACGGCACCCAGCTGACGTTGGCCGAGAAGCAATACACCTGCAGCGGCAGGCCGGTCGGCGTCGGTTCGAGCTGGCGCACCATCAGGGTCATGTCCTGGGCGACGCCCGGATGCGAGCGCAAGTAGGCGGTCATGTAGGCGCGGAAAGTGCCCAGGTTGGTCGCACGGCGACTGTTGACCGGATCCTTGCCGGCCGCTTCGAGCTTGGCGTTGTACTCGGCCAGCTCGACCTGCTGCTTGTCCAGATATTCGTCGATCAAGGCGATCCGGCGCAGATGCTGGCGCTCATCCGGTTCGAGGAAGCGCACCGAGGACTGGTCGATCAGCAACGCGCGCTTGATGCGGCGACCGCCGAATTCGCTCATCCCGCGCCAGTTGCGAAAGCTCTCGTTGATCAGCTTCCAGGTCGGAATGGTGCTGATGGTCTTGTCCCAGTTCTGCACCTTGACCGTGTGCAGGCTGATGTCGATGACATCGCCGTCGACATTCTGACTGGACATCTCGATCCAGTCGCCGACACGCAGCATGTCGTTGCTCGCCAGTTGCATGCTGGCCACCAGCGACAGCAGGGTGTCCTTGAACACCAGCATCAGCACCGCCGTCATGGCACCGAAGCCGGTCAGCAGCACCAGCGGCGATTTGCCGATCAAGGCGGCAATGATGAGTACGCCGGCAATGATGTAGATGCCGATCTTCAGCAGTTGCACATAGCCCTTGATCGGTCGTCGCGTCGCATGGCGGCTGGATTTTTCGTAGATGTCGTTGAGCGCGTCGAGCAGATTGGCGATGGCCATCGCCACGGTCAGCGCCACATAGGCGCGGGCAACGCTGCCGACCACGGTATCGAGCCAGGCGGGCACGCCCGGCACCAGGGCGATGCCGCCGAGCACGATCAATGCCGGCACCACGTTGGCCAGGCGCGCGAGCACCCGGCGACCCATCAGCGCGTCGTCCCACTTGCTGGGCGAGGCCTTGGCCAGGCGTCCGACCACGACCAGCAAGACGCGCCGCGTCAGCCAGTTGGCCAGCCAGGAGATGACGAGGAGCACGAGCAGGCCGAGCAGCGTCGAAGCATGGGGAATGCCGCCCAACGGCTGGACGAGGTAGGTTTCGATGAGTTCCTGCATGCGCTACAGGGTAACGGCTGCGAATGGCCGGGGAAACCCGCAGCGGGTTAAGCCTGCCCAGCCTGTGGCCACACGCAGCGAGGGTGTGGATCGCCTGTCTATTTCGCCTTCGGCGTGAACTTGAAGCGACAGACGTTGCCGCCCTTTGCCATGCATTCCTGGTGATCGATCGTGCTGTCGGTGAAACGCGCCATCATGGCCAGGTCGAAGCGGCAAATCTCCGGATCCTTCATCGCCAGCTTGTGGAAGACGCAATTGTCCGCTTCGATGACTGGCTGGCCATCGACCACGCTGGCCTCGCCGGTGTTGTAACCCATCTCCTGCATGATGCGGGCGAGCTTCTGCACTTTTTCCTGCGGCTCCGTCGCCGGCTGGCTCTGCGCCAGCAACTGGTCGGCCACGCGTTCGCCCATGCGCCCGAGTCGCTCCTTGAGTACCGCATCGCCGGCGTCATCGCGGATGGTATCGATCACCAGTTCGGCAAACCACGAATACTGCCGCGGAAACAGCTCCAGGCCCTTGTCCGAGAGCACGTAGAGCTGCTCGGGCCGGCCACCGGAAGGTCGCGAGATGCCGGTCTCGACAAGGCCGTCGTTGCCCAGCGAGGCCAGATGCTGGCGCACCGCATTGCGGGTCACGTGCAGGCCGCGTGAGAGCTCATCCACGGTCAGGCCGGTCTTGGTGCGAAGCAGGAGCGTGAGCAGCGCCTGCTGGCGATTTCCCATTACCTTGATCATTGTCCTCTCGCGATTGAGCGGTGGCCGACGACCTCCATCGAGCATCGCATGCTACCGGATTCCGACTTTACAATCTTATGGCATATCTTACTTGACAATCTATTTTATCAAGATCAGCATGAGGATCCCAGCCAACGCAAGGAGTTCGTCATGTCATCCCTGATCAGCAAATCACTGGGCGCACTCGCGCTCGCCGCCCTGCTCGGAAGCGCGGGCACGCTCCTCGCGCACGAGGCACCAGCCGTCGATGCGACGACGCATACGGTCACCGTCAAGCAGGCCGCAACACAGGCTGCCCTGCGCGACCTGTGGATCGGGCACATCTTCTGGGTGCGCAACGTCGCCCTGGAAACCATGGATGGCAACGGCGCCGCGGCCAAGGCTGCCGAGGCTGAGGTCGTCAGCAACGCAAAACAGATTGCCGCCTCGATTGAACCGTTTTATGGAAAAGCGGGTTCGGACGCCTTGATGGATCTGCTGGTCGGGCATTACGGCGCGGTCAAGGCGCACATCGATGCCACAGCCACCGCTGACGCAGCCAAGCAGGCCGCCGCCTCCAGGCAACTGACCGCCAATGCCGGTGCCATCGCCGATTTCCTGAGCGGGGCCAATCCCAACCTGCCGCGGGCCACGGTCAACTCCCTGTTCATCGGCCATGCGGCGCATCACATGGAGCAGGATCAGCAGCTCAAGGACCACAAGTATGTCGAAGAAGGCAAGACCTGGGCCGCCATGCGCGATCACATGTACGTGATTGCCGACGCGCTCACCGATGCCCTCGCCAAGCAGTTCCCGGAAAAATTCAATTGATCGACCGCGCAACCGCAGCCAGCAAACCGCCCGCTACGCATCGAGAATCCCCATGAATGCCCTCACCGCAATGCAACTGCTGCCTGATGTACAGGCGCAAGCCGATTTCCGCAAGCAACGCATCGATGCCGTCGGCGTCAAGGGCGTGCGCTATCCCGTCGTCATCCACTCCGGCAGGCACGCCATCGCCACCATCGCCACGTTCTCGATGACCGTGGCGCTGGCAGCGGAAATCAAGGGCACGCACATGTCGCGCTTCATCGAGTTGATCGAAGCGCGTGCCGGCCATCTCGACCAGGCCGGTTTCCGGGCGATGGTTTTCGAGATGCTCGAACGGCTGGATGCGCGCAGCGGCAGCATCACCCTGCACTTCCCCTACTTCGTCAGCAAGGCTGCCCCGGTGTCAGGGGTCAACAGCCTGCTTGATCACGACGTCGAATGGTGTGGCAGCGTCGACGCGGACGGCCAGTTCGCCTTGCGCCTGCGCGTTGTCGTGCCGGCAACCAGCCTGTGCCCCTGTTCCAAGGAGATTTCCGCCTACGGCGCACACAACCAGCGCTCGCACATCAGCATTGCCGCCAACCTCCTGGAATCCATGTCGATGGAAGAGCTGATTGCGATCGCCGAAGCCAGCGCGTCCTGCGAGGTCTATGGCCTGCTCAAGCGCGCCGATGAGAAGTTCGTCACCGAGCGCGCGTACGACAATCCGAAGTTCGTCGAGGACCTGGTCCGCGATGTCGCCCACGCCCTCGACCAGGATGCGCGCATTGGCGGCTACCTGATCGAGGCGGAAAACTTCGAATCGATCCACAACCACTCGGCCTTTGCGCGCATCGAACGCATCCTGCCAGCACCCGCAGCGCCGTCCGCGAACAGGCATTTGCGCGCAGCGCCACCCTGCAGCTTGAACGGAGTATCGTCATGAACGCCCAGCACAGCACCTTGCTCAAGCGCGAAACGGTTGCCGAAGGTACGGTTGCCTTCCACTTGCAGAAGCCCGCAGGCTTCGAGTTCAAGCCGGGCCAGGCAATCGACCTGATTCTCGATGATCCGCAACTTGGCGAGGATTCGCGGGTGCATGCGTTTTCCATCGTCAGCGCCCCGCACGAGGCCAACCTGACGGTGACGACGCGTATGCGCGACAGCGCCTACAAGCGCGCCCTCGGCCGCCTCGAACCGGGAGCAGGCGTTTCCATCGACGGTCCGTTCGGCTCGATGACCCTGCACAACAAGGTTTCACGGGCTGCCTGTTTCATCGCCGGCGGCATCGGCATCACGCCCTTCATGAGCATGTTGCGTCACGCCTTCAAGACGGAATCCGCGCATCGGCTGATGCTGATCTATTCCAATCGACGTCCGGAAGACGCCGCCTTCCTCGCCGAGCTGCAGGGCCATGCCAGGCAGCACGAGCGCTTCCAGTTGGTCGCGACGATGACCGACATGGGCAAATCCGCGAGTACCTGGAAGGGCGAAACCGGCTTGGTCGACGGCGCATTCCTGAACCGCGTCACTGCTGGCCTGCCCTCACCGATCTTCTACGTCGCCGGCCCGCCCGCCATGGTCGTCGCCATGCGTACCGCGCTGGGCGCTGCCGGCATCGACGACGACGATATCCGCAGCGAGGATTTCTTCGGTTATTGACCGATCCGCTTCGGCAGCGGATCCGCGATCAGACGCCGAATGCGCGATTGCACCAGTCAAACAGCGGGCCCCAGGCGAGGCCGAGCACGACCAGGGCGAGGCCGTTGAGCGAGATCACCCAGCGCAGTGGCAGATCTGCCGGCAGCGGGACCGCCGCATCGTCGGCCGCCGCGTCGAAGTACATGACTTTGACCACGCGCAGGTAGTAGTAGATGCCGATGATGGCGAAGATGATCGCGACAATCGCCAGCCACAGGAAACCGGCGTCGATGGCCGATTTCAACACCAGCAGCTTGGCAAAGAAACCAAACAGTGGCGGCACGCCGGCCAGGGAGAACATGGAAATGCCCATGATCGCGGCATACCACGGGCTGCGCTGGTTGAGTCCCTTGAAGTCATCGATCTCCTCGCACTCGAACCCGGCGCGGGCGAGCAAGGCGATGATGCCGAAGGCGACCGTGGCGGTCATCGTGTAGCTGATGATGTAGAACATCGCCGCCGAGTAACCCGCGGGCGAGCCGCCGACAAATCCGAGCAGCATGAAACCGATGTGCGAGATCGTCGAGTAGGCGAGCATGCGCTTGAGGTTCGACTGCGCGATCGCAAACAGGTTGCCGACCGCCAGCGAGAGCACCGAGAGCAGTGCCAGCATCGGCGTCCAATGCTCGCTCATCGGGCCAAGGCCGCCTTCGAGCAGGCGGTAGAGCAGCCCGAACGCGGCGACCTTGGCTGCCGATCCGATGAACACGGCGATCGCTGTCGGCGCGCCGTGATAGACATCCGGCAGCCACATGTGGAACGGTGCCGCGCCGAGCTTGAAGGCGACGCCGGAAACGATGAAGACCAGGCCGATGGCCAGCCAACCGCGATGCTCGACCTGGTTGACCTGCGCACTGATGGCGGCCAGATCGAGCGTGCCGGTGGTCCCGTAGATCATCGACATGCCATACAGCAGCAAGCCGGAAGCCAGCGCGCCGAGCACGAAATACTTGATTGCCGCTTCGGCCGAGATTGCCGATTGCCGATTGAGCGCAACCAGGGCATAGGAGGAAAGCGCGAGCAGTTCGAGGCCAAGGTAGGCGGTGACCAGGCTGCCCGCGGAAACCAGCAGCATCATGCCGATCGTGGCAAAGAGGATCAGCAGGTAGAACTCGCCAAACAGCAGGCTGCGCTCGCGCATGTAGTTGCGCGCATAGAACAGGCTCAGCCCGGTGGTGAGCAGGACAAACTGCTTGAGCACGACGCTGATGCCATCGTGCTTGAACATGCCGTTGAACGCGCTGACGCCCTGGGCGACTTCCGGCGCACCGCGCCAGACGAGGAACGAGGTCACGGCAATGGCTGCGATCGACAGCCAGTGGGTGATGTCGCGCTGGCTCGGCTTGAGGAACAAGTCGATCAGCAGGATCGCGCAGGTTGCGCCAAGCAGCACCAGCTCGGGCAGGATGGCGAGCAGATCGGCGGGATTGAATTGGATGGTCATCGGATTCTCAGGCCTTGCTCAGCATCAGCGCATTGACGATCTGCAGCACCGAGCTGTCCATCAGGTCGGTCAGCGGCTTCGGGTAGATGCCGAGGGCGAGTACGGCAACAGCGAACGATCCGAGCACGATCCATTCACGCGCATCGAGTCTCTTGAACTTGGCAACTTTCGGATTGGTGACTTCACCGAAGATCACGCGCTTGACCAGCCACAAGGTGTAGGCGGCACCGATGATCAGGGTGAAGGCAGCGACCAGGGCAATGAACGGATTGCTCTGGAACGAGGCCAGGATGACCATGAACTCGCCGACGAAACCACTGGTGCCGGGCAGGCCGCAATTGGCCATGGAAAAGAGGATGAAGAAGCCGCCGAACCAGGGCATCACGTTCATGACGCCACCGTATTCGTTGATCATGCGCGTGTGCAATCGATCGTAGAGCACGCCAATGCAGGCGAACATCGCGCCGGAGACGAAGCCGTGCGAGATCATCTGCACCATCGCACCCTGCATGCCGAGGCGCGCCGCATCCGGGTTGGCGTGCTCGCGGACCAGGGCCAGGGTGATGAAGATGCCGAGGGTGACGAAGGCCATGTGCGCGACCGACGAATAGGCGACCAGCTTCTTCATGTCGTCCTGGACGAGGGCGACGTAGCCGATGTAGACCACCGCGATCAGGGACATGGCAATGACCACCCAGGCGTATTCCTGCGAGGCATCCGGGGTGATCGGCAGGGAGAAACGGATGAAACCGTAGCCGCCGACTTTCAGCATGATCGCGGCAAGGATCACCGAACCACCGGTTGGCGCCTCGACGTGGGCATCCGGCAACCAGGTGTGCACTGGCCACATCGGCACCTTGATGGCGAAGCCGGCAAGGAAGCCGAAGAACAGCCAGGCCTGCTCGGTCGTGCTGAGCGGCGCGGCGGCAAAGGCGGCCAGCGAGAACTCGCCCGTCTTCATGTGCAGGTAGATCAGCGCGATCAGCATGAAGATCGAGCCGAGGAAGGTGTAGATGAAGAACTTCAGCGTCGCGTAGACACGACGCGGGCCGCCCCAGACGCCGATGATGATGAACATCGGGATCAGCATGGCCTCGAAGAACACGTAAAACAGCAATGCATCGGTGGCCGCGAAGATGCCGATCAACATGCCCTCGAGCACGAGCATGGCCGCCATGTACTGCGAAACGCGCTTGTTGATCGGTCCCCACGAGCCAATGATGACCAGCACGCTGGTGAACGTGGTGAGGACGATCAGGGCAACCGAGATGCCATCCACGGCCAGGCCGTAATAGGCCTTGAGTCCGCCGATCCACAGATGCGATTCGGCGAACTGCATGCCGCCGGCGACGGCGTCATAGCCGCTGTAGAGCGGCAGGCTGACGACAAAGGTGAGCAGGGTGACGAGTACGCTGAGCCAGCGCGCGACACGCGCATCGCGACCCAGGGCAAGCACGAGGATGGCACCGACAATCGGCAACCAGATCAGAACGCTGAGAAGAGGCCAGTGAGCCATGGTGTTCGTCATTCCCCGTCGATCAGGCAGCGATGCGCGTCAATACCCACCATGATCCGCCGAGCAGCAGGATCAGGCCGAGGATCATCGCGAATGCATAGTGGTAGAGATAGCCGGACTGCAGCCGGCGCAGCAGCGCCGAAGCCTGGTCGATGAGGCTGGCCGAGCCATTGATCGCGCCATCGATCAGCGCCGCATCGCTGCCGCGCCAGAGGCCACGGCCAAAACGGATGCCGCCGCGCGCGAAGACCGCCTGGTAGATGTTGTCGAACCAGTATTTGTTGACCAGCGCCGTATGCAGCGGGCGCAGGGCGTTCTCGGCCTTGTCGGCGATACGCGGATTGAACAGCCAGATCCAGGTGGCGACGATGAAGCCGGCCAGCGCGATCCAGAACGGCGGCTGGGTGAATCCATGCACGGTCATCGCCAGCGCGCCGTGGAATTCGCGGCCCAATTCACCGAGCACGTCGTTTGCCTCGCGCACGAAGATGGCATTGCCGAAATAGTCGCCGAACAGCATCGGGCCGATGGTCAGGAAGCCGATCACGACCGAGGGGATCGCCAGCAGCACCAGCGGCACCATCACCACCCACGGTGATTCATGCGGCGCATGGGCAAGCTCGCCCGGGCCGTAGTGGATGTGGTCATCGTGGCCATGGTGCTGCTTGACCGGGACGACGGCAAAGCGTTCCTTGCCGTGGAAGGTCATGTAGAGCAGACGGAAGCTGTACAACGCGGTGATGAAGACACCGGCAAGTACGCAGAAATAGGCGTAGCCGGCACCGAGCCGATGCGATTCTCCGACCGCCTCGATGATCGCGTCCTTGGAGAAGAATCCGGCAAATCCCGGCGCGCCGGCGAGGGCCAGCGAGCCGATCCACATCGTGATCCAGGTGATCGGCATGTACTTGCGCAGGCCGCCCATGTGGCGCATGTCCTGCTCATGGTGCATGGCGATGATCACCGAACCCGCGCCGAGGAACAGCAGGGCCTTGAAGAAGGCATGCGTCATCAGGTGGAACACGCCGGCCGAATACGCCGAGACGCCAAGGGCGACGGTCATGTAACCGAGCTGGGAAAGGGTCGAATAGGCGACGACGCGCTTGATGTCGTTCTGCACGACACCGATCAGGCCGGTGAACAAGGCCGTGGTCGCGCCAATCACCAAGACGAAGGTCAGCGCGGTTTCGCTCAGCTCGAAAAGCGGCGACATGCGCGCGACCATGAAGATGCCGGCGGTGACCATGGTTGCCGCGTGGATCAGGGCCGAAATCGGCGTCGGGCCTTCCATCGAGTCGGGCAACCACACGTGCAGCGGCACCTGCGCCGACTTGCCCATGGCGCCGATGAACAGGCAGATGCAGACGATCGTCGCCACCTGCCAGGGATGACCGGCGATCAGTTCGACCGAGCGCGAGGCCATGTCCAGCGAAGGATCCTGCGCATGCGCGAAAACCGCGGCGTAATCGAGAGAACCGCCAAACCACAGCAGCACGCCGGCGATGCCGAGGATGAAACCGAAATCACCAACGCGATTGACCAGGAAGGCCTTCATGTTGGCGAAGATCGCGGTCGGGCGCTTGTACCAGAAGCCGATCAGCAGGTAGGAGACCAGGCCGACCGCTTCCCAGCCGAAGAACAGCTGCAGGAAGTTGTTGCTCATCACCAGCATCAGCATCGAGAAGGTGAACAGCGCGATATAGCTGAAGAAGCGCTCGTAGCCATCATCCTCGGCCATGTAGCCGATCGTGTAGACATGCACCATCAGCGAGACAAAGGTGACCACCACCATCATCATCGCGGTCAGGCGGTCGATCAGGAAACCGACGTGGGCACTCGTGCTGCCGACCTCGAACCAGGTGTAGATGTTCTGGTTGAATACCTCGGCACCGCCCCAGACCAGTTTGTAGAGCACGAGGATCGACAAGGCGCAGCTTAGACCGACGCCGGCAATGGTGACGCTGTGCGAGGCAACGCGGCCGATGCGCTTGCCGAACAAGCCGGCAACCAGCGCGCCAAACAGCGGCGCGAGGACGATCGTCAGCAGGATGGATTTGTCGAGCATCATCAATCAACCCTTGAGCTTGTCGATGTCGGTCACGTCAATCGTCGCGCGATTGCGGAACAGGACGACGAGGATGGCCAGGCCGATCGCGGCCTCGGCGGCAGCCACGGTCAGGATGAAGAAGACGAAAACCTGACCGGACGGATCGCCGAGGTAGCGCGAAAAGGCGATGAAATTCGTGTTCACCGCGAGCAGCAGCAGCTCGATGCACATCAGCAGAACGATCACGTTCTTGCGATTGATGAAGAACCCGGCCACGGCGATGCACAAAAGCACCGCAGCCAAGGTCAGGAAATGCGCGAGGGTGATCATGGCGCCGCCTCCCCTTTCTTCTCCGCAGCCATCTTCACCAGGCGGACGCGATCCTCGCGCTTGACCATGACCTGGCGCGAGGGGTTCTGCAGCTTGGTGTGGCTGCGCTTGCGCTCGTTCAGGGTGACCGCGGCAATCAGGCCGACGGTGAGGATCAGCGCGGCAATCTCGAAGGGCAGGATGAAATCACGGAACAACGTATAGCCGAGCCATTCCAGGTTAGACATGCCGGCGAGCATGGCTGGATCCTCGCTTGGCGGCGTCTGCAAGGTGCGCACGCCGATCATCATCAGCATCTCCACCAGCATGACCACGGCAACGAGCACGCCGACCGGCAGGAAGCGCACGAAGCCTTCACGCAAGGGTGCAAAGTCGACATCCAGCATCATCACCACGAACAGGAACAGCACCATGACCGCGCCGACATAGACCAGGGCAAGGGCGACGCCGAGGAATTCAGCCTGGGCGAGCAACCAGACGCAGGCCATCGAGAAAAAGGTCAGGACCAGGCACAACGCGGCCACGACCGAATTCTTCACGCTGATCACGGACAGCGCCGCGACGACGGCGACCGTGCCGAAAAAATAGAAGCAGAGCAGTTCAAATGTCATCGGATTCTCCGTGTCTGCTCATCGGAATGCCGCGTCCTGGGCACGCGCCGCGGCGATTTCGCCTTCGTAGCGGTCGCCAATCGCCAGCAACTGGATCTTGTTGACCACGTTCTGGCCGCGCTTCTCGAAATGGTATTCGTGCAGGTGCGTCTCGACGATGGAATCGACCGGGCAGGATTCCTCGCAGAAGCCGCAGAAGATGCACTTGAACAGGTCGATTTCGTAGCGCGTCGTGCGCCGCGTGCCGTCACTGCGCATTTCCGAATCGATGGTGATGGCCAGCGCCGGGCACACCGCCTCGCACAGCTTGCAGGCGATGCAACGCTCCTCGCCGTTGGGGTAGCGACGCAGCGCATGCAGGCCGCGGAAACGATTCGACTTCGGAATGTGTTCTTCCGGATAGCGCATCGTGTACTTCGGCTTGAACATGTAACGCATGGTCAGCCACATGCCGGCCAGCAGCTCGAGCAGGAGCAGACTTTTCAGGTAGTTGAAGACTCTATTCATGGCTGTTGTGTATGTCCTGGCTCGCTCATGCGCCGATCGTGACGAGGCCGAAATACTTCAGGCAGGCGGCGACAACCACCCAGACGATCGTGATCGGAATGAACACCTTCCAGCCCAGGCGCATGATCTGGTCATAGCGGTAGCGCGGGAACGTGGCGCGGAACCACAGGTAGAAGAACGAGAACAGGAAGGCCTTGATGAAGGTCCACTGCCAGCCGCCCTTCCAGATCCAGTCGACCCATGCCACATCGGCAGTGATCCACCCCTGCAGCGGGCTCAACCAGCCGCCCATGAACAGCACGGTGGCGAGAAACGCGATGAGGATCATGTTCGCGTATTCGGCGAGGAAGAAGATCGCGAACGCGGAACCCGAATACTCGACATGGAAACCGGCAACGATTTCCGATTCGCCCTCGGCCATGTCGAACGGCGCGCGGTTGGTTTCGGCGACACCGGAAATGAAATAGATGACGAACATCGGCAGCAGCGGCAGCCAGTACCAGTCAAGGAAACCCTTGCTGCCGGCCTGGGCCATGACGATCTCGGTCAGGTTGAGGCTGCCGGTCATGATCATCACGCTGACCAGGGCGAAGCCCATCGGGATCTCGTAGGAGATGGTCTGTGCCGCCGCACGCATGGCACCGAGCATCGCGTAGCGCGAGTTCGACGACCAGCCGGCGAGGATGATGCCGTAGACGCCCAGCGAGGTCAGCGCCAGCAACAGCAGCAGGCCGACGTTGACATCCGCCAGCACCAGGCCGGCATCGAACGGAACCAGTGACCAGGCCGCAAACGATGGCACCAGGGCGATCAGCGGAGCCAGCACGAACAGGAACTTGTTCGCCGAGCTGGGCTGGATGATTTCCTTGAAGAGCAGCTTGAAGACATCCGCAAAAGCCTGCAGCAAGCCGAACGGGCCGATCTGGTTCGGCCCCATGCGCACGTGCATCCAGCCGATGACCTTGCGTTCCCAGTAGACGAACATCGCCACCGCGATGATCACCGGAACCGCGATCACCAGGATCTTCAGCACCACCCAGGCGACGAGGCCGGTGTTGCCGTATGCCAGCAGCGATTCGCGCATCGCATCGATCATGCTGAAGCCCTCGCGATCTTCAAGGCCGAGCCATTGGCCGGGAGCGCGGCAACCGCCGCGTAACCGGCCTCGATCCACGCCGCGCCAACGGGAACAGCCGCATCAACCTGCACATCAAGCAACGTGGTCTCGACATGGGCCTTGTCGCCCTGCCCCAGACCAAGCCTGGCGGCATCGGCGGGGTTCAGGGAAACCCGCGCGCCGCAGGTCAGCGGATGCGCGTTGAGTGCAGGCGAACGTCGCAGCACGGCGTCGCCGCGATAGATGGCGGTGGTGGCAATGCGCTCGAATGCGCCCGTGGCGGTGCTTGCCGGCGTCCGCGCGCCCGGTTCACGCGCCGTCGTCGAGGCCTTGGTCATCTGCGCACGCACTTCGCCGATCTCGGTGAAGCCGAAGCCGTCGAGGGCAAGCGCGGAGCCAAGTGCGCGCAGCACCTTCCAGCCCGGACGCGCCTCCGCCGGTGCCTTGGCACCCGCGGCGAGGCTCTGCACGATGCCATCGACATTCGTGTAGCTCGCCTCGATTTCCGGCGGCAGGCCTATCGGCAATACCGCATGGGCCTTGCTGCGCACGCCGCTGCACGCGTACGCACCGATGTAGAGATAGAAATCCGTGCTGCTGCGCGCCTGATCGAAAGCAGCAGGCATGGCAAAGTCAGCCGAGCCGGCGTGATAGACGATCAGCGTCTTCGGCGGCTTGGCGAGCATCTGCGCGGCATTGCTTCCATCCTGCAGCGGTGCAACGCCGGCATCGGCGAGACCGATCGCGTTGGCACCCGAGGGAACCTCGTTGCAGGCCGAGCCGGTGGCACGCGCGATGAATTTCGCCGCGGCACGCAACCAGGCCGCATCGGCATGCTGCACGGCGGACTCGCCAAGAATCACTACCGAGGCGCTGGCATCGGTCAACTGGCTGATAAGCGCCTTGGCCGAATCACTGCTCGCGACCTTGGCCAACTCGGCGGCCAGGCTCGAGGATGCCGGCAGCTTTCCGGTTTCGTTGGCGGCGCGGGCAAGGCCGAGGACGACTTCGACCATGGCTGCCGGGGCAACGATCTGCTTGCCGGCAAGCGCGAAGTTGAAATCGAAGTCCAGCGGATTGATGACATGCACCTTGGCCCCGGCATTGACCGCCTTGCGCAGGCGATGGTTGAGCAGGGGCATCTCGTGACGCGGGTTGCAGCCGATGAGGAGGATCGCCGTGGCCTTTTCGAGATCGGCAACCGGCATCTCGAACGCACTGGCGTGGGGTGCGTCGGAGAGATCGAGCTGGCGCAGGCGATGGTCGATCGCATCGCTGCCGAGTCCGCGCACGAGCCTGGCCAGCAGGTGGCCCTCCTCGTTCGAGGTCAGCGGCGCCACCAGGGCACCGAGATCCGCACCCGAGCTGCGCAGCCGCTCGGCGACAAAGGCAAGGGCCTCGGTCCAACTGGTCTCGACCAGCTCGCCGTTCTTGCGGATCATCGGCATCGTTGCGCGATCTTCCGCATACAGGCCTTCATGACTGTAGCGATCGCGATCGGACAACCAGCATTCGTTGATCGCCTCGTTGTCGCGCGGCACCGTGCGCAGCACTTCGCCGCGGCGCGTGTGCAGCCACAGGTTCGAGCCGAGCGCATCGTGATAGCCGATTGATTCGCGGGCAATCAACTCCCAGGCGCGGGCGCGGAAACGGAACGGCTTGTTGGTCAGCGCGCCAACCGGGCAGACATCGATCACGTTGCCCGACAATTCGCTCATCAAGGGCTGGCCGACATAGGTGCCGATCTGCAGGCGCTCGCCACGCTCCATGCCGCCAAGTTCGTAGGTGCCGGCCACTTCGGCCATGACCCGGATGCAGCGCGTGCAATGGATGCAGCGGGTCATCTCGGTTTCAACCAGCGGGCCGAGATCCTCGTCGGCCACGACGCGCTTGCGTTCGACGAAACGGCTGACGGAACGGCCAAATCCAAGCGACAGATCCTGCAACTCGCATTCGCCACCCTGGTCGCACACGGGGCAATCCAGCGGATGGTTGATGAGCAGGAATTCCATCGCATTGCGCTGCGCCGACAGCGCGCGCTGTGACTGTGTGAAGACCTTCATGCCATCGGCAACCGGGGTCGCGCACGAGGGCTGCGGCTTCGGCATCGGCCGGCCACCCATCTCGACCTCGACCATGCACATGCGGCAATTGGCGGCGATGGGCAGTTTTTCGTGGTAGCAGAAGCGCGGGATCGCCACGCCGATGCGATCGGCGGCCTGGATGATCATCGAGCCCTTCGGCGCAAACACCTGCGTGCCGTCAATCTCGATCGAGACGTGATCGGGCGGTGCGCTCGGAGTCACCGGCTGCGCGCTCATGCTTGGGCTCCTGTCTGAGCCGGGATTCGGCAAGACTGGGACTTGCGGCTTTGTTCTACCGATTCCCTATTCCCCATTCCCCATTCCCGGTCTGCAACTGCAGTAAGCAAAGTCATGCCACTTCCCCCCGCTGCAAACCCACCATCGACCTGCCGTTCACAATGAAATATTCGAACTCGTGCCAGTAGTGGCGCAGGAAACCCTGCACCGGCCAGGCGGCGGCTTCGCCGAAGGCGCAGATCGTGTGGCCTTCGATCTGTCCGGCCGCGGCTTTCAGGGTGTCGAGATCGCCGAGCTGGGCGTTGCCTTCGACGATGCGGGTCAGCATGCGGTACATCCAGCCGGTACCCTCGCGGCACGGCGTGCACTGGCCGCAGGACTCCTGGAAATAGAAACGCGCGATGCGCTGGCAGGCGCGCACCATGCAGGTCGATTCATCCATGACGATGACCGCGCCGGAACCCAGGCCGGAACCGGCCTTCTGGATCGCGTCGTAATCCATGGTCAGGCCCATCATGGTTTCACCGGGCAGCACCGGCATCGACGAACCACCAGGGATCACCGCCTTGAGCTTGGCACCATTGCGCATGCCGCCGGCCATTTCAAGCAGGTCGGCGAAGGATGTTCCGAGTGGAATCTCGTAGTTGCCGGGCCTGGCGACATGACCGGAAACCGAAAAGATCTTCGGGCCGCCGTTGTTCGGCTTGCCGATATTGAGGAACCAGTCCGCGCCCTTGCGCAGGATCGCCGGCACCGACGCATAGGTTTCCGTGTTGTTGATCGTCGTCGGTTTGCCAAACAGGCCGAAATTGGCCGGAAATGGCGGTTTGAAGCGCGGCATACCCTTCTTGCCTTCCAGTGATTCCATCATCGCGGTTTCTTCGCCGCAGATGTAGGCACCGGCACCGAGCGCGGCATGGATATCGACATCGATGCCGGAGCCGCAGATGTTCTTGCCGAGCAGGCCGGCCGCGTAGGCATCCTTGAGCGCCTGTTCGAAATGCTCGAACGGTTCGTGGTGGAATTCACCACGCAGGTAGTTGTATGCAACCGTCGAGCCGGTCGCGTAGCAGGCGATCGCCAGTCCCTCGACCACGGCATGCGGATTGAAGCGCAGGATGTCGCGATCCTTGCAGGTACCCGGCTCGGACTCGTCGGAGTTGCAAAGGATGTATTTCTGCCCTGGTGCATTGCGCGGCATGAACGACCACTTCAAACCGGTCGGGAAGCCGGCGCCACCACGACCGCGCAACGAACTGTTCTTCAGTTCGTCGATGATCGTGACCGGGTCGGGCTTCTCGGCAAGGATCTTCTTCCAGGCCTGGTAGCCGTCGACCTTGAGGTAATTGTCGAACGTCCACGGCTGCTCGAAATGCAGCGTGGTGTAGACGACCTGGTGATCTTTTGCAGCGGGTCCGAATGCCATTACGGTCTCTTCGTCTTCTGGTCTGGAAGCGGTTTCAATCGCGCGGCACCTTGCATACACGGCAAGGGCATCGCGGCTGCAGCCGCTTCTCGTGGGTCTATTTCAGTTCATCGAGGATCTTGTCGAGCTTGGCGATATCGAGGTGCTCGTGATAGTGGCCGTTGACCACCATCATTGGCGCACCACAGCAGGCAGCCAGGCATTCTTCCTCGCGTTTGAGGTAGATGCGGCCATCTTCCGTGCTTCCGCCCAGCGGCGTGCCGAGCTTCTTCTCGCAATGGCGCACGAGATCCTCGGCACCATTGAGCCAGCAGGAAATGTTCGTGCAGATCGCGACGTTGTTGCGACCGACCGGCCTGGTCTCGAACATCGAATAGAAACTGGCGACCTCGAATGCCCACACCTGCGGCAAATCGAGGTAGCGCGCCACCGCGACGATCAGCTCATCGGTGAGGAACCCGCCATTCTGCTCCTGCGTCGCGAACAAGCCCTGGATCAGCGCCGAACGCTTGCGATCCGGCGGAAACTTGGCCACCCACGCATCGATGTGTTCGCGCGTGTGCGCCGTCAGCAACGCCAACGGATCAACATCCTTGACCTGGTTGTAGGTGCCGGTGGCTTTCATGGCTTTACTGTCGGAAATGGAGTAATGGCTGGGATTCGGGATTGGGGATACGGGATTCGAAAAAGCGACACTCCGCGATCCGAGAGCTCTTCGTATAGTCGACACAGAACAGCCGCAAATTGCTTCGATGCGGCATTGACGAATCCCGAATCCCGAATTTCGAATCCCCGCTTCATCGATCTATCTCCCCGAACACGACATCGTAGGTGCCAATCATGGCGACGACGTCGGAAAGCATGTGGCCGCGCACGATCGTGTCCATCGTCGACAGATGGGCAAACCCCGGTGCACGCAGCTTGCAGCGGAAGGGCTTGTTGGCGCCATCGGAAATCAGGTAGCAGGCGAACTCGCCCTTCGGCGCTTCCACGGCCGCATAGGTTTCGCCGGCGGGCACGCAATAGCCTTCGGTGAACAGCTTGAAGTGATGGATGAGGGCTTCCATCGACTCCTTCATCTCCTCGCGCTTCGGCGGTGCGACCTTGTAGTTCTGCACGATCACCGGGCCCGGATTGGCGCGCAGCCAGGCCACGCATTGCTGGATGATGCGATTTGACTGGCGCATCTCCTCGACGCGCACGAGATAACGGTCGTAACAGTCGCCGTTGACGCCGACTGGAATATCGAAATCGACCTCGGCATATTTCGCATAAGGCTGCTTCTTGCGCAGGTCCCAGGCGATGCCCGAGCCACGCAGCATCGGGCCGCTCATGCCCCAGGCCTTGGCCAGGTCGGGCGGGACAATGCCGATGTCGACCGTGCGTTGCTTCCAGATGCGGTTGGTGGTCAACAGCGCCTCGTACTCGTCGACCTTGCTCGGGAAATCGGCGCAGAACTGCTCGAGGTAGTCGAGCATCGAGCCTTCGCGCCACTGGTTGAAGCGCTTCAGGTCATCACCCTTGTGCCAGCGCGATTCCTTGTACTTCGGCATCACCGTTGGCAAGTCGCGATAGACACCGCCGGGACGATAGTAGGTCGCGTGCATGCGCGCGCCGGAAACCGCCTCGTAGCAATCCATCAGCTCCTCGCGTTCGCGGAAGGAGTAGAGGAACACCGCCATGGCACCCAGATCGAGCGCGTTCGAGCCGATCCACATGAGGTGGTTGAGGATGCGCGTGATCTCGTCGAACATCGTGCGGATCCACTGCGCGCGTTCCGGGATCTCGAGCTGCATCAGGTTTTCGATAGCGCGCACGTAGGCGTGCTCGTTGCACATCATCGAGACGTAGTCGAGTCGATCCATGTAGCCGATCGACTGGTTGAACGGCTTGGATTCGGCGAGCTTCTCGGTGCCGCGATGAAGCAGGCCGATATGCGGATCGGCACGCATGACGGTCTCGCCATCCATTTCCAGGACGAGGCGGAGGACGCCATGCGCAGCCGGGTGCTGCGGGCCGAAGTTCATCGTGTAGTTGCGGATTTCTTCCATCATTTGGCTCCCGCTTCGCGCTCGGCCCTGGCCTGCTCATAGCGCGAATCGTCACGGATCGTGCGCGGCACGAGCACGCGCGGCTCGATCGAGACCGGTTCGTAGATGACGCGTTTCTTGTCCGCATCGTAGCGGACCTCGACATTGCCGATCAGCGGGAAATCCTTGCGGAAGGCATGCCCGACAAAACCGTAATCGGTGAGGATGCGACGCAGGTCCGGGTGGCCCTCGAAAACGATGCCGAACAGATCGAAGGCTTCGCGCTCGAACCAGTTCACCGCCGGCCAGATCTCGACCAGCGAAGGCACCGAGGGCACATCGTCATCGGCACAGAAGGTGCGCAGGCGCAGACGATGATTGTGGCTGATCGAAAGCAGGTGCGCGACCACGGCAAAGCGCCGCGGCATGGCGGTATCGCGTGGCCGGTTGGCCCAGTCGAAACGACCCGCGCCCTTGCCTTCGACACCACGCGAGAAGCCTTCCGAGGTGACATCGGTGGTATCCCACTCGGTCTGCCCGTAGCTCAGGTAGTCGACGCCGCAGACATCGACGCACTGCTCGAACTGCCATGCCGGATCGTCGCGCAGCGTGCGCGCCACGGACAGCAGGTTCTCGGGCAATACCTCGATGGTGGTTTCGCCAAGCACTTCGACACTGCTCGACACCTTCGAGCCAAGCTGCACTTGCAGGCGACGGGCCAGGGATTCGGGTTCGCTCATGCCGGGTCCTCAGCGCGCGATCGTGTTGGTGCGGCGGATCTTCTTCTGCAATTGCAGAATGCCGTGGATCAAGGCCTCGGCGGTCGGCGGACATCCCGGCACGTAGACATCGACCGGAACGATGCGGTCGCAACCGCGCACGACCGCATACGAATAATGGTAATAGCCGCCACCGTTCGCGCACGATCCCATCGAGATCACCCACTTCGGCTCGGGCATCTGGTCATAGACCTTGCGCAGGGCCGGTGCCATCTTGTTGACCAGGGTGCCGGCGACGATCATCACGTCGGATTGGCGCGGCGACGGGCGGAAGATCACGCCATTGCGATCCAGGTCGAGGCGCGCCGCACCCGCGTGCATCATCTCGACCGCGCAGCAGGCCAGGCCGAAAGTCACCGGCCACATCGAGCCGGTGCGTGCCCAATTGACCAGTTCATCCATGCGCGCGGTGACAAAACCGCGATCGATCAATGGATTGTCGTCACCCGGACGCAGGATGTCGTCGACCGGGCCGGACGGCGTCGGGTTGTGCATCACCCGCGCGATGCTGTCGCTCATTCCCATTCAAGCGCTCCCTTCTTCCAGACATAGATGAAGCCGAGCACGAGCAGGCCGACGAACACGCCCATTTCAACGAGGCCGAAAACGCCAAGCTTGTCGAACACGACTGCCCACGGAATCACGAAGGCGATTTCGAGATCGAAGATGATGAAGAGGATCGCGATCAGGTAGTAGCGCACGTCGAAACGCACGCGGGCATCCTCGAAAGCCTCGAAACCGCATTCGTACGGAGCCAGCTTCTCCGCCGCCGGTTTCTTTGGCCCGAACAGGTTGCCAAGGATCAGCAGAGCGATACCGATGCCGGTAGCCACCAGCAGAAACAGCAGTACCGGGAAATACTCGACTAGCACATGCACCTCCGCGTCACCCGACGCATCAGCGGTTGCCGCGGTGTGCGGCAACGACGGTTGTTCATGATAATGGTGCCCAAGGGGGGACTCGAACCCCCACAGCTCTCGCCGCTACCACCTCAAGGTAGTGCGTCTACCAATTCCGCCACCTGGGCAACGCCATCAAACTCCGTCCTTCCCTGCCTTCTCCGGCTTCGCCGCATCGGACTTGGCTGGCTCTGCAGCTGGCTTGTCCGTTGCGGGTGCGGGCACTGGCGCTGGAACATCCCCCGAAACCGGGGCTGCCGGAACAGGCGCCGGCACATCACCGGAAGCCGGTGCCGGAGTCTCCTGCGGAGCAACACCCGCCATCACGCCAAGATCGTCCGAAGTGCTGCCAACGGCGGCGGGACGACTGTGGAACATACCCATGCCGAGGCTGAGCAGGAAGAACAAACCGGCCAGGACCGCCGTGCTGCGCGACAGGAAATTCGCCGAGCCACGCGCACCAAAGACAGTCGAGGAAGCACCACCACCGAAACCCGAGCCTGCATCGGCACCGGCACCGCGCTGCATGAGAATCAGCGCGATCATCGCAACGGCAATCAGCACATAGAAAACTTGAGCAACGATCGTGACCATTTGAATCAGGAACCCTGGTTTGCGGCAGCCGCAGCGGCCGTGCATATCGCAATAAAATCAGCCGCCAGCAACGAGGCGCCGCCAATCAGTCCACCATCGATATCGGACTGGGCAAACAGCTCGGCAGCATTGGCGGCCTTTACGCTGCCTCCGTACAGGAGACGCAGCGAGCTGGCTATTCTAGCATCCTGCTTCGCGAATTTGTCACGCACGAACGCATGAACCTGCTGGGCCTGCTGCGGGGTCGCGGTTTTCCCCGTGCCTATGGCCCAGACCGGCTCGTAGGCAACCACGGCCTGGCTGAACGCGGCAATTCCGGCCAGATCCAGCACGGCATCGAGCTGGGCACCGACGATCGCCTCGGTCTGCCCGCCTTCGCGATGCTCCAGCAACTCGCCAACGCAGAGAATCGGCAGCAGGCCCGCTGCCTGCGCGGCAACGAACTTGCGCGCGACCAGCTCGTTCGTTTCCGCGTGGTACTGGCGTCGTTCGGAATGACCGACCAGCACGTAATCGCAGCCGATGTCCTTCAGCATCGCGCCGGCCACTTCGCCGGTATAGGCACCCTGCGCATGTTCGCTGAGATCCTGCGCGCCGAAGCGAAGCCCGGAACTGCTGCCCGCACCGATCAGCTCGGCCAGATAGGGGAACGGTGGAATCACGGCGACATCCACAGGCAACGGCAGCGCTGCGGCCAGGTCTGCCACGAGCGCGGCGGAATCCCGGCGCGTGCCATGCATTTTCCAGTTTCCGGCTACGAGTCTGCGGCGCATGTGCTGGATCGAAGTGGTCAACGGGCGCGAAGCATAGCCGCGCATGTCGATTGCGGCAAACCGCATGCGCCGCGCCTGCGCAAAAGGTCCACACCCGGTAATCTGTGTCTTCGTCGATCCTTGCAGGCAGCAGCGGATGAACAAGCCACGCGGATATGCCCTCATCACCGGTGCCTCGGCCGGCATTGGCGCCGCGTTTGCGCGTGAACTGGCCGGGCGCAAGGTCGATCTGGTGCTGAGCGCACGCCGGCTTGATCGCCTGCAAAGCCTCGCCGACGAACTCATGGCCAGGCACGCCGTCAAGGTCGAGGTCATGGCCTGCGACCTTGCCAATCGCGACGCGCCGCGACAACTCGTCGCACGGCTCGACGAGCGCAACATCGCCATCGACCTGCTCATCAACAATGCCGGTTACGGGGTTACCGGCTATTTCCTCAGCCAGCCCTGGCAAACCCAGGCCGATTTCATCCAGGTGCTGATGACGGCTCCGACCGAACTCTGCCATCGCCTGCTGCCCGGCATGCGCGCACGCGGGCATGGCCGCATCATCAATGTCGCATCGCTGGCCGGGCATGTTCCCGGCTCGGCCGGGCAGACGCTCTATGCGGGTGCCAAGTCCTACCTGATCAAGCTGTCCCAGGCCCTTCATCTCGAGTACCGCGACGACGGCGTGAACACCTGCGCACTCTGCCCGGGTTTCACCTACAGCGAATTCCATGACGTCACCGGCTCGCGCGCGATGATGTCGAAGTTGCCCAAGTGGATGTGGATGGATGCCGAGACGGTCGTTCGCCAGGGTCTCGATGCGGTCGAACGCGGTGACGCGGTCTATGTCAACGGCCGCGTCAACCGTACAATCAAGGCGGTGTTCAAGCTGATCCCGGATCGACTTGCCCTGCGCATGATCGGCAGGCAGTCGCGGAAGTTCCGGAAGCAGTCCCCGGATTGATTGAACGCCGATCGCGAAACCGCCCTGGCGAACCTCGGCAACGCACCAAGGCCGATGCCCAGCCGGAACATCCACCCGATGCCGCCATGCATCCCGGCCCGCACGCTTACCGATGAATTCGCTGGAACAATACTTCGCCCGCTTTC
The DNA here is from genome assembly GCA_001899855.1 of Lysobacterales bacterium 63-13. Classification (GTDB taxonomy): domain Bacteria; phylum Pseudomonadota; class Gammaproteobacteria; order Xanthomonadales; family Rhodanobacteraceae; genus Dokdonella. The sequence goes on from MKWR01000006.1 coordinate 243,439, forward strand.
GCGCCAACACCGTTGGCCACGAACAGACCTTCGCCTCGGCGCATGGCCAGCAGCGCATCGTCTACGCCGACTGGACCGCCAGCGGCCGTCTCTATCGCCCGATCGAGGAGCGCCTGCTGGGCACGTTCGGTCCCTTTGTCGGCAATACGCACTCGGAAAGCAGTGAAACCGGGCGCGCGATGACGCTGGCCTACCACGAGGCGCATCGCATCCTCAAAGCGCATGCCAACGCCGGGCCCGACGACCTGATCATTTCCACCGGCAGCGGCATGACCGGCGTGGTCAACAAATTCCAGCGCATTCTCGGACTGAAGGCACCGCAAGGCCTGCGTCGCTTCCTCGACATTGCCGAAGCGGATCGCCCGGTCGTCTTCATCACGCACATGGAACACCACTCCAACCAGACCTCCTGGCACGAGAGCATTGCCGATGTCGTGGTCGTGCCGCCGGACAAGGAAGGCCTGGTCGACCTGGCAGCTCTGCAGGCCTTGCTGCACGAGTACCGGGATCGCCCGCTGAAGATCGGTGCCTTCACCGCCTGTTCGAACGTCACCGGCGTCTGCACGCCCTACCATGCGCTGGCGAAGTTGATGCACCAGGCTGGCGGCGTCGCCTTCATCGACTTTGCCGCCTCGGCCCCGTACGTCGACATCGACATGCATCCGGCGGATCCAGAGGCCTACCTCGATGCCGTGCTGTGGTCGCCGCACAAGTTTCTCGGCGGTCCAGGCTCGTCCGGCGCATTGATCTTCAACCGCAACCTCTACCGCAACACCGTGCCGGATGATTGCGGTGGCGGCACCGTGAACTGGACCAATCCGTGGGGCGAGTATTCGTTCCTCGACGACATCGAGGCCCGCGAGGATGCCGGTACGCCGGGATTCCTGCAGACCATCAAGGCCGCCCTCGCCGTGCGCCTGAAGGACCAGATGGGTGTGCCGGCGATGCGCCAACGCGAGGAGGAGATCGTGCCGCATGTCATGGATGCGCTGCAGGCAATTCCGGGCGTGAATCTGCTGGCACGGACGCAACGCGATCGGCTTGCGATCTTTTCGTTTTATGTAACCGGCATCCACTACAACCTGATCGTGCAGTTGCTGAATGACCGCTTCGGCGTGCAGGCCCGTGGTGGCTGTTCCTGCGCCGGTACCTACGGTCACTATCTGCTGCACGTGGATCCAACCCTGTCCCACTCGATCACCGGGCGCATCGATCAGGGCGACCTTTCGGAAAAACCGGGCTGGGTGCGCATTTCCTTCCACCCCAGCACGACGATGGCCGACATCGACCACACCCTCGATGCCGTGCGCCAGATCGTCGACAATGTCGACGAGTGGGCGAAGGAATATGTGTACTCGCCGCTCAGCAACGAGTTCAGCCGGCGTGATGGCGACAGCGGTGCAGCACAGGCGCGCATCAGGGAATGGTTCGAATTCGGCGGGGAATCGGTTTCCTTCGACCCGCGTCATTGAGCAAAAGCCTTCCGCGCAACCCGGCAGTCGAACACCGCCAGCGTCGCCGCAAGCTGCTGCCGCATGTCGGTCAGTGGGGAAAGGCGGCCGCCCGGGGCGGGTCGCAAGCGGTGCCTTTCAGTCAGCAGGGGCCACTGACCATTGCACGTCCCTGAGCGCCTCGTCCGGCAATGCGTACGCGTTCTGCAGGTATTCCGGTTCGCTGAGGACTTCAGGAAACCGCGCGCCACGCAGCGCCTGCACCGCAAAGATCTCCTCGACACCACCTGTGAACTTCAGGAATCCTGCCGTCTTGCCCGTTTCAATGTGCACGACCCAGACACCCGAGAGCCGGTCGCTGTTGTCATCGGTGATCGGGATGTCGGTGAACGGATTGCCTGTACGCAGTTGCGACAGGCCGATGAAGGCCAGCGGCCCCAGGAAGTCCATGCCGCGGGCAAAGCCGGGCACGCGTCCGACATCGCTGCGTGCACCGGTTTGCGGATCGACGCTGACCAGTGCGCCGCGACCTGATTCCAGCAGCCACAGCTTGCCGTTGTACCAGCGCGGCGAATGCGGCATCGACAGGCCGCGGCAGAGGATGTGCTCGCCATCGAGATCGATCAGCAGGCCGCCATCGCGCTTGTTTGCGCGCCAGCCGCCGGGCGTGTTGCTGTCGCCGAGACTGGTCACGTAACGCGGCTTGCCATCGCGCATGGCCAGGCCGTTGAGGTGGCAGCGATCCTCGGGCGCGTAATGACTGACGAACGCGGGCCGCCAGCGCGGCACGAAACTGGATTTCGCATCCAGCGTGCACAGGCAGGAGAACAGCGTGTTGACGAACCACAATTCGCCCTCCCCGTCCCAGGCCATTTCGTGGATATCGATGGCCCCGGTGATGTGCCTGCGCCGGGCCAGGTACACCGCGTCATGGCGCGGCGGATTGGCCAGACGTGGTGCCAACGCCGGCATGTTGCGGAATTCGGCAATTTCCATGAACGCACCCAGGGCCAGGCGCTCGTTGTCGGCGGCCAGGCCCATCGGCCGGTTGAAGGATCGAAAGTGGGTATTGATCGTTCCGCCGTCGGCACGCAGGAGCACCAGCTTGCCGGCCTGGTAGGTGGTCAGCGCCAGCGAACTGCCAAAGTGCGTGAGCAAGTCGGGGAAGTTGGCCGTATGCACGCTGCCCAGGATCCCAAGCGGATCCCGCGCCGCGGCGGCCTGTTCGGCATTGGCGGCGATGGTCGGCCGCGTACTCTCGTCGTTGCCGGAAATCACCGGCGTGTTGTCATCGATCATGGTCACTCGGCCAGGCACGCGGACGATGGCGTCCGGGGATCCGCAGTCAACCTTGCGGCTCAATGCGTCTCCATCATGCGGGTTTGCCGGCAAGTGCGCTTCAGGGCCGAGGTTACAGCTCGCCCAAGGGCTGCCCGCGGCGCTGCAAATCGATGATCATCTGCTGGCTGCGCCGGGCCAATTGCTGGCGGTCGCCCGGCTGCAGGCCGGTGGTCGCAAGTGGCGTGCCGACACGCAGGCGAATGCGGCCCGGTCGCACCTTGAAACCCGCGGCGGGAAGGACGAAGCCGCTGCCTTCGATTGCAATTGGAAGGATCGGCATACCGGTTTCGATGGCCAGCTTGAAGACGCCGCCCTTGAACGCGCCGACGCGCCCATCGCGACTGCGCGTGCCTTCGGGAAACGCGCACAGGCTGTGACCCTCGTTGAAGATGGCGGCTGCATCGTGGAGTCGGCGCGCCGCGGCCCGTGCGGACTGGCGCTCGATGAAGACCATGCCCATCGCCCGCGCATAGGCACCGACAAACGGTACCCTGGCCAGTTCCTGCTTGAGGACGAAGCGCATCGGCACCGGCAACGCGCGAAACAGCGCGCAGATGTCGATCATCGATTGGTGATTGGCGACGACGATATAAGGTTGCGAAAAATCAATGGCCTCAAACCCTTCCAGATCGAGGCGCGCACCGGCACCCGCGAGCAGGCCCGGTGCCCAGACCCGGCTGGCCATGCGCAACGGCCAATGGCGGCGTCCTCCACACAACACCAGCAAGAGCAAGGCGAAACAGATCAGCACCGAGGTCCATGTCAGCGTGAACAGCAATTGCAGTGCATTGAATACGCGCCAGCCAACGCCGCCCAGCAACCCCGGGCGAACCGACGAAGTAGTTACCGACATTCCATTCCCCCGAAACCGGCGCGCAGGATAGTCGATGCCTGGTCGACTGCCAAATTGCAGCTGTGCAAATCGACAGGCACCAGAGCTTGCCGCGCCACCAGCATCCGCACAGGTCGTGCCCTTCCATGCAGGTGAGTGCAGCTGGAAGCTGGCACCGACCTGCCCACGCCCGCTCAGATCAGCTTGATCTCGCGCAGGCGCTCAAGCAGGTACTCGTGCGAGGTGATCGAGGTCGGATAGCGGCTCGGGTTTTCCGCGCTGATGCAGGATGGCAGCACATCGAGCACGACATCCGGATTCGGATGCAGGAAGAACGGCACCGAATAGCGCGGCTGCCGTGCCTGCTCGCCCTGCGGATTGGTCACCCGATGGGTCGTCGACGGATACACGTGATTGGTCAGGCGCTGCAGCATGTCGCCGATGTTGACGACGATGGCATCGCCTTCGGTGGTGATCGGCAACCATTGCCCTTCGCGGGTCAGCACTTCGAGTCCGGCGGCGCTGGCACCGACCAGCAGGGTGATGAAATTGATGTCCTCGTGGGCGCCGGCGCGGACATTCGGGATATCGTCGGTGGTGATCGGCGGGTAGTGGATCGGGCGCAGGATCGAATTGCCGAACTGGGTCTTGTCGGCAAAGAAATCCTCGGCCAGTCCGATATGCAGGGCCAGTGCGCGCAGCACCCGCGTGCCCAGCGCATCCAGCGCCTGGTAGAGCCCATAGCCATGCTCACGAAAACCTTCGACCTCCTTCGGCCAGACATTCGACGGCATGACTTCGGCGTATTTCGAATCGCGCGGGATCTCGCGGCCGATATGCCAGAACTCCTTGAGATCGGCGTACTTCGAATCCTTCGCCGTCTCAACGCCAAACGGCGTGTAGCCGCGGGCGCCGCCCGTGCCAGGCTGGTGGTAGCTGCGCTTGACCGCATCCGGCAATGCGAAGAATGCCTGGAAGGCCCGGTAGGCCGCATCGACATCGGCTTTCGGAATGCCGTGGCCACTGATGCAGCAAAAGCCGAATTCGCGATAGGCCGCGCCGAGTTCGGCGACAAAGGCATCGCGATCGGAATCGTAACGGCGGATATCAAGGGTCGGGACGTGTTTCATCGGCGGCATCCTGGGTCCGCCGGCAAGGCGGCGGACACCTGTGTTGAAGGGGTTGCTGCGAACGCCATGAGGCAGGTTCGGGCAGGGCTCGCGCAATTATTCCACGAGTGCTCAGGAAACGCGCGATTGGGCGTCGCGCACGGCCGCGGCCAGTTCCTCGACCAGCCGCGCGACCAGGTCGGCGTCAACCGCTTCGACGGTGACGCGGACCAGCGGTTCGGTGCCGGAAGGACGCAGGACCACGCGTCCATGTCCGGCCAGTTGCGCCTGCACGCCGGCCAGCACGCGCTGCACTTCGGCGTCGGCAACCAGGGCCGCGCCGCCGTGCGCGCGGATATTGACCGTGGTTTGCGGCACCTTGCGCATGCCGGCGACCGCTTCGGCGAGGCTGTGTCCGTTGCGCGCGAGCGCTTCGAGCACTTGCAGCGCACTGACAATGGCATCACCGGTGGAGGCCCGATCGAGGCAGAGGATGTGCCCCGAGGTCTCGCCGCCAAGCACGCCCGCGTGTTCACGCAAGGCTTGCATCACGTAGCGATCGCCGACGCGGGTGCGCATGAAGGCAATGCCCCTGGAGAGCATGGCCTGTTCGAGGCCGTAGTTGCTCATCAACGTGCCGACCAGCGGGCCGACCAGGCGGCCCTGCGCATGCCAGTCCAGTGCCAGGATGTAGAGCAGTTCGTCGCCATCGACGAGGCGACCATTGTGGTCGACCATCTGCAGGCGGTCGCCATCGCCATCGAAGGCGATGCCGAGATGCGCTCCCGTCTCGACGACGGTACGGCTCAAGGCCGCCGGGCTTGTCGATCCGCAATCGCGATTGATGTTGAGGCCGTCGGGACGATTGCCGATCGCGGTGACGGTCGCACCGAGTTCATTGAACATCTTCGGCGCAATCTGGTAGGTCGCCCCATGCGCGCAATCGACGACGATGTGCAAGTCGTGCAGGTTGAACGAGCGCGACACCGTCGATTTGCAGAATTCCAGATAGCGCGCCGAGGCATCTTCAATGCGCATGGCCTTGCCGATCGCCTGCGAGTCGACCGTCGAAAATGGCTGCTCCAGTTCCGCTTCGATCGCCAGTTCGAGGGCATCATCGAGCTTCTCGCCAATCGCCGAGAAGAACTTGATGCCATTGTCCTGGTGCGGATTGTGCGAGGCGCTGATGACGATACCGGCATCGGCACGCATCGAACGGGTCAGGTAGGCAACGCCCGGCGTCGGCATCGGCCCGAGCAGGCGCACATCGGCACCCGCAGCGAGCAGGCCCGCTTCCAGCGCGGACTCGAACATGTAGCCGGAAACCCGCGTGTCCTTGCCGATCAGCACGATCGGCTTGTCGGCATCGCCCTGGCGCAGCACCGCGCCCATCGCCCGGCCCAGCTTGAGCATGAACTCGGCCGTGATCGGCCACTCCCCTACCCGCCCGCGAATTCCGTCGGTGCCGAAGTAGCGCTTATGCATGGGAACAGGGGATCGGAAATGGAGAATCGGTCGCGCAGCGCCCCATCACCATCCGGCTTCCGCTTGCCGGAATCCGTTGTGTTGGCAGAATCTTCGAGCGGAGGAGAGCGGCTTTATCCATTCCCTCCCCATTCTCCATTCCCGGCTTTTCAGCCATTGCCGATTCTCGATCCCCGATTCCCGGCCCGCATCAATCCCCCATCTGTTTCTGGCGGTGTTCCCAGCGTTCCTGGGCGTCCAGACAGAGGGTGGCGATGGGGCGGGCATCGAGACGATCGAGGCCGATGTCTTCATCGGTTTCCTCGCAGAAGCCGTAACGACCTTCCTCGATGCGCTTGAGCGCCTTGTCGATCTTCGAGATGAGCTTGCGATAGCGGTCACGCGTGCGCAGTTCCAGGGAGTTTTCGGTTTCCCGCGTGGCGCGCTCGGCCTCGTCGCCGACATCGCGCACTTCGTCGCGCAGGTTCTCGATGGTCTGCTTGGATTCCTCGACCAGATCCTCGCGCCAGCTCTGCAGCTTGCGGCGGAAATACTCGAGGTGCATGGGATTCATGTATTCCTCTTTCGGCGACGGGCGATATCCGCTCGCCAGATGCACGACCGTATTGGTCGGCAGCGCATAGCGGCCGTCCTGCATGGTCACGCCTTTCAGCTTGGTCGTCGAAACGGTCTTTGCCTTTGACTTGTTGTCCGGCTTCGCTGCAGCAGCACTTGCGGTGTTGGTTTCAATCACGGATGACTTGGTTTTCCTGGGGGAAATGGGATCCGGCTTGCTGGCCTTGCCGGCTTTCAACGGCGCGGCGGCTTTCACCGGGAGCTTCTTCGCAGCGACCTTGCGCACAACCGCCTTGCTGACGGGCACACGGGCCTTGGCGGCCTTGACTGGTGCCGCCGGTTTCTTCGCCTTGCTTGTCGCCACGGGCTTCTTCGGCGCGAGCGCCTTCTTGCTGACGACCTTGGCCTTCGACTTCGCTGCCGCTGCCGGCTTCGATTTCACGGCAGCCTTTGCCGCAACCTTCTTCACCGGTTTCGTTGCGGCTTTCGGCTTTGCTGCTGCCTTGGCTGCTGGCTTGGCGCGTGCAACGACCTTGGTCGATTTGGTCGTTGTCCTGGATTTTTGCGTCGATTTCGCCATTTCCGTCCTTACCTTGTGACTCGGCGGCGGCGTGTTATAGCCTAAGTCCCCGCCCCCGGCAACCGCTGTCCATTGCGCTTCAGCCGGTGCCCCAGTGCGTTCACCATTCCGATCATCGTGTCCCGACTTATCCTCTCGTTGCTGGCGTTCTACAAGCACTTCGTCAGCCCCCTGCTCGGCGCGCGCTGCCGATTCCATCCGAGCTGCTCGGACTACGCGCGCATCGCCATCGCGCGATACGGAAGCCTGCGCGGGACGTGGCTGACGATAAACCGGCTGCTGCGCTGCCAGCCAATGTGCGATGGTGGCAACGATCCGGTACCGGCGCAGTTCAGCTGGCGACCGTTCCTGCGCGAAAAAATCCACTCTGGACATGACCATGAATGACTGGCTGATCACGAACGCCCATCTCGTCAACGAGGGCCGTCGCTTCGACGCCGACATCCGCGTGCGCAACGGTCGCATCGAACGCATCGATGCGCAGATTGCCGCCACGGCGAACGAGCAGGTGTTCGACGCCGCCGGCCGCTGGCTGTTTCCCGGCATGATCGATGACCAGGTGCATTTCCGCGAACCGGGCCTCGAGCACAAGGCCACCATTGAAACGGAATCGCGCGCCTGCGTCACCGGCGGCATCACCAGCTTCATGGAAATGCCGAACACCAAGCCGCCCGCGGTGAACCGCGATGCACTGGAAGCAAAATACGAGCGTGGCCGCATTTCCTCGCGTTCCAACTATGCGTTCTATCTCGGCGCGACCAACGACAACCTCGAGGACATCCGCACGCTCGATCCAAAAGCAGCGCCTGGTATCAAGGTGTTCATGGGTGCCTCGACCGGCAACATGCTGGTCGATGATCCGGCCACGCTCGATGCGATCTTCCGCGATGCGCCGACGCCGATCATCACCCACTGCGAAGACACGCCGATGATCAGCGCCAACGAGGCACAGGCACGCGAGCGCTGGGGCGATGACATCCCGGCCGACCAGCATCCGCTGATCCGCTCGCGCGAGGCCTGCCTGAAATCGACCGAGCTGGCGATCAGCCTCGCCCGCAGGCACGGCACGCGCCTGCATGTGCTGCATGTCTCCACGGCGGACGAACTCGCCCTGTTCACGCCAGGGCCGATCAGTGGCAAGCGCATCACCGCCGAGACCTGCGTGCATTTCCTGCATTTCAGTGCCGCCGATTACGCCCGCCTCGGCCATCGCATCAAGTGCAATCCGGCAATCAAGATGGCCAGCGATCGTGCCGCGATCATCAAGGCATTGGCCGAAAGCCGCATCGATGTCCTTGCCACCGACCATGCCCCGCACCTTGTCGAGGAGAAAGCCCATCCCTACACCTCGGCGCCTTCCGGCCTGCCGCTGGTGCAGTACGCGCTGCAGGTGGCGCTGGAACGCGTGTTTGCCGGCGAACTGACGCTCGAACGCCTGGTCGAGTCGGTCACGCATGCGCCGGCAACCTTGTTCAACGTGCAGGAGCGCGGCTACCTGCGCGAAGGTTTCCACGCCGACCTGGTCATCGTCGATCCCGCGCGTCCGCATGTCGTCGTGCCAGCGGAGATCCTCTCCAAATGCGGCTGGTCGCCGTTCGAGGGCGAAACCTTCCGCTCCAGCATCGCGGCAACCTTCGTCAACGGCATGCTAGCCTGGAACGATGGCAAGCTCGACGATCGCGTGCGCGGACAGCGCCTCGCCTTCGATCGCTGATCGTGACGCGCGGAATCCTCCTGGCCGCCTTGCTCGCGCTGCCGCTTGCGGCCGCAGCCAGCGACCTGCGCGTGGTATTTCCCGAGCGCACCGCGCAAGGCTCGATGGTCATCGGCAAGGTGCCCGCCGACAGCGTTGTGCGCTATGCCGGACGCAGCCTGCGCGTCACTGCTTATGGCACCGTTGCCTTTGGCGTCGGGCGTGACGAAACCGGTCCGCTGCACGTCGAGGTGCTGCGTGCGGACGGCAGCACGAATGCCAGCGAGATCCAGGTATCGCCCCGCGACTGGCCCATCGAGCATGTCGATGGGGTGCCGCCGAAGACGGTCGATCCGCCGCCGGAGATTGCCGAGCGCATCCGCCGCGAGCAGGCGGCCGTCGCCGCCGTGCGCGATCGTGATGATGACCGCACCGATTTCGCCGAACCCTTCATGCGCCCGGTGGCAGGGCGCGTCAGCGGACGTTTCGGCAACCAGCGCGTCTACAACGGCAAGCCGCGCGCCGCGCATTCGGGCATGGATATCGCCGCGCCAAGCGGGACTCCGGTCAAGGCCCCGGCCAGTGGCCTGGTCACCTTTGCCGATGCCGATCTGTACCTGACCGGCGGCACCGTCGTGATCGACCACGGCTTCGGCTTCAGCAGCAATTTCCTGCACCTCTCGCGCCTTGACGTGCGCGTTGGCGAGCGCATCAGCCAGGGCCAGGTCATCGGTGCGGTCGGTGCCACCGGCCGCGCCAGCGGTCCGCATCTGCACTGGGGCATGAACTGGTTTGACGTGCGCATCGATCCGCAACTCGTGCTGGACGCCGCGCACTAGCCCGGACAATTCATGGAATGGAGTCGCGAATGATCCGAGTACGCGCTTGCCGGTGCCTCAGCGTTGCGCGCGCTCGAGTTCGGAGACCGAGCGCATCAGGTGCGGGGCCAGGTAGCAGTGCGAGCCGCAAGCCATCAATCCGGCCGCGGCGAATTCGCGGCGATACCAATCCGGCGTGCGCGCAATGAAGCCGGCAATGTCGCCATCGACGGCGTCGCGCGAGGTGAACAGTTCGATGAAGGCAAGTCCTTCGAGCAATTCCGGAAAGCCCGACAAGCCACGGCGCAATTCCGCGGCACGCAGGTAGTGCAGCACATCCGAACAGACGATCACGTCGAAACGATGATCGAAACGCAGCTCGGCGAGATCGGCAAAGCGCGCCAGGCGCAGGTTGCGCGAGCGCCCGAAGCGGCGGACAGCATATTCGCTGGAATCAAGGCCAAGGTACTCGATGCCCGGGCGCAGGCGCAGCAGTGGCGCACGCCAGACACCCTCGCCACAACCGATGTCGAGCACGCTGCGCACCGGCCGTCCAAGGTAATACTCGGCCAGCGCCACCACCATGTTGACCTTGCGCGCCGTTTCCCCGTGCGCACGCACGCGGTGCGCGGGGTCGCGATACCAGCGGTCGAAATAGGCGCGGTCATATTCTTTTTCTTTTGCGTTCATCGTGGCGACCGAAAGGCAGAGACGGATGCGCTGGCGCGCTCCGCGAACAAGGGTGACTGGCCCGGACGGGCCTTGCCGGGGATGCGCGCAGGCCCGAGCGCAGTCGCCCCCATGCCGGAAATCCCGCCCCCCTGACTATTGTGCACTTGCACATGAGCGAGGATGGATCAAAGATAGGTGGATTCGCCATCGCAAAACAAGGCCGGATCCATGCTGTATCACTTGCACGAACTGAATCGCTCGCTGATGAATCCACTGGTGGGCTGGTCCGGTGCTGCAGCGCAACTACTGACGGCCAAGGAAAACTGGTTGTCGCATTTCCCCGGCGTGCAGCGCCTGGCCGCCGGTTACGAGCTGACCTACCGCCTCGGCAAGGATTACGAAAAGCCGCCGTTTGCGATCCCCTCGGTGATTGCCCACGGCCATGAAACACCGATTTCCGAGCGTGTCTCGCTTGCCAAGCCATTCTGCAACCTGATCCGTTTCAAGCGCTTCAGTGACGACATCGCCAATCTCGATGCCATGAAGCACGATCCGGTGGTGCTGGTCGTCGCCCCGCTGTCCGGACACCACTCCACCCTGCTGCGCGATACGGTCAAATCGCTGCTGCAGGACCACAAGGTCTACCTGACCGACTGGGTCGACGCCCGCATGGTGCCGCCCGACCAGGGCGAATTCGGACTCGACGATTACGTCGCCTACATCCAGGAGTTCATTCGTCATATCGGCGCCGAACGCCTGCATGTGATCTCGGTCTGCCAACCCACCGTGCCGGTCATGGGGGCCATCTCGCTGATGGCTTCAGCGGGCGAGCGCACGCCGCTGACGATGACGATGATGGGCGGGCCGATCGATCCACGACGCAGCCCGACCAAGGTCAACAACCTGGCCACGACGCAGCCGCTTTCCTGGTTCGTCAACAATGTCATCCACACCGTGCCATCCAGCTATCCGGGCGGCGGGCGCAAGGTCTATCCGGGTTTCCTGCAGCATGCCGGATTCGTTGCCATGAACCCGAGCCGGCACATGACCTCGCACTGGGATTTCTACGAGAACCTGCGCCGTGGCGATCTCGAGGACGCCGAGGCCCATCGCAAGTTCTACAACGAGTACAACGCCGTGCTCGACATGCCGGCGCCGTTCTACCTCGACACGATCAGCACGATCTTCCAGCAGCACCTGCTGCCGCGCGGCCTGTGGGACGTGAATGGGCAACGGGTCAGGCCGGGCGACATCCGCGACACGGCGCTGCTGACGATTGAAGGCGAACTCGACGATATTTCCGGAATCGGCCAGACCGAGGCGGCGCATGAGCTGTGCTCGGGAATCCCCGACTCGCGCAAGCACAACCTGCTGATCAAGGATGCCGGCCACTATGGCATCTTCAGCGGCCGCCGCTGGCGCGAGAAGATCTATCCGCAACTGCGCGATTTCATCGCCAGTCATGCCACATACGGCAAACCGGCAAAAACGCAAAAAGCCAGAAAGAACAGCAACGCGCGCGCCTGAGACTTGCGCGGGAGCGCTGCAGGCGATCAGGGCGCGACAATGATCGCCGATGCCCCTCTTGCATCCATCGTGCTGCGCGATCAGCGCGTGAAGAACCCGTTGGGCACCGCCACGCTGAATGGCGCGCGTTCGAGCGCGTCGACCCGTGCACCCGTCGGGCCATGGCGCAGCCATTGCTCAAGTGCGTCCAACGCAGCGGCATCGCCGTCGGCGACGACCTCGACGCGCCCATCACGCAGGTTGCGGGCATGGCCGCGGATGCCGAGGCGCAGCGCCTGGGCGCGGGTTCCGGCGCGGAACGAGACGCCCTGGACATGGCCCGAGACGTGGAAGATCACCGCACTCATGGACGCTCAGCGCTTGCCTGCCGAATTGCCGGCCTTGATCGCCTCGACCAGATCCTTTTCCTTGATCGGGCCGAGGAAGCGCTTGGCGACGCTGCCGTCCGGGGCGATCAGGTAGGTCGTCGGCAAACCGCGAGGTACGTCGAAATCGGCCGGCGGCGCGTCGACCTCGACCTGCGCGACCGGATATTCGACCGGATGCTTCTTCAGGAATTCGAGGATCTCCGCACGATCGGTGTCTTCGAACGCAAGGCCGATGCCCTCGACATCCTCGCGCGCCTTGATGAAGGCCGACAGTTCGGGCATTTCGGCGATGCAGGGCGCACACCAGGTCGCCCAATAGTTGATCACCACCCAGTGTCCACGATGCGTGGCCAGATCCCAATGCGTGCCATCGAGGATATCGATCTTCAGGGTGGGTTGCCTGGCCGATTCTGCATTGGCGACCGTCGCCGCCAGCAGGACCAGCACAGCCAGGACGACGCGATTGCGCAAGGTCATTTCAGGGCTCCGGATTTGCGGTGGCAGGTTTGGCGTCGATCCCGCCCGCTTGCGGAATCGGCACGATGCTGGACAACGGCATGTCGAGACGTTGACGCAAGCTGACGGAAAGATCGTGCAGCGGTGAAGGCGCGGCAGCATTCTGCCCGGGCAGGACCTGGCTGCCGACCGGCAGACGATAGTCGCATTCGCGATACAGATCGAGCAGGCTGATGGTGCCGAGGTCGCGGGCGAGCAGCCACTCGCCGGTTTCGCTGCGACGGATCACGGCGACCTCGCCCAGATCGGCCAGGTAGCGTTGCAGCAGGTCATCGGTCAGGTAGGGTTCGCGGCGCAGCAGCTCCTCGCTGTGCAGGCCGCGTCCCTCGCGATGCGCGACAAGCAGTTGGCCGATCACGCGCAGCAATCCGGTCAGCTCCTGGTCGGCGGAAATGCGGTCATCGGCGTGCCGGTAATCAAATGCCGACAACGACGCCGTGATCGAGGCGCCAAACAGCACGATGATCCACGACAGGTACATCCAGAAGAAGAAGATCGGCACGATCGACAGCGCGCCGTAGACCTGCTGGTAATTGGCCATGTCACTGGCATACCAGGCAAAACCGTGCTTGGTCGACTCGAACAGGATTGCCGCGATGAGGCTGCCGACCAGCGCATCGCGAAAGCGCACGGTGCGATTCGGAATCACCGTGTAGGCCGTGCTGAAGGCGATCCAGACGATCAGGAACGGCAGCGCCGAGAGCACCCGTTCCTTCAGCGACCATTGCGTCGCCGCGGCATCGATGAACGGCAGGGCAACCAGATAGGAACTGATCGCCAGCGCGGCAACCAGCAGCATCGGGCCGAGACTGAGCGCGGTCCAGTAGATGACGAAGCGCGACGCCGGTCCGCGATTGTTCTTCACCCGCCAGATGCGGTTGAACGCATCCTCGACGCTCATCATCAGCGAGATCGCGCTGAACACGAGCACGAGCACGCCGATTGTCGTCGCCTTGCTCGCATTCGCGGCAAACTCGGTCAGATAGGTCTGCACGACATCGCCGGCGGCCGGCACGAAATTGTTGAAGGCCCAACTGGTCAGCTTGATCCGCCACTCCTCGAACACGGGAAACGCGGCGAGGATGCCGAGGACCGCCGCAGTCAGCGGCACCAGCGCGAACAGCGTCGTGAATGCCAGCGCGCCGGCCGTCTGCAGGCAGCGATCCTCGAGGAAGCGCTGCCAGGTGAATTCCAGGAAGGCGAGGCTGCGCTCCCGGCTCAGGCTAGACTTGGCGAGATTTGAACGAATCATCCGCGCAGCCTAGCTTAACCACGCGAAGCGGCCAATCCGCCCATGGAACCCAGCAAGCGATGCCTGAAATCCTGATTCTCTATTACAGCCGCAACGGCAAGGTTGCCCAACTCGCGCGCCTGATCGCCCGCGGGATCGAGGAAGTTGCCGGCATGGGCGCACGTCTGCGTTGCGTGCCGCCCGTCGCGCCGGTTACCGAGACGGCACAACCTCCGGTGCCGGACGATGGCGCCCCATATGTCAGCCGCGAGGACTTGCGCGAATGTGCCGGCCTCGTCCTTGGCAGCCCGACGCGCTTCGGCAACATGGCTGCGCCACTCAAGCACTTCATCGACTCGACTGCGGCGGAATGGGCATCCGGTACCCTGGTCGGCAAACCGGCCGCCGTATTCACTTCGACCGCAACCATGCATGGTGGCCAGGAAAGCACCCTGCTGTCGATGATGACGCCGCTGCTGCACCACGGCATGTTGATCGTCGGCATTCCCTTCACCGAAGCCGCGCTCAATCGCACGACAAGCGGTGGCACGCCGTATGGCGCGAGCCATGTTGCCGGCATCAGCGGCGAGAATCCGCTCAGCGAGGATGAGCGCATCCTCGCCCGCGCACTCGGGCGCCGCGTTGCCGAAACCTGCGCACGCCTGCAGGCCGGCGCATGATGGCGATGCGCTGCGGGTTCCTCGCCTGGGCCGGCCTCGTCATCCTGCAGGTCGCCTGGCATGCCTGGCTGGCACCGCCGGCGAATGGCCAGATCGGCCTGGCGCTGGCCTTGACCTTGCCGCCCCTGCTGCTGCCGCTGCTCGCCCTGCGTCGCGGGGCCAAGCGGGCCCTGCTCTGGATCGGCATCGTCAGCCTCGGTTATTTCTGCCACGGCGTGGTCGTCGCCTGGGCGATTCCGTCGATGCGCTGGCCGGCCCTCATCGAAGTCGCCCTCTGCGTGCTGCTGATCGGCACGCTTGGCTGGATCACGCGCGGCGCGAAGAAACGCTGATCGACGGATTCGTGCAATTGCGCCGCGGGCTATACTCGCGGCCATGGCCAATCATCCCACCGCACCGGTACTCGGCAACCAGTATCTTGGCGATCGCGTCCTGCAGGCGTGGCTGGATCGTGCCCTGCCGCCGTCGATGCGCAGCGCGATCCATGATGATCTCGATGCCCTTGGCGCGCAGGCCGCGCAAGCCTGGAGCGAGGCGCGATCAAGCCGTCGCCACCAGCCCGAGCTGACCCAGTTCGACGCATGGGGTGGACGCATCGATCGCATCGAGACGACCCCGGTCTGGCAACGCGGTGCCGCGATTGCCGCACGTTACGGGCTCGTCGCCGCCGGCCACGAGCCGACCTATGCCGAGTTCGCCCGCTGCGACCAGTTTGCCCGCATCTACCTGCAGCATGTCGCCAGCGAGTTCTACACCTGCCCGCTGGCCATGACCGATGGCGCGGCAACCGCACTGAAGGCTTCCGGCAACCAGCAACTCATCGCGCGCGCACTGCCACGCCTGACCTCGCGCGATCCGGCGAATCTCTGGCTTTCGGGCCAATGGATGACCGAGTTGATGGGCGGCTCGGATGTGGGTGACAGCGAGACCGAAGCGCAACCGGTCGGCGATGGACAGTACAGCCTGCACGGGCGCAAATGGTTCACCTCGGCAGTGATCGGCGAGATGGCCTTGACCCTTGCGCGCGCGCCGGGTGCCGCTGCGGGCAGTGACGGGCTGACCTTGTTCTATCTCGAAACCCGCGACGAGGGCGGCCAATGGAACGGCATCCGCATCGATCGCCTCAAGGACAAGCTCGGCACGCGCGAATTGCCGACGGCGGAAATCCATCTCGACGGCACGCTGGCCACGCCGGTCAGCGGACTCGACCACGGCGTGCGCATGATCACGCCGGTACTCAACATCACGCGGATCTGGAACGCCGTCTGCGCATTGGCCTCGATGCGCCGCTGCATTGCCCTGGCAACCAGCTATGCGCACCAGCGTGAAGCGTTCGGTCGACGCCTGATCGATCACCCCTTGCATGCGGCGACCCTGGCCGACATGCAGGTCGAATTCGAAGCGGCCTTCCAGCTCGTCTTCCACGTCTGCCACCTGCTCGGGCGCAGCGAATGCGCGCTGGCCAATGCCAATGAACGTGCCTTGCTGCGCCTGCTGACGCCGCTGGCCAAGCTGTGGACCGGCAAGCTCGCCGTGCGCATCGCCTCGGAGACCTGCGAGGCGTTTGGCGGAGCCGGCTACATCGAGGACACCGGCATTCCGCAATTGCTGCGCGATGCCCAGGTCTATCCGATCTGGGAAGGCACGACCAACGTGCTGGCCCTCGACAGCTTGCGCGCGATCGCCAGCGTCGGCGTCGAACCCCTGCTCGATACGGCCGATGCCCTGCTTGCCGAAATCCTCAAGTCACGCGCCTCGGCCAGCCTCGAGGCGCATGCGATGAGCGTCTGCGCGGCGATCAAGCAGGCCAGCCAATGGCTGCACCGCAACGCCGCCAATGCCGATGCGATGCAAGCCGGTGCCCGCGACCTCGCCTTCACCCTGGCGCGCAGCATGGCCGCCGCCCTGCTCTGCCGGCAGGCGGCCTACTCGATCAAGGAGACCGGCGACATGCGGCCCTCGCAGGCACTGGCGCGGTTCGTCGGCGCCGGACTGGTCACCTTGCCGGATGCAAGCGGCCCGCATCCGCTCGACCTGCTCGATCCACCCCAATGAACACGCTGGCGCAAGGATTACCCATGCAACATCTTTCCGTCGTCACCACCGGCGGCACCATCGACAAGATCTATTTCGATGACAAATCAGCCTACGAAATCGGCGATCCGCAGATCGGCAAGATCCTCGAAGCGCTGGGCGTCGCCTTCACCTTCGATGTGCTGCCTGCACTGCGCAAGGACAGCCTGCACCTCGATGCAAGTGATCGCGACCTGCTGCGACGCCTGATCGAGGCACAACCGCATCGCCATGTCCTGGTCACCCACGGCACCGACACCATGGTCGAAACCGCCGCCGTGCTGGCCAGCATCAAGGACAAGGTCATCGTCCTCACCGGCGCGCTGAACCCGGCGCGATTCCAGGGCTCGGATGCGGTGTTCAACATCGGCTGCGCGGTCGGTGCCGTGCAAAGCCTGCCCAATGGCGTCTACATCGCCATGAACGGACGCATCTGGAATCCAGCCCACGTCCGCAAGAACCGCGACGCAAACCGCTTCGAGGCGGTTTGATCGGCGTTCTGGTTTCAATTTCTTCCGCTTGGAAGCGGATTCAGCCGCTTGTCCCGTACTGGGGGCGATGCTTTTCCTGCGCTCCTGCGAAGCGTGAAAACCAACCCATCGCGATCAATGGAAATTCCGCTTCGGGCAATTGAAATTGCCCGCCTCAGCGATCATCCCGCGAATAAACCCAGCCATCCTCGACCTTGACCGGAAACTTCGCGGTCGGCAGGTAGGCCGGCGGGTTCATGGCTTCGCCGGTGCGCACATCGAAGCGCGAGCCGTGGCGTGGACATTCGACCTCGAAACCGCGGATGGGGCCGCCGGTCAGTTCGGCACCGTCATGCGTGCAGATGTCTTCCAGCGCGTACAACTCGCCGTCGACATTGAATACGGCAATCGGCGTGTCGCCGTCCCAACCGGTCTGCACTTCGCCGGGCAGCAGTTCGGCGGTATGGCAGATGCGCACCCAGTCGCTCATGCCCGATCCTCCAGCAATGCGTTGCTCGCGACCAGTGCGCAGATGCGGCGCACATCGCCATCCATGGCGCGGTCGCGCTGCATGAAGTCGATGGCTTCGCGGATCTTCGCGTGGGCCTTGCGCACGGCATCGCCGGCGCGGAATTCGTCGGCTTCGCCGAGCGCCTTCATCAGATCGCGAATCTCGCTCTCGAACACCGCGAAGTTTGCATGATCCTCGCGCGGTGAATTGCTGATCTTCGCCGCCAGCGCCTTGCAGTCGCCACGCTCGGCGAGGCTGCGTGCCGCATTGAGCATGTCCTGCCGATATTCGAGCGCCTGAGCGGCCGTGTACAACTCCATGGCCAGCACATGGCCGAGATCCTCGGTCATCTCCAGCACATGGCGCGCCTCGTTGGTACCCATGGAAACGTGATCCTCGGCATTCGCGCTCGTCGGAATGGAATAGACCGAAGCCGGATGCGCGCGCGTGGCCATGTCGTTGACCAGGGCCGCCGCCGTGTACTGCACGATCATGAAACCCGAATCGGTGCCATCCTCGTTGCCGATGAGGAAGGCCGGCAGGCCGTCGTTGTTGGCCGGATCGACGAGCTTGTTCAGGCGCCGCTCGGAAATCGAGGCGAGCACTGGAATCGCCGCCTTCACATAGCTCATCGCCAAAGCCAGCGGCATGCCGTGGAAATGGCCGGCGGAAATCACCTGGTCCTCGATGAAGCGCGGATTCTCCGCATCCGGGAACACCAGCGGATTGTCGGTGACGGAATTGAGTTCGATATCGATGATGCGGCAGGCCTGCGCCCAGGCATCGCGCACGGCGCCGTGCACCTGCGGCATGCAGCGCAGGCAATAGGCATCCTGCGGCTGGTGCTTCTTGCCGCCCTTGAACGGCAGGAAGCGCTGGTAGAACGCCTCGCGACCGTGACGCTGCGAGGGCGGAACATAGTCCCAACCAATGTCGAAGCGGCGTTGCTGCTCGACCGGATCGCTCCACGCATCGGCGCTCCAGGTACGAAAGCGCGGCACGAGGTGATAGGGAATATCCACCAGGGTCGAGCCTTCGAGCAGTTCGCGGATATGCCGCGCGGTCTCGACCTGGCCCGGATGCGGGCGCAGCGCATGCACCTCGGGACGCAGGGCACCACTGCGTCCGGCAAAGGCGTCGAGGGTCATCGCCGCGGCCAGATCGGCCGTGGCAATCAGGTTTTCCATGCGCGACAAGGCCAGCACCGCCGTCGCCAGCATCTGCGCCGTGCCGTTGTTGAGCGCCAGGCCTTCCTTGAACGACAGGCGGATCGGCGCGAGGCCGATGCGCTTGAGCGCTTCGGCACCACTGACGCGCTCGCCCTCGACAAAGGCTTCGCCACCGCCGAGCAGGACAATCGCCAAGTGCGACAGCGGGGCCAGATCACCACTGGCGCCAACCGAACCCTTGGCCGGGATGACTGGAACCACCTTGCGGTTGAGCAAGGCGGTCAAGGCTTCGAGCGTCGCCACGCGGATGCCCGAATGGCCGCGCAGCAAGGTGTTGATGCGGATGGCGAGGATCGCGCGCACGACTTCTGCGGCAAGCGGTTCACCGACGCACACCGCATGGGTGATCAGCAGGTTGTGCTGCAACTCCTCAAGCAGGCTGCCTTCGTGCTTTTCCGGATTGCCGCCGGGCAATTCGTCGCGCACGCGATGCGCGCCGAGCAGCTTGTCGGCATTGCTGCCGAAACCCGTGGTCACGCCATATACCGGCTCGCCGCAACTGACTTTCTCGGCGAGGAAATCCGCCGCGCGCTGCACGCGCAGCAGCGCCTTCGGAGACAGCGACACGTCACGGCCGCGACAGGCAATCTCGACAACCTGCGCGCGCGTCAACGAGGAACCATCGAGCTCGATCGTCATGCGCGCGCCCCCATGGCCGCGATCTGTTCAAGCTCGACGCGCAAGGTCTTCACCAGCTCCGCGCGGGGCACCTCGAACTGATCCTCGCGACGCAGGTCCTTGACCGTGACCGTGCCATTGGCGATCTCGTTTTCACCGAGCACGAGGACAAAACGGATGCCGGCCTTGTCGGCATACTTGAACTGCTTGCCGAGCTTGGACGGCTCCATGACCACCTCGGTATTGATGCCGGCCTGGCGCAGCTCGGTGGCAAGAGCCAGGTACGCAGGCAACTGCGCCTCGTCCATCTGCGTGACCAGCGCCTGCACCGTGCTCGTTGCCGTACCGATCAGGCCGGCCTCGCGCAACTGCCAGTAGAGGCGCGTCGCGCCAATCGAGATGCCGACGCCGGGCAGGCTGGACTTGGTGTAGTTGCCGGCGAGGTTTTCATAGCGGCCACCCGAGCAGATCGAGCCGATCTGCGGGTGTTCGTCGAGCGTGGTCTCGTAGACCGTGCCGGTGTAGTAATCGAGGCCACGCGCAATCGACAGGTTCAAGGCGAAATCCGCTTCGGGCACGCCAAATGCCTTGATCAGGGTCAGCACTTCGCGCAGCTCGTTGCGGCCCTGCTCGAAGGTTTCGCTGCCTGCTCCGAGTGCATCGAGTTTCGCCAGCGCATCGGCCAGCGAGGTCGAACGCACCTGGACGAAAGCGAGGATCTTCTCCACGGTTTCGCCAGCAAGGCCGAAAGCCGCGCCGGTCAGCGTCTGGCGCACGTGGTCGAGGCCGCGCTTGTCGAGCTTGTCGACCTCGCGCAGCACGGCCATCTGCTGCTCGCCATCGGCAATGCCGAGGCCCTCGAACCAGCCGCGCATGAGGCGACGGTTGTTGAGCTGGATGGTGAACGGGCCGATCGCCAGATCGCGGAACACGCCATGGATCGTCGCCGGAATCTCGGCGTCGTAGCGCACCGACAAGGCATCCTTGCCGATCACGTCGATATCGCACTGGTAGAACTCGCGGAAGCGCCCGCGCTGCGCACGCTCGCCGCGATAGACGCGCTGGATCTGGTAGCGGCGGAACGGAAAACTCAAGCCATGCTCATGTTCGGCGACGTAGCGCGCCAGTGGCACGGTCAAGTCGAAGCGCAGGGCCAGATCGGGCTTGTCGCCCTGCTCCATCGCGCCGGTCGACTGCACGAAATACACCTGGCGCTCGGTCTCGCCGCCGGATTTGGTCAGCAGCACGTCGGCAAACTCCATCACCGGCGTCTCGATCGGCAGGAAACCGAAGCGTTCGAAATTGCGGCGGACCGTATCGAGCATGCCCTGGAAGGCTATCTGGTCGAGCGGCAGCAGCTCCAGTACACCAGGCATGGTGCGGGCGGATGTCAAAGCCATGGAATCCTCGGAAAGTCAGCTTCCACGGCGCTTCACGCGCCACGGAGCGGGCCGCCTAGATTATCAGATCGCCCCTTTTGTTTTGGACAGGCGTTGCGCTGCCGCACCTGCGCCGCTATCATTCGCGCCCCGCCAAACGCGGGCCGGTATCGGGGTGTAGCTCAGTCTGGTAGAGCGCTACGTTCGGGACGTAGAGGTCGCAGGTTCGAATCCTGTCTCCCCGACCAATCATTCACGGTTGTCAGAGAACCCGCCATGCGCGGGTTTCTTTTTGTCCTGCAACCGCCCTGCAAGACGCCCCAGCCCAGCGCGCATCGCGACCTGGACGTTACCCACAGACGCGCCCCATTCTCCCGTCGTCGCCATCGCCACCAAGCATGGGCGACATCCCGCACGCAATTCGCCGCATCTGCCTTCGGCTGGCCTCTGCGGCGGATGCGCTGCGCCTATCCGCCCGACGCCGCCATCCGCGCGAGTGAGGACCTTGCGCGATCATTCAGCATGGGGCCAAGGCCTGGATCAAGCCGCGTCGATAAGCGTTGCCTCGGCTTGAGGAAATGCCAGATCCCACGCTAGTCACCGAGGAAATCAATGATTCGACTGCCGGTGCCGAGCTTCTTGTTGTAGAACTCCGTGTATCCACATTTGCCACACGAAACGAACGTGAAGCGCTCGGTGGCAAAGTCGAAGAACGAGGAGATGAGCCCTCCCGATGCGCGAAACTCGCCGGTCTTGCGCTCGGTTGAGCCACACTTCCGGCAGGGCTTGATGCGTGGTGCGTACTCGTTCTGGATTTCAATCACTTTGCTGGAAGTCCCGGCGAGATCCGACGGCGATTGTGCCGCAGGCGATGCCGCTGGCGCGAGTCGCACTACATCACGTGCAATGCCAGACCACCACACCGCCACCTCGCGCTCCGCGGCGAGCGTGTCCATCAGGCTGCCAGGTGCGTTGTCTTGATCACGTGTGGATCATCGGCAAACTCGAGCAACATGCGTCGCACGCGCTCCTGCCAGCCATTGGCAAACTCGCGCTTTTGCGCATCGCTGGCTTCATCCTGGATGATTGCGCCAAGCAGCGCACGCTGGTTGGGATTGCCTGGCACCAGCGAGGCATCCAGTTCGACGGCGACGGCATCGCCGCTGTCGTGCCGACGGAAGATCACGCCTCCGGGGCTGGCCTGTCCGGCAAAGACCAGCAGGCCATTGCGCGCGTAACGTCCGCCGAGTCCCTGGAACCCATTTTCGGCAGCGGCACCAGTAAGCAGGGTCAGCACCTGGGCGACAACGCCCGTGGTGCCGTGGTCGCGCGGTGCCGGCATCCACACCTCGATCAGCCCGCGCTCTGCCGGAGTGTCGGGAAACAACGCTTTCAGCGCCGCACGCGCCATCAGGAACGCACCGGCCACGGTCGGGCAGGAATGGCCGGCCAGGCGCACCGCATCGGCGTAGCAATAGTCGATGCGCCCGTCGTCCGAGGCACCCAGCAGTTGCGCCAGCGGATCAACCGTTTCCACGACGGGGCCGGCGGAAAAGAATGCGGGAAAACTCATCTTCGTGTCCTTTCAAATGCGAATCATTATCATGCGGTACCCAGCCGGGCACCCGGCTGACGCAGGTCAAGTCAGCTGGATTCAAGCGAATCTGAGTGGGGCATCGTCGGCGGCCTGACTGAAGTACGACGACAGGTATTTCTCGCCTTCGTCGCAGAAAATGGTGACGATCGTGCGCAACTCGGGATGCGCCTCGCGGATTCGCCGAGCCGCCAGCAGATGTGCACCGGAACTGGGTCCGCACAACAAACCGTGTTCGCGGGCGAGGCGTTTCATCTCGACCAGGGCCTCGTCGCTGGATACCGCCGTGACCTCGTCGATCAAGTCCGAATGGCGCTGGAAGATGCCGGGCACGAAGCCGTCTGAAATGCCTTCGATGGCATGGCTGGCGATTTCCCCGCAAAGGATGGTCTTCGATTCGGAAGGCTCCATTGCAAACAGGCGCACGCCGGGATTGCGCGCACGAAAGGCCTGGCCCACGCCGATCAAGGTGCCGCCGGTGCCGACGCCGAGCACGAGCGCGTCGGGCACGCGGCCAGGTGGAAGTTGGGCGAGGATTTCCGGGCCGAGGATCAATCGGTTTTCCTCGACATTGAGCTCGGAGTTGAACTGGCCGGGGCAGAAGTAGCCGGGCTGTTCGCCAAGTTCACGCGCCCGCTGCAAGGCCTGGTCGACATGGAAATCGCCACAGAAAAGGATCTCGGCACCGTAGGCGCGCGAAATCGCCATGCGTTCGTCGGACAAGCCGTGCGGCATCACCACCAGCATCCGATAACCCTTGACCGCCGCCACCATCGCCAGCGCGTTGCCGGTATTGCCGCTGGTTGCCTCGACGATGGTGTCGCCGGGTTTCAGCAGGCCCTGCTGTTCGGCGCGTTCGATCATGTAGTGCGCGATGCGCGCCTTGATCGAACCGGATGGATTGAGAAACTCGAGTTTGACGAAGATGCCGTCGATTTCGAGCAAGGGCGTGTCGCCAATCGCATCGAGGATGTTGCGCGAAACCGTGACATGGCGTTGCGGACCTGGCTGCTGCGTGGCATCCGTGGAAACCTGGGGCGGCACTTTGGCCGAAGCATCGATTGGCATCGCATCACTCCTCGAACAGGATGGGCACCACGGCGTCATTGCCCGCGGCAGCCGATCACGCAGCTGCCGACCTCGACTGCCTGTGCAGCAGATTCGTGTTCACCTTCGAGGCCAATCCAGCGGATCAAGGGTGAGCGGTGGCACCACGCCCGGGCAAGCGCACCCGTCGCCATGCCGGGCCTCCTCAAGGTGCGGATCGCCGTGGTGAATTCAAGGATTCACCGGGGCCACGTGCTGCCTCCGTCAGTTGGCAGGCGCTTTCTTCTCGTCCTCGATCCTCGCCATCGAAGGCAGCTCGGTCGCCTGCAGTTTCCGCGCGACCGCTTCGTTGGCACGCATGACGCGCAACATGTTGCCGCCGGCGACTGCGGCGAGGTCGGCATCGCTCCAGCCGCGTCGGGCCAGCTCGACCAGCAGCGCCGGATACTTGTCGACGCCATCGAGGCCATCAGGCGTGCTCGATATGCCGTCGAAATCGGAACCGAGACCGACGCTTTCGATACCGGCGATGTTGCGGATGTAGTCGAGATGATCGGCGACATCGGCGAGGGTCACCGTCGGTGGCGGATGCAGGCGTTCCCATTCGGCCATCGCCGCGGCGGCGCGTTCGGGTTGGCCGATATACAGACCAAAGAACGGCGGCGAGTTGTAGCGGGTCGCTTCGGCGGCGTGATCCGAATCCCAGCGCGCACGTGCCTGCGAGATATAGCTCGGGAAGAAATTGACCATGACGATGCCGTGGTTCTGCGCGACCAGGCGCAGCACTTCATCCGGCACATCGCGCGGATGATCGATCAGGCCGCGCGCACCGGAATGCGAGAACATCACCGGCGATTTGCTGACAGCGATGGTGTCCGTCATCGTCTTCACCGAAACATGGCTGAGATCGACGATCATGCCGAGGCGGTTCATCTCGCCGATCACGGCGCGGCCGAATACGGTCAGCCCGTTGTGCTGCGGATTGGCGGTCGCCGAGTCGGCCCAGTCGGTATTTCGCGAATGGGTCAGGGTCAGGTAGCGTGCGCCGAGGGTGTACATCTGGCGCAAGGCCGCCATCGAGTTGTCGATCTGGTAGCCGCCTTCGATGCCGATCAGCGAGGCAACGCGACCGGCCTTGTGGATGCGCACGATGTCATCGGCCGTGTACGCCATCTGCAAGGCCTGCGGATACTGCGCGGCCATGTTGTGGACAATGTCGATCTGCTCGATGGCGGTCTTGATCGCCTCGGGCCCGGTGGTCGTGGCCGGGATCCAGACCGACCAGAACTGGCCACCGACATGGCCCTTGCGCAAGCGCGGAATGTCGGTCATCAGGCCGACCCAGTCCTCATCGGCATCCGCCGGGCGCGGCATGTTGGCGTGATCGACCTTGAGATCGACGCCGCCCGCGCGCGTGCGGATCTCCCAGGGCAGGTCGTTGTGTCCATCGATCAAGGGTGTCTTCGCCAGCACGCGTTCGACGCGGGCGAACAGTGCCGCATCGTCGGCTGGCGCAGGCGACTTTGCCTGGGCACAACCGACCGCGAGAATGAGGCCAATGCCGAAACGCGCTAACGGGTTGCCGGGCATGTCGTCTCCAGAGGGTGGCGCCGAATGGGCTTCGGCCGCATCGGCAGATCTTCGCACACCTGCGTGGCCCTGCCACCACGCCCTGCCCTGCCGGAATCCGCGCACAACCGCGACGGCTTTCGCGTTGCCCGAAACGAAGAACCCCGGCCTTGCGCCGGGGTTCGATCCGCAATGCAAACGCGCAAGAATCAGAACTTTTGCGAGAAGCGCACACCGACCATGCGTGGATGGGTCGGAACCACGTACACCTGGCCGTCCGGATATTCGGGCACCACGCCGGGAGCACCGCAGACCGCTTCGGCGCATTCGGTGAAACGCGAGATCTGGCCACGCTTGTCGAAGGCGTTGTCGACAAAGAAATCCAGCGCCCAGTTGTCCTTGGCGATGCCGGCGGAAAAATCGAACATCGAATAGGACGGCAGGTTGCCGAGGATTCCACGTTCCATGATGCGCAGGTCCGAGGTGCGTTCGCCAACGTGCACGCCGGCACCCTGCACATAGGCCTGCAGGCTGCCGATGTCGAAGGTGTAGCGTGCGGTCAGGGTGCCCTTGAACTTGGGCGTCACCGGCAGGCGCGTGCCGGTCGGTGCTTCCGGATCGTCGCATTCGGTGACCGGAATGCCATCGTCGTCGGTGAATCCGCAATAGTTTTCCGTCAACTTCGCGTTGTAGAACGCGGCACCCGCTGAAATCTGCAGATTGTACGACGCCGCCCAGTTCACCTCGAACTCGGCACCATTGATGCGTGCCTGGTTGGCATTCTTGATTTCCGTGAGGCCGTTCGCGCCGAGGATGCTGAACTGGAAGTCCTTCCATTGCTGGCGGAACACCGAGCCATTGAACGACAGGTGGTTGTCGAGCCAGGTCGTCTTCCAGCCAGCTTCGAAGTTGGTCAGGTAGTCGGAAAGATACGGCGGCAGGATGCCGCGCCGGTTGATGCCGCCCGGGCGGAAGCCTTCGGAACGGGTCAGGTAGAACATCTTGGTCGGCGTCGCCTTCCAGGTCAGGTTGGCCTTGTACAGCGAGCCCGATTCCTTGACCGACTTGTCGAAGTCCTGGCATGGCGCACCATGGTACGGCTCGGGCGTCGGGCAGCCTGCTTCGCCGTATTCGGAGTCCGGCGAGAAGCCCGCACTGAAGCCGAAGTAGCCGCCGAGGCTGTTGTCGGACTTGAAGTAGCGTCCACCAAAGCTGGCGGTCAAGGTATCGGGAATGAGGTCGTAGGAGAGTTCGCCAAACAGGGCCTTGTCGCGATCCTCGCGTGTCTGCTTGGTCAGCCAGAGCGTGTCGGGCCAGCCCGGCGTGCTGAGTTCGCTCGACAAGCCATTGACCTTGTAGCGCTGCTGGATGTCGTGGTCCTGATCCTGCCAGAACAAGCCGCCGACGAAACGCAGGCGATTGTCCTGCGGCGTGGCGATGCGCAACTCGTGGCTGGTCTTGCGGTAGCGATCCTTGGCCTGGATGTACTGCGAGGGATTGATGATGTCGCCGTTGTCGTTGTAGATCGAACCGCCGTAGGCATACAGCGTGTCGTACCAGAACGAGTAGTCGGAATAATCCGATTCGATCAAGTCGCTGCGGTTGAGGTGGGCAAACGAATAGGTGACATCGAAATTGCCGACCTTGCCTTCCACGGTCAGCGCCGCCTGGTTCCAGTTGTCCTGCGATGTTTCCGGATAGAAGTGGGTCAGCTCGAGATCACCAACCGCCGGATCATAGGCAAACAGGCCGTTTGCTTCGGATTTCTGGCCGACCAGCGAAGCATTGACGGTCCAGTTCTCGTTGAGGTTGATGCCGAGCGCGAGGCGCGCGCCGGTGGTATCGATATCGTTGTAGTTGTCACGCGCCGTGGCGGCATTGCTGATCGTGCCGTTGCCGCCGGTGAACTCGTCCCAGGTCGGATAGGTGCGCGTGCCGGACACGTTGTCGATGTAGCCGGCTTCCTTCTCGTGCCAGCCGACCAGGCGGATCGCCGCTTGTTCGCCAAGCGGGAAGTTGACGAAACCTTCCTGCACGTTGCCGATGCCGCCGTGGCTGGTGCTGTTGACGCCGAGGCTGTAACCGGCCTCATAGCCGCTGGGATCGGGCTTGTTGGTGATGATGCGGATCGTGCCGGCTTCGGAACTGGCGCCGTACAAGGTGCCTTGCGGACCCGAGAGCACCTCGACACGGGCGATGTCGTAGATGTGGATGTCGAGCGGACCCTGGATCGTCGTCACCGGCTGTTCGTCGAGATAGACGCCGACGCTGGGCAGGGACCCGGAATGGTTGCCATCGCCGCCGCTGGCGACACCGCGCATGTAGATCTGCGCATAGCCCGGGCCGAGCGTCTGGTAGGAAACGCTGGGCAGGAACTTCGCGTAGTCGTCGAAATTCGACACGTTGAGCTCGCGCAGTTTTTCGTTGCCGAGCACCTGGATGCTGATCGGCACTTCCTGCAGGTTCTCGGTGCGCTTCTGCGAGGTCACCGTGATCACGTCGAGGCTCGTCGTCGACGGGTTCGGCGCATCCGCCGAGGGCTGGGAATCCTGCGCGTACGCCGCACCCGCAACCGCAAGATGGATCGCCACCACCAGCGGCAGCCGCGCAACGCGTGGCGGTCGTGTTCGCAAACGGGTCATCGCACTTCGTCTTTTCATCGGGCACCCCTTGAGTTTTTTGGATTTTGCAACGGTCTAGTTTCGAACTTCCCCAACAAGCAACATTCCTGGCACCTCCGGATAGGTCTCCAGCACTTCCCCCAGTGCGTCCTTCAACGGCCCCAGCCACGGCTCGTAATGGCGCCAGTGGTCAACTCCCTCGCGATAGATCGGTTTGCGCACCTGCTCGGAGCTGGCGGTTCGCACCGGGCGTGCATTTTCGAAGAAACGCAGGCAACCCTCTTCGAACGGCAGGCCGCAGTAATCGAGCAGGCGACGCACCTCGCCTTCGGTGTCCTCGATCATGCGTTCGTAGATGACACGATGCACGCGTCCAGGCAGGACTGCGTCAAAATGCGCCATCAGGGCCACGTAATCGTGGTAGTAGCGGCCGATGTCCTCGAGTCCGTAGGTGAAACTCTGGCCGCGCGCGAAATGCTGCTTGAAGGCCGAGAAACAGCAGGCCAGCGGATGCCGGCGCGCATCGATGATGCGGGCATTGGGCAGCATCAGATGGATCAGGCCGAGATGCAGGAAGTTGTTCGGCATCTTGTCGATGAACAACGGCGCGGCCGTCTTGCGCTGGATGCGCGTGTGCTCGAGGTAGCGTTCGCCGAGTTCGCGCAGGGCATCGGCGTCGAGGCCGAGCACCACATCGTGGTACGGCATCGCCTGGCTGGCGTCGCCCTGGCTGCGCAGGTCACGCGTGATCGAGGTGATCTCGGGCAACTCCATCGTGCCTTCGATGGCCGAATGGCTGGCCAGGATCTGCTCGATCAGGGTCGAGCCGGCACGCGGTAGGCCGACGACGAAGATCGGATCCCTGGCCGGTGAGCCGAAACCCTCGCGTGCGGCGAAAAATTCGCTGGTGTAGCTGCGCCGGACGCGCGCAACGCGTGCGCTGGTGTCGTTGGCATCGTAGTGCAGCGTCTGCCGCCGCAAGGTGTTGCCGCGCAGGTAATGCGCAAACGAGGCGGCATAGTCGGACTCGTCCTCCAGCGCCTTGCCAATGGCGAACTCGAGATGCTGGCGATCCTTGTCGGCCAGTCCCGGCTTCGCCAATTCGGCCTGCATGGTGCGCAGGTCCTCGACTGGAAAGCGGAAGGTCTTCAGATTGGCCAGGCTCCACCAGACCTCGCCACAGCCCGGATCCAGTTGCAGGCTGCGCGAATAGGCGTCAATCGCGCGCTGCTGGTGGCCGGCCGTCTTCAGGGCATGGCCATAGCTCATCCAGATGCGCGGGTGCTCGGGATATTCGTCGAGGATCGCGGCATACAGGTCGATGGCCGCGGCATAGTCGCCAACCCGGCACAGCACGACCGCGCGCAGGTTGCGGTAACCGGCGTTGTCGGGTTCGATCGCCAGCAAGGCATCGATTTCGGCAAGTGCCTGCGCGGGCTTGTTGGCCCGGTGCAGGACAAGGGCGTAGTTCTGGCGCGCGGCATGAAATCCCGGGGCAAGCTGCAGGCAGCGCGAAAGCAGGCGCTCGGCATCCTCGTTGCGGCCCAGGCGGATCGCCACTTCGGCGAGCATGCGGATTGCCGCGACATCGGTCGGAGCCTGCTGCAGGCACTCGCGCAACAATGCCTCAGCCTCGACCAGGCGATTCTCGCAGAGCGCCGTGGCCGCGCGCAGCATGTGCGGGTCACGCGTCGAATAGCGCACATGGTTGGCATACGCCGCATCGGCACTGTCGGCGTCGTCCAGGGCCATGAGCTGATCGCCAAGCGCGAGCCAGGCCTTGGGCAGATCGGGTTTCAGTTGGACTGCACGCAGCAGTGCCGCCTTTGCCTCCCTGGCTTGCCTGGCCGCCCCCAGGGCGAGTCCGAACTCCAGGTGGGCGATGGCCCAGTTCGGCTGCGACAGCGCCAGCGGGCGCAGGATCTCCAATGCCCTTGCGGCATCGCCGCGCATGCGATGCGATGTTCCAAGCAGGAGCACGGCCTTGGGATGCGCGCCGACGGCCTTGATGATTTCACTGGCCTGCTCGCCGGCGAGCTCGGGATTGCTGGCCAGCAGCCGCGAGGCGTGGGCAAGCGCGGTATCGAGATTCGTGGTGGATTTGGCGGTGACGCTCAATCACAACCCCCGGCAGAAGCGACACATGAAGGCAGAACCGGGATTGCCCCGGTTTCCCCCTCACGCGGATTCAAGCTCATGCAACAACCTTGAACCCGCCCCGCCAAGCTCCCAGGGATCGCCCATTATTAGTGGAAATCCGCTCGCCCTCATAGTCTTTTGTGCGGTTTTCCCGGATTTGCGCGAGCGTAGTCGTCCGCTGCAGCCGTGGCGGTCCGTCGCGGC
>MKWR01000006.1:273763-307886 GCA_001899855.1 Lysobacterales bacterium 63-13
GTCGCGGCATGCGGGCGCGTGTAGCGTCCGAAGCGCTTGAGCAGCCTGATCAGGTCCTTGTGCGATATCGCCTTGGCGTAGCGCCCGCCCTCGCCGCGCATGTCGCGCGCTGCAACCATGGCATTGACGATGGCCTCCTCGGTCGCCTGCACGGTGGCTTCGAACACGCCATCAAGATCATCGTTGCCGACAAAACTGGCCTGGCCGAGGCTGCCAGCCTGGAATGGATGGGCATTCGCGGTCGAAAAGGCAAGGAAGATGTCGCCCGAACCGTTACCCGCGTAGCTGCCCATGCGCGCCAGCCCCATGCCGGCGCGTCGGGCGACGCGCTTGAGCTGGTGCGGCAACAGCGGCGCGTCGGTGGCGATGACGACAATGATCGAGCCGGTCTCGCCACCGAGGCCCGCGTCGGTGTAGACACGGTCGTTGCGCAGGTATTGACCGACCGGCACGCCGGCGATGCGCAGCGGGTCGCGCACGCCGTAATTGGCCTGCACGAGGGCACCGACCAGATAGCCCGTTCCATGCACGAGGATGTGCCGCGATGCTGTGCCGATGCCGCATTTGAATTCATGGCAGATCATGCCGGTGCCGCCACCGACATTGCCCTCCGCAATCGGGCCGCCGCGGGCATCGGCAAGCGCCCTGTCCACATCTGCGGGCGTCACATGGAAACCGTTGATGTCGTTCAGATGACCATCCCAGGTTTCCGCCACCACCGGCAACGACCACCAATAGCCCGAGGCATCGGCACCGCCGGCGTGCACACGTTGCGCGATCACCGCATCGCGGACGACGCCGACGCTGTGCGTATTGGTCAACATGACCGGGCCTTCAAGCTGGCCGGATTCGTCGATCCAGGCAGTGCCGGTCATTTCGCCATTGCCGTTCAGGGCAAACCAGCCGGCGAAGACCGGTGTATCCGCACTGTCCTTGCCGCGCGGCAGGATCGCGGTCACCCCGGTGCGCACCTTGTGCGCGTCCGCGAGATCCTCGATCAAGGTCACCTGGCCAACCGTGATCCCGGCAACATCGGTGAGCGCGTTGAGCGGTCCGGGTGTGCCCTCAAACGGAATGCCGAGATCGCGCGCGCGCGGTTCGGCCGCTGACGACAACGCGCAAAACGAGTACAACACCGCAATCCAGGCGAGACGACGCATCGACGTTCCCCGTTAACTCGAATCCTGCACGCATCCTACAACCTGACGAGCGCCAGCCATGCACATCCATCCACCCGCAGAAGCACTTGATCGCGCGCATGCGTTGCCGGCGCACTTCTATGTCGACAGCGCCATGGCCGACATCGAGCACGACTGCGTGTTTGCGCGCAGCTGGCAACTGGTCACGCACGCCGGCCAGCTTGCCGAGTCCGGTGACCATGTGGTCGAGGCGATCGGCAAGATGCCGGTGCTGATCGTGCGCGGAGACGATGGCGTGCTGCGGGCGTTTGCCAACGTCTGCCGCCACCGCGCCGGGCCGCTGGCGCTGTGCAACGGCAAGGGCGCCAGGGCCCTGCACTGCAAATACCACGGCTGGACCTATGCCCTCGATGGCCAGCTGCGCAGCGCGCCGGAAATGCAGGGTGCAAGGGATTTCAATGTCGGCGACATCCGCCTGCCGGCCCTGCGCGTGCACGAGTGGCAGGGCCTGGTCTTCGTTGCCATCAGCGCCGAGACTCCCGCGTTCGACGAGGTGTATGCAGGCATCATCGAGCGCATCGCCCCCATCGACCTTTCGGCAATGCGCTTCGAGCGCCGCGAAACCTACGACATTGCCTGCAACTGGAAGGTCTATGTCGACAACTTCCTCGAAGGCTACCACCTGCCGCACGTGCATCCGGGTCTTTCCAAGGTGCTCGACTATCGCGCCTACGACACCGAGCTGTTTGCCTGGCAGAGCCTGCAATCCTCGCCGCTGCGCGACGGCGGCGAAATCTACGGCGAAGGCGAGGCGTTCTACTACCAGATCTACCCGAACATCATGCTCAACATCATGCCGGGTCGCCTGCAGACCAATCGCATCCTGCCGCTGGGCGTGGAGCGTTGCCGCGTCGAGTTTGATTTCTATTACGCACAGGATGACAAGGCGCAGTCGCGCATTGCCCGCGACGCCGAGTTCAGTGATGAGGTGCAAATGGAAGATGTATTGATCTGCGAAGCGGTGCAACGCGGCCTCGCCTCGGGCAGTTACGAGGGCGGACGCCTGTGCCCTAAACGCGAGAGCGGCGTCTGGCATTTCCACAACCTGCTGCGCGCCGCGTATGCATGTGCCGCGGATGGATCGGATCCAGCCGCCAAGTCCATCAGCGTCTCGACACCTGCGCTGCAACCCAGCCTTGGCGGTCGTAGATGACGACGCGCGCACCCAGCCTTTCAATCTTGGCGTACACCCGGCCAATGGCATGCCGGCCCGACACCGCAAGCAAAAGCGTGTCCGTCGATGCCTGCATGCGCAGGTCCAGCGCTCGCTGGCCGAAGCCCAGTTGCACTTCCACGATTGCCGAGCCGTTGGGCAGGCGCACGCTGGTTCGCAAAAGCTGGCCATCGATTTCGACAATCAGGTACAAAGCCTGTGCATGCAGGCGCAGGCGTCGACGCGACCAAGGCATCTGCCATGCAAGGTGATCGGCAAGGATTCTTGCCAGCACCGGTGCGGGCGATGGCTGGAAGCGCTCGACGCGCTGGCAGAGCCGGTGCATGCGTTTGCTGCTCAGCACCAGTTGACTCGCATGCGCCTGCAAGGCGTGTTGCTTGAGTCGTGCCTGCTCCGTGCTGATTGCCACGACAAGGGCATCTTCGGCCGGAGTGGGTCCGTGCACGACAAAACCCAATCGCGCACAGGCAGCCTGTGGCGATCTCGCCAGTGCGAGCTCAAGCATCACCCGCAAGGCACTGTGATCCGGATGCCGATCTTCGAGTGAGGGCGCGACGATCAGGTCTGGTGCGAAATCGGCAATTTCCGCGGCAAGTTGATCCTCGCCCAGCGCATCACGCATGAGGCTGGCGGTCAGGCCCTGGTCAGGCCAGCCATAGTGGCGGACGTCGGTGGCAGCAACGCCGAGCCTGGCCAACGCTTCGGCAGCTTCGTTGCGTCGGCGCGCACCCCAACGAGCACGCGCTGTGGCATTGATCCGCCAGCGCTTTTCCAGCCAGCGTTGCGGCCATGGATTGTTGTCGCCATCGGTGACGATGACGATGCGCAGCGATGCCCCGGCGGCCAAGGCGACCTGGATCAGCCCGCCGGTCGCCAGTGTCTCGTCGTCCGGATGCGGGACGAGAACCAGCAGGCGCGTGTTGTTGTGCAGATCCAGACCTTGTGTCATTGAAAACCAGCGGCAGCCGCGCATGCCATGCGCCGGCACAGACTAGCGCAAATGGCACTCGCGACGTCGCATCAACCTGGTGGATCAACCGGCGCGACAACATTCCCGTGGCGGACCTGGCCCTGGCCATGCAGCACGTAACGCTCGATCGTCAACGCTTCGATGCCCATCGGCCCATAGGCATGCAGGCGCGTGGTCGAGATGCCTATCTCCGCGCCAAGGCCCAGTTCGCCACCATCACTGAAGCGCGATGAAGCATTGACCATGACCACCGCCGAACGCAGGGCGGAAACGAACCTGCGGGCGGCGTCGGCATCGGCGGTCGCGATGACCTCGGTGTGATCGGAGCCGTATTCACGGATATGCGCAATTGCCGCATCGAGGTCACCGACAATGCGCACGGCGATGATCAGATCGAGAAACTCGGCAGCAAAATCCGCAGCGCTGGCCGCCTCGATGCCCGGCAACAGTTTTCGCGTCTCCTCACAGCCGCGCACTGCAACCTTGTGCCGTGCCAGCGCCGCTGCCGCGCGCGGCAGGAAGGATGCGGCGACACCGCGGTGCACGAGCAAGGTTTCCAGCGCATTGCAGGCACTCGGCCGGCTGACCTTGCCATCGATCAACAGATCCAGCGCGAGATCGAGATCCGCCGCCTGATCGACATACAGGTGGCAGACGCCCTTGTAGTGCTTGATCACCGGCACGCGGGCATGCTCGGCGACAAAGCGGATCAGGCCTTCGCCACCGCGCGGAATGGCGAGATCGACGATGTCGGCGAGCTGCAGCAACTCGATCATGGTTTCACGGCCGAGATCCTCGACCAGGGTCACCGCGGCAACGGGCAAATCCGCTTCAGCCAGGACTTGCCGGAGCAATCCGGCCAGCGCACGGTTGCTGTGGATGGCCTCGGAACCGCCACGCAGGATCACGCCATTGCCGGCTTTCAGGCACAGGGCAGCGGCGTCGACGGTGACGTTCGGGCGCGCCTCGTAGATCATCGCGATGACGCCGAGCGGCACGCGCACGCGCTCGACGACAACGCCGTTCGGGAGCGTCTCGCGCCGGGTCACCTGACCAACCGGATCCGCCAGCTCGGCCACTTCGCGCAGGCTGTGCGCAATGCCCGCAATGCGCCCGCCATCCAGACGCAGGCGATCGAGCATGGCCGCGGCAAGACCGCGATGTGCGGCCTGGGCCATGTCGAGTTCGTTGGCGGCGAGGATCAACGCCGCCTCCGCTTCGATGCGCGCGGCCATCGCCATCAGCAGGTCGCGCTTGCCTGCGTCGGAAAGACCGGCAATCGCCAGCGCCGCATCGCGGCAAGCCAGGGCTGCGTTGCGCATCGTGCTGGTCATCGGTTCAGGCCATCACCAGGTCGTCGCGGTGGACGACGTTGCCGCCGTAGTTGTAGCCGAGCACGGCATCGATGTCGCGCGAATGGCGGCCGGCGATGCGGCGGATGTCGCTGGCCGAGTACTGGCTCAATCCGCGCGCGATGCGGCGATCGCCCGCAGCCTCGCGCAGGATGATCCCGACCATGTCGCCGCGCGCGAAGTCGCCAGAAGCAGCGACCACGCCGCCGGGCAACAACGACGCGCCTTTTGCAGCCAGGGCCGTTGCCGCGCCGGCGTCGATGATGATCGCCCCGCTCGCCATCGGCACCTGCTGCAGCCAGTGCTTGCGCGCCGCCAGACGACTCTGCCCGGCGCGCAGGCGCGTGCCGCGAAAGCGCCCGTGCCCAAGCAGGCGTATCGTGTCGGCATCACGTCCGTTGAAGAGGATCGTGTCGATTCCGGCGCCGGCCGCGCGCGCTGCCGCTTGCAGCTTGGTACGCATGCCGCCGGTACCACTCGCACTGCCGGCATCACCACCCATCGCCAGCGATTCCGCGCTGATGCCGAGCAGTTCGTTGACTGGTCGTGCACCGGCATCGACGCGTGGATTGGCCGTGTACAAGCCATCGATGTCGGTGGCGATGAGGAGCACGTCGGCATCGACCAGGGCGGCGACAATCGCCGCCAGATTGTCGTTGTCACCGAGTTTCAATTCATCGACGGAAACCGTGTCGTTCTCGTTGATGACCGGCAAGGTGCCAAGCCGCAGCAATTCCATCAAGGTCGCCCGCGCATTGAGATAACGCCGGCGATTGCGCAGGTCATCATGGGTCAGCAGGACCTGGGCAACCGGTCGATCGAAGAAACGCTGCCACAGCGCGACCATCTGCGCCTGGCCGAGCGCGGCAAGCGCCTGGCGTGCCGCCATCGCCGCGCCCGCGGCAGGTTGCCGCGCAACCAGCGCGCGACCGGCGGCAACTGCGCCGGAGGAAACGAGCACCACCTCACGCCCGTCGGCGATGCTCGCGGCAACGAACTGCGCGAGTGCCAGGGCATGGCGTGAACTCAAGCCCGCCCCTTCCTCGGCAAGCAGGCTGCTGCCGACCTTGAGCACGGCGCGTCGCCAGGGCGGCAAATCCTGCTCGATGAATGCACTGCTTGCAGCAGACAGATCCACCGCGCTCATCGGCAGCCACCGGGTTGCGATCCGGCATCGCCATGGCGCGTGTTCACGACAACCCCGCAAGGCGAGCGCGCAAGGCACCGAGGCGCAGGTCGGCAGCGGACCCGGGCGACACGCGCGCGGCCAGGCTCGCTTCCGGGGTTCGCCCCTCGCCTGCCGCGTTGGCCGCCTCGGCAGCCGCGCGGTAGGCATCGCGGAACGGAACGCCGGCAATCGCCGCCTCGATGGCGACATCGGTGGCATACATCGCAGGTTCGATGGCGGCACGCATCCGTGGCGCATCCCATTCCATCTTCGCCAACAGGTCCGGCAGCAGGGCCAGTGCATCGAGGCCGCGATGGAAACCATGGAAGATCGCACCCTTGCTGCCCTGCAAGTCGCGCTGGTAGCCGCTGGGCAGCGACAGCAGTTGCTCGATCTCGGTACGTGCCGCGGCGACGCTGGCATAACTTGCGCGCATCAACTCGATGACATCCGGATTGCGCTTGTTCGGCATGATCGAACTGCCGGTCGTGTACGGCGCGGGAAGACGCACGAATGCAAACTCGGCGGTGGTGAACAAGGACAGATCCCAGGCCAGGCGGCGCAGGTCGAGTACCGCCGCGCCCAGCGCATCCAGCGCCGCCAACTCGAACTTGCCGCGCGAGAGCTGTGCGTAGATTGGACTGACCTGCATGCGCGCGAAACCGAGCTTGCGCGTCGTGTACTCACGATCCAGCGGCAGGTTGACGCCATAGCCTGCGGCTGTGCCAAGCGGATTGGCATCGATCAGGGCCAGCGCCTGGCGTGCGCGCCATGCGTTGTCGATGAAGGCTTCGGCAAACGCCGCAAACCACATGGCCGTGGATGAGACGACGGCGCGCTGCAGGTGCGTGTAGCCAGGCATCGGCAAGACATCATGCTCGGCGCGATAAATGCAGATGTTCGCAACGGCGGCGCAAATGGAAGACAGTTCTAGCAGTTTCGCTTTGAGCCAGAGCCGGCTGGCGACCAGCACCTGGTCATTGCGACTGCGCCCGCTGTGCACCTTGCGTCCGGCATCGCCAAGCCGCTCGATCAGGCGCGCCTCGATTGCCGAATGGCCATCCTCGAAGCGATCATCGAGGACGAAGGCAGCGCTGCGGAAATCCGCACCGAGCTGCTCGAGCTCACGAACCAGGTCCGCCGATTCCTGCGCAGTGACGATGCCTATACGGGCGAGACCCTCGACATGCGCCTTGCTCGCCTCGATGTCGAAGAGGAAGAACTCGCGGTCGAGGACGACGTCATCACCAGCGAGGAAGCGCATGATGCGCTGATCGATTTCGACTCCTGGTTTCTGCCAGAGCAAATCACTCATGCCGCTGTCTCCGCCGGGGCCTTCGGTTTCGGAATTCCGTGCAGCTCGTCGTAGCCAAGGGCGAGATTGAGGTTTTGCAGCGCTTGCGTCGCCGCACCCTTGAGCAGGTTGTCGAGCGTGGCGACGACGACAACCCGCTTGCCACCGGGAGCCACTGCAAAACCGCCAATCTCGGCATGCTGGCGGCCGGCAATCCGGCTGACCCAGGGCGCGTCGTCGACAATGCCGACCAAGGCTTCATCGGCATAGTACTGGCGATAGCGCGCGATGATCTCCTCGCGCTGCATCGGTTGCTGCAACCACAGGTTGACCGTCATCGTGATGCCGCGGAAATGCGGCGCGACATGCGGCATGAATTCGACGGGGATGCCAAGCTGGCGCAACACTTCACGCTCATGCACATGGCCGACGAGCGAGTACGGCATCAGGTTGTCGCGCAGTTTCTGCACGTCGTTCTTGTCCGATGGCGTCGTTCCGGCGCCGGAGTAACCGGAAACGCCAAAGCATTGCGGCGGCCCGGCCAGCACATCGGCCAAGGGCGAAATCGTCAGTTGCATGGCCGTCGCGTAGCAACCCGGGTTGCTGATCCTGCGTTGCCCGGCGTAGCGCGCACGGGTCAGCTCAGGCAAGCCGTAGTACCAGGACTCGTCAAAACGATGATCGGCGGAAAGATCGATGATGATGGTTTCCGGCGCACGCGCATCGAGCGCCTGCACGAACGGCGCGGCCTTGCCGTTCGGCAGGGCGAGGACGACGGCATCGACCGATCGTGCGGCAACCGCATCCGCATCGAGCGACTCGTAGCGAAGATCCCCGCTGTAGCCCTCGACATGATCGGCAACGCGCTGGCCCTGCAACTCGCGCGAGGAGACAAAGGCCAGCTCCAGGCCATCGTGCGCGGCAAGCAGGCGAATCAACTCGGCCCCGGTATGCCCGCGCGCACCGACAATGCCGATGGTCCGCGCCTTCATGCCGCGCACTCCGCGCGCGCGAGCAGGGTTGGCTGGCGCGTCCGGCAATGTTCCACGCATTGCTCGATGGCCGCGAATCCTTCGATTCCATACCAGAACACTTTCCACTGTTCCATCTTGATGCACCCATCAGACTCGGCATAGTAAAACGGATTGACCGGATTGCCATGGCGCGAACGCCAGAACATGCGCGGATTCGCCTCGCGCATGACCTGCCAGACCGCACGGCCGAGGCCTTCGCCCTGGGCATCGTCGAGCACGGCGAACTTGTCGAGATAGGTGAAGCCGCCTACTTCGAGCAGGATCAAGGCAGCACGATAGTTTTCACTGACATAGGCGCGGAACAAGGGCGTGCGCGCGAAATAGTCATCGACCAGGGGGCGCGCGAAACTCGATTCGATCAGCCCGCGCAGGCGCGGCAGGTCCAGCTCATCCCATGAATTCACGGCGAGCACCTTTTCGCCACGCCGGATCAGCGTTCCGGAGCCCTTGTGCGTGAACAGCTCCTTGGCCAGCTCGGAGGGCTGGGTGATCGACACCGACGAGGTCAGCGGCAGGTGATCGAGCAGGCTCTTGATCTGCTCGATCTTCACGCGCATGCCCGAGTGCAGCCAGGGTTGCGCGACGAGATGCTCGTATTCGGTCGACAGGTTGATCGAATCGATGACGCGGCCATCCGCATCGAGCAGGCCGCCGGTTCCGGTGAGGAAGATGATCTTGTACGGCTGCAGGACCTGCACGAGTTCATTGGCGGCGAAGTCCGCGTTGATGTTGAGGATCTGTCCGCCGGTGGTTTCACCCATGCTGGCAATGACCGGTATCGAGCCGGCATGCAGGCTGGCTTCGATGGGCGCGAGATTGACCCGGTTCACCTGGCCGACGAGGCCGAGCAGGTCACGATCGAGATAGTCGGCCTCGAACACGCCCGCCGTGATCGAGGTGGCGCGGGTATCGGCTTCCTGCAGCGCCTCGACCAGCTTGAGGTTCTGCGCCTGGAACACCCGCCGCACGATCGCCAGCGCAGCCGGCGAGGTCACGCGCAAGCCGTTTACCGTGGACTTCTCGATGCCGGCAGCGGCAAGTTCCTCGTCCAGTTGCGGGCCGGCACCGTGCACGACGATCGGCGTCAGGCCGACTTGCTGCAGGAACGCCAGCGACGAAGTCAGCGCGTCGAGATCGTCGCGCAGCACGGCACCGCCGACCTTGACCACGGCGAAACGTTTCGCGTCGATCTGCGAGAAGCGCTTGAGATACTGCGAGATCTCCTTGGCGCTGGCCATGCTCGAGAGCAGGCGCACGATGGTCTGGCGTGTTTGCCGGGTTGCGCTATTCATGGATGATCCTGCACACCGAGTCCGCATAGGTTTTCAATTGATCCAGCCCGACCCACTCATCGGCCGCGTGGGCCTGGGCGATGTCGCCGGGGCCGTAGACCAGGGCGACATGACCGGCCTGCGAAAACAGCGAAGCCTCGGTCCAGAAATCAACGGCGTTGCCAATGGGCAGATCCAGCGCATCGGCGCAATCGCGTGCGACAAGCCGTCGTGATTCGGCATCGGCGATGCTGCCGGCCGGCAAGCTCGGGCCGCGAAAGGTTTCCGTGAATTCGGCGGCTTGCGGGTCGGCGAATTCGCGGAAAGTCTGCAACAGGCGATCGACGTCGGTCGAAGGCAACGGCCGCAATCCAAAACGCAGTTCAGCCGCCGGCGCGATCATGTTGGCCTTGATGCCGCCGTCGACGCGGCCGATGTTGAAACGCAGTCCGGTCAGGCCGCCGAAGCGTTCGTGCGCGAGGGCATCGACATGCGCAAGCGCCCGGTTGCCCCAGCGGATTGCCTGATGCACGGCGCTGTCGGCGCTGGATTGCTGCGCCGATGCATGACCGGCGGTACCGGCAAAACGCATCAACACCGAGCTGATGCCGCGATGGGCAAGCACGGCTTGCGCATGCGTGGGCTCGGCCACCAGCACGGCGTCGTAGGGCAAGCGACGCGCAAGAAAGGCGGCAATGCAGCGTGGATCATTGGCTTCCTCGTCCGAGGTGAACAGGAAGGCGGCATCGCCCTGCGTGGCGTTTGCCGCAGCCACCAGCGCGGCCACGGCACCCTTGATGTCGCAGGCACCGAGGCCGATCGCGCGGCCCTCGCCGACGCGCAAGGCAAAAGGATCCGCCGACCAGTGCGGCGAATCGGGGACCGTATCGAGATGCACGTTGAAAAGGATTTTCGGCTTGCCGCGCGTGGCAAACAAACTGACCGCACCGGCACCATGATCGGAAATTCCGATCTCGAAACCGGGCAGGTTTCTGCGCAGGTAGTCGAAGATGCCACCGCTGTCGATCACGCGCGGCGGATTGCGCGTATCGAAGGCAACCAGGGCGCGCAGATGATCGAGCGTGGCGGTCAGCAGCTCGCTCACCCGCCGTTCCCCCGATTCACTTCGGCCCACAAGGTCGAACTCATGCCATAGAGGCGAATGAACCCTTCGGCTTCGGCGACGCCCCAATCGGCGGATTGCGCATAGGTTGCGCCCTTGGCGTTGAGGATATGCGGCGAGGCGATCGCTACCGCATGCACGCTGCCGCCACGCGTTTCCAGCGTGACCTCGCCATTGACGCAGCGCTGGCTTGATTCGAGGAACGCTTCGAGATCGGCCTTCAATGGATCATGGAAGAATCCTTCGTAGACCAGCTCGACCCATTGCTTCGCCACGGCTGGCTTGAAGCGGTTCTGTGCCTTCGACAAAACGGTTTCCTCGAGCGCACGGTGCGCCGCGAGCAAGGCGATCAGGCCGGGCGCTTCGTAGATGATGCGGCCCTTGAGACCAATCGTGGTATCGCCGGTGTAGATGCCGCGACCGACACCGTAGGCGGCAAGGAGCCGATTGAGCCTGGCCAGCAGCACGTGACCGGGCAGGTGTTCGCCATCCAGCGTCACCGCTTCGCCATGCTTGAAGCCAAGAGTCACGGTCAACGCACTGGTTGGCCATTCGTCGCGCGGTGCACACCAGCCGCGCGCGCCTTCGCCGGGCGCCTCCCAGCGATCGATTTCACCGCCCGACATGGTCAGGCCGAGCAGATTCTCGTTGATCGTGTAGGCCTTCTGTTTGGCACGGACAGCGAATCCGCGCTCCTCCAGATAGCGCTGTTCGTATGCGCGGACCTCTTTGTGTTCTTTCTGGATCTCGCGAATCGGCGCGATGATCTCGTAGTCGCCCAGCGCTTTCACGGACAAGTCAAAGCGCACCTGGTCATTGCCCATGCCGGTGCAGCCATGCGCAATGCATCGCGTGCCGAGCTCCTGTGCACGTTTGAGCGCGGCCTCGACAATCAGGTAGCGATCCGAGACGAGCAGCGGGTATTGCCCCTGGTAACCCTCACCGGCCTGCACGAATGGCTTGACGAAGCCGCTCCAGATCGCCGGCCCACCATCAACCGTCACATGACTGGCCGCACCAAGCTCGACGGCACGCGCTTCGATAAACGCGCGTTCCTCGTCATCGACGCCCCCGGTATCGGCAAACACCGTATGCACGGCATAGCCACGATCCTGCAGCCAGGGAATGCAGAAACTGGTATCGAGTCCACCGGAGAAGGCAAGGACAACGTCTTTGCCTTCTCCGGCGGCGGGATTCGGGATTCGGGTTTCGGGATTCGAAGAAGCTAAAGACATGAGGCAATCCTGGTTGTTTTCGACACGAACGAGCGAAGCGATGAATCCGCTGTTGAACAATCCCTAATCTCCAGTCCCCTATCCCGACTGCGCTGCAAGCGCGGCCATGATCGCTTTCTGCACATGCAGGCGATTCTCGGCTTCGTCGATGGCAATGCACGAGGCTGAATCCATCACCGCATCGGTGGCCTTGACGTTGCGCCGCAGTGGCAGGCAGTGACTGAACAGCCCCTTGTTGGTCAGGGCCATCTTGGCTTCGTCGACAATGAAATGCCGATGCGCATCGCGCATGGGCTTTTCCTGATCCCAGCGGCCAAAGTACGGCAGCGCGCCCCAGCTCTTGGCGTAGACGACATCGGCGTCGCGATAGGCGCTTTCCATGTCGTGACTCACCGTCAGGCTGCCGCCGTTTTCGGCGACGTTGCGGCGGGCGAACCCCATGTAGCGCGGATCGAGCAGGTATTCCTCGTTCGGACACAGCAAGGTCACGTCCATGCCATAGCGCGTGGCAATCTGCAGGGCGGAATTGGCCACGGCCGTGTTCAGCGGCTTCGGGTGATAGGCCCAGGTCAGCACGTACTTTCGCCGCCGCAGGTCGGCACCGAGATGCTGCTGCAAGGCCATGATGTGGGCCAACTCCTGGCAAGGATGGGTGATCGTTTCCATGTTGATGACCGGAACCGGCGAATACTTTGCAAACGCCTGGATCACGCGATCTTCGCGATCAACCGACCAGTCCTGGAATTTCGGGAACGCGCGCACGCCGATCAGGTCGACATAGCGACCGAGCACCCGCGCAACCTCGGCAACATGTTCCTCGGTTTCACCATCCATCACCGTGCCGATCTCGAACTCGATCGGCCAGGCGTCCTTGCCCGGCGCCAGCACGATGGCCTTGCCGCCGAGTTGATGTGCGCCCAACTCGAAACTCGTGCGCGTGCGCATCGAGGGATTGAAGAACAGCAAGGCAATCGACTTGCCGTGCAGGTCATTGCCCAGCCTGGATTGCTGGAACTCGCGTGCCTTGTCGAGCAGCGCGTCAAGCTCGCGGCGGCTCCAGTCCT
Source organism: Lysobacterales bacterium 63-13 (assembly GCA_001899855.1). Classification (GTDB taxonomy): domain Bacteria; phylum Pseudomonadota; class Gammaproteobacteria; order Xanthomonadales; family Rhodanobacteraceae; genus Dokdonella. The sequence goes on from MKWR01000006.1 coordinate 286,648, forward strand.
GCGTATTCAAGAAGTGTCTGCTGTTCACGGTGTCCCCTGTGGATTTGCCTGCAACCTTTCCTGCGCTCATGCAGCACCATCCATGGCGCGCCTGCGTGCTCCTGCATTGCAGGCATGCTTGCCATCCATGGCGATCGCCGGCAACCGCTCCTGCGTTGCCGGCATACTTGCCATCCGTGGCAATCGCCGGCAACTGCTCCTGCGTTGCCGGCATACTTGCCATCCGTGGCAATAAAAAACCCGGCACGTAGGCCGGGTTTGGGTCGAAAAACATTGCTGCACGACTTACCCGGCCGAATTGAAGTCCATCGGTCGACGCGCACGCGAAGTCATGCCAGCCGCCATGCGGGCACTGGTGAGGATTTCGGCGCTGGCGGGGTGCTGGGTCATCAGGGCTTCGACGTTACCGGTATTTGTGCCGCGGCGCAACAAGCCGCGGACAGGTTCCCGGTTTGGACATCTATTCCGCGGGGCTCACGCTGATGCGCACGCGCATGCGTTCGCCGGGATCGTAATCGAGCTGCGACATGTAGACATCGCCACGATAGCGATACTGCACGTCGTACCCGACGATGCGTCGTTCGCTGTAGCGTTCGCTGACTGTGTAGCAGCGGGTCTCGCTGTCGGTGTAATAGCGATCATCGCGGCGGGCCTGGTCGTTGCCGATGGCACCGCCAATCAAGGCACCGGCCACGGTCGCAGCCTTGCGCCCATCACCCTTGCCGACCTGATTGCCCAGCGCACCACCGACTATCGCGCCAATGATCGTACCCGCGCCGTTGTTGCCGCGCGTGTCGTAGCGACGATCGACATTGGCTTCGTGACATTCCTCGCGTGGTCGGCTGTCGACGACCGTGTCATAGACCGGATCCACCCGCAGTACGTCAGCCCAGGCCAGGCGCGTATTGTCGACCGCGCGGTCGTCCTCATAACCGCGATCCTGCGCGTAGGCAGGCAGGGCCATGCTGGCGAATACCATTGCTGCCGCGGCAGCGTTCAGAAACTTGTTGGCCATCACACACGCTCCAGATCGGGGTTTGTGATCGTCCGTCGCAGGCCTGCATTGGGCCTTCTTTTCGATTCGCATCAGCTTCGACACGACGCACGGACGCCACGATGTGACGAAAATTACAGCACAGGCTTACTGAATGCCGACCTAAGAATTGTGCCGCTGCAGGCGACGGAAAGCCGCACCATCACGGACTGCTATCATCTGCGGCCGCTTCCGTCGTTCAGATTCACCGAAACCATGAAACTGCGCCTTTACAACACCTTGAGCCGACGCACCGAGGACTTCGTGCCACTGGATCCAGCGCGGATCACGATGTATGTGTGCGGCCCCACCGTCTACAACTACATTCATGTCGGCAATGCGCGCCCTGCCGTTGTTTTCGGCCTGCTCGCCCGCTTGTTGCGGCGCAATTGCGGAACCCTCGTCTACGCTCGCAACATCACCGATGTCGATGACAAGATCAACGCCGCCGCACGCGAGGCCGGCACACCCATCGCCACGATCACCGAACGCTACGCGCAGGCCTATCACGATGACCTCGCCCGCCTTGGCGTCGACCCGCCCGATCTGGTGCCGCATGCGACCGCGCACATCGCCGAGATCATCGCCATGTGCGAAACGCTGATTGCCAGCGGCCATGCCTATGCGGCCGAGGGCCATGTCCTCTTCAACGTCGACAGCTTTGCCGATTACGGCAAGCTTTCCGGCCGCTCCACCGAGGACATGATTGCCGGGGCGCGGGTCGAGGTTGCACCGTACAAGAAGAATCCCGCTGATTTCGTCCTGTGGAAGCCGTCCACGGATGACCTGCCGGGCTGGGCAAGTCCGTGGGGCCGCGGCCGCCCGGGCTGGCATATCGAATGCTCGGCGATGGCCGCCGCGCACCTTGGCGAAACCATCGACATCCACGCCGGCGGCAACGACCTGATGTTTCCGCATCATGAGAACGAAGTCGCGCAAAGCACCTGCGCGCACGACGGCAAGATCTTCGCCCGCTACTGGCTGCACAACGGCATGCTGACCTTTGGCGGCAGGAAGATGTCGAAATCGCTCGGCAATGTCATGGTCCTGCACGAGTTGCTGGAGAAATATCCAGCCGAAGTGCTGCGTTTCCTGCTGCTTCGCGCCCACTACCGGCAGCCACTGGACTGGTCGGACAGCACCTTGGCCCAGGCTCGATCGACGCTCGATGGCTGGTACGGCGTGCTCCGTGATCGCGCCGACGTCGAAGTCGCCGCGGCCGAGGAGACGGTGCCGGAGGCGTTTGAAGCAGCATTGTGCGATGACATCAATACACCCGCGGCATTCGCCATACTCGCGGGACTGGCCGACGCTGCGCGCCAGGCCAGCAACGCGGCGGACCGGCATCGCAGCAAGGCCGCCCTGCTCGGTGCCGCGCATCTGGTCGGCCTGCTGCATGAGGATGCGGAAGCCTGGTTCAAGCAAACCGAATCCGGCGCGGCCATCGACGCGGCCTGGGTGCAGGGATTGCTGGACGCGCGCCAGGCAGCACGAGCAGCCAGGGATTTTGCCCGCGCCGACCAGATCCGCAAGGAATTGGCGGAGCACAACGTGGCCATCGAAGACAGTGCCGATGGCGTGCGCTGGAAAGTGGCTTCCACAAGCGAATCCTCAAGTTGAGCGCAGCATGCGCGTCACCAGATCCACTGCGCCTTGACTGGAATCCGCGGCAAATGCCCACAGGTAGGATGGCATGAACGACAACCGTGACCTGCCTGCGCAAGCGGGATCCGAAACGAGCGCGGAACTCGCCCAGCAGGCAATTGCCGAGGAATTCGGTTTCTTCAGCGACTGGACCGAGCGCTACCAGTACCTGATCGACCTGGGCCGCAAGCTGCCGGAATTCCCGGACGATGCAAGGAACGATGCCAACAAGGTGCATGGCTGCCAATCCCAGGTCTGGCTGGTCGCCAGCGGCAACATCGACAAGCTGGTATTCCACGCGATCAGCGATTCGTCCATTGTCTCGGGCCTGATTGCCCTGCTCCTGCGCGTCTATTCGGGCCGCTCCGCCGAGGAAATCCTGCACACCGAACCGCGCTTCATTGACGCCATCGGCCTGGCCCGGCACCTGTCGCCAACGCGCTCCAACGGACTTGCGGCCATGCTGGCGACGATCAAGCAGCATGCGGCGAGCGCGACGGCATAGATCCGGGCCATCCACACGGCAGCCGGCGTCACTGAACTGCCATCGCCATGCAACACGGCGTGAACAATCCTGCCCCAGCATGCTGCGCACGGAATGCGGGAGTTCGACATGCGCATCGCGATCGTCACCGAGACATGGCCACCTGAGGTCAATGGCGTTGCCCTGACCGTGCAGTCGCTGGCGCACGGCTTGCACCGCAATGGCCACGTCGTCGAAGTGATCCGCCCGGGTCAGTCCAGTGACCGCAGCGAACCCGCAACAGCGGCATTTGCAGAACTCCTGGTCCGCAGCATGGCATTGCCGCGCTATCCCGGCCTGCGTCTTGGCATGCCTTCGCTTTCACGTCTGCTTCGGCATTGGCGAAGCAAGCGGCCACAGGCCTTGTATGTCGCGACTGAGGGTCCACTCGGCCATGGCGCGCTCACCGCGGCGAAGCGACTTGGCATTCCCGCCTGCACCGGATTCCATACCCGTTTCGACGACTTCATCGCCGCCTATGGGTTTCCCTGGCTGACGCCGCTGGTATTTGCAGGCATGCGCCGCTTCCACAACCGCGCACAGGCAACGCTGGTTCCCACTGGGGAATTGGCGGACTTTCTGCGCCAGCAGGGATTCTCCAACGTCAGCCTGCTTCGCCGCGCGGTTGACACGGAGCTCTTTCATCCCCGCCAGCGCAGCGAGTCCCTGCGCAAGGATTGGGGCATCGGTGCACGGGACATCGCCGTCATCCACGTCGGCAGGCTCGCCAGGGAAAAGAATCTCGATCTTGCCGTGCACGCCTTCCGCCAGATCCAGCACGATCACCCAAGCGCGCGCCTCGTCATTGTCGGCGATGGTCCGGAACGCGCACGGATTGCACTGGCAAATCCCGACATCGTGTTTGCCGGGATGCGCCATGGCGATGACTTGTCATGCCACTACGCCAGTGGTGACCTGTTCCTGTTTCCAAGCACAAGCGAAACGTTCGGGAATGTCACCCTCGAGGCGATGGCCTGTGGCTTGCCGGTGATCGCCTTCGACTATGGTGCCGCCCGCGAGCATATCGTCGATGGCGAATGTGGAATGGGCATTCCAATCGGCGACGAGGCAGCATTCGTCAGCGCGGCCCGACAGCTTGCATCCGCTCCGTCCAACCGCGCGCGCATGGGTCGGGCGGCGCGAGCCGCCGTTTCCGGTCTGAGTCCGGATTCCGTGAACCTTCACTTCTCGGAACTGCTGCAGTCCCTGGTCATGGAGGCCGCCGCATGAAACCGACTCCGGCCTGGCGCAACTTCGAATGGCTGAGCGGCGAGTGGCGGCTGTGCCTGGCATGCAACCGCTGGGTTGGCGATCGCGCCATCGTCAACCTGTTCCGCGTCATCAGCCGGCTTGGCGACGGCGTGGTCTGGTACGCGCTGATGCTTGGCATCGCCCTCTTCGGCGGCGCATCTGGTGGTCCGGCGGCCCTGCACATGGCGGTGACCGGAGTCATTGCAGCCACCCTGTACCGGCTGCTGAAACGCTGGACGCGCAGGCCACGCCCATTTCGCCGTCATGCGCAGATTGTCGCCCATATTGCACCACTGGATGAGTTCAGTTTTCCATCAGGACATACGCTGCATGCGGTCAACTTCAGCCTGGTTGCGTCAGCCTGGTATCCGCAACTGATCGTCGTGCTGGCTCCCTTGACTGCACTGATCGCACTTTCGCGCGTCGTACTCGGCCTGCACTATCCGAGCGATGTCGTGGTCGCGGTATTGATCGGCTTCGCCCTGGCCGAGAGTTCCTGCCTGCTGGTGTTCTGACCCGGCAGGCGCAGGCGAAAACCCGCTGTCAGCGAAGCGCCAAAACCTGCACTTGCACTCCAGCGGGTTTCCGGGTGGATCTATGCATTGCCGGTTGCGGAACCGACATCACCGCGCTTGCGCACGATGAGCATGGCCAGTTCCAGGGATTGCTCGTAGTTCAGGCGCGGATCGACTGATGACTTGTACGCCCGCGAAAGGTCGGTCTCGGTCAGGTCACGGGCACCACCCATGCATTCGGTGACGTTTTCTCCGGTCAGTTCAAGATGCACGCCACCAAGGCGCGTGCCGGCAGCTGCATGGATATCGAAAGCCTGGTCGAGCTCATCGCGGATATTCTCGAATCGCCGGGTCTTCACGCCATTGCCAACCGATTCGGTATTGCCGTGCATCGGATCGCAGCACCAGAGTACCTTCCGACCCGCCGATTTCACCGCCTTCAGCAATGGCGGCAGCGACTTGGCGACGTGCTTCGCCCCCATGCGATGGATCAGGGTCAGGCGACCGGGTTCGTTGTCTGCATCGAGCACATCGATCAGACGCAGCAACTGGTCGGGCTGGGTCGATACGCCGACCTTGACGCCGATGGGATTGCGAATGCCACGGCAGTATTCGACATGGGCCCCATCAATATCGGCCGTGCGCATGCCGATCCACGGGAAATGCGTGGACAGGTTGAACCAGCCCCAGTGACGAGGAACCTGACGGGTCATCGCCTCCTCGTAATGCAGCAGCAGGGCTTCGTGGGAAGTATGGAAATCAACACGCTGGAATTCAGCCACCGAACTGCCAACCAGCGTTTCCATGAAGCGCAGGGAATTGCCGATCGATTCGACCATCTGTCGGTATTCGCTTTGCAGTGGTGAATGCTCGACCCAGGCCAGGTCCCAGTATTCGGGGTGATGCAGGTCGGCAAAACCACCGTCGATCAGCGCGCGCACAAAATTCATCGTCATTGCCGAATGAGCGTGCGCACGGATCAAGCGCCCGGGGTCGGCTCGCCGCGATGCCGCATCGAATGCCGGCGCGTTGACTATGTCGCCGCGGTAGCACGGCAAGGTCACCCCATTGCGGACTTCGGTGTCGGCCGAACGTGGCTTGGCATACTGCCCGGCGAAGCGGCCGACACGGACAATCGGCAACTTGAGCCCATGCGTCAGCACCAGGCTCATCTGCAGAATGACCTTGAGGCGATTGGAAATCAGCGGCGAACTGCAGTCATCGAAGCTTTCGGCGCAATCGCCGCCCTGCAACAGGAAACGCCGGCCTTCGGCGGCGTCGGCAAGCAGTCCGCGCAGGGCGAGGATTTCCCAGGAGGTGACCAGCGGCGGCAAGTGCCCAAGCCGGTTCAAGGCGACTGCAAGCTCGGCGGCGTCGTCATATTTCGGTTGCTGGACAGCCGGTTTTTGCCGCCACGACGTCGCCGACCAATTCTCCGGGTCCCGAACCGGAACAATATTGCGCTCGCGTTTCATCGAAAGCCTCGTTTGCTGCACTGCGGCATCCATCATGCCACAGGCAAACCACGAGCGAAATCAGGCCCGACGGAGGCCCGCCCACAGCGATGCGGCAAACAGCACGACAAAGCACAGGAAGACCCAAGCGGGCATCGACTGGCCAAGAAACGTCCAGTCAATCACACCGCAATCCTGGTCACGGATGAAAATCGTCTTCAGGAATTGCAGGGCGCCGTAGTTGTCCAGTGCGTATTCAAACGAGGGAGCACAACCTTCGAGCTGCTCCGGCGGCAGGTGCTGCAGGTAGACATGCCGCCCGGCAATGTAGGCACCACCGACCGCCATCAGCGCAGCCAGCAGACCATATACGCGCGCGCCGATCCTGCCCGGGCCATGCAAGGCGGCTATCAGCGCAACCAGGCCAACCGCACAGACGAACACGCGCTGCACCATGCACAACATGCACGGCTCGTAATGCAGGACGTACTGGGCAAAGAACGCATAGCCCATCAGCAGCACGCAGGCGCAGGCAATCAGGAGGAAGATCTTGCGCGAGGAGAGATTGAACATGCTTGGAACTCCGCTGGCAGGCTTGAAGGTAGCAGACTCAGACCCGGCGGAAACATTCCGGTTCCCTGCCCGGCGCCTGCATCCGGCCAGCCAGGCAGGCACCCTTGCCGAACGTGAGGGGAGATACAGTCTGCTGAAAACGAAAAGGCCCCGTCGAAACGGGGCCTTCGATTTGTTGCGCCGGGCAGGAATCAATCCTCGGCGGCGACAGCGTTCTGCGGGCGATCGAGCAGCTCGACGTAGGCCATCGGCGCATTGTCGCCGACACGGTACCCGCATTTGAGGATGCGCAGATAGCCACCCTTGCGTTCGCGAAAGCGTGGACCAAGCTCGACGAACAACTTGCCGACCGCCTGCTTGTCGCGCAGGCGTGCAAACGCCAGGCGGCGATTGGCGACGCCATCGCTCTTGGCCAGGGTGATCAGCGGCTCGGCGACGCGACGCAGCTCCTTGGCCTTCGGCAAGGTGGTGCGAATCAGCTCGTGCTTGAACAAGGAGGCGGCCATGTTCTTGAACATCGCTTCGCGATGGCTGCTCGTGCGATTGAGTTTGCGTCCGGATTTTTGGTGGCGCATGGTGAAATTCTCGCTATCTGTTGTTATGAAAAGCCGGCACCTGTGTCCGACTCCCCGCGGTTACCCGCTTATTATTTCGGGATTCGGGATTCGTGATTGGAGGTTCGGAAAAGCGTGACCTCGCGAGGTTGTTGCTATTTCGAATCCCGAATCCCTGATCTCCAATCCCGGTGTCAAATCAACCCAACTGCATGCCGTGCGAGATGCCCGGCGGTGGCCAGGAATCAAGCTTCATGCCGAGTGAAAGGCCGCGCTGTCCGAGCACATCCTTGATTTCAGTCAGCGATTTCTTGCCGAGATTCGGCGTCTTCAGCAGTTCAACCTCGGTCTTCTGCACGAGATCGCCGATGTAGTAGATGCTTTCCGCCTTGAGACAGTTGGCCGAGCGCACGGTCAGTTCAAGATCGTCGATCGGACGCAGCAACACAGGGTCGACACCGCTCTTGTCCGCCTTCGCATCCGCACTCTCGCGGCGAGTGAAGTCGCCAAAAATCGAAATCTGGTCCTGCAGGATCTCCGCGGCCTTGCGCACGGCTTCCTCGGCGTCGATCGCACCATTGGTGTCGATCTCGAGGACGAGCTTGTCGAGGTCGGTACGCTGTTCCAGACGCGCGCTGTCGACCTGATAGGCGACGCGACGCACCGGGCAGAACGAAGCATCGAGTTGCAGGCGACCGATCGGGCGTGCTTCCTCGTCCGGCAGTCGACGCGAAACCGCCGGCTGGTAGCCAACGCCGCGGGCGACCTTCAAACGCATGTTGAGGGCGACATCCTTGGTCAGGTGACAGATCACGTGCTCGGGATTGACGATCTCGACCGAGTGGTCGACGGTGATGTCACCGGCAGTGACCACGCCCTTGCCCTTCTTGCTCAGGGTCAATGTGGTCTCGTCATGCCCGTGCATGCGGATGGCCACGTCCTTGATGTTGAGCAGGACTTCAATGACGTCCTCCTGCAAACCTTCAAGCGTGGTGTACTCATGCAAGACGTTGTCGATTTCGACCTCGGTGATGGCGCAGCCGGGGATCGAGGACAAGAGGACGCGACGCAGAGCGTTGCCGAGCGTGTGGCCGAAACCGCGTTCCAGAGGCTCGACCACGACCTTGGCGTGATTGAGACCGGTACGCTCGACTTGAATGCCGCGGGGACGCAGCACATTGGTGGATCCTGCCATGAACAGGGACTCCGAAAGTTGCGGTGGATTACTTCGAGTAAAGCTCGATGATCAGGCTCTCGTTGATGTCCGAGGGCAGATCCGAACGCTCAGGCAGCGACTTGAAAATGCCGCTGAACTTCTTGGCGTCGACCTCGACCCAGGTGGGAACCAGATCCATCTCCTGGGAGACGGTGACCGATTCCTGCACGCGCAATTGACTGCGTGCGTTCTCGGTGAGCGATATCTCGTCGCCCGGCCGTACCTGGTAGGACGGCAGGTTGACGCGCTTGCCATTCACCGAAACCGCGCGGTGGGCGACAAGCTGGCGAGCCTGGGCGCGGGTGACCGCAAAACCCATGCGATAGACGACGTTGTCAAGACGCGCTTCCAGTTGGCGAAGCAGGTTCTCACCGGCATTGCCCTTCTGAGTCGACGCCTTGACGTAATACTTGTGGAACTGGCGCTCAAGCAGGCCATAGATGCGCTTGACCTTCTGCTTCTCGCGCAACTGTACGCCGTAGTCGGACAGGCGACCCTTGCGGGCAGCGCCATGTTGTCCAGGCTTCTGTTCCAGCTTGCACTTCGAATCGATCGCGCGTGCCGGGCTCTTGAGGCTGAGATCAGCGCCTTCGCGCCGGGCCAGCTTGCAGGTGGGTCCGATATAACGAGCCATTTCGGTATCCTTTAGACGCGACGCTTCTTCGGCGGACGGCACCCGTTGTGCGGGATAGGCGTCACGTCGATGATGTTGGTAACCTTGAAACCGACGTTGTTCAGCGAACGAACGGCAGATTCGCGACCCGGGCCGGGGCCCTTGATACGCACTTCAATTGTCTTGACGCCATATTCGGCGGCAACACGTGCAGCCTTCTCGGCGGCAACCTGTGCGGCGAACGGCGTGGACTTGCGTGAACCACGGAAACCGGCCCCGCCAGCAGTAGCCCAGGAGAGGGCATTGCCTTGGCGATCGGTGATCGTGACCACGGTGTTGTTGAAAGACGCCTGCACATGGCAGATTGCGTCAGTCACAACGCGCTTGATCTTTTTCTTCGGCTTGGCGACCGGCTTGTTCATGATTCGTTTCCGGGCAGATTATTTTCTGATCGCACGACGCGGACCCTTGCGGGTACGGGCATTCGTACGCGTGCGCTGACCGCGCATCGGCAGGCCACGGCGATGACGCAAGCCGCGATAGCAACCGAGATCGATCAAACGCTTGATCGCAATACCGACTTCCCGGCGCAGATCGCCTTCGACCGTGTACTTCGCAACTTCGTGACGGATCTTCTCGACTTCCGCCTCGGTGAGATCCTTGATCCTGGTCGACGGCGCGACACCCGCGTCCAGACAGACCTTTCTCGACCGTGAACGGCCGATTCCAAAAATGCTTTGCAGACCGATCACAGTATGTTTCTGGACCGGAAGGTTGACACCCGCAATGCGCGCCATGTTTGCATGTCTCCGAAAGAACTAAATGCGCAGTGAACTTCGTATTCTATCTGTTATCAAGGGAAACTGGAACCCCTTGATGCCTGCCCCAATCCCTGCGGGAACTGGTGGCAGCAGCCCTTGCCGGCCTCTCAGCGACCCTTGAGGTTCGCCTTCTTGAGCAGGCTTTCATATTGGTGCGAGACCAGGTGGGCCTGGATCTGCGCGGTGAAATCCATGACAACCACGACCACGATGAGCAGCGATGTGCCACCAAAATAGAACGGTACATGCCAGGCATTGCGCAGCAGGTCCGGCACCAGACACACAGCAACCAGATAAACCGCACCAATTGCAGTGAGGCGGGTCATCACGCCGTCGATATAGTCTGCGGTCGCCTTCCCAGGCCGCAGGCCCGGAATCAAGGCGCCCGAGCGCTTCAGGTTGTCCGCGGTTTCCTGCGAATTGAAGACCAGCGCGGTATAGAAAAAAGCGAAGATCACGATCATCAAGCCGTAGATGACCATGTGCAGCGGCTCGCCCGGGCCCAACGCCGAAGTCAGTTGTTGCAGCCAGCGGACCTCGTTCGAACTGCTGAACCATGCCGCTGCAGTCGCCGGGAACATGATCAGGCTGGACGCGAAGATCGGCGGAATGACGCCGGACATGTTTATCTTCAGCGGCAGGTGCGAGCTCTGGTTCATGTATGCACGACCCGCACCACCCTGCTTGCGGGCGTAGTTGACCGTGATGCGGCGCTGGCCACGCTCCATGAAGACGACAAACGCGGTCACGGCGAGGACCGCGACAAGCACCATCATCAGCTTGAGCCAGGTCAGTTCACCGCTGCTGGCCATGCCCAGGGTATGCACCACCGCAGTCGGCAAGCCGGCGACGATGCCGCCGAAAATGATCAGCGAAATGCCGTTGCCGATGCCGCGCTCGGTAATCTGTTCACCCAGCCACATCAGGAACAAGGTACCCGCGGTCAGGCCGACAACCGTACCGAACACGAAACTCGGGCCTGGCGCGTAAACGACACCGGCCTGCGTCTGCAGCATGGTCGCCACACCGAACGACTGGAACGCCGACAATCCAACCGTGCCCCAACGCGTGTACATGGTCAGCTTGCGCCGCCCCGACTCACCTTCCTTCTTCAACGCCGCCCAGGCTGGAATGACCGAGCTGAACATCTGCACGACGATGGAGGCGGAGATGTACGGGATCACGCCGAGGGCGAACAAGGAGAAACGGCTGAGCGCACCACCCGAGAACATGTTGAACATGTCGATCAGGCCACCGCTGTTGGATACCAGACGAGCCATCGCCTCGGGATTCACTCCGGGAACCGGGATGAAAGAGCCCAAACGGAAGACGACGAGCGCACCGACCACAAACAGCAAGCGCTGCTTGAGCTCGGTCAGCTTGCCGAGCGATGCCAAACCGCTGGATTTCGGGGCTGCCACGGTTACTCGATGCTCCCGCCAGCCGCTTCGATCGCAGCGCGAGCGCCGGCCGTGACTGCGACGCCACGAACCTTGATGGCGCGGGTCAGTTCACCCTTCTTCACGATCTTCGCCCGCTCGGCGCGGGTCTCGATCAGGCCAGCAGCCTTGAGTGCGTCAAAATCGATGACATCGAGACCAAGTCCATCCAGCCTGTAGAGGAGGACTTCGCTGATTTCAATTGCCTTCCTGGAACGAAAACCGACCTTCGGCAAACGGCGCTGCAAAGGCATCTGACCGCCTTCAAATCCCGCCTTGACCTTGCCCTTGCCGGAACGTGCAAACTGGCCTTTGTGACCACGACCGCAGGTCTTGCCAAGGCCGGATCCGATACCGCGGCCAACGCGAACGCCTTCTTTGCGCGCGCCGACTGCTGGCTTGAGTGTATTGAGACGCATGGAATCGACTCCTGATTCTGGATGACGCTTAGGCGTCATTCTCGACGCTGACGAGGTAGCTGACCTGATTGATCAGACCACGAACCGACGGCGAGTCTTTCAATTCACGCACATCGTTGATCTTGCGCAGGCCCAGGGCCTTGACGCTCAAACGATGACGACCCTGGCAGCTGTTCGGGCTCTTGACCAGGCGCACGCGCACGGTCTTGGGATTTGAATTAGCCATTGCCGAGTACCTCTTCAATCGTCTTGCCGCGCTTGGACGCGATGCCCTGCGGCGTTGCCATGGCCTGCAGGCCGTTGATCGTCGCACGCACCAGGTTGATCGGATTGCGCGAACCGACGGCCTTGGCGAGAACGTTCTTCACACCGACCACTTCAAGCACGGCGCGCATGGCACCGCCGGCGATCACGCCGGTACCTTCGGAAGCCGGCTGCATGTAGACACGCGCCGCACCGTGGTTGGCCTTGACGGCGTGCCACAAGGTGCCTTCCTTCAGATCCACGCGCACCATGTTCTTGCGCGCGCGTTCCATTGCCTTCTGGATGGCGATCGGCACTTCACGCGCCTTGCCGTATCCAAAACCAACCCGGCCCTCGCCGTCACCGACGACGGTCAGGGCGGTAAAACTCATCTGGCGACCACCCTTGACGGTTTTCGCCACCCGGTTCACCGCGATCAGCTTCTCAAGGAGGCCGTCGCTCGGCTCACGATCATTGCTGGACATTTTTCACCTGTGTGCCGGTCACTGGGGATCCGGACTTTTGCTTGCGACTTGAGTCGCTTGGAGTTGTGATGGACCAATGGGCGGGATTCGATGGCGGGTATTCCGGATTCGCAAGAGCAAAAAACCGCCTTGTGTTTCCGGATCCCGAATGCCGAATCCCAAATCCCGGCTGTTAAAACTTCAAACCCGCTTCGCGCGCGGCATCGGCGAGGACCTTGATGCGACCGTGGTAGCGGAAGCCCGAGCGATCGAAAGCGACACTTTCGATGCCGACCTTCAGCGCACGCTCGGCAATGGCCTTGCCAACCGCTGCGGCGGCGTCCTTGTTCTTGGTGCCCTTGAGGCCTTCGGCAACCGCCTTCTGCACGGTCGACGCCGTGGCCAGCACCTTGTCACCCGATGCGCTGAAGACCTGCGCATACAGATGCTGACCGGTGCGATGCACACTCAGGCGCGGCACACCCAGCGAACGGATATGCATGCGTGTCGATTTGGCGCGGCGAAGTCTTGCGATGTTCTTTTCCACTGTCTTTCTCCGGGAAGCTGAAGTGCCTTAGGCCTTCTTGGCTTCCTTCAAGGTGATCTTCTCGCCTGCATAACGCACACCCTTGCCCTTGTAGGGTTCCGGTGGACGGAATGCGCGGATCTTCGCGGCGGCCTCGCCGACAACCTGCTTGTCCGTACCCTTGATCAGGATCTCGGTCTGGGTCGGCACTTCAAGCGTGATTCCTTCCGGGGCCTTGAAAAGGACCGGATGCGAGAAGCCGAGGGTCAGATTCAGATCCTTGCCGGCCAGGGCGGCACGGTAGCCGACGCCAACCAGCTCGAGCTTGCGCTGATAGCCGTCGCTGACGCCGACAACCATGTTGTTGATCAGCGCCCGGGCGGTACCGGCCATCTTGATGTCGCCCGCGGTCTTGCCGCTCAACAACACCTGACCGCCTTCGAGCTTGGCGATGACGCCAGGCGGGGTGGCCAGCTTCAACGAGCCCTTCGGGCCCTTCACCGTGATCGCTTCTGCAGATACCTGCACATCGACGCCTTTCGGCAGCACTACGGGTTTCTTGGCAACGCGTGACATGTTCTCTCTCCTTAGGCCACGATGCCGATGACTTCACCACCAAGACCCTTGGTACGGGCTTGAGCGTCGGTCATGATTCCGGACGATGTGGAGACGATGGAAATTCCGAGGCCGTTGAGCACCTTCGGCAGCTCGTTCTTGCCGCGATAGACGCGAAGACCGGAACGGCTGACGCGCTCGATGCGCGCGATGACCGGCTTGCCTTCGTAGTACTTCAGCGCGATCTCGAGAACGGGCTTGCCTTCGCTGGCCTGCACCAGGAACTCGGACACATAGCCCTCGTCCTTGAGCAGCGTGGCGATGGCAAGTTTCACCCGCGACGACGGCATGCGCACTGCGCGCTTGCCGGTAGCCTGGGCGTTGCGGATACGTGTGAACATATCCGCGATGGGATCAGTCATGCTCATGTTTCAAACATCCTTTGAGGCATCGATATCCGAATCGGTGAAGATCCGAGATTTGTGAATCGGGATTCGGGATTCGCAGGAGAGGGTTAGCGCAACTTTCGCTTTTGGCGAATCCCGACTCCCGGTTTTCAGCAGCCGAACGGCTGGTAATCTCCAATCCCGGGTGTTTACCAACTCGCCTTGCGCAGACCCGGCACGTCGCCACGCATGGTGGCCTCGCGGAGTTTCATGCGGCCAAGGCCGAACTTTTCATACACGCTGCGCGAGCGACCAGTCAGTGCACAACGACTGCGCTGACGGGCAGGACTCGAATCACGTGGCAACTTCTGCAGCCTGGTGGCAGCCTCGAGTTTCTCCTCGTAGGAAGCCTTCGGGCTGCTGACGATCTTCTTGAGCTGATCGCGCTTTGCTGCGTGTTTCTTGACGAGCTTCGTGCGCTTGTTCTCGCGCATGATCATTGAAGTCTTGGCCATTGCCGGTATTCCTGCGTCGCTGTATTAGTTGCGGAACGGAAAACCAAAGGCTTCAAGCAACGCCTTCGCTTCTTCGTCGGTACGCGCAGTCGTGGTGACCGCGATATCCATGCCGCGCAATGCGTCAATCTGGTCGAAATCGATCTCCGGAAAGATGATCTGTTCCTTGACGCCCATGTTGTAGTTGCCGCGTCCGTCGAACGAACGACCGGAAATGCCGCGGAAGTCGCGCACGCGCGGCAGCGAGACGTTGACCAGGCGATCGACAAACTCGAACATCTGCGCACGGCGCAAGGTGACCTTGCAGCCGATCGGCCAGTTGTCACGGATCTTGAAGGTCGCGATGGACTTCTTCGACAGCGTGATGATCGGCTTCTGTCCGCCAATCTTGGTCATGTCGGCCACGGCGTTCTCGAGAATCTTCTTGTTGCCGACCGCCTCACCCACGCCCATGTTGAGCGTGACCTTGGACAGGCGCGGCACCTGCATCGGATTCTTGTAGCCGAAACGCTCGGTCAGCTTCGGAACGATCGTTTCTTTGTAGATGGTTTCAAGACGCGTTGTCATTGCGGCGGCCTCAGACGTCGACAACTTCGCCAGACGGGCGGAAAACGCGAACCTTGCGACCGTCTTCAAGAGTCTTGAAGCCGACGCGTGCGCCCTTGCCCGTTGCGGAGTTGAACAACTGTACGTTAGAAATGTCGATCGAAGCCTCGCGCTCGATGATTCCACCAGGCTGATTGGCCTGCGGATTCGGCTTCGTGTGACGCTTGACCAGATTGACGTTCTGCACGAACACGTGGTCACCGACCACGCGTGAGACTTCGCCCTTCTGACCCTTGTTCTTGCCGGCGATCACGATGACCTGATCACCCTTGCGAATACGGTTCATGTCGTCTATCCCGTTTACAGCACTTCTGGAGCGAGCGAGACGATCTTCATGAACTTCTCGCCGCGCAGCTCGCGCGTCACCGGCCCGAAAATACGGGTCCCGATCGGCTCGAGCTTGTTGTTGAGGAGGACTGCCGCATTGCCGTCGAAACGGATCAGCGAACCGTCGGCGCGACGAACTCCCTTGCGGGTACGCACGACAACGGCGTCGTAAACCTCACCCTTCTTGACCTTGCCGCGCGGAATCGCTTCGCGCACGGATACCTTGATGACGTCGCCGATCTGCGCGTAGCGGCGCTTCGAACCACCGAGCACCTTGATACACATCAGTTCGCGAGCGCCGCTGTTGTCCGCTGCGGCCAGCGTGGTCTGCATCTGGATCATGTTACTTGCTCCTTACGTCCCGGACCGTTTACTGCGCGGCCCGCGCGACGATTTCGACCACGCGCCAGTTCTTCGTCTTCGACAACGGTCGTGTCTCGGAAATGCGCACGACGTCGCCTTCCTGACATGAGCCATCGGCGTCGTGGGCGTGCACCTTCGTCGAACGGCGGATGATCTTGCCGTACAACGGATGCTGAACCTGGCGTTCCAGCAGGACGGTGACCGTCTTCTGCATCTTGTTGCTGACCACACGCCCTTCAAGCGTGCGCGCATTCTTCTCTGTTTCGCTCATCGCAGGTCGTCCTTACTTCTTGCTGCCAAGGACGAATTTGACCTGCGCGATCTCGCGCCGGACACGTCCGAACTGGTGGGTTTGGGTAAGCTGACCGGAGCCCTTCTGCATGCGCAGGTTGAACTGCTCACGACGAAGCTCGCCGAGATGCTCGTTCAGCTCCTTCTCCGATTTCTGGCGAAGATCTTTGAGTTCCATCACAGCACCGTTCTTGTTACAAACTGGGTCTGAACCGAGAGCTTTGCAGCGGCCAGGCGGAACGCCTCGCGTGCAGTGGTCTCGTCAACACCCTCGATTTCATAAAGCATCCGGCCCGGTTGAATCGGAGCCACCCAGAATTCCACACTACCCTTGCCGTTACCCATACGAACCTCGATGGGCTTCTTGCTGATCGGCTTGTCCGGGAACACGCGGATCCACAACTTGCCACCGCGCTTCACGAAGCGCGTGATGCAGCGGCGAGCGGCTTCAATCTGACGCGCCGTCAACTGGCCGTGCGTCGTTGCCTTGAGACCAAACGAGCCGAAGCTCACCTTGGTGGCCACATACGACAGACCCGGATTACGGCCCTTTTGCACCTTGCGGTACTTGGTTCGCTTCGGTTGCAACATGATTCAGTTCCTTACTTCGCCGAAGACCGACGAGGCGCGCGCTCTTCGCTGGCCTCGGTCTTCGCTTCTTGCGTGGCAGCATGCAGGTCAAAGATCTCGCCCTTGTAGATCCAGACCTTGACTCCGATGATGCCGTAGGTGGTTTGCGCTTCTGCCAGGCCGTAGTCGATGTCCGCACGCAGTGTATGCAGCGGCACGCGACCTTCGCGAGCCCACTCCGAACGGGCGATTTCCGCGCCATTCAAGCGTCCGCCGACATTGACCTTGATGCCCAGTGCGCCGAGGCGCATCGCATTCTGCACCGAGCGCTTCATTGCGCGACGGAACATGATGCGGCGCTCAAGCTGCTGGGCAATCGATTCGGCGACAAGCTGCGCATCGAGCTCGGGCTTGCGCACTTCGGTCACGTTGATGTGGGCCGGAACTCCCATCACCGCGGAGACTTCCTTGCGCAGCTTCTCGATATCCTCACCCTTCTTGCCGATGACCACACCCGGACGTGCCGTGTGGATCGTCACCCGCGCCGTCTTGGCCGGACGCTCGATCGTGATCTTGGAGATGCCGGCCTGGGCAAGCTTCTTCTTCAGCAGCTCGCGCACCTTGAGATCGGCAGCCAGATAGCCGGCGAAGTCGCGCTTGTTGGCGAACCACTTGGAATTCCAGTCCTTGGAAACACCAAGGCGAAAACCAATCGGATTGACTTTATGACCCATCGTTTGCGTCCTTTACTCGCCCACGACCACGGTGATGTGGCTGGTGCGCTTGGTAATACGGTTTCCACGGCCTTTGGCGCGTGCATGCATACGCTTCAGTGACGGGCCCTCGTCGACAAAGATCTTCGAGACCAGCAACTCGTCGACATCGGCGCCGAGGTTGTTCTCGGCATTGGCGACAGCCGACAGCAGAACCTTCTTGACCAGGTGTGCAGCCTTCTTGTCGCTGAAGGCGAGCAGGTTGGTGGCACTTCCAACCGGCATGCCACGCACCTGATCGGCGACGAGGCGTACCTTCTGGGCGGAGATGCGCGCACTGCGCAGTATAGCTTTGGCTTCCACGACGCTATCTCCTTACTTCTTCTTGTCGGCGGTTTTCTTGTCGCCGGAGTGACCCTTGAACGTGCGGGTCACGGCGAACTCGCCGAGCTTGTGACCGACCATGTTCTCGTTCACCAGAACCGGCACATGTTGGCGGCCATTGTGGATGGCCAGGGTCAGGCCGACCATTTCCGGCGAAACCATGGAACGGCGCGACCAGGTCTTGATCGGGCGCTTGTTGCTGCCTGCCGACACCGCCTCGACCTTCTTCAGAAGGTGGTGGTCGATGAACGGGCCTTTCTTCAATGAACGAGCCATGATCTATCTCAACCTCTGCGATCGCGCACGATGAACTTGTCGGTGCGCTTGTTCTTGCGCGTCTTGTAACCCTTGGTCGGCATGCCCCACGGCGACACCGGATGCGGATTACCCTGGCCAGCCTTGGCTTCACCACCACCGTGCGGGTGATCAACCGGGTTCATGGCCGCACCGCGAACGGTCGGACGAATGCCACGCCAGCGGCTGGCGCCAGCCTTGCCGAGCTTCTCGAGGCTATGCTCGGAATTGCCGACCTCGCCGATCGTCGCACGACACTCGGCAGGCACCTTGCGCATCTCGCCGGACCGCAAACGCAGGGTCGCATGACCTTGCTCGCGGGCGACCAGTTGCGCCGATGCACCGGCCGCACGCGCAATCTGCGCGCCCTTGCCAGGCTTCATCTCGATGCAATGAACCGTCGAACCAATCGGAATATTGCGCAGCGGCAACGAATTGCCGATCTTGATCGGTGCCTCGCGACCGGCCATGAGCTGGTCGTCGACCTTTGCACCCTTCGGCGCAATGATGTAACGACGCTCACCGTCTGCGTACAGCAGCAAGGCGATATGCGAAGTGCGATTCGGATCGTACTCCAGGCGCTCGATGCGGCAGGCAATGCCTTCCTTGTCGCGCTTGAAGTCAATGATGCGGTAGTGCTGCTTGGATCCGCCGCCCTTGTGACGCGTGGTGATGCGACCGTAATGGTTGCGTCCACCCGTCTTGTTCTGCGATTCCGTCAACGGCGCATACGGTGCGCCCTTGTGCAGGCCAGGCGTCGAAACGCGGACTGCGGAACGACGACCTGCGGATGTGGGCTTGAGTGTAATCAGTGCCATGGATAATTCACCTTAGGCCTTGGCCATCACGTCGATGGATTGACCTTCACCAAGACGTACATAGGCCTTGCGCTTGTTGCCGCGAGTGCCGTTTCTTTGACGGAAAGCCTTGGTCTTACCCTTGAGGTTGACCATATTCACCGCCTCGACCTGCACGCTGAACAATTGCTCGACCGCCTCTTTGACATCGGCCTTGGTCGCGCCCTGCGCAACCTCGAACACATACTGGTTGGTTTCCTGCAGGCGCGCCGTCTTTTCGGAGATCAGCGGAGCGCGCAGCACGTTGTAGAGATTCTCATTCATGCCAGCCACTCCTCGATCTTCTTGATCGAATCGACAGTCATCACCACGTGATCCGCGCCAACCAGACTGACCGGGTCGATCGCAGCTGCGTCCACCACATGCACATACGGGATATTGCGGGCAGCCAGGAACAAGGCTTCCGGGGCATTCTCGGCAACCAGGACGCAACGCCCCGTCACGCCCAGCTCGGCGAGCTTGGCGACCAGCGACTGCGTCTTCGGCGTGTCGATGCCGAACCCGTCAACGAGGCGCAGGCGATCGGTGCGATTGAGTTCGGAAAGAATCGAAACGAGCGCGCCACGGAACATCTTGCGATTGACCTTCTGCGCAAAACTGCGCGGCTTGGCCGCGAAGGTCACGCCACCACCGATGAAGATCGGCGCCTTGAGCGCACCATGACGTGCACCACCGCCCTTCTGGTTCTTCGACTTCTTGGTGGTACCGCTCACTTCGGAGCGGGTCAGCTGGGCCTTGGTGCCGGAGCGACCGGCATTGCGGTAGGCAACGACCACCTGGTGCACCAGATCCTGGCGAAATTCCTTGCCGAAAACGGCATCGGAAACGCTGACGGGCTTGGAGCCTATGACATTGATTTCCATCACTTCGCTCCTTATGCCTTGACCGCGGGACGGATGATCAGGTTGCCGCCTTTGGCACCCGGCACCGAACCCTTGATCGCGATCAAATGGCGTTCGCTGTCGATCTTGACCACTTCAAGGTTCATTGCCGAACGGCGCACGGCACCCATGTGGCCGGACATCTTCTTGCCCGGGAACACGCGCCCCGGCGTCTGCCGCTGGCCAATCGAGCCCGGTGCACGATGCGACAAGGAGTTGCCGTGCGTCGCGTCGCCCATCTTGAAATTGTGACGCTTGATGGTGCCCTGGAATCCCTTGCCCTTGGTGATGCCGGCAACGTCCACGATCTGCCCGACCGTGAAAATGTCGTCAGCCTTGACCTCACCACCGACGTTGAACTTCGCCAGTTCGTCTGCTTCCAGACGGAACTCCCAAAGTCCGCGACCCGCCTCGACCTTGGCCTTGGCGTAGTGACCCGCAAGCGGCTTGTTGACAAGCGCCGCGCGCTTGCTTCCAGCCGTTACCTGGATCGCGTTGTAACCATCCACTTCCGTGGTCTTCACCTGGGTCACGCGATTCGGTGTCGCTTCAATCAGCGTCACCGGAATCGAGCGGCCGTCTTCCGTGAAGATCCGGCTCATGCCGCATTTGCGGCCTACCAATCCGATACTCATCGTCGTGTCCTATCTGCCGCTATCAGTAGAGCTTGATCTGGACGTCCACACCGGCCGCCAGGTCCAGCTTCATCAGGGCATCCACGGTCTTGTCGTTGGGATCGACAATATCCAGCACCCGCTTGTGAATGCGCGTCTCGTATTGATCCCGCGCATCCTTGTCTGCATGAGGCGACACCAGGATGGTGTAGCGCTCGATCTTGGTTGGCAGCGGAATCGGGCCACGCACCTGCGCACCCGTGCGCTTCGCCGTTTCCACGATCTCGCTGGCCGAACGATCGATCAGGCGATGATCGAAAGCCTTGAGCCTGATACGAATCTTCTGGTCTGCCATTTCCGCTGTTTCCTGGTTGGGGCAAGGGGCGCGCACACCCCTGGCCGCTCATTGTTTTGCCTGGGAATGGGGAGTTGAGAATCGGGAATGGTCAAAGCCGTGTTTCGCTTTGCCGATTCCCTATTCCCTGTTCTCCATTCCCGGCTTTTGCTTACTTGATGATCTTCGCCACCACGCCGGCGCCGACCGTGCGACCGCCTTCGCGAATCGCGAAGCGCAGGCCCTCGTCCATCGCGATCG
>MKWR01000007.1 GCA_001899855.1 Lysobacterales bacterium 63-13
CATCCCTGGTCAATTTTCAACGAGCAGAGATGGTCAGTTTTCAACGAGCGCCAACACGGTCATGCTCTTTTCACGGCACCCGAACTACGCTGTCTCTCTTCTGATTCGCCGGCCTTTACCTCGCCTGGAACGGCGTTTGTACGCTGCATTCAGCCATGCCTCGGCATGCGCACACAGACCGGCGAGCAGCCGTTCGTCGTGAAGGAAGAGGCGTCTCAGTTGTCGCCCCCCGATGCAAGAAGTGTCCGGAATGGGATCCAACGTCTCGAGAATCTGCACGGGAGTTGCGTGTCTTACGATGATTTTTGCGGAAATCAGCAAGCGCCTGACAGATGGCAAGTGCCGCAGAACATGTGTCCAATCTAGGTTCACTCTGGGCAGCGCAACCAGAGCGCACTCGTCCGCATGCCCTTTGCCGAGAAGGCCACTCAGAAACACCCAACAGGGATCATCACTTCGGAAGCTGACTCGAGCGAGCATCTTCCGCGGAAACGGAGCAATGATGCTTGGAAACCAGCCAATCCCGTTGTGCATACGTTCGGCACGAACCCGCCGTCCTTGTTTGTACTGGGTGTTTCCGGACGCTGGCGCGTGCCTGCGGCATGTGTAGATGCCACCTCGAAAGCGCCTGCCAAAGCGCCAGCAGTAATGGCACGGTGCCCAGCAATCGCGCGTGATCGCCGTGTATCGCCTCGACTGAATGTCCAACCAGGCGTCCTCAACGCCATCGCACGCAGCGTTCAAATCCGCGATCATCTGGGCACCGGTTGCATAGCCATATGTTGCCAGCCACGGCTCGAGAAACGTGTCGGGCAAATGGCGACAGTCACGGGCACGTGTCTTCATCGCCAAGAGTGCGGCGGATATCAGGCGCCAGCTTCGACCACTTCCTGGATCCTTCTGGATAGCGCCTTCCAAGATCGACTCGCACTGCTTCGGTAGCGCTTCCTTCATTCCCCGCCAGAACGAGGCCGCCAACGATCCGTGGGGACGTCGACATTTCTCGACGATGCATCGACGGATCGACTCCGCACTTAAACGTCTTGCTCGCATAAGCAATCCGTACGGCATACCCACGTTAAAGTGTGAATGGGGCGCGCTATACAACCAGAATAAAGGCGTCTAGTGTTAATCCAAAGCGGCCATTGACGCGCATTAATCGCGCACCAAGGGAAATAGGAGGCAATCAGGGGCGCTTGCCAGTTGTAGGCGCGAATTGCGCGCAATTTATGAGCTGGCCTACACATGCACTCGTCAGTGGGTTTCAGGTGCTGACATGCCCACCCACCTGCGGGTGCCGTGGATCCAGTTACGTCGCAAAGTGGGACCAACCCCATGGCATCGGACGACCGCTCATCTCCCGACGAACTTCGCTCAGCGTTGTTCGAGCGCTTTGGGCCCATGATGAGTGGGCCGGCCTTGCGCCAAGCCCTGGGATATCGCACCGCGAGTGCGTTCCGACAAGCCATGGCATCCCCGGTCGCATGCTTGCCCGCGTTTCGCATTCCGGGTCGCCGTGGTTGGTATGCCTTGACGCAGGAAGTGGCCGCATGGCTGATCAACCGGGCGGAAGCTGCCCGCCGAGATGAATCGACCTAGTTGAGCCACTGCCATGATCCGAACCGGCAGCCATCCCAATACTCGAAAAATTCTGTCGACCCCGAGACGGCACACGCTGCCTGTCCGTTCTTCGATCGCTCCCGAGATTCTTTCGCGCAAACACCGGCCCGCTCGGGCCAAGGAGGTGGGCCTTAGCCTCCCCCTCGTGTGACCCCACCGTCGTCCAAAACGAAAAAGCCGCCGGTGACCGCCGGCGGCTATGAGGTACCCGAAGGCGACACTTCACGCGCCCGAGGATATCTCCGTTCGGATTGCTCTGCAAGCGCCCTATTTCAGGGTGACGGGCGGGTTTGACCCGGAGATTCTCACCATGAACACGAATTCTGTAGGCCTCAGCCCTGCCCAATGTGTGGAGGCCCGGCCCCAGCCCCGTTGCATTTCTATGCGGCCTTGTTGGCAGGGAGTCAGCCATGAAGACTGACGCCATCTGCCCGTTCGACCCCCGCAGGCTCACTCCATCCGAGCGCCGCCATGGCGATCTTTACCTATTCAACTCGCCGAAGCTGAATCGCCGGGTCGAATTGGTGTCCTGCCTCACCACCGCGCTGGCGCTCAAATTCGAGTTTGACCCGCACGTGCCGATTTATGTCGAACGCCCTCGAACCTTGACCGTTCGCGGTGGCAGCGTCGAACTGGCGTTCTGGACGGTAGAGTCGCGCGGCCGTGAACGGTTCTGGCTGCTGGTCCCCTCGTCCGAAACCATCGATCCGCAAAGCCCACGCCGCCAATGCCGGGCGTCTCAAGCGCTGTTCGAAGCCGCTGTCGCGGCGCACATATCGCTCGAGTTCGTTTTCGAGGATCAGTTGCGCAGGGATGCCGGCGCTCTGGGGGCGTGTTATCGGATGCTGCCCTACGTGCAGAGCGCCATGGTCCTCCCGAACCGCGTCGCGCTGACTGAACAAGTGCGCGCCGTCTTTGAAGACGTGCCGCGAGCGACGCTCAAACAGATTGAGGACACCCTGTCTGGGTTTCACCCGGCGGATGTACGGGCGATCACATTCGCCTTGATTCACCAAGGGGAGCTCGCATTGGCGGATCCGCATCGCTTCGGCCGATTCAGCATCATACAGAGGAGGCCAGATCATGGACGCCTCGCCGCTTGACGCCATTGTCGGCACAGACATTCGTACCTGGCCTCTTCCATCAGTGGATAGCGTGGCCGAGAAAGATCGGACTGCATTTACAGCCCGATGCGACGCCTTGAGGGCATTGGTAGGCGGGTCATCGATACGCGCGGCAGCACGGTTGCACGACATCGATGAGCGCACGGTTCGCCGCGATGGCGAAATGGCACCCACGGTTGCCTCAGACGGTAAGCCTCACGGTTTTCGGGTATGTATCCCCTATCGGGTTCGCTCACCGAAGGCAAGCGCTCGTCAAGTAGTGCCCGCACCGACGAAGGGGTCGCCCTACGCGTTTGGTCACCTTCTCCAATCAGCCAAGAAGGCTAACACCCTCGTCAACGCCTATAACGGTGCGCTGCCCAATGGCAGGACGAAATGTCCTGCATTCAGTCGTCACCACAAAGCGCTTCTTTCGGCGGTCAGTGCGGAAATCGGAAAAGAAGGATACCCGTTCACTGAGGGTGACAAGGGGCGGCGAGCACTTCTGAATTACCACAAACGCCTGCGCAAAATGCGTCGGGAAGCAGGTGCGCCGGAAGTCGACACTGTCGAACCCGACATCAAACGATTCAATCAGTTGTTCACCTTAGCACCACTGGATCGGCTGGAATTCGATGCGCACAAAGTGGACGTCGACTGGGAGATACAAATCCCCAGGGCTGACGGTCATATCGTGAATCGGCGCATTCAGTGCCTGAACCTGTTGGCTCTGGTTTGCGCTGTCAGTCGATACCTCGTGAGTTACCTGCTCGTGTTGGGGGCATACAACCAACTGGACGTTCTGCGCTTGTTCCATCGAGCACTTCGCCGCTGGACGCCCCGCCCATTGATCGTTCCCGGGATGGCCTATCCCGAAGGGGCTTGCCTGGGACTGCCGATTGACGATCAAGGTGCAGGACCACGCGGAATCGTCATCGCCGGTGACAACGCTCTGGCGCATCACGCCGACATCACGATCGGAAACGTGCTCGAACACCATCGAGGAGTCGTGAATTTTGGCCATGCTCACGTTCCCGAAGGTCGACCCATTATCGAGGCGTTCAATCGGCGACTTGAACAGGGAGCCCTACGAAACCTGGCAGGAGGATTTCAGCCTCAGACACGCAGCAACGGCAAGAAGACCGCCACCTCCTACCTGCGCGCAGCCGATCATCCGCTCCATTGGGACGGATTGGGGGATCTCATGGATGTTATTGCCGCCGGATACAACGTCACGCCGCACTCCGGACTCAACAATCGCACGCCAAGTAACGTGCTGGAAGCGCACCTCGCCTCGGGTCTGCCGTGGGAAAGCTCCCTGTCGTCCATCGACGCACAGCGCCTCACGACGGTGCGCACGCTCAACATCGTTCGCGGCAATCAATCGGAAGGTCGACACCCCTACGTTCAGTACAAGAGCGCGCGCTACCGCAGTCAGCGATTGATGGGGCGATGGGACCTGGTTGGCACGAAGTTCCGGAGCGAGGTTAATGTCGAGGATCTTCGCCACCTGGTCCTTCTGGATGTTGGCGACGGTAGCCCCTGGTCACGGTTGACTGCACTGCCCCCCTGGGACCGCACTCCACATGATCTTCATCAACGCGAACAAATCATTCGCGCGCGCAACCGTGGGCTGATCGAAATTAACGGGGCGGAGGACGCCATTGCGGCGTATCACGACTTCACGCGTGAACAAGCCTTGAGCGGTGCCGCACCTCCCGACTCGCTCGCTCGAACGTCCTCGCAATCCACTGGCCAGAACGCGCCGAAATCCAACCGGCAACCGCCAGTCGTGAGGCCCCGTTCAGGACTGACCTCATTCTCAAACTCCAAGGACTAAGCCATGAACCTCATCAATAACATGCTTCTGACTCCAATAGCGCTGATGCATCCACTGCTCCAATTGTTTCGACCTATCGTGGCGACCAATGCGATTGAGCGGCTCGCCGATGCGGTCAATGCAGCAATTGACGCGGGCTATCGCGGATTGAGCGTTTTTGGCTTTGCCCGGTTTGGCAAGACGCAAGCGATCACGTATTTGATGGATCACCTCGGGTGGTTGGGAAATCGAGCCGCCGCGCTGCTGCGTGTCGATGCCTCCGAAGCACGCAAGCGCACGGATCGCACATTTTACCAAAGCTTGCTAGCGACCCTGGGCGTGAGAATTCCCTCCCGGGCCCAAACCGATGAATTGTGTGCGCTGGTTATGGCGCGGCTGATTGAGGCTTGCCAGAGTGCACCGGTCGCGACACACCTCGTGATCCTCTTTATAGACGAAGCGCAACGGCTCTTGCCGACGGACTACGAAAATCTGGTCTCGCTCGATAACCGGATGACGCAAGCCGGCTACTACCTGTTTGTCGTGTTCATCCAACAGCGCGACATGACCGGGTTCACCAACGAGGTCATTGCTGGCTCAGATCATCCACCGCACATCACCGGTCGATTTTTGATCCGAAAGCACGAATTTACCGGGCTCCAGAACGTCAGCGAACTGGCCTACGCGCTTTCCCGGTACGATGAATCCACAGAATGGCCTCCAGGTTCGAACGTCAGCTACGTCATGCATTTTGCGCCCGGCGCGACGGCGAACGGATTCAAACTTGCGCACTACGCGGAGCCGCTTTGGAGGGAGGCGAGCAATCTTCGAGCTGAAGAACGACTGCCCGAGCACTGGACGTGGCCGATGAAGTCCTTTGAGAGCACGGTGGTTCATTTGCTCACCACGGTCATCCCCCAAACACCCAGTTTTGAGCAGTTCTCGAACGATGAGTTGAAAGAGGCAATTCACAATTCTGGATTGATCGAGCTTGAGCAATCGCGCCATACGTACAAACCACAGGAGGTCAAATGAACGCCGTGACCGCACGAACTCTGCTGTCGCCCGCACCGCTGGGTGGAGATGGGATAGGTTTCCTCGGCGCCTCCGCATTTAGTGTTTTGCATCGAGCCATTCGATTGAACTTTCTTCGTGGAAGTGACTTGCATGCCATTCTGGGCGTGACACTGAGGAAGGGTGACGACCTATTTCGTCGAATGACGCGTTTTGAACCCCAGCAACAGGCATTGGCGACGACGTTTCCATCGCACGATTTCACACGCCGAACGTATTGGCGTTGCGAGAATTGGTGGCCGTTCGGTGGACCAATCCCTTGGGCAACTTTGCCTTGGCGCCTTCGGATTTGCCCGTCCTGCATGCGATCGTGCTACCACTCGATGCTTTTCCAGATGCCGGGCATTTTGCGCTGCCCATGGCATGGCGACACACTCATTGAATGCTGTCCGCGATGCGATCGTGCATTCTCGATGGATCTGGGACGGCAAACAGAACTCGGCCGATGCGATTGTGGACACGATCTGGTCGACTATGTGGCAACTGCCGAAGGAGTCGGCGGACCACCCGCAAGGATGAGTGAGGCCATTGGAACCTACCTTTGCTGGGCAAAAGCCAATCGAAAGGAAAACTGGCTTATTGCGCCAGAGGGCTGGGATGGTTTCGCCTGGAGCGCCTTACATCACCTTTGTGGGCGCCTCCCGCCGAATCTGAATCGTGTCCAGGGCGACGAAGGGCGTGAACCTGAGGGCGACATGGTTGTGGAAGCCATCCACCTGGAGCGCTCACTGAAATTCGGGAGCCCTCGCCTCAGTCCCAATAGCGGCCTGGAATCCTTCCAACCGTCTATGGCGGCGCTCCCCGTGGCGTGGTACACGCCTTTGGCCGCTGTGGAACATCAGCTGAAAAAAATGCTTGGTGAGCTGGCCCGCTCGG
Source organism: Lysobacterales bacterium 63-13 (assembly GCA_001899855.1). GTDB lineage: Bacteria > Pseudomonadota > Gammaproteobacteria > Xanthomonadales > Rhodanobacteraceae > Dokdonella. Next base: position 6,493 of record MKWR01000007.1, read on the forward strand.
GTACTGTGGACAAAGACCAATTGAGTCAGGCCACGGTCTGTCTTCCGACGTATCTTTGTGGGCGGCGAGTATTTTTCCAGACGGAGTGCTTGCATCGAGTCGTCCTGCGTACGATGGCCAAGCTCGGCAGCACTCTGTCGGCAGCGTCCGAAAGTCGAATGGATTGCGCCAAGGAATTCTATGCACTGATCAATCGTCATTCATTGGGTCGGCACCTACTGGAACGGTGCATCAGACAAATGCTCTTGCGCGGATTCGCGGATGGTGTCCGAGTGGTACTGGGGCGCCGGTTGCCATCGCTCTACGCGAGCGCACGCTGGAAACCAGTTGTTCGATATCCATGGCTGCTCTTGAACCTGCCTGCTGGTCATGTTCCATCGGCGCAGATCAATTGGACGCTTCAACGAGGAACCGACTAGAAAGAACCGCGCTGTCAGTTCGGTGCTCACTGACCGAGACCCTTCGGGTCTCGGTTTTCTTCCTCAGTAAAGTAGTGCTCCGTGCTCTTGAGCGACTCCGATCCTGACTTCGATCCCCGAGCGGAACTCGAGTCCATCCGCTTCCATTCCATCACTGAAAATGACGCCGTTCTCCGGCATCAAGGATCTCAGACGCAACTCCGATCTTGCGCTGATTCGGCCGAAGGTCAGATCCACCTGGGTGGTCCGGCTTGGGTAGGGCTCGCGAACACTGAAGACCAGGCTCTCTGACTCCCATGGCAATCCGGATTCCAGGATTGACCGATGATCGGGGGTGATGATCTCTCCGGCGATGCGGCCCGCCCCCGTCAATACACTCTTCAACCAACCGGTGGAACCGAGTCCGGTGGAGACGATCACGCCACTGGAGGAATGCCTTTCGTGGTGATTGCCTAGGCTGATCTCGTAGCGGGCGGAAACGTGCGTACGGGCGCCAATGAAGAAATCGTTGACCGCGAGCAGTTGTTGTCCGTCGTTGAGTTCCGCACGTGCCATGGTGATGGATCGCGTCGCCCTTTTGTCCTTTAGGACCTCGGCAATGATCTGAGCCACATCCTCGACACCGAACGGAAGCAAGACACCCTCCCATCGTGCTGGATCGGGATTGATGGCCAGCACCGGCTGGCCATCGAGGTACTTGAGCGTGTTGGCAACCAATCCGTCCTGACCAAGGACGACAATCAAACCATTCGGGGGGAACAGGAAATTGGCCAGGAAGTCGCGATCGAGTCGTTGCAGGCGTCCGTGCTGATCGAGCACTTCGGCGACTCGGGCCACCGCCGCCCGGTAGATCCGATCTTCCTCGATGAAATCGCCGAAGTCCTGTCCTGAATGCTCCGCCTGGAAGCGCGCCTGCTCGACCGTGTTGTGGCGGCGCACGAGATCTTCCAGCCGCGTTCGCCTGGTGACCAGAACGATCTTTCGATCTTCAGCTGACACGGTCTAACGCCTTCTTCCCAACCAACTGGCGCAAAAGATCCGGCGAGAGGTTGAACTCGCCAATCTTCGCGGCGTTGTCCGCCATGTTCTGAAAGCCGACGGCCATCAGCATCTCGGGGCTCGCCTGACCGAGCATCAACGCCTGCAGTGAACGCGGATCCAGCCCCTGCATCGCTTCCACCATGCGCTTGATGCCATAGGCCTGCGCATCCGCTTCCTGCTTCTGGTTCTCGACCTTCAGCTTTACGAGTCCAGCGTTCTGCTCTTCAAGCTTCAGCTTGCCGGTCAGCTCCTGGACCTGCATCTGCTGGCGGCGCTCAAGGACGGCTTGCTCGGATTCGACCTGGCTCTCGCGAACCTGGCGCTTCTTGAGTTCGACGGCGAGATCACTGCGCAGCTCGTTCTCCTTGATCGCGCGCTCCTGCTCGATCGCGGCATTCCTCCGGACATAGGTCGCATCATCGGCCTGGCGCAGAATGTCCTCGCGCATCGGCGCTTCCAGCGCACGCGCGGTTTCAGGATTGGGTTTGACCGCGAGCAAGCTCAGGTCGCTGATCTCGATGCCCAGTGCGGTCAATCCGGGTGCACTGGCAACAGCTTCGCGGGCCGACGCGGTCAACTTCTGCGTTCCTCGCAGCACCTCGTGAAGATCCAGTTCCTGCAGCAGCGTTCGGAAGACCGCCTTGACCGAGGTGACCACGCGGACCGGCAATTTTTGCGGATCTTCGGAGGTATAGGCGCCATTGGCCTGCAGACTGAAATCCTGCTGCTGCGCGAGCTGCTTGGGGTCGGAAACCCGATAGGTGACCTGGCCCTGCAGGGTGATCTGCTGGTAATCGCGGGTGACTTCTTCAAACATGAAAGGCACATCGACCGCATTGAGCGGGACATTGATCAACGAGGAACGCGGTGCGTAGTACCAGAACGACAGTCCACTGCCCTCGCGAGCGATGCGGCCGTTGCGGTACTGGATCAGGTACTGGCTCGGGGTGGACTGGATATAGCGGAAACCCAACATGGTGTTCTCCTGGAGAATCGCGCGGTGCGCGGTTGTAGGGGGATGCACGCCGAGGAACGTGTGGCGAGCAGTGCTATCGGAATGAAGTAAGGACTAGAGGCGAGCTGCGTTGGCGCGGGCTCGCACCTCGGCAAAGGTCCAGTCATGGATAAGCTTGCCGTCTTCCCAGATCGTCACCATCGCATCGTCAAAGCCAATCGGTTTGTGAAGGTCGGCGAGCGAGTCGGCATCCGCCGGCACCGGAACGGTCTTGAAGGTGCCGTATTCGCGATGTTGCAGGAGGGTCATGCGCCCCCGCTTGCTCTGCTTGCCCTTGTCGGTGACCGGATCCTTGTAGACATCGATCCAGCGCCCCTCGACGCGGGCGGCCGAGCATTTCAGGGCGAACTTCTGCGTGTCGCGATCCAGTCGCTGCAGCAGCGCACCGCCCATACCGAAGGCCAGGTTGTCGGTGGCATAACCGGCACTGGTGATGCGCTCGAGGATCGCGCGAATGCTGGTCGGGTTGACCCCGTCACCTTGAATCACGCGCACATGGTTGAGGACCTTGAATCCTTTGCTGTTGACCGTGTGGCCAAAGGCCTCGTCGAGCAGTTCCAGGCACTGGTGAACCACGGCGACCGGATCACCCGAGTCGGGCCGAACGACCAGGGTGCCACCCGACTGGATGACTTCGTTCTTGAGCGTCTTGCCCCAATGCTCGCGGATCGCATGAAAGATGTCGTAGCTGTCGGAGACCACGGCAACGATGGCACCGGGCTTGGCAAACTGGGTGAGCATGTTGCGATAGGCATCCACCTCGCGCTCGCGCCCCCACGCCGTAATCGTGCTGTGTTCGGCAGCCGGAATCGAGAAGCCCGCCATGGATTCGTGATAACAGGCGCTGGCCAGGCGCAATCCGGAGACCGTGTCGGTACCGAGGAAGTTGACCAGGTGGGCCGCGCCACCGATGGCCGCCGATTCGAGACTTGAAACACCTCGGGATCCAAAGTCGTGCAGCTTGAACGGCAACTGGCCTTCGACGTCGTCGCTGGTGCGTTCCAGGAACTGGCGGATGGTCTGCTTGGCATGCCAGCTGACCGTGGCCACCGTGACCGGATACCAGATGCGCAGCAGCATCGTCTCCAGATAAGAAGGCACCCAGTAGGCCTTCGGATCGGTCGACTCGATGGTCATCAGCGCGTTGTGGGTAGGCACGACCGTGCCTTCGGGGACCGCACGGATGCGGATCGGCAGGAAGCCCGCATGGCGATCGACGATGTCGCGCCAGCCCGATTCGTTGAACGGCTCGCCATGGGCGGCGAACAGGTCGCGCGGCTCATCCACATCGGCGTGGGTAATCGGTTTGGCCAGGTACTCTTTGAGGATCGCCTGAAGGCCGAAGAAGACGGTGCGATCGTAGATGCCGCCACGGGATTCCACATAGAAGAACGTGGCATCGGTACCGGGCGGGTATTGCAGCCAGTGACTGGCCTTGTAGCTATCGGTGTTGAGTAGCAGGTTGGTGAGGCATTGCATGACGGAAGCTCCTTCGCGTCGAGAAAGCCAGCGGTCTGTCCGCCGGCGGAGAGGTCGGATTCAGCCCCGACCCAGAAAGAATTCAAGGATGTGGAGGTGGTCCTCATAGAGTTTCGGGCCCATTTCGAGAGCCTCGCTGACTGGGATCCAGCGCGCCTTGTCGGCATCGTCGCCACCTTTCACCGCCGGCAATCCCCCGGCCGGGAAATCGAAGTGAAAGGCGTGCGTGATCGTTCGCCCACGCTGGCTGCGCTCGGGGTGATCGAACACGCTCTGGCTCTTGAGAGAACCCTTCAAGACCGGTACCGGGATCTTCAGCCGGGTTTCTTCGCGCAGCTCACGCAAGCAGGACTCCAGAATGCCCTGGTTTTGGCCGACGAAGCCGCCAGGCAGTGCCCACAGGCCCTTGCCCGGTTCCGCACGGCGATGTACCAGCAGGACGTGTCCGGAATGGACCACTACAGCATCGGTCGTTACAAACGTCGGTGGGTACGGCGCACTCTTCCAGGACGCCTTGTACTGCGCGATGAACTGATGCTCGGCGACCAGTTGGGCGTGGGCCGGTGAGGTCTTGCGAAACGCGTCGAGCATGTCGAACACAGGCGCAGGCACATTGCCGCGAAGCATGAGCAATGCGCCATGGAAGTCGATATCGCCGGCTTCGAATAGGTACCGCCGCAGCTCTGTGGCTGAAAGAGTCTCGGTGTGCTGAACATCGACGAGTGGCCACTGGGGGAATTCGCGCAGGTAGTAGCTGGAATCGTCCTTGTCCATGCCGACCAGACCAACACGAGCGGAATCCGCCCCATCGTCATCCCGGATTGCCTCGGCGACCGCACGCTGCACGCCGGCAATCCATTGGCTTTCGTTGTAGAGGTGATCCCGCAGTGGACGGATGATGAGGCGATCGACATCGCGCTCAAGAGCGGCCTGGATCATTACGGCGCGTTCGGCGACGGTCCAAGGATTGCGAATCGTTCGGGGGGTGTCGGCAGAACCCACCAGGAAGATGAGCTTGCGAGCCCGACCAAGAGCGTGGCGAGCGACGGCCGCGTGGCCGTTGTGAAAGGGCTCAAAGCGCCCGATGAAGACCAGATAGTCAAAGTCCATGAGAATCCCTCACGGTTAATGGTGCCTCGGGTCTATCCCAAGACGCATCCACATATTACGCCTACTGAAGGGGTAGTCAATTTATCTGGCGGCATCTCCGATCCGGGACTGCGCTGGGTTGGATAGAGCACGCCTTACTCGGCAGGCATGCAACACACATTTCTGCTTTTCGTCCTCGTTACAGCAGAGAAATCGTCGTCTGTGCGGCATGAAGCTCAATTGTCCGATGGAGAACGGGGCGAATTCACCATTCAGCCGCCATCCATTCCCAACATATTCAATGGGTTGCAAATACACCATTTATTGCGGCAAACACGCCAAGGCTCCGTACGCCCCGCAGCAAAGGCCAAATGGAACAACCAGAGGAACATTGGCTCAAATGGACGATACACGGGCAATATCTGAACGGCCCCGATGGGATGAAATCCGAATCAAGGGCCCTGGACGCCGCGGGTCGCAACCGCGTACAAGCCGCCGAACCTGGGTCGGCAACGCAATCCTGATTGTCGGAGCAGCCGCAGGACACGCAGCAATCGGATATTTCGGCTACCAATGGATACGCAACAACCAGGCGCCGACGTTCAGCGAAACCCTGCCAGTCACGTCGAAGCGAGCGGACGGGATTTCCGAAACGACAGTCCATCAGCGGGAAAAACCTGATTACGAAGGCAAGATGCAGAGGACGCGAACTGAAGGAATAAACTTCGCGCCGAGCCCCCGGAACATCGATGCCAGGCTGCCCGGCAAGCTGAAATGCGTCGCCGGGATCGCTTACACGACGCGAACCGGTGCTGATGGTTCGACCATCATCGAACTGGTCACAAGCAAAGGCAGGCCTGCAACCTGCTCTGCCAACGGCTGAACCGTCAACTGAAACCAGGCGTCGACGACGCGTCGCGGGTCAATCCAGCTCGTCGGCCGGCTTGCGCTCCCGGCCGGGCTTCTTGGCCAGTTTGCGTTGCAGTGAGCGGCGGTGCATGCCGAGCAGGCGCGCGGCCGCCGAGACGTTGCCGTTGCTGTCGATCATGGCTTGCTGGATGTGTTCCCATTCCAGGCGGCTGAGCGGCGTCATCGTGGTTTCGGCTTCGGCTGGCTCGTCGTTCGCATCCGCGTTGACCGCCCGCAGGATCGCCTCGATCGTGGTGGGCTTGGCGAGATAGTGATCGGCACCGCGCTTGATCGCCTCGACCGCTGTGGCAACGCTGGCGTATCCGGTGACCAGGATGATGCGCATCGGCGCATGCGCCTGGCGCAACGGTGCAATCAGGTCGAGGCCGTTCTGTTCGGCGAGCTTGAGATCGACCAGGGCATAGTCGGGTTTTTGTGCAGCGGCCAGTTCGATGGCCCGTGCAGGTGTTGTTGCCGTCTGGATGGCGTGGCCACGACGCTCCAGCGAGCGCTGCAGCGCGCGCAGGTACAAGGCGTCATCGTCTATCAACAAACCCTTCTTCATGGACCGGCTCCGTCGGCAAGCGGCAACTCGAAACATACCCGCACGCCGGGGCCATCGGTTTTCTGCACGGACAATTTTCCGTTGAGGCGCTCGACCGTGGCATGCGAAAGCGCCAAGCCGACGCCGAGGCCGTCCGGCTTGCTGCTGGCAAACATGCGCGACGGCAGGAACGGCTCGGCGACACCAAAGCCGACACCGTAGTCGCGGATCTCGCCACGCAGGGAATGTCCATGCACCTCAAGCGTGAGGTCAACCTGGTCCATGCCGACCGCCTCGCCGGCATCCGCGGCATTGTTGAGCAGGGCCAGCAGCAGATGACCGACGGCAGCAGCCACGCGGATCGATTCGTCGATGCAGCCGCTGCGCACCAGGCGAATCGTCGGACGCACCAGTTGCCAGCGCGCGATGACAGTTCCAATGTCGACGCCAGCCAACTCGGTGTCCCCTGCTCCGGCATCGGCCGGCGCGGCGAGTTCGCGCACGCGATCGCGGCAGACATCGACCAGGGCGCGCAACGTGGCGTGATCTTCGCCAAGGCCGGAATCCGCATCGTCTTCGATGAGGTCATCCAGCATCAGCGTCATGGTCGCCAACGGCGTGTTCAATTCATGCGCAACCGAGGCTGCATGCGTGGCCAGGGCGACAATGCCCTCATTGCGCGTGAAGCGTTCGCGCAGCAGCGAAAGCTCGTGCTCGCGCCGACGCAACAATCCGGACATGCGCGAAAAGAAGATCAACAAGACCACGGCCGACACCACGAAGTTGGCAGCCATTCCCCACAGGTGCAGGTCAAAGCCATCGCCCATGCCATGGACATGCGGAAGCGGCTGACCGAACACGACGGACAACGCGTAGCCCGCACAACACATTGCCGCCACCGCGTAAATCCAGCGCGCGGGCAAGGCCAGCGAGGCAAAGGCGATCGGCAGCAGGAACAAGGACGTGAACGGATTGGTGACACCGCCGCTCCAGGCAATCAGCCACCCCAGCACCGCGACATCGACACCGACATGGATCATCACCTCGACGTGCGATGGCTCGTCGATGCGGCGAATCCGCCAGGTTGCCAGCATGTTGAACGCGGCAAGCAAGGCGACGCCTGACCACAGTGCCAGCGCAGGCAGGGCAACGCCGAGCAGTCCGGCCGCCACCGCTATCGTCGCCGACTGGCCGATCACCGCCAGCCAGCGCAGCGTGATCAAGGTACGCAACAACGTCGACAGCGATCGTTCCATGGCGCAAGTATGCCGTCGCGATGCAGGCTTTTGCCGTGACCCGGCGTCGCAGCGGCGTGGCTGCAGGCAGGTTCCTGCCGGGCCAAGTCGCTTCCTTGCCGCATGTCCTGGCTGACTCCGGCGTCACCGCAGCGCCAGGCTGGCCCGTGAAACAGCCACTCAGCCGATTACAATGGTCGACTTTCCGTGATCGGCCGGCGCATGGCACTCAATGCAACCATCTACAAGGTCGAGCTGCAGATCAGCGACATGGACCGCAACTACTACGCGACCCATGCCCTGACCCTGGCTCGGCACCCTTCCGAAACCGACGAGCGCATGATGATCCGCGTGCTCGCCTTTGCCCTCTACGCCGATGATCGACTCGAGTTCGGCAAGGGTCTCAGCACCGATGACGAACCGGATCTCTGGCGCCGGGAAATGAATGGCGACATTGGCCTGTGGATCGATCTGGGCCATCCCGATCCTTCCCGCGTGCGCAAGGCCTGCGGCCGCTCCCGGCTGGTCGTGCTGATCAATTACGGCGGGCGTGGTGGCGACATCTGGTGGGAGAAGTCCGCCAACGAACTGCGCCGTTCGAAGAACCTGACCGTGCTCGACATTCCGGTTGAAGCCGTCGATGCGCTCGCCGCGCTGGCCGAGCGCGGCTTGCGCCTGCAATGCCTGATCCAGGATGGACATGTACAGATCCTCAAGGGCGACACGGTGATCGGCATTGATCCACAGCCGCGCCTGGCGGCGGATTCATCCGGGCGTTGGAGCAATGCCGGATAACCTGGATGTCGTCATCATCGGCGGTGGCGCGGCGGGGTTGATGTGCGGCTTGACGGCCGGCCGGCGCGGTCGGCGCGTGCGCGTGATCGAGCACGCCAACCGCGTCGGCAAGAAGATCCTCATGTCGGGCGGGGGACGCTGCAACTTCACCAATACTGGTACGACACCGGCGAATTTCCTTTCCGCCAATCCGCATTACTGCAAATCCGCCCTGGCCCGTTTTTCGCCAGGTGATTTCATCGACATGGTCGACGCGCATGGCATTGCCTGGCATGAAAAGGAACTCGGCCAGCTGTTCTGCGATGATTCTTCGAAACAGATCGTGCGCATGCTGCTCGACGAGTGCGCCGATGCCGGCGTGCAGGTGCAAACCTCTTGCAGCATCACCGCAGCACGCAAGCTCGATGGTGGATTCAGGCTGGAAACGTCTGCTGGCACGGTCGACAGCCCTGCCCTCGTCGTCGCCACTGGCGGCCTGTCGATTCCCAGCATGGGTGCCAGCGGCTTCGGCTACGAGCTGGCGCGCCAGTTTGGCCACGCCGTGCTGCCGACGCGTGCCGGCCTGGTTCCCTTGACCTTGAGCGGCACGCATCAGCAACGCCTGCAGGACCTGAGCGGCGTCGCCTTGCCGGTCGAGGCTCGCTGCAATGGCAAGGCGTTCCGCGCCGACATGCTGATCACCCATCGCGGGCTCAGTGGTCCGGCGATCCTGCAGATCTCCTCGTACTGGCAGCCGGGCGACGACCTGCGCCTTGACCTGCTGCCTGATCGCGACGTGCTGGCCTACCTGCTTGCCCAGCAAACCCAGCGCAATGCGGCGGAGTTGAAAACCGTCCTTGCCGAAGTCCTGCCCAGGCGCCTGGCGCACCGACTCTGCGAGCACTCGTTTGGCAGCAAGCCGATGCGCCACTATCACGAAGCCGAGCTGCGCGACATTGCCGGACAACTCAAGGCATGGCCGATCACCGCCAGCGGTACCGAAGGCTATCGCACCGCCGAGGTCACCCTTGGCGGCGTCGATACCGACCAGCTTTCATCGAGCACGATGCAATCGAAACTCGTCGCCGGCCTTTATTTCATCGGCGAAGTCGTCGATGTGACCGGGCATCTGGGCGGCTACAATTTCCAGTGGGCCTGGGCTTCCGGGCATGCCGCTGGCCAAGCGATCTGAGCAACAACCGACAAGTGACCGGACTCACGCCTCATGTTGCGACTGACTGAAATCAAGCTGCCGCTGGATCATGCCGCCGAGGCAATCGCGCTGGCGATTCGCGCGCGTCTCGGCCTGAAACCCGATGAGCTCGTCGAGTTCACCATCTTCCGTCGTGGTGTCGACGCGCGCAAGAAGGCAGCCATCCAGTTCACCTACACCCTCGATGTCGCCACCACCCGCGACGCGGAATTGCTGGAGCGTTTCAGCGCCGATGCGCAAGTCATGGCGACGCCGGACACCTCGTACCGGTTCGTTGCCCGCAACGCATCCCTGCCCCCCGGAACACCCCGTCCCGTCGTCATCGGCAGCGGCCCGTGCGGCATCCTCGCCGCACTGGTTCTCGCCCAGATGGGCTTGCGCCCGCTGATCCTCGAACGCGGAAAGGTCGTGCGCGAACGCACCCGGGATACCTGGGGTTTCTGGCGCAATGGCATCCTCGATGCCGAATCCAACGTGCAGTTCGGCGAGGGTGGTGCCGGAACATTTTCCGATGGCAAGTTGTACAGCCAGATCAAGGATCCGCGCCACCATGGCCGCAAGGTGCTTGCCGAGTTCGTCAAGGCCGGCGCGCCGGAGGAAATCCTCTATGTCAGCAAGCCGCATATCGGCACGTTCCGCCTGGTCAAGATGGTCGAGCACATGCGCGCGGGCATCGAGGCGCTTGGTGGCGAGTTCCGCTTTTCCAGCAAGGTCGAGGATCTATCGATCGAGAATGGCCACATCCGCGGCCTGACCCTCGCCAGTGGCGAGCAGATCCGTTGCGACCATGTGATCCTCGCCATCGGCCACAGCGCGCGCGACACTTTTGAAATGTTGCATGCGCGGGGTGTGCATATCGAGGCCAAGCCGTTTTCAATCGGCTGTCGCATCGAGCATCCGCAGTCGCTGATCGATCGCGCGCGCTTCGGCAAGCTGGCCGGGCATCCACTGCTTGGCGCGGCCGATTACAAGCTCGTGCATCACGCCGGCAACGGGCGATCGGTCTACAGTTTCTGCATGTGTCCGGGCGGCACCGTGGTCGCCGCCGCATCCGAACCGGGACGCCTCGTCACCAACGGCATGAGCCAGTACTCGCGCGACGAGCGCAATGCCAACAGCGCGATCGTCGTCGGCATCACGCCAGCGGACTATCCGGGCAATCCGCTTGCCGGGATTGCCTTCCAGCGCCATTGGGAGGAACGCGCGTTCGCCCTCGGCGGATCGAATTACGCGGCACCGGCACAACGAGTCGGCGATTTCCTCGCCGGAAGAGCTTCCAGTGCCTTGGGAAGCGTGCTGCCCTCGTACCGGCCGGGCGTGCACCTGTGCGACCTGGCACCTGCCCTGCCCGACTTTGCATTGACCGCCATGCGCGAGGCGATACCGGCATTCGACAAGCAGATCCGTGGCTTCAATCAAGCCGATGCGGTGCTCACCGCGGTGGAGACACGAACCTCCTCGCCGATCCGCATCACGCGCAACGATGACGATCTGCAGAGCCTCAACACACGCGGCTTGTTTCCCGCCGGCGAAGGGGCCGGTTATGCCGGCGGCATCCTTTCCGCCGCCGTGGACGGCATCAAGGTGGCCGAAGCCGTGGCACATGCGCTTGGCGCAACGGCAGAGCGTTTTCCGACCTGATCATTGCTGCGTCTCGGCAACGCCGCATGCGCCCTGCCGCGAGCGCAGGAGCACATACCTTCCGCAGCATGAACACGCGGCATCGAATCCCGTCAACACACGCAAATCCCGTGCAGAATGGCGCGATACCCTTGCTCAGGATCCCTCCATGAATGCGATCGATCCGGAAGAAGAGACTGCAGAAGCAGCGGTGCCTCGCGTCGAAGCAGCGCAGCCCGAAGTTTCGCCAAGCGCGGATGCAGAGCCACTCAGCGGTGCGGCGCTCAATCGCGCGCTGCGCGAGTCGCAACTTGAGATCAATGCGGGCATCCATCGCCTGCTGGCAATCCTGGTCACCGGCGGCGTGCTCTACACCTGCTACTTTGCCAGCGAACTGATCCTGCCGATCCTGCTTGCCATCTTTTTCTCGCTGCTCCTGAGCCCGCTGATGAAACGCCTGAGCAGTGGCTGGCTGCCGCGCTGGATCGCGGCTTTCCTGCTCATTTCAGTGTCCATGGCGACCCTCGCCGGCATCGGCAACGTGCTCTATGTGCCGGCTGCGGAATGGGTCGGCCGCGCCCCCCAGGTGGTGCGCAGCGTCACCCCGAAACTGAAAGCACTGATGCGGCCCATCAACGATGCGAGCAAGGTCGGCGAGTCGATCAGCGCGATCACCGCGGATCCGGCAAAGGCCAGCCAGCGCATCGTCGTGCAGACAGCGGAGCGACCCAGCCTGCTCTCGACCACGCCGCGCCTGCTGGCCAGCGCGCTGGCCGTGGTCCTGCTGACGTACTTCTTCCTGCTCTATGGCGACAGTCTGTTGCGACGAACGCTGATGCTGCGTTCCACCTGGCAGCAGAAACGGGTTACGGTGGATATCGTGCGCGCGATCCAGAATGATCTTTCGCGCTACTTCCTGACCGTCTGTTCAACCAGCCTTGCCCTCGGCATCGCCACGACAATCCTGTTGTGGGTACTCGATGTGGACACACCGTTGCTGTGGGGCGCGCTGGCGGCCTTGCTCAACCTGACGCCGTATGTGGGTCCCATCGCCATGGCGGCGATGCTGGCCCTGGTTGGCCTGTCGCAGTTTCCGACCCTCGGCGCGGCGTTCCTGCCTGCCGCCGGCTACCTCGGCCTGCATCTGCTGGAAAGCCAGTTGGCCACGCCGCTGGCGCTGGGCAGCACGATCAAGCTGAACCCGCTGGGCATCATCATCTGGCTGATGATCTGGGGCTGGATGTGGGGCATTCTCGGCCTGCTGCTGGCGGTGCCGATGCTGGTCTGTTTCAAGATCATCTGCAGCCGCGTCGACGGCCTGCATCATTGGGCGGTCATGCTGGAAAAATGACCGACGCCTGCGCGCCGTTTCAGAATACCGAGAGGCCGGTCAAGGCGGTGAACCGGTCCAAAGCCGCGGCCCCGACCAATGAATTGCCCTTGTCGTCCAGGCCCGGCGACCAGACTACGACCGTCATCGCATTCGGCACCACCGCGACAATGCCGCCGCCGACTCCGCTCTTCACCGGAAGGCCGACGCGGAAGGCGAACTCGCCAGCGGCATCGTAGGTGCCGCAGGTCATCATCAGGGCATTGATGCGCTTGGCCCGATCCGCACTGATGACCGCGTGACCGCTGCGCTGGCACACGCCGCGATTGGCGAGAAAGAGGAACGCACGGGCGAGGTCCACGCATGTCATCTGCAGCGCACACTGGTGGTAATAGAAATCGAGCACGGCTTCGACATCGTTGTCGAGGTTGTTGAAACTGCGCACGAAATTGGCCAGTGCGGCATTGCGGAATCCGGCCTCGCGCTCGGATCGCGCGACATCTTCATCCATGCTGATCGCCGCATTGTCGGCGCGCTCGCGGACGAAGCCGAGCAGGTCTTCGCGGGCGCTTGGCGAACTCGAAAGGATCACGTCGGCGATGACATGGGCACCGGCATTGATCAACGGGTTGCGTGGAATGCCGCGCTCGCGCTCAAGTTGCACCAGCGAGTTGAAGGCATTGCCGGATGGCTCGCGCCCAACCCGTTTCCACAGCTCGCCTCCCAGCGCTTCGAGCGCAAGCGTCAGGGTGAACACCTTGGAAATGCTCTGGATCGAGAACTTCTCGTCGGCATCGCCAATGCCGATCATCTCGCCATCCAGGGTCGCCACCGCCATGCCGAAGCGGTCGATCGGTACATTGGCGAGTCGTGGAATGTAGCTCGCCACCTTGCCCTGGCCGATCAACGGGCGAACGTGGTCATGCACTTGATCGAGGACGGCGAGCAGATCCGCGCGACTCGATGATGGACTGCCGGGATTCATGCGCGGATCTTCGCATGCGCGAGTCCGCCAACCAACGGCAGGCAGTCGCGCCTCAGGCGCCGTCCAGCAGATAGGGCACGACCTCGCCCCTGATCTTCAAGGTGATCGGTCGGCCGCGGCGATCGAGCGACTTGCCGGCGGCGACGCGGATCCAGCCTTCGCTGACGCAATACTCCTCGACCGTGGTGCGCTCCTCGCCATTGAAGCGGATGCCCACGCCCCTGGCCAGCAGATCGGCATCATGGAAGGGGCTCTTGGGATCGACTGAAAGGCGATCAGGCAGGGATTCAGTCATTCAACGTGCTCCGCGTCGGGCCAAGAAATGTATTTGGCGGAGAGAGTGGGATTCGAACCCACGGTGGGCGTAAACCCACGGCAGTTTTCAAGACTGCTGCCTTAAACCACTCGGCCATCTCTCCATATTGTCCTCACCGTCACGGCTTGCTGTGCAAGCCACCACGGCAGTTTGACTCCGGGCGTCCCGCCCTCCGCCCTTCGGGCCATCGCCGATGGCGATGTTGGCTCCGGCTTCC
>MKWR01000008.1 GCA_001899855.1 Lysobacterales bacterium 63-13
CCACCCGAACGCGCCGATCCATTCCGGCGCGGAGGGTGGAGGGGTGAGACTCCGAAATCGTGTGCTCAACCATTTCCGTCACGTATTGGGTGGCGTCCGAGGGCGAGCACATGAACGTCCTTCTCAGAAAGTGGGGAAGGGCGTCCTGGCGAAGCTGCAGAGCGGCTGCGAACACCTCAAACCATTCCTTCCACTGGGAGTCGATCGTGAGGATCTTCTTCGGGATGATGGAATCAGACATGGGCTGGCCTCGGTTCGGGTGGAACAGTCCAAGGCTCGCACGGTGTTGCTATCCGGCAAGAGATGATCCCGTGGTCATGAGGAGCTGCTCGGCAGATCAATTGCCCTCGGCGGCCAACACGGTACTGATCGCGCCCGTCGCAAACCAACGTCCGCCGTCGACATCGACAAACAATTCCGCGTCACGTGTGTGCACGCGAGTGCGCAGATAAACCCGCTCTGGCTCCCCATTCTCGCCGGGTACGCGACCCAGGACTTCCGCAACATGCTTGTCTCGCTGCCGTGGATATTTGACGACCGCATGTGTGCCGGTAAGGGTCAGTAATGGGACACCATCATGCAGCATTGCGAAGTACCTCTTTCAGAGTGTGGCGGCTGCTCACGCCCTTGCGGGCAATGAGGTTGTTGACGAACGCATGCAACATGGCATCGATCGACTGAAAGGCATCGTTCTGGTGCTCTCCCACCGCGCCATCAAGAACGACTGCGGCCGAATCCCGCTTCATTTTGCAGAGTTGTCCCATATATTCATCAATGGACCCTTCAAACTCCAGCACGCGCGCATCGACATTGCGAGTCTGCGCAGAGCGAAGAACGCGCGCTACCGCTTGATCTTCGTCCCGGGATGTCCAAGAGTGCTCATAGAACAGCACGCCGCTGGCCTGTGGCAAATTGATGCCGCGCTTGCCCGCGCCGTAGGTGATGACCAGGACTTGGGTATCGCCGTTCTTGATGTGCTGCTCGATGAGCTCCCCGCGTCGATCAGGCGCGACATTCCCGGACAAACCAAGGACACGGATGCCGTGCTTTTGGATGCACGCCACCAGTTTCCGCACGCTCGACGGGCTGCGCGTGAACAGCAAAACTTTCCGCCCCGCATCGGTCCATTCGCGGACGATCGACAAGGCTGCGGTGATCTTCCGGCATTCGCCGGCATGGGGCGCAAAGTTTTCGACGCCCTTCCATGGCTGGTTGGCGGCGGTCACCACCGCTTCAACGCGCCGCAGCAGAACGGCCATGTTCATCGCGCGCCCTTTTTCCTTGCTCTCCCGCTTCATCGCGCGGTATTGGGCGGCGAAGTCATCGCAAACATCCAGGTAGTAGGACAGGTGCGCGTCGGTGAAGGACACCGGAACCGCCTCAATCACCGGCTTCTGGACGGCGTGGTGCGGTGCCAGCTCGGGTTCGGTCTTCACCCGGCGCAGAATCCATGGCGCAATCCAGGCGCGCAGTTGGGCCGGGTTGCCCACTTTGGGGATTTCACGCTTGCCGCCCTTCTGCAGTTCTTCATCAAACTCCCGAGTGGTCCATTCCGTGATGACGTGGCGTTCACGGAACAGGTCCGGGCCACGCCGCGCGTAATCGCACGTCTTGAGCAGGACCGGGTCAAAAAAGCCCCGTCGCCGCCCAAACGGCTGCGTAGGTGTCCCATCGCCACCGAAGAATTGGAGCAGGGGCAGCAAACCCCGGCAATAATTGGCGATCGGCGTACCGGTGAGACCATAAACCTCGGTGGCGCACAGGTCGCGCAACGCCCGGCTCTGGTCGCTGTCGGGGTTCGACAGGGATTCCGCCTCATCGATCACCAGCGAGGAGAAGCGCCGGCGCAAATAGCGCCCCAGGCTGATCCCGGCGCGGTGGCGGCGTGCCTCGGCACGAATGCGCGGGTAGGTGGTCACGTTGATTCCCGCGAGGGTGTCGGTGTCTTTCGTGCTGCGGATGATCTTCCATGCGTCATCAGCCAAACCCAGATCACGCGCGGCCTGCTGAAACTCCTTGAGCAAATAGGGTTCCGTTACGATCAAACTCGGTCGCGAGCCCCGGCGCATCAAGGCCAGGGCAAAGGCAAGATAGGTCTTTCCATAAGCCTGCTCTAAACCGCCGATGGCTCGACGCTTCAACATCAGCTCGACAAGATCGATGGCCTGATACCCCCACAACGTGGAGTCGAGTCCATGTGCGCGCATTCGTTGGCGTAATTGCGCCGCTTCGGTCGCATACCGCGCAGCAACACCCGCATCGGTCTGGTTCCACGACTTCCCGGTGTCGCCCACGGACTCGAAATGAATCTCGAACGCCTCGCGCAAGAAGGTCTTGGCGGCATCGCCACGCGTCACGATCACGGCGTCGGGCTCATCCGGGTTGACGTGGGCCGCCAGGATCGTACCGGGCCTGATGAAGGGAGAAGCCCACACCGAGGCATCCCACTGGAAGCCCAGGCGGCAGGTGACCGGCTGCGGCTGGGCGTTCAGGCCCGCACTTTCGGTAAGCTGGAAGCGGCGAAACGGCGTCGCCTCGATCGCATACCGGCGCGCTTTGTTGCGCAGATAACCCGTGAGTCCCGGGTGGACATCGGCCACGCCACCATTATCTGCAATCGTGTTGCAGAGCGTGCGCAACTGACCGAGTGCACCATCCGGCGCGGTGTGCCACAACGCGAGGTCGAACACACCCTGGCCGGCGAACTTTGTTCCATGCGGACGGCGCGGCCGATTCTCATTAAGCGCCACCACGGAACGACGCAACAGGGCATTGAGCACGCGCGCCTTGACCAACCCGCAGGAGAAGCGAAGCAAGAGACGGCGGCCGGCATGAGCGACCTGCACGTGCGTCTGGCCAGTCACCGGCAGGCCGATCCGGTCAACCCCGTGGTCGATGTACTTGGGACGCAGCTCGGAAGGGCGCTTTGCTCCTTCTGTAAAGATGCCAAGCCCATGCTCGGCTGCCGGCGTATCGCCCCACGCCAGGGTGCGACGGAAGGGGGCGTGAGTGGCGGATCCTTTGCCCCACACCACCAACGCCGTGCGCACATCGGCACCGGCCTGTGCAAACGCATCACGAGGCAGGGTGTAGAGGCCGCGGACTCGCCGCGAAGCATGCGCACCGAACGCGAGTGATTGCGCAAAATCCAGCGGCAACACCGCAACGCCGGCCGCTGCGGCATCCAGCGCCTGTGCGACAGCATACTCATGCGAGAGCGTGGACGTGTTGGGGCCATAAGGGCCATGACACGTACATGCAAAAGGGGTCAGATGTGGGTTCTGCAAAGTTAAACTGTAGGGCGGATTGATCAAGGCAAGTCCAAAACCACTCGGAGCAACCTCCTCCAACCCACCAGTATGCGAATCCACGGTGAAGCCGCCGAGCTTGGCTGCATTGAGAAACGTGTCGAGCAAAGGGCCATCCGGCTCGATGACGGCCAGGGTGTGTTTCTTCGGGTCGGCAAATTGCAGCAGTCGGCCGCTTCCGGCCGAGGTATCAATCAGGGCGACGCGGTCGCCGGAACCCGCCTTGGCAAGGGTCGCGTCGATGTCGGCCTCAACAATCTGCCACATCCAGCGCGCGACCGGCGCAGGGGTGAAGAACTGCCCGCGATGTTCGGCACGAGCAGCGGCGATGCCAGCGAGGCCACGCACGTTCTCGACCGTCAATCCCCGGCCTTCACGGGCGGCAATGGGCGCGTACCACGCAGGCGGAGGAAGGCTCTCGGGGCACGCAGTCAGGCAAGCGCGTTGAGGAAGGCTCATGTTAGGCGGCACCGCGTTGTGGAATGCGATTACATTCGCACGAAGTTCGGAACGCGCAAGCAGGATACCTTTTCAGAAAGCGTCGTCCCGCGCCGACAATGTCACGCCTCATCCCGAGTGAATCCAACCGCCCATTGCCGGTGGGACAGCCGACCTCAATGAACTGCGAACGTGCCTATCGCGCGGTTCCGCCGCGCCCACCCGAACATGCCGGAACGGACCTGTGTGGAGGGTGGAGTGGGGGAGACTCCAGCGACTCAGGAGCGTTCTTCATAGCCATACATTGACCAGGCGCTCGGATCGACAGGAATGACAGCCGTCCGCATCGGGTTGAGCTGGAACTGAACCCCATGATGATCGAGCGCGCCATTGCGAATAAGGTGATACAGCAAGTTGAGCGCAAGGTCGGCGACTATGCGGTTGACCGGCAGGCTCTGCCGCGAAAGCGCCTCCTCCATCGAGCAGGAAGGCAGGTCATCTTTGGGCGGCACACGCAATTGCTGCTTGTAGAAATCAAATACGTTGGGAATGCGGGGAATGTTCCCCGCTGCCTTGCCGAGGTTGCCGAGAATGCACTGGCCGTTGTCCACGCCACATCCAAGGTCAAGCCACAACGCATCGGTTGTCTTTCCCGTCCATGCCCGACCCACTTCGTAGCGGAACGACGCCGAGTCCACGCAGGTGACGAACAGGTCGCAATCTTTCGCATCCTTGGCGGTTGCCCGCGACGGATCGGCGACCCACCGGCAACCATAGAATCCATTGATGCGGTGGATCAATGAAATGGCTTTCGGCAAACCAATATCCTGCCGAGTGAACCGCTGTCGGCCAAGGTTCCATTCCGACACGGTGTCAAAGTCGATGGCCGTCACATCCAGGCCGGGTTGGTTGAGCGCAATCAAGGTCGAATGCAAGGATGCCAACCCATCAAGGAACATGCTGCCTGTGCCGCCCGCGCCGATGACGCGCACGCGCAAGTTGCGTTCCCGCATCAACCAGGATTGCGGAAGGGTCAAGGATCGTGGCGTGTTCACCGGCATAGGGTTTCCTCGGGTTTCGTCCATGAATAGCCTGATATTCCGCTCGCGCAATCAATCAGCATAGGTCACGCCAAGCCCGTGTCGAACAAAGCACCGAGCGCTTCAACACCGATGGCTGATAAATGCCCGCCGAGACAGATTCGGGCAGCGACTCGCAGTGACGATGGCGATTGGCAGTTCCCGAAAAGCAGGCTGATATGCGGCCCGATTCGAGACCTGTCCGAGAAGTCGTCGGTGGTCGAAAACACGCTGTCAAACGGGCCATGGCTGTGTGCATCGAAGACCAGGCGCGTCTCATCGACCTCGGAATCGTCGTAGCTCACCGCACCGACTGTTCCGCGCTGTTCAGGCACATGGGTTCGATCCGTCCCATCTGGATCGCGGACGACGACTGCGGCCATCTCGTTGGGGTGCGCGGCCAGGGCCATTCCCGCGAGGCGCTCAAAGATCGCTCGCGGCATCGGCTGGCCAACAAGCGCGACGTCCTGAGTCAATGTGCCGAAAGGCAAAGCGCATTGCGTCAGGCGAATGCGGCACGAAAGCACATGGCTGCGCCCTTCGAGGTACACGCCATCCTTGGCCAGCAGCAAGCGGCGACCGGGCGCATCAAGCGGAACGAAGGGCGACGTTCCCGGCACGACAGCGACCGGGCACGAAGCAAGCATGGCCTGGTCCAAAGCGGAAACCTGGCCCGCGACCAGTCGGTCAAGAAAGGCATCAACCGGCATCATGGGTCAATTTCCCGCTCAGTGGTTGTCTGTTTCAACCACTGCGACAGGTTCATCTGCAAAGAGGTGTATCGACGGGCGGACGGTGGCGTGCGCTTGCCAACCCGACCCTTCCAGAAGTCGAGCAACTGCTCATTGCTCGCTCCTCCGCGCAGGGTCGAACCGTGATTGACATGAGTATTGTAAGTCTGCGTGACGATACGATCCCATGAGGGAATTGAATCGACGCTGGAGCTTCGCGGAAGAACAGCACTGCCGGTGCACATCCGTCCCACGCCTGCACTGATGTTGGTGAGCGGTGCAGCAAAAAGAGGGGTAGACGCGCAAGGACGATGGGCTGATTCAACAGCTACGACATAGAGCGTTCGTCGAACCACGCGCAGTATCAAGTGCGGCCAAACGACGTCGAGCGCATGGCGCTTGCCCTTGGTGTCCAGGCAGTGCATCAAGGCACGATGGGCAGGAACGAACCAGGTCACCGCATCGGGTTCAACCGTGAGGACATGCTCGGAGAGGATCGGTATCGTGCGCGAATACGTGCGCGCATCTTCGCTCTGCAAGAGGATGTTCCCGACCGTGCGCCCTTCACCTTCACCCATGATCGTGCCTGGCCCGATATGCGGGACACCGTCTCGGGATTCAGTAATCGGGTGCAGCGTCAGCAACGCGGCTTTGTTCGAGTGCCCGCTGCTTGGCCCGTCTGCTTGATGAATCAAGATGGCCATGCGCGGCACAAACGTGCGTGCGGATTCGATGACCGATTTCGTGGAAGGAACATGAATCGGGAGTGCCTTACGCTTCGGCATTGAAGGATTCCAGAGCGGAGAGGATTGAAGAAATACAGCAGAGTTCGCGCAACACAAGGGCAGCGACCTCACCCGGGCAGGAGTCCGAATCAACAACATGGGAAAATGCGATTCCCGACTCCATCGCCGAGATGAAGCGATAGTGCAATGCCTCATCTTCAAGGCCGGTTTGCGTACCGATCAACACGACAGCAGGCGGCACTGATTCTTCTTCCGCACCAAACGCCAACGCATCCCCGGGTAAGGCGTGCACGTCCAGATAGCGCAACGCATTGGCCACAACGGTTATAACCGACCCCAACACACCCCCACGTCGACCAGCGACGCTCAACGCATCCACGAGCAACGTGGGCTGGATTTGCTCGACCGCCAGCACACCTGGATCATGGAACAAGCGCAGCGCATTCTCGATTTGCTCTCGGGGTACATCATCCTCATCGAGATCGATGCAGAACTCCTCGCGCAACTGCTCGATCAGCATGTCGGAAAAGACCACGGTGCCATCTGGCTGCACGGCCTCGGCTGCGTGATAGCGAAGGGCGCTCAACCACTCGCACCCCATCTGCTCGCCATCGAACACGTCCATTGGGGCGACGACTTCGATGCAGCGCACCCTGCGTGCGAACGCCTCGATGCCTGCCATCAGGAGCGGTAGGCGGTCATCGTCCTTGTAGGGTTTCAGGTGGGAAATGTCGAACGAAATCGGTTGCGGTGTTTCGATGCACACGCCGGCAGGGCCGCGTTCCCGATCCAAGGCAACCTCGCCATCGAGGATCGACGGCGACGCATAGATTTCCATGGGGTGAGGGAAGCACCGCCCAACCTGCCGCCCGACTTCACTCGCTATCCGTTCGGCCAGCGAGCGCCATCCTGTTGCAACCAATTCAAGCATGGCGTGACCGCCATCAACGAGGGACGCCCTTACCTGGCGCTCCGTAATCACGCCGATGGCAACAAAATGCGTGAGCCAGAAGCGCACAACGCCCCGCGCCGATGCGTCTACAAGCCAGTTCGATCCCGGATCGATCCTGATGGCGGAATCCAGCGTGGGCGCTTGGCCCAAGCAGCGACGTTTCACGCGCCGCAACAGACAATTGCCCAGAGTCGCAAGGGCAATGCCCGGACGGTCGTCAATCAGCGCCGCCTGAACCTCGCGCTCCGTGAGCAATCCGGCATCCAATGCCGCCCTGATTTGCCGGGCCACTCGGGGCCGCTGGTAGGACGGCGTGCGCACCAGGCAATCAGTGAGCAGCCCTTGCGTCGCATCCGCGACCGAAATCGGCAGGAGGGCGAGTGAGAGACTCACGCCAGCGGAATCAGCCAGGGGTCAATGGCTGCGGACGGCTGCTGCAAGCGGCGCTCCGCGAACGCCGCAAGCTGTCCAGCAGCACCCTCGAATCCGCGCTCAACCAGAGAGGAATCGTCAACCCACGCATCCAACAGCGCTTCAAGGGTGCCCGAAGGGTCAGCCCCCTTCGTTTGCGCCGGAGGCTTGCGGACTTCGAAGATCAGCGCATCGCCCTCAACACCGACATTCTCCAACGTGCAGAAGGCGATATGCGGGTAGGTCGCGTGATAGAGCTTGATCGCGTCCTCGGGCGTGGCGTCCGGGGCCGGATCAGGCAGCAGCGTGGCGCCGATGCGGAACTTGCGCGTGGGGTGGGTAATGATCGCGCTCATGCGGAGGCTCCTTCATCATCACCAAAGAGCGACATCACCGACATGCTGGAGGGCGAACTGTCGGTGGTCGCGGTGGCGGCAGGCGTTTTCGTTTCCGGCACGGATACCGCAGGCGCACCGTTCTCGATGGGTGCGTCCTTTTCGGAGCCGGTCGCGGCGGCAGGCGCACGCTTGGCAGTCTTGGACGAGGCGGTTGTCGGCTTGGATTTGGCTGCCACCGCGACCTTGGCGGCATTATTGGCTTCGCGGATCGCGTCCGTGTAATCGCCCAACGAAGTCACGGCGCTGGCCCGCTCGGCGTGCTCGCTGCCGGCGAGATATGCCTCGACGGCCGCATCCGCATCCGCCCCTTGGGGCACCTTGATCCGGGTCGGTACCGCCAGCAACGCCTGCAGGTTGCGGATAACAGGATCGCTCTCATCGGCGTCCACGTCCCGCAAGACCGGAACGATCAGGATTTCGTGGCCATCCCCGTCCCGCTTGATGGTAAGGCGCACTTCGTCCCCGGCACGAACCACGGAGGACAATCGATCAAAAACACGCATGGTGTAACTCCTTGGGATGATGACTCCACGCTACCGCACCAGGTCGGTGTGGCAAGACGCAGCCTGCTTCGGATGGGTGCTATTTGCTCAACGATTCAGGTGTCGCGGACCGAATCACGGCAGGGACAAAACCCGTCCAGTCAAAGCCTTCACCCATGACGGCGGCAGGGAGGTCGGATTTCTTCATTCGTCCGAGTGCTTTCGCACGCGCTTCCCCATCAGGTTGCGCCGAAAGCCAAGCAGAGAACCCCGACTCGTCGAGCAGCGACTCGATGGCTGCCATGGTGTTGGAGGCCAGAAACTCCTGGCTCATGGTGAAGTGCCCCGCCAGATCGACCCCGTGGGTCTGCGCCAGACGCACGGCGGCTTCCATGCCGGAATGGTCGAACTTCTGCTCGGTATCAATGATGAAGTCCTTGCAGACCGTCTTGACCAGCGCGGCCAGTTCAGCCTGGGGCAGGTTCGACAGCTTGGCGATCTTCACCGCGTTGCTGGCATAACTGCCCGTGCTGTCACCAAGGGCCGAGTCCACCGCAGATGCGCTCGTCGAGCTGGCCCTGAGCTTGCTGATCGCAACGACAGCCACCGCGAGCAGGGCGCGACCGTCCGCATCCATCAAAGCGCTGGCTGCATTGCGATAGACGGACTTGATGTGGTCACGAACCGGGCCACTGGCCTGTGCGACAGTCTTGGATTTCTTCTTCGCCACCGCGCCCACTGCCTGCCCGCGCTTTCGGGGCGCTGCTGTATCCGATGCGCCGCCCGTTGCTGGCGCGGAAGCCTCTGCGTGCTGCGCGGCCTCTGCTGCTGCCCGTTCCTCGGCGTATTCCTTGACCTTGGTGGCATTGCATTGCACATCAAAGCAGGTGGGCCGGTCCACTTGACCGCATCGTGCGTCCAGCTTGGAATGAATCAGAGCACCAAAGTTTTTGCACGCCCTGCAGGCCGAAAACTGCGCATCCCCGACTCCCGTCTTGCCGTCGCGCATGAGCAAGGTGTACGTGCCGGGAGCCTTCTCGCTGGCCAGCGCAACGGTTGACACTTCTTCCAGCAGTTGCGCCCGCCTGGCTTCGATGGCCTCATCCGTCTTGCGACGGAAGCAGATTTTGTCCTGACAGTTCGCTCCCTCGACGGTATGCGTGAAGAAGTCGCTTTGCGTTTCACTGTTGCGGGGGCAACCCTTGCAGCCATCGAGGTTGAAGATGGCCGTCGAAAGCGGGATGACGAAGCCCCGCAGCATTTCTTTGAGTTGGCCAACCGTCATCGAGGACTCGATGATCTGAGGAAGTGCCTTGTCCTGATTGGCAACAGGAAGGGCAGAGAGCAATTCAGCGTGTCCGGCAGTGATCGTGCCCGCACCCGCTGCGTCGAGCACGGCGGGCGATGCCTGCAGGAGCAGAAGCCGCGCACGCATTTTCGACTCGGACCATCCAAGGTCCGCACAGGCCAGACCCACGTCACCTTCGTAAAGGTCGAGGTAGTCGCGCGCAACCAGCGCCTGCTCCGCGACCGAGAGATTGACGCGCTCCTGGTTCTCCAGAATGGCAATGCGCAGCGCCGTTGCGTCATCGCACTCGATGACTTTTGCCGGGATCGTTTCAAGACCCGCTTCACGACTGGCGCGAAGCCGGCGCTCACCGGCAATCAATTTGAGCGAGTCATCGGATGTACGGCGCACAGTGATCGGCGTAAACACGCCATCACGCTTGATGCTTTCGACGAGCGAGGCCAGTGGCTCTGCGTTGAAATGGCGTCTCGGGTTGAAGCCCTCGACAACAACAATGTCGGCAAGACGAATGTCTTGCAGGGTGTGGGCGATTGAGGTCATGGCGCTCTCCGTTGTGGACGCAACAGGAATAGCAGCAGCGCGCATTCACGCAAGCCACCCGACGCACGAAGTAGCAATCAAGATATATGGAATAGAGTCATGGTCACACCCGGGCGGGATAGCACCCAAAACGCCGTCAGACGTCTGCGACGCTTTCGTCGTAGGTGAAATCCATTCGCGCGAATGAATTGCTGGCTACGGCGCTTGCGGCAGAGTCCTCCATGGACACAGGTGTCGGTCGCTCGATCCCGAAATGTTGCTCGATGAACGGCAGGAGGGAGATGAGTGTCCGGGCCAGCCGCAGAATCTCGGCAGCTTTGACATTTTCATCTTCGTTCGTTGCTTGGTCCGGCTCCAGAACCTTGAGGCTGCGTAGGCGAAGGGTGGTGTCGATGGAAAAGGAGGCATCCCCCATGACCAGCCCAAGCAGGCTTGCGCGCATGCCTTCCGCCAGATGCGTTTGCACTTCCTGGCCAATGAGTTCGGTCCTGCGACCGCGCCAGCAGCGCGTCGTTTCCTCGGGGAACACCAGGTCGCAATCTTGCCCAAGTTCGAGCGGTTCGGGTGCTTTCTGGTTGAGCAGCCAGTCCGTCAGCACAGCTTGCGGTGCAACCTTGGACATGGCCGGTCGGGCAGGGAAACTGCGCAGCGCCAGGCGCATTGCGGAAACAATCGCTTCGCTCCGCGTACCCGACAGCGCACCAACAGCCAGCCAACCCTGATCGAGGTCGATCATGCACGCGACCTCGAAGGGACATCCCATGGTTTCGGCGGTCATGGCGTTGATTACACGGTTCTTCAGTTCCTCTTGCTCCGACTTGGTCGGCCGCCGATTTTTTTCCACTTCGAACGCCTGTATGGCGGCGGCCAACCGTTTTCGAAGCACAGGGTTGAGCAGTGATTTTTCTTCCCCCGCAGCCATAAAGCAGAACACGTTGTTCTCGACGCGCATCAGCAGTCGGTCATCGCTTTCGCCAAAAATGGATTCAAAGCCCAGCGTGGACATCTCCAGCGGGCCGCAGGGCCGTACCGGCACGCGACTCAACGCCTGGAGCACGGTTTCGTAGGAGAACTCCGCGCCGGCTGGGAAGACATAGAGGTTGAGGTTGTTGAGCATGAAGTGTGCAGAGCAGCGAGGACAGTCCTCATTTAAGCCGCAATCAATCAGCCCTTGATTCAATGCTGGACCGGGTATTACGGTCCACGACGCGCCCCCGATCTCGCCATTCTCCGCAATCATGGAGTGGCCTGAGTGACGGAGTATTTCCATGCGGCGTGGGTTGAGCTGGGTGTTGTTGATGGCGAGCGCTCCTGTTTGGGCGTCGGGCGCTGACCATGGCGACAATTGCGACCAGCAGGTGATCCAGGCGGATGGAAGCATGCGGTGCGAGCTGCGTCCCGATGGACAGTTTGCACCGGTCGCCCCCGGAGATCATTTGACGCTGGACTTCAATCGCGTCCCAGCCGAACACGTCCTGGGATGCAGCGACGTGACAGATCCCCGGCAGCGCCCCCGAGAAGGTCTGACTTCAGCGCAACGCGCGCTCCTCGACAGTCATTCGCCTTCTTCTGGGGTGTTGATGGACGCGACGATCAACAACCGTCGTCACGTATTCGTTGTCGCCGCAGAGGACGCGCTTCGCTGGGAAGCTAACCCCGACCGCGTGACCCTGACCTTGCCCGGAGATCCGGCGCCGACCGTGGCGCTGGTGGATGCCGTACAAGGACCGACCCGCTACTGCATGGAATCGAAGGTGTTTGTGGTCCATGCCAAAGCCCAACGCGCCGCGTCAGTGCAGATCCAGTCCAATCCCGTCACGCAGGAGGTCGCGTCCGGGGGTACCGCCATCTTCCAGATCAAGATCATCAACAACGGCACCGTCGCGCTCGCACCTGTCAGCGTGACTTCGACCGCGGTGAGTACATGCGCCCGTACCGTGAGCTCGCTCGGTGCAAGCTCCACCTATACCTACAGTTGCAACAAGGGCAATGTCCTTGCGCCGTTCTCCAACACCGTGACGGCGACCGGGCAACAAGGAGGCGGCTCGGTCAGCGCGACCGCAACCTCATCCGTAACACTCCCAGGCGGCGGGCCGCCTCCTGACCCTTCAGGTGCAGCGGCCTATACCGTGTGTCGACTGCCGTGGGTTCAATACGCCAAAGCCGGCGAATCTGCCAGGTGGCAATTCAAGGTGACGAACAACACGTCAACCGCCTTGAGCGCAGTCAACCTGATCGAGACGACGGCACCTCAATGCAACAAGACGCTGGCCTCGGTGGCCATCGGCCAGACTGTGGTTTGGGAGTGTGCCCAAGCCATCACACCCGGCCCTCCTATCCGCATCTTCACTGTTCGCGCGTCGTCACAGCAGAGTGATGGAACCAGCGCGCTGGACTGGGAGTTCACCAACGTCGTCATCACGGATTACATCCATGTTGATGGATTCGATGGCTGTGTGGCGAATGGATCATCAAACGAGCTTTGCCTACCCGACATCTACGCCGCTCCGCGGATGCGTCACCCCTCACCCTGATTTCCCCACACGGAACCCGAGATGACAGACCCCGTTCAAGAAGCGCAGGCCCAATCGACTCCATCAACACCTCTTTCGACGGAGGCGGTGACGCGTCGAGCGCTGGATCTGCTCGAAAACCTCGCGCCCAGTTTGGAGTTGATGGCAGGTGCGCACGTCAAGGTGCTCCGCGACAACCTGTTTTGGCAATGGGTGAAGCGACTTGCCCTCGCGGTCGCGGTGTTTGGCCTGGCCATCATCTATTTCATCAGCACGGCCGGGTTCTTCGGGTACCAGCCTTCGCTCTCATCGCCCGGCGTCATCATCATTGATGTGAGCGGGGCGATCGGGCCGGACAGCCTGGCTTCGGGGGACAGAATCGTGCCCTTGATCGAGTCGGCCTGCTCCAACACAAACACCAAGGCGCTCGTACTCAGGATCAATTCACCCGGAGGGTCGCCCGCCGACGCCGAGCGCATCGGCGCCGTCATGGATCGCTGCAAGGTGGTCAAGGACAGCAGCGTGCGTCGTCCCGTACTCGCCGTGATTGATGGCGTGGGTGCCAGCGCCGGATACATGATTGCTGCGCATGCCGATCGCATTGTCGCCAATTCGATGGCGCTGGTCGGCTCGATCGGCGTCATCATGTCCGGGCTCGAGTTCGGCGGCATCATGGACAAGTACGGCGTCCGATCGCGCGAATATACGACGGGAACGAACAAAGGCGCGTTCTCCCCGTATCGGGAGGACACCAAAGCCCAGGCGCAATACGCGCAGGACCTTGTCGACAGCGCAATGGTCGAGTTCAAGACGCTGGTCATCGAGCGTCGACCCGGCTTGGTCTTGGAGACACCGGACTTGTTCAGCGGTCGCGTGTGGACAGCGCGGCCGGCGCTGAAAATTGGCCTGATCGATGAAGTCGGCGTGCTGGAAGACATCTTGCAGCGTGACTATCCCGACATGCAGCGCCAACTGCTGCGCCCACGCAGAAGTCTCAAGGACACGATGCAGGTGGAAACCTGGACGGGTGCATTCGAGACAGCCATTCGCAATGCCTCCGAGATGCGCATCCAGTGAACGCGCCAGACACCAGCATGCTTCCGGAAACCCAAGGTGCGCGGCTGGAAAGCCCGACGGAGACACTCTATTCGGAAATCAACAACGCCTACCGACACTTCAACCGGACCCTGTTCCAGTCGAAGCTGCCTGAGTGCCTGATTACGCTCCGGCGCAAGAAGGGGCATCTGGCCATGGTGTCGATGGATCGTTTCGTGCAAGCCGTAAACGGGTTGGTCTTCACCCACGAGATCAGCGTCAATCCCGCGTATTTCGCCGCTGCCAAGCCCAAGGACTTTCTGTCGAACCTGGTGCATGAGATGTGTCGCATTCAGGTCAACATGAAAGCCACCGCCGACGTTCGAGGTGCACAGGGGTATCACTGCAAGGAATGGGGCCAGGCGATGGAAACCATCGGGCTGGTGCCGTCCCACAACGGCAAGCCGGGCGGGAAGAAATACGGGTACAAGATGTCGCACTATGTCCAGGAGGACGGTCCGTTCGATCGATCTGCCACGGTGTTGTTGGAGAAGGGCTGGGCATTGACGTGGATTGATCGCATGGCGGAGTTCCTTGATGAAGACGACGATGACGAGGAAGCTCTGGAGGATGAGGAGACGCAAACGCCACCGCCACCGGAGGCCTCCACTTCCGGTGCCGCGGATCAGCCGTCGGAAGATGACGATAAGGCGCAGGACGAAATCCCCAATCCTTCCGCTCCTACGCCATCACCTGATGCGACGCCGAGTGCCGGAGTAGCTGCGCCTAAGCCCGTACGGACAGCCGCCGCGAAAACAACCCGCACCCACAAAGCACTGCGCGCGCATCTTAATCAGAGTGTAGTGGCCGCCCTCATTTCGCCCAAACCCAGTTCGTCGGGCAATCGCACCAAGTACAGCTGCCCGAAATGCACAGCCGCCGTATGGGGCAAGTCGGGGCTAAACCTCGTGTGCGGAACCTGTCAAAAGCCCATGCCCGTAGATCTTGATACGCGAAAGGGCGACGAGTGACAGACCGGGTTATCCGGTCCACGACTGCGTTCCGCAAACGCATGAGTGCGCGACACTGATGACGCGGTTGAACCCCTAAGTCGATCGCACGCCGACGAGGCCAGCAAAATCCCCTCCCCACTGGCCTCGTCGGCAACCTGTTGCGTCACGGCCGAAAGCGGCTATTCCTTGATTCATGACGACGCAGACTCCTCATCCGAAAACAGAACAGCCAGCAGTACGTTGGAAGCCCCGGGTGGCGAACGCATCACGGGTGGCCCAGGCCGCCGCACTGGGGGCCACACCGCTCCAGGCCCGCTTGGTCGCGGCGCGCATCCCGGAGGATTCAATCGATCTCGCGCACTTCTTCGATCCGCGAAGCCATGTCATTTCCTGGCGGCAACTTCCAGACATTCATGCCGCTGCCGATTGCATCGCCGATGCCATTGAACAAGGCGAACACATCGCCTGTGTAGTTGACCATGATGCAGACGGGATTACGTCTCATTGTGTGCTGTGGGAAGCGTTGACACTCTGCATGGGGGTGCCGGTAGATCGAATCCACAGCGTGACCAGCCACCGCACCAAGGAAGGATATGGGGTGTCCTCGAAGCTGGTCGAGCGCGTTCTGCAGCTTGTACCTCGTCCGGCGCTGGTGATCACCGCCGATCAGGGATCCACCGATGAGCCGCGGATTCGTGAGCTTCTGGAAAAAGGCATCAAAACAGTCGTGAGTGATCATCACGGCCTCCCAAAGGAAGGCCCGCCTGCCTCAGCGGTTGCGTGCGTGAATCCCGCGCGTACCGATGTGCCGGCGTCAGACCCGAATATTGCCGGTTGCATGGTCGCCATGCTGCTCATGGCGGCCACACGGGACAAATTGATCGAACGGGGCACCTTGCCAACGGACGCGCCTTCGCTGGCACGCGTAATGGACGCAGTCGCCATTGGAACCACGGCGGACGCCGTCGACCTGGGGCGCAGCGCAACCAATCGCTTCATCGTGCGCGCCGGGCTAAAAAGGATGAACGCGCTCCAGCGTCCCTTTCTCAAAGCCTTGAGCGAGGTGGAGCCTCCGCCTTGGGATTCACAAACCATCGCATATCGGCTAGGCCCTGTATGCAATGCTCATGGTCGCATTGACGACGCGACCGCAGGGCTGGAAGCACTGACCACACCGCATCTTGAACGTGCGCGCGAATTGGTGGCGATCCTTCGCGACGCCAATGAACGGCGCAAGGTCATCGAAAAGCGCGTGACTGCCCAGGCCATGGCCTTGGCCAGCGATGCCGTGGCCCAAGGCTGCATTGGTCTTGCCCTCATTCTCCCGGATGGACATCCAGGCGTTCACGGGATATCGAGTTCGCGCGTCGTGGAGGCATGGGGTCGCCCCACCGTCTGCCTGTCGCCCCACATGGAAGACGCGCAGGTTCTGACCGGCTCCGTGCGCTCCGTGCCTGGCTTCCATGTCCGAGAGGCGCTCGAGTCGATTGCCACAAACCATCCGGAGCTTGAACTTTTAGCAGGCGGACATGCCGGCGCTGGGGGCGTGCGTCTGCCGGCGTCACGTGGGCTTTTGTTCTGTGCCATCTGGGATGCCACGGTAAGCGCGGCATTCCAGGGCAAGGCTCCGCCGATCGAGAAATTCCATGACGGCGCATTGGGTCACGAACTTGGCCCGCAGGCACTGGCGGAAATCGAGGCTCTGGATCCATGGGGCCGCGGATTCGAGCTACCCGTTTTCTGCGACACCTTCCAGCTGCTCGGCATCAAGCCGGTCGGCGATGGCACGCACCTGCGCCTTGAAATGACCGATGTGAAAGGCCGCCGTTGGAATGCCATCTGGTTTCGTGCAATTGAAGCCGGCCAGGTGCCTCCCCTTGCACCAGGCGCGGTGCGCATCGTCTATCGCCTGCAACGTCCTGGGCCGCGCTCCACTCAAGCCGTGGAGATCCATGTCCAGGCTGCATCGAACGTGGTACAGACACCTATCAATTGAGATGCAGATTAAAAATGAATGAAGAGATGAACAGGCAGGTGCGCAGACCGTTTCGGGTGCATGCCGGCATATTGCAAACACTTTTTCGTGAGCAGGGTGGTTCGTTCAGCAAAGCGATTGCGGAGCTGGTCATGAACGCGATCGATGCGCGCGCAACGGAAATCCGAATTGAAACATCAAAGGAGCATGGGCGGCTGACGATCAGCGACAATGGTAAGGGCTTCGCGGATCTCACGGAGATACAGGAGTTCTTCGAAACATTCGGGACACCACACCATGAAGGTGATGCCAAATTCGGTAGATTCCGAATTGGACGTGGCCAAGTCATGGGATATGCCAAAACGCGATGGCTCAGCGGCAAATACGAGATGCTCGTGGACATTCAGGACGCAGCAGGCGAGTTTGGCTATGAACTTCGATCTCTGTCGCAAGCGCGCTTAGGGTGCACTATTGAAGTTGAACTCTACGAAAAGAGAGACATTCTCGAAGTAATGTTGCTCTACGGCAAGCACGTTGATCTATCAGAAGCAAATACGCTTCTTCCCTTATACGGCGATAATCACTTGTCGCAATTGGTTCGTTACGTGTCTGTTCCGATTTTGATTGATGGCGTGCAAATCAATCAGTTGGTGGAACATCTTGATTGGGACTTCGACGAGCTCGCCTTTTACAAGTTGGACCGGGACTTCCACGATCTGCGAATCTACAATCAGGGGGTGTTTGTTGAAAGCTTTCCGGCAGCACGCTTTGGGATCGGAGGTGTTGTGGTATCGCGCGTCACGTTGCACGTCAATGCGGCCCGCAACGCAATCGTCAAATGCGAGCACTGGCGCAAGATTGCAGGACGGCTAATCGAGCGTTTCACCGTTCAGGTTGAAAAAGCACGAAAACTTCGCCCCCCAGAAATACAGCGACTGTTGCGTGATCTGGTATTTGAAGACCGAAGTATGTCGGCGAAGTCGTTGGAGAAGCTTCGTTTCCTGCCGGATATTTTTGGTGTCTACCAAGATCGGCGCTGGCTTTTCCCAGAACACCGCCGTTTCACGTGCTTTGACCGCAAGAAGCGGATGATTGCCGAACGTGTAACCAACCTCGGGATAGTGACCGTTATTGACCCCGTATTGTTGCATTTGGCGGGTATTGAGGTGTCGAACAACAATGCCCATTGGCTGGTCCAACAACTACGATTGCGATTGGCGCTGAATGAGGACTCAGATCCTGGAAGAATGCAATGGATCGATTTCGAGACGTTAGCGCAAGAGTTCAGCGACACGGCCACTGTTTTTGACGACGATCAAATGGACAGGCGCGCACAGGTTGCGATCGAGGCGCTGCGAAGTATCAACAAATTTGCAGCAAACATTTGCGGATCGCAAACGCGGAAGTTGGTCGGTGGTGCGTCGGACTCAATGGATGCTTGGACAGATGGTGTGTCCTATATCGCGATTGAACATCGACAGCTTGAAACGGTTGGTCAACTCGCGGGCTATCGCTGGACCTCTGAGTATCGGCCGGGGTTGTTCCGCCTTGTGTATCTCCTCATTCATGAGTACGGGCACAAAAGTTCATCTCAAGGCGACCACTGCCACGACCCCGAGTTCTACGTGCGGTTCCACAACACGATTTTGCACCCCGGTGTTCACCTCTTGATGGAGAATCTTTACAAAGCCCATGTCAAAAGCCTGATAAAGCAAAGGATGCGAGCTCCTACAGCAACTGGATCATTTGTGCGGTGGTGTGCATCCGTTGCACCAAAACTGCGTAGTCGCGGTAGCGATGAAGTGCGAGCAGCTCCGCTTAGAATCAAACCGACAGCGTAGGCGCGCAAATCGACACCATGGAAATGGCGATAGCAGATTACCAAACCTGCAAGCTTGCAGACTTCCGCCATTACAGCCAGAGAGCGTATGCTTCGTCCATCGATGGCGAGCAGTAAGCGCCACCGGGGTGGGGATGCGGTTGCCGGGTGCGCTCCGGCAATCTAAGCATGGGTGAGGACGCGGACTCAGACAGCCGCCAATCCTCTCCACCCTTACTGCGAGGGGAAAGGGCAGGGCGGCTCTGACGGGAGTCGATGACCGCCTAGAAGTACCCCGCAGGCCATCCACGCGTCGCCCGCAAGCGACAGGCATTCTTGCGTCGGGATTCACAGGCCCGACGCGCGCTGCGAGCGGTTCCGGTCAGAGCCACAACCGGAAGCCAGGGCAGTACACCTTGGCATCGGCAGGGAGCTTCGTCCCCGACTGCCGACCGCCACGCCAGCAAGCGTGGCGGCATCAAGGGGATTTATGTCGGAGTCTCCCTCCCACCCTCCGCACCGTTCTGAACCGCCCCGGGTTTCGTGGAGGCTGTTTGGTT
>MKWR01000009.1 GCA_001899855.1 Lysobacterales bacterium 63-13
TTTTCTGGTCAATTTTCAACGGGCAGCAACATCGACCGAATCTTCGTTTAGCCCGTAGGCTTGACCGCCCGGGTTGTGGGACGATTTGCGAAGGATTTCCAGCGCGAACGAATCCAGGGTTGGGTCAATCTCGCGAATCGCCGAGAACACCGCCGGACAAGCTTCCGGAGCAAGCTCTTCCAATCGCCAGAGAACCGACCCTGGGTTCGCGAGGGTCAGCAGCTTCCCTGCTTTGGCCGCGGCGAGCACGTTCCCGGCGTAGGCCGCCACTATCTCAGTTCTTGAGTCGGCGGCGCAGGCGAACTCGGCGGGAGGGTCATCGTCTCTTCCCACATAGCTCTCCCATAGCAGACGCGCAGCAGCAGTCAACGAACCTGCATCGCTGGCCAACGCTGCGGCAATGAGGGAGGCACTCCCTTCCGCATGCCGTTTTGCCACACTGCCTGCCAACAGAATCGCAATGTCCTCAGCGCCACGAAGCAAGAAGTCATCTCGGCGGCTGCGTTTGCGCTCGATGAAGACGGGATGGTCGACGAGCCTTGCGACATCGAGACACAGACGCTTCGCATCCTCAACTGGCACCGTCGTCGATTCGAGCACCTGACCGAGCATGCGCAAAAACTCGTTGCAGTTGAGCGTCGTGATGGACTTCAACAACTCCTCGCGACGGTACGGCTCGAAGAGGTAGGCCTGAGCTGCGACAAGGCTCACGTCAGAATCGGTCGTGCCGATCTGAAGCGCCACGGCAAGACGGTCGGTGGCTGCCAAGTGGCCTTCCGTGCTTTCTACTCGTCCTATCGTGAACGCGCCATCCTCCGATGCGGTAAGCGGAAATAGGTGATGCACGAGATTGCGGACGGCGAGCGGTGCGCCGCATGCTTTCAACGCCTCCGCGCGCGCCAGTGCGCCGGCGGTTTTTTCTCCTTTTTCGCCCATCTCTCGATTGTTGAGGCTGCCTGCGAAATACTCAGGGTGTCGATGCAGCAATCCGTAGATGGAGGGCGCCTTGACCTTCAACGCGGCCAAGCCGAGCAAGTCCGCGAACGCGACCTCGCCTCGCAGTATCGGTTCTATCGTCCTGAGCGTGTTGAACACACGCGTAAAGTCTCTCGGGTACGCCAAGAGGTCGTTCAACCCCGACCAGTAGAGCAGGGACAAACGATCCTCTTCGTTGGGGAACCTGTGGCGGGTGACATCTTCGCCCAGTGAATCGAGTTGCTCGGTGAGCATGTGCTCACGACCTGCCCGAGAAATCGCGGGAAGAGGCAGGCGGACTTGGACGATTTTGTCGGGATAGGTTGCCGCGAAGGGAACATGGAGACTTTCGAGAGCCTTGGTGACGTAGTCCGCGTCCCACGCGATGACGTAACCCACGTTGGGCAGTTCGCCGACGGCCTTGACGATGCGAACGACTTCGAAGACCTCCTGCGCGAACAGGCGGTCAACGTCGTCGATGAACACGATAATGGGCCGTGTCAGTTCTTTCAGCGCATCCGCGACCTTGTCCCGTTGGCCTTCGAGGTCGGGCGCCTTCAACTTGGCCGCCGACTCCGTGAGTCGGCCGGATGTCGAGATGACCTTTTCGGTGATGGAGGCCCACGGCTCAGCGCCTGGCACGAACTTCAATACACCGAAGACGCGTGAGTACGCTCGCAGTTGTTCAGCTGCCTTGATGGCAACCGCTGTGTTGCTCGTCAGGCCGACCGCGGTCGCCAGTTTCTGCAAGAACAGTTTCAGCAGGGCATCCCGCTCGCCGACGAGCCAGGGGTTGAAATGAACCACCACGGGGCGCGTTTCTTCCGGCTCTTGATTGAGGTAGGCCTCAATCAACGCGAGAGCAGACGTTTTCCCGCTGCCCCACGCGCCTTCGATGGACACGACCAGGCCTGCAGATGAGCCAACCCCCCGAAGCGCCCTCACGGCGGCGCCGGCGAAACCCTTCCGCCCGAGGCTGTCCCTCTCTATGTCGTTGACGGCGGTGAGCGGCTCACCGGCATGGATTCGTACGCTGTCGGGGGCGGGAAGCTGGTGCACAGGAGTTACCACGTTGTGGGGTAGGGTCCCAATGTAGAACTTTCCAGTGGCTGCGAGTAGGTGAAAAAGAGCCATGGACCTGTCACAGTGGACGAGGCCGGGCCAAAGAGTCCACGGCTGATACGTCAGCTTGCGGGCAAACTGCTAGATCCTTGGCGTAGAAGGAGCTCGACACTACGGGCTGATCGGACGTGATCCCGGATGTCGGCCACCCGCTCGTGCGTCAAACCACAAGCCCGCTCGATCGGCTGGACGTGTAGCTTCAGCGCCGCGATCGCAAGGTCCGCTCATGGCCGAAACGAGCCAGACGGCGGTCCGATCTCCCCATCAGGGGAAATAGGCTGCACGCACCCCTGAATCATTTAACGTTACTCGAACGTTTTTACAGCCACCCGCCTTATCGTCATTTTGCTCACCGATTTTCGTTTCACTCGTTTTGCAGCTCTCATCATCCATGTCTGTTCGCCATACCATGCCGCGACTCGTCAATTCGTCAATCACGACTTGGTCCGGTAGCACCACACTTGAGTATTTGGTCGGTCCAGCCGATACCAAATAGTAAGATGCGCCGATGGCATCAAGCAGCGCCCTCCTGGACGAACTCATGCTGCCATGGTGTCCAACGATTAGAACGTCGGCGCGCATGAGTTCTTTGCAGCATTCGAGCAGCTTTCCTTCCACGGAAGTCGGCCTTGGCGTGGACGACGGCGACGCGCGACCACCCGCTTCAGCATCGCCCATCAGCATGACTGCGTGGCTGCCCAGTTCCAGTCGCAGGACAAGGCTATTGTCATTAGTATTGCTGTGTTGCGCTCCGTCGATGTGGAGAAACTGCATTTTTGCGCTCCCGCCCAGCGCGATGGGCGAGGTGTCGATGCGGGGTCCGTGGTGCAGGACGATCTGAGAGGTAGGCTCGACGTTTCCATAGCATGTCTTGCTCGCGAGGAAGACAGTCTCGTTCCCCGTCGTCATATTGGCATTGTGGAATTCAATCTGAGGCGCTTCCGCCACTGCGCGCAAGAAATCACGGTAGCCGCAGATGTCGTTGTAGGCCCCCGAATCCCAAACATCGCTCGGGTGGTAGTTGCGCACAATATCAGCGAGAAGCTCGACATGATCCCGATGCGGATGGCTGAGAACCAGGTGATCGACTTTGTGAACGTCGGGAAACACAGTAGCAAGGTATTCTGTGACCCGGTTCTTCACGCCCTTGGCGAGATCATCGTTGCTCCCCGCGTCATAGAGCAGCGTGAAATCTGGCCCGCGAACAAAGACGGACAAGCCGGTTCCGACGTCGATTGCATCCAGCTCGAATGAAGCTCCGCTTGAGGTCACGACGGGTGCGCTGGTTGCGCAATCAAGCGTATCCGTCCAACGCTTGGAGACGTGGCCAATATTGCCCCCGGCCAATTCAACGAGATACCAATAAGGAACTTCACCAGCGAGCGGGACCTGCTGGCCAGGAGTCAGTCGCCCCACGAGCGCGCTATGGGTTGACGGGGATTCTCGGATCGAAACCGATGAAGTAACCTGTACAATCGGTGAAACACACAGTTTGATGGCCTCGTCGGCCAGAGCTCCGGTGTAGCTGAGCGCGAGCACGAGGCTCAGGAGCCCTCTCACGGCCGTTTGCACGATCGCCATCCATGGATCCTTCATAGGTGGAAATATGGGCATCGTGCGCCCACTGCATGAACGATACAAGCGCCCGTGCCGCAGGCAGCGGCGCTGGTGCGTGCTACCGGGGACCGGCTGCCAAGCGCCTGAGCCGGGACAACCGGTTTGTTCCGTAATGGAGCGCTATATGCTTCCGGGATACCGACGCGTGGCCGTCCACAGAATGAGCTCTTCTGCAGAATTGAGGAGGAGTAAGATATCACTCGGCTCTGCCTCAGTTTCCTTGAGCACTCAGTGAGCAACTATCGCCCCGAGCGCTCGGGTAGGTACCGGGCGCGCAGTACTTCTGCGCACATTCTTGATTGATTGGGGAAATGCATGAGGTGTGGAACGGTTTTCTGGGGTCTTGTACTGCCATTGCTGCTGGCGTCGAGCCTTGCGCTGGCAGAGACGACCGTCTTCATCAATGAAATCCATTACGACAACGTAGGCGCAGATGCCAACGAGGGCATCGAGATTGTGGGTCCCGCCGGCACCGATCTCACCGGATGGCAAGTTATCCCTTACAACGGCGGCGGCGGTGCTTCCTATACACCTATCGCGACCCTCTCGGGCGCGATTCCGCCCACATGCGGCGGCTATGGCGTCGTGTCGGCACCCATCACGGGGCTTCAGAACGGCGCGCCGGATGGTCTGGCGTTGGTGACCAACGCCGGGCAAGTCGTTCAGTTCCTGAGCTATGAGGGGACCTTCATCGCGACAAGCGGACCTGCTATCGGCATGACGAGCGTAGACATCGGTGTTAGCGAGAATGGCACGGGCGCCGCGTCGGACTCGCTTCAGCTCAGTGGCACGGGTACCCAGTACAGCGACTTCTCTTGGCAGCCGGATACACCGGCTACCTTCGGTGCCTGCAATACCGGACAGATTTTCGGGACGCCGCCAGACATCGCGCCGGCAGTGGTCAGCACCATCCCGGTAAACAATGCGACTAATGCCCCCCTGAATACGACGCTCGGAGTCACGTTCTCCGAGCCCGTTACGCTCACAAGCACCTTCGCGGACGTCACTTGCACTAGCAGCGGTGTCCACACTGGGGCGATTGGTGGTAGCGGCGGAACCTATACGCTCGATCCAGACATCGACTTTGCTGTGGATGAGACCTGCACCGTGACGGTCTTGGCGGACCAGGTGGTGGACCTGGATGGGTCGCCAGACAACATGCTGGCGAACTACGTCTTTGCTTTTACGACCGTTCCAGAAGATGTGCCACCCATCGTTGCCTCAACATTTCCGTTGCCTGGGGCAACCGGATTTCCGTTGGGTTCGAATCTGCAGATCACTTTCAGCGAGCCGGTCAACCTGGTGGAACCCGGGGTCTTTGACCTTACCTGCGACACCAGCGGATCCCACGCGGTTTCGGTCAGCGGTTCCAGTGCCAGCTATGCGCTGAATCCCGACGCCAATTTTGCCGCGCTCGAAGACTGCACATTGACAATCTTCGCCATGCATGTGTTTGATCAGGATGGCACCTCAGACCAGATGGTGTCCGACGTCACCGTAGAGTTCATGACGGGTGCCGACGTGTCGGATTACTACGCGGGCGTCGATACCAGTAGCGGACCGGCCCTCGAGATCTGGTTGCACAACACGATCAAAGATCACGTGGCCTATCCCTATACCGCGGGTACCACCGATGCATGGGACATCTTGCGTATGGCCGACGAGGATCCCATGAACCCGAACAATGTCGTCGACATCTACAAGAACACCTCGTACGTGAAGACCAGCGGCAGCCTCAACCGCGAGCACACTTGGCCGAACTCCTACGGATTCAACGATATCACCACCGTGAACGGTCAGCCTTACCCGCCATATACCGACTGCCACATGCTCTATATGGCCGACAGTTCGTACAACCAGAGTCGCGGCAACAACCCCTACGGCAACTGTGCGGGAACAGGAGCCTGCACGGAGAAGCCGACCGACGCCACCAACGGATTTGGCGGCCCCGGCCATTCGAACTATCGGTCATCCGCTGTTTGGGAAGTCTGGGATCACCGCAAAGGTGACGCGGCCCGTGCAATCTTGTACATGGCCGTGCGCTACGACGGCGGCACCAACGCGCTGGGCCAATCCGAGCCGGACCTGATTCTCACGGACAACGTGAACCTCATCCAGACGACGCCGTCCGGCATGACGGTGGCGACGGCCTACATGGGCCTCGAATCGGATCTGCTCAACTGGAACGACCTCGATCCGCCGGATGCCGGCGAGCAATTGCGCAATGAGGTCGTGTATTCCTTCCAACACAACCGCAATCCATTCATCGATCATCCCGAATGGGCGCGTTGTGTATTCACAAACACGAATTGTCCCGCACCGAGCGATTTGATATTTCAGAACGGATTTGAGTAAGGGACGGCGCCCTACGAGGGAAATTGCCAACGCCTCGGCTCGATCCTTGAGCATCCGCGAGTCGTTTGCTTTGCTTGAACAACTCTTGTTCACGCATTGATAGCTGGGAGCTGTCGAAATTCGCGCTCATCGTCGCGATGGATTGCTCATGCTCGCGAGCAGGATTCTTGAAGTTCGCGTCGGTGCACCTGGGAATCCTGATTCGCCGATCTTCAGAACGATTTGCCTAGGGCTTCACGAATTCGTGAACGCATGTGTCGGCACCGCGCTTCGTCACGTATAGCGCGTACGTCCCTTCAACTTGGGTCGAATAGCACCTGAGGCTGCCTCAGCCTTGAATGAAGGTCGAAGCATTCCACCGCCTAGGCCCGCTGCGCAACCTTCAGTTTTGGAACTCGAGATAGCTTGCCGGCCAGCGCCTCGGCACGATTCTTGAGGATCTGTGTGAGCTTTCGAGTCAGCAAGACGTCCCGAATCAGCTTTGCCTTTGCCGTCCGCTGCTCGTCGGTCAACATTCCTTCTAGCGACATCAGATCCGCGCAGATCGCAGTAACGGTTTGCAGAGCATTAGTCGCAGCACGTGCTGCGATTGTCGCTTGTCGCATCGATTCCATACCGGTCTCCAGAATAGAAGCTCGCGACGTCGGCTTTTCGGACATCCCCAGGGGAAGGGACGTATATGCCAGGACATCGCGAGCGATATTAGGTTGCCCGGTCGAGCGCCGGCTCGATATGGCAATTTGCTGCGTCGGTATGTAGGAAATTTCGTACAGTGGTGGAACGAATATCGAAAGATTGCCGCTGGTTCGCTGCGCACGCGGCTGGCCAAAGTGGATGTACTGTTCCTGGACGATTGGGGCGTGGCGCCCGTGGGCGCGGGCGCCAGAATCTCCTGGAAATCATCGACGTCCGCGTGCCCGGCAAGTCGGTGCTGATCACCTCGCAGTTGCCGACGAAGAGTTGGAACGACTACTTGGGGGAGCCGACGAGCGCCGACGCCATTCTCGACCGTCTGCTCCACAACAAGCACGCGGTTGAGTTGAAGGGCGATTCGCTGCGGCGTGGCATGAAGGTCGCTGCTAGTCGTGATCATGATTCTCGGTCCCGGCGAAAAAGCCGGGACCGAGCGTTCTGACCACTTCACCGCTACCATGATCAGTGGCTGGCTTCGCTCGAACACTAGCGTTATGCCACCCAGCCGCCACGGTCGCTGCAGCCGCTACTCGTCTCGGTAGCCACCTCGAATTCCCAGGGCGAATGACCCATGATGTGGTCGCGTTGGAGCATGTGGCGTTGACGACGACGGTCGCGCGGGTCTACGATGAATGTAGGTAAGTTGGCACCTGTCAGTCGCACGCAGCGGTTTTCCGCCAGGGCAAAGCCAGCAGCAGTCCTTTACAACACTCCCTTTTTGATCGCCTTTGGGGGAAGTGGGAAATGCGTGCCGTCCCGATGCTTCCCTCGAGGAGCCATCATGCATTCCGAATCGAAATCGCCAGCCACGCTCTCGGAGCGTGTCGAGCGCTTGCGCGGTTATATCGCTGACAAGCACCCCCGTTTCTCTAAGGACGCCGCGGACCGCGTTGTGCGGGACGTCCAAGGGCTTTGGGACGCACCGACCAAAGTGTTGGCCAAGGCTTTGCGCACCGCCCTTGGCACAGAGCGTGTCGCCATCGCACATCAGTCCTCATTGCAGGCTGCCGCGAAGCTGCAGGGCTATGCCACCTACTTCGACGTGCCCGAACCGGCGCCGACCTTGGAGGTCATTACGGCCGGCGACGGGCTTTCACAGCAGCCCGTTGCGAGCTGGCGCGCCGCGGCCAGTTTCGTGTTGGACGCTTGCAAGACGTGGCTCAAGGCCAATGCTTCGCACGCGTTGATGCGGCTGGACGTCCAGGCACATGCCCTGGCCATTCACGGGATTGCTCCCGCTGAGGATGGCAGCGAGGCGATCATGCCCGTGGTTATTGTGCGACCCGCGGTAACAGGGCCATGGTTGCCGGGCGCTGCCAGCGTATTTGAAAGGGTGCGACGGCAAGTGGAGGAAACCCACGGCGGCGTCCTGGACGGCATCGCGTTGGCCCACTTTTGCACGGGCACGGACGCGGCCGCTCCGTGGTTTGGCACTGAGCTCAAGGATGCGGATGCGCCCAACAGCGAGTTGGTGTTGCTGCGAAAGGACCATCCACACGACGCCGAGTCCGGATTCGAGATTGCACGCGGTGATGAAGTGGCCTGTTGGACCCAGCTTCGGGAGGCGTTGGAGGGCGACGATCCGAATCGCATCGTCGTGGGTGAGACGGGTGCCTGGGTGTGCGGCGATGCTCGCTACGTATGGGAAATTGCGACGCTGCGCCCCGATGACGCTATTCTCGGCATGGCGCGTGCGATTTTGCCGCTGCGCGAATCCACGCAGCTGCTGCGCCGCTTCCGGTTTGCTGCGGAAAAGCTCGCCCCGCGAGCGAAATTCTCAGGCACCAAACGCCTTGCCTGGCTTGCCGAGCCCCCAACACAGTGCATGCTCGATGCGAGGCGAGTGAGCCGAGCTCTGGCCGATATGGGTGCGACTTGGGCGTCGTTCTGTGAAACAGTCCAGATCTCCGAACCCTCGCTGGAGGCGCCGGTGGACCTCGGTCTCGTGATGACGCTGGGCGAATTTCTCAAGCACACCGATCCGGCGGTGATGGTGCGTAGGCCGGCGCGTTCGGAGATGACTGCGATCCATGATGACCAACTCCTTCGCGCCTTGATGCCGCGGTTGCACCATATCCGCTATTCCATGGCGCGTGGCCTGGATCCGACGCAGCACCAGGTGGTGAGGGAGGCCATCGAAAACTTCAGCGCGTCGTTGGCACTTCGCAACGGCCTCTTTCCGGTAGAGCCCCAGCTACCCGACTTGGTTTATGCCAGCGACGGCGATGAGTTGCGCGTCGCGTTGGCCGACGCCGGCATGACTATGTCGATCGGGCTCATGCCTTTCCTGAAGCCCATTCCGTCCGAACAGCGTGAAACCTGGCCGCACCTCAGTCCGTATGCCTTCGGGTTGTCGCTGTATCTAGAGATTGACGCTGCAGCTTGACCAAACCTTGGCGTTGACCACCAACCATGCGGCCAGGCTTTGCTTTCACTTCAATCATAGTTTGGCCATTTCGGCCAAACTATGCTTTCACCCACATACGGTGTGCAGATCCGCCAACGAGGAATAGAAAATCAAACCCAGACCGGAGAAAGCATGCGTGGCATGCATTCGCACTTGCCCAAGCAGATCGAAGATTTCTTCCGGGCGCAATTCACTCATCGGTCGAGATTATATAGGCCTGAGGAAGCCTGTCGACGCCAATTGAGTCGGCATGCCGAGCGGTCATGGCCACGCCATTCCTATGCCAGTTCGGCAATCGAGCGTAGTTCGGTCGTGATGCCGAGGCCGATCCAGAGACGATGCTGCGTACCGGCGATCACGAACAGCATCGGCATCTTGCGCGTGTTGCAGATACGCTGCCATCCATGCGTGTCGATCGTTGATGGCGACGGACTGTGTTCCGGATGGGTATGCCACTCTCCCAGATAGTCCATGGTTCCGCTGCTCTCACGCCACCGCGCTAGAGCGGCCTTCTGGTGCTGAGCCGCAGAGCGAAAGAAACAGATCCTGCTTGACTCGTCGGAATCCAGCGGCGTGGTAGCCTCGGTCACATGCAGGTGGGAGCAACGTCGGTATCCCAGCAGGATGCCACCAGATTCGGGCGCGCTCGAGAAGAGTTGGCGGTGTCGAGCGAATACCTGGAGCACTCGCTCTTCGACCAAGACGAAGCCGTCATCGTCAGGTCGTCTCAGGACTAGGGGAGTGAGCATCCCGGGCATCCTTCCAACGGCGAGACGTTCTGGTTCTTAATCTTTCTGATGTCCGCGCCTTCGATGCTACGCGTGCGAAAACGCGGTGACACATCGCCCTTAAGCCAGTCGATGATCATGTCGATGGCGAGAGCGGAAGCAGACATAGGCGCAGAGATGGCGTAGGGGGTGTAGGCGTTGCAGCCAGCGATTCTGGTTTCTGGTTCGTGATCGACGACGTGGAATCGCTTCGATCGCGCAAGGTCGTTCTGGCGCATACAGCGGAAACACGCATATTTACGCTGGTCGACCCAAAGCGCCTGCACGCCCTCACCGTTTGCGACGATCCATATGTGCAGGACGCGCGCGCCTTCGGCGCTGGGCACACTGTGTCGGTTAGCATTGATCGCTTCGCTGACCGCTTCTTCGCCGGTCGCGTCGATGACGAGGTCGCCGGCGATGTCCGAGGGGTAGGCTGCGCGACGCGGCTCAGCAACGATCTGGGCATGGGGAAATTGCCGGATCAGTGCTTCCTGTAGTGCTACTGCCTTGGACTTGTAGAGGCTATCCATGCCGAATACGTGCCTGCCCAGATTGCCGGGAGCGAGGTCGTCTGGATCAATCAGCCTCAACGAGCCGGCGCCAGATCCAGCGCCCAGCTTTACCAGCGCCTGTGCCAGATACCCGCCGATCGCGCCGCAACCGA
Source organism: Lysobacterales bacterium 63-13 (assembly GCA_001899855.1). Taxonomy (GTDB): domain Bacteria; phylum Pseudomonadota; class Gammaproteobacteria; order Xanthomonadales; family Rhodanobacteraceae; genus Dokdonella. The sequence continues at coordinate 10,604 of MKWR01000009.1, forward strand.
TCAGGGTGATGTGGCGGTCCTTCAGCGATGGGAATTGCAGGTTACGGCTATGAATGAAGTCCGGGCTGATCTGCCTGACGCTTACCCGGATGATGGGAAGTTCGCGCCCCTTACTGTACAGGTGCTGCCGATATCCCGACGGCTTGCGCCGGTGTGCAAGCGCGCGATTGGGGTTCAGGTCGAAGAAGAAGCCGAACCAGCCGGCCGGGCTCTCTATAAGGAATTGAACCGCGTTGAATCCTAGCCACTCGCGTTGGCCGAGCACTGCATGAATCCGGCGCATTGCCGCCACATCCCACGACTTGATCCAGGTGAAGACCTCGGCAATCGTCGCGGGCAGCCGTTCGTTTGGCACCGTCGGTGACTTGGCGCTGCGGACAATGTAGGTCCCGATCTTCCTGCGCGTAGGAGACGGCCAGCCGCGGGCCGCGGCCAGCGCCTTGACTTGCGCTTCGTTGCTGGCAGCGATGATGTAAAGCCCGACATCGGCGCCGATGCCAAAGCAGGGCACAGCACCATCGCCGGTTACGTCGGCTAGCAGCACAGGAATGGGCAGGGGGTGCTGGCCGATCTCCCAAGTTGCACCGAACTCCTGCTCGAATTCGCGCGCGCGATATATGGGGCTGCCGCTGAGTCGATCGAGTTCCCGCCGCGCCTGTTCGACGCATTGCCAGATCGCATTGTCGGGACGATAGCGATCGAGTACGACTCGTCCCTGCACGAAATAGCACTGGAAGCCGTCGCCGGAAACGTGTGGCGTCAGCGCGGGCAAAAACGGCGGGCGTTCCAGGATGATGAGCGTCGGGTAGGTGGTGAATTCCCAATCCGATATCTCGAACCTGACCTTAACTGGGCCCCTGGCGCACGGCAGCTCGCCAACGAAGCAGCGCGCTGAACCTGGACGCTTAATGGGCTTGAACCCGAGTTCATCCAGTTTCCTCAGCGCTAGCGCGAGCCGCGATGCGGTCATGTCACCCCGACTGGTTCGAGCCCACCAGCGGCGGGGGCACCGCCGCGGCCGACGATCTGCGGACCTGGTCGGCACTGTCGTCGACCTCTATGAAGCTGGTGTCGTCGGCGATGCGGCTGCCGAATTGCCCGCGTATGTTGCGGATCACATCCCGCGCTAGGTTCAGGCTGGCGTAGTGGCGCGAGTTCCACAACTGGTCCAAGAGATCTTTCGCCTGCGCCTTGGCTATCTTCCGCCGGGCGACATCTAGTCGGTTGAAGTCGACGTCGCCGCCGTCGATCCCGGGCTCGTAGATGTCTTGTCCAATACCCTCGTAGACAGCGCGGGCGGCATCCTCGAGCGCAAGGTCATCGCGGCGCAGGCGAGGAACGAAGTTCCGCGCCACCAGGATCATCAGAGAGATCGAGCTGGGGCCGTCGCAGTCGGGCCAGTAGTAGTCGCGCCAGCCTTTCACGTAGCGGCAGATCCGGCGCAACTGCTCACCATGTTGCTCCACGCGATCGTTGTACCAGCGTGCGACCTCCTCAGGGTCCGTCTTGATCCATTCACCGGCGCGGGTAGCCAAGTGCACGCCTTCGATCATCTGCCAAAAAGGTTCGGGCATCTCGGCGAAGTCCGCGCTTTCGCTCAGCATCTTGCTGTCGCGCGCGCCAGCGTAGAGCTCAGCGGTCGCGCGGGCGCGTTCCTGGATGGTATGGAATTCACTGGCAGGCACAGCGTAGAGGGGGACGTCGATGTGCGCCCAAGGCGCGATCTTGACCCGTACGCAACTCTTCTTGCTGCGGTCCAGCGTCCACCTGCGCTTCCTACAAAGTTCGTCAAGGGCCGCTTCAACGATGTCAAAGTAAGTCTTAGCCGCCGTCTTTGGCCGTGCATCCATGATCTCCACCGGCAGATAGACGCCGAAATCCCAGTCCATCTCCTGTGTGGGATGCGCTGGCTGAATCAACGTGCGGTAGACGCACGAGCCCTGACTGCGGAAGCGCGGGCCAATTTTCCGATCCATGCCTAGAAGTTGGGTCGAAGCCGCACGCAGGCTCGCCCGCAGGTGATCGCGAATGGCGTTCTTCGCGTCGACCAAGGTCTGCCACTGGGACGTCGTCGGCTCGATGACCACATCGAGGCTCAGGACATGGCCGCCGTTGAGAAAGAGCTTATGCAACTTCAACATGTCGTGCTCCTTGAGCAGGATTGGCGTTCTCGCCGTGGTAGAAGATCGGTTGTGGCGTGAGGCGATCCAGCATCGCCTGTATCGATGCACTGCCCAGGGCTCGCTTGGCGCATTCCGCCGCCGAGCCCAGCAGGATTTCCTGAGCAGTTCGGTCTGTCTTGTCCAACGCCACGGCGCGGGCCCGTTCGTCGGTCAGGTCTTCGTCGATGTGATGGTATTGACCGGGCGCGATCGCATGGCCCAAAAGGTGGTGAACCAGCGTTTCCTGCGCGGAAATGGAAACGCCGAACAGTCGCTTGGGCATGTTTGCCGGTTTCCAGCCACCCCAGTCCAGCGCGCCACCATCGCGGTTGCGGTGCGGGTCGACGGTGAACTTCGCCGACATGGTGCCGATTGCCATCACGTGGATGCTCGAGCGTTGCTGGCCCAGGAAATGTTCGGCTTCATGCAACGCCAGCAGGCCGGGGGCGTTTGCGAACAACCCGCCATCGACATACTGGCAGTTGTTGAAGCTGTGGCGTGGGAAAAATCCAGGTGCGGCGCTGGTGGCTAGCGCGACATCAACCAAACGGTGCTTGTGGTCCGCGGAGAAATCGGGGTGATGCGGCGTCTTGAAAAGGACGGGGCGCCCTGTGGTGTGGTTGATGGCAGGGACGATGACGCGATGCGCGCATGCGCCGACGGTTCGCTGGCCGAACAGGGTATCGGATTCAAGCAGAGCGGCGAGGGATGCCTGGGTATAGGGCGAGCGCAGGTAGCCAAGAAACGACCGACGCTTCTTGAAGATCTGGTCACCATGCTCCTTGAAAAGCGCCACCATTCGCTGGGCCGGCACTCGCAAGGCCAGCGCCAACGCCAAAATGCCGCCGATCGAGGTGCCAGCGATCAGATCGAACCGGGTCGCGATTGGAGCGCCGATACATTCTTCGAGATCGGCAAGGATTCGGGCGGTGAAGAGACCACGATAGCCGCCGCCGGACAGGCTCAGAATCCGGAATGGAAAATCGGCTCGGGCAGCACTGGACGCGCTGCCCGTTAGATCTTGCGGATCGTCCTCTCCCTGCTCATTGATGACGGACATACGAGTTTCTGCTCCTGCTGGCAACTGAATTGAGGCCGGCCTAGCGAGGACTCAGCCTTTCGGGGGAAAGGGGTCGGAGCCGTAGCTGTCGCGTTCCCGAATGCGACCGTTTTCCCCGTGAATGAGAATCTCGGACTCATCGCGTCGAGCTCGATCGCGCCCGGACTCGATGGCCTGTTCTTGTGTGTCGTGGACCGAGGTGGCGCGATCGTTGCCTTCGATCTTCACCGCCCACCCGTCCGAATGCGGCACTATATGAACGTTCTTGCCCATGTCTAATCTCCTCAGCGATTTATGGCGTCGATGCTTCAACACAATATGGGGTATGTCGTTGGCTGTTGGCCCCTAGCATTTTGGGGTTTGGCAGTCACAGCTATAGTCTGCCAAATATCAGGTCTTTGTGAATACTGGTATAGCAACTTTCGGTTATCATACATTCATTTTCAGGAGAAGGGGATGGAATCATCTGAAGCAGCGCTGCGTTGGAGCCAGCGGCAGCGGCTCGCCTTCATCGAGCGAAGGCTGTATTGGGAGGGCACGCTCAGCCGACAAGATCTCGTTGATCGTTTCGGCATCTCTGCGCCCCAAGCGTCCATGGACGTCCACCGGTACGACGAGTTGGTGCCCGGAAACGTGGAGTTCGACCGCAGTCGGAAGGTTTATGTACCGTCGACGGGGTTCGCGCCACGATACTTTGAGCCGAGCGCGCGGAACTATCTCAGCCAACTATTGCTTCGAAAAGATGAAGCTGCGCCCGCGTTGGAGTCATGGCTCGGGAGGGAGCCCGATTTTGATGCCATCCCAAGAGTGCGCCGGAAGATGGATCCCGAGACCCTGCGCCCGATCGTTGCTTGCATCCACCAGCGGCGGGCCATTCGCGTTTTGTACCAGTCGATGACTTCGCCGGAACCTACTTGGCGTGAGATCGCACCACACGCACTCGTCTACGATGGCGCTCGCTGGCACGCGCGAAGTTGGTGCTACAGGAAATCGAGGTTCACTGACTTCGTGTTGGCGCGGATGTTGGCCTTGCGAGAGACGCGCCCTTCAGGCATCGACTCGTCACTAGATGGCGAGTGGCATCAGTTCTTCACCATGGAACTCGCTCCTCACCCGGACTTGCCAGAAGGCCAGAGGCGAGCTATCGAAATGGATTTCGGAATGACCGAAGGACAGATCGGAATCGAGATGAGACTGTGCCTCACCGAGTACTTCGAACGTCACTATGGATTGGATATCGAACGCGAGTCGTTGCCTCTTTGGCGCCGACAGGTAGTGCTAAACAATCGCGATGCCTTGATGGCGATACGGGCGGAATTTGGAGGATCTTCGAATCCCGCGTGATCCTATCCAAGAGCGAAAGTATGGCTCACGCTCGTGATTGCTTGATGTCATCTGAGTAGTCGTGCTGCAGGATTGTCTTCTGCTTGCCCTGCCTGAAAGTACCCAATCACGCTCGACACGGCGCGATGCTCCGTCATGGCCATCACGGCCCCCAATGCAATACCTTGCCGACCGGCCTCAGTCACAAACCCCGACCGAAGACTGTGCCCAGCAAAGTCACCCTCTAATCCGGCGAGGCGCGCACGCCGTTGCACAATTTCGCCCACGGCAGCCGGTGACAGGGCAGGGCCCACGCGTGACTTCCACAATCGACGAAAAATCGCCCCTTCAGTGATCGCGGCCTGTTCCAGCCAGGCGGCAAGGGCATGCGCGCTGCGATTGAGGATGGGCTTGTCGGGCGTCGATGCCGCCGTCGGCCCGGCTTGCTGGGTCTTGCTGTGTTCGAGTCGGAAGATGAACGAATCTGGCCCGGTACGTCGCAAATCGTGCATCTGCGCCGCAGCAATCTCGCTGCGCCGGCGGCCGCCACTGGCAAACCCAAAGTGCAGCAAGGCGCGATCGCGGAGACCTTCGAGGGAGTCATCGCACGTGGCCAGCATTGCTTCGAGTTCCGTCTTGGCGATCGCGGTTTTCTTGGTCGGACGCTCGCCACGCTTGACGGCGGCGCGTCGGGCGCGGCTCAGCACCGTGCGGACCGCCGGTTGTTCGCATGGATTGGCCAGTCGCTTGAGCTTGTGGGCCGTCGACAGCACCGCCACGCGATGGACCACGCTGGTCAGCTTCCAGGGGCCAGGCTTCGTCTTCAATCCGGCGGTGACCAGGACCTGGTCGATTTCGGGCGGCAGCTCCCACGTCAACCCGGCTTTGCTACGGCGGGCGACGTGATCGACGACAAACTGGATGACGATCGCCTCGTCGAGGGGCAAGGCGAGTTCGACGCCATAGCGGGCGCGGTGCCAGCCGGCCCAGTAGCGCAAGGCGGTGGCGTAACTCCGCGTTGTATTGGCGGCTGCGGCTTCGGCGAGCAACTCGCGCACCGCGTCGGCGGCGCTGGTGGCCAGTTGGGCCGGCAGGATCATCGCTTGACTGGGCGAAGCGAGAGCGGGTATGCGCCTTTTCTGTTTCATAGTATGTAGTTTATAATACGTAATTGGTAGC
>MKWR01000010.1 GCA_001899855.1 Lysobacterales bacterium 63-13
GCAAGAAGCCGCACGTGAACGTGGGCACGATTGGTCACGTCGATCACGGCAAGACGACGCTGACAGCGGCGCTGACGAAGGTCGGAGCGGAGCGTTTTGGTGGCGAGTTCAAGGCCTACGACGCGATCGACAAGGCACCGGAAGAGAAGGCGCGCGGAATCACGATTTCGACCTCGCACGTGGAATACGAATCGCCGACCCGTCATTACGCGCACGTGGATTGCCCGGGCCATGCCGACTACGTGAAGAACATGATCACGGGTGCCGCGCAGATGGACGGCGCGATCCTGGTGTGTTCGGCCGCCGACGGCCCGATGCCGCAGACGCGCGAGCACATCCTGCTGGCGCGCCAGGTTGGCGTGCCGTACGTGGTGGTGTACCTGAACAAGGCCGACATGGTCGACGACGCCGAGCTGCTTGAGCTGGTCGAGATGGAAGTGCGTGAACTGCTGTCCAAGTACGAGTTCCCGGGCGACGACACCCCGATCATCCACGGATCGGCGCTGAAGGCGCTGGAAGGTGACCAGTCGGAAATCGGCGTGCCCTCGATTCTCAAGCTGGTCGACGCGCTCGACAGCTGGATCCCGGAGCCGCAGCGTGACGTGGACAAGGCGTTCCTGATGCCGGTCGAGGACGTGTTCTCGATCTCCGGTCGCGGCACGGTGGTGACGGGTCGCATCGAGCGCGGCATCATCAAGGTTGGCGACGAAATCGAAATCGTCGGCATCCGCCCGACGGTCAAGACCACGGTCACCGGTGTGGAGATGTTCCGCAAGCTGCTTGACCAGGGTCAGGCAGGCGACAACGCCGGTCTGCTGCTGCGCGGCACCAAGCGTGACGACGTGGAGCGTGGCCAGGTGCTGGCGAAGCCGGGATCGATCACCCCGCACACGACGTTCGAAGCCGAGGTGTACGTGCTGTCGAAGGAAGAGGGCGGTCGTCACACGCCGTTCTTCAAGGGCTACCGTCCGCAGTTCTATTTCCGCACGACCGACGTGACGGGTGCATGCGAGCTGCCGGAAGGCGTCGAGATGGTCATGCCGGGCGACAACGTGAAGATGGTGGTGACCTTGATTGCGCCGATCGCGATGGACGAGGGCCTGCGCTTCGCGATTCGCGAAGGCGGTCGCACGGTCGGCGCCGGCGTGGTGGCGAAGATCATCAAGTAAGCAAAAGCCGGGAATGGAGAACAGCGAATAGGGAATCGGCAAGGCTCAAGCGGAAGCCGCGCTTCAAACCATTCCCGATTCCCGATTCCCGATTCTCAGCTCCCAGACATACGCCAGTAGCTCAATTGGCAGAGCAGCGGTCTCCAAAACCGCAGGTTGGGGGTTCAAGTCCCTCCTGGCGTGCCAGCTAATCGAGAGCGCTGCCGCGCTTCCGGCACACAATGGCAGGATGAATGAACGCAAAGCTTGAACAATCCGAAAGCAACAGTGGCCTGGACATCGTCAAGCTGAGCCTGGCGGTGTTGTTTGTCGTCGGCGGACTGTTCGGTTTCTATTACTTTGCCGACCAGTGGAGCACCGCCCTGCGCGCGATCGCCCTGATTGGCGCTTTCGTGCTGGCCGGGCTGGTTGGTGCGGGCACCCACAGCGGTCGCGCCTTGCGTGTCTTCCTTGCCGAATCGCAGTTCGAGTTGCGCAAGGTGGTCTGGCCGACGCGCGATGAAACCATTCGCACCACCGGCGTGATCATCGCCGTGGTCATCATCATCAGCCTCATCCTTGGCCTGATCGACCTGATCTTGAAATGGGTCGTCATGGACTGGCTCCTGACGCTCGGGCACTGAGGCAGTTATGGCAAAGCGCTGGTACGTCGTTCACGCCTATTCCGGATTCGAGAATCAGGTTGCGCGCGCGCTCAAGGAGCGTATCGCGCGTGCCTCGATGGAGGACAAGTTCGGCGACATTCTGGTGCCGACCGAGGAAGTCATCGAAATGCGCGGTGGCCAGAAGCGCCGCAGCGAACGCAAGTTCTTCCCGGGTTATGTGCTCGTGCAGATCGAAACGGCTGAAGAAAACCGGACCCTGCGCATCGACGACGAGTCGTGGCACCTGATCAAGGAAACCCCAAAGGTCATGGGTTTCATTGGCGGAACCGCCGATCGACCGATGCCGATCAAGGATTCCGAGGCTGATTCGATCCTGCGCCGCGTCCAGGATGGCGTCGACAAGCCGAAGCCGAAGGTCCTGTTCGAACCCGGCGAGATGGTTCGCGTCACAGAAGGCCCGTTCAACGATTTCAACGGCGTCGTCGAGGAAGTCAATTACGAGAAGAGCCGCCTGCGCGTGGCGGTACTGATTTTTGGTCGTTCCACCCCGGTCGAACTCGAGTTCGGTCAGGTGGAGAAGGCCTGAAGGGCCGGGATTCGAGATTCGGGATTCGAGATTCGTAAAGCGGCGTGTCGCACGCACCCGCTTTTTCGAATCCCGAATCCCGAATCCCGAATCCCGGAATCTGAAAAACAGCGAGGAGCCTGACAACAGGCGTTTGCACTCGCAGGAGTAGAAGAAAATGGCAAAGAAAGTAGTCGGTTACATCAAGCTGCAGGTCAAGGCCGGTCAGGCCAACCCGTCGCCGCCTGTGGGTCCTGCCCTCGGTCAGCGCGGCCTGAACATCATGGAATTCTGCAAGGCGTTCAACGCTGCCACGCAGAAACTCGAGCCCGGCTTGCCGATTCCGTGCGTGATCACCGCATATTCGGATCGCAGCTTCACCTTCATCACGAAGACACCCCCTGCAACCATCCTTCTGAAGAAGGCAGTCGGCATCACCTCGGGCTCCAAGCGCCCGAATACGGAGAAGGTCGGCAAGGTCACGCGCAAGCAGCTTGAGGACATCGCCAAGGCGAAAGCGCCCGATCTGACGGCAGCGGATCTGGATGCTGCCGTGCGTACGATCGCCGGCAGTGCACGCAGCATGGGTCTGGTGGCGGAGGGATAAGACATGGCAAATTCAGGCAAGCGTTACAAGGCAATCCGCGCAAAGGTCGTGCAGGGCAAGGCCTATCCACTGGCTGATGCAATCAAGCTCGTCCAGGAAGGCGCCAAGACCAAGTTCGTCGAATCGGTGGACGTGGCCGTGCGCCTCGGCATCGACGCGAAGAAGTCCGACCAGGGCGTGCGCGGCTCGTCCGTGTTGCCGCACGGCACCGGCAAGAGCGTTCGCGTTGCCGTGTTCTGCCCGGCTGGCGAAAAGGCCAATGCCGCACTCGCCGCCGGCGCCGATGCGGTCGGCATGGACGACCTGGCCGAGAAGATGCAGGCCGGTGACTTGAATTACGACCGCGTCATTGCCACGCCGGACGCCATGCGCGTCGTCGGCAAGCTCGGCCAGGTGCTCGGTCCGCGTGGCTTGATGCCGAACCCGAAGGATGGCTCGGTCGCCGCCGACGTCGTCACCGCGGTGAAGAACGCCAAGGCCGGTCAGGTGCGTTTCCGCAATGACAAGGCCGGCATCATCCATTGCACGATCGGCAAGGTCAGCTTCGATGCAAACGCGTTGAGCGAGAACCTCGGCCACCTGCTTCTGGACCTGATCAAGGCCAAGCCGGCAGCGGCCAAGGGCATCTTCGTGCAGAAGGTTTCCTTGTCGAGCACGATGGGCGTGGGCGTAACGGTCGATCCGTCGAGCCTGTCGCTCAAGTAAGGGTTTCAAGGCGATCGCCAAGGCGATCGCCAGGGTTTTGAGGGCGTGCGGATTCCCGGCAACGGGATGAAGCCAGCCGTCAAAGACCGCAGGCGGCCGGAATGGCGCGATCGGGACGCAGGGATGCACGACAGCAATGGATCATCCCGATCCCGTCGAACTGGTCTCAAACCCCCAGCCTGCGTAGATGGTGTTGCCTGACAGAGTTATCTGAAACGGCCACCAGACATGACATCGAAAGATGTCGGCGGACACGCACAGGAAGTCGCGGTCCATGTCGTTTTCGGGAACCGGATTGCGCAGGAGCGCAGCGGTTGCCCAATCGGAGAAAGCAATGGCGCTCAATCTTGCGCAAAAGAAAGAGGTCGTTGCCGAACTGGCGAACGTGGCTGCCACGGCACATTCACTGGTCGCTTCCGAGTACGCCGGTCTTACCGTCAGCCAGCTCACAGAGCTGCGCAAGAAGGCCCGCCAGGACGGGGTGTTCATCCGGGTTGCGAAAAATACCCTGGTGTCCCGTGCGGTGGAAGGAACGGATTATGCGTGTGTCAAGGACACACTCACCGGTCCGCTGCTGTATGCCTTCTCGAAGGAAGATCCCGGCGCTGCCGGTCGTCTGATCAAGGAATTTGCCAAGGCGAATGACAAGCTCAAGCCCATGTTGGTCGCTGTGGGCGGCAAGGCATATCCGGGGACGCACGTTGACGTGCTGGCCTCGCTGCCGACCCGCGAACAGGCGCTCACCATGCTGGTCAGCCTGCTTGCACAGCCTGCCACCATGCTGGTCCGTGTCCTGGCTGAGCCTGCCGTCCAAGTGGCGCGCGTGATCAACCAGGTCGGCCAGAAGCAGGCCGCCTGAGCGTTCGTTTTTTCGGTACCCAATCAATAGCCGTATTCAGGAGTTAAATCATGTCCCTTAGCAATGAACAGATCATCGACGCGATCGCCGGAAAGTCCCTCGTCGAGGTGATGGAGCTGGTCAAGGCGCTGGAAGAGAAGTTTGGCGTTTCCGCTGCTGCCCCGGTCGCGATGGCCGCTGGCCCGGCCGCGGGTCCGGCAGCTGCCGTTGAAGAGCAGACCGAGTTCTCGGTCGGCCTCAAGTCCGCTGGCGAGAAGAAAGTCGAGGTCATCAAGGTTGTACGCGCCATCACCGGTCTTGGCCTCAAGGAAGCCAAGGATCTGGTCGAGTCCGCACCGGCCGTGGTCAAGGATGCGGTCAGCAAGGACGACGCCGCAAAGATCAAGAAGGATCTTGAGGCCGCCGGCGCAACCGTCGAGATCAAGTAATCGACACATTGGGTCGCTTACCTGACTAGTTCCAGGCAAGCCTGGGGGTGCAAACTCCCGGGCTTTGTCCGTTGTTGTTGCGTGATTGGGGATTCGGGATTCGGAATTTGCAGGCCTGCCTTGCGCAGCGCGTGAATCCCGAATCCCAAATCCCGAATCCTGGTTTATTCACCCCGTTGGCGTCCCCGCGCCGACCAAGCTCCGAGGCGGTACCCCCACCATGACCTACTCGTTCACTGAAAAGAAGCGCATCCGCAAGGATTTCGGCAAGCGTCCGCCCGTGCTGGACGTTCCCTTCCTGCTGGCCATCCAGGTCGATTCGTATCGCGAGTTCCTGCAACTCGAAGGCGATCCGAACAAACGTGAGGACAAGGGTCTGCACGCGGCCTTGCAGTCGGTGTTTCCGATTTCCAGCTACGCCGGCCATGCCGCACTCGAGTACGTCAGCTATCGCCTCGGCGAGCCCGCGTTCGACGAGCGCGAATGCCGCTCGCGTGGCATGTCCTACGGTGCGCCGCTGCGCGTGACCGTGCGCCTGGTCATCTACGATCGCGAATCGTCGAACAAGGCGATCAAGTACGTCAAGGAACAGGAAGTCTACATGGGCGAATTGCCGCTCATGACCGATACTGGCACCTTCATCGTCAATGGCACCGAGCGCGTCATCGTTTCCCAGTTGCATCGTTCGCCGGGCGTGTTCTTCGATCATGACCGCGGCAAGACGCATTCTTCGGGCAAGCTGCTGTACTCAGCCCGCGTGATTCCCTATCGCGGCTCGTGGCTCGATTTCGAATTCGATCCGAAGGATGCCCTGTTCACGCGCATCGACCGTCGCCGCAAGTTGCCGGTGACGATCCTGCTGCGCGCGCTGGGTTATACCAACGAGCAGATGCTCGACATCTTCTTCGAGCACAACGTCTTTCACCTTGGCAAGAAGGATGGCGCCGAGCTTGAGCTTGTTTCCGAGCGCCTGCGCGGTGAAACGCTCAACTTCGACCTGCGCATCGGCAAGGATGTCATCGTCGAGGCCGGCAAGCGCATCACTGCCCGCCACGTGCGCCAGCTTGAAAGCGCCAAGATCAAGTCGCTGGAAGTGCCCGACGAATACCTGATCGGCCGCATCCTTGCCAACGACATCGTCGACACGAAGACCGGCGAACTGCTCGCTTCGGCCAACGACGAGATCGACCAGACGCATGTCGAGGCTTTCCGCAAGGCCGGCATTGGTCGCATCGCTACCCTGTGGGTCAACGATCTCGATCGTGGCCCGTACATCTCGCAGACCCTGCGCATCGATCCCTCGAAGACGCCGTTGGAGGCGCTGGTCGAGATCTATCGCATGATGCGTCCCGGCGAACCGCCGACCAAGGATGCCGCGCAGAACCTGTTCCAGAACCTGTTCTTCTCGGCCGAGCGCTACGATCTCGATCGCGTCGGTCGCATGAAGTTCAATCGCCGAGTCGGGCGCAAGGACGACAATGGTCCGGGCGTGCTGTACGACGGGCGCTATTTCCGTGATCGCAACGACGAAACCTCGAAGGCGATGGTCAAGGAGCTTGGCGCAGGTTCGGACATTCTCGACGTGCTCAAGGTACTCATCGACATCCGCAATGGTCGCGGCACGGTCGATGACATCGACCACCTCGGCAACCGTCGCGTCCGCTCTGTCGGCGAGATGGCCGAGAACGTGTTCCGCATCGGCCTTGTGCGCGTCGAGCGTGCGGTCAAGGAGCGCCTGTCGCTGGCCGAGTCGGAAGGCCTGACGCCGCAGGAACTGATCAACGCCAAGCCGGTGGCTGCCGCGATCAAGGAGTTCTTCGGCTCCTCGCAGCTTTCGCAGTTCATGGACCAGAACAATCCGCTTTCGGAAGTCACCCACAAGCGCCGCGTCTCCGCACTCGGCCCGGGTGGCCTGACCCGCGAGCGCGCCGGCTTCGAGGTGCGCGACGTGCACCCGACCCATTACGGCCGCGTCTGCACGATCGAAACGCCGGAAGGCCCGAACATCGGCCTGATCAACTCGCTCGCCGTCTATGCGCGCACGAACGGCTACGGCTTCCTCGAGACGCCGTACCGCAAGGTCGCCAAGGGCAAGATCACCAATGAGGTCGAATTCCTTTCGGCAATCGACGAAGGCGATCACGTCATTGCCCAGGCGAACTCGCCGCTGAGCAAGGATGGCGCCTTTACCGAGGAGTTCGTTTCCTGCCGCTCGCACGGTGAATCGGAATTGCGCCCGCCCAGCGACGTCGAATACATGGACGTCTCGCCGATGCAGACTGTTTCGGTTGCTGCCGCACTCGTGCCCTTCCTCGAGCATGATGACGCCAACCGCGCCCTCATGGGCGCGAACATGCAGCGCCAGGCCGTGCCGACCCTGCGTGCGCAGACCCCGGTTGTCGGTACCGGCATCGAGCGCGCCGTGGCGCGCGACTCGGGCGTGATCGTGGCAGCGCGTCGTGGCGGCGAGATCGACCAGGTCGATGCCGCGCGCATCGTCGTGCGTGTGCGCGAGGACCAGATTGGCGAGAACGACGCCGGTGTCGACATCTACCCGTTGACCAAGTACACCCGTTCAAACCAGAACACCAACCTCAACCAGCGTCCGCTGGTCAATGTCGGCGACAAGGTCGAGATTGGCGATGTGCTGGCGGACGGCCCGTCGACCGATCTCGGCGAACTGGCTCTTGGCCAGAACATGCTGGTCGCGTTCATGCCGTGGAACGGCTACAACTTCGAGGACTCGATCCTGATCTCGGAGCGCGTCGTCCAGGAGGACCGCTACACGACAATCCATATCGAGGAGCTGACCTGCGTCGCCCGCGACACCAAGCTCGGGCCGGAGGAAATCACCGCCGATATCCCGAACGTCGGCGAGCAGGCGTTGGCCCGACTCGACGAGTCCGGCGTGGTCTACATCGGTGCCGAAGTGAAGGCCGGCGACATCCTCGTCGGCAAGGTCACGCCGAAGGGCGAAAGCCAGCTCACCCCGGAAGAAAAGCTCCTGCGCGCGATCTTCGGCGAGAAGGCTTCCGATGTGAAGGACAGCTCGCTGCGCGTGCCGCCCGGCATGGACGGCACGGTCATCGACGTCACCGTGTTCACCCGCGATGGCATCGAGAAGGACAAGCGTGCGCGGCAGATCGAAGAGATGGAAATCAAGCGCATCAAGAAGGACTTCGACGATCAGTTCCGCATCCTTGAAGGCGCCATCTACAACCGCCTGCGCAGCAGCATCCTCGGCAAGACCGTCAATGGCGGCCCTGGTGGCATCAAGAAGGGCGCGACGCTGAATGATGAGTACCTCGACAGCCTCAAGCGCGACGAGTGGTTCTCGATCCGCATGAAGGACGAGGATGCCGCCGAGATGCTCGAGCGCGCCCAGGAACAGATCAAGGGCCACCGCGAGGAGTTCGACCGTCGCTTCAAGGAGAAGCAGGCGAAGATCACCGCCGGCGACGATCTCGCCCCCGGCGTGCTGAAGATGGTCAAGGTCTATCTGGCCGTCAAGCGCCGCATCCAGCCCGGCGACAAGATGGCCGGACGCCATGGCAACAAAGGTGTCGTCTCGATGATCGTTCCGGTCGAGGACATGCCCTACGCCGCCGATGGCCGCCCGGTCGATATCGTGCTCAACCCGCTCGGCGTGCCCTCGCGCATGAACATCGGCCAGATTCTCGAGACCCATCTCGGCTGGGCCGCGAAGGGCCTTGGCGAGAAGATCGGCAAGATGCTCGATGCCAACGAGAAGGTCGGCGAATTGCGCAAGTTCCTCGACGCGATCTACAACCACGACAAGGACAGTTTCAAGCAGCGCGTTGACCTCAAGTCCTTCAGTGATGACGAACTGCTGGCGATGGCGCGCAACCTGCGTACCGGCGTGCCGATGGCAACTCCGGTGTTCGATGGTGCGTTCGAGTCCGAGATCAAGGCCATGCTCAAGCTGGCCGGTCTGCCGGAATCAGGCCAGACCATTCTCATCGATGGACGCACGGGCGAGTCGTTCGATCGCCCGGTCACCGTCGGTTACATGCACATGCTCAAGCTCAACCACCTGGTCGACGACAAGATGCACGCCCGCTCCACGGGTCCGTACTCGCTGGTCACCCAGCAGCCACTCGGCGGCAAGGCCCAGTTCGGCGGACAGCGCTTCGGCGAAATGGAAGTCTGGGCACTGGAAGCTTACGGCGCCGCCTACACGCTGCAGGAAATGCTCACGGTCAAGTCCGATGACGTTTCCGGGCGCAACCAGATGTACAAGAACATCGTCGACGGCGACCACGAGATGGTGGCGGGCATGCCGGAGTCGTTCAACGTATTGGTCAAGGAAATCCGTTCGCTCGCGATCAACATCGAGCTGGACGAGATCAAGTCCAAGTGATCGGCTGCTGAGCTCAGGAGAATCCCATGAAAGATCTGCTTAACCTGTTCAACCAGCAACGCCAGACGCTGGACTTCGATGCAATCAAGATCGCGCTGGCCTCGCCGGATCTGATCCGTTCGTGGTCGTTCGGCGAAGTGAAGAAGCCGGAGACCATCAACTACCGCACGTTCAAGCCGGAGCGTGATGGCCTGTTCTGCGCGGCCATCTTCGGACCGACCAAGGATTACGAGTGCCTGTGCGGCAAGTACAAGCGCATGAAGCATCGTGGCGTGGTCTGCGAAAAGTGCGGCACCGAGGTCACCCTGGCCAAGGTCCGTCGCGAGCGCATGGGCCACATCGAGCTGGCCAGCCCGACCGCGCACATCTGGTTCCTCAAGTCGCTGCCCTCGCGCATCGGCCTGATGCTGGACATGACCCTGCGTGACATCGAGCGCATTCTCTACTTCGAAGCCTACGTCGTGGTCGATCCCGGCCTGACCGCCCTCGAGCGTGGACAGTTGCTCAACGAAGAGCAGTACCTGCTCGCGGTCGAGGAACACGGCGACGAGTTCGACGCCCGCATGGGTGCCGAAGCCGTCTATGAACTGCTGAAGACGATCGACCTCAACGCCGAGCTGATCCGTTTGCGCGAGGAAATCGCCGCAACCGGATCGGAGACCAAGCTCAAGCGCCTGACCAAGCGCATCAAGCTGGTCGAGGCCTTCCTTGAATCGGGCAACCGTCCCGAGTACATGGTGTTGACGGTGTTGCCGGTGCTGCCGCCGGATCTGCGTCCGCTGGTGCCGCTCGACGGTGGCCGCTTCGCGACTTCGGATCTGAATGACCTGTATCGTCGCGTCATCAACCGCAACAATCGCCTCAAGCGCCTGCTCGAACTCAATGCGCCGGACATCATCGTGCGCAACGAAAAGCGCATGCTGCAGGAAGCGGTCGATGCGCTGATGGACAACGGCCGCCGCGGCCGTGCCATCACCGGCACCAACAAGCGCCCGCTGAAATCGCTGGCCGACATGATCAAGGGCAAGCAGGGCCGCTTCCGCCAGAACCTGCTTGGCAAGCGTGTCGATTACTCCGGACGCTCGGTCATCGTCGTCGGCCCGACGCTGAAGCTGCACCAGTGTGGCTTGCCGAAGAAGATGGCTCTGGAACTGTTCAAGCCGTTCATCTTTTCGAAGCTGCAACGCCGCGGCCTGGCGGCGACGATCAAGGCTGCCAAGAAGCTTGTCGAACGCGAAGAAGCCGAAGTCTGGGACATCCTCGAAGAGGTCATCCGCGAACATCCGGTCTTGCTCAACCGCGCCCCGACCCTGCATCGTCTCGGCATCCAGGCCTTCGAGCCGGTGCTGATCGAGGGCAAGGCGATCCAGCTGCATCCGCTGGTCTGTACCTCGTTCAACGCCGACTTCGACGGCGACCAGATGGCCGTGCACGTGCCGCTTTCACTGGAAGCCCAGCTCGAAGCGCGTGCGTTGATGATGTCGTCGAACAACATCCTCTCGCCGGCCAACGGTGATCCGATCATCGTGCCGACGCAGGACGTCGTTCTCGGCCTCTATTACCTGACCCGCGCGCTGGAGAATGCACGCGGCGAAGGCATGGTGTTCGCCAATATCGATGAGGTCAACCGCGCCTACGACAGTCGCCAGGTCGATCTGCACGCCAAGGTTCGCGTGCGCCTGAAGGCGATCAACATCGACGACGTGACCGGCGAGCGCAGCGAAAGCCGTTCGATCGTGGAGACCACGGTCGGTCGCGCCTTGCTCTGCGACATCCTGCCGGCGGGCCTGCCGTTTGCCCTGGCCAACACGGATCTCACGAAGAAGAACATCTCGCGCCTGATCAATGCCTGCTACCGTTTGCTCGGCCTGAAGGAAACGGTCGTGTTTGCCGACAAGCTCATGTACACGGGCTTCCATTACGCGACACGCGCCGGTATCTCGATCGGCATCGACGACATGAAGATTCCGGAGGCCAAGAAGGGCATCCTCGAATTGGCGGAAAAGGAAGTTGTCGAGATCCAGGAGCAGTTCCAGTCCGGTCTGGTCACCGCCGGCGAGCGCTACAACAAGGTTGTCGACATCTGGTCGCGCACCAACGAACTCGTGGCCAAGGCCATGATGGACGTGATCGGCATCGACAAGGTGAAGACCGCCAAGGGCGAGGAAGTCAGCCAGAAGTCGATGAACTCGTTGTTCATCATGGCCGACTCCGGCGCGCGTGGCTCCGCTGCGCAGATTCGCCAGTTGGCCGGCATGCGTGGATTGATGGCGCGACCGGACGGCTCGATCATCGAGACGCCGATCAAGGCCAACTTCCGCGAAGGCCTCGACGTGCTGCAGTACTTCAACTCGACCCACGGTGCGCGAAAGGGTCTGGCCGATACCGCCCTGAAGACCGCCAACTCCGGTTACCTGACGCGTCGTCTCGTCGACGTCGCCCAGGACGTGGTCGTCACCTCGGTGGACTGCGGCACGAAGAATGGCCTGACCATGTCAGCCATCGTCGAAGGCGGCGATGTCGTCGAGCCATTGCGTGATCGCGTGCTCGGCCGCGTCGTGGCCGAAGACGTGTTTGCGCCCGGCGACAAGGAAGATCCGATCGTCACGCGCGGAACCCTGCTTGACGAGAAGATCGTCGAGCAGCTTGAAGTCGAAAGCGTGCAGTCCATTCTGGTGCGCTCGCCGATCACCTGCGAAGCGACATTCGGCGTCTGCTCGCTGTGTTACGGACGCGACCTCGCACGTGGCCACATCGTCAACATTGGCGAGGCAGTGGGCGTCATCGCTGCGCAGTCGATTGGCGAGCCGGGTACCCAGCTGACAATGCGTACCTTCCACATCGGTGGTGCGGCTTCGCGTGCGGCGGCAATCGACAACGTGCACGTCAAGACCACCGGCGCAGTCAAATTCAACAACCTCAAGACCGTGCAACATGGCAACGGCCACCTGGTGGCGGTATCCCGTTCCGGCGAGTTGTCGGTCATGGATGCCCATGGACGCGAGCGCGAACGTTACAAGGTGCCTTACGGTGCGGTCATCGATGTCAAGGACGGTGCAGACATCAAGGCCGGACAGACCATCGCCAAGTGGGATCCGCATACCCATCCGATCGTTTCGGAAGTGGCCGGCGTGCTGCGCTACATCGATTTCGTCGAGGGCATTACGGTCATCGAGAAGACGGATGAACTGACCGGGTTGGCCAGCGTCGAGATCACCGATCCGAAGCGTCGCGGCAGCGCGGCCAAGGATCTGCGCCCGATGGTGCGCCTGGTCGACAAGAAGGGCGGCGAACTGCGCCTGCCGGGCACGGATATCCCGGCGCAGTACTTCCTGCCGTCCGGTGCCATCGTCTCCCTGCAGGATGGTGCGGAAGTCGGCGTCGGTGACGTTGTCGCGCGTATTCCGCAGGAAACCTCGAAGACCCGCGACATCACCGGTGGCCTACCGCGCGTCGCCGACCTGTTCGAGGCGCGCAAGCCGAAAGAGCCGGCGATCCTCGCCGAACGTTCGGGCGTGATCGCCTTCGGCAAGGACACCAAGGGCAAGCAGCGCCTGATCATCCGTGACCAGGACGGCAGCGAGCACGAGGAGCTGATCCCGAAATGGCGTCAGGTCATCGTCTTCGAGGGTGAGCATGTCGAGAAGGGCGAGACCGTCGTTGACGGCGAGCCGAATCCGCATGACATCCTGCGCCTGCTCGGCGTCGAGCCCCTGGCTGTCTACCTGACCAAGGAAATCCAGGACGTCTATCGTCTCCAGGGTGTGCGCATCAACGACAAGCACATCGAGGCGATCATCCGGCAGATGCTGCGCAAGGTGGAAATCACCGTGGCAGGCGATACGCGCTACCTGCGTGGCGAGCAGGCCGACCGCCTGCGTGTCCTCGAGGAAAACGAGCGTGCACTCGGCCGCAACGAACTGCCGGCCGAATTCCTGCCGGTCCTGCTCGGCATCACCAAGGCGTCGCTGGCCACGGAATCGTTCATCTCGGCGGCCTCGTTCCAGGAAACGACGCGGGTTCTGACCGAGGCTTCGGTTCGTGGTACGCGAGATACCTTGCGCGGTCTGAAGGAAAACGTTATAGTTGGACGCTTGATCCCCGCCGGAACGGGGTTGGCCTACCACTCCGCCCGTCGGAGCCTCGCAGGCGAACTCACCGATCTCGAACGGGAAGCGCTTGGTTCCACGAGTTCCGTGGCAGAGTCGGCTGCTGGCGAATAGCAGCGGTCGCTGACAAGCGAGGATCTACCTTACATCGAAATGAGTCGCAGGAAGCGACTCGTGTTCGAGCGAATGGATGCGAGCGTAGGGCAGCAGGGCGTTGACAGTCTTGTTGCCTGAACGTTAAACTCCCGCTTCTGGGCAGGTCGAGTTTACTCGGCCTGTCTTTTGTTTCTTAGGGCTCAAAACGCATGTCAACAGTCAATCAATTGGTGCGCAAGCCACGTAGTCCCAAGACGTACAAGAGTGCCTCGCCTGCATTGCAGGACTGCCCTCAGCGTCGCGGCGTCTGCACGCGCGTCTACACAACGACCCCGAAAAAGCCGAACTCGGCGCTGCGCAAGGTGGCAAAGGTTCGTCTGACCAACGGTTTCGAGGTGATCAGCTATATCGGTGGCGAAGGCCACAATCTGCAAGAGCACTCGGTGGTGCTGATCCGCGGCGGCCGCGTCAAGGATCTTCCTGGCGTCCGCTACCACACTGTCCGCGGCAGTCTTGATGCCGCTGGTGTGGCCAAGCGCCGGCAGAGCCGTTCGAAGTACGGCGCCAAGCGCCCGAAGTCCTGAGCAATTAACCAGCCAAGGTTTGATCCATGTCGCGTAAAGGTTCCAATCCAAATCGCACCACGTTGCCTGACCCGAAGCACGGCAGTGACGTCATCGCCCGCTTCATCAACATGGTGATGCAGAGTGGCAAGAAGTCCGTCGCCGAGAAGATCGTCTACGGCGCGCTCGACCAGATCGGCCAGAAGCATGCCGAGCCGGTGGGTCTTGTCGAAAAGGCGCTCGGAAATGTCGCTCCCGCGGTCGAAGTGAAGTCGCGTCGAGTCGGTGGCGCAACCTACCAGGTTCCGGTTGAAGTGCGTTCGTCCCGCCGCATGGCTCTGGCCATGCGCTGGTTGATCGAAGCGGCACGCAAGCGTGGCGAGAACACCATGCCGCGCAAGCTGGCCGCCGAATTGCTCGATGCTGCAGAAAGCCGTGGTGGTGCCGTGAAGAAGCGTGAGGAAACGCATCGCATGGCGGAGGCCAACAAGGCCTTCTCGCACTATCGCTGGTAATGGCTTGAGGTATTTGTAGTGGCTCGCAACACCCCAATCGAACGTTATCGCAATTTCGGCATCATGGCCCACATCGATGCCGGAAAAACGACGACAACCGAGCGCATCCTGTTCTACACCGGTGTCAATCACAAGATCGGTGAAGTGCATGAAGGGGCTGCGACCATGGATTGGATGGAGCAGGAGCAGGAACGCGGAATCACGATCACTTCCGCCGCCACGACGTGTTTCTGGTCGGGTATGGATGGTGGTCTGGAGCAGCACCGTTTCAATATCATCGACACCCCCGGGCACGTCGATTTCACCATTGAAGTGGAGCGCTCGCTGCGGGTTCTTGATGGTGCGGTCTTCGTCCTCTGTGCCGTGGGTGGCGTACAGCCGCAGTCGGAGACGGTCTGGCGGCAGGCGAACAAGTACGGCGTGCCACGCCTTGCGTTCGTCAACAAGATGGATCGCACTGGCGCGGACTTCAACAAGGTTGTCGGCCAGTTGAAGTCACGGCTCGGAGCCAGCCCGGTTCCAATGCAGTTTCCGATTGGCGCCGAAGAGCATTTCGAAGGCGTGGTCGATCTGGTCAAGATGAAGGCGATCTACTGGGATGTGGAATCGCAGGGTTTGAAGTTCGAGTATCGCGACATTCCGGCATCGCTCAAGGATGCCTGTGAAAAGGCGCACTCGTTCCTGGTCGAGGCAGCAGCGGAGACCTCGGAGGACTTGATGAACAAGTACCTCGAGGAAGGCGCGCTGTCGGAAGCCGAAATCATCGCGGGTATCCGCAGCGGCACCGTTGCGGGAACGATCATCCCGGTGTTTTGTGGTACGGCATTCAAGAACAAGGGCGTGCAGGCAATGCTGGATGCGGTGATCCAGTTGTTGCCCTCGCCAGCCGATCGCCCACCGGTCAAGGGTGTGGACGAGTCGGATAACGAGGATTCGCGTCCTGCTACCGATGACGCGGCATTTTCGGCATTGGCATTCAAGATCATGACCGATCCGTTTGTCGGTTCGCTGACTTTCTTCCGCGTCTACTCGGGCGTGTTGAATTCCGGCGATACGGTTTACAACCCGGTCAAGAGCAAGAAGGAACGCGTCGGTCGTTTGCTGCAGATGCATGCGAACCAGCGCGACGAGATCAAGGAGGTTCGCGCGGGTGACATCGCTGCAGCCGTCGGTCTCAAGGATGTCACCACCGGTGACACCCTGTGTTCGCAGGACAAGGTGATAACGCTCGAACGCATGACGTTCCCGGAACCGGTGATCGCCATGGCGGTGGAGCCGAAGACCAAGTCCGACCAGGAGAAGATGGGAATCGCATTGTCGCGTCTCGCCCAGGAGGATCCGTCCTTCCGCGTGCGCACCGATGAAGAGTCCGGGCAGACCATCATTTCCGGAATGGGTGAGCTGCATCTGGATATTCTGGTTGATCGCATGCGCCGCGAATTCAATGTCGAGGCGAATGTCGGCAAGCCGCAGGTCGCGTATCGGGAAACGATTCGCAAGGCGGTCAGGCAGGAAGGCAAGTTTGTGCGTCAGTCGGGCGGCAAGGGCCAGTACGGCCATGTGGTGCTCGAGATCGAGCCGCAGGAGCGCGGCAAGGGCTACGAGTTCGTCAATGAAACGGTTGGCGGATCCGTGCCGAAGGAATATGTGCCAGCGGTCGACAAGGGCATCCGTGAAGCGATGATCAGTGGCCCGATGGCGGGTTATCCGGTCGTCGACATCAAGATCAGCCTGGTCGACGGTTCGTATCACGAAGTCGACTCCAACGAAATGGCCTTCAAGGTGGCCGGTTCGATGGGTTTCAAGGAAGGATTCAACAAGGCCAACCCGGTCTTGCTGGAGCCCATCATGAAGGTCGAAGTGGTGACGCCGGAAGATTACATGGGTGATGTCATGGGCGACTTGAGCAGGCGCCGCGGTCTCCTCCGGGGGACTGATGACACACCGTCCGGCAAGGTCATCGATGCCCAGGTTCCGCTGGGTGAGATGTTCGGATACGCGACAAGCTTGCGTTCGATGTCCCAGGGGCGCGCCACTTTCACGATGGAATTTGACCACTACGCCGAGGCACCGAGCAGCATTGCCGAAGCGGTCATCAAGAAGTCGTAGTCATCGCGATCCGTTGTGATCGCGGAAAATCAAAGAGCGGTCATGCGTGGCCGTACTTGCAAACAAAATCCAGTTCAGAGGTTTGAGTCATGGCCAAAGAGAAGTTCGAGCGCAAGAAGCCGCACGTGAACGTGGGCACGATTGGTCACGTCGATCACGGCAAGACGACGCTGACAGCGGCGCTGACGAAGGTCGGAGCGG
>MKWR01000011.1 GCA_001899855.1 Lysobacterales bacterium 63-13
TACACTCCGACCAAGCCGAAGGAGCCTTCCCTCGGCTTCCATCCCTGGTCAATTTTCAACGAGCAGAGATGGTCAGTTTTCAACGAGCGCCAACACATCGGCGGCATGGTGATCTGCGACAGCGCCGAACAGGCACGCGAGCTGTATGGCCAATTCCTGGCGCTCATGCACGCAGATGCCCGGCCGATTGTTGCCGAGTCGGCCAACGATGCTGAATACCAGCAGGATCGCGTTGCCGAGGAAACCCTGCGATACGGCAAGCGGCCACTCACGGCCGCACTGATCCTGCACGATGAAGGCGACAAGAAGTCGCGCGAGGATCAGATAAAGGAATACAAGAGGGGCCGCGTCGATCTGCTGTTCGTCTACAACATGCTGCTCACCGGCTTCGATGCGCCGCGCCTCAAGAAGCTCTACTTCGGCCGCGTCATCAAGAACCACAACCTGCTGCAGGCGCTGACCCGGGTCAATCGCCGCTATCACCAGTTCCGCTACGGCTACGTGGTGGATTTCGCCGACATCCAGGCGGAGTTCGACAAGGCCAACCGCAACTACTACGACGAGCTCACCGCCGAGCTGGGCGACGAGATCGAGCACTACAGCCAACTGTTCAAGACCGAAGCGGAGATCCGCGCCGATGTCGAAGCCATCCGTGAAGCGCTGTTCGCCTTTTCCCTCGACGATGCCGAACTGTTCTCGCAGCAGGTCGGGCAGATCCAGGATCGCCAGCAACTGCTCGCCATCGTCAAGGCGCTCACCCTGGCGCGCGAGTTGTACAACCTGATCCGTCTCAACGGTTACCAGGAGCTCGCCGGCCTGCTCGATTTCCACAAGCTGCGCCAGCTGCACGGCGAGGCGCAGCGCGCGCTGGCCGCGCTCAACCTCAAGCACCAACTGGAACACGCGCACGACACCTCCGGCCTGCTCAACCAGGCGCTGGAAAACGTGATCTTCAAGTTCGAGAAAGTCGGCGAGGCCGAACTCAAGCTGGCCGACGAGTTGAAGGACATCCTGCGCCGCACCCGCGAAACCCTGGCCGCCACGCAGGACCCGCAAGACCCGGCATGGATCAGCTTGCGCAAGGAACTGGAGCGCCTGTTCAAGGCCAAGAAACTCGGTGAAGTCAGCCAGGCCGAGATGCAGGCCAACATCACCGCGCTGCGCGAAATCGAGCAGCAAGCGCGCAGCCTCAACCAGGCCAATGCCAACCTCGCGGCCCGCTACGGCGGCGACGCCAAGCTGATGCGCGTGCACAAGCGCCTGCTGGAATCGCACTGCCTTGGCGACAGTCAGAGCCGCCTGCACGCCGCCCTCGATGCGGTGAAGCAGGCGACCGATCGCGCCGTACTAGGCAATCGCCAGTTGCTGGGTACGCCGGACTATTTCGAAAAGCAGCTGATGCCGATCATCGTGCGCTCGTTCCGCGACGCCCAGCCGCCCGGCCCGGACGCCGAGACCTGCCGCCTGATCAACCGGCTGCTGGCGCGCGAATACCTCGATGAATCGCAAGGCCGGCTGCCGTTCGGCTGATCGCACTACGCCCTGCGTGGCGCTTCCGCGACCATGCTAAGCTTTGCATTGCAAATGCAATACACGAGGACGCTGTCATGAAATCCGCCACTCTTCCGCCCCTGCGCGTGGCGCCGGAACTGCGCCAGGCCGCCGAATCCGTGCTGCAGGAGGGCGAAAGCCTGTCCAGTCTGATGGAGCAATCGTTGCGCGGCGAAGTGAACCGCCGCCGCATGCAGGCCGAGTTCATTGCCCGCGGCCTCGCTGCGCGGGATGAGGCGCAGCGCACCGGCGTGTATGTCGGCAAGGAGGAATCGCTGGCCGCACTCGATGCCGTGCTTGCCCGCCACAAGCCCGGCGCGCGGTGAGCTTCACGGTACGGATCAGCAAGGCGGCGCAGGACGATCTGGAACGCCTGCTGGATTTTCTGGCGCCGCTGGATTACGCCGCCGCCCTGCGCGCACGTGCGGCGATCGAGCGCGGCTACGCCTTCCTGGAGGAAATGCCGTTCGCCTGCCGCAAGGCGGATGACGCGAACACCTTCCTGCGCGAACTGGTCATCCCCTTCGGCGGGGCCGGCTACGTCGCCCTGTTCGAGATCACCGATGGCGCCACCCTTACCATCCTCGCCGTGCGCCATCAACGCGAAGACGATTTCCACTGACGCGCGCCGCCCCCGCCCGCCCACCACACAGAACGCCATGACCCCCAGCTACCAGCAACAAACACGCGACCTGATCGACGGCCTCAAGGCCATATGCGCCCAGAACGGCCTCGGCAACGACGGCAACGAATACAAGATCATTGTGCAGACTTTTCTGTACAAGTTGCTCAGCGACAAGTTCGCCTACGAGATGAAGCGCGTCGAACCGAAGCTGGCAAGCGCGGACGACTGGATCGCGGCCTGGCAAGCCATGCCGGCGAAAGAGCGCGAGATGCTGGAACTGCAACTGGGCGCCGACGTGCCACGCCTCACCGTTGACCAGCTGATCCCCAGCCTGTTCAACCGCCAGAGCGAACCCGGCTTCGCCAAATTGTTCGACGACACCCTGATCGCCATCGCCGTCGCCAACAACGACATCTTCGCGGTGAGTACCGACGACAACGAAAAGGTGCCGCTGTTCGACCGCCTGAGCGACTACGTCACCGGCAGCACCGACAAGAAGGACGGCTTCGTCCGTGCGCTGTTCAACAAGCTGGTCGGCGTCAGCTTCGAACACCTGTTCCAGCAGAAGTACGACTTCTACGCCACCCTGTTCGAGTACCTCATCAAGGACTACAACAAGGACAACGGCGGCAAATACGCCGAGTACTACACGCCGCACGCCGTGGCCACGATCATGGCCGACATCCTCGTGCCGCGAGCGCAGCGCGGCAAGGTGAAGAACGTCACCTGCTACGACCCGGCCTCGGGTTCCGGCACCCTGCTGATGGCGCTGGCGCATGCCATCGGCGAGCACCACTGCAGCATCTTCTCGCAGGACATCTCGCAGAAATCCTCCAGCCTGCTGCGCCTCAACCTGGTGCTCAACAAGCTGGTGCACTCCATTCCGCACATCACCCAGGGCAACACCATCCTCAATCCGGTGCACAAGCAGGACAAGGCGCTGCGCCAGTTCGACTACATCGTCTCCAATCCGCCGTTCAAGATGGATTTCAGCGATTTCCGCGATGACCTGGACACCGACGCCAACGCCAGCCGCTTCTTCGCCGGCATCCCCAAGGTGCCGAACAAGGCCAAGGACAAGATGGCGATCTACCTCCTGTTCATCCAGCACATCATCGCCAGCCTGAAACCCGGCGGCAAAGCGGCCGTGGTCGTGCCCACCGGCTTCATCACCGCCGCCAGCGGCATCGAGCTGCGCATCCGCCAGAAACTGGTGGATGAAAAGATGATCGCCGGCGTGGTCTCCATGCCCAGCAACATCTTCGCCACCACCGGCACCAATGTGTCGATCCTGTTTCTCGACACCGCCAGTCGCGACGGCGTGGTGTTGATCGACGCGTCGGCGCTGGGCGAGAAAGTGAAGGAGGGAAAGAACCAAAAGACCCTGCTCAGCCACGCAGAAGAACAGCGCATCGTCGAGACGTTCAATGCACGCGAAGCGGTGGAGGATTTTTCGGTGGTGGTGGATTACGACGAGATTGCGGCGAAGAACTATTCGTTGAGTGCGGGGCAGTATTTTGAGGTGAGGGTTGATTATGTCGATCTAACGCCGAGGGAGTTTGCAGAGCAGATCGATGGGTACGAGTCGAGACTCTCAAAAATGTTTGCGGAGTCGAACGCTCTGGAGAAGACCATTCAGCGGAATATTTCCAGGTTGGCACTCAATGTTTGAGTTTGATGGCAAGCCAACCACGTTAGGAGCTGAAACGGATGTTTTTGTCGGCTATCCCTTCCGCAGCGACACTTTCTGCGATGACGGCGATGGAATTCGCTTGTTGCGCGGCGACAATATTAGCCAAGGACGTATCGTCTGGGCAGATGCAAAAAGGTTGTCCAAAGAATCTGCTCCAGATCACTCCACGTATGAATTGCGTGAGGGTGATGTCGTGCTAGCAATGGACCGCCCTTGGGTAGGGGCGGGGCTCAAACACGCAAGAATTCGTAAACAGGACACACCTTCGCTGCTTGTACAGCGGACAGCTTGCTTGCGAGGGAAGGGCGGAACTTCTACCGACTTCATCTACTACGTGGTTGCTGGTTCGCCGTATGCCAAATACATCCAAGGCATCACTACGGGATCGCTCGTACCCCACATTAGCAAGGAACAAATCCAGAGCTATCCCTTCCTGTTGCCACCACCGACCGCTCAGCGGGAGATCGCCGCTGTACTCTCAGCCCTCGACGCCAAGATCGACCTCAACAACCGCATCAACGCCGAGCTGGAGGCGTTGGCGAAGACGATCTACGACTACTGGTTCGTGCAGTTCGACCTCCCCGACGCCAACGGCCGTCCCTACAAATCCAGCGGCGGCGCGATGGTCTGGAACGACGCGCTCAAACGCGAGATTCCGGTGGGATGGAACGCCGGGTCGCTATGGGACATCGCAACCTACACGAATGGCCTTGCGATGCAAAAATTTCGCCCGAAAGGTGACGACTTTCTGCCCGTCATCAAGATCAAGGAGATGAGCGACGGGTTCTCTTCGGACACGGAGCGCGCAAGTCCATTGATCGGCGAAAAGTTCATCGTGGACGATGGCGACATTCTCTTTTCGTGGTCAGCAACGCTTGCAGTCCAGATTTGGGCACGCGGGCGTGGAGCGCTCAATCAGCATATCTTCAAGGTCACGTCAGAAACTTATCCGAAGAGCTTCATTTACTTCGAGCTTCTGAACTATCTCGGTCATTTCAAGATGATGGCCGAAAAACGAAAGACGACCATGGGCCACATCACCCTGGATCACCTGCGGCAGAGTGCCGTCGTCATACCGCCGCTGCCACTGATAAAGGAACTGGACAAGCTGCTGCGTCCGACATTTGACCAGTGCGTAGGTTTGAGCAAACAAAACCTGGAGTTAGCCCAACTCCGCGACTGGCTGCTCCCCCTGCTGATGAACGGCCAGGTGCGCGTGGACTGATCGCCACACCCGCTTGACCGCGTGGCGTGCTGCGCTCAAGACCCGTGGCTCACGGGCTTCAAATCCAGCGGCAAGTCATCGCGACTTTGCTTGTGCCTTGCCTCGGCTCAAGTTGCCCTTGATTCTCCGGCCAATGCCCTGCCGCGCCTGCGCGCGTGTTCGCTGGCGGCACGAATTCTCCGGCTGAACAGCAACTTGTCGATGGGCCACCTGCACGCGCTGCCGGTTCCATCGCGTTCAGCAATTCCGGGTGAGACTCCGCCCTCCCCAACCAGAGGAGCTTCCCATGACAGCCATCAAGTCAGGTTTTGTCGCCGCCGGTCTGGCCCTGGCCATTGCCGCAGTTGCCGCACCGCGTGCCGAGGCGGCCGAGGCGAGTCTCGATTGCAGCATGCGTTTCAGCCTGACCGCTTGGTCAGCGATCTTCAAGCATGCCGAAGGTACCGGTGTGGTGACCTGCGAGAACGGCCAGTCCATGCGCGTGAACATCACGGCCAAGGGTGCCGGTCTGACGCTCGGCAAGGTGCATATCGACAACGGCAAGGGCGAGTTCACCGACGTGCATCGGATGAGTGACATCCTCGGCACCTACGCCCAGGGTGAAGCGACTGCTGCTGCCGGCAAGAGCGCAACCGCGCAGGTGTTGACCAAGGGTACGGTATCGCTGGCACTGGCCGGCACCGGCGAGGGCGTCAACCTGGGCGTCAGCATTGGCGGCTTCACCATCAGCGCCGCCGATTGAGATCACCCCTCTACAGGCGCGTGATCATCCGGCCAGGCCGCGACATCGCCGATGTCGCGGCCTGTTGCCATGGTGGCATGCATGCCGACAACGCAGGACGACTGCACGGATGCGGGAGGTACGCATCCATGGATGGATGCGGTAGAACGGCGTCGGGAACAGCCGTCGAGAGCAACGCAGGAGCAGTTGCCGAGCAGTTGTCGGCGATTGTCCCGTTACTTTGTGCAGTACGCGGTGATGCTGCGCTGATGTAGTGTCTGCTCTCCGTTGCCTGGGGATTGCCGCATGAAAAGCCTTCGTTCCTTGCTGGTCTGGGTTGTGCTTGGTGTCTTGCTGGCCGGGTCCGTGCTGGCCGTGGCGGCACCGACCACCGAATTGCCGCCCGGATTGCAGATCCCCGATGCGGCGCGGCCGGGACCGGATTTCAATGCCGATCGCGCCACCGAGGCATATCTGGCCCTGCTCTCGCCGGAACAGCGCGCGCAGTCGGATGCGTACTTCGAGGGCGGCTACTGGTTGCAGCTCTGGGGACTTCTGTACGGTCTGCTAGTCGCCTGGATCCTGTTGCGCAGCGGACTCTCGCGAAAGATGCGCGATTTCGGACGGCGTGTGAGCAAGCGCCCCTGGCTGGCCACCATGGTTTATGTGGCGCAATGGGTCCTGGTCGGCAGCTTGCTGGCGCTACCGCTGACGGTCTATCAGGGCTATTTTCGCGAGCACGCCTACGGCCTCGCCACGCAGGGCTTCGGCGATTGGACGGTCGATCAGCTCAAGGGCCTGCTCATCAGCCTGATCATCATGCCGCCGGTGATTGGCCTGCTCTATGCAGCGGTGCGCAAGACCGCTGAGCGCTGGTGGATCTGGGCCACGGGCGGTACGTTCTTGCTGATGCTGTTCTTCATGATGATCGCGCCGGTTTTCCTTGATCCGGTATTCAACGACTACAAACCCCTGCGTCAGGGCGAGGTGCGCGAGGAGGTGCTGTCGCTGGCGCGCGCGAACATGATTCCGGACGACAACGTGGTCGAGTTCGATGCCTCCAGGCAGACCACGCGGATCAGCGCGAATGTTTCCGGTTTCCTCGGCACCACGCGGGTTGCCCTCAACGACAACCTGCTCGAACGCACCTCGAAACCCGAGATCCTTGCCGTGCTTGGCCACGAGATGGGCCATTACGTACTCAATCACGGTCTGCGCCTGATCATCTACATGACCCTGATCCTCGGCTGCGGCTTCTGGGTTGTGCATCGCCTCTTCGACCGCGCCCTGCTACGTTGGGGCCCGCGCTTCGGACTGGAGGGTCGTGCTGATCCGGCAGCCCTGCCATTGGCGCTGGCGATCCTCTCGCTGTTTTTCTTCTTCGCCACGCCGCTGACCAATTCGGTGGTGCGCCAGGCAGAAGCCGAGGCCGATGCCTATGGCCTGAATGCCGCGCAGGAACCGAATGGATTTGCCATGGCCGCCATGCGCCTCTCCACCTATCGCAAGATCAAGCCCGGCGCGCTGGAGGAAATCATCTTCTACGATCACCCGAGCGGCTATGCGCGCGTGCACCGCTCGATGATCTGGCTGCAGGAACACCAGCAATCGGGAACGGGGAACAGGGAATAGGGAGGGAGGCAGGAACATCCAGAGCCGGATCCGGACGCGTGCGGGAATCTGCTTCGGCTTTGCTGCGCGCGAGGCGCAGTGACCGGGGCTCCTATGCCGCTGTATCGAGGCGGCCGTTCTCCTGGCCACGCAAGAGAAAGTGACTCGCTCGCCGGGAGGAGAGTGAAAAACGGCATGGATGCCGCGCCTCGAAGAGGCGTAAAGCGGGCAAGGCGAAAAGCATCAAGGTTGCAGCCACTTTCAGCAGATCGGCGTACCCCGTTTTTCCGCAATCTAAACCTTCAACGCGATTCCGGCATCGAAGGATGAAACCCACCGTCCGAGGTTGTGTCATGAGATTTCATCCGCTTGTCGTTCTGCTTGCGTCGGCGATGGCGCTGGGCCTCGGTCCGGCGCGCGCCAGCATCACCGTCGATACGGTGCGCTGCGATGTCGACAGCACTTATTCGACGCGCTTTGATGCGCGCGAGATTGCCTTCACCAACGCCGAGACGAAACGCGTCATCCGCCTGCTTGCCGGCGGCGTGATCGAGGTGGACGGTCGGGCGCTGCATCTCAACGCGCGGGATCGCGCGCATGCCGCGGAACTGGAGCGTGCAATCCGCGACCTCATCCCCGAGGCCAAGGCGCTGGCGGTCGACGCCGTGGGCATCGCCTTCGAGGCGGTCGGCCACGTGTCCTCGGGCTTCGCCAGCGATGCCGGGGCGGCGCGGGAAAGCGCCATGCGCATTGCGCGCACGGCCGAGGAGCTGAAGCGTGCGATCAAGGCGCGGGATGACTGGGGCCCGCAATCGGAACAGGAGGTCAGTCGGCTCATCGAGGGCTCGGTCGGTTCGCTGATCGGCGAGATGGTCGGCAACATCACGGCGCAGGCCATCAAGGTTGCCTTGAGTGGCGACGAGGCGGCCGTCGCCGAGCTTGAGGCCCGCGCCGGCTCGATCGAGGCGAATGTGGAGAAGGCCATCGGCAAGCATGCCAAGGAACTCGAAGCGCGCGCCGATGCCCTGTGCCAGCGCGCGCATGACCTCGACCGCATTGAAGGGCAGATCAGCGCGCGCCTGCCGGATGGTTCGCCGCTGGATCTGATCCAGGTGCAACGCTGAGTCGATCTGCCTATGGCGCTGGCGCGGGTGGCTTGCGCGAGCGCCATTCGGCCTCGCGCTGCGGCTTGTGCCACGCCTGGTAGAGCTGGATGAAGGTATCCACGACATCCTGGCTGCGCGGGTGTTCCGCGCCATAGCCTTCGGCATGGAGCAGCACGTCCCAGGCGATGCCGAGCTCGTTCTCGGCCTCGGCAAATTTCTTTTCCTGCACAAGTATTGTCGCCAGCTCGCGATGCATGATTCCGCGGTAGGCATTCGAGGCCCAGACGATGTCGCTGTTGCTGGCGGCTGTCCTCGCCCGCGCTTCGGCGCCAGCCAGATCGCCGCTGTCGCGCAGCAACAGTGACAGGTTGGATTCGGCAATGATCGCCGGCGGGCTTTGCGCGCCGTACAGTTTCTGCGCCAGAGCGGCGCTGCGTTCGTAGTAGGGGCGCGCATCCTCGTTGCGATCCTGCTGGCGAATCGCTCCGCCCAGGTTGCTGATCAGGCGCAGCGCGATCGGATGGTCCTTGCCGAAAATGCGTTCAATCAGCGGCAATTGCGGGGCCAGCAGTTTTTCCGCGTCGGCAAAGCGTTTCTGTTCGAGGGCAATGATGGCCAGGCCGTTGATTGCCGCGAACGTCCGCGAGTGTTCGTCGCCATATTTGGCGCGACGCGTTGCCAGCAATTCTTCCAGCAAGGACCGCGCTTCATCGAAGCGCGCGGTGTCGATGTCCACGCTGCTGAGGCTGTCGATGCTCGCCTGCACATCCTCGCTGTCGTTGCCGAACAGCTTGCGCTGCAAGGCCAGCACGCGCTGGAAGCGCTGCCGCGCCACTTCCGGATTGCCGGTCGCCGCTTCCATGCTGGCCAGGGTGGATTCCACGCTGAGGCGGTCACGATCCTCGGCAGGCAAGGCCTCGACCATGGCGAAGGCTTCCCGCGCGGCGACCAGGGCATCCTGCAGGCGTCCCTGGTTCCACAGGTTGATCGAGGCACCCGCGGCAATGCGGCCGATCTCGCCGGGGGCAAGGCGGGCCGAGCGGGCGGCGTCGATAGCGGCGGCAAAGTGCTGCTGGGCCAGCTCGTAGTCACCCAAGGAACCATAGCTGTCGGCAATCGTGCGTTCGATCCTGGCGCGCACGTCGGGTTGCTCGGACAACTCCTTGCCGACCCGTTTGGCGGCCTCGTCGAGGATCGTGTGCATCAGCGTGTTGTCCATGCCGCGCGTTCGATCAGGGTCGATGCCGGCCAGCATGCTGCGCACGAACTGGGCGATTTGCTCGGCTTTCAAGGCCTCGGCCTTGGCCAGCCTGGCGGACTGGCGGGCCTCGCCGAGGCCATGCACGGCGAGGGCGGTGCCGACCAGCAAGGCAATCGCGATGATGCCCGCCATGGCAATGCCGAGGCGATGGCGCAGGATGAACGAGCGCGTCCGATAAGCCCGCGTCTGCGGCATGGCGCTGACCGGGCGGCGTTCGCGATGGCGATCGAGGTCTTCCGCCAGCGCCGTTGCCGAGTCGTAGCGATCGGCACGGTTTTCCGCCAGCGCCTTGCGCAGGATCGCGCGCAGTTCGGCAGGCAGCTTGTGCGCGGCGGAAAGCAGGTTCGCCGACGCGGATTCGCCATCGCCCGGCGTGGCATCGCTGGCCAGTGCGGTGAGCAAGGTCGCCTGCGCGGCTCGCGTCGAATGATGCGCATCGCCGGTCAGGCTGGCGGCATCCGCACCGGTGAGGATTTCGCAGAGCATCACGCCGAGCGAGTAGACGTCGCTGCGCGTGTCGATGTCGCGGCCATGCAGGCCGGCCTGCTCGGGACTCATGTAGACGGCGGTGCCGGCGCGCGCGGAATGCGCCGTGGAAACGGTGCCGGCATTCCTGGCATCGCCGCCGATGGCGATGCCGAAATCGATGATCTTCGGCATCGGCGTGCCATCGATGTCGCGTACCAGCACGTTGGCCGGTTTCAGGTCGCGGTGAATGACGCCCTTTTGATGGGCATGCTGCACGCCCTGGCAAATGCGGATGAACAAGGCGATGCGCGCCTCGCGGGACAGCGCATGGCTCCGGCAATAATCGGTGACCGATTCGCCTTCGACATATTCCATGGCGATGTACGCATGACCCTCGGCGGTCGTGCCGGCATCGAATATCTGCGCGATGGCCGGGTGCTGCATCTGCGCCAGCGCCTGCCGCTCAACTTCGAACCAGGCCAGCGCCAGCGGGCTGGCGATTTGTTCGCGAATCAGCTTGAGCGCGACATCGCGATGCACCGGCGCGGTCTGCTCGGCGAGGAAGACCTGGCCCATGCCGCCTTCGCCGAGCGCGCGGCGGATCCGGTAGGCACCAATTCGCGTCCCTGCTGCCAGCGTGTCGGCACCGCTCACCCGCGCTGGCATGCCGTCGAGTTCGGTGGCCGCGGTAGGCGAAGGATCCTGCTCGGGATTCATGGCGTCCTACCTGGCTGGTCGCGAACAGTCGATGCCGGCTCGACCGTCGACAGGGGATTTCGAGGGCCTCGGCATCAGCATCGACGAGCCACCGCTTTGCTTGCCAATTGCCGGGGCCATCACCACACCCCGGTATTCGGCATCGATGCCCAGGGATCGCGGGGGGCCTGGGCATCGCCCTCCTGCAACAGCTCGATCGAGATCAGGTCGGGCGAGCGCACGAAGGCCATGCGCCCATCGCGTGGCGGCCGGTTGATGGTCACCCCGGCATCCATCAGGCGCTGGCAGGTGGCGTAGATGTCGGCGACGGCGAAGGCGAGGTGCCCGAAATTGCGCGCGCTGCCGTAGTCCTCGCTGTCCCAGTTCCAGGTCAGTTCGATCTGCCCGCGCGCGGCATCACCCGGGGCGGCGAGGAAGACCAGGGTGTAGCGACCCTGCTCATTGTCGCGGCGCGAAATCTCGACAAGGCCAAGCTGGGTGCAATAGAACTCGAGTGAGGCTTCGAGATCCCTCACTCGCACCATGCTGTGCAGGAACTTCATGGCATCCTCCGTGTTGTCGGGGAAAGGCTTGCAGTCCGCTCACGCCCACTCGGTCAACCCTTCGACCTCGTAGACGCGCTGCCACGATGGCCGTGCCTTGATGCGCTGGGCAAGGACACTGATCGCCGGCCAGCGATCGGCCGGTTTCGGCATGTTGCGCGACCAGCGCATCAGCATCGTCGCATACAGATCGAGCAGGCTGAACCTTGCGCCGAGCATGAACGGCCCGTGCGCCGCGAGATGCGCATCGAGGCGATCCCAGGCTGCCTCGATGCGACGGCGTGCGTACTCGCGCATGGCATCGGCCTGGTCGTCCGGACCGAAGTCGGTGGGATAGAACCATTGGCGGAAGGCCGGTTGCACGGTGTTCGCCAGGTGCAGCACCCATTGCAGGTAGAGGCCGCGATCGGCGGCGCCGACAACCGGCGCAAGGCCCTTTTCGGCGTGGCGCTCGCCAAGCAGCAGGAGCAGGGCCGCACACTCATAGACCGGCGCGCCATCGATGATCAGGGTCGGCACGACGCCGTTGGGATTCAGGCGCAGGTATTCCGGATCCTTCTGCGCCAGGCTGCCGAAATCGACCAAGCGCAGTTCGTGCGCCAGGCCGAGTTCGAGCATGGCCAGGTGGACCACCATGCTGGCCGAACCGGGTGAATAGTAGAGGGTGAGCATGTTGGGTCCTCGGGGTGTTGGTGATGCCGGTCGGTCTGCTTGATCGCCACCGACAGAAGCCGGCCGGGCCATTTTCGCTTCGATGATTTTCCGGCGTTACTGCTTCGGGGTTGGCCGGATGCTGACGGCGCGGAACAAGGCGTCGGCGTCGTACAGGCGATCGCCGCGAATCGTCGTGCGCACCTTGCGGATGTCGGCCATGTTGATGGTCGGATCGCCGTCGACGAGGATCAGGTCCGAGACATACCCGGGCGCAACGCGGCCATAGTCGCCGTCGCGCTTCATCACTTCGGCGCTGCCGCTGGTGGCGATGCGCAACACGTCTTTTGGCGGAATGCCGGCCTCGACATAGAGTTCCAGTTCGCGTGGCAGGGTCATGCCGGCCAGGTTGTCCGTTCCGGCAACAATGTGCACGCCGCTGCGATGGAGCACGCCGACCATGTTGACCATGGCCTGGTAGGAGTCGCGGAACAGTGCCTGCTGGCCGGGTTTCATTTCCAGGCCGCCCGCGCCGGAGCGGATCTGCCGCTGCCAGGTGGTCGGGAAGCGATCGACGATCGCCGCAAAGCCCGGACCGGGCACACCGGGGCGGCCGAGGAACATGTCCTCGAATGTGCCGACGGTCGGATCGACGACGATGTCGCGATCCTTCAGCAACTGGATGAAATCGCGCACCGGCGGCGAGCTCAGGTCGAGTGCCGCGCCGTGCTCGGCGACTGCGGTGAAACGCGCCGGCGTGCGCGTGTCCTGCACCTTGTCGAACATGAAATTGAGGAACAGCATGTTGACGTGCTGGATCTCGTCGGCACCGTTCTCGACGAACTGGCGCGCGGTCATGAACGCCGGCACGTGGCCGCTGACGCGCAAGCCTTGCTCGTGCGCGGCCTTGGCGATGATCGGCATCAGTTCGGGTTTCACCGAGCTGTAGATCTTGATCTGCTCGTGGCCGGTTTCCTTGTACATCTTCACCGCATCGAGCGCTTCCTTCTCGTTGTCGACGAGGACCTTGGTCGGTCCGGCGAACGGGCCTTTGCCATCGATGATGCCGGCGCGGATGATGCGCGGGCCGATGTCCTTGCCGGCCTCGATGCCATCGATCAGGGCCTTCAGCGTTTCCACCTGGTTGGCCATGTCGCGCACCGTGGTCACGCCCGAGGCGAGGTCGAGCAGGCCGTCGGCCCCGCCAGTGAAATGCACGTGCATGTCCCACAGGCCCGGCATGAGGAAGTGATTGCCGCCATCGAGCTCCTCGACACCATCCAGCAGCGAGACATCGGCCTCGCCAATGGAGACGATCCTGCCGGCATCGATCAGCACGGCGCGACCATTGACCACTTCACCGCTCGGTGGATCGAACACGCGCACGTTGCGGATCAGCAGCGGCGAGGTCAGCTGCCGCGTCAATTCGCTGGCGCGGGCTTCGGCGAGGCGTTTTTCCTCCTGCTCCTGGCGATCGCCGATGGTCTTGATCGCATCCTCGAAGCCTTCGCGGATCAGGGTGCTCCAGCCCGAATAGCTGGCAAAGAAGCGCTGGTCCTGGTCGAGCCAGACGAAATCCGGCAACAGGTTGAGCCCATTCAACGCATACAGGTCGACGCTGCGCGATGCGTCCTTGCCTTGCACCTGCACGGTGGCGAGCTTGTGGATGCTGGCCACGCCGGCGGGCACCAGCGCCAGCTTGTGTTCGGGCGCGGCGAGTGCAGCGCGGGCCAGCAGGATCGAATCCTCGGGTACCTGGTTGAGGCCGAGGAAGAAGCTCGATCCGGCAAGCGTGCGCTTGTCGTCCTCGGAGGCATTCTTCCAGCTCAACGCATCGCCATTGCGCGTATAGGTTTCCGCGACCGGCGCCTTCAGGTAATCGACGCCTTTCAGCTCGATCGACGTCGGCATGCCGTGGGCATCGAGCACGTAGATGGCATCGAGGTTCGGCCCGCGCCCGCGATCGTTGAACTCGAAATGCACGGCGAGCTTGCCATCGTCGCCGTAGCGCGCCTCCTGGAATCCGGCCTTGGCACCGGCCACCAGCAAGGTGCTGCGCTCAACGCGCTCGGCGGCATGCACCGACGTCGCCGCGACGAGCACGGCGAAGAGGATCACGGACATTGTCTTCATTGCAATTCCCCAGGGTTTCAACCGGGGCATTATGGCTTCATCGGCGCCTGGATTGCCGCCGGCACCCGGCGGTTTCGTTGCCAGCACCTGCACATGACCTCCCGCACTTGGCGGAATCGGCCGTTCAGGACTATTGTGCGAATCCACTGTCCCCGGGAATCCCCCATGATCCGATCCGCACTTGCCGCCGCCATGGTCGTCGCGCTGGCTGCCTGTTCGTCTCCATCGACGGACAGCACCTCGACGCCCGCCAGCGCACCCGCCGCCACTGCCGAGGTTGCTGCCCCCGTGAATGCCCTGCTGACTGCCAGCACCCTGCCGATGCAGGCACCGCCCTTCGACAAGATCAAGGATGCCGACTTCCAGCCGGCAATCGAGGAAGGCATGCGCCAACAGTTGGCCGAGATCGAGAAGATCGCCAACAACCCGCAGGCACCGGACTTCGCCAACACCTTCGAAGCCATGGAGCGCAGCGGCGAGCTGCTCACCCGCTCGGCACGCATCTTCTTCAGCCTGGCCCAGGCCAACACCAATGACACCCTGCAGGCGGCCCAGGTCGCGCTGGCCCCGAAGATGGCCGAACACAGCGATGCCATCCACCTCAACGCCAACCTGTTCAAGCGCGTCAAGGCGATCTACGACGCCCGCGAAAGCAGCGGCTTCGATGCCTTGCAGATGCGCGTGGTGGAGAAGACCTACACCGATTTCGTGCGTGCCGGTGCCCAGCTGGGCGACGAGGATCAAGCCAAGCTGCGCGCACTCAACAAGGAGGAGTCGACGCTCTCCACCGAGTTCCAGAACAAGCTGCTTGCCGCCACCAATGCCGGTGCCGTCGAGGTCGATGACAAGGCCCTGCTCGATGGCCTTGGCGAAGGTGGCATTGCCGCGGCGGCAGATGCGGCGAAGGACGCCAAGCTCGCCGATGGCAAGTATCTGCTGACCCTGCAGAACACCACGCAGCAGCCGGTGCTTGGATCATTGACCAACCGTGACCTGCGCCTGAAGGTGCTTGCCGCTTCGGAAACCCGTGCCAGCCATGGCGACGCCAACGACACGCGCACGCTCATCTCGCGTCTTGCGCAGTTGCGCGCCGAGCGCGCCAAGCTGCTCGGCTACGCCAACTTTTCCGCCTACAGCCTGGCCGACCAGATGGCCGAGAAGCCGGAGAATGCGGTCAAGCTGATGACCGACATGGTTCCGGCCGCCACCGCACGCGCGCGCAGCGAAGCCGGCAAGATCCAGAAGGTGATCGATGCGCAGAAGGGCGGCTTCAAGCTCACTGCGGCCGACTGGGATCTCTATGCCGACCAGGTGCGCAAGGCCGAGTTCGATCTCGACGAAGCCGCAATCAAGCCCTACTTCGAACTCGACCGCGTGCTCAACGACGGCGTGTTTTTCGCCGCCAACCAGCTCTACGGCCTGACCTTCAAGGAGCGCCATGACCTGCCGGTCTACCAGCCCGACGTGCGCGTGTTCGACGTGTTCGATGCCGACGGCCAGCAGCTCGCCCTGTTCTACGCCGATTTCTACAAGCGCCCGAGCAAGAGCGGCGGTGCCTGGATGGATGTGTTCGTCGAACAGAACGGCCTCACCGGCACCAAGCCGGTTGTCTTCAATGTCTGCAACTTCACCAAGCCGGCCGAAGGCCAGCCCGCCCTGCTCAGCTTCGATGACGTGACCACGATGTTCCACGAGTTCGGTCACGCCCTGCACGGCATGTTCTCCAACGTGAAGTACCCGAGCATCGCCGGCACCAACACTTCGCGCGATTTCGTCGAATTCCCCTCGCAGTTCAACGAGAACTGGGCGCTTGAGCCGAGCGTGTTCGCGCACTACGCCAAGCACCACGAAACCGGCGAGCCGATGCCGCAGGCGCTGGTCGACAAGATCGTCAAGGCACGCGCCTTCAACCAGGGTTACGCCACCGTCGAATACCTCGCCGCGGCACTGCTCGACCAGGCCTGGCACCAGTTGCCGGCAGACGCGCCCTTGCAGGATGTCGACAAGTTCGAGCTGGATGCGCTCAATCGCTACAAGATCAACGTCGCCGAAGTGCCGCCGCGCTACAAGACCCCGTACTTCGCGCACATCTGGGGTGGCGGTTATTCAGCCGGCTACTACGCCTACCTGTGGGCCGAAGTGCTCGATCACGACGCCTTCCAGTGGTTCAAGGAACACGGCGGCATGAGCCGCGAAAACGGCCAGACCTTCCGCGACCAGGTGCTCTCGCGCGGCAATTCGGAAGAACTGGCAAAAATGTACCGGGAGTTCCGCGGCAAGGATCCCAGCGTGGAACCGCTGCTCGAGTTCCGCGGCTTGAAGTAGGCAAGGCCGGCGACATCGTCGCCGCATCCTTGCAGCAAGGGAAAGGCCGGCAATCGCCGGCCTTTTTCGTCACAGCCATTCCTCGATCGAATCACGCATCACCACGCCAGGCGGCGGCCACATCGCTGCAATGCACGCATGCACGTGCAGGTCGGCGCAATCCAGTGTGCGGATTGCCTTCAAGGAAGGCTGGATCGGTCATTGCGGCCAGGGCAGCGTTGCCCTGCACAGGCCAATCAATCAGGCGCCTGGTTTCCCGCCCAATGCACGCGGTTCCATTCCAGCCTGCGGCTGCGCCAGTGGCTGTCGATGGCTTGCGTGAAGTTGGCTCGAACCAGCTTGCCCCGCGCAAGCAGCCAATTCTCATCCTCGCGGCGCACGATGACGCCCTCCAGCATGCCGTCGCGATAACGGCTGTTCCAGAGTTCCACGCCCTCCTTCAGCATGGCCAGGGTATGGCGGCCCTCGGCCAGGCGTGGCACCGCGGCCAGGCGCAGCTGCTGCGCCAGTGCGTTGCGCCGTGGCGTGCTCCAGAACTTTTGCTTGCGCCGGTCGTAGACGTCAAAAAGCAGCCACCAGTCCGGCAGCGCGGGGTAATCGAGCGAATGGCGCGCGGCACACCATTCGCCAAAGGCGATCAGGTGTTCGCCCAGCGCCTCGGCCAGGGCGACCCCGTGCACCGACATCCAGTCGGGCAGGCGCTGGAACTGCCCCTCATGCGGTGTGAGCAGATACTGTCCGCGGTTCTGTGCACGCAACAGGCCGTTCGGCCCCACCGAGAAACCGAGATTGGCGCCATCGAGTTTTTCCTCGACGACCACCTGACCCTCCAGCAGGG
The DNA here is from genome assembly GCA_001899855.1 of Lysobacterales bacterium 63-13. GTDB lineage: Bacteria > Pseudomonadota > Gammaproteobacteria > Xanthomonadales > Rhodanobacteraceae > Dokdonella. The sequence goes on from MKWR01000011.1 coordinate 17,468, forward strand.
CGCTCGCCTCCTCAGGTGAAAGCACCTTGTCGTCGCGGGGTGTGCCTGCGCCAAGCCAGATGATGTGGGGGGTATGCGGGAAGCGGAAGAAATCTTCGTTCATGGCAGTTCGGGAAGCGCTTCGTCCGGGAACTTGCCGGCAAAGAATCGGCGGGCATCGTCCGGGCAAAGGAATTCGACCCGGATACCCGCTGCAGCCAGGTCAGGCCACCAACGCAGCCACTTGCAATCCACGGCTTGCAGGATCGGCGGCTTGTGCGCGTGCGCATTCGATATCGCCGGGAACTTGCGATCGGACGGATCGAAGTCCGCCTCCAGCGCCGCAACCGGGAACTCCGCGAATTGATTCACTGCCACTTCCGTCAATGTGACATGAGCCACCCGGCTTGGATTTGCCTTATTCTGCTGCAGCCATTTCAGGAACGCGGTACCAACCCCTTTGCCTCGCTTCGGGTCGAGCTTGTGCTGGTACTCGCCCAATACCCGGTAGCCGTCGTCAACGACGACCGTGGCCGACGCCATGATCGTCTGCAGCCGATCCACGCACGACAGGACACATTCCTCCGACGCGGCCTCATGCCTGCCTTCGGCGACCAGCAGCACATTGGTATCCACGACCACGTCAGCCATTCGTCGTGCCTCGATCCCTGATGCGGCGCTTCATCGCGGCCTGCGTGCGCCCGGCGATTTCGGTCATCTCGTCGCCGAAGAAATTGTCCGGCCAGTTCTCGATTTCGCCATACCTGTCCATGCGCAGCGCTTCGAGGTCGAGCGAACTTCCCGCCTGCCGGGCGAAGTACACCGCGACGTCGTTAGGCGAAATGAGTTCCTCGGCAATGCGCCGCTGCAGGCGCATCAGGAAGTGCTCGGAATGGCTTTCCACGATCAACTGGACATTGCGCGGCCTGCCATCTTCATGTGCCTGCACCGCACTGATGAAAGCGTCCGCGAGTTCGGCCTGCACCAGGGGGTGGAGGTGGATCTCGGGCTGCTCCATCCAGACGATGGAATCCGCTGGTGCATAGAATGCCTGTACCAGCGCCGGCAGCATCTGCGAAACGCCAAAGCCGACATCCGTCAGTTTCACCTCGGGAGCACCCTTGCGCGCCCGCACCAGCACTTCGTATTCCTTGCGGCCCTTGCCAACCGCCTGCACAGAAAAGCTCTCGATCACACCCAGATCGCGAAGCCATGTGGCGATGAAGCGATCAAAGCGATCCTTCTTCTTGCGATATCCGCGATTCAGTTCGCGCCCTTGTTGCGTCGCCGCCAGCAGTGCCGATATGGCGAACTCGCCACGTGCGCCGACATCGGGAACGATGTCGCCCGCCCATGAATACGTCCGCCGTGGCGGTTCGCGCAAAGGCCCCAGGTATGTCAAGCCGGCGAGCAGGCGCTCGGTCGCAAGCGGAAACTGGCTCAACGAGTCGGCGTTCTGGTAACGGGCCAGGGTGACATCGGAGAAGCGGTAGAACTTTTCCGGCGGTTCGATCGGCCACTTGCGACCTTGCTTCGTCACCAGCTTCATGGGATCGACGTCCAGATAGGCCTTGCCGCTGTCACGCAGGCCGTGTTCTACATAGAGTTGCCGAGTGCCGCCTTCGTCCATCAATTGGTAATCGAAGCGTTGCAGTTCCGGCAGTCCGCGCGCATCGGCACGCAACACCGAAGCCAGCTGCATCCTATTTCCCGTAAAGCGATGGCCGGACTGCAAAGGGTCGCGAAACTCAACTGTTTGCGGCAATCGCCAGGCCAGCGTGAACTCAAGCTTGGCCTTGAGGTCGTGGCCATGCAGGCAATCGGCAAAGGTGCCGAGGTCGATCAGCGAGTTGGAATCGCCAAGGTGCAGGGCGCGATGGCGATCCGTCAGCAACGAAGTCTGCTTGAGGCCCAGCAGCAGGTGACCGAGGCTGCTCTTGCCGGCACTGTTGGCACCGAAGATCACCGTCAGCGGCGCCAACCGGATGGGTCCGGTGTCTTTCCAGGCCTTGAAATTCCTGATGTGCAATTGGGTCAACATCTGTGCATTCTCTGCGGCTTCTTGGGTGCGGTAGATTCAACGCGGTTGCTTGTTCGCTTGCGACGCTTTGGCCAAACAGGAATCCCCCGCTCGCCTCCGCAGCACGCGCCGGAGAAGCTGCGTCGTGCTGGATTTCGGCGAGCGGTGGATGGTGGGTCGCCCTCGGCAATCTCTTCGTTCTGCAAAGTTCCCATCAGGATAGTGATGTTCTCGCACAAGCCGACACTCGTGTCGATTTCGTTGCAGTAGTCGTGAATCAAGTGGAAAACGCGGAATCCCGGGTGCCTGCACGGTCCAGCATGCAGCAATATCGCCCAAGAGTACGCGCCGCGCCAGATCACCCTCGCCTCATGGCGGTTGCGGATGCGAGTCGCGCAGGCCGCCTCGACGCTCCCCGCTCCAGTCACGAAAGCAAGGCTGTTTCATGCCGACCCGCCCATATGGCAGCTATCCCCAATCCTGTCCTGTTTGCCCTGTGACAGACATCGTGTCGCTCGGAGCCACCTTTGGGCGTCCATGTGAATAACCCCACTCCCATGGCATCCATCGTGAATCGTCCTGTCACCCTGATCGGGCTCTGTCTCCTTTTCGCCAACACGGCCAATGCCGCGACCTACTGTGTTGGCGCACCCGGCGGCGGCACCACGCACACCAGCATCCAGGCTGCATTGAATGCGGCGGAAACCAATCCCGGAACCGATACGATATTCGTGATCCGTCGGGATGGGATTCAGGCCCAGGGCATCGTCATCGAGAATCAGGATGTGATCCTCTCGGGTGCCCACGTCAACTGCAATCCGGACGAGCCGTTGTTCGAGCCAACTGTCCTCAACGCCGGTGGCGGCTCGATGACCTCCGCGCTCATCGTGCGAAACACGGCCAGTTCCCAGTTGATGCATGTGGAGATCTCCGGATTCGACATCGTCGGCGGCGATGCCATCTTTGGAGCGGGAGGCGGTCTGCGTGTCGATGGTCACGTCGATCTTGCCCTCAGTCACCTGAAGATCTCGCAGAGCGAGGCCTCCTATGGCGCCGGCATCGCGTTCTACGGGGCTGCCGAGGCCAGCATGCGACTCGGTGACCGAGTCGAGATCTCGAACAACCTTGCCACAGGGAGTGGTGGTGGATTGGCGATCTTTGGTGGAAGCGTGTTCGTCGATGGCATGCAGACATCGATTCACGGCAATACGTCGGTGCACGATGGTGGTGGCATCTTCCTGGCTGGAGAAGGCTCCGCCAACGTGGCCCACCTTGTCCTTCGGCGCGGCCGCATGCTCGACGCATCAGTCGGATCCATCCACGAAGTCGTGGAATCCAACATCGCGGAACTGGGCGATGGCGGCGGTGTCGCGGCAGCGGCCTGGAGCGATGTCCAGGGCTATTCCGTCGACGAGTATTTTCCGATCTGGATCAGTCTCAATTCGGCCTCGCAAGGCGGCGGTATCGCTGTACTCGGCGAGACCGCGCGCGTTCGCCTGTGGAACCCGGTGATTCGGGGCAACCACGCCAATGCAGGCGGCGGCGCAATTCTGGCCATTGATGGCGGGCAGTTCGAGGTGCTGGATCGCAACGATCCGGACCGTCCTGCAGACGCATTGCAGTGTTCGGGAGACGGCTACCTCGACTACTTCTGCGTGATTGCCAACAATATCGCGCGCAGCGCTTCCGGAAATGACGTACCGGGTGCTGCGGTCATGCTTTCGCACTCGGCAGCAGTTGTCACACCCACGCGCGTTGTCCTCGCTGGCGCACGCCTGCTCGACAACCGTGGATCGAGCGTCTTTTCGGATACCTGCCTCAGTATCGAGTGCAACGCCTCCAGCCTGTTGATCGTTCGCAACAGCCTGGTCGCCTACCATCCTGAAACGCCGGTACTGGTTCAGCTGATCTATGGCTCTGCGTTGGAGGTCCTGTCCTCGACGATAACCGGTACCGGCACAAGTCCGGATGCTCGTTCGGTCCTGCAGACAAATGGAAGCATTGCAATACGGCGCAGCATTTTCTGGGAGCCGGGCCGCGATCTGATCGGTGGGCTTGTCCCGACCAGCGTGATTGCCGATGAAGTCCTGGTCGCGGATGCCGGTGATCTCGCGCTTCAGGCGCACATTCTCGTTGGCGACCCTGTCTTCCTGGCGGCCGGTGGCGGTGACTTCCATCTGGCTGCGAGCTCACCGGCTGTGGATGCCGCTACTGCACATTCCGGAATGCAATGGGACGCAGATGGCTATCCACGACAGGTCGATCTGCCGGATCGTCCGAACGGGCTCGGTGTCGCAGATCTCGGTGCTTTCGAGAGGCAATTGAGCGACAGCATCTTTGCCAATGGATTCGAGTAGCACGTGAGCTTGCCGCAACGTATTGCGCCGGCCGCAGCGGCTGCTTCGACGATCGACTTGAGATGGAGATGGAGATGCTGAAGACTATCGTTACTCGTCCCGGCCTTGCGATGACGCTGTGGCTTTTCGGCTTGCTCGCTCCCAGCGCCGAGGCTGCCGTATTCCGCGTGGGCGGCGACCCAGCCTGTACGCATACAGATATCCAGTCGGCAATCGACGCCGCTGCTGCCAATGGTGGCGAAACGCTGGATAGCATAGTGATCGCGCGCAACCTCAGCTATGTTGCCCAGGCGCTGGTCATCGACAGTCAGAGGCTTTTGCTTCGCGGTGGTTACGCTGACTGCAGTTCCACCACCCGAGACCTTCCAATGACTGTTCTCGATGGTGCCGGCAATGGCAACAATCCAGTTCTTGAGATCCGCAGTCCTGGCAACACCCGTCAACTTGTTCAGATCATGGGTCTCGAGTTGCGAGGTGGCCACGCAACGACCGGTGATGGCGGTGCCCTTCGCATCGTCGGCAACGCACAGCTTGACCTGCTCGGCGTCTACCTGCACGACAACAGCGCGATCTCCGGTGGCGCAATCCACGCTCGAGGCAACAGCTTGACCGGAATACTCGATCTGAGTCTCGGCCGCGACGCGGCCACTGGCGAACCGTTCCGCGCGGAGGGCAACACTGCGAGTCTTGGTGGAGCCGTGTACATCGGCGCATACGCGAGACTCAATGCCGGTAGTGCGCGCATTGCGGGGAACCACGCGATTTCAGGTGGCGGCATCTATTTCGGGCCAGATGGTGAGGGCTACTTCGCATTTGACCCAGGCGTAGCGCCACCCGGGACGTATGGAATCCACTCCAATACGGCTGAAAAGGATGGCGGTGGCATCTACATTGGCAGTGGGCTGATGCACTACGTATTCCGGTATAGCGCGGTAGGCAGCTACCGGATCTCCAGCAATGAAGCCGGCCGCGATGGCGGCGGGATATTTGTGAGCGGTCCGGGCAGCTACCTGTTCGCCTACGGTCTGCAACTCGACGGCAACCGGGCTGGCACACTGGAATCAGGTCGTGGCGGCGGCGGCTATGCCGGCGACGGCGGCACCATCCTGATTCGAGGGGACAGCGGTGGAGATCCGGTCAACTATTGCCTGCCAGATGCACCCTGTGCGTCAGTCAGCGGGAATCGTGCGGGCCTGAATGGCCACTCCGGCCAAGGCGGCGGTCTGTTCGCGGGCCTCGGAGGACACGTCACCTTTCTTGTTGGCGAGCTTCGCGGCAATGGATCTGAGCAGGGAAGTGCGGGAATGGCCGCAGGCAACAACGCCACGCTCACGCTGGATTCCGTGCTGGTGAGTGGCAACATTGGCGATGGAGGCACATTGCTGGCAAGCAGCGCAGCGACCCTGGATCTGCAGGGAATTACCCTGACCGGCGAACCTGGCAGTGGCCCGCTGCTCGGCATTGCGGATGCAACGCTGAACGTCCTCGATTCAATCATCCACCAACCGGCACGGGTTGCCGCAGCGATAGCCGGAGCCAGCACGATATCCACGGATTGTGTCGTCTCGCACGAGAACTTCCATCCAGGTGGGGACGTTCGCGTGTTCGACCCCGGATTCATCGATGCTGCCCACGGCGCCTATCGATTGCGCCCGGATAGCCAAGCCTTGGACGCATGCAGCAATTCGACATCGTTCAATGTCGATGTCCGCGACAACCCGCGTGGCGTGGATCTCCCGGAAATTCCCGACATCGGCGGCCCCTACGATGCGGGTGCGTTCGAGACCCAGGTTGGCGACCGGCTGTTTGCAGATGGCTTCGACACTTCCGCGCCCATGCCTGAAGACTGAACCGCAGGCGCACAGGCACCGGCGATGGTGCTGATAGCTGTTGCGCTGGTGTCATGGCGACGGTCTGGTCGCTGCGAAACACCTCCTGAAACGACTTTCCATGTCGGTCCATCGCGCCCAAAGGCGTCCTTGGGATTGCACGGACACTTTCGGAGGCGATCATGCGGGTTACATGTCTTGTTTTTCTGTTGGCGGCATTGCTTTTCCCAGGCGCGGCGCGCGCCGATATCGACGTTCGCGTCGGAGGTGGCGCAGGTTGCAACTACAACTCGATCCAGGCCGCGATCAACGGCGCGCTGCCTGCCAATGGCATCACCAACATCCTGATTGCGCGAAATCAAGCGTACAACGCGCAGCAACTCGATATTGACGGCAAGAACGTGCGCCTCATTGGCGGCTATGCAAATTGCCAGCAGACCACGCGTGACCCCACGAAGACCGTGCTCAACGGTGCGGGCGGGTCCGCCCGCAGCATCCTCAACATCCGGGGCGCAACTGCCGTCATCGGCATCTACCTGCTCGATTTCCAGAATGGCGACGAGCTCACGGACTCCTCCAGCTATGGCGGCGCCATCGACATCACCCAGGGACCGCACGCCCTCGTCTATCTTGAAGAGAATCGCTTCTTCAACAACCGGGCCGGCATCGGAGGTGCGATCAGCATCCGCAATGGCACGGCTTCACAGAGTGGCGTGTACGTGCGCATGGCTTCGAGGAATGTCGTCCTGCAGAACACCGGCATTCATGGTGCCGGCGGCATCTTCTGTCGCGGCGCCACCCTCGACATCAAGGGAGTCAACAACTTCATCTTCCAGAACACCGCGGGCGAAGCCGTCGCAATGCCCAACTATATTGGCTACGGCGGCGGCCTGATCGCCGACGATTGCCTCGTGAATGTCGGAGGGCAGGGCGTCGTTTTCGATGGCAACAATGCGAACGGTGCGGGCGGTGGAATCTTTGCCAACGGCAGCCAGACCGTGATGCATCTCTACAACGTCAATCCCGATAGTCCCCAGATCCTCAGCAACAATACGGCAAACACCTTTGGCGGCGGCATCGATATCGAGCAGGGTGCCCGAGTCCATGCCTGGGACATGATCATTCGAAACAACATTGCACGGGAGGGCGGTGGTGGCGTCGCGCTCTACGACGATGGAGTGGAAGACCATAGTACTTTCGTGGCCAGCCGCTACTTCACTGCGGCAACGCCGAACGGTGATACGGCCACCTTCAGCAAGGCTTTCAATTGCACGCAGCCTGAAGCCTGCAACCGGATCGAGAGCAATCGGGCGGAGTCGGTGGGTGGCAACGCACGGGAGGGAGGTGCGTTGCGCGTGTCAACTGACGATGACGGCTTTTCGGATGCCGTTCTCATCGGGACGCGCCTGACCCAGAACTACGGCGACAGCGTAGTCCGACTGAAAATGGCAAATACATCGCTTTTCTTCAGCCGATCAAAGGTCACCTTCAACGGTGCCGTGATCGACAACAACCAGGCGCAAGGGTTCTTCGTCAATTCAAGCAGCGGGCGCACCGAAGTCACCAACTCCTCGATTGCCGGGAACACGTTTGGTGCGCCCTCCTTCACAAACGAGTCAATGTCCTGCGGACCAGCGGCCTCCACCGTTTCATTCATGGAAGGCAATGCCTTCCTGCAACCAGGCAAGACGATGGTTTCGACGACGATTGCGGGTATCGCAGGTTGTGGTCGCTTCAATGTCGCCAATAGCCTCGCAGGCCTCGCTCCAGCCGATCAGTTCCTTTCTCTGGCTGCCGATCCGCAGTTCGCCGACGTGGCCAACGGGAACCTCAGGCTCCTGCCGACATCCCCGGCAATCGACTTCGCACCGGCACTGGTCAGTGCCGTGACCCGGGATGGCGCCGCGCGCGTTGCGGACGTGCCGGAGTCCGCCAACACTTTCGGGGCGCAGGACGCAGGCGCCTACGAAATGCCCTCCGCATCCGATCTGATCTTCAGCAGTGGATTCGATCCCGATTGAGCCGCACTCCCCGGGTCGACTGGCAGCCGGGCGGAAATGCCGTTCCCGCGGTTGCCAGGCACCTTCGAAATCGTGAGCTCCATTGCGGCTGGCTGCCCTCACCTGGGCTCCGAGCAAGACGGCCCGCCCCTTCCAGGGCGGGTCCCGGGGTTCATTCCTGCCTGAGCGGGATCGGCGAGTTCCGGGACGCTCCGGCCGCGCAATCCAGGCCGGCATCCGCAGTCTCTCGAAGACCGGTTTGCACGGCGAAGCCAGCGGCGCCCTTGAATTGGTTCATCCAGAATCCTTGTCGCCGCTCAGAACGCCAGAATCGATGAAGCAGGCCCCCGGGCAGCGCCGTACTGTGTTGCCCCGGGACCAAGGCAGAACAGGGGATGTGACCTAGCGTGAAAGTGCCTGGATTCGTTGCCAGCGTTGCGCGCTGATATCGTTGTGCTTCGGTGCCATCCTGAGCGCGAGGCGGGCAGCGTTGCGGGCATCGGTGTCCCGCCCGGCATCGCTGAGCACTTCGGCGCGCACCACCTGGAACGAAAACGGCAGCTCGGTATTGTCGGGTTGAATGCGAGAGATCAGCGCATCGGCTTCGTCGAGCACGGCGAGCGCCTCCTCACTGCGATGGAGACGTCCCAGGACCGCGGCGCGAGTCCTGCGCATGACCGCTCCGGACCGGCTCTCGCTTTGGCCGGAGGCGGAAGAAATCGCCAGCGCCTGATCGATGCTCTCCAGGGCCGCCCCGAACTTGCCCAGCTCGATGAGCACCGAAGCGCGACCGGCAAGACTGCCGGCATAGGCAGGATGTTTCTCCCCGAGCAATTTGCGCCGAAGCTCCAGGCCGTGCATGTTCGCAGCCTCCGCCTCCCCGAGTTTGTCCATGCGCAAATACGCGGCACTCAGGTTCTGCCAGTAGCGGGCACAGTCCGCGTTCGACTCGAGCCTGGCTTCGGTGCAGATCGAGGTGGCTTGCAGATAGTATTCCACCGCCTTGGCGGGTTGCTGACGGTCCAGTTCCAGCGAACCGAGGCCGTCTGCCATCCCCGCGATTTGCGGGTGCATGGGGCCAAACAGGAGCACGTACATCGAGGCTGCTTCCTGCAGGACCTGCTCAGCCTCGTCATATTTTTCCGCCACGGCCAAAGTGGTGCCCAGGCTGTACAACGCGTCGGCAATTCGCTCATGCGGCGCATCGTGGATACGCCGCCATAGCGCGAGCGCCTCGCGCACCAGGCGCTCGGCACCGCTGATGTCACCGAGCTGATATTTCGCAGCGGCTAGGTTCTGGGTCGAATTGGCGAATGGGTGCCCCGGAGGGCTGGTGCTGGCCCGCCATTGGGCCAGTATCGGTTCGAGAACTTCAGCGGCTTCCTGGTTGTAACCGGCAGTGGCGAGAAAATCCCCATAGCTGGCCCTGGCGATCAGACTCTTCTCCGATCCTCTGCCATATGCGATTTCTGCCGTTTCCGCTGACGCCTTGGCCAGTTCACGTGCCTCGTCGGAGTGGCCCATTTGCAGACGCGCCTCGGCATACGTATCGAGACCGTCGACGGCAACCTCGTCGGCAACACTTCGCATCGCGGCAATTCGCTCCCCGAGAAGTCGGTCGCCTTCCTTGGCCCTGCCGAGGCTGATCAGGGCGCTCGCACGTTTCGTGTCAAGCGCGAGTGCTTCCCGCGACTCCCCGTCTCCGGAAGCCGAGAGAACCGCCGAGCCTTTCTCGGCGAGATCGACCGCCTGGGCATAATCGCTGCTGCTGTAGCTGATTGCGCTCAAGGTGCCGAGAAGCTCCGCGCGCAACGAAGGACCCAGACGAGCATCGTCATCGAGCTTTGCCGCCGCGACACGCACAAGCACGTCCGGCGTGGGCCGCTCGTCGCGCGGCAAATCCTCCTTGGCCGCCTCGAACAGACCGAGCAGGAAGTCGCGTGCTGCCTCGGCCCGCTGGGCCTGCTCGCGCGCGACCTTGGCCTGCCATAGCGCAAGGCTGGCGCTGGCGAGGATGCCGAGAACCACGACAAAGGTGGTCAGGACGCCACCTCGGCGGCGGCGCATGAACTTGCGGGTCGAATACCAGCGTGAAGGTGGGTGGGCGAGCACCGGTCGTGCGCCGAGAAAGCGATGGAGGTCATCCGCCATCTCTGCAGCATCGCGATAGCGACGCTCCGATTCCGCGGCGCAGGCCTTGGCGATGATCCAGCGCAACTCCGCCGGCAGATCCAACGACCATCTCGAATCATCCTCGGCCGATGCAGGCGGTGGCCGGCGAGTAATCAGGACACGCAGCAACATGCCAAGCGCATGCACGTCGGTGGCCAGCGTGATCACCCCTCCGGTCGCCTGCTCGGGTGCGCCATAGCCCGGAGTCATCAGCGGCCCGGCCGTCTGCGATGGCGACTCGTCCTCATCGAGCAGGCGGGCGATGCCGAAGTCCAGCACCTTGATCGCTCCTGCGGAGGTAACCATGACGTTCGAGGGCTTCAGGTCACGATGGACGATCAACGCGCGATGAGCGGCCGACACGATTTCGCACAAGCGCGCAATCATTGCGACACAGCCGCGCTGATCAAGAGCCCTCGACTCGCACCAGCGATCGATCGTCATTCCTTCGACGTATTCCATGACCAGGAACGGCACACCGTCCCCACTGACGCCGCCGTCTATCAACCGCGCCACGCCGGCATCCTCGAATCGCGCAAGGATTTCGCGCTCGCGGCGGAAACGGCGGTGCTCGCCAGAATCATGGATGCCTCGACGCAACAGCTTGACGGCGGCAACCTGGGTGAAATCTCCCTCGACCCGCTCGGCCAGGAAGACCGTGCCCTGGCCGCCCTGGCCAAGCAGACGCTGCAGGCGGAACGCGCCAAAACGTCGGCCGATCAGCACATCCGGCGAAAAGCCGAGCGCTGCGGTCTCATCGAACTGATCGATATGACCGGCCACGTCCTGCCTGAAGAAACCGGCCTCGTTGCGATCCGCCGCGAGCATCAGCTCCAGTTCGAGGCGCAGATCCGCATCGGTGACATTCTGTTCCATCCACTGCTCGCGCTCCGCCTCGGGCAAATCGGCGCATTCCTCGAACAGGGCGCGCAAGCGGTCATAGGTATTTTCCATGTCCATTCCAGACGTGAAACAACGGTCCTGAGCGACATTCCGCATTCACCCCGACAATCGAAACCGGGCGGGATATCGCGCAGGCATCGATGACGGCAAGGAGGTGTGCAATGCGGACACGAGCGACTGAATCCCGGCGTCCGGCTCGTGTTGCACGCAGTCGTCGCGGGAGTCCCGATTCGCGGAACATGGCACCTCCACGGTTGGACCCTGGCCCGATCGCCCGGGGCACGCCGGAGCGGGCGGCAGGCAGGCGGAAGAACCTTCAGTCCTGCAGCTCATGCTGCAACCAGGCGCGCGCAACGCGCCAGTCACGATTGACGGTGCGTTCCGAAACGCCAAGCAATTCGGCGATCTTCGACAGCTCCAGGCCGGCAAAATAATGCAACTCGACCACTTCGGCAGCGCGGGCATCGACGTTCGAGAACTTGACCAGGGCAGCATCCAGCTCGAGTGCCTGGGAGGCATCCAGATTGACGGCATCGACCGCGGGCGAATCAAGGCCGGTGTGATGCTGCCCGCCACCATGCTTGACCCGCAGACAGCGTCGCGCATTGTCGATCAGCAGGTTCCGCATCGAGCGTGCGGCGTAGGCGAAAAAATCGCGTGGCGCGAGTTCGTTCTCGCGATCGGCGCACACATCCAGATATACCTCGTGGACCAGGGCCGTCGTATTGAGCGTGTGTCCGGCCGAAAAGCGTCGGCGCTCCCGTCGCGCGATCGAGCGGAGTCTTTCGTAGACCAGCTCGAACGGCAGGTTTGCCCCGCCCGTGGATTCTCCCGCTTCGGATGTCTGCATTTCAGCGACTCCTTGTGCCGGATCACTCTACTCGATGACGAGGCCCGATTGCAGCTGATTTGGAGCCCGTAGCGATGCCTCCTTCCGGCGCTTCGAGCGGAGCACTCCGGGTGGAAGTCTGTCGCCCACAATGGAAACATGCTTCCTGGCGCGGGGTGTGATTTCCAATCGACAGCCACCGCAGTTGACCAGTCTCGGCGACCGGTTGGGTGACTCGGATCAGCCAGAAGCCGACGCCCGCACCGGGAGGGTGCACCCGCCTCTGCCTGTATCGGGAATCCGCATCTCAATGCCTGCCTGACCGACGCTCACGAGCGTGGTCACGAAATGGTTACGAGGGGATCTGGCGCGCCCGGAGGGATTCGAACCCCCGACCACTGCCTTCGGAGGGCAGTACTCTATCCAGCTGAGCTACGGGCGCATGTGTGGCAAGACGGGTGACGGCCAGCGGATCCGTGTGGACAGGATGCACCAAGGCCGCGGTGGATTATAACCCAGTCGCGCTTGCTGCCCGCCAATCGCGGCTCGGCCGGGGAATGGTCCGGGGCAGCGAGCGCGGCCGCTGCTGCGTGAATGATCTGCAGTCGGCAGATGAAGCTGCCCCCGATTGCGCAGACGGCCGTCTTGGCGATCCTGCCGACTTGCCGGGAAAACGCCGCGTTGCGGCCCGGCACTGCTTCCGCAGATTGCGGCGCAAGTGCGACACTGGGCGGGAGGCTGGCGTCGTGCATGGCGTGGGTGGTCGAGGAATGCCAGGCGGCTGCGGTTCGCATCTGCCTGCCTTTGACGCCCCGCTGAACTTGCCGCGTCACGCTTTGGTTCCTTCCTGCACATGGCCTCGTCCACATCCCGGATCTCGTTCATGCGTTCCAGTTTCAAGCCCTCCCTGCTGCAGACCGCGATCATCATCGTCCTGCTTGCCTTTGCCTTTCTCGGCACGCGGGCAATCTGGGATCCGGACGAGGGCCGCTACACGAATGTCGCCCTGAACATGCTGGAAAGCGGTGATTGGCTGCACCCTATGCGCAACGAATATGTCGGTCATTGGACCAAGCCGCCGCTGACCTATTGGGCCGTTGCCGCCAGCGTGGCGACATTCGGCTACAACCCCTGGGCGGCGCGGATTCCGAATGCACTGGCGTACCTCTTCTGTGCCTGGATGGTCTGGTTCATCGCGCGGCGCATGACCCCGGGCGACGAAAACAAGGCGGCAATCATCTACGCGACGATGTTCCTGCCGTTTGGCGCCGCGCAAATGCTGACGACGGACTTCCTGCTGGCGGCTTGCCTGAGCGGCGCGATGGCGGCGTGGCTGGAATCGCGTCATGTCCAAGCGCCGCGCTCGCGTTACTGGGTGATGCTGATGTGGCTGGGCTTCGGCCTTGGTTTCCTGACCAAGGGTCCGCCGGCCTTGCTGCCGCTGCTGGCGGTCGTGGCCGGCTCGATCCTGGCACCGTCGCGACGTGCGAATTCGCCGTTCCACTGGAGCGGCCTGCTGGTCTTCGTCGCAGCCGCCTTGCCCTGGTATCTCGTCGTCATCCGCGATACGCCGGGCTTGCTCGAATACTTCCTCCATCGCGAAGTCGTCGAACGCGTTGCCTCCAATGAATTCGGCCGCCACGGCGAATGGTACGGCTGGTTGCAGGTGTATGCGCCGACCTTGATCATCGGCAGCCTGCCGTGGACCTGGATGCTGTGGCGCTGGCTGCGCGGATTGCCAGCGGCGATGCGTGGCTGGCGACAGCGCGACAGCCGCCAGCAGGATGCAGATGGATTGCTGCTCGCCCTCTGGGTGCTGTTGCCGCTGCTGGTGTTCTGCGTGTCGCAATCACGCCTGCCGCTGTACGTGTTGCCCCTGTTCACGCCACTGGCCCTGATTGCTGCCCGGCAGATGCGCATGGAGGGTCGCCTGTTTCCGCGCCCGCTGTTTCTCGGTGCCTGGCTGGTCATCCTCCTCGGCCTGCGCCCGATTGCAGCGCACTGGCCAACGCACAAGGATGCCGGAGCCTGGGCCGACGCCTTGCGCACGCGCGTGCAGCAGCCGGTCAAGCAGGTGGTCTTCGTCGAGGACATGGCTCGCTACGGCATCCACCTGCATCTTGGCGCACAGGTGCACAAGGTCTCGATTGATCCGCTGTCCGCCGACGCCTTCGGTCCCGAGTACGACACCGACCTCGACACCGAGCTGGCCCGCGCCGATGGCGAGCACAGTGTCTACATCTGCAAGGAATCACTCTGGCCGCGGCTGCGCGCGGCGCTGGAGGCGCGCGACCGCCAGGTCATCATCCATGGCCAGCCGTTCGAAGGGCGGGTGATCTTCAGCGTACGCCAGCGCTGATCGCCAGGCACCCGGTCGCCGGCCCTTCGGCTATCCTTGCCCTGGACACCGCACCGGGAGAACCGATTTGAAATCGCTGCTGCCCAGCCGCTACTGGATGTTCTCCGCATGCATTGTGCTTTTTGTGCTCAGTGCGGTTTTATTGAAAACGGGTGGAATATGGCCGTGGATTTTCCTGGCGACCGGCCTGCTGAGCGCGGTTGGCATCCGGGATCTCATCCAGACCAGGCATGCCTTGCGGCGCAACTTCCCGGTCTCCGGCCACAGCCGCTACCTGATGGAAGCGATCCGTCCGATGTTGCGCCAGTATGTCGTCGAGGGGGACACCGACGAGGTACCGTTCTCGCGCGACCAGCGCGCGATCGTCTATCAGCGCGCCAAGCAGCAGCAGGAAACGCGGCCATTCGGCAGCGAACTCGCGTTCTATGGTGACAACTACGAGTGGATCAACCACTCGATCCTGCCAAGCGTGATCGCCGACCATGATTTCCGCGTGCCGATCGGTGGCGCGCAATGCACGAAGCCGTATTCGGCCAGTGTCTTCAACATTTCGGCGATGAGCTTTGGCTCGCTGTCGCCAAACGCGATCCTTGCGCTCAACAAGGGTGCGCGGCTCGGCAACTTCTATCACGACACCGGCGAGGGCTCGCTGTCGAAATACCACCGCGAGCATGGCGGCGACATAGTCTGGGAACTCGGCACCGGATATTTCGGTGCCTGCGAGCGCGCCGGCGTCTTCAGCGAGGCGAAATTCACCGAGCGTGCCCAGCTCGATCAGGTGAAGATGATCGAGATCAAGCTTTCGCAGGGTGCCAAGCCCGGGCACGGCGGCATCCTGCCGGGGGCCAAGGTTTCCGCCGAAATAGCCGAGACACGCGGTGTTGCGCAGGGCGAGGATTGCATCTCGCCGTCACGCCATGCCGAGTTCGAGACACCGGAAGGCCTGCTGCATTTCGTCGATCGACTGCGCAAGCTCTCCGCGGGCAAGCCGACCGGTTTCAAGCTGGCGATCGGCCATCCGTGGGAATGGTTTGGCATCGCCAAAGCCATGCTGACCACCGGCATCCGCCCCGACTTCATCGTTGTCGATGGTGGCGAGGGCGGCACTGGCGCGGCACCCATGGAGTTCATCGATCACGTTGGCGTGCCGATGCGCGAAGGCCTGATGCTCGTGCACAACACCCTGGTCGGCCTCAACCTGCGCCAGGACATCCGCATCGGCGCGGCCGGCAAGATCATCACCGCATTCGACATCGCGCGCACCATGGCTCTGGGTGCCGACTGGTGCAATGCCGCGCGCGGTTTCATGTTTGCGCTCGGCTGCATCCAGTCGCAGACCTGCCATACCGATCGTTGCCCGACCGGCGTCACCACCCAGGATCCGAGTCGCTGGCGTGCGCTGGATGTGCCGGACAAGGCCGAGCGCGTGAAGAACTTCCATGACAACACCTTGCGCGCGCTGCGCGAGATGATTGCCGCGGCCGGTCTCGATCATCCGGGCCAGCTTGGCCCCGAGCACATCCTGTGCCGTGTTTCGGGCTCGGAGATCCGTTCGCTCGGCTCGCTGCATGCCTTCGTCAAACCCGGCGAACTGCTTGGCGGCCTGCCGCAGCATGCTGTGTTCCAGCAGTTCTGGGCAGACGCCCGCGCCGACAGTTTCATGCCGCCAAAGGGCGTCGCCGAACTGCGTTGGAGCAAGTTGCTATAACTCCACTATTGAATCAAATAGCATTGTCTTGCCGCGGTGTGCCGGGCAGGCGAGCCAGCGAGCGGCACTGGGCGTGTGCCGGGCGCATGGCGACATGGTCATGGCAAAGTCATCGGCTTTGGCGATAATCGGCAGTCCACGCCTGAAGGATCCGTGTCGCATGTCCCATCGTCGATGCCTCGTTGCGCTGATTGCGCTAGTCCTCGCTGGCTGCAGCAGCACGCCGGTGCCGCGCGCCGAACCGAGCCCTGCCCAGGTCGTGCCGCTCGCGGCTATCCAGCGGCCTGGCGGGGAAACGCCGGAATGGTGGTTCCGTGCCGGTGCCGAAACGGCGGCAGCGCTGCGCGGCGAGCGTGCCGGTACGGCGAAGAACGTGATCCTGTTTCTCGGTGACGGCATGGGCCTGAGCACGATCGCGGCGGCGCGCATCCTTGAAGGCCAGCGCCAGGGCGCAAGCGGCGAGGAGCAGCGCCTGGCCTTCGAGGAATTTCCGTACACGGCACTCGTGCGCACCTACGAGGTCGATGCGCAGACGCCGGATTCCGCCGGCACGATGAGCGCAATCATGAGCGGCATCAAGACCCGTTATGGCGTGGTCAACATGACCCAGCGCGTGCATCGCGGTGATTGCCCGTCGGCGACCGGCAACGCGGCGATGAGCGCACTCGAGCTGGCCAGCGCGGCCGGACTTGCCACCGGCGTGGTGACGACGACGCGCATCACCGATGCGACGCCGGCGACAAGTTATGCGCATACGGTCGAACGCTATTGGGAAAGCGATGCCGACATGACGGCCGCGGCGCGCCAGCAAGGCTGCGTGGACACGGCGCGACAACTGCTGGAATCCCCATCTGCCTCCGCCATTGATTTCGTCCTTGGCGGCGGCCGCAACCGCTTCCTGCCGAAGGACGTGGCCGATCCCGAATATCCCGCCTTGCATGGCACGCGCCTCGATGGACGCAACCTGATTGCCGAATGGCAGCGCGCCGCGGATTCGCGCTTTGTCTGGAATGCCGCGCAATTCCAGGCACTGGATGCGCAAAAGCCGGGCCGCGTGCTCGGCTTGTTCGAACCCAGCCACATGCAGTATCACCATGACCGGGCCAGCGATGGCGCCGGCGAGCCGACCCTGGCTGAAATGACCAGCAAGGCGATTGCCCTGCTCAGCCACAATCCGCGCGGGTTCTTCCTCGTCGTCGAGAGCGGTCGTATCGACCACGCCAGTCATGCCGGCAATGCATTCCGTGCGCTCGATGAAACCATCGTCCTGTCTGACGCGGTGCGCAGTGCAGTCAACGCGACGCGTGCCGAAGACACCCTGATCCTGGTCACCGCCGACCACAGCCATACCCTGACCATGGCCGGCAGTCCGGTGCGCGGCAATCCCATACTCGGCAAGGTGCGCAGTCGCAATCGCGATGGCTCTCCGGCGGCCGAGTTGAGCAAGGATGCACTCGGGCGCAGTTACACGACGCTCGGCTACGCCAATGGTCCCGGCAACAACGGCGCCACGGATGCGCAAGCCGAGGGGCCGAAACACTTTCCGCACGCGCCTGCGCAGTACGTCGATGGTGCCGTGCCGCGTCCGCAACTGGAAGAGGTCGACACCGAGCATCCCGATTACCTGCAGGAAGCCGGCATTCCCCTGCGCAGCGAAACGCACGCCGGCGAGGATGTCGCCGCCTATGCGCGTGGGCCAGGTGCGCAAGCCGTGCATGGCTCCATCGAACAGAATGTGCTGTTCCATGTGCTGGTGCAGGCCAATCCGCCGATGCGCGACATGCTTTGTTCCATGAGCGCTTGCGACAGCCGCCAGGTGCCGCTGGAACTGCCGAAGCTGGATCGATTGCCCGCGCCGGGACAGCGGCGCTGAATACGGCCATCGCCGCGAAGGAATCGACATCCCGGCAGGCTGAACGCAGAGTAGCGTTCCGCGCCATTGTCCTAAAGGCCGGATTGAACCGCGCGTGGCCTCGTACTAGTCTGGCTGTCCTCCTCTGATGTCGGCACCGGTTCGCACCTCGCTGCGCCGTCGCCGACCCTCTGCCTCAAGGATCCGCAATGAAGAAAGTCCATGCATCTGCTGCTGCCGCGCTCGAAGGTTTGCTGTTTGACAACATGACCATCGCTGCCGGAGGTTTCGGATTGTGCGGCATTCCGGAAAACCTGATCCAGGGATTGCTCGATGCCGGCACCAAGGGCCTGACCATCGTCGGCAACAATGCCGGCGTCGATGATTTCGGCATGGGCCCGTTGCTGAAGACGCACCAGGTGAAGAAGGTGATCGCCTCGTATGTCGGCGAGAACAAGGAATTTGAACGCCAGGTGCTGGCCGGCGAACTGGAACTGGAACTGGTGCCACAGGGCACCCTCGCCGAGCGCCTGCGCGCCGGTGGTGCCGGCATCCCGGGTTTCTATACGCGTACCGCCTTTGGCACCCTGTTGGCGGACGGCAAGGAAACCAAGGTGTTCGACGGTGTCGAATACGTGCTCGAGGCGGCGATCAAGGCGGATGTCGCCATCGTCAAGGCGTGGAAGGGCGACAAGTTCGGCAACCTGGTCTTTCGCAAGACCGCGCGAAACTTCAATCCGATGATTGCCACCTGCGGCAAGGTCACGGTTGCCGAGGTCGAGGAGCTGGTTGAGACCGGCACCCTGGAGCCTGACCAGATCCACCTCCCCGGCATCTACATCGATCGCATCATCCAGGGCCGCAAATACGAGAAGCGCATTGAATTCCGCACCTTGTCCGATGGCGCGCCGGCGGCCAAGTCCAGTCCCGTGCGCGAGCTGATGGCGCAACTCGCCGCCCGCGAACTGCGCGATGGCTTTTGCGTGAACCTCGGCATCGGCATTCCGACCCTGGTTGCCAATTACATTCCGCAAGGCGTCAACGTCACCCTGCAATCGGAAAACGGCCTGCTCGGCATCGGCCCGTTCCCGACCGAAGCCACGGTCGACGCCGACCTCATCAATGCCGGCAAGCAGACCATCACCACGATCCCGGGCAGCAGTTTCTTCTCCAGCGCCGATTCCTTCGCCATGATCCGCGGCGGCCATATCGACCTGTCGATCCTTGGCGGGCTCGAGGTCTCGGAAAAGGGCGACCTGGCCAACTGGATGGTGCCCGGCAAGATGGTCAAGGGCCCCGGCGGGGCGATGGATCTGGTCGCCGGCGTCAAGCGCGTGGTCGTGCTGATGGAACACACGGCCAAGGACGGTTCGCCGAAGATCCTCAAGCAATGCGAATTGCCGCTCACCGGCAAGGGTTGCGTCGACAAGATCATCACCAACCTGTGCGTGTTCGAAGTCGCCGAGGGCGGCGGCCTCACCCTCACCGAACTGCATCCGGGCGTCAGCCTCGAAGAGGTGAAGGCAAAAACCGGCTGCGACTTCAAGGTCGATCTCGAAACGGCTTGAGCCGCGCGGGCCCGGCATCGCCCGGGCCTCTGTCGGAGTTCCGTTGCGCGTACGCTTCGACGTCGCGGTCTGCGACCGCTGCGCTC
Source organism: Lysobacterales bacterium 63-13 (assembly GCA_001899855.1). Lineage (GTDB taxonomy): Bacteria > Pseudomonadota > Gammaproteobacteria > Xanthomonadales > Rhodanobacteraceae > Dokdonella. The sequence goes on from MKWR01000011.1 coordinate 37,130, forward strand.
AGTGCGAGCGGTCAGGGGATGAAACGGCGTACGGAAGTTTCATGCCGCGCCTTCGAATCCGTTTTGCCGCCACGCCTCGTAGGCGATGACGGCGACGGCGTTCGAGAGATTGAGGCTGCGATTGTCAGGCCGCATCGGCAGGCGAATACGCTGCGTGGCCGGGATGGAATCAAGCACCTCGCCCGGCAAGCCACACGTCTCCGAACCGAACATCACCGCGTCGCCGCTGCCATAGCGGATCGTGTCGTAACGCACGGTGCCGCGCGTGGACACGGCGAAGAGGCGCACGGGATTGACCGCGGCAATGAACGCCGCCAGATCCTCGTGCACGCTGAGGCGTGCGTACTCGTGATAATCGAGGCCTGCCCGCTTCAGGCGTGCATCATCGAGGGCAAAACCCAGAGGAGCGATCAGGTGCAGCCGCGCACCGGTGTTCGCGCACAGGCGAATCACGTTGCCGGTGTTCGGCGGGATCTCGGGGCGATGCAGGACGATATCGAGCATGGGCGCATTGTCGACGAAATCGCCGACGTGCGGGGCAACGATCGTGCTCGATGGATCAGGCGCTTTGCGTCGGCGACAATGGCATTCCCGTCACGCCCAGTCGACGCACTCGACGCACCAATACAGACGATGAAAAACGCCATCCTGGAGTTCTGGTTCGACAAGCTCACTCCGGCGCAATGGTGGCAAGCCGATGATGCGCTTGATCGACAGATCGCCGAGCGCTTCGCCGATGTCCTTGCGCAAGCCTCCTGCTGCGAGTTGTTTGCCTGGCGCGACGACCCGGCGGGACGCCTGGCCGAGATCATCGTCCTTGACCAGTTCCCGCGGAACATCCATCGCGGCACGCCGGCCGCGTTCGCCAGCGATTCGCTGGCCCTCGCCCTGGCCCAGCAAGCCGTGGCACTCGGTGCCGACATGGCCTTGCCGCAGGTGCAGCGGAATTTCCTCTACATGCCGTGGATGCACAGCGAGTCAAGGCGCATCCACGAAATCGGCGAGCCCTTGTTCAAGTCCAGGGCATCGGCAGACAGCCATGGTTTCGAAGTGCGCCACAAGGCCATCATCGACCGTTTCGGTCGTTATCCGCATCGAAACGCAATCCTTGGCCGGCAGTCGACTGCGGAAGAACTGGCGTTCCTGCAGCAGCCCGGCTCGTCCTTCTGAGCCTCCGCTAGTCGCAAGCCGTCGCCGACATCGCCTGCCCGGAAAATGCCTCGGTCAGCAGGCCCTTCTCCAGCTTGCGATAGATGCTGGCGTGGCGAAGTTTCGCGTGATGGGTGTAGGTCCAGCGCAGGTCGGCCAACGGACTGCGGCACAGGGCATCGGCGAAATGGGCGCTTGCGCCGCCGCTGTCGCCGGCCGAGGCCAGGAACAGGCGCGCGTGGATGGCGACCGCACCACCCAGGCGGGTGCCGGCTTCACGCCACCATTGCTCGGCGTTCCACCACAGGCTTGGATCGATCGCGATATAGGTGTCAAAGAGATCGTTTTGCACGAACAAGGTTTCAATGACAAACAAGCCAGCCAGCGATTCGCCAATGATCGCCGCCTCGTCATTGACGTTGTAGATGGCGCGGATTTGCGGCAGCAGTTCCTCGGCAAGGAATTGGCGGAAGGTCGCCGAGCCACCAACCAGCGGGGCAATCTGGCGATCGCTTTCAACCGTGGTCGGGCCGGTCATGTCACGACGTCGCTCGGTGTTCTCGATGCCGACCAGCAGCATGGGCGGAATGCCGCCGGCCCGGATCAGGCCATCGAGCGTGTCGACGAGATGCGGGAAATCCTCATTCTCGCCGCCATCCAGCATGTACAGCACCGGATAGCGCGTCTGCGCCTTGCCGTCGTAGCCGGGTGGAACATAGACATTGACCACCCGCGTCTCGGCCAGCACTTTTGAAGGGATGCGCAGGGTCAGATGCGCCGGCATCGATGCATCGGCGGCAGCGGCGGTGGCACTGGCGGCGCCAAGCAGCAGGCCGAGCACCAGCAGCAGCCTGGCCAGCGCAGGATGGATCGGGTCGTTGCTCAAGCGGATTCCCCGCGGCGGAACGAAGCGGCACTGTAGCGCGAATCCAGTGAATGAACGTGTCGGGATGCCAGGCTGGCAGTCGCGACCAGCGGCGCAGACCGGCAATGTGACGAGGTTGTCATGGCGGCCGTGATCGGGTTCACCATGTGATCCCCGGACCGGTCTAGCATGCGTACTTCTGCAGAATCGGGAGCGCAGTCATGACATTCCATCGGTGGATCCTGGCAAGTGCCTTGCTCATGCTTCCGGCGCTGGCTCAGGCCCTGCTCTGGCCAGGCGCCGCGCCGTGCAACACGACCCTGCAAGCCTGCATCAACAGTGCCAGCGCCGGCGCTACGGTGGAACTTGCCAGCAATGCGCCCATCGACGAGTCGCCGAACTTCGCCATCCCGCTGACCTTGCGGGCGGCTTCCGGATTTGCGCCGCAACTGCTTGCCGGCCGCGTCATCACGGTCAGCATCAACAGTGCCGGAACCTACGCGGTGGAAGGCATTCTCGTGCAGCGCGGATTCGTCAGCGTCACCCACAACAGCGGCAATGCCACGGTTCGCCTGCGCCGGATCCGCATACTCGAAGCCATTGACGGAGCTGCCGAAATCAGCCTCTACAGTCCGTCCAATGCCAGCCTCAGCTACGAGATTGCCGAGAACGACCTTGGCTTCTACTGGAATACCTTCGACGGCAGCATCCGCGCAGCCATCCAGGTACTCGACAATGGAACCGGCAATGCGAACGGAAGCATCCACGACAACCGCGTGAATGCGAGCGGCAGCGAGTCGAACGGCATCCTCGTCAATACCCGGGATCACGCCCATGTCACGCGGGTGTTCGGCAACTGGATCCGTGGCGGCAACCGCTACGGCAGCATCTACATGCGCCAGGGCAGCCTGACAGGCAGTGGTGGCGGCAGCCTGACCGGATACGTGCTGAACAACATCGTCACCCCGTTTGCACGGAGCGGTGACGCCTATGGCATTGCCGCCGATGCCTATTTTGGCGCGCTCAACCTGCAGGCCTTCAACAATACCGTCACGGGTGCCTATTCGGGCATCAATGTGTACATCGCTGCGGCAGCCAGCGGCAACGGGCGGATTGCCAACAACCTGCTGGCCGGAAACATCCTCAGCATTGCCTTGATCGAAGGCGGCACTGGCAGCATCAGCAACGACCACAATCTGCTGTTTGGCGGCAGCATCAGCGGCACCACGGCTGGCAGCGGCACGATCAGCAGCGATCCCCGCCTGCGCGGCAGCCCGGGCAATCCCTGGCTCAATGCGGGTTCGCCGGCAATCGATGCGGGCGACAGTGTGGCACTCGGCAACCTGCTCAGCACTGCCGCCATTGCGCGCGTGGATGCGGCCGGTCTGCGTCGCTTCAAGGGCGGCAGCAACGCCGTGGACATCGGCGCGCTCGAATTCGGCGATACGACCTTCCTGCATCGCGTCGCCAACGCTTCGCCAAATCCTTCCAGCGTGATCGACAATCCGGCAAGCAACGGCCTCGGCTCGCGCTACCTGCAGGTGACCTCGAACTGGAACCCGGACGGTGCCACTGGCCTTTACGACAATCATCCCGTCGGTGCCATCTATTCAACCGCGACCAGTCGCTGGATGTTGCGCCACGAGGATCTTGCTGTTTTCCCGGACGATGCCCGCTTCAATGTGTTCGTGCCGGCAGCGGGAAACGGACAATACCTGCACGCGGTCACCGCCGCCAACATTTCAGGTGATGCGACCTCGCTCAGCGCGGCTGGTCTGGATGGCCAATCGAACCGGATTGTCCTGGCGACCAGAGACTCGCGCGATCCTGGCGGCACCATCTACGATGACCTGCATCCGTTCGGCGTCTTCTACTTCGCATTGGGCGGCCCGGGAAGCTGGTTTGTATCGCACCTGGATGCCACCGCGATGGCTGCGGGTGGCGGCTTCCACATCTACTGGCAGGAGCCGAGCGCGAATGCATTCGTGCACACGGCAACCGCCGGCAACAGCATCGGCAACGTCACCAGGCTCGATCACCCCTTGTTGAATGGCCGTCGCTGCGCACGCTTCCAGACAACCACGGGAATTGGCGGCAGCACGTTCAATGCGCATCAAACCGGCGTCTACTATACCGGTGGCAATTGGTACATCTACAACCAGGATCTGGCCACCATTCCGGTTGGCACCGAGTTCCATGTCGTGCTGGATGCCCAGCAGATATTCGAATGCAGCGACGTGATCTTCGCCGACGGCTTTGATTGAGAAGGCGCATCTGCCGCGGACAGGAACGCGCCCCGGCACTCGGGCCGGGGCTGCTGGCGGGCCCTTGGCAGGCTGTTGCGGCAGTGTTGCCAGCGGAATCAATCCGCCGACGCACGCCGCATCAGCGTGTTTCCAGCGCCTTGGCCCCGCGTTCACGCTCGCGGGGATGGGCGACGAACTCGACAAAATTGTCCTTGCCGACGCCCTGGAACCTCATGCGGATGCCATTGGGATCCTGGCTCAGCGTGATCACCTCGCCTTCGGAAAACAGGCATCGGCCCGGACGCATGCCATCGCGCATGACTTCCAGGCAATCCTCGACCTCGAAATCCTGGGCGAGAATCTTGACCACCTGGGTGTCGCCATACGCGGTGATCCGCGCGCCATCGCCGGCGGCTTCGACCAGAACCATGTTGTTCGGGCCGAAACGCGATGCCGAGAGTGTCACCGCGGCATAGAAAACCGTTGAAATGATCATGTATTGATTCCCCTGGACCGTGGACGCGTGGGGAAAGATAGCGCGTCTTGGCACCCTGTGCATCGACGCGGCGCGACATGGCTTCGACCCGGCCGATGGCGATGCGGCTGTGCTCAATCGCGGTATCGTCTCGCTGCGGCACAACGGCAAGGATGCGTCGGCGTGTCGCGGCAACTTCGGCAGTGCCGGCAGTCGCCCGGTTGCGGCAATTGCCCGGCGCGCTCACTGGCCGGCGGGCGGCTCCCAGAGCTCGATCTTGTTGCCCTCGGGATCGATGACCCAGGCGAATTTCCCGTACTCCGAGAATTCCGGTTCACCGACGATGTTGCAGCCTTCGCTGCGCAGCGCCGCAAGCAGGGCTTGCAGGTCGTGCACGCGGAAATTGACCATGAACGATGCCGTGCCAGGCTCCATCTTGCTGGTGTCCTCGGCAAAGGGAGTCCACAGGGTCATGCCCGGGGCGCTGTCCGCACCGCCCCACTCGAAAACGGTGCCGCCCCACTCTGAGACGTCCAGGCCCAGGTGATCGCGATACCAGGCATTCAGCGCCTTCGGGTCTTTCGCCTTGAAGAAGATGCCACCAATTCCGGTCACGCGCTTCATGGGTTTCTCCACCTGTGACGATTGCCTTGTTTGCAGCCCGACATTTCAACTTTTCCTGGCGCGCGCAGCCATTGCTTGGAAGGTTTCCGGGGCATCGCTGGAACACCCGGCAGCCCGATGCAGGGCGATGGATTTCCTGACTTTCTCGCGCACGTGAATCGATGCCTGCTCAGCCTAGGGCTGGACTGCCGCCGACGCAAATGCCATCGCCGACGAACGCTTCGCAGCGGATGCCGATTCGACATGGGTTTCGCCACAAACAAAGCACACGGTCGATCGGGACTCCCCTGCATGGACGATATGCCATGACGACCGCCACGCGAAAGCCTGTCGGTCGGTTCCTGCCCCGGGATTCCCTTCCCGGGAAGAATCCATGCGACGCACCGTCAGCGATGCGTCGCATGGAGGCGTCATCAGTAGCGGATCTGCACGTCGTCGATGTAGGTGTTGACGGTGTATGCGGTATTCGCGTGGTAGAGCCAGATTGCATCCAGGGTCACGTTGCCGGCAGTGATGGCACCGTTGCTGCTGCCGGCCCATGCACTCCATTGCGCGGCATCGGACAGGCTCCATTCGACGTAGGTCCATGTGTTGGCCGGCAGCGAACGCGAAACCGAGCGCTCGGTGCCGTCGCTGTCATCGATGCCGACGCCGACCTGCATGCCGGTGCCGGCGGCAAAGACCCAGAAGCCGACCCGGCCATTGCGCGCCAACTGCACGTTGCTGCCGGGCGTGCCGCTGCCCGAAAGCAGACGCACCGCCCAATCTGCGCTGCTGGCGGTGTTGTCGATCAACTCCACGCGCAGCGAGCAGCTGCCAAGCTTGCGGATGCTGCAATCACGTACCGCGCTGGAAGTCGTTGCCACGCCGACCGTGCTGCCCGAATACGTGGGACTGGTGACGAAGTGACCCACCGTTGATTCGAAGGTATCGAGGATCTTTGTTCCCGTGCCGCCAGCGCTGCCCGGATTGATCAGGTCGTAGTAGCGCGCCCAGTTCCAGTAGATGCCCGGATCATTGTGGTCGTTGTCGCTGAGGTGCTGATGTCCCTTGATGTCGACGCTGTCGTCCAGGACCATGTGGCCACTGCTGGACGCTCCCTTGTAGGCACTCGAACAGGTGATGCCCGCATAGCGTGCGCAGAACATGCGCACGATGCCCGAGGAGGCGTTGTACATCGCCGCCGTGTACCAGCTGCTGTTGCCCACAAACGCCTCGTGCTCGATGCCCAGCGAATAGGGATTGTGCGAGCGCGCATGCCAGGCCTTGTCGCTTTCGCGGACGAGCTGGGTGATCTGGCCATCGGAACTGCGCACCACGTAGTGGGCGCTGGCCTGGCTGGCAGGATTGCGCAACCACGAGATGGCGCCGGCATAGGTGCCTTCGGTCGTGTGGATGACCGCCTCGCGCACTGCGCTGCCGCCGCGTGATGAATAGTTGGGCGAAGCCAGCCAGATGGCCGGTGCGTAGTCGGTGCTCAACACGCCGATTCCGCCGTCGCTGTTGTTTGACGACGTGTTCTCGGCCGGTGCGGAATTCCGCTCCAGTTGCTCGGTGATTGGATCGACGCGGTATCCAGCAGTCTCAATGGTGTCGCCTTGCACATCGAGGCGCAGGAAGGGCGCATCCAGTTTGACCAGCATGTCCGGCTCGAACGCCAACTCCCACTTCACCGCGCGTTCGGGCACCACGATGCCGCGGTCATTGACGCCGCGATCAAGGGCCAGCAGGACATCGAACGCGAAGCTGGCGCGCGCGTAGGACAGCACCGATCCCTGCTCGGCGGGAAAGCCCGCATAGCGCTCGAGGGCGTCCGCGATCGTCGCGATTTCATCCACGGGCGAAGCCGGCAGTTCGCGATCCAGCAAGGCCGCTGCGGCGAGCACGTTGACGGCGGGATCCGTCATCACCTCGCCTGCGGGACGCTGCAGCAAGTCGGCTGCCAGGGCAACCTGATCGGCAAAGCCCTCGCCGTGGTAGAGACCCATCAGGCCCCATGCGCGAGGCATGTCCTGGTGTCCCGTATTCGCGCCCCGCGCATCCGGATTCAGATTGTCCCAGCGGCTTTGCGTATAGGCGATCGCTTCCAGGGTGCCACGCGGGATGCGCGGATAGTGCGCATACGCGTTGGCGAAAAAGCGGCCGAAATTCGCGCGTTCCGCACGCATGCGAACTTCCTCTTCGTTCAGTGCGGCTTGCAGGGCACCGTTGCCCGCACCCGGGACCAATGCCGGCGAGGACCCCCGCACATCCGTGGCTTGCGTCTCCCCCGCCGCCAGCACCCCCAGAAAACCAGCGCACAGCAATGCAGCGGCCAATCGCCGATTGTTGTTTCCCATCATGATTTCATTCCCCTTTGATACAAGTACATCCCCTGACAGGCCAGCATATGTTGCAGCGGCAAGGAGTTCAATCATGCAGTGCAGCACGGCCGCGCGAATGGCCGGGTATTCGGGATGCCCTTGCGCGATGCCGGCTGGCCGGCTCGCGTCGAAACGCGTCGTGCGTTGAAACCCGCTACGCGGCCTTGCTGATGCGGCCGTTGACCGCGCTGCCTGATATCGAGATGAACGCGCATGACCAGGACGATTCCGCTTGCAGCATCGGCAGCATCGCGCCCGGCCATGATGCGGGCTTGCACCGGCATCATGAAGGGGCGCAAGTTCGCGCCGCATTGGCGTAGTCTGCTCACGCGCGCCTGGCAAGGCCGCCGATTACGCGCACGTTGATTTTGACCACGCTGGAGACACCCGGCTCGCCGCCGGTGTTGCCTTGGCCCGCACGAATCAGGAATGCCGGACATGCACGAGAGAACACCGATTGCCGCGCCCGTACTTGCCGCCTTGCTTGTCGCAGCGGCCTGCGCCTGCACAGCACGGGCAGCGCACGCACACGAGCACGACGCCCATGCCGCCGAGGCATCGCAAATGTTGCCGGCGGACGTGCAGGGCGCCGTGGCCGTGGTGGATCGTTTCAGCGCGGCGCTGCAAGCGGGTGACCTGAAGACCGTCGAATTGTTGCTGGATGCCGGGGTCCTGATCCTCGAAAGCGGCGGTGCCGAACGCAGCCGGCAGGAATACCTGGCGCATCACGCGGCCAGCGACATGGAGTTCCTCAAGGATGCCCGTGTCCAGCTCGTGCAGCGAACGACCAGGCGCAGCGGCGCGCTGGTCTGGGTCGGCAGCGAGAGCGAGATCCACTATCGCAAGGACGACCGTGCCGCCAGCCTGCTGTCCACCGAGACCATGATCCTCGAGGAAATCGGCGGAATCTGGAGGATCGTCCACATCCACTGGTCATCCCGGGCAAGGAAACCGGATGCCACCTGAAGGGGCTTGACTCTGGACCCGGCTCCAGGGTCCACACTGGCCGGGTCAGGATCGCCGCTTCCCGGCGCAATCTTCAAGGAGTTCCCATGAGCCACGATACGCACGGCCACCCTTCGCCTGCGGCAAACGCATCCGCTGCAGCGTGTTGCGCGACGAAGAATCCCGGCACGGCTGCAGCGCACATCGATCCGGTGTGTGGCATGAGCGTGGATCCGGCGACGGCTGCCCATCATCTGCAGCATGCCGGCACGATGCATTACTTCTGTTCGGCGCGTTGCCTCGAGAAGTTCCGCGCCGACCCGGACAAGTACCTGCATCCGCAGAAAAGCAGTGATTCCCCGGCCGCCCCAGCCGGTGCCATCTACACCTGCCCGATGCATCCGGAGATCCGCCAGGCCGGCCCCGGCATCTGCCCGCTCTGCGGCATGGCGCTGGAGCCGGAAACGCCGAGCCTGGACGATGAGGAAAACCCGGAGCTTCGCGATTTCTCGCGACGCTTCTGGTGGACGCTGCCGTTGTCACTGGCAGTGCTGCTGCTGGCGATGTTCGGCCACTACCTGCCGTGGTTGCCGGCCGGCACGCGCACCTGGATCGAACTGGTGCTGAGCGTGCCGGTGGTGCTGTGGGCGGGTTGGCCATTCTTCGAGCGCTGGTGGCAATCCTTCCGCAACCGCAGTCCGAACATGTGGACATTGATAGGAACCGGTGTCATCGCGGCATTCTCCTACAGCCTGGTGGCGACCCTCGCGCCCGGATTGTTTCCCGCCTCGTTCGCCGAGCATGGCCGCATCGGCGTCTATTTCGAGGCCGCCGCCGTCATCGTCTCGCTGACCCTGCTTGGCCAGTTGCTTGAATTGAAGGCACGCAGCAAGACCTCCGCCGCGATCAAGGCCTTGCTCAACCTGGCGCCAAAGACCGCGCGGCGCATTGATGATTCCGGCCACGATGAGGATGTCCCCCTTGACCAGATCAAGGCCGGCGATCGCCTGCGCGTGCGCCCGGGCGAGAAGGTGCCCGTGGATGGAATCGTTCTCGAAGGGCGCAGCAGCATCGATGAGTCCATGCTCACCGGCGAAGCGATCCCGGTCGAGAAAGGTGTCGACGACAAGGTCATCGGCGCCACCCAGAACGTCAATGGCAGCCTCGTCATCCGCGCCGAGAAGGTCGGCTCGGATTCGATGCTCGCGCAGATCGTGCAACTCGTCGCGCAGGCGCAGCGCTCGCGTGCGCCGATGCAGAAGATGGCGGACAAGGTCTCGTTCTGGTTCGTGCTGGGCGTCATCGGCACGGCCATCGTGACCTTCTTCGTCTGGGGCCTGTCTGGCCCGGAACCTTCCTGGACCTATGCCATCCTCAACTCGGTATCGGTGCTGATCATCGCCTGTCCGTGCGCGCTGGGCCTGGCGACACCCATGTCGATCATGGTCGCCACCGGCCGCGCAGCACAGGCGGGCGTCCTCTTCCGCGATGCCGAAGCCATCGAGCACCTGCGCACGATCGACACCCTGATTGTCGACAAGACCGGAACCCTGACCGAAGGCCGGCCCACCTTCAGGGAAGTCCTGCTTGCCAACGATCACTCCGCAGACGAAGTCATCGGCCTTGCCGCAAGCCTCGAGCGCGGCAGCGAACACCCGTTGGCCGCAGCCATCATCGGCGAGGCGAAGAAGCGCAACCTGTCCCTGGGCGACGCAGGCGATTTCCAATCGCATACCGGCAAGGGCATCACGGGCCGCGTCGGCGCGCGCAAACTCGCGCTGGGCAACAGGGAAATGATGAGCGAATCGCAGGTCGAGCTGGGCGACATCGCGGCCAGGGCGGAAAACCTCAGGAGCGAAGGCGCGGGCGTCATGTACCTGTCCGTGGACGGTCGCCTTGCTGGCGCGATCGCCGTCGCCGACGCGATCAAGCCATCGACGCGACCCGCGCTCGACGCCCTGCGCGAAGCCGGCGTGCACGTGATCATGGCCTCGGGCGATGCCCAGCGCACTGCCGATGCGGTTGGGCGCAGCCTTGGCATCGACGATGTCCGTGGCGACGTGCGGCCAAAGGACAAGGCCGATCTGGTGCAATCACTGCAAAAGGCTGGGCACCGCGTGGCCATGGCTGGCGATGGCATCAACGATGCGCCGGCCCTGGCCGCCGCCAACATCGGCATTGCCATGGGCACCGGAACCGACGTCGCCATGTCCAGCGCGCAAGTAACCCTGGTCAAGGGCGACCTCGGTGCCATCCTGCGCGCACGCAACATCTCCGAGGCGACGGTGAGCAACATGAAACAGAACCTCGGTTTTGCCTTTCTCTACAACGCACTCGGCGTGCCGATTGCAGCTGGCGTGCTGTACCCGGCATTCGGCCTGCTGCTGAGCCCGATGATCGCCGCGCTGGCGATGAGCCTGAGTTCGGTGTCGGTAGTCGCAAACGCCCTGCGCCTGTCGAAATCGCGAACGGCAACTGGTGCATGTGACCGTTGAAACGACTTCGATGCCGATGAGCCCGTTGCCCTGTTGATCGGCAACCCGCATGTCCCGCCTGGCGGGGCGCTTTTCTCGCCAGCGGAAAATCCGCCAACGGATCTTCCGCAACCGCAAGCACAGCCGGCCTCATTCAGGGCACAAGCTCGAGGACGAAGTCGAATTGCAGCAGGATGAGGATGCCGAACAGCGCGAACAGCAGCGCGGCGACGAAGCGCATCTTCGACAAGGGAAAGCGTTCGGCCAGTTTTTCGCCAATGAGCACGGCGGGCAGGTTGGCTGCCATCATGCCGCAGGTGGTGCCGATGGCGACCATGAGCACACTGGTGTATTTCGCGCCTAGCGCCACCGTCGCCAGCTGCGTCTTGTCGCCCATCTCGGCGAGGAAGAACAACACCACCGTGGTCAGCAGCGCGCCGTATTTCCGCGGCTTGGCGTCATCGTCATCCAGCGTGTCGGGAATCAGGGCCCATGCGGCAAAGGCAAGAAATACCAGGCCGAGGATCCAGCGCATCATCGCGGCGCTGATGTTCTGCGCCACCCAGTCGCCGGCGGCGGCGGCCAGCGCGTGGTTGATGATGGTGGCGATGAAGATGCCGAGGATGATGCGCCAATGCTGGCCGCGAAAACGTGCGGCGAGGACAAACGAGAGCAACTGGGTCTTGTCGCCGATTTCGGCGATGGCGACGAGGCCGAACGAGGCAATCAACGCTTCCAAGGGATTCATTCCGGGGGCTGGCGATGGAAAACCAATGACCTTGGCACCCATCGCCAGCCCCGGCGCATGATGCAAAGGTCAAAGGTCTCGCCTGGCAGATGCCGCCGACGCCATGGTCTGTGGACCAAGTATGTTGACGTCGGCTCCTCCGTTGTGGAGGCCGCTACTCCCCGATGACGGGCGCGAAGATAGCAAGCCGGGGCGCGCTTGTCGACGCTGGCCGTCACCGGCGCAGCGCGCGCTGGCGTTCATCGATGCGTCGTGGCGATGTGTTCAACCGGTGATCTTGCGCACCAGCACGCGGGTGATCGCACGCGCCTTCTGCGCCAGCGTGAAGCGTTTGAAGTTGGTCTTGACCACGCCTTCGGTGAAGGCGGTGCGCTTGCTGTAATCGATGCCGACTTCGACGATTGCCGGCTGGCCGGACTGGGCGACGGCATTGGCGGCGGCGATCTGCGCGGTCAGATCGGCATCGCTGGCGATCTTGAAATAGGCCGCGCCGACGGCGTGGGCGACGCCGTCGATCTGTACCGGGGCTAACACCGTGCAGGACTTGCGGTTGTACGGAATCTCCTGGGCCTGGGCGATCTGCGACAGCTCGCCATCGCAAAACACGTAGTAGACGATGCCGAGGCGGTTCTGCGTGGCGGTGATGATCTCCATGCAGGTCATGCGGAAGCCGCCGTCGCCGATGATGCAGTTGACCGGCACATCGGGGCGCGCCAGCTTGGCCCCGATCGCCGCCGGCACGGCATAGCCCATGGCATTGAAATCGGTCGGCACGATCGCCGAGCGCGCGCTCAGGATCGGCATCAGTTCGGCGACCAGGTAGGTATGGTTGCCGTCATCGACCACGGTCACCGCTTCGGCCGGGTTGGCCGCGCGCAAGGCATCGAAGAAGCGCGCCGGATTGACCCGGCCCTTGCTGTCGTGGTCGTACCAGCTTTGCCGGTAGGCTTTCTTGGCGGCGGCGATCTTCGCCTGCAAGGCAAGGTTTGGCGCGGCCGCCGGCATCGCCTCGCGCAGGGCAGCCAGCAACTGCGGCAGGATCACCCGCGCATCACCTTCGATGGCGACCTTTGCCGGATAGTTGGCATTAAATACCTTTGGATTGATATCCATGTGGATCAGGCGCTCGGGCACGCTGACGCCGTAGCTGCCGGTGGCGATCTCGGCAAAGCGCGTGCCGATGGCGAGGAGCACGTCGCAGTCGGCAAAGGCGGCGCGGGCTGCCGGCACGGCGGCTTCGCCAAAGCCGAAACCGACATGCAGCGGGTGGCTGGCCGGGAACATTGAAAAGCCCTGCAAGGTTGTCGCCACTGGTGCCTGCAGGTGTTCGGCCAGCGCGCTCAGTTCAGCCAGGCAATCACGCGTGCCCCAGCCGACAAAGAGTGCCGGATGCCTGGCCTCGCGCAGCAGCGCGACCGCAGCGGCAATATCGCCGGCACTGGCCGGAGCGGGCAGCGCCGGTGCCTGCCAGGTCGGCAGCTCGCCGACTTCGGCGGCAAACATCTGCAGGTTCGCCGGCAATTCGATGAACACCGGTCCCGGCTCGCCGCTGGTCGCCGTGCGATAGGCATCGAAGATCATCGGCACGATCTGCTCATGGCGCTCGATCATGCAGGTGGCCTTGGTGATGCCGCGCATGAACTGGTGCAGGTCCATCTGGTGCAACTGGTATTTCCAAGGGATGTCGGTGCGGATGCCGCCACAGATCACCAGCATCGGCACGCCATCGAGGAAGGCTTCGCCGATGCCGCTCGATGCGTGGGTGAGGCCGGCCGCGGGCACCACGACGAGGGTGCCGACCGTATCCGACAGGCGGCTCAAGCCATCGGCGATGAACGCGCCGCCGCCTTCATGGGCGACCAGCACCGGCGTGATGCTCTCGGAGTTGTTGAGCTCGTCGTACAGCTCGGTGTTCTGCACGCCGGGAATGCCGAAGGTGTAGCGGATGCCCAGTTGCTCGAGCGCGTAACGCGCCAGCCATGCTCCGGTCTTCTTCATGGTGCCCACCTCCAGCAAGTGATGATGCGAGTATCAGCGATCAAGCAGGTTACGGCCATCGAGCGCGGCGGCAGCGGCACGCGCCGTCAACACGCAGCCGCCGAGGAAGGTGCCTTCGAGGGCGCGCAGGCCGTGCACGCCGCCACCGCCAAAGCCGGCGGCCTCGCCAATGGCATACAGGCCGTCGATCGGCTGGCCGCGGCCATCCAGCGCGCGGCTGGCGAGATCGGTCTGGATGCCGCCGAGGCTCTTGCGGCTGATGATGAACTCGCGGATCGCGATCAGCGGCATGGCCTTGCCATCGAGGATGGGCTGGCGCTTGCAGGTGCGCAGGCGATCGCCGCGATAACGGCGCAGGAAGGCGATGCGACGCAGTTGTTCGTCGTTCTGGAAGCGCTCGGGTTGCATCACGCGGGCGTCGTACTGGCGCACTTCGCGCTCGACCGTGGCCAGCTCGACGGCATCGTCGCCCTGCAGCGCGTTCATGCGTTCGACCAGTTCGGGCAGGCTTTGCGCGGCGACCACGTCGACGCAGCGGGACATCAGGGTATCCAGCAACCAGCGATTGCCGAACAGCAGGTCGCGCAGCAGGCCGAGGCGGCTTTCGTCACGGATGCTCGGATTGTGTTCCGCGCCCGACACCGCCAGTTCCTTCAGCGCGATGCGCCGGTTCATGAGCTGCCAGGAGTACGCGCGTTGCTGCTGGCAGATGCGGGTCACCAGGTCGCGCGTGTCGAAACCGGATACCAGCGGTTGCGGGCCGATGCGCTGGCCACGCCAGTTCAGCCACAGCGCCGAGCGCGGCGGCACCAGGCTGAGTCCGGCAAACGGCTGGCTCGGCGCGTAGTGGTGCACGCCGGCGGCATAATTCCACATCTTGTCGAGATGGGTGATGCGCGCCCCGGCCGCGGCGGCGGCATCATGCAGGGTGCCATCGGCAAAGCGATGCGAGCCATTGAGCAGGACCTGCGGCGGCGTGCCCCAATCCGCATGCCAGTTGTCGCGCACGCGATCGAGGTTGCCGTTGATGCCGCCAGCGGCAATCACGGTTGCTTCGGCATGCACTGCAAACGGACGCGCCGTGCCTTCGTCGACGCCCTCGCAACCCATCACGCGGTCGCCATCGCGCAGCAGGCCGTTGACGCGCTGGCCAAAACGCATTTCCAGCAGGCGCGCGTTGCGATGCTGCTGCAGATGTCCGATCAGGGTTTCGGCGAGTTTCCTGCCGGTGCCCCAGACGATATGGAAACGCGGCAGCGAATTGCCCGGCGTGAACTGGCCGCGCTCGACCCAGTTCGGCATCGGCAGGAAGCGGATGCCCTTGCCGCGCAGCCACCAGTACATGTGTGCAGTGCAGTGGCCGACATAGGCGCGCGCCCAGCGCTGCGGCCACAGCGCATCGGCATCGAACCCGGCAAACGACTGCCAGTCGGCCAGGGCGAGATCCGTGCTGTCGCGGATGCCCATGCGCCGCTGTTCCGGCGTGTCGACCGCAAACATGCCGCCAAAGCTGCGCCGGGCGAGGCCGCCGAGCTGGTCGGGCTGGTCGCGATCAAGCAGCAGCACGCGCTTGCCCTGCTCGAGCAACTCCAGCGCACAGACGATGCCGGCAATGCCGGCACCGACAATCACCACATCATGTGCCGGCGAGGGCATGCCCGACTCCACTGCATCGCGACGGCATGGCGCATGCGCTCATGGCCGGGTCAGCTCGTTGGCGCGCAGCGCGGCCAGCCATTCCTCGTTGGTCGGCTCGATGGCGACCACGCAGGCGCTGTCGGCGGCCGAGATCACCGGCGCATGGCGCGCATTGGCGCTGTCGTCGAGGCGGATGCCGAACAGGCCGAGGGCGGCGCAGACGCGCTCGCGGATGACCGCGTTGTGCTCGCCGATGCCGGCGGTGAACGCCAGCAGGTCGAGACCGCCGAGCACGGCGCCGAGCGCGCCGATCTCGCGCACGATGCGGTGCACGTACAGATCGAGGGCGAGCTTGGCGCGCGGATTGTGCCCCTCGGTGGCGAGGAGGACGCGCGGATCGGAGGATTCGCCGGAAACGCCGAGCAAGCCTGATTCCCGGTACAGCAACTGGCCCAGCCGCTCCAGGCTGAAACGCCCGGTTTCCAGCAGCGAGAGGACCACGCCGGGATCGAGCGAACCGCAACGCGTGCCCATCATCAGGCCGTCGAGGGCCGAGAAACCCATGGTCGTGGCAACGCTGCGCAAGCCGCGCATCGCGCACAGGCTGGCACCGCTGCCAATGTGCGCGACGAGAACGCGACCACGGGCGAGGTCGCCGTGGCGTCGCACCAGGGCGATCGACTGGTATTCATAGGAAAGACCGTGGAAACCATAGCGGCGCAGGCCACGCTCCCAGGCGTCGTAGGGCAGGGGCAGCAATTGCTCGACCAGCGGCATGCCGTGGTGGAAGCCGGTGTCGAAGCAGGCGATCTGTGGCACATCGGGATGCGAATCGAAGAACGATTCGATGCCTTCGAGCGTCGAGGGCTGGTGCAGCGGTGCCAGCGGGATCAGCCGGCGCAATTCCTCCAGCACGTCCGCATTGACCCGGGTCGGCGCGAAATAGCGGCTGCCGCCGTGCACGACGCGATGGGCGACCGCGCGCAGCGAACTGGTCGGCGTGTACTCGCCAATGTGCTTGCGCACTTCATCGAGCGCGGCGCGGAACGGGTGCTCGGCATCGAGCACGAGCGGCCGCGCGTGCTCGCTGCGGTTGTCCGTCCAGCTTGGCGAGCTGCCGCCGATGCCGTCGATCTTGCCGCGCCAGCGCGACTGCTCGGCCGGATCGCCGGCGTCGACATCGTAGAGGGCAAACTTCAGGCTCGACGAGCCGGCATTGAGAACAAGGATGCAGGGGCGCGGATCGCTCATGGGGGCGAGGTCCGGTAGTGGCGGGCAACCAGCAGGGCGACGGCGCAGGAGGCGATCCGCGTATCACGGGCGTCGGCGCGGCTGGTCAGGATGACTGGCACGCGCGCGCCGAGGACGATGCCGGCGGTATCCGCGCCGCCGAGGAATTCAAGTTGCTTGGCCAGCATATTGCCGCTTTCCAGATCGGGCACGACGAGCACGTCGGCGCGACCGGCGACCGGCGAGACGATGCCCTTGATGCGTGCGGCGGCAATCGAGATGGCGTTGTCCATGGCCAGCGGGCCATCGAGGATGCCGCCGCTGATCTGGCCGCGATCGGCCATCTTGCACAGCGCCGCGGCATCGAGGGTTGCTGGCATGTGCGCGTTGATTGTCTCGACGGCGGCGAGGATCGCCACGCGCGGCTGCTCGACACCGATGATGCGGGCGAGGTCGATGGCATTGCGCACGATGTCGGCCTTGGCGGCGAGATCGGGGGCAATGTTGATCGCCGCGTCGGTGATGATGAACGGCCGCGGATAAGCCGGCGTCTGCATCAGGTAGCAGTGCGAGACACGACGCGACGTGCGCAACCCGGCTGCGCTGGCGAGGATCGCACTCATGAATTCATCGGTGTGCAGGCTGCCCTTCATCAGCGCATCGACATGGCCGCTGCGGGCCAGGGCGGCGGCGCGTTCGGCGGCCGCGTGGCTGTGCGCGACATCGACAATCTCGATACCGGCCAGATCAAGTGCGGCCTTCGCGGCAATCGCCTCCAGCCTGGCCTGTGGCGCGACCAGCACCGGCACGATCAAGCCGGCATCGCGGGCGTCGAGCGCTGCAGCCAGCGACGTCGCATCGCAGGGATGCACCACCGCGCAGCGCAGTGCCGGCAGGTCACGCACGGCATCGAGCAGGCGGCGCACGCCATCGCCGTCGCCAAAGCGCACTTCGGGCAGGCTCGCGCGCGGGCGCACGATGCGTTCCTCGGGCGCGATCACCGTCGCTTCGCCATCGATGACCACCACGCCATCCTGGTTGCGGCAGGTGCAGGCAAGGGTGAGCTGGCGAGTGCCGGGATCGCGGGCGCGCACTTCCACGGCAATGCCCAGGGTGTCGCCGACATGCACCGGGGCAAGGAAGCGCAGGGTCTGGCCAAGGTAGATCGCGCCGGGACCGGGCAGGCGCGTGCCAAGCAGGCCCGAGATCAGCGTCGCCCCCCACATGCCATGCGCGAACATGCCTTGCCCGGACGATGCGGCGCTCGCTCCGCCATCGCCCTGCTGCGGGTTGTCATCACCGGAAATCACCGCGAAAAGTTGCACGTCGCTGGCATTCAGCGTGCGCTCGGTGCTGACGCGGTCACCGACTGCAATCTCGCTGAACAGGCGATTGCGCACGAAGCGCAGGTCGTCCTCGTCACCGCCAGGGCGGGATGACTTTGCGGGTTCCATTGCGGGGCTCATGGCTCTTTGCGCTCAGTCGGGAATGGCATGACCGGACAGTACAACAATGCACCCGGCGACGGGCACCGGCAGGCCGATGCGCGGACCGAGCTTAACCCGGCATCCGTGCCTCATTGCTGATCCGGATCAAGCACGGCCGGGTGGCCGTGCAGGCCTTGCCCGACCACGCATCAGCCAGCGTCACCGCATCTGATCCAGATCAATTCATCCTCGCCATGGCCGGCGCACCATGCACTTTCACCCCCACGGAGTTCGCCCCATGACGCCTTCCGCATCGGCCCGCAGCGAAGTCGAATCCCTGCGCTGGAACGAGACCCTCGACAACGGCACCAAGCTGCTCATCCGTGCCATCCGCAAGGACGATGTCGAGCTTGAGCGCGACTTCATCGAGCGCATGTCGCCGGAAGCGCGGCGCATGCGCTTCCTCGCCCACGTAAACGCACCCAGCGAGGAGTTGCTGAAGAGCCTGACCGACCTCGATTTCGACCGGCAGATGGCACTCGTGGCGATCATCGACCACCACGGCAAGGAGGTCGAGATCGGCGTCAGCCGCTATGCCACCGGCGCCGACCGCACGGCCGGCGAATGTGCGGTCACCGTCGACGATGACTGGCAGCATCGCGGCATCGGTACCTTGCTCATGCGCCGCCTCATCGAAGTGGCCCGTGCACGTGGCCTCAAGCGCCTCTTCTCGATCGACGATCCGGGCAACGAGAAGATGCAGGAGCTCGCCGGGGACCTCGGTTTCAGCCGCCACTTCGATCCGCAGAACCCGCATGAGGTCGTGCACAGTCTCGACCTTTCCTGAACGTCCGCCGGCGTTGCCGGCCGCCGCCGCGCATGCTCCACCGCCGTCGTGCGGCGCACTTGCCTGCGGCGGAAACCTTTTCGCGACGTGTCGAACAAGCGCGGCGCGAGACCTTGCCTGCGGCGACAGCGCTGTCCCAGGGCTCGGTTGACCTGGATCAAGGAGATCACTTCGATGTCGCGGCAGCATGCAGTCAT
Organism: Lysobacterales bacterium 63-13; assembly: GCA_001899855.1. GTDB lineage: Bacteria > Pseudomonadota > Gammaproteobacteria > Xanthomonadales > Rhodanobacteraceae > Dokdonella. The sequence continues at coordinate 56,356 of MKWR01000011.1, forward strand.
GCCAGCTCCCACCCTCATACACCCGCAACTTTCGCGCGCCCCGGTATTCGATGCCGGGCTGATTTCGCGCTATGACATCAATGGCCCGCGATATACCTCGTATCCCACCGCGCCGCAGTTCCACGAGCGCTTCGGCGAGGCCGACCTGCGCCGCATTGCCCAGGCCTCCAACGAGGATCCGATTCCACGGGCATTGTCAATCTATGTACATATCCCGTTCTGCCTGAGCCCGTGCTTCTACTGCGGCTGCACGCGCATCATCACCCGCGATCGCACGCGTGCCGATGAATACCTCGGCCGCCTGATCCGCGAGATCGAACTGACTGCCCCCCTCTTCGACAAGGATCGCTCGGTCAACCAGGTCCACCTTGGCGGTGGCACGCCGAACTTCCTCGATGCCGCGCAGATGGTGCGCCTGCTGGATGCATTGAAGACCGGCTTCAACCTGTCCGACGATCCGGATCGCGAGTTCGGCATCGAGGTCGACCCGCGCTTTTGCGATGCCGCCACCGTGCGCATGCTCGCCGACGTCGGCTTCAACCGCATCTCGCTCGGCATCCAGGATTTCGATGCCGACGTGCAGCTCGCCGTAAACCGCGTGCAGAGCGTCGAGCAGACCCGCGAAGTCATCGAGGCGGCGCGCAAGCATGGCTTCCGCTCGATCAGCGTCGATCTCATCCACGGCCTGCCCAAGCAGACCACGCAGAAGTTCGCGCGCACGCTGGAGCAGGTGATCGCGCTGAAGCCGGATCGCATCGCCACCTATTCCTACGCGCACATGCCCGAGCGTTTCCGCGCGCAGAACCAGATCAATGCCGCCGATCTGCCGGATGCGGCGACGCGGCTGGCGCTGATCGGACAGACCGTGGCCACGCTGAATGCCGCCGGTTACCGCTACATCGGCCTCGATCATTTCGCCCTGCCCAATGACGATCTTTCGCGGGCGCAGCGCGCCGGTACCATGCAGCGCAATTTCCAGGGCTATTCGACGCACGGCGACTGCGACCTTATCGGCCTCGGCATGAGTTCGATCGGCCACATCGGGCGCAGCTTCCACCAGAATCCGCGCAACCTGCAGACCTACTATGCGGCAATCGACAGTGGCCACCTGCCGGTGCAGCGCGGCATGCTGCTCAGCGACGACGACGTGATCCGCGCCGACGTGATCCAGCAGCTGATGTGCCATGGCGAGCTGGACATGGGCGATTTCGAGCAGCACTACGGCATCGAGTTCCGCAGCTATTTCGCCGCCGAAATGGAGCGCCTCAAGGCGCTGGAGAAGGACGGCCTCATCGACGTCGGCGCACGCGCCTTGCAGATCACCGCCCGTGGCCGCTTCCTCCTGCGCATCGTCGCCATGTGCTTCGATGCCTATCTGGGCCGCGCTGCCGCAAGCGGCACGCCAAGTTACTCGAAAGCCCTCTGATCCGCCGCCGCGCGGAGTTGACGATTCATTTCACTATTTTTCACGCTTTGGCGAGGAATGAGATGAAGCCCCGCGCGTGCCATGTGACAATGGCCGCGCCATGGCCAACGTCACTTCCATCATCAACCTGCGCGCGCTGCGCCAATCCTGTGGCGATTGCGGTTTGAACCAGTTGTGCCTGCCGGCCTCGATTGGCGGCCATGATCTCGATCGGCTGGATCATGTCGTGCGGCAACGGCCCGCGCTGGAACGTGGCGATATCCTCTTTCACGAAGGGGCCGGGCAACCGGCCTTGTTCATCGTCCGCGCCGGTTCGCTGAAGACCTACACGACGCTGGCCGAAGGCGATGTGCAGATCCTCGGCTTTCACCTTCCCGGCGAGCTGGTCGGTCTCGATGGCTTGTCCGCCGCTGGCCATCGCTGCACCGCCGAAGTCCTCGAGCGCACCATCGTCTGCGAGGTTCCATTCGACTCGCTGGCCGAGGTGGCGGCAAGGATTCCCGGCTTGCAGCAGCAACTGTTCCGCATCATGAGTCGCGAGTTTTCGCGCGAGCTCGAGCATCCGGTGATGATGGGGCGCAAGCAGGCGATTTCGCGCCTGGCCATTTTCCTGCGCAGCCTGTCCGAACGCCTCGAAGGCATCGGCCATGATCCGCATGAAATCACCCTGAGCATGTCGCGCCAGGAGCTGGCCAACTATCTCGGCCTCGTCATCGAGACGATCAGCCGCCTGTTCTCGCGCATGCAGACACTTGGCGTGCTCAAGGTTGATCGGCGCACGGTGCGTATCCTCGATCCAGCCGCGCTGGCGATGCTGGCGGAAATGGCCGACGACGAAAGCTTCTAGCAGGCTGTTGAAATTCTATTCGGTCGGCGCACAGTCGAACGGCAGCCAGCCCTGCAGCCACGGCAAGTGGCCGATCAGCAGCGGTGCGGCGGCGGTGAGCACGGCACTTGCCAGCAGCACGCAGCCGGCCGCGCGGCGCAAGCCACGACTGGAAGACAGGCGCAACAGGCGCGGCGCACCCCACGAGGTCGCCAGCATCGCCGGCAGGGTGCCGAGGCCGAATGCAGCCATGACGGCGGCGGATTGCACGGGCTGTGCACTCAAGGCGGCGACCAGCAGCACCGTGTAGACCAGGCCGCAGGGCATCCATCCCCAGAGCGCGCCAAACGCAAGCGCGCGCGGCAGGTTGCTGACCGGCATGAGGCGACGGCCAAGCGGGGCCAGCTTCGGCCACAGGCGCTTGCCGAGGCCCGAGCCCGGATCACGCAACACGCCAAGCATGACCAGGGCCGCCAGCAGCAGCGCCGCCGCGCTGGCCAGGCGCAAGGCGATGCGCACGTGCTCGATATCGAGCACGGCGATGAGGCCGCCACCAATGCCGCCGATCAGCAGTCCGGCCATGCTGTAGGAGGAAATGCGCCCGAGTTGATAGGCGAGCAGGAGGCTGCGCCGCGGCCGTCCGCTGGCATCCTTGGCCGTGGCCACGCCCAGTGCCATGGAGATGCCGCCGCACATGAGCATGCAATGGCCGCTGGCGAGGAAACCCAGCAGCAAGGCAGCGGCCACGGTCAGCGATCCGTTCACGGCTCCTCGGCGTCGGGCGCGGCGGGGCGATCTTCACTGAGCGGAGTCAGCGATGGCGTGTCGAGATCATCGAACTGGGCGTGATTGACCGCCCAGAAGAACGCCCAGATGCCGACGCCAAGCAACACCATGCTGATCGGAATCAGCAGCAGGATGATGTTCATGCGACCGCCTCGCTGACCGGCCGCGGCGCATCCGGCGATGCCGTGGCGTGCCGGCCGATGCGCAGGGAATTGAGGATGACCACGATGGAACTCGCCGACATGCCGATTGCCGCCAGCCATGGCGGCACGAAGCCAAGCGCGGCGAGTGGCACCGCCGACAGGTTGTAGGCCAGCGCCCAGTTCAGGTTCTGCTTCAGGCGCACGAGCATTTCGGCGGCGACGTGACGCGCTTCGAGCAAGCTTTCCAGACGCGAGGAGGCAAGCAGGATGCCGCTGGCCGCATGCGCCATGGCACTGCCTTCGCCAATGGCGATGGCGACATCGGCGGCGGCAAGCACCGGCGCATCGTTGATGCCGTCGCCGACCATTGCCACGACATGACCCTGCGCGCGCAAAACGGCGAGCCTGGCCAGCTTGTCGGCGGGGCTCGCCGCGGCGGTGAATTCGTCGATGGCAAGCAGGCCGGCAATGCGCGCCACGCGCGCGGCGCGGTCGCCGCTGAGGATTTCACACTTGATGCCGGCATCGCCAAGGCTGCGGATCAGGGCCGCGGCGGCGGGGCGCAATTGTTCGCTGGGCGGAAAGCGCGCGATGACGCCGTCTGTGTCGGCAAGCACCAGGGCGTCGTCGTGCACCGTGTCCGCACCGGGCGCGTGCAGGGAAAAGTCGGCCCGGCCGAGGCGATAGCGGATGCCGTCAATGTCGCCCTCGACGCCGGCACCCTGCACATGGCGCAGCGCCGTGGCGGTCTTCGGCGGTGCCGATGCCCCAGCGCGGCGCAAGGCGAGGCCAAGTGGATGGCTGTTGGACTGTTCGAGCGCGGCGGCAATGCCGAGGGCTTGCTCAAGGCTGCCGCGGATGACCTCGATGCGGGCGCGCTCGAAACTCGGCTCGGTCAGGGTGCCGGTCTTGTCGAAGATGAAACGATCGGCCCTGGCCAGCGCCTCGAGTGCATCGGCATCGACGACGAGAACACCGCGCTGGGCCAGCACGGCGACGGCGCGGGTCAGCGCCGAGGGCACGGCCAGGGCAAATGCGCACGGACAACTGACCACCAGCACGGCCAGTGCAGCGGGCAGGGCGCGACCTGGATCAAACCAGGCCCAGGCCAGGGCGGTGATCAGGGTCGCGGCGAGCACACGCACGACAAAGCGCGCCGCCCGCGCATCCGCCAGCCGCGCCAGTGCCGGCCGTTCGCTGGCGGCGCGGGTGACCATGCGCACGATGCCGGCAAGCACGGTATCGGCACCGATGCGATGCACGACCACTTCGATCGGCCCGTCCATGACCAGGCTGCCGGCAATCAGCGCCTGGCCGGGTTCGCGCGCGATCGGCGTGGATTCGCCGCTGAGCAGGGATTCATCGATGCGGCAACGCGGCCCGAGCAGTTCGCCATCGGCGGGAATCGCCGCGCCACTGCCGACGCGGACGATGTCGCCGGCCTCCAGTTCATGCACGGCAATCGTCGTGTAGCCCGCCGCCTCGCGGCGCTCGGCCAGTACCGGCTGCAGGCGCGACAAGGCATCGACGACATCGCCGGCGCGATGCCGCGCGCGCATGGCCAGATGCCGCCCGAGCAACAGGAACAAGACAAACATGCTGACCGAATCGAAATAGATCTCGTGGCTGCCAACGAAGACGTTGAGCATGCTGGCCAGGTAGATCAGGGCGACGGCAAGCGCCACCGGCGTATCCATGGACAGGCGTCGCGCGCGCCACTCGCGCACGGCACCGCGAAAGAACGGCTGTGCCGAATACAGCACGACCGGAGTGGCGACGAGGAAGCCGATCCAGCGGAAGAACTCGCGCACCGCCGGATCGATGCCGTCGAACACGCCGGCATACAGGGCCACGGCCATCATCATCGCCTGCATGGTGCCGAGCCCGGCGACAACCAGGCGCTTCAGGGCGGCGCGCGATTCACGCTGGCGCTGCGAATCGATCATGCCGGCAGTCAGGGGATGCGGCACGTAGCCGAGTCGCGACAGCGCGGCAAGCAGGCTCGACAGCTTGATCCGACGCGGATCGAATTCCAGGCTGACCCGGCGCGCCAGGGCATTGACGCCGACATCGAGGACGCCATCGATGCCGCGCAGGGCGCGTTCGATCAACCAGGCGCAGGCCGAGCAACGCAGGCCATCCACCAGCACGATCACTTCTGCACGATCGGCGCTCGTGCTGCGCACATGCAGGCGCGCCAGCGCCGGCCGATCCCAGGCGGCATGGTCGGCGACGCCGTCGTGGCGTTGCGCCGGCTCGCTGCGCAGGCGGTAGTAATCGGCGAGGCCGAGCGTCTCGATCCATTCCGCGGCGGCCTTGCAGCCCGGGCAGCAGACCGCGTGCTGCCGGCCTTGCACGCGGGCGAGGATCGGTGCCGAGTCGGGATTCGCTTCGCCGCAATGAAAACACGCCTGCGCGTTCACGACGCCGGCCCGTGATCCCCGGCTGTGTTGTCGGTGTCCGTGGCAGCCGGATTGATTGGCGGGATGCGGCTGGGTCGCGGCACGTCATCAGGCACCACGATGTGCGTGTCGGGGGTATCGATGGCCTCGGCGAGCAGGGCAAACGAGCCGATCACGGTGGCCCCGAGCAGGAACAGGATCAGCCACACCTCGGGCACCCGGAACCAGGGCATCGAGGGACTGTCGGGTGCGGAGGGGCTCATGGCTTTTCCGGTGCGAAGAAGTGGGTCTTGCCGCGCGCGACGACGGCACCGTTGGCATCGAGGACCAGCACGGTAATCGGCTGGCGACCGCTGCTGGCGCCGGCATCGGCGCGCAGGGTCAGTGGCAGCGAGAACACCTCGTTCGGTGCCAGGGTCACCGCCGGCTTGCCGATCATGCGCAAGGGCAGCTCGGTTTCCGTGCGCAGGGAGAGGAGCATGTCGGCATCGGTCTTGTTGGCCAGCTTGACGTTGTAGCTGTTCTCGATCGAGCCCTGGCCCAGCGTGCGGAACAAGGCGTTGCGATCATGCAGTACCTCGATGATGACGGCATCACGCGAACCCACCAGCCAGAGGAAGGCGGTGATGAACCCGGCGAGAACCGCGGCATAGATCAAGGTGCGTGGACGCAGCAGGTGCTGCGGCTTGCCGACCAGGGCATTTTCCGTGGTGTAGCGGATCAGCCCGCGCGGATAGTGCATCTTGTCCATGACTTCGTCGCAGGCATCGATGCAGGCGGCGCAGGCAATGCACTCGATCTGCAGGCCATCACGGATGTCGATGCCGGTCGGGCAGACCTGCACGCAGGCGAGGCAATCGATGCAATCGCCGAGGGGCCGGGAATCGCTGGCGGCGGACGCATCTGCCGTGGCCAGGGCCACGCTGGCGGCGAGGCCGGTTTGGCCATTGCCACTTCCGGCGTCGGCCTTCACTCGTCGCCGATGCCCGCGCGGTTCGCCGCGCGCCACGTCGTAGCTGATGACCAAGGTGTCGCGATCGAACATCGCGCTCTGGAAGCGCGCATACGGGCACATGTATTTGCATACCTGCTCGCGCAGGTAGCCGGCATTGCCGTAGGTGGCGAAGCCATAGAAAAGGATCCAGAATCCCTCCCAGCCGCCGACCGAGCCCTGCATGAGGTTGCCACCAAGCTCGCGGATTGGCGTGAAGAAGCCGACGAAAGTGAAGCCGGTCCACAGCGAGAAGCTGACCCATGCCAGCTGCTTGGCCGACTTGCGCCAGAGCTTGTCGAACGACCACGGCATCTTGTCCAGGCGCATGCGCGCATTGCGCCCGCCTTCGATCTTGCGCTCCATCCACAGGAACACTTCGGTCCACACCGTCTGCGGACAGGCATAGCCGCACCACAGGCGGCCAGCCACGGCGGTGAAGAAGAACAGGCTCAGCGCGGCGATGATCAGGAGCAGGGTCAGCAGGTAGAAATCCTGCGGCCAGAAGGTCAGTCCGAAGACATGGAAGCGCCGCGCCGGCAGGTCGAACAAGACCAGCTGCTGGCCGCCGATGTTGATCCACGGGAAAGCGTAGAACATGCCGAGCAACCAGAACACGGCCAGTGTGCGCCAACGCTGGAAGCGGCCGTCGATCTCGCGCGGGTAGACCTTCGGCTCCCTCGCGTAGAGGGAGTCGTTGCTGTCAACGACGGCAATGTCGATTTTCCTGCGCGGAGTCATTGGCTGGAGTGATGGACTGAAAGGTTTGCCATGGATGTCGCTGTCGACGCGGGCGTATTCAAGTGCCGGTTCAGCAACTGCGACCCGTGGTCGCGGCCGGCGCACCGACTGCCCCGGCGGGCTGCCGTGCAATGCGGATCGCTCAGGCGATCCGCAGGAGCAACGGCCGATACGCGTGCCGCGCAGTCATCCACGTCCGTCTCGATGCGCCAGCGGCTGTCGCGGCGGTGCGATCAGCATGGCCGTGAACAGGCAGGCCGACAGCGTGCACAACCAGAACATGAAGAAGCCGATGGAATAGCCGGCCAGGCGGGTGATTTCGACATCGGGCCAGGTGATCGTCGCCAGCTCGACGGGATCGACGATGGCGAAGAACACGATCGTGGCCACGCCTGCGGCAAAGAACGACGGCCAGATCACCGCACCGAAACGCCGGGCCATCGAGTCGCGCGGCGTTTCCCGGCTGGCATCCCCGACGCTGGCAGGCGACCGCGAGGTGCTCATCGAGCGCCTCCCGAACGTGCCGCGTCATCGCGCTCGGATTCGGCCGAACTCTTGCCCTGGGCGAGGATCCACGCGGCGGCAAGGCGCGCACGATCCTCGCTGATCAGCGCGCCCCAGGCCGGCATGACGCCGCTGGCACCATAGGTGATGGTGTTCTTGATGCCGGCGAGGTTGCCATTGCCGTGCAGCCAGATGTCGTCGGTCAGGTTGGGTGCGCCAAGGGCATGATTGCCCTTGCCGTCGACGCCGTGGCAGGCGGCGCAGATGGCCTCGAATTTCGGCTTGCCGACGCTGGCCAGGCGCGCGTCGTGGGCAAGGCCGGACAGGCTCAAGGCATAGTTCGCCACTTCCTCGACGCCGTTGCCGGGCAAGGTCGCGACCATGGGCGGCATCAAGCCGTGGCGGCCGTTCATGATGCTGGCAAGCACGGTTTCCGGCTCGCCGCCGTACAGCCAGTCGCCATCGACAAGGTTCGGGTAGCCGATGGCCCCGCGCGCATCCGAGCCGTGGCAGGCGGCGCAATTGTTGGCAAACACATTGCGGCCAACCTTGGTCGCGGCCGGGTTGTCGATCAAGTCGGCCAGCGGCTGGTTGCGGAAACCCGCAAACAGCGTTTCCAGCTTGGCGTTGGTCGCATCGAGCTCGGCCTGCACTTCCGCGCCGGAACTCCAGCCCAGGCTGCCCTTGAAGGTGCCGAGGCCCGGATACAGGGCCAGGTAGGCAAAGCCGAAAATGAAGGTGAGGATGAACAGGACGAACCACCAGCGCGGCAGCGGATTGTTCAACTCCTCGATGTCGCCGTCCCAGACATGGCCCATGGTTTCGGTGGCCGGTTTGTCGTTTTTCGGCTTGGCTGCGGTTGCCAGCAGCAGCCAGATCAGGCCGATCAGGTTGATCGCGGTGAGGGCGACGATATAGAAGTTCCATCCGGCGCTCATGGCTTGTCCTCCGCATATGGGCGGCTGTCGTCTTCAAGCGGGATATGCGCCGCTTCGCTGAAATCGGCGCGGCGGTGATTGCTCCAGGCCCAGGCCCAGAGGCCGAGGAAGGTCAGCATGAGGATGCTGGTGAGGGTGCCGGAAATCATGGCTGCGCCTCCGTGGTCGCATCGGGCGATTTCACGCCCAGCCCCTGCAGGTAGGCAATCAGCGCATCGAGTTCGGTCTGTCCGGTCAGGGCATCCTTGACCCCGGCAAAATCCGCATCGGTGTAGGGATGCCCCATCCAGGCCAGCGTGCGCATTTTCCTCTCGATCAGTTTCGGATCGAGCAGCGATGCGGTCAGCCACGGATAACCCGGCATGTTCGATTCCGGCACGACATCGCGCGGGTTCTTGAGGTGCACGCGGTGCCAGTCATCCGAATAGCGGCCACCGACCCGCGCCAGATCCGGCCCGGTGCGCTTGGAACCCCACAGGAACGGACGGTCATACACCGATTCGCCGGCCACCGAATAAGGCCCGTAGCGCTGGGTTTCGGAAGCCAGTGTGCGGATCATCTGCGAGTGGCAGCCGACGCAGCCTTCGCGGATGAAGATGTCGCGCCCGGCCAGTTGCAGCGGCGGATAGGGTTTCACGCCGGGTGCGGCGGTGATCGTCTGCGCCTGGAACATCAGCGGCACGATCTCGACCAGGCCGCCGACCGCGATCACCAGCACGATCAAGACCACCATCAGGCCGATGTTCTTCTCGATGATTTCATGTTTCATCGGTCATCTCCTCAGGCGTGGGCCGGTACGGGAACGCGAACCAGGGGTGCCCCGGCACCCATCTGGCAGGTCTTGCGCACATTCCACGCCATGATCAGCATGCCGCTGAAGAAGAGGATGCCGCCGACAAAACGGGTGACGTAATACGGGTAGGTCTGGCGCACCGATTCGATGAAGGTGTAGGTGAGCGTTCCATCGGGATTTGTCGCGCGCCACATCAGGCCCTGCATGACGCCGGCGATCCACATCGCCGTGATGTAGAGGACGATGCCGATGGTGGCGATCCAGAAGTGCGCATCGATGGCCTTGATCGAGTACATGCGTTCGGCACCATAGAGCCTGGGCAGCATGCTGTAGATCGCGCCGATGGTGATGAAGGCGACCCAGCCCAGCGCGCCGGCGTGGACATGGCCGATGGTCCAGTCGGTGTAGTGCGAGAGGGCGTTGACGGTCTTGATCGACATCATCGGGCCTTCGAAGGTCGACATGCCGTAGAACGACAGCGAGACGATCATGAACTTGAGGATCGGGTCGGTGCGCAATTTGTGCCAGGCGCCGGAGAGGGTCATCATGCCGTTGATCATGCCGCCCCAGCTTGGCGCGAGCAGGATCAGCGAAAACACCATGCCGATCGATTGCGCCCAGTCCGGCAGCGCCGTGTAGTGCAGGTGATGCGGGCCGGCCCACATGTAGATCGAGATCAGCGCCCAGAAATGCACGACCGACAGGCGATACGAATAAACCGGTCGCTGCGCCTGCTTGGGCACGTAGTAATACATGATGCCGAGGAAGCCTGCGGTGAGGAAGAAACCGACCGCGTTGTGCCCATACCACCACTGCACCATGGCATCGACGGCCCCTGAATAGACCGGATACGACTCGGTCCACGACACCGGTATCTGCAGGTTGTTGAAGATGTGCAGCACGGCGATGGTCAGGATGTAGGCACCAAAGAACCAGTTGGCGACGTAGATATGGCGGATGCGGCGGCGGGCGATGGTCATGAAGAAGACCACTGCATAGGTCACCCAGACGGCCGTGATCAGCAGGTCGATCGGCCAGATCAGTTCGGCGTATTCATGGGATTGGCTCAGCCCCAGCGGCAGGGTAATCACGGCGGCGACGATGACCGCCTGCCAACCCCAGAAGGTGAATGCGGCCAGACGGTCGGAAAACAGCCGCACATGGCAGGTGCGCTGCACCACGTAATACGAGGTCGCGAACAGGCCGCTGCCGCCGAAGGCGAAGATCACTGCATTGGTGTGCAGTGGCCGCAAGCGCCCGTAACTGAGCCAGGCGATATCGAAATTCAGCGCCGGCCAGGCCAGCTGCGCGGCAATGACCAGCCCGACCAGCATGCCGATCACGCCCCAGAAGATCGTGGCCATGGTGAATTGGCGCACGACCTTGTCGTTGTAGGTTTCCACGGATTGCATCGCCCTTCCTCGTTTTCGAGCCACTGGATTCTCGGCAGCCGCCAGGCCACAACGGTTGACATCGATCAAATTGTCGGCATTCTGCGACAGCTTGCCACGCCGCAGTGGCAACCGGTTTGAATCTGGCTTGACCGGCATCAAGCGCGCATTGCATGCGCTCGCCCATCCTCCCGCCCCGTCATTACAGTCATATAGACAAGAGGTTCAAATGAGATTCGGAATTACCGGCATCGTGCTGTCCACCCTGCTGCTTGCGGCCTGCGCACCCGACAATACGGCCTCGGCGCCCAAGGGTTTGCAGGCAGCCGTCAACAACGATACCGGTGGCTCGGCCAAGGGCGATCTCGGTCCGCCGCAAGGCGAGCCCGTGCATGCCATCCTGACCAGCCCGCCGGAAGTGCCGCCGGCAACCGGGCGCAGCGTACCGGCCAAGGTCATCGTCGAGCTCGAGGTACAGGAGAAGGAGCTGGAGATTTCCGAAGGCGCGCGCTACACCTTCTGGACCTTTGGCGGCACCGTGCCGGGCAGCTTCATCCGCGTGCGCCAGGGCGATACCGTCGAGTTCCACCTGAAGAACCATCCCGATTCGAAGATGCCGCACAACATCGACCTGCACGGCGTGACCGGGCCGGGTGGTGGTGCCGCTTCGAGCTTTACCGCGCCGGGCCACGAGTCGCAGTTCACCTTCAAGGCGCTCAACCACGGCTTGTTCGTCTACCACTGCGCCACGGCGCCGGTCGGCATGCACATCGCCAACGGCATGTACGGATTGATCCTCGTCGAGCCGCCGGAAGGCCTGCCGCCGGTCGATCACGAGTTCTACGTCATGCAGGGTGATTTCTACACGGTCGGCAAGTACCGGCAGAAGGGCTTGCAGGCTTTCGACATGCAGAAGGCCATCGACGAGAACCCGACCTACGTGCTGTTCAACGGCTCCGAAGGCGCCCTGATCAACGAAAAGGCCTTGAAGGCGAAGACCGGCCAGACCATCCGCATGTACGTCGGCAATGGTGGCCCGAACCTCGTTTCCAGCTTCCACGTGATTGGCGAGATCTTTGATCGGGTCTGGTACGAAGGCGGCACGCATTACCAGGAAAACGTGCAGACCACGCTGATTCCATCCGGTGGCGCGATGATGGCCGACTTCCGCGTCGAGGTGCCGGGCAGCTATGTGCTGGTCGACCATTCGATCTTCCGCGCCTTCAACAAGGGTGCGCTGGCCATCCTCAAGGTCGATGGCGAAGAGAACAAGGCGATCTATTCGGGCAAGGAAGTCGATTCGGTCTATCTCGGCGACAAGGCCGCCAATCTCGCATCGGTCGGCGAAGCGCGCAGTGCCGAGGTCAGCGGCAACCTGACCCTCGAACAGCAGATCGCCGCCGGCAAGGCGCACTTCAACGGCACCTGTTCGGTCTGCCACCAGGACAATGGTGCCGGCATCCCCGGCATCTTCCCGCCGCTGGCGAAGTCCGACTTCATCGCCAAGGATCCGGAGCAGGCGATCCATATCGTCCTCAATGGCCTGGCCGGCAAGATCACCGTCAACGGCAAGGAATACGATTCGGTGATGCCGCCGATGAGCCAGCTCAACAACGACGAGGTCGCCAACATCCTGACCTATGTCTTCAACAGCTGGGGCAACAAGGATGGCCGTGTCAGCGCCGATCAGGTGGCCAAGATCCGCGCCGAAACCCCGCGTGCCGAAGGCGCGGCGCACTGACGCCGATGACCCGCCGCCTGTCCATCCGGCTTGGCATCACCCTGGCACTGGCCGGGGTGATGCCGCTGCACGCCGCCGACTACGTCGACATCCCTGCCGGTGCGTTCCAGTCGGTGCTGCCTGGTGGCGAGGACAAGTTGCGCGCTGTCGACGTCGCCGCCATGCGCATGCGCAGCGAACCGGTGAGCAATGCGGAATTCCTCGCCTTCGCCAAGGCAAACCCCGAATGGCGGCGCGACAAGGTCGCCTCGGTGTTCGCCGAGGCGCGCTACCTCGACCACTGGCCGGCCGCGGATGCAATCACGGCCGAACAGGCACGCCAGGCCGTGGTCAAGGTCAGCTGGTTTGCCGCGCAGGCGTATTGCGAGAGCGAGAACGCGCGCCTGCCAAGCTGGTACGAATGGGAATACGTCGCCGCCGCCGACGCCACGCGGCGTGATGCCCGCGCCGATCCGGAGTGGCGCAACCGCATTCTTTCCTGGTACTCGCAGGCTTCCGGCGGTACGCCGGGAACGATCGGCGGCGAGGCCAATGCCTATGGCGTGCGCGACCTGCACGGACTGGTCTGGGAGTGGGTCGATGATTTCAATGCGCTGATGGTCAGTGCCGACAATCGCGAACAGGGCGATCCCGAGCGCCTCAAGTTCTGCGGTGCCGGCGCGCTGTCCATGCAGGATCGCGACAACTACGCCATCCTCATGCGCATCGCCATGCTGTCATCGCTGCAAGGTGCCGATGTCACCGGCAACGTCGGTTTCCGTTGCGTGCGCCCGATTGCCGGAGCAGGCCCATGAATCACTGCATCCGCCTCGTGCTGTTTCTCTCCGGCCTGTTTTGCCTGGCGCTGTGCGCGCAGGCGGCGCGCGCGGATGAGCTGCCGGGCGATTCCGTCTACCACCTGCATGTGCCCCTGCTTGACCAGGATGCCCAATCGGTGGATTTCGCCAGCCTGCGCGGAAAGCCGCGCCTGGTGACGATGTTCTACGCATCGTGTCCGTACATGTGCCCGCTGATCATCGACACCGCGCGCATGAGCGAACGCGCACTCGATGCCGGGGAACGTGCGAAGTTGTCCGTGCTGATGGTCAGCTTCGATGCCAGGCGCGATGATCCGGCCGCGCTCAAGGCGCTTGCCGCAAAGCGCAGCATCGATACCGGGCGCTGGCGCCTGACCGGCACCGATGCCGCCAATGTGCGCAAGATTGCCGCGGTTCTCGGCATCCAGTACCGGCCGCTGGACGATGGCGAGTTCAGCCATACCAGCGTGCTGATCCTGCTCGATGCAGAAGGCCGCATTGCCGCGCGCAGTGAAATCATGGGCAAGGTGGACCCCGATTTCATCGCCGCCATCAAGCGGGTGCTCGACAAGCCCTGAAGCAAGGCAGCGCCTGAGTTCTGCCACCTGCTGCGCGCACATGCCACGGCACATTGCGGACATGCGGGTTCGCAGGAATCCGCCATCCTGCGTATCATTCACCCCCGGTGCGCGAGGTCATGGGATCTCGCGACAAAGCTGAAACGCGCCGCTATGGCGTGATCCCGATGGTGGCAATGAGCAGCAGCAAACGCATAGGTCGATTCGCGTTGCAGGATCCGGGCGAAGGCGATGGCGATGCCGTGCATTTCTGCTCGACCTGCGCCTTCGGCGAAATCTGCCTGCCCGGCGGCTACGACAAGCAGACCCTGCAGGAACTGCATTTCCTGGTCGAGCATGTCGGTCCGTTCCACGCCGGCGACCACATTTTCCGCACCGGCGAGAAATTCGAATCGATCTTCGCGGTTCGTGCCGGCACGGTGAAGACTTCGCTGATCGACGAGGAAGGCCGTGAGCAAGTCCTCGGCTTCCACCTGCCGGGCGAGATGGTCGGCCTCAACGCGATCCATCCGGCCCGCTATCCCTGCGATGCGATCGCCCTCGACACCGTGTACTTGTGCCGCTTCTCGTTCCCGGCGCTGGCCGTGCTGGCCACGCGCATATCCGGCATCCAGCAGCAGTTGTTCCGACTGCTCAGCGCCGACATCGGCAAGGCGGCGTTGCTGGCCGGCGACTACAACGCCAACGAGCGCATGGCCGCGTTCCTCATCGTGCTTGCCGATCGCTATGCGGCGCGCGGATTCTCGGCGACCAGTTTCCGCTTGAGCATGCCGCGTGGCGATATCGCCAACCACCTGCGCCTGGCTGCGGAAACGGTCAGTCGCGTGCTGCGGCGCTTCCAGGACCAGGGCCTGATCCGCGTCGAGGAACGCGACATCGAGCTGCTCCAGCCCGGCCAGCTACGCCAGCTCGCGCGCTGCATCCTGCATGGTTGAAGTGCCGGGAATGGGGAATGGGGAATAGGGAATCGGCCAAGCGGTGAGCGGGAAGCCGCGGTCGCGAGGCGGGATCCACCGTCCTGCGCGAACTGCTTTTACCTATTCCCGATTCCCGATTCCCCATTCCCGATTCCCAGCACCTCACACCCGCGCAAACACCAGGCTGGCATTGGTGCCGCCGAAGCCGAAGCTGTTGGACATCACCGTGGCGAGTTTCGCATCGCGGCTTTCGCGCACGATGGGGAAGCCTTCGGCGCGCGGATCGAGGTTGTCGATGTGCGCCGAGCCGGCGATGAAGCCTTCCTTGAGCATGATCAGGCTGTAGATCGCCTCGTGCACGCTGGCTGCGCCCAGCGAGTGGCCGCTCAACGCCTTGGTCGAGGACAGCGGTGGCACATCGGCCGCAAACACTTCGCGCAAGGCTTCCAGTTCGACGATGTCGCCGAGCGGCGTTGCCGTGCCATGGGTGTTGACGTAATCGACCGGCCGCGTGATGCCGGCCATCGCCATGTGCATGCAGCGCACCGCACCTTCACCGGTTGGCGCGACCATGTCGGCGCCATCGGAAGTTACCCCGTAGCCGACCAGTTCGGCGTGGATCTGCGCACCGCGGGCCTTGGCGTGTTCGTATTCCTCGAGCACGAGCATGCCGCCGCCACCGGCGATGACGAAACCATCGCGATCGACATCATATGGACGCGAGGCGCGGGCCGGGTGATCGTTGTGGCTGGTTGAAAGCGCGCCCATGGCATCGAACATCGAGGTCATGCCCCAGTGCAATTCCTCGCCGCCGCCGACGAACATCACGTCCTGGGCGCCGTGGCGGATCAGGTCCGCGCCGGCACCGATGCAATGCGCCGAGGTCGCGCAGGCGGCCGAGATCGAATAGCTCAAGCCGAGGATGCCGAAGGCGGTGGCCAGGGTTGCCGAGACGGTCGAGCACATCGTCCGCGGCACCATGTACGGGCCGATGCGGCGCACGCCTTTCTTGTGCAGCAGTTCGGCCGCCTCGATCTGCCATTGCGGCGAGCCGCCGCCGGAGCCGGCAATGACGCCGCTGCGCACGTTGCGGATATGTTCCTCGGCGAGGCCGGCATGGGCGATTGCCGAACGCATGGCGACATAGGCGTAAGCCGCCGCATCGCCCATGAAGCGCTTCAGCTTGCGGTCGATCGAGGCTTCCAGGTCGTACTGCGGCACGCCGGCGACGCGACTGCGCAAACCGAGCGTGGCGTATTCCGGAACATGGCAAATGCCGCTGATGGCCTCGCGCAGGGATGTCGAAACCGATTCGAGGGTATTGCCAAGGCAGGACACCAGGCCCATGCCGGTCACTACGACACGACGCATCTCAGAATCCGTCCGTTGACTGGAAGAGGCCGACGCGCAAGTCGTCGGCGGCATAGATTTCACGATCATCGACGTAGGTGCGGCCATCGGCAATGATCAGGGCCAGCTTGCCGCGCATGATCCGCCGCACATCGACTTCATAGCGCACCCGCTTGGCCGTCGGCAACACCTGGCCGCTGAAGCGCACCTTGCCGACGCCGAGCGCGCGGCCGCGACCCGGTTCGCCGAGCCAGGGCAGATAGAAACCGGCCAGTTGCCACATCGCATCGACGCCAAGGCAGCCCGGCATGACCGGATCACCCTCGAAATGACAGGCAAAGAACCACAGGTCCGGGTGGATATCGAGCTCGGCATGCACGGTGCCCTTGCCATGGACGCCGCCGGTTTCGTCGATCCGCGTGATGCGGTCGAACATCAACATCGGTGGAGCGGGAAGTTTCGCGTTGCCGGGGCCAAACATCTCGCCTCGGGCACAGGCGAGGAGTTGCTCGTAATCGAGCGCAGCAGGTCGAGGCATGTAATACGGACCATTTAGAAAACGTCGAATCGCCTATTCTACGTGGCAATCGCCCCCAATCGGGCCAATCGAGCCAATTCGTCGCGACCTGCGGCGGCGGGAGCCTCCATGCGCACGAGTACTGTGCGATCCGGGCGGCCAGGCAGGCGCACACGAGCGTCGCCATGCCGTGCTGCAGGGCAGGCGGACTGGCGGGCCGGAGGCCGGTCCAGGGACAGCCCCGCCTCGCCTCGCCGCCATTCCCCGTTGCGAGTGGCCGCGACCGGGCGCGCAAGCCAGCGCTCCCCGTTGTCATTCAATGATTGGCTCGGTTCGGGCCATTGCCCGGCGCAACATCGCTCAGCCGACGCTGCGGTTCTTTCCCCGCCACGGCGCGTAGAAATCGCGCAGGAGTTGCAGATCCGCAACCATGTCATCGCCTGGCTGGAACAGCGGGCCAATGCCGATCGTGCGCTCGGGATAATGGAAATAAACCGGCAGGATCGGCACCTTGGCCGCGTGCGCGATATGCCAGAAACCCGTGCGCCATTTCTTCACCGGCTTGCGCGTGCCTTCCGGGGCGATGCCGAGCCACAGCTTCGGCTGGCGCGCAAAGCGCTCGCTCATCTGCTCGACCACGCCGTGCGTGCTGCTGCGCTCTACCGGGATGCCGCCAAGCGTGCGCACCAGCCAGCCCAGTGGCCCGACGAACAACTCGCGCTTGCCCATGAAGGAAATGTCGATGCCGAGCGCCACCTTGACCAGCATTCCCCAGACGCCATCCCACCAGGACGAGTGCGGCGCGGCGATCAGCACGAGCTGGCTGACATCGGGGAATTCGCCAACCAGCTTCCAGCCGCAGATGCGGAGGATCCAGCGCGCCAGGCGTCGCCCGACATGCGATTGCAATTGCGGTACCGAGGCCGGCAACTGTCGCGGCAAGGATTCGGCGCTCAATCACCACTCCAGTTCTGCGTGCCACGGCCGGACTTGATCGTCGCACGCTTTTTCTTTTCCGTGATGCGGCGCTCCTTGGATGCGCGCGTCGGCCGCGTCGCCACGCGCTTCTTCGCCACAAACTGGCCGGCACGGATGATCTCGGCCAGGCGCGCGCGCGCATCATCGCGATTCTTCACCTGATCACGGAAGCGATTGGCCTGGATCACCAGCACGCCCTCCGCCGTCAGGCGTCGATCGCGACGCGCCAGCAGGCGCGCACGCAAGGCATCCGGCAGCGACGGCGAATTCGCCACATCGAAACGCAACTCCACCGCGCTGGCGACCTTGTTCACATTTTGCCCACCAGGCCCCGACGAACGCACGAACCGTTCGACCAGTTCGTCATCGGCAATCCGCAGGTTGTCATCGATCTCAAACATCCCGGCATTCTAGCCCGGACTGACCCGGACATCCGCCGAGGTAGCAGAAGCCAGCCAGATCAAGCCCACCCCAACGCAATCACTCGGCAACTCCCCCAGATGCTGGTCCCCGGGCGCACGCCCCGGGCGGAGGGAACGGAAACCATCGCTCGCCCCCGGATCGAGTCCGGCGCATGCTCCGAGCGAGCGCCGCAGGCGCGAAGTCGAAAGGTCGCCAAGAGCGCCTGGTGCATCGAAGCGCCCGGAAATACCCCAGAATCCGACCAACGAATACGACCGCACCATGATCGAACAACCACGACACGCGCCGGAAACGCCACGCAGCTTTTGCGCAATAAGCCATGTTAGGCTGATGGAACAGATCCCATTTTAGGATCGGGTGGAAGTAAAGCCTTACTGGGAGTTTATTGATGCTGAAGAAAATCATGGTTGCAGCCTTTCTCGCAGTGCTTGTGGCAGGCTGTGCCACCCACGGATCCAGCCCCGCCGTCGCGCGCATTGATGCTTCCACCGCAGCAACTGCGGACGCTTCCTACAATGCGATGTTCGACAGGTTGCCGCAGGCCAAGAAGAAGCAACTTGCTTTGGCGGTCCTGACCATCAACATGATTGGCGTCAACAGCGCCAGAGAGGTTGTTGAGAATCCGGAGCTTCAATCTCCGACAATTGGTCGCATCAAGGATCGTGTCGCAGGCATGTCTGCGGACGAGATCATTGCCTACGCCGAAAAGAACTCAACTGTACGGATTGAGGTTCACGATCGGTAAGGCCTGACAAGTCAGCCGAAGCCGCTTCGCGGCTCGGCTTAATTCAGGCGTTAGCGCGCAGAAGCACTTCATCACATTTCTAGGGGAAGAACTGATGATCAAGATTCCGAAGAAAGTTGCAGATCGCTGGCCGAATTCCGTCCGCGCACTCACGACCGTGGCTATTTCCCACAAGACCAAAGATGTCTCTGAAGCGGATACCGTCACGCTCGTCAAAGACATGCTCGCGGACATTTTTGGCTATGAGAAGTACAACGAGCTCACAAGCGAGCAACAGATTCGGGGAACGTTCTGTGATCTGGCTGTACGCATTGACGGCAAGATCCGCGTGCTCATTGAAGTCAAAGCTGCGGCTCTGAGCTTGAGCGAGAACCACCTTCGCCAGGCCATTAATTACGGAGCACATGAGGGAATCGAGTGGGTTGTCCTGACCAATGCGCTTGAATGGCGTCTCTATCGGATCAAGTTCGGACAACCCGTTGACTGGGAGTTGGTCTCGGCATTCTGCATTGCTGATGTAAATCTCAAGAATGAAGAAGATCAGCGCAAGTTGTTCTTGCTATGCCGCGAGGGAATCACATCAGATGCAATGGGCATTTACCACCAGCACATTTCTCTGCTCAACAAATTCACAGTCGCACAGGTTCTTTTGTCCGAGCCAGTTGTATCGTGCGTCAGGCGTGAAATGCGCCGCTACTTCCCAGAACTGAAAATTGAACCAGAGAGTATTTCTGATCTACTCACAAACGAAATTCTCAAGCGTGAGGTCATTGACGGGGAAAAGGTCAAAGACGCGCAACAGCGCATAAAGAAAGCCGCTGCAAAGAATGCGCGTGCGCAGTCAAAGGCAGCACCAAAGCCTGTTGCTGCAACGAGCGACACGAATGAATAGAAGCGCGCTAACAAGTCGGTAAGAGACTTCCTGCCTACGGCAGCCGCTGAACTCAAACGTTAGGTGCCGCGAGGAGGTAGCCGCAACGTGAGCGATTCCAATGCATATGCCGCACCCGTCTGACGAGCAGCAGTCCGTTCCCCTTGAGTGGCGGCCAGCACTCGAAAGGGCGGCAAGTGCCTTCGCGGCAGGCGACTTCAAGCTGCAGGGCCTGAGCGGCGTCGAGCCCACGTCTGCTTCCACTGCCTCGCAAGTGCGCGAGTATCTGACGGACTACGGCGCTACTCTTGTGCCGGTGCCGAATGAAACCTGGGACTCATCAGTGTGTATTTGGTCCGGGCATCACTGGGATGTGCTCGTAGACCTCTGGACCCAGGAGGAAGGTTGCAGTGATCTGGTCATGCACGCTCACGTGGCCCCATCGGGCGTTGTCAGCATCCACGCCGTGTATGTGCCCTAACGGGGCGGCACCTAACAATTCTCAAGAGACCTCCCGTCAACCCCGGGGCGAGTGATGCCGTTGCCCTGAGCTTTCAGGCCTTTGCTGGTCATTAAATTGATCCTTTGTTTCTTGCTGCGTTGCCAGTTCGCATCGTGACGGTACGGTTGTCAGACTGCATTTCCTTCCCACAAAAGGGGACTTCCATCGGTCGCTACGGTCTTGTTGAGTCGCTGCTGCTGACGCGGACTTGGGGCTGACCGCACCCGGAGACCCCGTTCATTCATCGGGTTCGTCGGTGCTCGAGGATCAGTAGAAACACATTGAGACGGCCGGATGGATGGTCAGGTTCTGACGAAGTCCGCGATTGTCGTGAAGTGCGGCTTGGCATCGCCGCTGATCGCGATGAACAGGACATTGTCCCGACACGCCGTTTCGATACGTCGTGAACTGATCAGGCCTTGGGAGTAGGCGAGCAGAACCACCTTCAGCAAATTGGCCGGCGAATGCGCTGGGGCGCCGTTGTCATCGTTGCGGTAATGCATATCGAACGCCGAGAGATCCAGATCGTCCACCCGATGATGCACCGCATTGGCAAACGTGCCAGGAACCAACTGCGACTCCAGATCCACCGGCAATAGCAGTGGACTCAGGTCAACATGCCGATAACAAGCCATCCACAAATACCCCTTGTCCACGTACGGCTATTGCAGCAAGATCGGCAGAGTTTTTCTGCAGCCTCGTTAGGCGTCGTGAAATCACCTTGTTGGCAAACGATCCATGGATGAGAAGCTACTCAAAAGGTATCGTCAATACGCAAGTACGGAAGAAGCATTTGCGGTTCTTCTGGTGAAAAAGCATCTTGCCCAGTCGAAAGGATACTGGGTCGACGTCGTCAACAGCCGCCGCTTCGAGATGTCGTCCGACAGCATGCACTTCCGCTTCGTGGTAGGCAGCTTGTTCAAAAGGAAGATTCATCCGAAGTATCCCCCACGTTCGGATTTCACAATCAACGGAAGATTCGACGAGCGTGCCTACTACCTAATGACGCGTGCCCTAACGTGGGAAGCGGCACACACTGACATCGAGCAGCAGAAGGCCAAACAAGTCTCGCCGCTAAGGTTCGAGATTAAAGGCGTACGCTATGACAAGAATGAAGGCAGTAAAGGGTATTTCAGGAATGATGCACCACCAGAGATCAAGTCGTTGGAGAAGAATCTGCTTGATCGGACGAACCCACTATGGGATGTTGCTGACCAATTTCTTAATGGGCCCGAGTTCGTTTATGAAGTTCGCCAAGCCCGAATCATTCCGCACGAAGCCTAACGATTCGCAAGTGACTTCCCGTCAACTCAGGTCGTGTAGTGCCTTTGCCTTGAGCATTCGGGCGATTGCTGGCCATCGGTTTGTTCCTTAGTTTCTCGCTGCTGCGAATGCCTCAATACCAATGAGGCATTGGGAATCGATATACGCTACGAAATCTGTTTCTATCCAAATGGCACAAACTGGCGGTCAGTTCCCCAGCCGGAACCAGCGTGCACGGATAATGCGAATGATTGAACTTCGCGGCTGCAAAGCACCGGGAACCAGGATCACCTAAAGCGTCAAGGCTCTTGATTACGTTCCATCTCGAAACTCATCTGAGGAAGCAATGAACTCATTCAACACCTTGCACTGGCTGATCGTACTTCTCTGGCTGGCGGTCTTCATCATCCCCGCCTGGCGAATCGCCGCAAAGGCCGGCTTTCCCGGAGCGGTGTCCCTGCTCTTGCTGATTCCGGTCGTCAACATCGTCTTCATCTGGGTCTTTGCGTTCATCAAATGGCCAGTCGAGAAGCCGAACGCCTGATGCTTGAGTCGAGGGGACGCCGTCCGGCACGCCGATCACCGGCGCTCATGTTGTTTGTTCGACCTCGTGAAATGGGGCCGCGGCGGACACCCAAGCCAAAGCCTTGAAGCGCCAGCCTCAGGCGCTCGCAATCGTCCAGCCAAAGCGTTCCAGCAATCCGCCGAATTCGGCGTCGAGCGGTGCCTCGATGTGCATACGCTTGGCCTCGACCGGGTGATCGAATTGCAGGCGCCAGGCGTGCAGCAGCAGGCGGTGCACGTTGTAGTGTTGCTTGAACAGGCGATTGTGTTCGGTGCGACCGTGGCTGGTGTCGCCGATCAGTGGATGGCGCAAGTGGGCGAAGTGACGGCGGATCTGCCGGTAGCGACCGGTTTCGGGCGAGACTTCGACCAGGGCGTAGCGTTGTTGCGGATAGCGATTGATGGCGATCGGCACTTCGATCGTGGCCAGGCGTTTCCAGCGCGTCAGCGCCGGTTTGCGATCGCTGTTCTCGCGCACGCCGGGCAGCGGGTAATCGATTTCGCCCACTTCCTCCGGCCAGCCGCGACAGACTGCGAGATAGGTCTTTTCGACTTCGCGCTGCATGAACTGGCGGCCGAGCGTGCCGGCCACTTCGGCATTGCGTCCGATCAGCAGCACGCCGCTGGTGGCGCGATCAAGCCGATGGATCAGGTGCAGGGGGCCATCGACAAGTGCCCGCACCTGGTCGATCAGGTAGACGTCGCCGTCGTTGACCAGGCGACTGCGATGCACGGGGATGCCGGCGGGCTTGTCGACGACGACAATGTGTTCGTCGCTGTAGAGGATCATCGGCCTGGCCTGTCGAATCAGCGCGAACGCAGCGCGCTGACGAAGGCGATCGCCGAGATCGCTGCCGCGCCGATCGCCCACACGCAGATTCCGCCGACGCGCTGGGTTTGCGTATCGAACACCTGCAAGCCGACTGCACACAGCGCGAAGGTCGCGCCAAGGGTCAGGCGCACGGCCAGCGGTGAACCGCGCCGCGAATTTGCTTCGAGGCGGCGCAGGTCTTCCGAGGCAATGCGCAACTGCAGGGTGCCGGTGGTGACCTGTTCGAGGTAGCTGTGCGCGAGTTGCGGCATGTCGGGCGCGGCGGCCAGCCATTCCGGCACGCGCTGGCGCAGGCGCTTGAGCATGGCGCGCGGGCCGCGCCGCTTCCACCAGATCCTTTCCAGCACCGGTTTCGCCGTCGCCCAGATGTCGATCTGCGGATGCAGCAGGCGGCCCACGCCCTCGATGTTCAGAAGTGTTTTTTGCAGCAGGATCAGTTGCGGCTGCAGGGTCAGCTCGTAGCGGCGCGCGGTCTGGAACAGCTTGATGATGACCGCGGCCAGCGAGATCTCGCTCAAGGGTCGCGTGAAGTACGGCTCGCAGACGGCACGGATCGCCGACTCGAGTTCGTCCATGCGCACCGTCGCCGGCATCCAGCCGGCACGCAGGTGCAGCTCGGCGATGCGTCGGTAATCCTGCTTGAACAGGGCGAGGAAATTCTCGGCAAGCCAGAACTGATCCTGCTCCGAGAGCGTGCCCATGATGCCGAAATCGAGCGCGATGAAACGCGGATTGTCGCGCCGCGAAGCATCCACCCAGATGTTTCCGGCATGCGCATCGGCATGGAAGAAATTGTCGCGGAACACCTGCGTATAGAAAAGCTGCACGCCTTTCTCGGCCAGGCGCAGGCGATCGATGCCGGCCGCATCCAGCGCGGCCAGGTCATCGACCGGGATGCCGCGCACGCGTTCGAGGGTGAGCACGCCGACGCTGGTGTGCGACCAGAACACCTCGGGTACATACAGATCATCGGAATCGAGGAAATTGCGTCGCAGCAAACTGGCGTTGGCGCCTTCGCGCTGCAGGTCGAGTTCGTTGAGCAGGGTCGATTCGATCTCGGCGACGACATCGAGCGGGCGGATCTTGTCGGCATTCGGATGCACGCGGTTGGCCAGTTCGCCGAGCGCGCGCAACAAATCGATGTCGCGGTCGATGCGCTCGCGGATATCCGGACGCAGCACCTTGACCACGACCTCGCGACCACCGGGCAATTGCGCGGCATGCACCTGGGCAATCGAGGCGGAAGCCAGCGGCGTTTCATCGAAGGCGGCGTAGCGTGCTCCAATCGGTGCGCCAAGCGCCTGCTCGATGGCGGCGCGGGCAAGATGGCCGGGGAATGGCGTGACCTTGTCCTGCAAGGCGGTCAAGGCATCGGCAATGTCCGCAGGCAGCAGGTCGCGACGCGTCGACAGGATCTGCCCGAACTTGACGAAGATCGGGCCAAGTTCGGTCAGGGCGAGGACCAGGCGTTCTCCGCGCGGCAGCGAGGCGATGGCGGTGGGCGCGCGCGGCACCACCAGGCGTGCCCAGCGCAGCAGGCGAAAGCGATGGGCATCGTCGATGACGTCATCGAGGCGGTAACGCACCAGCAGGGCGGCGATGCGCAGCACGCGCGGCAACATGCGCAAGGATGTGCTCACGCCTTGTGCGCCGCGATCAGGCGCTGCATGCGCGCATCGAGGCGATCGCCGCGTTCGCGCAGCGCGTCGACGTCATCGAGGAATTCTTCCATCTCCGCCTTGGCGATCAGGTCGCGGCTTTCCTCGACCAGGTAATCGGCGGTGTCGCGCGCCAGTGCCGAGGCCGATTCCCGTGCGAAGGCGAAGGCGCGACGGAAGCCGCGCGCGACCTGGAAGCCGAGCACGTCACCGAAGACGCGCGCAAACGCCTCATCGATGTCCGGTTCAAAGCGGGTGGCGAGGCGTTCGAGTCGGCGCGCCAGTTCGGCATCGCCGGCAATCTCGACCGAGCCCGGCGGCAAGCCGCCATCCTTGTCGCCGCGCAGGCGTGCCGCAGCCATGCCGAGCAGGCTGCCGGGTGTCGCCGCCACGCGCAAATCGCTGTCGCCCTCGAACGCGGGGCCGACGGCGAGCCGATGACCGTTGACGGCAATGCGCATGGCCAAGCCGGTGCCGCGAAAATCCACGCGCACGGCGCGCGCATCCAGCGAGGCCAGCGCAGCGCGGCTGTCCGCATCGAGGCTCAAGGCGTGATTGAGCGCGGTTTCAAGTCCGCGCCCGAGCAGCTTGAGCAGCGGATTCGGCGCGCGCGTGGTGGCGATGCTGGCTTTTGTCATCGACGCATTCTAGCCAGTTTGGACGTTCCAGTGCCGCGCCTGCAGCGCAGGAAATGCGCCGCAAGGTTTCGATATCTGCGTGAATCCTTCACAATCTTGCGGATTCATTCCCTTTGCCGCAGTGAAGCACGCCCGCTTCCTGCACCTGATTCCCGGGAGACGCGAATGTTGACGGCGAACGAAGCCCTGCAACGATTGAAGGATGGCAACCAGCGATTCGTCGCCGAACTTGGCGGCAGCGGCGAAACCAGCAGTCAGCGCCGTCGCGACCTGGCCACCGGGCAGGAGCCCTTTGCCATCATCCTCGGTTGTTCGGATTCGCGCGTGCCCGCTGAGATCATCTTCGACCAGGGCCTCGGCGACCTTTTCGTGATCCGCGTCGCCGGCAACATCGTCGCTCCTTCGCAAGTCGACAGCATCGAGTTCTCGGCGGCGAGACACGGCAACCGCCTGGTCGTCGTGCTTGGCCATACCCAATGCGGAGCGATCCTGGCGACCATCGACGAACTCAGCCTGCCGCTGGCAGAACAGTCGAACAACCTGCGTTCGATCGTCAGCCGCGTGCGCCCGTCGGTCGAGGTGCTGATGGAAACCGGAATCGCCAACAATCCCGCCGAGCTGGTGCGCCGCGCGGTGCACAACAACATCCGCATGTCGGTGAACCAGTTGCGGCGGGGTTCGGCAATCCTTGAGAACCTGGTCGAGAACGAGGGCTTGCGCATCGTCGGTGCCGAGTATTCCCTGGAAACCGGCGTGGTGGAGTTCCTCGATTACTGAGCGCGACTGAAGGTTTGCCACGCGTACGCGGGCATCTTCATTGCGGGTTCGACTTGCCTGTGCAGAATGCAGGGTGAGGGCGCAAGTGCATCAATGCTGCCGCCCATCGAAGTGGAGCCATCGCCATGCAGCAGATTGATCGAGCATGCGCCAGCCCGGGCCGGATTGACGAAGCCTGGCGGCAGGTGCGCGCGGCGACCCTGCGTCTGGTTGCCGATCTGGCGGCCGAGGACAGCGTGGCGCAATCGATGCCGGAGACCAGCCCGGCCAAGTGGCATCTCGCCCACACCACCTGGTTCTTCGAGCAGTTCGTGCTCGCCCGCGATGCCCGCTACCGGTTCTTCAACGAGGACTGGTTGTTCCTCTTCAACTCCTATTATCAGTCGGTCGGGCCGATGCATGCGCGCCCGCAGCGCGGACTGCTGACCCGGCCAACCCTTGCCGAAGTGCTGGCCTATCGCGCCTGCATCGACGAGCGCATGGACGATCTGCTGGCGCAGGGCATCGATGCCGAACTCCATGCCCTGGTGACGCTCGGTCTCAATCACGAGCAACAGCATCAGGAATTGCTGCTGACCGACATCAAGCACCTGTTCTCGCTGAATCCGCTGCGCCCGGTCTACCGTCATCTGCCGCTGCCGAGTGCAACAGCCGCCACGCCGCTCGAATTCATCAACGGTGCCGAGGGCATCATCGAGATCGGCCATGCCGGTGCAGGTTTTGCCTTTGATTGCGAGACGCCGCGCCATCGCACCCTGCTGCACGCGCATGCGCTCGCCAACCGGCCGGTCAGCAATGCCGAGTTTGCCGAGTTCATCCGCGATGGCGGCTATCGCACGCCGACGCTGTGGCTGAGCGAAGGCTGGAATACCGTCTGCCAGCGCGGCTGGGCGCACCCCCTGTACTGGAACGACACGCTGGATGCCGAGTTCAGCCTTGGCGGCCTGCGCGCCATCGATGCACATGCGCCGGTCAGCCATGTCAGCTTTTTCGAGGCCGACGCGTTTGCGCGCTGGGCCGGCGCACGCTTGCCGATCGAAGCCGAATGGGAATCGGCGGCGAGTGCTTTCGATGCAACGCAAGGCAACTATGTGGAATCCGGTCTTTTGCATCCGCACGCGGCTGTGCCGGCGAAGGGCTTGCGGCAGATGTTCGGCGATGTCTGGGAATGGACCGCCAGCCCGTACGTGAGTTATCCCGGCTATCGGGTGCCGCCCGGCGCGCTCGGCGAATACAATGGCAAGTTCATGTGTGGCCAATATGTGTTGCGTGGCGGCTCCTGCGCGACGCCAGCCACGCACATGCGGGCGAGCTACCGCAATTTCTTTGCCCCGGCCGATCGCTGGCAGTTCATGGGGCTGCGCCTGGGGAAAGACCAATGACTCCCGATGCCGCAGGGGAAAATCCAGCCGGTGCTGCCGCGCAGGCGATCGCTGAATTTCGTGCCGACGTGTTGCACGGGCTGGCGCAGACGCCAAAACGCATTCCCTCGAAGTACTTCTACGATGCGCGCGGTTCGCAATTGTTCGAAGAGATCTGCGCGCAACCGGAGTATTACCTGACCCGCACCGAGCTGGCGATTCTCGAAGAGCATGCACCCGCCATCGCCAAGGCCATCGGGCCGCGCGCCCTGCTTGTCGAGTACGGCAGCGGTGCCGGCATCAAGACGCGCCTGCTGCTCGATGCGCTCGAGCAGCCGGTCGGCTATGTGCCGGTGGAAATTTCCCGGAGTGCACTCGATGCCAGCGTGGAAAACCTCAGCGAGGAATTTCCCGAGGTCGACATGTTGCCGGTCAGCGCCGATTTCACCCAGCCGGTCGATCTGCCGGCGCCGGATCAGGCCGCGCGGCGCACCGTGGTGTTCTTTCCGGGATCGACGCTGGGCAACTTCGAGCAGCGCGAGGCGATCGCCCTGCTGCGCACCATGGCCATCGAGATGGGTCGGCAGGGCGCGGCACTGGTCGGCATCGACCTGAAAAAGGACGCGGCCATCCTCGAAGCCGCCTACAACGATGCCGCCGGGGTAACCCGTGAATTCACCCTCAACCTGCTGACGCGGATCAACCGCGAGCTGCAGGCCGATTTCAACCTCGACGAGTTCGACCATCGCGCCCGCTACAACGCGCAGGCCGGGCGCATCGAGACGCATGTCGTCAGCCGCATCGACCAGGTCGTGGCCATTGGCACGCATCGTTTTGCCTTTGCCGCGGGCGAGGCGATGCTGGTCGAATACAGTTGCAAGTACGCCGTGGAGGAATTCGCCGCGATGGCGGCCAAGGCCGGCCTGCGCGTGGTGCGGAGCTGGAGCGATTCCCGCCAGTGGTTTGCCATGCAGATGCTTGAACGCGCCTGATTACGCCGAACCGTCCGCCAATCCATGCGGCATGTCGGCCATCGTGCTCGCCCCTGGCGGTGCCGACGCGAAATCGGGGTTCGACGTGCGCAGCGCCCAATTCGACAATGCGCGACCCTTTTTGTGCTGCTGGTGGCCATGATCGCGGCCAGCCTGGCCAAGGTTCCGGTTCTTGCCGGTCATCTGCCCGATCTGGAAAACATTGTTTTCCTTGATTTGCCCGTCCTGGCCGGCTGCGTCGCCGTGATAACCCGAAACGATCGTTACCATTGGACCATTGCCCTCCTGGCGACCCTCCTGATCGGCACCGGTGCGTTTGTGTGGTGCAACCGGATTGGCTGATCGGGTGCCGGCAGCGGGATTCTGCCGGTGTTGGCAGGGGATGTGGTGCAAGACTGGTGGATGTTGGCGCGATTCCTGCAACAATTCGCGGGTGCAAGGTCGCGCCGACGCCGGAGGGCGGGCTTGACGGCGGGAATGCCGTGACCAGCACGGGTGAATCCGGCGATATTGTCGCGCCGGGATCGAATGAAGGGGGAACAGCTTATGCGCGACACCGACGTACCCAACAAGACCATGGCCGGACGGGCGGAAATCACCGCGCGCAAGCTGCACCTGAATCCGCGCCAGCGCACGGTCCTGATCGCCATCAACGGGCATCAGTCCATGCAGGAGCTGCGGAAGCAGTTTCGGGTGCTCGGTGATGTCGACGCCATCATCGGCGACCTGAGCGCCTCCGGCCTGCTCGAGGTTTCCGGCATGGCGGGCGCGACGCTGGTGCCCCGCGCCACGCCGACACCTGCTGCAGCCAATGCATCTTCCGATGAGTCGCAGCTGCCGCCGATCAGCCTGGTTCGCCAGTTCATGAACGAATCCAGCGTGGCCGCACTGGGCCTGCGTTCCTTCATGTTCACGCTCAAACTGGAAAAATGCTACAGCAAGGAAGAGCTGCTTGGCTTGCTGCCTGAATACGAGCGCGTCCTCGGCAAGGCCAAGGATCCGGACTACGCCATGGCCATGACCCGCCAGGCAAGAGCCATGCTCGACGCGCTGTGATGCGCGGGGCGGCAGTCGATCGGCCTGTCCGGCGAGACAGGACGCGGATTCGCCGCTCGCCGTGAAGGCAACGTAAAGTAGCTGGCCACGTCCCGTCCGAATGGCGATGCCATGAGCAATCCGCTGCCTCGCCTGTTGATTGTCGAAGATGATCCGACCATCGCCGACAACCTGTTTGCGTTCTTCGAGACGCGCGGCTTCGCCGTCGATGCCGCCTATGACGGGCGCACCGCGCTGCAGCGCCTGGCCAGTGCAAGCTTCGAAGCGGTGATTCTCGATGTCGGCTTGCCGGCGCTCGACGGCTTGAGCGTGCTGCAGCGCCTGCGCAACGAGCTGGGCCTGGCCGTGCCCGTGCTTTTGCTGACCGCGCGCGACGAGATGGGCGACAAGCTGGCCGGTTTTGCGCATGGTGCCGACGACTACGTGACCAAGCCGTTCGCCCTGGTCGAGATCGAGGCGCGGGTACGTGCGCTGCTCGCCCGCGCCAGCGGCCGCGTGGCAACGCCTACGCGACAGTTCGACACGCTGCGCCTGGATTCGCGACGCCACCAGTTGCACGTCGGCACGGTTGCAGTGCGACTGACGCCAAAAGGCTGGAACCTCATCGAACTTCTGCTGCGCGACCCCGGTCGCGTGGTACCACGGGTCGAGCTCGAACACGCCTTGTGGGGTGATGATCCGCCGGAAACCGACGCCCTGCGCAGCCAGATCCATCTGCTGCGCAAGGCGCTCGCCGAGGCCGGATTCCACGGCCTGGAAACCGTGCACGGCGTCGGCTTGCGCCTGGTCGCGAACAGCCATCGCGCATGAGCAACACGCTGCTTTCGCGGGTCACCTGGGCGATGACCGCAACCGTCGCCTTGTTCGTCGGCCTGATGGCCGTGCTCGCCTTTTCCATCATGTACGAGCAGGAAGACGAGCTCGCCGACCAGCTGGTGCAGATCGAGATGCATCGACTCATCGAGCGCATCGAAGCCGGCGAGTTCGACACCACGCGGCAACCGCTCGAGATCGGGCCGCGCATCGAGGCATGGCTGGCGGGCAGCGCTGCCGATGCCGCGATGCCTGCGCCGCTGCGCGGCTTGGCGGCCGGGCCGCACGAGATCGAGATCGGCGATCGCGTGCTGCACGCGATTGTCGCCAACTCCAGCGCCGGCCAGCTGACCCTGGTGTTCGATGCCACCGACAACGAGGAGCGGGTCAGGCGTTTCGGCTTGATCATGTTGCTGCTGTGGATCGTCTGCCTGGCGGCTGGTTACTGGCTGGCGCGCGCCACTGCCGGCATCGTCGTCGGCCGCCTGCATGCGATTGCCGAGCGCATTGCCGAGTGGGATCCCGATGCGAGCATCCCGACCCTGCAACGCGCCGCGCACAAGGACGAAGCCGGGCGCCTGCTCGAAGCCTTCAACCGCATGCAGGATCGGGTCGATCGATCCATTGCCCGCGAGCGTGAATTCGCCGCCAACCTGAGCCACGAGATCCGCACGCCATTGGCCGCCCTGCGCACGGATATCGAGATGATCAGCCTCGATGAGCGCCTTGCACCGGAGCAGCAACGGCGCTTCGAACGCATGGCCCAGGCGCTCGACGAGGTCAGCGCGACCATTGCCGCTGCGCGCGCGCTGAGCCGTCCGCGCGCGGCACTGAAGCGCGAAGCCTTTGATCTCGGTGCGCTGATCGAGGAAGTCTGCGCGACCCTCGCCGCGCGCGCCGCCGCCGCCGGCCTGCATATCGTCAACGCGGTGGCGGCCGGCCACTTCCTGCACGCCGATCGCTACGCCCTGCAGATTGTCCTGCGCAATCTCATCGGCAATGCCATCGATCATGCCGCGCCGGCCCGGCTCGGGATTCGCCTTGAAGGCGAGGCGCTCATCCTTGCCGACGACGGACCTGGCATCGCCGCGGCGGAATTGCCCTTCGTCTTCGAACGCTTCCACCATGGCCGCCTGGTCGACCAGGCCGGCACGGCGGAGGTGACGGACGCCGACCACGGCCTTGGCCTGGCCATTGCGCGCCGTGTCTGCGAACAGCAAGGCTGGCTGATCCGCGTCACCTCGGCGACATCCGCTGCACAGCACGGCACGCGCTTCGAACTCCTCTTCGACGAAAATTCGACATGATCGAAACGCGACTTCGACGCCGCCTTGCCTAGTCTGGCGCGCTTCAATGCCAGGCGGGAGTCGCACTGCGGATGTCGGAAATGCACGTTTCGGATTGGCGTCCGGCACCGCCGCGTTCGCCCTGGGGCCAATATCGGCACTTGATCCTGCTCTGGCTGCTGTTTCTCGCCACCTCGCTGGTCACGCGCATCGTGCTGGCGGCGCTCAGCCTGCAGGCCGGGCTCATCACGCCGGCCAACCTGCCGCGTGCATTCGGTGCCGGGTTCCTGCTCGATGCGCTGGCCGGACTGTACCTGTGCCTGCCGATGGCCTTGTGGATCTGGTTGATGCCGGCGCGCTGGTATTGCTCGCGTATTGGCCGCGCCATCCTCTACTTCGGCTTTGCCGCGACCGCTTTCGGCCTGCTCTACCTGATTGCCGCCGAGTACTTCTTTTTCGATGAATTCAACGCGCGCTTCAACTACACGGCGGTCGAATACCTGATCTATCCGACCGAGGTGATCGGCAACATCCGCGATTCCTACCCGGTCGATCAGGTGCTCACGCTGTGCGCGATTGGCGGCCTGCTCATTGCCTGGCTGCTGCGCCGGCGCATTGGTGTGGGCTTCGGCGATCCGTTGCGCTTCAGCCGCCGCAGCCTGGTCACCCTCGTCCTTGTCCTCATCGCCGTGCTTTCGACGCGCGCAATCAGCCTGGAATCGATGCAGAGCGCACAGGAAAACCGCATTGCCGATGAAGTGGCGGCGAACGGCGTCTATTCGTTCTTCAGTGCCTTGCGCAATGCGCGCATCGACTACGCGCGCTACTACGCGACCTTGCCCGAGGCCGAGGCGGTGGCGCGCGTGCGCCGGCTGCTGCAGCAATCCAACACGCGCTGGCTGGCCACGCCTGCCAATACGGGCAACCCGCTGGCGCGCGCGGTCGACAATTCCGACCTTGGCGCGCCGCGCAAGCGCCACGTCATCATCCTGTTCCAGGAGTCGATGGGCGCCGAATTCGTTGGCAGCCTCGGCGGCAAGGGCTGGACGCCGAACATCGATCGCATTGCCGCGAGCAGCCTCAGCTTCACGCACATGTATGCAAGTGGCACGCGGACCGTGCGCGGCATGGAGGCGTTGACGACCTCGCTGGCACCGGTGCCACCGGAATCCGTGGTCAAGCGCAGCGGCAACGAGAATCTCTTCAACCTGGCGACGATCGTCCGCCAGCAAGGCTATTCGCCCACCTTCATCTACGGCGGCTACGGCACCTTCGATGACATGAACTCCTACTATCGCGCGAATGGCTGGGGCGTGATCGATCGCACCGACATGCCGAAGCCGAAGTTCGCCACCATCTGGGGCATCGCCGACGAGGAGCTATTCGACAACGCGCTGGCGGAGTTCGACCAGCAGGTCGCCCGCGGTGAGCGCGTCTTCTCGCTGGTCATGAGCACTTCCAACCACAAACCCTACCTGTTTCCCGAAGGCATCCCGGGAATCAAGGCCAAGGGCGGCGGGCGCGAGGCCGGGGTGCGCTATTCCGATTACGCGATTGGCCGGTTTTTTGACAAGTTGCAGGAGAAGCCCTGGTACAAGGACAGTCTGCTGGTCATAGCCGGCGACCACGGCGCGCGCGTCTACGGCCGTGCGCAGATCCCGGTATCCAACTACACCATTCCCTTCATCGTGCACGCGCCGGGGATGATCCCGGCACAGCGCATCGATATCCTCGCCAGCCAGGTCGACATTGGCCCGACCGTGCTCGGCCTGCTGCACCTGACCTATGAATCCTGGCTGCCGGGCCGCGACATCCTGCGCATGCAGCCGGGCGATGGTTACGCGATCTTCAACCACAACCGCAACGTGGCCATGTTGCGCGATGGCGAGTTGGCCGTGCTGGGCTTCCGCAAGACCCTCGGCACCGAACGCTATGACGCGGCCAGTGACGAGTTGACCACCACGGCCAGCAACGGCGAACTGGAACGCGACACCCAGGCCTTGTTCCAGTTGTCCTGGCAACTGTTTGCCGACGGTCGCCAGCGCGCAAAATGAGCGTCGCCGTGCCCGCGCCCGTGCAGCGGGCCGGACTGGCGCGTTACCTGCTGGTCGAGGTCATTGCGATCAGCGCCTTGTTTGCCGCCGCCGCGCTGTTCCTGCGCGCTTCCGGGTGGGACCTGCGCATCGAGGATCTGTTCTACGATCCGCGCCTGCAGGATTTCCGCCTGCGGCATTCGCCCTGGCTGGAATTGCTCGGCCACCAGTTGTTGCTGGTCGTGCCCATCGGCATTGGTTTCCTCGCTGGCATTGCCGCGCTTGCCGCTCCGCGCTTCGAGATCTTGCGTCCATGGCGCGGCGTGTTGTGGGCCGTGCTGGCGTCGATCTGCATCGGCCCCTTGCTGATCGGCATCCTCAAGCAGGTCACCGCCGCGCATTGTCCGTGGGACATCGTGCGCTACGGCGGCTATGCCGACTACGTGCAGGACTGGTTCGCGCGTTCACGCGCCGACGCCGGTCGCTGCCTGCCCAACAGCCATGCCGGTGCCGGCTTCTCGCTGCTGGCCTTGTACTTTGCCGGCTGGGCCGCCGGTCACCGTGGCTGGCGCTGGTCGGGGCTTGCCATTGGTCTCCTTGCCGGCGTGCTTTTCGGCCTCGTGCGTACCGTGCAGGGCGCGCACTTCGCCAGTCATTCGCTGTGGTCGGCGGCCATCGACTGGCTGGTCGCCAGCCTCGTCTTCATGCCGCTGATCTGCACCGCGACGCGCAAGGAGCCACCCATTCCCCAGGCGACGGGCGCGGCGCGATGAGGGCCGCGGCGACGACCGTGCTCAGGCCTGCGGCGGATGCGCCAGGCCGAAATCGATGGCCGCGCAGACGGCAGCGGCTTGTGCCGCGTTGCATTGCCAGGGCGTCGCGCGCGGGCTGTCGGGGTAGACTTCGGTGGTTGTCGTGTACGCCGCGTTGGTGACGCCCGCGCACAGGCCGAGAGGCTTGAATGCGTAGCGAATGACGCCGGGCGAGTACACGGTCGAACCGATGACCTCGCCCTTGGCGTCGGCCGGCGCAATATGCGTGATCTTCGCCACCGCATCGATGATCGCCTGCTGGAATGCCGGCTGCGGCTTGTCTTCGTCATCGACCAGATAGAAGCCGTCGGGAATCTCGCCAGGCTCGAAGGCGACGCCGTCGCGCGCGGCCAGTGCCGGGCGGAATTCGGATTCGTCGCTGTCGGTGGTCTCGTGCAGGTCGATATGCACGAGGACGCGATCGACCCAGGGCGCCACCAGCTCCATCAGCGCGGCGGATTCCTGCGCCGGACTGTCGGCGCGGAACGAGCGGTTCGGATCGATCGCCTCGCGGTTCCAGCGATGGATCATCTCGTAGGCCCAGGGACTCACGCAGGGCGCGACCAGCAGGTTGACCTTGCCGGCATAGTCGGCGGCGTGCTGGTCGAGGAACTGCAGGGCGCCATGCACGCCACTGGTTTCATAACCGTGCACGCCACCGCTGACGAGGATGATCGGCAGCGCGTCGTCCCAGGCATGGCTGCGCAGCGCCAGCAGCGGGTAGCGCTCGGGGTGATGATCGAGCTGCCCGTACTGCTCGACGTCAAAACGCGTGTGCAAGGCATCGATCACCGCCAGGACCTCGTCGGCGTAACTGCGCTTGAGCGACTGCCGCGCCAGCCAGGCGGCTTTCTCGTTCGCGCCCCACGGCGTGCCGGGTGTGCCGATTGGATAAGGTGCCGGATGGGTCATGGCGTCATGCACTCCGAGGGTCAGCGGAATCGAGCAGCGCACTTTATCATCCTGCGCACGATGCCCTGGCGCGCGCGCCGTCCTCTCCGGCAAACGGCGTGACCGGGTTCCCAATGCTCACTGCATGGGGCAAGGTAGCGGGCCTGGCCCGCACTGCGCGGGTCGCATGCACGCGGAGATTCCGACATGACAATGCCTGGCTTGCCCACGGCCGCACTGCTGGCACTGGCGACACTTCTTGGCGCATGTGCGCAGCCGGCTGCGACAGCGGACACCGCCGCGCCGATGACTGCAGCGGATGCGCACGACGTGCAGCAGCAGTTCTTCAATGCCATCGCCCGTCGCTGCGGCGAGGCGTTCGGCGGACGCCTGGTTTCCACCGATGCCGCCGACGCGGACATGGCCGGCCAGGCCATGGTCATGCACATCAGCAAATGCACGGCTGACGAAATCCGCATCCCCTTCCATGTCGGCGACAACCGTTCACGTACCTGGGTGTTGAGTCGCACCGCGCAGGACCTGCGGCTGAAACATGATCATCGCCATGCAGATGGCAGCGAGGATGCGATCACCCAGTATGGCGGCGACACCGTCAACCCGGGCAGCGCGACGCGCCAGGAGTTTCCCGCCGACGCGCAGTCCATCGCCTTGTTCACCGCCAATGCCATGCAGGTGTCCAACGGCAATGTCTGGGCCGTGGAAGTGGACGACAAACGCTTTGCCTATGAACTTCGTCGCCAGGGCCGCTGGTTCCGCGTCGAATTCAACCTGACCCATGCGCTTGCGCCGCCGCCTGCGGCCTGGGGCGCGTGAAGCCTGCCTACAGCGAAAACGCCTCGGCGGGAACGCCCGGCACGCTGGCCGTGGATCTTTCCCGGCGCACGACAAAGGTGTTGGCAACCCGAGAGGATTTATTGATGGCCTTGCTGGCAATGCGCCGGTAGATGCTGCGCTTGCCCTGCACGTTGATCTGCATGTCACTGAGCAGGTAGTAGCTGCCGCCGGAAATCCGCCCCAGCATTTTTTCATCGATGCTGCCGCGTTCGACCGGCACCACCCAATCCGGCGCAGGTACGCGGCGAACCTCGTCGACGTCCGCCAGCGCCGGCGTCAGCGCCAGAAGCAGGAGCCAGGCAGCCAGATGCGAGAGGATTCGCCGTCGCTTGCCGCTGGAACGTTCCTGTTCAACTGTCACGTTGGCTCCTTGCTCGGCTGCAAAGTCGATGTCGCACGTTTCCATTGGCGATGGTCACCGATCGGCGTCGACAGTTCCAGTGCGCAACGCGGAGGCCGCCGCGCAATGTGCGGGCGTCCAGTCCCGCCTTGCAGGGCAGGCCGGCGTGGCAGCGCCGGCGAGGCGTGCGCTGCCGATTGCGGTTTCGCGTGGTTCAGTCGTCGAAGCCGCTGCCGAAAATGCGATCGGGATTCACTTCGACGGCGCCAATGTCGCAGAGCGTCGCCAGGCCGCCATTGACCGGGCGCGGCAAGCCGCGTGCATCGACTGAAGGACAGCCGGAATTGATGCCGTTGTCGATCAGCACGCTGCCGACGGGGGGGTGCACGGTGGGTATCTTTCCGTAGGTCTGCGTTGCCGCGACGAGGCCAAAGGTATTGCCGGGGAACTGCAAGGTCAGCAGTTCGGTGCCGCCGTTGGCAAAGAAAAAGCAGCTGTCATCGCTGGTGAAGACCTGGCCGCCGAGTTGCACATCGGCGCTGGCCGGGACGCAGCCCGGGCCCGCCAGCGGTTGCGCGAACACGGTATTGCGTACCTCGCTGATCGTCGCGCCATTCTGCAGTTGCAGATGCGCTGCCGACCCGCCGAATGAACTCGAATTGCGCGCAAAGGTGCTGTTGCGCAACTGGATCGTCGTCGGCGGCGCACTGGTGCGCGTCAGCATGTAGATGGCACCGACAAAAAAACCGGTGTTTTCGAAAAATGTCGCATTGGTTGCCACCAGGCGCACGCTGTAGCCGGCAATGGCGCCGCCCTCGAAGGCCTCGTTCTGGCCAAAGTACACGCGATCGAGATTGACCAGGCTGGTCGTGCCCTGGCCAAAGACAGACAGCGCGCCGCCATCGCCGGCCTGTTGTGAGCCGGTCGACGGGCAGGTTGTCGCATTGTTGACAAACTGCACATCGGTCAGCGACGCACTGCCACCGACGGGCACATTGAGGGCAAGGGCACCGCCACTGCCGCCGCGACAGTTCGTGGCGCTGCTCGGGCTGGCGTCGGTGCGGTTGCCGATGAAGCGCGTCGACTCGATCAACACCGAGGCGCCGGATGAATTCACGGCACCGCCGGCATTGACCAGACCGACGATGCCACCGTCCGAAGAGGCATTGCCGGTGAAGCGGGTGCGGGTCAGGCGCAGGTTGCCATTGGTCCTGATCGCGCCGCCGCCGGAGCCGGAGGCGCTGGGCCCCCAGCTGAAGCAGCTGTCAAACGTCGAATCGAAAACCTGCAGGCTGCCCGTGGTCTTGACATCGACGCAGCCGCCGCCGTCGCCGTTGGAGCCGTTGCGCAAGTTCATGTGATCGAAGCGGATGCTCTGCGCGCTGCCGCCGGTGGCGAACTTCAGTATTGGCCAGCCCGCGCCATTGATGCGCAAATCGGGACTGGCGCTGCCATCGAGGACGATCGATTGGCCCACCAGGGCGGGCAACGGCGAGGTGATGACGATGTCGACGCTGCCGGGGATCTCGAAGCGGATCGTCTGCACGCCATTGCTCGGCTGCATCTGGGTGATGGCCGCGCGCAAGGTGCCGGCGCCGCCGTCTCCCAGGGTGTTGACGATGAAGGTGTTGTCGGCGGGGCACGGCAGCGCCGCAAGCAGTCCGGTCAGCAGCAGGAAACGACGCATGGCTAAACCCCGCGGATTGAAGTTGCCACTTCTACGCAAGTCGGCAGACGATACCCCAAAGGCGGCCCGGAAGCGCGTGGTTGCGGGCATGTTGCAGCGCGTCTTGCTGATCCATACGCCGGCGTACAGACTTCGCGCCGATCCGCTCATCGAGGGAGGACTGCGCGACCGCTGGGGAGAAGCGGCACGCGGTGCGATGGCGGCATCAGCTCGGCCTTCCTGAGCAAGGCCAAACCCGCTTGTCCACCATGCTTTCCTGGGAGGGAATGCTGTGAATCGAACCCAACTTGCGTCATCCCTGATTGCGCTGCTTGTTTCCCTGCCACTGCTGGCTGCGGAAGAGCAGGCCGACGTGGCCGCCTTCGCCAAGCAACTGTCCGGCCCTGCCGCCGAGATCGCGAGCATGCGCGCGCCCTCGCCAATCGATGCCACGATCCATTCGCGCAGCGCCCTGTTGCCCGTGCATTTCAGCGACAACGGTTCCGCCGAGCTGAGTTGGCAAGGCACCTTGCCGGTGGAGAACGGCACGCTGCGCTTTGTCGTCTTCGAGCCGGCCGACAGCAACTGGCAGGTGGAACTGGTCAACGCCAGTGGGCGCGCCGTCTCGGCGGCATCCCGGGCCAGCCGCGTCATCGATACCGATTTCGGCATCGAACAGGCCCGCGTTCCGGCCATGCGCTACGACTTCGACACGCTCGACGGCGACAACTGGACGCTGCGCTTGCGCGCGCCGGCCAACGCCAAGGACGGCTTTGTCCTCATCGAGGGCGACGAAGCCACCGAGCTGGCCTCGTGGCAGACCCACGCGCGGCAACTGGTCGGCCAGCGCCTTGGCCTCACCGCGCTGCTGACCACTTCCCTTGATGACAACGTGCACGTCGGCAAGCGTGCCGGCCGCATCAGCCAGGCGAGCATCCGCGTCACCGCGCCGGATCATTCCGTTGCCAGCTATCCAATGTTCGATGATGGACGCCACAACGACGGCGTGGCCGGCGATGGCCTGTTTGCCGGTGATTTCCCGGCCAGCATGAGCGGCAATTACGTGGCCCAGGTCGAGGCGCGCGGCGTCAATGAGCGCGGCAAGGCCTTCGTGCGCACCGCCGAGCATCTGCTGCCGGTGGTCGATGCCAGCCTTGCCCTGGGCGCAACGCGCGCGGTCGCCGTCGCTGGCGACACGGATCGCCTGTCCATCCGCGTGCCGGTCAGCGCACGCAATCCGGGCCAGCACTATCGCGCGATCGGCGAGGTGTGGGGCGCTAATGCGCAGGGCAAGCCGACCGCGGTCGCCTGGCTTGGCGGCATGGTCACGCCGGTCGACGGCGTGCTGTCTCTGGGCTTCGATGAGCGCTGGTTCGTGCTGGCAGGCACCAAGGGCCCGTACGAGCTGCGCAACCTGCGCATCGAGGATGCCGACAACTTCATCACCGTGGCCTCGGCGGGACGCATGGCGCTCGATGTTCCCGCACTGCGCACGCGTGCCCGGGCATCCGAGATCGTCATCGACGAACGCATGACCATGGGGCCGCGTCCGGCCGAGGGGCACAGCACGCAAGGCGTCGGCACGCGTCTGCTGCTCGTCCATGGCTATTGCTCGGGCGGGGTCTGGCCGGCTTCGCAGTTCGCCACCTCATCGACCTTTCTGGACGTCAACCAGAACCGCAGCAACGACCAGTTCGCCCAGCGCATCCGCACCTTCGGTTCCACCTGGAACTCGTTCGGCACGGTCGCGCACAGCCAGGGCGGCATGGCCTCGCTGCACCTCTACGCCTACTACTGGAGCGGCCTCGACAACGCCACCGGCAATCGCCTGATGCAATCGGTCGGCACGCCGTACAAGGGCACCAACCTGGCCGGCATCCTCGCCACCCTCGGCAACTGGTTCGGCGTGGCTTGCGGCTCCAACAGCAACCTGACCTACAGCGGCGCATCGGCATGGCTGGCCGGCATCCCGACCGCATCGCGCGGCAAAGTAAATTACTACACGACCTCGTTCAAGCTGACCAACTGGTACACCAACGACTACTGCCAGTTCGCCACCGATCTCGTCCTCAGTGATCCGGAAGACGGCACCACCGAGCAGGTCAACGGCCAGCTTTCCGGCGGCATCAATCGCGGCCATGTCACCGGCCAATGCCACACCAGCGGCATGCGTGATCCGGCGCAATACCTCAACACCACCCGCAACTCGACGATGAACAGCAACGCCGCACGTTGAGTTCGAACCTTCGAGGCGCGACGCCTGTCGCGCCTCGAACTTCGCCAAGTTCCGAGCTGCGGGATGCCGGCGATGCCCGGCACTTGCCGAAATCTGCAATCTGCCCTCGATTGGAATGGACGCCAGTCCCCGTTTCGCGATAATGCGGAGCGACCCCGCGCGCAATGCTGCGGTGCTGCAAATTCCGGGGAAGGGAAATGTCAGACGCCAAGACCAGATTGCCGCGCGTGGCCTACGCTGCGTTGTGGACCGTGCTCTCACTATTGATTGCGTCGCCGTCGTTCGCGGAATCAACAGCTGCGTTCCAGTTGCTCGAATACAATGCGCCCGAGGCAGCGGCGGAACGCGCTGGCAGCCTTGCCGGGGGCAGCGCCATGCCGAACGCGATTGCCGGCGGCACGGATCTGCCGATCGAAGTGGAACCGAACGGCACCGCGGCGAGTGCCACGCCACTTTCCGGCACCAGCCTGCGCATCAAGGGAACGGTGTTCCCTGCCGCTGATGCCGATTTCTATTCATTCACGGCTGCCGCTGGCGACCGCATCTATGCGGCGACACAGACGCAGTCCGACGCATCCGCTTCCGGTGACACGACCCTGCAACTGGTTGCCAGCGACGGCTCCACCGTAATCGAGACCGACAACAACGACGGCACCTTCAACGCCAGCAGTTCATCGCTGGCCGGCATGCTGATCCCATCTGCCGGAACCTACTACCTGCGTGTCGCGCACAACCTCACGACCGGCACGGTGCGGCCATATTTCCTCTATTTCCGCCAGCAAAGCGCGCCGCCGACCGCCGAGGCCGAGCCGAACAACACGCCGGCAACGGCAACGCCGATACCGGCCTCGGGACATGTCTCGGGCACGATCAGCGCAGTCTCGCCAGGTGAATCGGATTTCTACAGCATCACCCTGGCTGCCGGCGATACGGTTTACCTCAGCCTCGACATGAATCCGGAGCGCGATGCGGCGGTCTGGAACGGACGCCTC
The DNA here is from genome assembly GCA_001899855.1 of Lysobacterales bacterium 63-13. GTDB lineage: Bacteria > Pseudomonadota > Gammaproteobacteria > Xanthomonadales > Rhodanobacteraceae > Dokdonella. The sequence goes on from MKWR01000011.1 coordinate 97,781, forward strand.
GGTTTCGCCCTGTTCGGCAACCCGCCGGCCAACCAGATCCTGCTGGCCAATGATGCCAACCTGGGTGTTACGCCAGCCGACCCCAATTCGGAAGCCTTCTTCTTCACGGTCAAGGATGCCGGCACCTATTACGTCTACGTTGATTCGACCGCTGCCGCCGGCCTTGGTGCCAACGCAACCTACAACCTCAGTGTCTCGGTGCTGCCGCCGCCAACGCCTGCCGGCATGTGCACGACCTACACCTCGACCGACGTGCCGCAAACGATCCCGACCGTGACCGGGTCCGTGAGCTCGACATTGACCATCCCCGGCAACCCGCGCATTGCCGATCTCGATGTCTCGATCAATCTCAACCATACCTTCATGCAGGACATCGATGCACATCTGATCTCGCCGGCCGGCAACGACAATGGCCTGTTCACGGACATCGGTGCGAGCACCGTCGGCGGTGCGCAGACCCTGATGGACATCGTCCTCGATGACGAAGCCGCCGTGCCGTTCGCGTTTGCCTTGACCGCCGCATACCGTGTGCAACCCGAGTTGAACTACCGCCTGGCCTGGTTCGATGGCGAGGACGCGGGCGGCACCTGGACCCTGCAATTGCGTGACGATGCGACTGGAGACGGCGGCACGCTGAACGCCTGGAGCATCACCGTCTGCGAACCGCCGCCACCCCCGGCCTGCCCGGCCGGCACTGTGCAGACGACGGTCTACAGCACCGACTTCGAAGCCGGGGCCACGGGCTTCACCCATTCCGGCACGGGCGATGAATGGGAGCTCGGCCTGCCGACGTTTGCGCCAATCACCACCTGCAACAGCGGCAGCAACTGCTGGAAAACCGATCTCGACAATACCTACAACGCCAGCTCCAGCCAGGATCTGCTGTCACCGAACATCAATCTCGGCGGCCTGCAAGCACCGGTACTGATCCGCTGGGCGCAGCGCTATCAAATGGAATCGGCGTCCTTCGACCACTATTCGGTGACCGCGCAGGAAGTCGGCGGCGCCAATCCGCTCAAGCTGTTTGAATGGCTCGATGCCACGATGACCAATGCCGTGGGCAATCCCACGGTTACCGTGGCGGAAAGTGCCGGCTGGGCGGAGTTCACGCGCCGCGCCGATTCTCTGGCCGGAACCAATGCCGAATTGCTGTTCCACCTCGACGGTGACACCACTGTGAACCTGGCCGGTGCGGCGATCGACGATGTCTCGGTCACTGCCTGCCGGGCGTCCAGCGCCGACCTCGCCATCACCAAGACCGATGGCGTGACCACGGCCGTGCCGGGCGGGTCGGTGACCTACACGATAACCGCGAGCAACGCGGGCCCGGATGCGGCCGCACCAGCCACGGTGGCCGATACTTTCCCGGCAGCGCTTACCTGCACCTGGGCCTGCGTCGGTGCCGGTGGCGGCACCTGCGCCGCAGCCGGAGCCGGCAACATCAATGATGCGGCGGTGCTGCCTGCTGGCGGTTCCGTCACCTATACGGCGAGCTGCGCCATCGCCGCCTCGGCAACCGGTACGCTGTCGAACACGGCGACCGTCAGCAGCAGCGTCACCGATCCGACCCCCGGCAACAACTCGGCAACGGATACCGACACGCTGACGCCGCAGGCCGATCTCTCGATCACCAAGACCGATGGCGTTACCTCGGTGGTGGCCGGTGGCTCGGTGAGTTACACGATCGTCGCCAGCAATGCCGGGCCAAGCAACGCGCCGGGAACGAGCGTTGTCGATACCTTCCCGGCCTCGCTGACCTGCACCTGGACCTGCACCGGGGACAGTGGCGGCACCTGCACGGCAGGCGGATCCGGCAACATCAGCGACCTGGTCAACCTGCCGGCCGGTGCTTCGGCAATCTATATGGCCAATTGCGGCGTGTCCGCAGCCGCCTCTGGCAGCCTCTCCAATACTGCAACCGTGAGCGCACCGGGCGGTGTCACCGATCCGACGCCCGCCAACAATTCGGCAACGGATACCGACACGCTGACGTCGCAGGCCGATCTCTCGATCACCAAGACCGATGGCGTCACCTCGGTGGTGGCCGGTGGCTCGGTGATCTACACGATCGTCGCCAGCAATGCCGGGCCAAGCAACGCGCCAGGAACGACCGTTGTCGATACCTTCCCGGCCTCGCTGACCTGCAACTGGACCTGCAGCGGGGCCGGTGGCGGCACCTGCACGGCAGGCGGATCCGGCAACATCAGCGACCTGGCCAACCTGCCGGCTGGTGCTTCGGCAACCTATACGGCCAATTGCGGTGTGTCCGCAGCCGCCTCCGGCAGCCTCTCCAACACTGCAACCGTGAGCGCACCGGGCGGTGTCACCGATCCGACGCCTGCCAACAATTCGGCGACCGACACCGATAGCGTGCTGCAGCCGGGTGTTCTCGGCGTCGCTCCGGCGAACCTCGATTTCGGCACGATCACCGTGGGCAGCAGCAGTGCCAGCCAGTCCATCACCCTGAGCAACAGCGGCGGCAGTCCGCTGCAGGTCACCGCCATCAGCGCCGCCGTCGCACCGTTTGCGGCGATCGGCGGTAGTTGCGGCGCGGTGCCGTTCTCGATCGGCACCGGCCTTTCCTGCACGCTCAACTACAACTTCAGCCCGACCGCGGGCGGTCCCGCCTCGCAAAACCTGAGCGTGACGTCCGATGTCGGCAATGGCGCCTTCAGCCTCAGCGGCATCGGTGGCGTGGGCGTGGTCGGCGTGCTCTCGGCGACGGTAGACTTTGGATCGCAGCCGCTGGGCTCGACCAGCCAGCTTGCCCTGACCATCATCAATACCGGCACAGGCCCCTTGCAGGTGACGAGCATTTCGCCGGTCGCGGCACCGTTTGCCGAGGTCGCAGGAGGAATGTGCGGAGCGGTGCCGTTCAACCTCGTGGCGGGGGCCGGTTGCACGGTCTTGTACAGTTTTTCGCCAACGCTTGAAGGCCCCTACAGCCAGCTGGTCACCGTTACCGCCAATGTCGGCACGGCCACGGCGACGCTGATCGGAACCGGCTTGCCGGCCGGCCTCGTCGGTCCGGTGCAGATCGACACGCTGTCGACCTGGAGCAGCCTGCTCATGCTCGTCCTCCTCAGCCTCGGCGGACTCATGGCAATCCGCCGCCACAACTGACACAGTCAGCACGTGAATCACAAAACCCCGGGGTGCAAATCCCGGGGGTTTTCATTGGCAGAGGTCAATCCGGCATCCACATTGAACGGAAACCGCCACGCCCGGGTTGCTGTGCGCATGCTTCGTGTCGCTCGATAGGAACGCTGGGCGCAGGTATCCTGGGATGCTCTGCATGGAGCAAGCCAGGTGCGCCGGATGTCGAGCAAGCTGCCAGCAGGATTCCATGACCTTCTGCTTACTGATCGTGCCAGCGAGGCGCTCGACTTGGCCTCCAGCAGGACCCGCTTGCTGGATATCGCGGAAAGCGCAAGACTTGCCGAAGTGTTGCAGAGACAGCTGGCTGGAGTCCTCAATGATCTCGCCGATGGCGAATCGATCCAGCCACAACTGGCGCTGGTCAACGGCCTCCTGACCGAGCTTCGACGACAACTTTCACCGGAGGCGGGGGCGGCGCTGGAGCTGGTGGCCGATCCGCCCACCGTCCTGACCTCCGTGCTGCGAAACGGATTTCACCATGAGTCGCCACAGACCGGATTGACTGCTCCGTGGTTGTTCACCGCCGGAAAGGGAACGCCATCGCTTCTGAGCGAACTCCGGCGCGAACTGGGGCTGCCGAGCAGGTCGATATCCTGGTCAGCTTCATCACGGTTTCCGGGTTGCGGAAGTTGCGTGATGTGCTCACTCGCATCAGCGCCATTGGTGCAGACGGAAGGCCGCCGATTCGCATCCGGGTCCTGACCACGACCTACATCGGCGCAACCGAGGTTGCCGCGGTCGATGAACTGGCCCGCTTGCCAGGCTGCGAAGTGCGGGTGTCGCTGGATGGTCGACGCACACGCCTGCATGCCAAGGCCTGGATCTTCCACCGTGACACGGGCTTCGGTTCGGCATATGTGGGCAGCGCCAACTTGACTGGTGCGGCATTGGCCGGGGGTCTCGAATGGACGGTGAAATTTACGGAGCGCACGCAGGGCGAGCTGTACGCGCGTGCAATCGCACATTTCGACACCCTTTGGGAGGATCCGGAGTTTCAACCCTACGATGCAAGCAACGACGACCATCGCCTGGCGTTGACGCGTGCGCTTGGACGCGAAGCAGGTGGCACCCAGAGCACCCTGGTTTCGTTCTTTGAACTGCAGCCGAAGACTTATCAGCAGGACATGCTGGAGCAACTTGCAAATGAGCGCGCACATGGACGCACGCGCAATCTGCTGGTCGCCGCCACGGGCACCGGCAAGACCGTGGTCGCCGCATTCGATTACCGGCGCACGTGCGAGCAGATGCACAACCGACCGCGCCTGTTGTTCGTCGCGCATCGCATTGAAATCCTGCAGCAGGCGCTGCGTACGTATCGGGAGATTCTGCGTGATGGCAGTTTTGGGCAACTGCTCAGCGGTGCGTTCACGCCCGACAACTACGACCATTTGTTTGCCACGATCGACAGCCTGACTTCAAGGCAATTGCTTGAAACGCTAGGCCCCGATTACTGGCATACAGTGATAATCGACGAATGCCACCGCATGGCCAGCAACCGTTTCGACGCGCTGGCATCATGCATCACGCCAAAGATCCTGCTCGGACTGACTGCTACCCCGGAACGCACCGACGGCAGACCGATCAGCCCCTATTTTCATCCACGACCCGACGGCAGCCCGGCTGTCGAATTGCGCCTGTGGGATGCGCTGGACCTGCAACTGCTCGCGCCATTCGAATATTACGCGTGCGACGACGAAACCAATTTCTCGCAGGTGCCATGGAATCGTGTCGGCGAGCAGCAGGCAATTTCAGCGCTGGTCAGCAACAACGACCTTCGCGCAAGACTGGTCCTGCGGGAATGGCAGCGTTTGAGCGCCAGTCCACGCGATGGTCGAGCACTGCTCTTCTGTGTGTCGGTCGAGCATGCATTGTTCATGACTGGCGTGTTGAACCGCGCCGGGCTGCCGGCCCTGTGCGTGCATGGGGAAACGTCCGCTGATCAGCGCGACCGTGCGCGTATCCAGCTGGAAAAAGGTGAAGTGTGCGCCCTGATTACGGTTGATCTTTACAACGAAGGTGTTGATTTGCCAGCGGTGGACACCTTGCTGTTGTTGCGTCCAACGCAGAGTGCACTCTTGTTTCAACAACAACTGGGTCGCGGTCTTCGTCTGCATCCGGGCAAGGAAAGTTGCCTGGTCCTGGATTTCGTTGGCCAGCACAACACCGAGTTCCGCTATGACCGATTGCTGTCGACGATCACCGGCCAATCACGTCGCGAATTGATCGGAAGCCTGGAGAGCGAATTTTCCGCGCTACCCGCGGGCTGTCATATCCAGTTGCAGCACCAGGTGCGTGAACGCGTGCTGGCCAACCTGCGCAGCCAGTTGCAGCAACACTGGCGCTATCTCAGATCGGAGCTGCAGACACTGACGGCACTGCGTGGCAAGCCACCGACCTTGGGTGAGTTCATGCATGAGCAAGGGATCCCGCTCTCGGACATTTATCGTGACGCTGCACGTGCAGGTTGGTCTTCACTCAAGCGTGATGCGGGATTGCTGATCGCCGAGCCAGGGCCGGAAGAAGAGTACTTCTCGAGACGCTTTGCCAGCTTGTGTCATCGCGATGCCCCCAACCAGATCGAGGCGCTGCGCATGGCAGCCGACCTTGCGGCCGCCGCAGAGGAACCAATTGACCGCATTCAGACAACACTGCTGCAGATGCTGGCGTATCAGGTCGATGGTGCCAGCAACCGGGTCGGTGGTCCGCAACAATTCCTTGCACGGCTTGCCGACAATCATGCCTCGGTCGGCGAACTACGCGAGTTGGCGGACGTACTGGAAGTGCAAAGCTCGCTGCCATCCATTCCATTGCCGGGATTGACCGATACGCCACTGGTCCTGCATGGGCGCTACGAAAGGCGGGAAATCCTGAGCGCAGTTGGCTGGCTGACAGCGACCGCGCGACCCGCATCACGCGAGGGAGTGCTGCGGCTGAAGGAACGAAAAACCGAATTGTTGTTCGTCACCCTGGACAAGAGCAGTGGCTTCCACGAAACAATCAATTTTCGAGATTATGCAATCAGCCCCAGCCGATTTCACTGGCAAACGCAGAACAGCGCCGGCCCGACCACTCCCATTGGCAAGCAATACCTGGAAAGCCCAGGAAATGGCTGGACATTCCAATTGTTTGTCCGCAGCAACCGCGGGTCGCCATTCATCGCATGTGGTCCGGTGACCTTGCTTGCTGCGTCTGGCTCAAGCCCGATGGACATCATCTGGCAACTCGGTACGCCATTGCCGGCACGTCTGTTTAGCGAATTCAATGTGCTGCGCGGGGGTTGAATTGGTTCGAGCTGCATGGTGTTGACCCGCCTCAATCGCGTTGCTGCGAACGGATGGCTGCGGAGAAGTCGGCGTGGTCGGCGTGTTCGCGGGCGAGGCCGTTGATGCGGAAGGCGGCGCGGAATTGTTCGCGCGGCAGCTTGGTGTCGATCAGGCCGAGATCGAAGGCGAGGTCGTCCGAATAGGCAGGCAGCAGGGTCTTGTAGCTGAAGGGGATTGGCTCAGGCAGGATCAGGTTGACGTGGTCGACGATGTTGCTGGTGCAGGTGTTGCTGAGCGTGTTGTAGAACTCAGGGTTCGCCGCCAGTGTGTTGGCGCGCTCCAGCATCGAGACGAACAGTTGGCGCGCCGCGTCGCGGGTCGCATGGACGGGATAGAGGTGCACGTCGTCGTGGCGGTGATTGGTGCGCAGGCCGATCAGGTCGCGTTCGTCGCCGACGATGTAGGTCAGTTCGTACTGGCGCAGCAAGCCGCGCAGTGGCGAGAACGACTCACCGCGCTCCTTGCGGATCTCGGCCGAGATGGCGACGTACTCGTCATTGCCAAATCCAAAGCTGAGGAAGGTGTGCGCCGGACCGCGCCAGTCGGCAAAGGGCTCGACGACGAACCAGACCGATTCAATCCGGCGCAGATCGTAGCTGCGCTCCTGCCAGCGCACATCGTAGTCCGTGGTCGAGCGGTAGATCGCGCTGCGCACGTTGTGCACGCGCACGCTGTCGCCGGAAAACTCCGCGGTCGCCAGGCGCTCCTGGTCGGGCGACCAGTCGCGTGCGTTCGATGGATGCACGAACAATGCAAGCGCGAGGTAACCCGCAATCGCCACGACGACGAGGCCGAGCAGGGTGCGGTGAAACACGTGGCGCAGGGGCAGGAAAATGGTCATGGTGTCGCCAAGGTACGCGGAAAGGGCAGGGTCGAGAAGCGCGTCAAGCGGGAGATGCGGGCAATGGACTTCGACAACCGCATCAGGTGTCCGCCAGGGCGGTGCCGGGCATGACGCGAGTTGGCAACTTCCAGAATCGCGCGAATTGATCTATTGTCGGCTCGGCAGGCAATCGGGGCATGGCGCTGATGATGGGCGATGAATTTCGAGTGGAAGCGGGTGGTGAATCGCATGTGGATTTTTCCCATCCCTTGAGCATCTCCACTCGGCAGCCGCTGCGGCAGTGCCGGGCCGCCCGTGGCGCGAACGGATCCAGCGCGGGCTTCACCTTCATTGAATTGCTGATCGTGGTTGCCATGATCAGCATGCTCACCGCCATTGCCATTCCTGCATATCGGGATTATCTCCTGCGCAGCAAAGTGAGCGAGAGCCTGCTCTTCCTCGGTGACGCAAAGAGTGCGATCAATGAGTTCCATTCGCGCTGGGGTCGCATGCCCGCGGACAACCGCGAGGCCGGCCTGCGCGAGCCGGAAGCGGTGCGCGGCAACTATGTGCGCAGCCTCAGCGTCCATGATGGCGTGATGGTCGCCTTGATGGACCTGGGCAAGGATTCCGACCAGCAGCCGATCATGCGCACGCTGACGTTTCGGCCGTGGTTGAACAAGAGTGTTTCAGGCAGCCCGATCATCTGGTCGTGCGCCGAGCAGGATCCCGCTGCGGGTGCTGCTTATCAGGCCCAGGGAAGCATTGCCGCCAACCCGGTCGAGGCGAAGTGGTTGCCGTCGATCTGTCGCGGCTGAGCCGCTAGCCACAGCGAATGAAAGCAGGAGCATCGATGGCCAGTGCATCCGGGAATCACCGCCAGGTCGCCGCCGTCGCGCGGCGTCTGCACGCCTTGCTTGAGGAATCGATTGTGCCCGCAAGAGCCGTGCAGATCCTGGTGGCTGAATCAATTCTCCCCACGCAGTCGAACGCGGATTCCAGCCGTCCCCTGTCTTCGGCAATTGCCAGCATGCTTGTGCCGCCTGCAGGCAGCCCTGGCTCGGTGCCAAGTGTCGTCGCGCATGTGGCTGGCTGCGAAGCGCGAGGTCGCGGCGAAATGGCCTTGCGCCTGCTCGCGCGACAAGGGATCCCGCGCGCGCAAGGGCGAACCTCGCTCGGCGTCATCACGGTGGAACTCGTTGTGCTGATGATCGTGCTGGCGATCCATGCGATTTTCGTGCTGCCGCAGTTCCAGTCGATGTTCGACGCGGCGGGTACGGAGTTGCCGGCATTCACACGCCTGGTGCTTGCCTTGATCGGGCCATCCAGTCCGTTCATCTGGATCGCCGCCCTGGCGCTCCTGATCCTGCTCATGTGGCGAATTGTGCCGTTCGTGTTCGGCCCGTTGCTGCGGCCTCTCGATCGACTGCTGCTGGCGCTGCCGCTGATCGGGGCGAAGATACGCCAAGGCAACAGCGACAGGATTTCCGGCTGGCTTGGTTCTGCCGCGGTCGATGCAACCTCCCAACTGACCGCGATCGAAGCGGCACAGGCATGGCATCGGGGCGGTGCGCTTTCGCGTGCGTGCGCGGAAGTCCTGCGTGCCGCAGCCACGGGCAAGGAGATTCTTGCCAGCCTGAAAGAGGCGCGAGGATTCGACAGCGAGTTTCACGCGGCCCTGGCAATCTCCGATCGCGAGGATGCGCTGGCGACATTGCGCGCGCGTTGGCGCAGCGTCGGGGCATTGCCCGAATTCCAGTCCTCGTTGACACCGGCGCTTGTGCAGACGGGCATCGGCATTGTCGTTGCCGCCGCCGTGATCGCGATGTATCTGCCCATCTTCAAGCTGGCCTCGCTGTTGTAATGCAGCGATCGCGGCACGAACCGAACGAGGAATTTCCAATGCGCAAGGCAGGCTCCGGATTCACCCTGATCGAACTGATGATCGTGATCGCGATCATCGGCATCATGGCGGCGTTGGCCCTGCCCAATTACCAGGACCGCATCATCCGCACGCAGGTGCAGGAGTCGGTGGCCTTTGTCGAGTTCGCACGCGATGCCGTCGAGGCCTTCCATGCGAAGACCCGGCGCATGCCCGTGGACAACGCCGAAGCGGGGTTGCCGGCAGCGCAGCAGATCATCGGCAACTACATCGCCCAGGTCGAGATCGAGAATGGCACCATCAACGTGCAGTTTGGCAATCGCGCGAACCAGGCGATCATCAGTAAGTGGATCACGCTGCGTCCCGGGGTCGTCGCGGCGGCGAAACAGGTACCCGTTTCCTGGTTGTGTGGCGTGGCGCTTCCGGTCGAGGGCCTGACCTACAGCGGCAGCAATCGTACCGATCTGGAGCCGCAGGTCTTGCCGATCGATTGTCGACTCTGATGTCCCGCCTCGTGGCCTTGCGGCAAGGGCCATGCCTGCAGGGTCACCGCTCCAGCCCGATGCGGACAGTGGGAGCGCGATGCGCGGGCTGGCGGGTGCGGGGCGGCCACGGTGAGCGGCGGCGGTCCAGCGCGCCGCCCATGACGACGGCGATCAGGGCCACGCTGTGCGCCGGCCCGACCAAGAGTCCATCGACATTCCGATCGGAGTCCTTTCAGCCGCCGGATTTGCCCCCATGTCACGGGCTTCGATCAATTCGCCGTGTCGCCATTCAACATGATCGCGCATAAATCCGCCGCCACGTCCGCCAAGCCCGAAATCGCGCGCGGCTTTCTCGGTGCGTTTCGTTTCAGTCGACGCGCGATCGAGCTGGTCTGGAGCACCAGTCATGCCCTGACCTTCGCCCTGGCGGCGTTGACCCTGATCGCCGGCCTGCTGCCGGCCGCGATCGCCTGGGTAGGTGCGCATATCGTCGATGCCGTGGTGACGGCGGCGCAGATGGTGCGTGCGGGCGAGCATGCGCAACTGGCACCGGTGTTCTGGCTGGTCGCCCTCGAAGGACTGCTGGTCACCGCCATGGCGGCGGCGCAGCGCGGCATCTCGTTCTGCCAATCGCTGTTGCGTGCCCAGCTCGGCCAACGCGTCAATGAAATGATTCTCGAAAAGGCGCTGACCCTTGATCTCGTCCACTTCGAGGATTCGGAGTTTTACGACAAACTCACTCGTGCGCGTCGCGAGGCATCGAGCCGCCCACTGTCGCTGGTCAATCGAACGTTTGGCCTGGCGCAGAACCTGATTGCCCTGGCCAGCTATGCGGCCTTGCTCATCAGTTTCTCGCCGTGGGCCATGCTCATCCTGCTGCTGGCGGGCCTGCCGGCCTTCATCGCCGAGGCAAAGTTCTCCGGTGACGCATTCACCCTGTTCCGCTGGCGTTCGCCGGAAACGCGCATGCAGCTTTACCTGGAGACCGTGCTTGCCCGCGAGGACAGTGCCAAGGAAGTGCGCCTGTTCGGGCTCGGCCCGCTGCTGCTCGACCGTTATCGAAGCATTTTCCATAAATTATACAAGGCGGATCGCGCGTTGACCCTGCGCCGTGACAGCTGGGGCCTCGGCCTTGGCCTGATTGGTACGCTGACCCTGTACGCCGCCTATGCCTGGATTGCCTTCACCACGGTGATGGGGCGCATCACGCTCGGCCAGATGACGATGTATTTCATGGTCTTCCGCCAGGGACAATCGGCGGTCTCGGCGATCCTCTCTTCGGTTGGCGGCATGTATGAGGACAACCTTTATCTTTCCACGTTGTACGAATACCTGGAAACGCCGACGCGCCTGCCCTCCGGTACCGCCACCAAGGGCACCGACGCCACCGACGGCATCCGTTTCGAGCACGTGACCTTCACCTATCCGGGTGCGAACGAGCCCGCCTTGCACGACATCAACCTGCATATCCGTCCCGGCGAATCGCTGGCCCTGGTTGGTCAGAACGGCTCGGGAAAGACCACCCTGATCAAGCTGCTCACGCGCCTCTACGCGCCCGACAGCGGCCGCATCCTGCTCGATGGCGTCGATCTGGTGGAATGGGACGAGACCACCTTGCGTCGACGCATCGGCGTGATCTTCCAGGATTTCGCGCGCTACCAGATGCGGGTTGGCGAAAACATCGGTGCCGGTGATGTCAGTCATTTCGAGGACGAGGCGCGCTGGCGCGAAGCCGGCGCGAAAGGCATGGCCAACGAGTTCATCGAAAGCCTGCCGGCCGCCTACAACACCCAGCTCGGCAAATGGTTCAACGACGGCCGCGAGCTCTCCGGCGGGCAGTGGCAGAAGATTGCCCTGGCGCGTGCCTTCATGCGCACCGGTGCCGACATCCTCGTTCTCGACGAGCCAACCGCGGCGATGGATGCAGAAGCCGAAGCGACCATCTTCGAGCACTTTCGCGCGCTGTCGAAGAACCGCATCGTGATCCTCATCTCGCACCGTTTCTCGACCGTGCGCATGGCCGACCAGATCATCGTCATCCAGGATGGTCGCATCATCGAGCATGGCAACCACGCGCAACTGGTCGGGCAGCAAGGTCACTACGCGCACCTGTTCGCGTTGCAGGCAAAAGGCTATCAATGAGTTCGCTGTCTATCCGGCGCTTCCCTTGTCCCGGGACAACTCGCGTGGTGTTGCCATAGACTGGCGCGCGTTTTGTTGACCAACCAGGGGGATAGTGATGAAGAAGATGATTTGGATGGCCGTTTTGCTGATGCTGGTTTCGACCAGTGCCATGGCGCAATCGCGTGGCGATTGGGTGCTTGGCAACTGGCGCGGCGGCGGCTACTGGTTTCCCGGCGTGGTGCAGGGCAACGAGGGTGGCCGCATCACCATTGCCTATGACGATGGCACCAGGGAAACGGTCTCCGCGAGGGATGTCCGGCCCTATACGTGGGCATTGGGCACGCGCGTGGAGTGTCGCTGGTCGGGTGGCACGGAGTGGTACGCCGGCCGCATCACCGGCATGAGCAAGGATGGCACGAAGATCGATGTCCACTATGACGATGGTGACAACGAGCGCTTAGGCACGGGTGGCTGCCGCTCGCGGTAGGCGGCCCTGTGGATGGGGCCGCGCATCCGCGCGCGGCCCATCCCTTTCACTCTGGGGATCAGGGTGCCTTGGCCGGGCCATCACCCTTGAGATGGGTGTCGAGGAAGGCGAGGATCTTGCCGTAGCCCTCGATCTGGTTCTTCTTCTTGCCAAAGCCGTGTCCTTCATCGTCGAAGACGACGTATTCGACCGGCACGTTGTTCTTGCGCACCGCGGCGACGATGTCATCGGATTCGGCAAGGATCACGCGCGGATCGTTCTTGCCCTGCAACACCATCAACGGCTTGGTGATCTTGTCGGCGTGGAACAGCGGCGAGATGGCAACGAGCATGTCGCGCTGGCTTTCCGGATTGCCGATTTCCTGATAGAGCGCCTCGCGGAAACTTTCCCAGTACGGCGGAATGCTTTCCAGGGTGCGCAGCCAGTTGCTGACGCCGAACAAGTCGACGCCAACCTTGAACTCGTCGGGCTGGAAAGCCAGCGCGGCCAGCGTCATGTACCCGCCGTAGCTGCCACCCATGATGCCGATGCGCTCGCCATCGACGTAATCGAGCGATTGCAGGTATTTCTTCGCCTCTACGCAATCCTGCAGCGGCTCGTGGCCGTGCTTCTGGTCATCGGCGGCAAAGAAGGTCTTGCCGTAACCCGAGCTGCCGCGATTGTTGATGCCGAGCACGACATAACCGTTGTTGGCGAGGAACTGGGCAACCGTGTTGTAGCCGCGCGTGGTCTGTCCGCCAGGACCGCCATGCACCAGCAGCAATGCCGGCACCTTGTTTGCGGCCGTTGCCTGATGCGGTTTCCAGAGGATGTTCGGAATCTCCATGCCGTCGAAGCTCTTGAAGCGCACGACGCTGGAATCGACCAGTTCGCCGGCCTCGATCCTCGGACTCAGTGACGTGGTCAGGCGCTTGGCCTCGGCATCACCGAAGGTCAGCGTGTACAGCTCGCTGGGCTGGCGATCGCCGTTGACATAGAACGCCATGCGGTTTTCCGAACGTGCGATCGAGACGCCACGGATTTCACCGGCGGGAAGTTCCGGCAAGACCAGCGCCTTGCCGGTGGCGGCTTCGCTGATCGCGACTTGCGTGCTGCCATCGACATTGGTGGCGACGACAAGATATTTGCCGGCCTGCGAGTAGCGCGCATAGACAATGTCCCAGGCCGCCGATTGCACATCCTCATGCTTGTCGCTGCCGAGCACATAGCGGCGCAGGCGCTGGAATTCGCTGCCTTCATCGCTGGTGTAGAGCAGGCTGGCCGAATCGGGCGAAAAGGTCTCGGCCGAATAACGCGCATTGCCCGTGTGCGGGGTCAGGTCGATCGTCTTGTTGTTCCGGCGATCGTGGAGGAACAGGTTGTTGTCGACCGTCGTGCGCGACTTCGACAGTGCCAGCCAGCGCTCGTCGGGCGAGATCGCGGCAATGTCGTAACCTCCCTTGTTCTCGAAGAGGCGCTCGCGCTTGTAGGATTCTGCATCGTAGCGGTAGAGGTCGAAGAACTTCTCGTCACGCTCGTTGGTGACGACATAAAACGCCGTGCCGTCCGTGCTGAAATCGATGAAGGTGGCCTTCAGCTTTTCGCCCGGGGTCAAATCCCTTTCGCTGCCATCGGCTTCGATCACATACAGGTGGTCAAGCTCGTTGCCGCCCTGGTCGCGCGAGACCAGCTTGCGCTCGTCGGCCGGAAACCAGGCTTCCGAATAGGTGTTGTCGGTGGTCGACGCGGTCACCGGCACCCATTCGCCGCCGCTGGCCGGCATCGTGTAGGCGTTCCAGATGCCGGATTTGTTCGAGGAGAACAGGATCCGGCTTTCATCCGGCGAGAACGACGCGCCGGCGACGCCGGTGGTGTCGATGAAATCCTCGATCGGGTGCGCCTTGACGGCTGGCACGGCTGCAGCCGGCGTCGCCGCAGCGGAGGTTTCTGCCGGCGGCGCGGGTGGCACCGGCTTCGGCGCGCATGCGGCCAGGGCCAGCAAGGGCAGGAGGATCAGGCTTCGGTAGTGCGCAGACGGGCGTTGCATCGATGGCTCCCCATTCCGGTTCAGGATCCCGGACGCTAGCACAGGGGCGTTGCCGTGCAAGGCATGGAGGTCATGTCCGCTGCGCCGGGTGGCTGCATGGACAGCTACAGCCGCATACGCCGAGCGGGGCCCGCATGGAAACCTGCGCCTGGCTGAATGGCCGATTCGACGTGAATGGCCGGTTCGTGTAAAATCGCGCGCCGATCCGGGCCTTGCCCGGATGCCCAGGCGGACTCCGGTCTGCATTGAAACTGAAGCAATCGGGCAGTTTCCACGACATCCACGCGACAGCAGCGCTATTCCGCGCGCCAATGCTGCCGGGTTCGGTGTCGCGTTTTTCGTGGTCGGAAGGCACGGTCGAAGGCGATCGGGGTTCTGTTCGGCCAATCATCTTCCAGTTATCAGTCCAGTTATCAGAGAAAAATCATGGCCAGGCAGAAAGCGCTCAAGCTCTACCGCAATATCGGAATCATCGCCCACATCGACGCGGGCAAGACGACGACCACGGAGCGCGTGCTCTATTACACCGGTCGCAAGCACCAGGTCGTCGACACCCATGCCACCAAGGATGGCAAGGGTTCGACCACCACCGACTACATGGAACAGGAACGCAAGCGCGGCATCACCATCCAGAGCGCGGCGGTTTCGGCCGAGTGGAAGGGCCATCAGATCAACGTCATCGATACCCCCGGACACGTCGATTTCACCATCGAGGTGAACCGTTCCCTGCGCGTGCTCGATGGCGCGGTCGTCGTTTTTGACGGCGTCGCCGGCGTCGAGCCGCAGACCGAGACCAACTGGCGCCTGGCAGACCAGTACAACGTGCCGCGCCTCTGCTATGTCAACAAGATGGACCGCATCGGCGCGAACTTCGCCCATTGCGTGAAGGGCATCCGCGAGCGCCTTGGCGCCAATGCCCTGATCTGCCAGGTGCCGCTCGGCAGCAACGACGAGTTCATCGGCATCGCCGACCTGGTCGCCAATGAAGGCTACATCTGGGAATCGGACGACAAGGACAGCAAGTGGGAGATCGTGCCCCTGGCCGACCTGCGCGCGCGCCTGAATTTTTCCTCGAGCGCCGACAATGACTGGATCGACCGCCTGCCGCAGCTGCGCCAGGATCTGCTCGAATCCGCCCTGGCCATGGATGACGATGCGTTCGAGCGCCTGCTTGAAACCGGCGAGTTCGACCAGGACATGCTGAAGAAGTGCATCCGCAAGGGCTCGGTCAGCGGCAAGCTGGTGCCGGTCTTCTGCGGCTCATCCTATCGCAATCGCGGCGTCCAGCAGTTGCTCGATGGCGTCATCGACTATCTGCCGTATCCGGGCGAGAACGGCGGCATCTCGATGGTCGACGAGGACGGCAAGGTCATCGGCGAGCAGGAAGTCACCGACGACGCGCCGGCGCGCGCGCTTGCCTTCAAGGTCATCAACGACCAGTTCGGCACGCTGACCTTCTGCCGCGTCTACTCCGGCGTGATCAAGAAGGGCGACACCCTGCTCAACGTGACCCGTGGCAAGAAGGAGCGCATCGGCCGCATCGTCGAAGTCCAAGCCGACTCGACCAAGGACATCGAGGAAGTGCGCGCCGGCGACATCTGCGCGTTCGTCTCGATGAAGGACACCGAAACCGGTGACACGCTTTGCGATCCATCCTCGCCGGTGCTGCTGGAGCGCATGCGCTTCCCGGATCCGGTGATCAGCGTTTCCGTGCAGCCGAAGAACCGCAACGACATCGACAAGATGTCGACCGCCCTCTACAAGATGGCCAAGGCCGATCCCTCGCTGCGCATGGAAGTGGACAAGGAAACCGGCGAAACCGTGCTCAAGGGCATGGGTGAGCTGCATCTGGAAATCACCGTCGACCGCATGCGCACCGAACTCGGCGTCGAAGCGGTCATGGGCAAGCCCAAGGTCAGTTTCCGCGAAGCGTTTGGCGGTCCGATCGAACTCGTCTTCACGCACAAGAAGCAGTCCGGTGGTTCCGGCCAGTACGCCGAAGTGAAGATGATCTTTGAACCGGGCGAGCCAGGTTCGGGCATCGAGTTTTCCGACGAGATCGTCGGCGGCCGCATCCCGCGCGAATACATCCCGGCGGTGGAGCATGCGATCCGCACCGAGAGCCGCAAGGGTCAGGTTGCCGGTTACGAAGTCGTCGACTTCAAGGCGCGCCTGGTCGACGGCAAGTTCCATGATGTCGACTCCTCGGCACTGGCCTTCGAGATCGCCGGCAAGGGTGCCTTCCGCGAAGCCCATCGCGGCAGTCGTCCGAAGCTTCTGGAGCCCATCATGGGCGTGGAAGTGGTGACCGAGGCGGAGTTCCTCGGCGACATCATCGGTGACGTCAACCGCCGTCGCGGCACGGTCAGCGAGCAGGGCCAGAAGGGCCTGCAGTCGTTCGTGCAGGGCTTTGTGCCGCTTTCGGAAATGTTCGGTTACATCAACTTCCTGCGCTCCGCCACGCGCGGTCGCGGCACCTTCACGATGGAATTCGACAACTACGCCGAAGTGCCGGCGAGCATGGTCGACAAGTTGATGGAAAAGGAAGCCAAGTAGTCGTCCAGCGACTCGGCGGCGAACCCGCCCAGTCCGCCAGCTTCAAGGCAACGCCCGCGTGCGAACCACGCGGGCGTTGTCGTTTTTGCGCCCGGCACTGCAACCAGCGCGTGCCCGTGGCTGCACGACTTGCAGGCTGTTGAAGTTCCACTCGGTCGGCACGATCCGGCGGCGAAACGTGCCTCAAGATGCTCATTAAGCGCATGTAAACTGCGCTTTTTCGGCCCGTTTCGCCTTGTCTCGCACTCGCCCGAGCGAATTCAAACAGCCAGCTAGGGCGCGCTGGCGGCTGCGTCCTGCTCGGCGGCGGCCTTGCGGTCGGCGATGAAGCGCTGGATCTGCGCATCGAGAACCGGCAGCGGCACCGAGCCCTGGGCGAGCACGGCATCGTTGAAGGCGCGAATGTCAAAGCGCGTGCCAAGTTCCCTCTCGGCCTCCTTGCGCAGGGCGACGATGCGGATCTCGCCGAGCTTGTAGCTCAGCGCCTGTCCGGGCCAGGAGATGTAGCGATCGACTTCCGTGGTGACCTCGTGCTCGCTGAGCGCGGTGTGATCGCGCAGGTAGGCCAGCGCCTTGTCGCGGCTCCAGCCCTTGTGGTGCACGCCGGTGTCGATGACCAGGCGGCAGGCACGCCACATCTCGTAGGTGAGGCGGCCGAAATTCTCGTAGGGCGTGGTGTAGATGCCCATTTCCACGCCCAGCTTCTCCGCATACAGACCCCAGCCTTCGCCATACGCCGAGATGTAGCCGTTGCGGCGAAACGGCGGCAAAACGGTTTGCTCTTCGGCCAGCGACAACTGGAATGAATGCCCGGGCGCGGATTCGTGCAAGGTCAGCGCCGGCAGGTTGTACAGCGGTCGCGAGGGCAGGTCATGGGTATTCAGCCAATAGGTCGAGGCACCACCGCGCCCGGCCGTCCAGAACGGGGCAATGTCGGCCGGCACCGGTTCGATGCCGAAGCGCCCGCGCGGCAGCAGGTTGAAGAAGCGCGACAACTTCGCATCGACGCGCTTGGCAATCCAGGCGGCACGCATGAGCAATTCTTCCGGCGTCTTCGCATAGAACTGCGGGTCGTTGCGCAGGAAGGCGAGGAATTCGGCGAAGCTTCCGCTGAAACCGGCTTCCTGCATGCTTGTCAGCATTTCCGCCTGGATGCGTGCGACCTCGTCAAGACCGATCTTGTGGATGTCCTCGGCGCTCAGATCCAGTGTCGTGTATTCGCGGATCTGCTGGCGATACCAGGCCTTGCCGTTCGGCATCGATTCCGCCGCCAGGGATTTGCGCGCCCTGGTGAGGTATTCGGTGCGGAAGAAATCGAGCAGCTTCGCGTATGCCGGGATCACCGCCGTGCGGATTGCGGCAAGCCCTGCGCCGCGCAACTGCTCCTGGCGCTCCGGCGGCATGCTCGCCGGCAGTTCCTTGAGCGGCTTGAAGAACTCGCTGTCCGCCGCTTCCGCCAATTCGGCAACCATGGCAATCGAGGCATCGCGCCCGGGCAACACCGCCCGCGGCACGCTGAAGCCGCGCTTGAGTCCGGCGCGCATGTTGACGATCTGCTCATCGAAATAGCGCGGGACATCGTTCAATCGCGCAATGTAGTCCTCGGCGTCCTCGACCGTGCGCAACGGCCTGCGCGTCATGAAGCCGAGATCCGACCAGAACGAGGAGTCCGAATTGAACGGCATCTCGTAGCCGCCAAAACGGATGTCGGCGACGAAGTTGCCGATCTGCGGCCGGTAGACGGCAAAGTTGATCTGTTCGGCCGCCGAAAGTTCGTCAACCGGCAACGCATCCAGTTGCTTGAGCACATTGCTCCAGACCTGCAGCCGCTGCTTCTGCGTCTCGGCATCGACGTGCGGCAGGTGATTGACGCGGGCGGCATCCTCCCTGTCGTCGTCGGTGCCGGGAAACTGCTGCTGGCGCCAGCTCCATTCCTCCTCGTAAATGGCCTTGAACTGCTGGTCGGCCGATGAGCCCGAAGCGGTTTCGGCACGCGTCGGCACGGGCACGGCCAGGAAAACACCCAGACAGCAAGCGCCCAGCATCGGCAATTTCATCACGCAGCTCCGCATCAGCATCAAGCTGCATGATCGCATCCCTTTGCCTGTCGTCAAATCCGCGCGGGCCTCGGCAATTGTGCCGGTGCCGCCATTGCGCAATTCCCGGCACGGGCGACAATGCCGGCTTGACCCGCCCTGTCCAGCCATCGATGCCTGATCCATTCCCAAGCCAGCGCCGCAGCGCCGGTTTTCCCCGCCGCCGATTCGACCGTGCCGCGCGCAGGCAGCGTTGCGCGTACGTATGAAGCGGTCATCCGCCACAAGCCAGGCAGCAGTCACCCGCCTCGCCCGCGCCGTGTCGATCCTTGGCCATCCCATGCTGGTCATGCCGCTGGCGGCATGGTTGGCGACGAGGAACCGACACGCCGACGCCGCCACAGCGTCGCCCGTGCTGGCTGCCATCGCCGCGCTTGGCCTGCTGGTGCTTGCCTACAGCGCAAGCCGGGTGCGCGGCGGTCATTGGCAGCATGTCGATGCCAGCGCGCCGGGCGAGCGACGCGGACTGAATGTCTTCCTGCTGGGATTGTTTGTCCTCGCCGCGGCATTGGCGGCCTGGCTTTCCGGCCATTCGCCGATCACCATCGCCTTGCTGCTGGCCGCCGCCGTCATCCTGCTTGCCCTGCTCACGGCGGCATGGTGCAAACTGTCCCTGCACGTTGCCTTTGCCTGCTTCGCGATCTTCGTGCCCGGCAACCTGGCCGTCGCTGCCGGAATGGCGATCCTGGCCATTGCCGTTGCCTGGTCGCGGCGGGTACTGGGCCGCCACGATCGTCGCGATATTCTCGTCGGCGCGCTGGCGGGGATTGTCGCCGGCATCCTTTTCCAGACCCTTTGAATCCCGCAGGAGCGGAGCACAGCGCATGAATGACGATTTCATCGAAGTCCAGGAGCATGCACTTTCCGTGCAGGACTGCCGGGCGATGATCCAGCAGTTCGAGACTTCCGGGCAGGCGGTGCGCGGGCGCACCGGCGGTGGTGTCAACACCGAGCTCAAGGACAGCTGGGATATCTGCATCAGCGACTACGCCGAATGGTCGATCGCATCCAACCTGCTGAACACGGCGATAATGACGGCGCTGCTGCGCTACGTGCGCAAGTATCCGCATGTCGTGCTGGCGCCGCTGTCCTTGCAGATGCCCGATCCGCACAGCGGCAAGATGCGCGCACTCGATGCGCAGGCAATCAAGGACATGCCCGACGCGCGCCTGCAAAGCCTGCTGGTCAAGGTGCTCAGGCCCGGCACCATCAACATCCAGAAATACATTGCGGATCAGGGCGGTTATCCGTACTGGCATTGCGAGCTGTATCCGAAGGCCGGAGACGGCAATGGCGAAACCCTGCATCGCGTGTTGCTGTGGACGGCGTACCTCAACGACGGCTTCGCCGACGGCGAAACCGAGTTCCTTTACCAGCAACGCAAGATCGTGCCGCAGACTGGCGCCATGCTGATCGCGCCGGCGGGATTCACGCACACCCATCGTGGCAATCGGCCGCGCGGTGGCGACAAGTACATCGCCACCTCGTGGGTCCTGTTCCAGCGCGCCGAGACGCTGTTCGCCGCGGTTCCGGGAAAGTCCTGACGCGCTCAGCCTGACTGGCGGCGGCTTGCGTCGAGCTCCTCGCGCACGCTGCGCAGCAAGCCGCGCACCGACACCGGCTTGTCGAGGAAACGCATGCGTTCGATCGGCGGCAGGCCATCGCGATCGATCAATTCACCATTGCGCACCAGCAGGATCAGGGGCCCGCGATAGCCATGATCGAGCAGGGCGGCGATGGTGCGCACGCTGCTCATCAGGCGCAGGTCGGCATCCATGACCACGATGTCCGGCATGCCCAGAGTCTCGATCTTGTGCAGCGCGTGCGAGCCGCTGTCGGCGGTGGCAACCGTGTAGCCATTCAGTTCGAGCGTGTCGCCGAGCATGGTCTGCTTGCCGAGCTTTTCGACCACGACCAGCACGTGCTCACCCTGGCCGGCATCGATGGGCGCATCGTCGTCCTCGGACTCGGCACCGCGCAGCGGCAGGTAGACCTCGAAGGTCGTGCCCTTGTGCAACTCGCTGAGCACGCGCAGGTAGCCACGATGATTGCTGACGATGCGCTTGCAGGAAACCAGACCGAGGCCGGTACCGGTTTCCTTGGTCGTGAAGAACGGGCGGAACAGGTTGCCGCGCACGTGCTCGGGCATGCCGACGCCGGTATCGGAGACCTGCAATTTCAGGTAGGCACCCGGAGCCTGCAGCTCATCGTCGGCGAAAAAGTCCGCATCGATCGCGGCCGGCTCGGCGGACAGGCGCAAGCGGCCACCGTCGGGCATGGCCTGCAGCGCGTTCAGGCACAGGTTCAGCAAGCATTGCTGCAACTCGGTGTGATTGCCTTCAATGACCAGATCGTCGGCCGGCTTGTCGATGGTCATCTCGATGTTTCGCGGCACGCTGCCGCGCAGCAGCAAGAGCAAGGCATCAAACAAGGTGGCGAGCCTGACGCGTTCGGTTTCCAGCCTGGCACCGCGGGCGAAGGAAAGCATCGATGCCACCATCTCCAGGCCACGCTTGGCGCAATCGCCGACCAGCGCGCCGTGCTTGCGCAACTGCTCGTCCGCATGCTCCTGCATCGCATCGGCGGCAAGCAGCAGGGGTTGCAGGATGTTGCGCAGGTCGTGGCTGAGGCCGCCGGCGAGCATGGCCAGGCTCTCGAAGCGCTGTGCCCGCATCAATTCCTTCTCGGATCGCTCGCGCGCCTGTGCGGCGCGTGCCTCCTGGACTGCCCGGGTGACCGCCGATGGCAGGCGCGCAAGGCGTTCCTTCAACAGATAGTCGATGGCACCGGCACGCAGCGCCATGACGGCGGCGTCTTCGCCCATCGTGCCGGAAACAAAAATGAACGGAACCAGGTGTGCACGTTCGCGCAGGATCTCCAGCGCGCGGTAGCCGCTGAACATCGGCATGCTCAAATCGGAAATGACGATGTCCGGCTCGAACTGGGCGAGTGCCTCGCGGAAATCATCCTCCGTATCGACTTGTCGCGCCTCGATGGCAAGGCCGTCCTCACGCAGTCTCTCGAGCAACAGTTCGGCATCGTTGGCGTCGTCTTCGACCAGAAGCACGCGCAGCGCAGCATCCGTGGCCAGGCTGTTCATTGCGCTTATTCCTGCGGGAACTCGTTGAGCAGGGCCCAGAACTGGCCCAGCGTCTGCACGGCACTGAAGAACTGACTGACATCGACCGGCTTGACCACGTAGGCGTTGACGCCGAGATTCCAGCTGTGCACGAGGTCGCTCTCCTCCCGTGAGGAAGACAGGATCACCACCGGCACGCGCTTGAGGTGTTCGTTGGCACGCATGTTCTGCAGCACTTCCAGGCCATCCATGCGCGGCATCTTGATATCGAGCAGGACCACGGCAGGGTTGCCCCTGGCGCGTCCGGAGAACGAATTGCGGCAGAACAGGTAGTCGAGCGCCTCGACGCCATCCTCGACATGCACGACCGGATTGACGAGCTTGGCTTCGCGCAGCGCGTCGAGCGCCATCTCGGCATCCGCCGAGCTGTCTTCGGCAAGCAGGATGGTGCGGATTTCACGATTCATTTTTTGCCTCGTCTGCAACGATGGTACCGACCACGGCCGGCAGTGAGAAGAAGAACGTCGCGCCCTTGTCCGCCTCGGCCTCTGCCCAGGTACGGCCGCCATGGCGGGCGATGATGCGGCGCACGTTGGCCAGGCCGATGCCGGTGCCGGGGAACTCGCTGGCCTTGTGCAGGCGCTGGAAAACACCGAACAACTTGCCGGCATAGGCCATGTTGAAACCGGTGCCGTTGTCGCGCACGTGGAAAATGGATTCACCGTCGGCTTCCGTCCTGCCGATCTCGATGACGGCATGTTCGCGCCGCGAGGTGTACTTGACTGCATTCGACATGAGGTTCTGCCAGGCGCGACGCAGCATCGAGGCATCGCCCATGACGATCGGCAGCTCCTCGATTCGCCATTCGATGGAGCGTTCCTCGTGGGCGCTGTGCAACATGGCCACCAGTTCGGCAACCACGGCGTTGAAATTGACCGGCTCGACACGGAACGCGCTGCGCCCGAGCCGCGAGTACTCCAGCAGATCCTCGATCAGGCTCGACATGCGCCGCGCCGACTCGGCGATCACCTCGAGGTAATGATGGGATTTTTCATCGGCCGAGGCACCCATGTGCATGCCGAGCTTGTCGGCGAAGCCGGCAATGTGCCGCAGCGGCGCACGCAGGTCGTGGGACACCGAATAACTGAATGACTCGAGTTCGCGATTGACTTCGGAAACCTGCGCCACCTGTCGTTCCAGATCCTCGTTGAGTTCGCCAATGCGCTGTTCATAGCGCTTGCGTGCAGTGACATCGCTGACCGTGAGCAGTATTCCCGCATTGTCTTCGCGCCCGGCGTCCTCGGAGAGCTCCATGCGTCGCGCATTCACCAGGACGATGCGGTCGATGCCATCGATGCAGGTCTGCGCGCATTCGTAATCCCAGATCTCGCGGCCGCGCGCACCAACATCCAGCAGGCGCTGTTGCAGCTCCGCATCCTGCCAGCAACCGTTGCCCACCTCTTGCAGCTTGACATCGCCGTGCTGAACCGTTGCGTTGCCGTAGAACTCGGCAAAGGCCTCGTTGTTCATCAGCAGGCGCAGTTCCGGATCGAGCACGGCGATGGGTTCGCGCAGGCTTTGCACGATGATGCGCGAGCGTTCGACCGCCAGGCGCGCGCGCGATTCGGCCTTGCGACGCTGGATGGCCTGGCGTTCGGAAATGAACATGACCGAGGCGAGCAGCAGCAACTGGGCGATCAAGGCGCTGCTCATCGCCCAGCGACTGTTGCGCTCCAGTCGGGACAGCCGCGTGGTGCGCTGCACGTAGAGCTCATTCTCGAAGGCGACGATCTGCGCCCAGTATCCGCCCGTGTCGAACAATTCGGCAGCCTGGCGGATCCTGTCCGCCGCCGCGTCGAAATTGTTCGCCTGGATGTACCGCATGGCCTCGTCATACAGCTTCAGGCGACCGCCGATCAGTGCGCCCAGCGCGCCAATGCGGTTTTGCTGATCGATGTTGTCCCGCGTGGCCTCGGACAATTCGGCCAGCAGCGGATCGATCTCCTCGCGCACGCTGTCGTAGTCCGGTCGTCCGCTGGCGCGCGGCATCTGGGAAAACTCGCCGAGGATGATGTTTTCGATTTCGGCCAGGGTCAGGCGCAGGCGGTTGAATTTCTCCTTGACCTCGGCACTGTGCACGACCCAGCCCGAGGCCTCCATCATGGCTTCGGCATTGCTGCGGATCACCGCATACGGCAGGGCGACGCAGGCGAGCACGGCGATCGCGAGCAGGACAATCCTGATGCGATACTCGAATTCCGGCGTCCAGGTGGGCCAGCGCATCGCTTCTCCGGTTAGGATGGCAGTCGACTGGGCGCTCGCGCGCCGCAACGCCTGGCGGCAGTTCCCAGCCGCTTGCGCACCAAGCATACGTGAACCGGCAAACAGGGTGCAGCTATGGAATCCTCACGACGCGTGCTGATCACCGGGGCTGGCAGCGGTCTCGGTCGTGCCCTCGCCTTTCGCTATGCCGAGGCCGGATGGCGCGTGGCCTGCGCCGACATCCGCCTGGATCGCGCCGAGGAGACGGTTTCCTTGATCACCGGCTTCGGCATCGGTGCCATGGCCTTGCAGGTCGATGTCGGCGACGACGATTCATTCGAAGGCTTGCGCGACATGGTGCTGGCCGCCTGGGAAGGCGTCGACCTGGTCATCAACAATGCCGGCGTCAGTGCCGGCGGCTCGGTGCTGAATGCGTCGATGGCGGATTGGCAATGGGTGCTCAACATCAACCTGCTTGGCGTGGTCCGCGGTTGCCGCCTGTTCGGCCCGGTGCTGATCGAGCAGGGCGGTGGCCACATCGTCAACATCGCCTCGTTTGCCGCACTTGCCGGCGGCCCCGGCATGGCTGCCTATGCGACGGCAAAAGCCGGCGTGGTCACCGTCTCGGAAGGACTGCGCGCCGACCTGGATGGCAGCCCGGTGAAAGTCTCGGTGGTTTGCCCGAGTTTCTTCCAGACCAACCTGCTCGAAGGATTCCGCGCGCCTGACGGCGAATCCCTGAAGGTGGCCACGGCATTGATGCGCGACGCCAAGGAAAGTGCTGCGGATATCGCCGAAGCAATCTACAAGGGCGTCGAGCGTGGCGAGTTCCTGATCCTGCCGAGTGCGCTGGTGCGCGCGAGCTGGCGACTGAAACGCTGGTTTCCTGATCTCTATTTCCGCAAACTGATGCAAAAGGTACGCGAACGCGGGGGGCGCTGATGCAGGCACTGATGATTTACGGGGCGAACGGCTATACCGGCCGTCTCATTGCCGCCGAAGCGGCGCACCGCGGGCTCAAGCCGATCCTCGCCGGGCGCAACCGCGATGCCCTCGACGAACTGGCCGCACCGCTCAAGCTGACGCGACGCGTGTTCGAGCTGAATGATGCCAACGAGATCGATCGCAACCTTGAAGGCGTGCGCATCCTGCTCAACTGCGCGGGGCCGTTTTCACGCACCTGCGAGCCCTTGCTGGCCGCCTGCCTGCGCCGGCACGTCCACTATCTGGACATCACCGGCGAGATCGACGTTTTCGCGCATTGCCATCGCCTGCACAAGCAAGCCCGGCATGCCGGCATCGTCATCGCGCCGGGCACCGGCTTCGATGTCGTGCCCACCGACTGCCTGGCGGCGATGCTGAAGCAGCGCCTGGATGATGCCAGTCACCTGGTGCTGGCCTTCGAGGCCAGCGGCGGCCCCAGCCCGGGTACCGCACGAACCAGCGTCGAAGGCATGGCCAAGGGTGGGCGGGCGCGCATCGATGGCGAACTGGTCGAGGTGCCGCTGGCCTGGAAGTCGCGCGAGTTCACGCGCCAGGATGGCAGTCATCGAATGGCCATGACGATTCCCTGGGGGGATGTCTACACGGCATTTGTCTCCACCGGCATCGCCAACATCGAAACCTACATGGCGGTGCCGGCGAAAACGATCGCGCGCATGCGCTGGCTGCTTGCACTGGCGCCGCTGCAACGATACCTGCAGGACAAGGCCGGCCGCACCGCCGGACCGGACCGGCAGCGCCGTGAAAACAGTGCCTGCGAAATCTGGGCCGAAGCGCGCAATGCCAACGGCAAGCAGGTGGCGGCCTCGTTGCGCACGCCGAACGGCTACGAGCTGACGGTCAGTGCCAGTCTCGGCATTGTCGAACATCTGCTGGCCAGTACCCCGCCCGGCGGCTACTACACGCCATCCATGCTGATGGGTGCCGATTACGTGCTCGACCTGCCGGGTGTCGCCTTGCTTGATTCACGCACGCGCACGCCATGACGATCGTGCCACTTGGCCGGCCTTGCCCTAGAATCCGCCCTCTTTTTCCCTGAGCGAACCCGCATGTCGGCAGTCAAACCACCCCTGAGCATCTTTCCGGCGCTGATCTTCTCATCGCGCTGGTTGCAGTTGCCCTTGTACCTCGGCCTGATCGTCGCCCAGGGCGTGTATGTCGTCCTCTTCGTCAAGGAGTTGCTGCACCTGATCCTGCATGCGACCTCGTTCGGCGAGCAGCAGATCATGCTCATCGTGCTCGGCTTGATCGACGTGGTGATGATCTCGAACCTGCTCATCATGGTCATCGTCGGCGGTTATGAGACCTTTGTCTCGCGACTTGGCCTGCAAGGTCATCCGGACCAGCCGGAATGGCTCAGCCACGTCAATGCCTCGGTGCTCAAGGTCAAGCTGGCGATGGCCATCATCGGCATCTCCTCGATCCACCTGCTGAAGACCTTCATCGCCGCCGGCACGCTCGAAGGCCTGCCGTTCTGCCAGGGCGAGGCCCTGGTCAGCGCCGCCCAGGCCGCAATCAACGGCACCGTGCAGACTTGTTCGACGCTGACCAGCCAGGGCGTCATGTGGCAGACCCTGATCCACTGCGTGTTCATCCTCTCCGCGATCGGCATCGCCTACACCGACCACCTGATGCACGCCATCCCGCGCGGCAAAACGGGCAACGGTCATTGACCTGAACGCGATCCGCTACCTGCACGAGCGGTTTGGCCTTCATGCAGGTTGGCCTTGCCATGCTCGGTGCTCGATTGATCTGCCAAGGGGAGACAAGCATGCGCGCGGGTTTGATCATTGCGGGAATCCTGTTGATTGCCATCGGTGCCGCGGCCTTCACCGGCAACCTGAACTTCACCAAGGACAAGGAAGTGCTCAAGATCGGCGAGTTCTCCGCCAGCGTGAAGCAGGAGAAGAGCGTGCCGCAGTGGCTGGGCGGCATCGGTGCCCTGGTCGGTCTCGGCCTGGTTGCCGCCGGCGCCATGCGCAAGGGCTGATCCAGCACCTGGCGCAAGGCGCGTTCGCAAACCGCATGCGATCGCGCCTTGCTTGCCAGCGTCGCGCCATCGGGTAATCTGGCGCGATGGATGTTTCCCACCTGCTGGATGATCTCAATCCGGCGCAACGCGAAGCCGTCAGCGCACCCCGCGGACATTACCTCGTGCTGGCCGGCGCCGGATCGGGCAAGACGCGTGTCCTGACCCATCGCATTGCCTGGCTGCTCGAAGTCGAACGCGTTTCGCCGTGGTCAATCCTCGCCGTGACCTTCACCAACAAGGCCGCCGGAGAGATGCGTGCGCGCACGCAGAACCTCGTCGGCGAGGGCACGCGCGGCTTGAGCATCGGCACCTTCCACGGCATTGCGCATCGCCTGCTGCGCCGGCACTGGCGCGAGGCGCGGCTGCCGGAAACCTTCCAGATCCTCGATTCCGACGACCAGCAGCGCCTGGTCAAGCGCACCATCCAGGGGCTGGGCATCGACGAGGCGCGCTTCCCGCCACGCCAGGCCACCTGGTTCATCAACTCGGCGAAGGATGAGGGCAAGCGCCCGCAAGCCATCGATGCCGCCGGCAATCCGCTGGCCAGCACCCTGCTCGATATCTATGTCGCCTATGAACGCGCCTGCCAGCGCGCCGGCCTTGTCGATTTCGCGGAACTGCTGTTGCGCGCACACGAGTTGTGGCTGCACGACGACGCCTTGCTCGCCCATTATCGCGAGCGTTACCAGCATCTGCTGATCGACGAATTCCAGGATACCAACACCCTCCAGTACGCGTGGATACGCGTGCTCGCCGGACATGGAGGTCCAGGTGCCGCGGGTGCAGGACGCACAGGAGCGGCGGCCAGCGACAGCGGCCAGGTCTTCGTGGTCGGTGACGATGACCAGGCGATCTACGGCTGGCGCGGCGCATGCGTCGAGAACGTGCAGCATTTCCTGCGTGATTTCCCGAATGCGAAAACGATCCGCCTGGAACAGAACTACCGTTCGACCGCGAACATCCTCGGCGCGGCGAACGCGGTCATCGCGCACAACCCGAGCCGTCTCGGCAAACAGTTGTGGACCGCCGATGGCAGCGGCGCACCGATCGAGGTCTATGCGGCCTACAACGAGCAGGATGAAGCGCGCTTCGTCGTCGAACGCATCCGCGAATACATCCGCGAGCATCGCGCCAGCGACGCGGCGATCCTCTACCGCTCGAATGCGCAGTCGCGCAATTTCGAGGAACAGCTGGTGCAACACCGCATTGCCTATCGCGTCTATGGCGGGCAGCGGTTCTTTGATCGCGCCGAGATCAAGGATGCGCTGGCCTATCTGCGCCTGATCGCCAATCGCCACGATGACGCCGCCTTCGAGCGCGTGGTCAACACGCCACCGCGTGGCATCGGTGACCGCACGATCGACCTGTTGCGCGCGCGTGCGCGTCGCGAGGACACCTCGATGTGGGAGGCCGTGCTCGCCGAGTTGACCGACAGCACCCTGGCCGGGCGCGCGAAGAATGCCTTGCGCGCATTCCTGTCGCTGATCGATGACCTCGCCCGCGATTGCCTGGTTGCCGCGAGTCCGGCAAGGCTTGCCGGCGATGCCGAGTCGGTCGCCATCGACGAACCGCTACCGCTCGCCGAACAGATGGACAACGCCATCGTCCGCTCCGGCCTGCGCGAATACCACGAGAAGGACAAGTCCAGCGCCGAAGCGCGTACCGAGAATCTCGACGAGCTGGTCAATGTCGCCAGCCGCTTCGAACGCACGGCGGAAGACATCGAGGCGGGCTTGTCCGAGTTGTCGGCCTTCCTCGCCCATGCCGCCCTCGAAGCGGGCGAAGCGCAGGCCGGCATCGGCGAGGATTGCGTGCAGTTGATGACCCTGCATTCGGCTAAGGGCCTGGAGTTCCCGCTGGTGTTCCTGGTCGGACTTGAAGACGGATTGTTCCCCAGCCACAAGTCGGTCGAGGAGCCGGGTCGCCTTGAAGAGGAACGTCGCCTCGCCTATGTCGGCATCACCCGCACACGCGAACAACTGGTCCTCAGCCATGCCGAAACCCGGCGCATGCATGGCATGGAAATGTACGGACGGCCCTCGCGCTTCCTCAACGAGATTCCGCGCGACCTGCTGCACGAGATCCGTCCGCGCGTGCAGGTCAGTCGCCCGCTGCGCGAGAGCAGCCATGCATTGTTGCCGATGGAAGTGCCGACATTCACGCTCGGTCAGCGCGTCAGCCACGCGCAATTCGGTGAGGGCGTGGTCGTCGACTACGAAGGCAGCGGCGCGCACACGCGCGTGCAGGTCAATTTCGAAAGTGTCGGGCAGAAATGGCTGGTGCTCGCGTTCGCCAATCTGGCCAGGATCAGCTAGCAAGCGGCTCGGGATGCAGTCTGGCGCGAGCAATTTGCGGCCAGTCTTGCGCTGGCCTTCGTCAGCCAATGGCGCAATTGCACAAATGATTGCAGCGTGCGAGCCACAGGCGTAGAAGGATGCGTTCCTCACGTCGCAGCGGAGGTTTGCCATGCATCGCTTGTCCTGTTTCCTGCTGATGAGTGCCTTTGCCGGCCTGCTTGCCTGCAGCGGCCCTCCCGAAAGCGCCAAGCCTGAGGCAGAGGCACCACCCGCTGCAGCACCGCAGGCCGATTCCATTCCCGGCGCGACGCTGCTCCCCGGTCTTGGCAACCATCATTTCCCGATCAGCAGCACGCAGCCGGATGTGCAGCGCTGGTTTGATCAGGGATTGATGCTGACGTACGGATTCAACCACGATGCCGCCGAGCGCTCGTTCCTGCGCGCCGCGGAGATTGATCCGGAATGCGCCATGTGCCTCTGGGGCGCAGCCCTTGTGCTCGGTCCGCACGTCAATGCCGGCATGGATCCGGCGAACAACAGCAAGGCCTGGTTGCGCCTGCAGCGGGCGCGGGTACTGGCCGCCAAGGCAACCCCGCGCGAGCAGGCCTTCATCGAGGCCCTGTCCGCGCGTTATGCGGAGCAGCCGCCCGAGAACCGGCGCCCACTCGACGAAGCCTATGCCGCGGCCACGGCCACGTTGATGAAGACATTGCCGGATGATCTCGACGCCGCGACCTTCCACGCCGAGGCGCTCATGGATCTGCAACCCTGGGACTACTACGACGCGCAATTCCAGCCCAAGGGCAATACCGAGGAAATCGTCGCCACGCTGGAATCGGTCATGCAGCGCAATCCCGATCATGCCGGAGCGCTGCATCTTTACGTGCATGCAGTCGAAGCGTCGGCACATCCCGAACGTGGCGTGGCCGCGGCCGACCACCTGCGCGAGCTGATTCCGGGCTCGGGTCATCTCGTGCACATGCCGGCGCACATCTACTCGCGGGTTGGACGCTGGCACGACGCCGTGCTCGCCAACCAGGTCGCGATTGCAGCAGACGATGCGTATCTGGACTTGTGTCGGGGCAATACCGGCGGCGTCTATCCGCTTGGTTATGTCCCGCACAACCACCATTTCCTCTGGTTCGCGGCGAGCATGGAAGGCAACAGCGAGATTGCGCGCGCTGCGGCCAGGCACACCGCCGAGCGCACGGCCGACGCCGAACTCATGCGCACGCCCGGATACGAGGCGATGCAGCATTACTGGATGACGCCCTGGTTCGACAATGTCCGCTTCGCGCGCTGGGACGAGATTGCCGCGGCACCGAATCCCGCCCCGGATCTGAAATACGTCAGCGTTATCTGGCATTACGCCGAAGGCGTCGCCGCCGCCCGCCAGGGGCGCAAGGACGATGCCGCGCAGCATCTCGCCGCGCTGCGTCCGCTGCTCGCCGACCCGGCGCTGCGCAAGATCCTGGTCTGGGACCGTTACCCGCTCAGCAACGCCGCGGAAATCGCCGAACGCAGCCTCACCGCCGAAGTGGCCCTGCTCGACAAGGACAGCGATGCAGCCATCGCCGCCCTGCAGGAAGCCGTCAGCATCGAGGACCAGATCCCTTACGACGAACCACCCGCCTGGCACTCACCGACCCGCCACGCGCTGGGTGCCGCGCTGCTGGGAGCCGGCAAGGCTGCCGATGCCGAAGCGGTCTATCGTGCCGAGCTTCAACGCAACCCGCAGAATGGCTGGTCGCTGCATGGGCTGGCGCAGAGCCTGCGTGCGCAGCAACGCAACGCTGAAGCCGCCGAGGTCGAGAAGCGCTTCGCGGACGCCTGGAAAAACGCTGACGTCAAGCTCGCCTCGTCGCAGATCTGAACCGCGTCGACATCAGTCAGAGGGAGTGGCGTGGCTTGCCGTCGGGCACGTCCGGCGAAGCAACACCATGCCCGGTCCTTGCGCACTCGAGCTGCTGATTCCGCCAATGCAAACGGCCCGCATGCGCGGGCCGTTTTCCTGGAGCGTGTCATGCGCCTGTGTCAGCGCAATGCGATCAATGCCTGACTGCGCGGCCACGGAAGGCCAGCAAGCCGGCCAGTGCAAGCAGGCCGGCCAGGGCGAACCAGGCGCCACGGTCGATCGGCAGCGTGGCGGGAGCTGCGGCACCGGTGACACTCATGCCCACCAACTCCATCGGTTCGCCAGCACCACCATCCGCACCCAGGGTGAAGAAGAACACGCCATCCGGTGCGATAGAGCCCGTAGGTGCCGCTGGCTGCGTGCCGTAACGGGAAGTGCCAGCATTTTGCGAACTGAACAGGTTGAAATCGCCGCTGTTGCCGTCAGGGGTGCCCCAAGCGCCGCCGTTGGTCGGCTGGCCAACCAGTTGACTGCCGAAATCCAGAGTGCCGCCAAAGGTGTCGAACACGATCTCGTTGAAGTCCGCGAGGGTGAACGTGCCGTTGCCGCTGGCCGAACCACTCACGGTGACGTTGAGCGCAAGCACCGCCGGATTGGGCAGGATGAAGTCGTTGGCACCCGGATTCAGCAGCAAGGTGTCTTCGAAGGTGATCGAGCCCACGGCCTGCGCGGTACTTGCCGGGTCGTCGAAGGTGAAGTTGAAGGTGAGCGGAGCCGCGTTGGCGACGCCAAGCGTGCCCGCAAAAAGCAGTGCTGCAAGGGTGTTGCGAACAAACGACGCGTTCATCGATTTTCTCCTGGTCAGCAAGCCAACAAAAGTCATTCGAAATTCCACATATGATTCATTCGCTTAATTCTCCCGAAGCATGATACACCAGCGTCCTGCAAGCGGCGTGCGCGACGATGCAACGAAAAGAGCGGGCATCTGCCCGCTCTTTCTGGTCTTCCGGACCGGCTCAGCCGCGATGACGGCGTGAACGGAACTCGTCGAGATTGCTGTCCACCGCGTCAAGCAGCGGCTCGATGGCTTCCTGGGCTTTCTCGGTCGCATTCAAGGTGCTGAAATTGACCTGTTCCATGCGACTGCTCCAGAGCGTGCTGCCATCGGAAACCCGGTAGGCCTTGACGCCCATCTGCACGGTGTAAAGGGTCGAGCTCTGGCCGTAATACTGCAGTTGCTGCGAGCCGACCGGCTTGGCCTGGACGAAGACCACGGCATCGGCACGACCGCGCAGCGAACCCATGTTCGGCTTGCTGCCGGAGACCTCGCCGGCTTCGATGACGCGGAAGCCGCGGCGCTGCAGCAGGCTGACGATGGCATCGCGGGCCGGTTCGGTGATCACGTCATCACCGCCTACCACCACGGCAATCGTCGGAATGCGCGGCCTCGGCGGCGCGGCCTCGGTCGGTTTGTCGACCATGGCCACCGTGCTCGAATCCTCGGCACGCGGCATCGGCACATTGGCCTGCGCCTGTTCCGAGGCGCGTGCGGCTGGCAGGTTCTGCAGGGCATCGACATCCGCCTGTGAAGCGCGCGGCTGCGGACCACTGCCATCGGCGTTTGCCGCCACCGACTCGGCGGCTGCAGTGGACCCTGCCGGCGTCGACATGGTGCCGTCGCCTGCATTGCCGGGGCTGGTCGCATTTGCCGTCGTCGTGCCCGATTGGATCGTCGCCACGGCGGCGTTGTCGCCTGCCGGCACCTGCGCAGGCGGAGTCCGCGCAGGCGGGGTCTGCGTGGTTTCGACCACGTTGGCACCACCGAGCCCGGGGATCTTGTCGCGCAATGCCCAGGCACCGCCAATCAGGCCGAGCACGAGAATCGCCGCGATGGCCAGAGGCAGCACGGAACTGGTGCGCCTGCCGCCGGCATCGGTCGGGCGATCAAGCACCGAGCGGCGCTCGAATGCCGCCTGGCTTGCTGCCGTTGCCGGATTCGCCGGGTAGGCTGGCGGAATCGGCTGCGCCGAGGGAGTAATGCGGGTGTTGGCGGCCGCCACGCCCGGAATG
Source organism: Lysobacterales bacterium 63-13 (assembly GCA_001899855.1). Lineage (GTDB taxonomy): Bacteria > Pseudomonadota > Gammaproteobacteria > Xanthomonadales > Rhodanobacteraceae > Dokdonella. The sequence goes on from MKWR01000011.1 coordinate 131,339, forward strand.
GAAACCGGCGTATTGGCCAACGGACGCTGGCCGGAAGCCGGGGTCTTCTGGCCGATCATCGTCGCCGCCGCCGCCGAGACCTTGGGCACGATGGTGATTGGCCCGGGTTTGGAAACCAGCGGATGGGCAAACAGGTCCTCGGCCAGTTCGTGGCAACTCTGGTAACGATCGGCCGGTTCCTTGGCAATCATCTTCGACAGGATCCAGGCGATCTTCTCGTCGACCTCGCCATTCAATTCGCGCACGTCGGGAATCTCGGCGCGCACGACTTCCAGCATCAGCCCGAGCGGCGATTCATCGGTGAACGGCATGCGTCCGGCAAGCATCTCGAAGAGGACGATGCCGAGCGAGAAAATGTCCGAGCGCTGATCGACCTGGTGACCAAGGCAGACTTCCGGCGACAGGTAGCCGGGGGTGCCGACGAACTCGCCAGTCGAGGTCAGCTTCTTCGACATGTCCTGGTTGGACAGGGCAATGCCGAAATCGGCGATCTTGATCGAACCGCGGCTTGAAACCATGAGGTTGCCGGGCTTGATGTCGCGATGGATCACGCCCTTGTCGTGCGCGGTGGCGAGGCCGAGCGCGGTCTGGTAGATGATCTTCGCGGCCGGGCCGACGGCGACCTTGTGTTCGCGCTTGAGCAGGGTGCCGAGCGATTCGCCTTCGACGAACTCCATGACGAAGAACGGCTGGCCCTGGTCTTCGCCAATGTAGTAGATCTGGATGATGTGCGGATCATTCAGTGCCGCCATGCTGCGTGCTTCGCGCAGGAAGCGTTCCTTGACGCCCTCGTCGTGCGCCAGCGAATCCGCCAGGACCTTGATGGCGACATAGCGGTTGAGCGAGGACTCGTGTCCCTTGTAGACCACGCCCATGCCGCCACGACCCAGTTCGGCAACGATGTCGTAGTGTCCCAATCGCGTTTTCATGGTGTCTCCGGGGCGCCAGGCGCCAGTTGCAATACTGTGGAATCGAATCCTAGCACCGCGAAAGCAGCGGAAATCGTCCAATTCATCGCATCGGTTTGCGGATTCCGGGCACGTTGTCAGTGTGAACCCGGTCACATTCTGGCTGAAATGCGGACGCCTTGCAGGCCGGCGGGCCGGGCCGGCTGGTTCAGCCCTGGATGCCGTCGATTTCGATGCGCAGGTCGCTGCGGCAGATGTCGCCGAGCAGGATCAGCAGGCCAACCGGATCGGCCAGGTGCCGGCGCAGGCGTTGTTCGACGGCCGCTGCCTCGGCCGGCTCGCGCAGGTAGACCTTGAGCAGGGCCGCATTGATGCCGCGCGCGGCAATGCAAGGGCCGGCGGCGACGAGCAGGCTGTCGAGGTTGCGCAGGGTTTCATCAAGCTGGGCCAGCGTGTCGCCGGCATGGCGCGATTGGTGGCCGACCACCGAAGCAGTACCCGAAACCAGCAACTGGCCGGCCGGCGTACGCGTGGCGCGGGCGAATGTCGGGGCCACTGGCCCGTATTGCCGCGGATACGACCAGGCGCTGACCTGGCGCGGATTCTCGATGGCCACGCCTTCTTCGCGGGCGGCCAGCCCATAGACCTGCAGGACGCGTTTGCCGTCGCGACGCCCGATCGCGGTCGCGGCGGAATAGCCATTGCGTGCCGCCGGATCCAGGCCGCGGGCGCGACCGCAGCAAAAGTGCCGATAGCGCTCATCGTCACCCCTGCCTTCATTGATCGCGTCCATGTAGTTCCACAGGCGCAGGATATGGCCTGGCCCGCCATCGGCGAATCGATGCGTGGCGATCAGCTGGCAGACTGCGGCATAGGCCTGCTCGGCCGCAGCTTCGATGCCACCGACGGCAGCCTCGTCGATCTCGATCGCGAAAAAAAGATAGTTGCCGTCGCTGCTCCAGCGCAGCGCACCGTGCCGGCCGCAGCGCACCGGCTGGCCACCACGCCAGACTTCGAAGCGGCCAGCCTCGGTGGGTTCAAGGCCGACGCGGACGAATCGCGGATCATCGGGATCGCCTTGCGCCGGGCCAAAGCCGATCAAGGCGAGGATTCCAGGCTGCGCGAGCAGGTCGGCGGCCGTGCCCTCCGCATAACTCACCTGCAACGATGGCAGGGGGGCGATGGCAGCAGCGGATGTCGAATCGATCAGTCGCACGTTGATTGCGGAGGCTTGCGGTCAATGGTGGGGCGATCGCGGATGATACACTGCACGGCCCGAATCCATTGACTCCAGGCTATCCCGTGACCAACGTTCAGGAATCGAAATCGCTTACACCGGCCGAACAGGAACTGGCCCGACTCGTGGTCAGCAGCCTCAATATCGAGGGCGTGCAGGCCGAGTCCATCGATCCGGACGCAGCGCTGTTTGGCGACGGCGACCTGGGTCTTGATTCGATCGACGCGCTGGAACTGGCGCTGGCCGTTTCCAAGCATTACGGCTTCCAGTTGCGTTCCGACAACCCGGACAACCGGCAGATTTTCGGCAGCTTGCGCGCGTTGTCGGCGCATATCGAGCAGCAGCGCGCACGCTGAGTCAGGGCAACGCTTCGAGACGGAACGTCCGCAGCGTTCGCGCGGGTCCGCGCCAGGCTAGGCAGCCGACATGGCCGCCGCCTGCAGCGAAACGGTGGATCTGCCATTCGCCGGGACGACCGGCCTCCGCGGCGATCGACAACAGGGCTTCGACCTGGCCATCGTTGCCGATCGCGAAGCGCAAGCGGTCGAGGCCAAACGACAGGCCGTGGCCGAGTGCTTTCAGCACTGCCTCCTTGCACGTCCACAACTGCAGGAAGGCGCGCTCGCACTGGGCATCGTCGAGCTCGGCAAGGGTGGCCGCTTCTTCAGTGGCAAAGAAGCGCGTCGCCAGTTCGAGTGCGGAATGGTGGCGCTGCGGCGAGCCGCGTTCGACATCGACGCCCAGTTCCTGCTCGGCGCAGAAGGCAAACGCCACGCAGTCGCCGCCGTGGCTGACATTGAAATGCGGGAAACCCGGCATCGCCGCATGCGGCTTGCCGTGCGTGCCGTAGGCAAGGCGGGGTTCGAGCTCGCTGCCGGCATAGGTTTTCAGCAAGGCCAGCAATTGCACGCGGGCAAGGCGGGTCAGTTGCCGAGGTGCCGGTGCATCGGGCGGCCGCCACAGCCACAGATGGATCTCGCCGGGCGCCAGCCTGGGCGGCGTGGCGACGGTGGCGAACGACGCCTCGGTCAGCGTGGAATCGATGGGCTGCATGGCCGGAATCGTCGCCCGCTCAGGCAGGATCCACCGGCGTCGTGCCACCGCTGAAGGCAACCTGGCTGCCGCGTCGGCGCCGGCCGAGATCGGCAAGCCAGCGCAACGGCGACATCAGGCTGACGACCGTGTAGATGAGGCGGAACAGATACGCGCGGAGCATGACCGGGCGGCTGTCGAAGACATCGCCGGCGAGCATCGAGATGACGCCATCCTCGACGCGGAAATCATTGCGTGGCTGCGCGAACATCTCGCGCATGGCCGGCGAATTGAAGCGATAGATGAACCACGAGAAGACGCGCACGCCACGCCTGCGGCGCTTCGCCATCGACCTTTGCAGGGCAGCTTCGCGGGCCGGCTCGCGCAACGTCGCGTCAATCACCTCGGCGGTGCGCAGGCCACCATCCATGGCCAGGAAGACGCCCGAGGAAAACACCGGATCGACGAATGCCCAGGCATCGCCGACCATGATCCAGCCCGGGCCAGCCATGCGTGAACAGGTATAGGAATAATTGCCGGTCACGCGCACCTCGCCGACCATCCGCGCATGCTGCATGCGCTGCCAGGCCTCGGGCATCTGCGCGAGCGTGGCCATGAGAAAGCTGCCGGTCTCGCCCTTGCGCTGCTTCAGGTAATCGGGACTGCACACGCAACCGATGCTCATGACGCCCTCGCGCAAGGGGATGAACCAGGACCAGCCGTGGTCGAAGCGATAGATGCTGATGTTGCCGGCGTCCTCGCCGGGACGCAGTTCGACATCATGGAAATGGGCAAAGATCGCCGCGCTCTGATGACGCGGATTCTTGCGCTTGAGTTTCAGCTTGCTGCCAAGGAAGGTATCGCGGCCGCTGGCATCGACCAGGTAGCGCGCGCGCACGGCGACCTGGCGGCCTTCGGCATCATGCGCGGTGGCGCGGATCGAATCGATGCCCCTGACCTCGGCGGCAACCACCTTGACCTGCTCGCGCGCATCGACGCCCTGTTCGCGTGCGTGCTCGAACAGCATCCGGTCGAACTCGTCGCGACGCACCTGCCAGGCGTGTGGCGGCGAACTGCCGAGGGCGCGGCGGAAGTGGTAGGTCTGGTAGTTGCCGTCGCTCCCTTCAAAGTCCGCGCCGAGCTTGAGCACGCCAAGCTCGCGAACCTTTTCGTCTACGCCGAGCGCATCGAAGATCGGCAGGTTGCACGGCAGCAGCGATTCGCCGATATGGAAGCGCGGGTGCTGGTCCTTTTCCAGCAGGAGCACTTTCCAGCCCTTGCGCGCGAGCATCGTTGCCGCCGTCGTTCCGCCCGGGCCACCGCCAATCACCAGCACATCGCAATCGACTTCGGAATGCATCGACACCTCCACGCGCGGATGGAAAATCCCCTTGCCGAAACGCCATCGACCGCAGCCAGGCGGCGGCGTATCCAGCGGACCGGGCCGGCACGCCGGCATCCGCAGAGGTTGGCATCGGTGGGCCATGTTACATTTCCGCCCCGCATCCCGGGCACCTGCTCCTGCTGATCCGTGTGAACCGCCCCTTGCAACCGCCAACCGATCCACAATCCGCAACCGCTGTCCTGCACCGCTCGATGCTGTTAGCGGTGCTGGCCGGGTACCTGATCCTCGTCATGATTGCCTGGGCGACGCGCAGCGATCTGTTGTCGGCCATCTGCGTGGTGTTGCTGGTTTCCGCCGTGCTCGGCCCGCGCCTGCGCGCACGCTCGCGTGCAGCCTGGCTGGCCTGGACGCTGCTTGTCGTCGGCGTGGGGACCTTGACCGTCAACGGGCACGGTCGCATGGCCCTGGACCTGGTGCCACTGGCGATCAACCTTGGCCTGGCCGGCGTGTTCGGTCTCAGCCTGACCGGCACGCACACGCCGCTGATCGCGCGCGCCATCATTGCCATCGAGGGTCGCGAGCGGCTCGCGCAACCGCGCGTTGCCGGCTATGCGCGCAGCCTGACCCTGGCCTGGACGGTGTTGTTTGTCCTGCAGTCCGTGGCCTTTGTCTGGCTGATGTGGGTTGTCCTGCCGGATCTTCCCGCTGATGCGCGCGCGCATGCTTGGGCGACGACCGCGCTGCACGTTGGCGGTTATCTGCTGCCGGCTGCTTTCATGCTCGTCGAGTACGCCATCCGGCGCTGGTATCTTCGGCATATCCCGCATGCGCCGCCGCGCCAGTTTTTCCAGCAGCTGGCGCGCAACTGGCCGCAACTGTTGCGCGATGGCGATGCGCCGACGCCACGGAATCCGTGAGCAATGAACGCATCCGGCCATGAGTGGATCGAGCGCGTCTGCATCCCGGCGGACCACCCGAGCCTGCCAGGGCATTTCCCCGGTGAGCCGGTGATTGCCGGGGTGATCCTGCTCGATCGCCTTGCCGCCCTGCTTGAACGTGAAGGCTGTGGCGTCATCAAGCGGATTGCCGCAGTCAAGTTCCGCGCCCCGCTGCTGCCGGAGGAGGAGGCCGAATTGCAGGTGGCGGTGACGGCCGGGCAGGTACGCTTTCGCGTGCTGCGCAACGCCGAGATTCTGGCCAGCGGCGAGGCCGAACTGGCATGAGCAAGCACTGGAGCGAGCACCGCGAGGGCGGCGGGCGCTTTGCCTTGTGGCTGATCTTCAACATCGGCCTGCGCTGCGGGCGCACCTGCGCGCGCGTGCTGCTGTATCCGATCACCCTGTATTTCTTCCTGCGCCGCGGCGCCGAGCGGCGCGCTTCGCGTGTCTACCTGGCGCAGGTGTTCGGCAAACCCGCCTCGGCGTGGATGGTCATGCGCCACATCCATTGTTTCGCCGCGACCATCCTCGATCGCATCTATCTGCTCAGCGAGCACCTGCGCAAGTTCGATATCCGCGTTTCTGGCCTGGACGAATTGCACGCGCAGATGCGCCCCGATCGCGGCATGCTCCTGCTCGGCGCGCACGTCGGCAGTTTCGAGGTGTTGCGCGTGCTCTCGCTGACGCGGCCGGATGTGACCGTGCGCGTCGTCCTCAACACGCGGCAGACGCCGGTGATGACCGAGCTTTTCCACGCGCTCAATCCGCAGATGGCAAAGACCGTGATCGATGCCTCGCGACCCGGACACGAAGTCGTCCTCGCCCTGCACGATGCCATGCACGAAGGCAGCCTGGCGACCCTGCTCGGTGATCGCGCGCGGCCGGGCGAGGCGACCATCGAAGTCGATTTCCTCGGCCTGCCGGCCAAATTCCCAGTCGCCCCGTTCCTCATCGCCAGCATGCTCAAGGTGCCGGTCGTGCTATGCCTTGGCCTCTATCGCGGCGGACGCAGTTACGATCTGGTCTTCGAGACCCTGGCTGAACAGCTTGACCTGCCGCGGCGCGGCAGGGAGGCGGAACTGCGCGCATTCGTGCAACGCTATGCCGCGCGGCTTGAGCACCACGTCCGTGCCCATCCTTACAACTGGTTCAATTTCTATGATTTCTGGAATCTCGAAAGCACGCGCGAGCAGCCTGTTGTGGCTGATCCTGCCGTGTCTGGCGAACGCGGCTGAGGTCGACCCGCTGGCCCTGGTCAACGGCCTGCAGCGCGAACTGCCGGCGCGCACCGCCTACACCGAGGTGCGTTTTTCGCAGATGTACGACCGCGCCGTGATTGCGCGTGGCGAACTCGAATACCTCGGCCCGGGCAAGCTCGGCAAGCGCGTCGACAGTCCGTACGCGGAAACCACGACGATCGCCGATGGCGAGGTCAGCATCCAGCGCGGCTCGCGCGAGCCGCGGCGCATCTCGCTCGATCGCATACCGGAGCTGGAAGGTTTCCTGCGCGGCTTCAGCGCCCTGCTCGGCGGAGATGTCGCCGCGCTGCAACGCGATTTCGAGGTGCAGGGCAGCGGCAGCGCCGAACAATGGCAACTGCGCCTGTCGCCAAGGGACAAGCGCCTGAAGACACGCATCGAAGCCTTGCAGGTTGATGGTGCCGGCAGCAAGGCGCGTTGTTTCAGCATCATTGATGCCGATGCCGATGTCAGCATCCTCATGGTCGAGGAGTTGGCGACGATGACCTTGCCGAAGCCGTTGACGCAGAAGAATGTCGAGCTGACTTGCCGACGCGGGAATTCCGGGTCGTGAGTCCGCGCCTGCGCCGCTGGGCCCTGCTGATCGGCTGGGTGATCGTGTTGCTTGCGGTTGCCGTCTACACCGTGCACACGCTCAAGCTCAGCACCGATCTGCGCAGCTTCATGCCGCCGGCGCAGACGCCGGACCAGAAACTGCTGATGGAGCAGATTGGCGAGGGCCCCGGCTCACGCCTGCTGCTGCTGGCGATCAGCGGCGATGGCGAAGAACAGCTTGCCGAACTGAGCCGGCAATTCAGCGCGGCGCTGCGCCAGGACGCGCATTTCAGCCAGGTGGTCAACGGTGAATTCGACGCCGGCCTGCTCGATGAAGCCCTGCTGCCGTATCGCTATCTGCTGACCTCGAGCTTCGACGCCACGCCGCTGGATGCAGCAACCCTGGCCGATGAACTCGGTCAGCGCGTGGAGGATCTCGGCTCGCCGGCGGCAACCCTGCTGAAGCCGATCCTGCCGCGCGACCCGACGCTCGAGATCATGAAACTCGCCGAGCAGTGGTCGCCGCCAAAGCAGCCGCTGCTGCGCGATGGCGTCTGGTTTTCGCCCGAGGGCGAGGCCTTGCTGCTGGTGCAGACGCATGCCGCCGGTTTCGATCCGGCCGCGCAGGGCGAAGCGATTGCGGCGATCGAATCGACCTTTGCCGCGAACAAGGCGGCGTCCGCAAATGCCCGGCTGGTGATCAGCGGGCCGGGCTATTTCACCGTGCTGGTCAATGCCAGCACGCGCGGCGAATCGGAATGGCTCGGCCGCATCAGCACGGTCGGCTTCATCATCCTGCTGCTGCTCGCCTATCGCAGCGTTGCCGTGCTCGGCCTGGCAGCCTTGCCGATCGCCTCGGGCGCACTGGCCGGTGTCGCCGCGATCGCCGTGGTCTTCACCGAGATGCACGGCATCACCCTGGCGTTTGGCTTCACCCTGCTTGGCGTTGCCCAGGAATATCCCATCCGCCTGCTCAGCCATCGCCGCGCCGGTGAGAGCGCACTTGAAAGCGTGCGTGGCCTGTGGCCGCTGCTGCTGACCGCGATTGCTTCGGCATGTATCGCCTATCTTGCCTTCTTCGCATCCGGAGTGACTGGCCTCATGCAGTTGGCCGTGTTCACGATCAGCGGCTTGCTCGTCGCCGGATTCAGCACGCGCTACCTGCTGCCGCGCGTGCTGCCGCCAGGATTCCGCGATGCCGCCGATACGCCCGGACTCGGCAGGATCTGGAACTGGCTCGAAGGCCTGCCACGGCCACGCTGGCTGCCGCCGGCGCTGCTGGTGATCGCCGCGCTGATGCTGTGGTCGGCGACGACACCGTTCTGGCAGAACGACCTCGCTTCATTGACCCCGGTGCCAAAGGACCTGATGCAGCGCGAAGGCCGCCTGCGCGCGGCGCTCGGCGCACCGGATGTGCGCTATTTGCTGATTGTCGAAGCCGCGGATGCGGAAGGCGTGCTCGAACTCTCGGAGAAGATTTCCCCGCGCATCGACGCCCTGGTCAAGCAAGGGGCGGCAAGTGCCGCCGAGTTGCCGAGCCGCTATCTGCCGAGCCTGGCGACGCAGCGCACCAGGCAGGCGGCCTTGCCCGATCGCCCCGCGCTTGCCGCCATGCTTGCCGAGGCCTCACGGGATCTGCCTTTCCGCGCCGGCCTCTTCGATCCATTCCTTGAGGACGTCGAAAAGGCACGCACGCTTGCAGCGCTGACGCCAGGCGCGTTCTCGCGCTCGCCGATTGGCGCACGCATCGATGCAATGCTGATCCAGCGTGAGGGCCACTGGCTGGGTCTGGGCACGATCATCGGCATGCAGGATCCCGCCGCCTTCGATGCGCTCGCACACGAGACCGATGGCGCGGTGCGCCTGCTCGATCTCAAGGGCGCCTCGGAATCCCTGGTCGCGTCGTATCGCGAACGCATCCTGCACGCCTTTGCCATTGCCATAGTCCTCCTTGTGGTCACCGTCTTCATCGCCTTCCGCGACATCCACCGCGCCTGGCATGTGCTGGCACCGATGACCCTGGCGACGATCCTCGTGCTCGCCGTGCTGCGCGCGGGCGGCACTTCGTTGTCCTTGTTCCATCTCGTTGCGTTGACCCTGGCCGCCGGCCTCGGCCTGCATTACGCCCTGTTCTTCGAACGCACCACGCCGGATGCCGCCGAAGCGCGGCGCACCCTGCACGCAACGCTCGTCTGCGTGATTTCGGCCTTGCTTGTCTTCGCCCTGCTCGCATGGTCGTCGTTGCCGGTGTTGCGCGCGATCGGCCTGACCGTCAGCCTTGGCGTCGGTTTCCACTTTTGCCTATCAATCCTGATGGCACGCAAGGGGCGCCCGCGCGATGCTGACCAGGGATGACTGGGGACATCTGATCCCGCACCAGGGCAGCATGTGCCTGCTCGATGCGATCGTCGAGTTCACCGCGGAAACCATCCGCGCGCGTAGCGATTCGCATCGACGCACCGACAACCCCTTGCGCAGCGATGGCATCCTTCGCGCCGTGCACCTGTGCGAATACGGCGCGCAGTCGATGGCCGTGCACGGTGCCCTGCTTGCCCGCGCCGCTGGCCACGCTGCCGCCCCCGGATTCCTCGTCTCGCTGCGTGGCGTCACCCTTGCGGTTTCCCGAATCGACGACCTGTCCGGCCCGCTGGAAGTGTTCGGCGAGCGCCTGCTTGGCAGTGAATCAAGTTGGCAGTATGCGTTTCGCATTGAACATGCCGGTATCGAGATTGCCTCGGGGCGCGCAGCCGTGATGTTGGTCGAAGGGCCGGGAATGGGGAATCGAGAGTAGGGAATGGGGGGTGTGATTTTTCGCAAGATTGCCCGCACTATCTATATTTATCCACTATACATGCAGGCGCTCTGGTGCTTGGCATGACGTGAATTTCGTGGAAGCGACTTCAGTCGCGATGCTTGTCTCTTTACGCTCCTGCGGAGCGCGGCATCCCTGCTGGGTACCTCTCCTCGCTCGTCATCCCGGCATAGGCCGGAAGCGCTTTTCAACAGCCGCACGACTGGTCATCCTGTGACTTTGCTCCTTCTAGAGCACGCTCCTTTGTCGCGCGGTATCCATGCCGTTTTTCACTCGCCTCCAGCGAGCGAGTCACTTTCTCTTGTGTGGCCAAGAGATAGCAACCACTGCGCCGCAGGAGCGGCGCGAACAGCGCAGCTGGCCCGAAGGGCGCAGGGCAGGAGCCCGGGGTCAAGAGAAGGCCACGCCGATGCAGCGGTCTCCGGGCATCCTGCCCTCCGACTGCGCGAAGCGGTTCCGGGGTTGGCTGACAGTGCGTCCCTGAACTGGCAGCCAACTGGCTCGCATCCATGCGAGCCACCCTGCGGGCAATTCCTCCACCACTTCGCCGCCGCATAGGGGGCCCCATTCACTGCGCATCCTGCGCAGCAAAGCCAAAGACGAAGCCAAAGACGAAGCAGATTCCCGCGCGCGTTGGCATCTCGCTTTTCCTTCCCGCCTTGCGTACCCAGAGGGCATAAAGGAGAAGGTGCCCGGTAGGGCGGATGAGGGGGCTTTTGCTTTGATCTTCGCTCCTGCTCTGAACCCCGTATCGATCACCCTGGAGAATGACCGACAACCTCCTTGCTATCCTCCCTGGACATGATCACCCACCCGAGCCAGTGGCCAAGGAATCCGAAATGACCTCATCCCCTCGACGCGCGCTGGTGACGGGCGGCAGCGGTGACATCGGCAGTGCAATTGCGACCGCGCTGGCACAGCAGGGTTGCGAGGTCATCGTGCATGCGCATGCAAACATCGCCCGTGCGCAAGCAGTCGCCGAGGAGATTCAGGCAATGGGCGGCAAGGCTTCGGCGGTCGCCTTCGATGTCGTCGACGGCGCGGCCTCGCGCGCGGCGCTGGAATTGCTGCTCGCGGATGGGCCGATCCAGGTCGTCGTCAACAATGCCGGCATCCATGATGATGCGCCGATGGCAGGGATGAGCGAGGCGCAATGGCGACGCGTGATCGATGTCTCGCTGCATGGATTCTTCAACGTGACCCAGCCCCTGCTGTTGCCAATGGCGCGCACGCGTTTTGGTCGCATCGTCAGCGTTTCATCGGTGGCCGGCGTGCTCGGCAATCGCGGGCAGGCGAACTACGCGGCGGCAAAGGCCGGCCTGCACGGCGCCTCGAAATCGCTGGCGCGCGAGATGGGCTCGCGTGGCATCACCGTCAACGTCGTTGCGCCGGGCATGATCGAGGGCAGCATGCTCGGCGAAACCTTCGACACGGCGATGGTCAAGGCCATCGTGCCGGCAGCGCGAATCGGCAGGCCGGATGAGGTGGCTGCCCTGGTCGGCTTCCTGTGCAGCGACGAGGCCGGCTACATCAACGGCCAGGTGATCGGCATCAACGGCGGCATGGGTTGAGATTGCGGCATGTCGCTGGATTTGGCATTGTGGCATCCGGCCATCAATGGCCGAATCAGGGGAAATGCAAAGATGAATCGTTGCAAATGGATGTTTTGCATCAGTACCGCCTTGCTCGCCGGCAACGCCATCGCAGCTGATCCGATCACGATGGCCAAGCCTGTTCCATTCGCCGATGAAGCGATGATCGCGGGCAAGATCAAGAAGGAATGTGATATCCAGAACCAGCTCGCCGCCTATACCGAGGAATATGCACGCGAGGATCAGGGCCTCAGCATCACGTTCGCCGATTCGGTGCGGAAGGATTCGCCCGGCATGGTGCTCGACTTGCAGATCAAGGATGCGGTTTCCGCCGGCAATCCTTTCCTCGGTCATCGCAAGAGCACCCTCGTCGCCGGCACGCTATATCGCGACGGGGAAATCATTGGCAAGTTCGTCGGCCGGCGCAACTCGATGGGTGGAGCGTTTGCCGGCTACAAGGGTTCGTGCTCGGTGCTTGGCCGTACGGTCAAGGTGCTCGGTCAGGATATTGCCAAGTGGCTCAAATCGCCGACGATGGATGCACAGCTCGGCGATCTCGAATGAAGCCGTGCCGTTGATGCCGTGATCGCGTCAACGGCAGGCACGAACCTGCGCAATCGTCCAACAGCTTGTTCCGCGCTCGCACATCGAGCGCGTCTTGCCAATCTCCGGGTCACCTGTCCGCGCCCGCATCGATCGATCAGGCAACCGCTGCAAACAGGGGCGTGGATGCATCAGGTGTCGATGGAAGATCCTCGCCGGCGAGCCCCGGACACGCCGCGCGTGCGCGTGCCACGGTGGTCGCCGCGAGGTTGCGCAAGAGGGCGATATTGCCACGCAGGCGCGCGCGGACTTCGGCATCGGACAGGGCATCACGCAGGTGCGCATTCATGCCGACAAACCAGGCAAGCTCCTGCTGATCCAGCATCACGGCGTTGTTGTCCGGGGTTCGCGCCTGCGCCCAGCGCCGGAAAAACGCCTGCATGTCGAGATTGAGGCGGGCCGCCTCGATGAGGTCGTCCTGCATCTCGCCAAGCAAGGCGATGTCGGCCAGGCGATTCTGGAAAACCAGCGGGCAGAGCACGCCCCAGTAATAGGCGTAGTCCCAGATCACCTTGATCGACAGCACCTCGGCATCGCCGAACAAGGCGTAGTTGTCGCGGTACAGGCTCAGCGTGTTGTTGTAGAAGGAAAAATACAGTTGTTCGAAAATCCGCGCATACGGGCCGAGCGGCTTGCCGGCGCGGTCCAGTTCGATCAGCTCGCAGATATAGGTGTTGCTGATGGCGATGAAGTCCGAGCCGGGTGAATAGAACGGATCGAGGAACACGCCGGCCTCGCCGGTCAAGGCCCAGCGATCACCGGAGAAGACCTGCTTGCAGCCGTGCGAATAGCCGCGCAGGTAGCGGAAATCCATCAGCTTCTCGCGCTTTTCCTCGCAGGCCCTGGCGACCAGCGGTTGATGCTGGCGCAGCCATTCCAGTGCGCGTTCGAAATTGTTCATCGTCTCCAGCGGATGCATCTTCGCATCGCAGACGATGCCGACCGAATGCGCGCCGGATCCGAGCGGGATCAGCCACACCCAGTAACCGGGGCCACACAGGTGGTTGGTCGATCGCCAGCGCTCGTGCCGCGGTTCGCAGCGATCGGCCCAGCCCTGGTCGACGCTCCAGTCATCCACGGCGAGCATGGCGTCGATGCGGAACCAGACGGCATTGCAGTCGTGGCCATTGTCCTCGGCCAGGCCGAGCTTGCGCTTGATCACGCCGGCCCGGCCGCTGGCATCGATCACCCAGCGCGCGCTGCAGGTCATGGCCTCGCCATGCACGGTCGCGCGCACCACATGCGCAGCATCGCCCACGCCGAAATCGACGCCGCGGACGGTGCTCTCGTCGCGGAAATCGATTCCGCGCTCGCGGGCGAGCTCGCCGAGGTGGTTCTCGAGAATGCCACGGTCGATCTGCCAGGTCGGCGTCGGCATCACCGTGCTGACACCGAGTTCGGTCACGCCTTCCAGGTCCTCGCGGCCCTCGCTCCAGAAGAAGCGGAAGCCGAACTTGCGGATATGCGCGGCATCGAGGTGCTGGCGCAGGCCAAGGGTGTCGGCCAGATAGTGGGCGCCAATCTCCACCTTGGACTCGCCAACCTTGTGCGCGGCAATCGGCAATGGATGCGCGTTGCGTTCGAGCACCACGATGGCGAGATCGGCGAAGCGCTGGCGCAGTTGCAGGGCGAGGCAGAGCCCGGCGAGGCCGCCACCGAGGATGACGACATCCGCTTGCAGGTTTTCGCTCATGGTGGATCTCCTGTGGAGGGTTTGCCTTCCGCCGCGAACGCGGCGTCTGCACGCCGGTTGCCGGCGAAGGCAATCAGCAGTGGCGTCGTCATCAGCGTGGTGACGACGGCCATGACCATCAGCATGGTGAAGATCTCGTTGCCGATCACGCCAATGTCGAGGCCGACCTTCATGACGATCAGCTCCATCAGCGCGCGCGCGTTCATCAGCGCGCCAACCGCCATCGCCTCACCCCAGCCGAGGCCGCTCAGGCGTGCGCCGGCAGCACCGCCGAGAACCTTGCCGAACACGGCGGCGGCGAGGATCAGCAGCAGCGCGCCGAGTCCCGCGCCGGCAAACGCATCCGTGGTCGTGTTCAATCCGGCCAGGGCGAAGAACACCGGCATCAGCACGAGCACGGCCACATATTCGATGCGCTCGATCAGGCAGGCGAGCAGGCGGTTGTCGCGCGGCAGCACCGCGCCGATGAGGAAGGCGCCAAACACGGCATGCAGACCGAGCGCACTGGTGATGGCCGAACTGGCGAAGACGAGAATCAGGATCAGCGCGAGCATGCCGTTGCCGGGCCGACCCTCGGCGGCATGACGCGCCAGCATGTGCGCGAGCCACGGGCGCAGCAGGACGAACGCAACGGCGGCGAGGACCAGGCTGCCGATCAGGGTGAAGGCGAAACCCGACCAGCCGGAATGGCTGGAGATCAGCGCAACGACGAAGGCCAGCACGATCCAGGTCAGCACATCGGCCAGCGCGGCCGAGGTCAGGGACAATCGCCCGACCGGCGTTTCCGTCATGCGGCGCTCCTTGAGGATGCGCGCCATGATCGGAAAGGCGGTGATCGACATGGATGCGGCCATGAAGAATGCAAAAGGCCAGAAGCTAATCCCCGGCGGCGCGAAGCGCTCATGCAGGCCCGGTGAGATGGCAATGCCCAGTGCAAACGGCAGCAGCACGCTCAGCGTACCGACCAGGGCCGATGCGCGCAGATGCCGCCTGGCGCCACCCGGCAGGCGCAACTCGGCACCGACGATGAACATGAACAGCACCAGGCCAATCTCGCTCAGGCCATCGAGCGCGGAGAGGCTGGCCGGGGCAAACAGGAAGGCCTGCGCCTGCGGCGCGAGCGCGCCGAACACAATCGGCCCCAGGGCGATGCCGGCGAGCATTTCACCGATCACCGGCGGTTGCTCGAGATGGCGCAACACGACCGAGAGGATGCGCGCTGTGCCAAGGATCGCGACAAGCTGAATCAGCAGCAGCGGAATCGAGTTCATGCGGATGGCCCACCGCCGGCAAGCGCATCGAAAACCAGCGGTGCCGTGGAATGCGAGCGGCGGTAGCTGTCGATCACGTTGCCATAGCGGATCACCTGTCCAATCGTGTACAGGGTGATCAGGGTGACATCGCGTATCGGGCGGAAGTGGCTGAGGCGAAACTCGCCGCTGTAGCGCGTGTCGATAGGCACCGATACCACGCCAAGGCCGAGGTCACGCACCGCGGCAATCAGCAGGGCGGCCTCGAAGACGAATCCTTGCGCCGGGATATCCACCAGCTCCATCGCCTTGCGCGGATAATAGCGTTGTCCACTTTGCGTATCCGCGACCGGGATGCCGCAGCCCCATGAAATGCCCCAGTCGGCGACCGCATTGGCACGGCGCCGCGCATTCGGCTGGTTCTCGCGGGTGCGGATGCGTGCGCCGATGATCAGGCAATCCGGATAGCGGCGCGCAGCGAGGAGCATGCGCGGGATGTCGGCGGCATCGTGCTGGCCATCGCCGTCCATTGCCACCACTGCGTCGAAACCGCAGCGCAACGCCTCGCGGAATCCGTCGCGCAGGCTTTCGCCCTTGCCTTTCGGCGTGGCGTGGCGAATCACCGTTACCGGCAGGTCGCCGATCTCCTGCAACGTGCCATCGGTCGAGCCATCATCGATGACAATCACGTCAGGCAACACGGCCAGCGCCGCTTCGACGACGCGGCGGATCGCCAGTTCCTCGTTCAAGGCTGGAATCAGGATGGCAACGCGTTCGAGCGTCGATGCGTTCATGCGCATACCTCGATGCCGAGCGTGGAGTTGCTGCCGGCGGGCAGCTGCAATGTGTGCGGTCGTGCCGCGGCCAGCGCCGCCAGCAAGGGCAGGCTTTGCGCGGCGATCGGATTGCTTCGCGCCAACTCGGCAAACGCGTCCGGCAAGGCCAAGGCAGCACTTGCCTGGATCGGCGAATTGAACTCGAGGCGCAAGGAGGCGGCACCATCGAGCGCGGCGGACACCACCATGGCCACGCCAAAATTCACCGCAGCCAGCGCGATCTCGCTCAGCGGGCCGGGCGACTCGGTGTCGTAGGCTGCCAGCAGCACCGGCGACCCCTCGGCATGCGCCTGCACTGCGGCCTCGAACAAGGCGAGCGCGAAACTCCAATGCCAGCTGCTGGTCGAGGTCGACGCGGCATGGCTGTGCGCGGCGATGGTCCAGTAACCCGCCGGTGCGTTGTGCACGGAATTGTGGAAGCGGATCGGCGAAAGCTCGTGTGGCGCGCTGGCCAGGGTCGAGCACATGTAATCGGTGATGACGAGATCGCCATGCGTGGAGGCAAATACCGAGGCCAGGCTGTCGGCCGCGTACGCGGATTGCGCGCAGGCTTGCGCGGCAATCTCGCAGGCCAGCAGGACCGGCAGCGGCGCGCGCCGGCGCTCGGCCGCGCCAAGCAGGGCAGGGCTGGGTTTGCCCACCAGCGGATCGGCCTGCATCTCGCCGCGCAGACCGGCGCGCGCAGCCTGCCAGTGTGGCCAGCCCGGCGCCCAGAAGCCCATGCCGTCGATGCGGATATCGAGCACGTTCATGACTGGCCTCCGCGCGCAAATGCCAATGTGCAATTGCTGCCGCCGAAGCCAAACGAGTTGCTCAGCGCAATGCGCACGTCGGCGGTCTCGTTGCGCAAGGCAATCTGTGGTCCGCAGACCGGATCAGGTTCTTCGCAATTGAGCGTGCCGGGAATCACGCCGTGCTCCATCGCCAGCAGGCAGACCACCGATTCGAGGATGCCGGCAGCGCCAAGCGTGTGCCCGGTCCAGCCCTTTGTCGAACTGGCCCGCGTGCGTGCGTCGAATGCGGCGGCAACCACGCCGGCTTCCACCTCGTCATTCCTTGGCGTCGCCGTGCCATGCAGATTGATGTAATCGACATCCGCCGCCGCCAGCCCGGCGCGCGCCAATGCCCCTTCAAGCGCGAGCCGCGCGCCCAGTCCCTGCGGATGCGGCGTCGACATGTGGTGGGCATCGCTGGATTCACCCCAGCCGATCAGCGCCGGCGACCGATCCGCAGCATTGCGCTCCAGCAAGGCAAAGCCCGCCGCCTCGCCAATGGAGATGCCGCGACGGCGCACGTCGAACGGACGGCATGGCTCGGGCGCGACCAGTTCCAGCGAGTTGAAGCCGAACAGCACGCTGCCACACAGGCTGTCGACACCCGCAAGGATTGCCGCGTCGACCAGGCCGAGGCGCATCATGCGCTCCGCCAGGGCGAAGATCTTGGCGCTCGATGAACACGCCGTCGCCGTGGTCAGGCACGGCCCGCGCGTGCCCAGCACGTGTTCCAGGAAGAGGCCAAGCGAATGCGGCGTATGCACTTCCGGCCGACGCAAATCGTCGGGAAAGCGGCCATCGCTCTGCCGTGCATAGGCTTCCTCGGTGGCACCGATGCTCGATGTCGATGTCGCCACCAGCAAGGCAACGCGCTCGGCACCATGGCGCGCAATCGCCGCGCGCGCCCGGTCGAGGAAATCGTCCGCGGCGATGCCCAGCCAGGCCAGGCGGTTGTTGCGGCACTCATGGCGTGCGTATTGCGCCGGCAACGGCAGCGATTCCAGGCCAGCGACGCGACCAATCGCGCAGCTCAGTGTTTCGCGCGTGAAATCGTTCTCGCGCAAGCCACTGCGCGATTCGCGCAAGGCCTCAAGGTGATCGGCCAGGCCACGGCCAAGCGCCGACGTGGCCGTATGGGCGGTGATGAAGATCGGATCGACAAGTTCAGGCACACGTTGTCATCAGGCGTGGAAGTGCGGGGAGTATAACGAGGGCGGGGCGCTTCTCAGCCAATCTGTCGAACAGCCGCAGAAGCCTGAACGAAAACGCGATGGCAAACCCGCAACCGCGCCGTCGTCAGCGGCGATCCAGCGGACTGATCACGCCCGCACCGCCGCGATTGAGGACGTGGGTGTAGATCATTGTCGTCGCTACGTCGGAATGGCCGAGGAGTTCTTGAATAGTCCTGATATCCGAACCCGACTCGAGCAGGTGCGTGGCAAAACTGTGGCGCAGCGTGTGGCACGTTGCATGCTTGTCGATGCCAGCGCGACGGACCGCAACCTTGACCGCGCGTTGCAGGCCCCCTTCATCGAGATGGTGGCGGCGTTCGATGCCGTCTCGCGGATCGCGGCTGCGCGACATCGAAGGAAACACATATTGCCAGCACCATTCGCGGTCGGCACTCCGATACTTGCGTGCCAATGCATGTGGCAGCCAGACCGCGCCGAAGCCCGCCGCCACATCACGCTGATGAATCCGCTGCGCGTGCGCGAGTTGCACATGCAGGGCATCAATGCAGAGCGTCGGCAGCATGGTGCGGCGATCCTTGCCACCCTTGCCGTGACGGACCAGGATCTCGCGCCGCGCGAAGTCGATGTCCTGCACGCGCAAGCGCAGACATTCCATCAAGCGCAGACCCGCTCCATAGAGCAGGCTCGCCATCAACCACGGCACACCGTTCAAGGCATCGAGCAGTGCCGCGACTTCATCCCGCGACAAGACAACGGGCAGGCGTTCGGGCCGCTTGGCGCGACGGATATCCTCCATCCATGGCAACTGCTGGCCCAGTACCTCCCGATACAAGAACAACAGCGCCGACAGCGCCTGGTTCTGCGTCGACGCCGACACCTTTCCCCGAATCGCGAGATCGGTCAAAAAGGCTTCGACTTCAGCCGCACCCATCTCGGCTGGGTGGCGCTTCCCGTTTGCCAGGATAAAACGCCGCGCCCACGCCACGTAGGCGTACTCCGTTCGTAGCGCAAGTCCAAGCCGTCGAATCCGGGCACGCAACTGCTCCAGCAACCTCGGCTGCCGCGTCGCGTCGATCGGCGACACCTCTGCAATCGGCACCTTCGCATCCATTCGCCGCTCCACCCCGGGATTTATCCCAAGATTAGACCGAAGGACTACACCGCAAAATCGGCGAAGAGCGTTGATTCGTGTAAGAAATTTCCTACAGATTTTCCCCATGCAGACATGTTAGGCTGAAGGAATACATCCCATATCGGGACCGAATAGTAGTTAGGGCTTTGCCATCAATTCTCGTCGCATGACAAGAGAAATCCCAAAAAACGAGCGAGTGTGGGCCAAGGGAAAGGTCATACATGTCCAGGCGTTGGAGCGCCACACCGACCTTAGAGCGCTAAATTTCCACTGTGATTGGTTGCTTCGGAACCCGAACGCTAAGGAAATCGTGTTCGTAATTGAAGATGGATTTCGCATCTTCCCTAACATGATGGCACCACTAGCTTCGCTTTTCTGCTTTCTGGAGTCGGTGAACGTCAAAGCAAAAATTCATATAAACCATCGGACCTTCACAGACTGCTACGCGCACTCTCCCATAAGGTGCGTGGAGCGCGAGAAACGAGCAGATCCATCAAACGTAGTGTGGGAGTACAGATCAGCCTCTGAGCTTGAACTCTTGATTGATTGGGTTGTCTCCAATCTGTACCGCAAAGTCCCAAGCCAAAAGAACACCCTGCTTGCGCTTGAGTATTGCTTGTCGGAAATCATGGACAACGTACTCCGCCACTCTAAAGATCAAGCTGGATTCTTCATGTATTCGCTTCAGCGAGGCGATCAACGAATCGCCGTTGCAATTGCAGACCAAGGCATCGGAATCAAGCGCTCATTCGCAGACACTTCATACCGCCCATTGTCAGCATCTGACGCGATTACTCTTGCCATGAAGAAAGGCGTGACTTCATCGGCGGATGGCGCCGGGAATGGCCTCTGGACTACCACAGAGATCATCACCAAAAACACAGGACAGCTAACAATTACCAGCGGCGGTGGCGCCATTTACTACAACAAATCATTGGGCAAAGTTGACACCTACGACAATGCCCCAACCATTGACCCGGAATGGCCCGGAACCAATCTGGATTTTCAGCTCGACTTTCAGACGGCTGTGGATTTCGCAGGCCTCTGGGGAGAACTACCCAGCCCCATCAATACAAGAGCTGAGCGCCTCGAGAACTCTGAAGACCAATTGGTGCTCGGTATCAAGGATCAGAGCTTCGGCACATCGACCCGCGAGTCAGGCAGGGACGTTCGCGTACTGGCTGCCAACCTGCTGCGGACGCACCCTACCGAACTACTGCTCGACTTCACCGGGGTCACAATGATTAGTTCAAGCTACGCAGATGAACTTGTAGCCAAGCTTTACATTGATGACACATTGGAGAACGTGAGGAATCGCCTCAACGTCACTGGAGCCAATGCAACCATTGAACTTGTTATCGCAGACGCAATCAGGTCAAGGGCAAAGCCCTAACAATTCCTCAAGAGACTTCCCGTCAACCCCGGGCGAGTGATGCCGTTGCCCTGAGCTTTCAGGCTTTTGCTGGTCATTGAATTGTTCCTTTGTTTCTTGTTGCGTTGCCAGTTCGATTTTGGTGACGGTACGGTTGTCAGACTGCATTTCCTCAATCGGTCTTGTTGAGTCGCTGATGCTGACTCGGACCAGGGTATAAACCGCACCCGGAGACCTCGTTCATTCATCGGGTTCGTCGGTGTTCGAGGATCAGTCGAAGCACGGTGTGACGGCCGGAAAGTTAGTCAGGTTTTCTCCAGGTCGGTCTGAG
>MKWR01000012.1 GCA_001899855.1 Lysobacterales bacterium 63-13
AGTTGTCGAGGATGGAGTGGTTTTGCCCATACGCCTTGTCGATCTGGTTGAGCGACTGCGCGATGAGGAAGCTGCGGATGCCGTAGCCCGCCATGAAGGCCAGCGCCGTCTCGAAGAAGTCCAGGCGCCCCAGCGCAGGGAACTCATCGAGCATCAGCAGCAGCTTGTGGCGGCGCTCGATCCCATCGGAGCCATCGAGCGATTCGGTGAGGCGCCGCCCGATCTGGTTGAGAATCAGGCGAATGAGCGGTTTCGTCCGCGATATGTCCGAAGGCGGCACCACCAGATACAGCGATACCGGATGCTCGGCCGCGATCAGGTCAGCGATGCGCCAGTCGCAGCGCGAGGTGACTTCGGCCACGGTCGGGTCGCGGTACAGGCCGAGGAACGACATGGCCGTGGACAGAACGCCCGAGCGTTCGTTGTCGCTCTTGTTGAGGACTTCACGCGCCGCCGATGCGACGACCGGATGCGGCCCATCGCCGAGGTGCGGCGTGGTCATCATCCGGTGTAAGGTCAGCTCGAACGGGCGGGCCGGGTCGGACAGAAAGTTGGCGACGCCGCGCAGCGTCTTGTCTTCGCCTGCGTAGAGCACATGCAGGATGGCCCCGACCAGCAGCGCGTGCGAAGTCTTTTCCCAATGGTTGCGCTTCTCCAGCGCGCCTTCGGGATCGACCAGAATGTCGGCGATGTTCTGCACGTCGCGCACCTCATGCGCGCCTCGCCGCACCTCCAGCAGCGGGTTGTAGGCCGCCGACTTTGCATCGGTCGGGTTGAACAGCAGGCAATGCGAGAAACGTGAGCGCCAGCCTGCGGTGATCTGCCAGTTCTCGCCTTTGATGTCGTGGATGACGGCGGATGCGGGCCAGGAAAGCAGCGTCGGCACCACAAGGCCGACGCCCTTGCCCGAGCGCGTAGGCGCGAAGGTCAGGACGTGTTCCGGGCCTTCATGCCGCAGGTACTGGCGGTCGTGCTGGCCGAGGAACACGCCGGCCGGTTGCGTGAGGCCCGCCTTGTGAATGTCCTGCGCGTTGGCCCAGCGCGCAGAGCCGTAGGTGGTGACGAGGCGAGCTTGGCGCGAGCGCCAGACCGACATGGCGATGGCAACGCCCACGGCGACCATGCCGCTGGCGCCGGCGATGGCGCCGCCGGTGTCGAATACTTCCGGTGCATAGGCCCCGAAGAAGAACCACCACTCAAACAGCTTCCAGGGGTGGTAGATCGACGTGCCAAGGAAGTCGAACCAGGGCGAGCCAAGGCGTACTTGATAGCCAAGGGCGGCTGCTGTCCATTGTGTGGCGCCCCACACGCCGGCGATCACGATGCCGAATACGACGGCGATCTGACCGAACAGCACGTTCGTCCCTTGCATGGCCTGGCCTCCGATTTCTCCTGAGCTGATTCCTCATGGAAAGAGCGACACAAAGGCGTGCCGCAGGCGTCAGGATCGGTGCCGGGTCAGTGCCGGTCAAAGACCGTTTTCGGCAGAAAAGTCGAGCAAAAAGACAGAATGAGTGCGACGGCGAGCCAACGAAAAACGCCGCAAGCGCAGGCGCATTGCGGCGTATCGAGCAAAAAAAATTAAGGCGATTCGGCGAACCGCCAACGATCAGAACTTAGGAGGTTCCTTCGGTGGTGTGTACGGCGTTTCGCCGTCGCCATAGAATCGCTTGCGCGTGGCCTCGGTCACCCGGTTGCACAGCAAGTCGCCCAGCTTCGGTCGGTCGGTCTTGCATTGCTGGCGCAGCTCTTTGAGCCGCTCGGGATTGGCCGCCAGTTCTTCCACCGTCGGGATATTCGCTTCCGAGGTGTCGGCCTTCTGAGGCATCTCAGACGGGCCGCAAGCAGTCAACGCGGCAGCCAGTAAAAGCGGAAGTATCTTCCTCATGATGCGGGTTCCTCCGATATGTCAGAACAGCGGCCTCGCATAGGCCTGGGAGATTCCAGGGATTCGATCGCCTGTACGCGCCCAATAAATCGTTCTAGCACTTCCAGCGGCTCACTTTCGGGATACAGCAAATAAGTGGTCAGCGGCGGTACGCGCGACGCCAGAGGCCGGGCCACTACGCCAGGTTCACGGCTGGCAGCAATGCGCGCCGCACCTGCCAGCCCAAGCGCAAAGCCTGCCGCCACCAGCGCCATCATCAGGTCGGCGGATGCCACTCGTTCCGCGATCAGCGGCTCCATTTCGGTACGGCGCAATACTCGCTCGACATGCTTGGCATGGCCTTCACAGATTTGTGGGTCACACAGGACAAGCGGATAGCGCAGCAGTTCGTCCAGAGGAATCCGCTTGTGGGCCAGCAGTGGATGCCGAGCTGGCACCGCAACCATGAGCGGATCGCTCCAGACAGGTAGAGCGAAGATGCCATCGCCTACCTCGTCGGACTGCGCAAATCCCACGTCGTACGAGTCGTCATGCAGTCCCTTGATCTGCTGCGACAGTGGAATCTCGAAGAATCTGAGTTCCACTTCGGGTTCTTCCTGCCGGCATTGCGCCAGCAATGCCGGCAAGCGCGACGGTGTAATGCCGTCCGATAATGCTACGCGCAATTGTCCGTGAAAGCCGTTAGCTGCCGCTCGCACGCTATCCCGTGCTTGCTCCAAGGCGGTGAATACACGGCGCACATGCTCCAAGAACAACTTGCCAGAACGGGTCAATTGCGTGCTGCGCGTGGTGCGCGCAAATAGCAGGACACCCAACTCCTCCTCAAGCTCCTTGATTGCGCGCGACAACGGTGATTGCTCGATGTGCAGTCGCTCGGCAGCACGAACAAAGCGAAGCTCCTCTGCAACTGCGAGAAAGTATCGAAGGTGGCGTAACTCCATTCTTTCTATCTCGCTGACGTTTCATTTTCGGTCAAATCAATCACCCATATATGCAGCTTTAAGAAGATTGGCGCATATTTGAAAATTTCAGCTCGGTAGCGATTCTTTAAGTCGACTTGCAAGCCATGCAGCTCATTTTTGCAGTGCGCAAAAAGGAGACGAATCCAACCACAACAGTGTCAATGAGGATAGCGTCTTGTATTTGATTGAATACTCTTACGCCGGAGGCCTGAAAACCATACCTCAAGCAGACTCCGCTCGTCGTAAATTCAACATAAATTTACGATCACAGCCGCCGCGCGCGTACGCGAACGTCGAGGCGCTTGACCGACTTCACTAAACTCGTGTGCGACAGCGAAGATCCTCATAATTTACGTAGAATTTATGCGTGGAGATTGTTCATGAATGGAAAATTTACGCGCCTTCACTGAATACTTGGTTGCATGGGCATTTCGCTATTCGTTCGCGAGAAAAATCATGCATTTCGAAAAAATTCAGGCGATTAGAAAGGTCGTTGCTGCGATCAGCGTGCTGCTGCTTGGGGCGGCAACCAGCGTTCAAGCGCAAGTCTCCGGCAATGTTGCATTGACGTCGGACTACGTGTGGCGCGGCTCTTCACAGACACGTGAGAAGCCAGCGGTTCAAGCAGGAGTCAAGTACGCCCACGACTCCGGCTTCTATGCTTCGGCCTGGGGTTCCAACGTCAAGTTCAAGCCAGATAACAATGCCAGTAGCGAATTCGATATCGCTCTGGGCTGGAGCGGCAAGCTGGCAGAAGACTGGGCGCTTGATGCGTATTACCTGCGCTATCAATACCCCGGTACACAAGGCTCCCCCAACTGGAACGAAGTCAACGCGGCGCTTACTTGGCGCGACAACTACTGGCTGTCGGTGGGGCGCTCCACGAACGCGATGGCCAGCAAGACAACTGGTACCTATGCGCTCATCGGCGTGCGATACCCCGTCAATGAAAAATGGCGTTTCGAGGGCACGCTAGCGCGCTACTTCCTGGACAGCGCCTACGCGGATAGCTACACCCACGGCTCCCTGGGCGTGGTGTGGGGATTTCAAGCCCCATTCGAGGCAAGGCTGACGCTGCACGGGACGGACTCCGCCGCAAAAAGAATGTTTCCCAGTATGGCGGGCTCTCGTGTTGAGTTCGCTCTGCAAGCCTCTTTCTAGAAATCATTAACTTGCCAGCAGCCTGGCAATTCTCAATAAAGGTGGATCATGAATTTGATTATCGGATTGATATCGTTCGGATTATTTGCATATTTGCTTTACGCACTGATTAGGCCTGAAAAATTCTGATCACAAAATTATTCAAATCAATCGAGGTGCATTTATGGGTGATTTCTTGTTTTTGGCATTGGCTTGCGGATTTTTCGTAATCACGGCGGGGTTCATCGTTGGCCTCGAAAAAATTTGATCGGAGTCCAAGATGACTGTCGACATTGTCCAATTCGCCATCATCCTTGTGATCATGACCGGCCTGGTCGTGGTGCTCGGGAAATGGATGGCACGTCTTTTCACAAGTCCTGCGCATAGTTTTCTGGAGCGTGGTACCTATCGAGTTCTTGGCGTTGACCCGTCGGAGAAGATGTCATGGAAACGCTACGGGATGGTGCTCGTCCTGAGCAACGCCACCATGATGCTCCTTGGCTACGTTCTGCTGCGCGTGCAGCAGTATTTGCCTGGCGATGCGCTGGAGAGGGCGTCTCAAACGCCTGATCTGGCATTCAATACTGCGGCTTCTTTCATCACCAACACCAACTGGCAAGCCTATTCAGGCGAAAGCAGCCTGTCCAACTTCTCACAAATGGCGGTCATCACCTTCTTGATGTCCGTTAGCGCAACAACGGGCGTGGCTGCCGCAGGGGGGTTCATCCGGGGCCTGAGCCGCAGGTCCACCGGCGACATCGGTAACTACTGGGTGGATTTCACTCGTGTGCTCTATCGGCTCCTGCTGCCACTGTGCTTCGTGATGGCACTGGTTTATGTCTGGCAAGGCATGCCGCAAACGCTGAGTGCCGACGCAGTTGTCGCCACGCTCGAAGGAGCCAAGCAGCAGATCATCATGGGGCCGGTCGCGAGCTTCGAGACGATCAAGCACATCGGCACCAACGGCGGTGGCTTTTTCGGCATGAATGCCGCACATCCGTTCGAGAATCCGACGCCGCTGACCAACACGCTGCACATGCTCAGCATGCTGCTGATCCCATCTGCGCTGACTTACACGTTCGGCTCGATGATCATGCGCCGCAGGCAAGGCTGGGCCTTCTTTGGCGCCTTCGTTGTGATGTTCGTAGGCTTTCTTGCGTTGATCTACAACGCGGAGCATAGCGGCAATCCGATGTTGACGCCCCTGGGCGTGGATCAGACGCAAAGCGCTCTGCAGGGTGGCGGCAACATGGAAGGCAAGGAACTGCGCTTTGGCGTGGCTCAAAGCAGCATGTTTGCAGCAGTAACCACAGCCGCAACCACCGGCTCGGTGGACTCGATGCACGACTCCTACACCCCGATGGGCGGTTTCGTTCCGTTGGCGCAGATGATGCTCAACAACGTATTCGGTGGTGATGGCGTGGGTCTGATCAATCTGGTCACTTACGCCATCCTCACGGTGTTCCTTGTGGGCATGATGATCGGCCGCACTCCTGAGTTTCTTGGCAAGAAAGTCGAGGCACGGGAGATGAAGTACGTGATGATCGCCGTGCTCGCCCATCCGTTGAGCATCCTCGGATTCACGGCCATCGCATGCCTGGTCCCGGCCACCATGGAAAGCTTGGCCAACCTCGGGCCACACGGCTTCAGTGAAGTCCTGTATGCGTATACGTCAGGCACGGCGAACAACGGCTCTGCGTTTGCGGGCCTGAATGCCAATACGCCTTTCTTCAATACGACCATCGGCCTGGCCATGCTCGTGGGCCGCTACTTCACGCTGCTGCCCATGCTCGCGGTCGCTGGAGTAATGGCAGCCAAGAACAGCATTCCGGCCAGCGCAGGAACGCTCTCGACAGCCACGCCCCTGTTCACGGGGCTGCTGGTTTTCATCGTCCTCATCGTCGGCGGACTGACTTTCCTGCCCGCTCTCGCTCTGGGTCCCATCGTGGAGCACTTACTGTTGCTCACGGG
Organism: Lysobacterales bacterium 63-13; assembly: GCA_001899855.1. Lineage (GTDB taxonomy): Bacteria > Pseudomonadota > Gammaproteobacteria > Xanthomonadales > Rhodanobacteraceae > Dokdonella. Next base: position 5,962 of record MKWR01000012.1, read on the forward strand.
CCAGACCTTCTAAGGAGTAGCTATGACTGAAATTCAAACACAAGTCAGCCCGGCTGTGACATCGGCATTCAGCGGTGTCACCCGCCCGGTGCTTGTTTCTGCCGTGCTCTTCATGATCGTGACCGGACTGGTGTATCCACTGGCCACTACTGGTGTGGCCCAACTGCTCTTTAGCGATCAGGCGCAAGGCAGTTTGATTACTCGCAACGGACAGGCCGTCGGCTCGCGTGTCATTGGCCAGCTTTTCACGCAGCCTCAGTATTTCCATGGCCGCCCCAGTGCCACCTCCGGCACTGACCCGAACGATCCAGCCAATTCGATCGACCAGCCGTACAACGCTGCCAACAGCGGCGCGAGCAACCAGGGGGCGCTGAGCAAGAAACTGCTCGACGCCGTGGCAGAGCGCACCAAAGCCTACCGGGAGGAAAACGGTCTGGCAGCTGACGCGAAGGTACCGGTCGATGCGGTGACCGCATCTGCCTCCGGCCTTGACCCGCACATTTCGTTAGCGAACGCCCGGCTGCAAGTGCCCCGGGTGGCAAAGGCGCGCAATGTGCCTGAGAAGGATGTGCTGTCGGTGCTGGAACAGAACACAGCGCAACGTCAGCTCGGCGTTCTTGGCGAACCCCGCGTCAATGTGCTGGAACTCAACCTTGCACTGGACGAGGCCTTCAAGGCCCGGCCAGTCACTCAATAAAGCTGGGAGTTTTTATGTCCCAAACAAAAGTCATCACGTCTACTAATAGCACCGGCCCATCTGGTAAGCCGCCAAACCCTCAGCCCGGCGCCCTGCCATGGTCCTCGATTATTGGTGAAGCGTTCCGTAAGCTGTCTCCAAGGGTGCAGATGAAGAACCCAGTGATGTTTGTCGTGTATATCGGCAGCATCGTGGCAACGGTTCTGGGGATTCAGGCTGTGCGAGGAGATGGCGACGCCCCGGCGGGCTTCATCTTTGCAGTGGCTGCCTGGCTCTGGTTCACCGTGCTCTTCGCCAACGCAGCCGAGGCATTGGCCGAGGGCCGCGGCAAAGCGCATGCTCAAGCGCTGCGCGCCTCTCGGCGGCGAGTGGTTGCCCGTGTGCTCAAGGAACCTAAGCTAGACGGTACGAGCTGGCCCGTCCCCAGCGACGAATTGGCCGTGGGTGCTTACGTCCACGTCAACGCCGGAGAAACCATCCCAGCGGACGGTGAGGTACTGGTTGGGGTTGCCTCCGTCGATGAGTCAGCCATCACAGGGGAGTCGGCCCCGGTGATCCGCGAGGCTGGGGGCGATCTCAGCTCAGTTACCGGCGGAACCCGCGTGCTCTCAGACTGGATCATCATGCGCGTCACAGCGAAGCCTGGTGAGGCGTTCCTTGACCGCATGATCGCCATGGTTGAGGGTGCCAAGCGAGGCAAGACACCTAACGAGCTTGCGCTGAACATCCTGTTGGTCGCCCTGACGCTGATCTTCCTGCTGGTGTGCGTGACCCTGTTGCCGTTCTCCATGTTCGGCGTACAGGTCAATGGCGCAGGGCAGCCGGTGAGCATCACGGTCCTCATTGCCTTGCTCGTGTGCCTGATCCCGACCACCATCGGCGCGCTGCTATCGGCGGTCGGCATCGCCGGCATGAGCCGGATGATGAACGCCAATGTTCTGGCGACCTCCGGCCGTGCGATCGAAGCTGCTGGTGACGTTGACGTGCTCCTGCTCGACAAGACTGGCACAATCACCCTAGGCAACCGTGAAGCCGTCAGGTTTGTACCCGCTCCAGGCCTCTCGGAGCAGGCTGTTGCCGACGCTGCCTACCTGGCTTCGCTGGCCGACGAAACGCCGGAAGGCCGTTCCATCGTGACGCTGGCCAAGCGCAGCTTCAATGTCAAGCCTCGGACACTGGATGGTGCGCAGCCCATTGCATTCAGTGCGATGACACGCATGAGTGGCATCGACATCGATAATCGGCAACTGCGCAAAGGGGCTGCATCGGCGATTCGTGCCTATGTGGAGCATGCCGGTGGGACGTTCCCTGAGGCCGTCAATCTGACAGTCGAGGAAATTTCTCGGCGCGGCAGCACCCCCCTGGTTGTGGCTGACGGCCCCCGCGTCATCGGTGTGGTTGAACTCAAGGACATCATCAAGCATGGAATCAAGGAGCGCTTCGCCCAGCTGCGTTCCATGGGCATCAAGACGGTCATGATCACGGGTGACAACAGGCTTACCGCTGCCTCGATTGCCGCTGATGCTGGAGTGGACGACTTTCTTGCAGAAGCGACGCCTGAAGACAAGCTCAGCCTGATCCGCAAATACCAGGCCGAAGGCCGCTTGGTGGCGATGACGGGAGACGGCACCAACGACGCACCCGCCCTTGCACAGGCTGACGTGGCAGTGGCCATGAACAGCGGCACTCAAGCCGCGAAAGAAGCGGGCAACATGGTGGATCTGGACAGCAATCCCACCAAGCTTCTGCGTGTCGTCGAGGTGGGCAAGCAGATGATCATGACGCGAGGGGCATTGACCACGTTCAGTGTAGCGAATGACCTGGCGAAGTACTTCGCGATCATTCCGGCCGCGTTCGTCGCCACTTATCCGGCATTGGGAGCATTGAACGTGATGGGCTTGCACAGTCCCAGCTCGGCGATTCTATCCGCGGTGATCTTCAATGCGCTGATCATCGTCGCCTTGATACCGCTTGCCCTACGTGGCGTGAAATATCGGTCCGAACCTGCATCCCACCTGCTCAGGCGCAATCTACTGATCTACGGGGTCGGTGGCCTCATCGCGCCGTTCATTGGAATCAAGCTGATAGACATTCTACTGACCCCATTCTTCTGAAATTTAATCCTATGGAATAATTGGGCAACGCTAAAAACGTTGCCCAAAACTCTAGGACGTTACCGAGTTACGAGGACCGCCTTATGGGAGCGACCCAACCCATAAAATCCGACGCCATACTGGGTGAACTCAAGCGAGAATCTGCCGGGCGGTTGACGGTATTTCTGGGTGCTGCGCCTGGCGTTGGCAAGACCTACGCCATGCTGGCCCGTGCGCGAGAACTGCACCGCCAAGGGGTGGATGTCGTTATTGGTATCGTCGAAACCCATGGCCGTGGCGAGACCCGGGCTCTGGTCGAGGGGCTCCCACTGCTGCCTCGCAAAACAATTGAGTATCGAGGGCGGCAACTGGAGGAAATGGACCTGGATGGCTTGCTAGCACGCAAGCCGGCAATTGCCTTAGTAGATGAGCTGGCCCATCGCAATGCCCCTGGAAGCCGTCATGAGCGGCGCTGGCAGGATGTGGAGGAATTGCTCAACGCCGGTATCGACGTTTACACGACGGTCAATATCCAGCATCTGGAGAGTGTGAACGACGTTGTGCACCAGATTACAGGTATTCGAGTAAGCGAGACTGTTCCTGACACTATTTTTGAGCGTTTGCGTGACATTCGTCTGGTCGATTTGCCTGCGCGCGAACTGATAGAACGTCTGAACGATGGGAAAGTCTATATTCCCGAACAGGCTGCGAGAGCGCTACAGGCGTTCTTCTCACCGTCCAATCTCACCGCCTTGCGTGAGCTTGCAATGCAAACGGTGGCGGAGCACGTCGATGTCGACCTTCGCGAAAAGCGTGCCGCACGCGGGCTGGCAGGCAGTCCCATCCAACACCATGTGCTGATCGCCATTGATGGCCGGGGACAATCCGAATATCTCGTGAGAGCGGGTTCCAGAATGGCCGAGCGACGTGGCTCGCCATGGTCAGTGGTCACCGTAGACACAGGAAGGTCTGCCGACGCGACACAGCAAGTAGGCAGCATCGCCCAGCCGATCTCATGGCTCAGAAGGAACGCGCGTGCTGAGCAGCAACGTTTGATGGAGATCGACAAGGCTTTTGCGCTAGCGCGCAATCTTGGCGGGGAGACGGAGGTGATGAACAACACCGACGTCACGCAGGCATTGCTGGACGCTGCGGAAGCGCGCGGCGCAAGATCCATTGTGATCGGTCGCACACGCGAGCGTCCTTTCGCCCGAATGTTCAACCGTACATTGACGCAGCAACTGCTTCAGCGCGGCGCTCGCTACGAACTGACGATTGTCAGCACACCGCAGGCGCGGCAGCAGACGATATATTGGACGGACACGGCCAGCAGCCGAATTACGAAACGGGAAGTCTCGCTGATTCTTCTGGCCAGCGCTGCCGCCATAGGTTCAGCAGCCTTGGCTGAACGAGTTCTAGGATTACAGGATCTGTCGCTGATCTTTCTCGTCGCCGTTGTGCTGGTCGCGTCACGCACTCGCATGGCGTCAGCAGTTATCACTGCAGTTCTCTGCTTCTTGGCCTATGATTTCTTCTTTATCGAGCCAAAGCTTACCTTTCTGATCAGCGCCCCTCGGGGCGTCGCAACCGTAATGCTGTTTCTCGCAGCAGCACTGATCGCGGGGCGCTTGGCTTCGCAACTACGCAGACAAGTAGTGGCACTGCGAGCCGCCAACACTCACGCTACAGCAATGCAGAAATTGGGACGCCAACTTGCCAAGGCAGCCGATCTTGGACAGGTTATTGCGTCAGGCGCCTCGATACTAAGATCGACCCTTCATGCCGAAGCATGGATACGCATCAACGGGGAATCGGGGCCTACCGCAGCCACAACCCCGCTTACCGATAAAGATTTGATGGCGGCGGACTGGACGCAACAACACGGACAAATGAGCGGGCGTTACACAGACACCTTGAGTAGTTCCAGTTGGCTGTTCCTCCCAGTGCGTTCGGACAAAGACGCGCTAGGCGTGGCCGGACTAAGGTTCCGGTCGGATATGGGTCGTCTATCGTTTGAGCAGCGCCGCCTCGCAGAAAGCATGGTGGAAGACATTGGTCAGGCGGCGCTACGCACGCGGTTGGTATCACAATTGGAGGAGGCGCGGGTCACGGGAGAAACGGAGCGTCTGCGGTCCGCGTTGTTGTCATCCGTGTCGCACGATCTGCGCTCGCCCTTGTCATCGATGATAGGGGCGGCCGACAGTCTGGCGCGGTACGGCAAGAACATGGGAACGGAGGATCAGCAGAGTTTGCTGGAAACCATTCATATTGAGGGCGAACGCCTGGATCGCTACATTCAGAACCTGCTCGACATGACGCGACTTGGGCAGCAGGGCCTGACGTTGACGCGCGACTGGATCGGTATAGACGAATTAGTGGGGTCGGCGTCAAGGCGTCTGCAACGGTACGAGCCGAATATCCGCCTGGAGCTCGACATTCCCTCGGGGCTGCCGCCGATTCATGTCCATCCCGCCCTAATCGAGCAGGCTTTGTTCAACGTGATGGAAAACGCGGCAAAGTTCTCCCCTCTGGAAGTTCCCATCCACGTGAAGGTCCAGCGCAATGAAGATGGTCAATTGCAAGTAGACGTCTCGGACCGTGGTCCCGGCATTCCAGAAGACGAACGACGACGCATCTTCGATATGTTCTACAGCGTGGAGCGTGGCGACCGGGGCAAGCAAGGGACTGGTCTGGGATTGACGATAGTCCAAGGCATCGTGGGCGCCCATATGGGCAGCGTCCAGGCACTGCCCGGACGGGAAGGCAAGGGAACCACGATCCGTCTGACCTTGCCGTGGGGCGAATATGCCAAGCAAGAGGCGAAAGAAGATGATGGGACGACCTAATGAATCGACTGCGAGCGCGCCGGCTGCCAGGATTCTTGTAATCGATGATGAACCGCAGATTCGCAAGTTCATCGACATCAGTTTGCGTTCGCAGGGCTATGCCACCCTGTTGGCAGGAACGGGACGCGAGGGACTAACGCTGCTAGCCAGTAAGGGGGCGGATCTCGTCGTTCTTGATCTGGGGCTGCCGGACAAGGACGGAAAGGAAGTTCTCAAAGAGCTTCGGCAGTGGTCACGCGTGCCTGTCATAGTGTTGACGGTGCGGTCCGGCGAGGAGGAAAAGGTAGCCTTGTTAGATGCGGGCGCTAACGATTACGTGACCAAACCATTCGGTGTCGAGGAACTCATGGCGCGTATTCGCGCATTCCTGCGAACCGTAGGATCTGGTCTGGAGGAAGGTCCAGTCTATGACGATGGGACTGTCAGCATAGATCTGGTAAACCGGGAAGTGACGGTTCATGGCCAGATCGTCACTTTAAGTCGTAAGGAGTTTTCTCTACTGTCTCTATTGGCTCTCCAACCAGGACGGTTGATCACGCAAACGCAAATTTTAAGGGAACTGTGGGGACCGACGCACGACGAAGATGCTCACTACTTACGCATTCTTGTCGGCAAGTTGCGTCACAAACTTGGAGACGATGCTTCCGCACCCCGTTATATCGTGACTGAACCTGGGGTTGGACTGAGATTCATCGCCAAGGAACGACAAACGGCTTGAACTGAATACTGTGATCGGTAGCAAGTGGTTAGCCGATTGATTGCCCGCGTTGCCGACCAACTTCCCAAGTCGCCCTGCCGCTGCGCACTGTCGCTGCAATCTGCTGCCCTAACCGCTGCTCGATCACCGGCTTCCAGGGCACCAGGCTGAACCCCATGCCGTCATCGAGCATCGCATAGCGCCCGCTGGCAAGCATGACGGAGCGCCGGTAGATGCCAGCCACGCGCTGTCCGTCGGCCACGGGGCGATGCTCCAGGCCCGTTTCGGCCGTAATGTCCTTGGCGACCTGTGCCAACTCCCGGTTGCGCAGCGTGCCCAGCAGGTTGCGCGCCAGGATCACGCGCTGCCCGCGCCGCTCGGCCAGCCCCTGCTCGACCAGAAAGTCGGCGCGCTGTTGCATGGCCTGCTTGGCGTCGCCACCAAAGCCCAGATCGCCCAGGCCCGAGCCGCCGCCGATCAACTGCTGGTCGAGCCAGGTGGACCCGATCACGCGGGCCTGCCGCTCGATGGGCAGGTGCGATTTCAGTTCCACGGCCACGCCGCCCAGGCGCTGCGCGTCGTACTGGCGGCCTTGCTCGGGCAGATCGCCCGGCACCTTCCATAGCCCCTCGGTCACGCGCTCCACGATGCCGGCCCGGCGCAGGGCTTCAAGCCGGCGAACGTGGGCCGCCACAACCTCCTGCGGGTCGCGGCCCGGCACGGCCTGGCCCTGTGCCACGGCCAAGTGATGGTCGGTACGGTACAGGCCATTGCTCGCCAGCGCGGCGATGTTCCTGTCGGCCGCGCGCACGTCGGCCGATCCCTTCACCTCCACCACGGCCCCGGTCGGGTAGTTCGCCAGCTCGTCGCGGGCATTGAGCGCGACGTAGTGCGCCTTGCCGTCCACCCCGTCGATGACCAGATAGCCCCGGTCGCGCAGCTCGTCGGCCAGCCCCTTCGCGGCCACGCGCCCGAGGATAGTTCGGCCATCGTCGCCCGGCTCGAACACCACCAGTTCTCGCGGCTGCCCACTCATTGCCCGCTGCATCGTGCGGATGATGTCGCCACGCTCGCCCAGGGCGCGCAGGGTCTTCTCTGCATCGGCATGAACGGCCCAGGTGCCCGGCTGCGTCTCGTCGGCCAGGCCCATGCGCTGCAAGCGTTGCAGGCGGCCGATCAGCAGCAGGCGTTGGCGCTGCAAGCGGGGTTCGTTGAGCCGTTCGACATGCACCAGGCCATCGTCGCCGGCCTCGCGCTTCAAGGTGCGATCCAGGCTCGTCCACCGCTCTTGCTCCACCTCGCGCTGCAAGGTCTGCTGGATCTCCAGCTCGGTGCGCG
>MKWR01000013.1:0-131706 GCA_001899855.1 Lysobacterales bacterium 63-13
CTCGCCGAATACCGTGGTCCGGCTGCTGGAAGCGTGGTGGGCCAGTCTCGGGCAGCGCCTGGCGGCCCATGAGGCCAAGGTCGCGCTGCCTGATGCCCCCGAGGCGGTGGTCGCTGCAGCGTCACAGCTGTGGCTTACCGCGCTGGCGGAGGCGGAGACGCGGGCCACCAATGCCATGGCGGCCGAGCAGGCGACGTTGGCACAGGAGCGCCAGGCGCTCGGCGAGCGCGCCCAAGTTCTCGAAGCGGCCATGGTCGATGCCCGCGAACGGGCTGAAGCCGCCGTGGCCACCTGCGTCCAGGTGAAAACCCGCTGCACGGATCTCGAGCGCCTCGCGACCGCCCAGAGCGCGCAACTCGCCGATCTGCAGGCGCAGCGGGATGCGCTGCAATCCGAGCGGGAGGCACTCTCGGCTCGGGTGACCGAACTCCTCGAGGCGAGCGAACAACTGCGAACGGAGGCGGCGGCGGAACGGCGTGCCTTGGAGAGCCAGGCGCGGCTCAGCGAAGACCGCTGGCTGCAGGAAGTCGATCGCGGCCGTCAGGAAATTGCGCAGCTGCAGAAAACGCTCGCTCGCCGAGAGTCCGAGATTTCCAAAGCCGCGGCGAACATCACGGATCTGGAAAGAGAAGCTGCCGGCACGCGCAGCGTCGTGGAGCGACTTCAGAGCGGCTCAGCCGCTCGAATCGACGCGCTGGAGCAAGAGATCGAACGCCTGCACGCTCAACTTCGGAACCGAAACGCGGTCGTCAAGCGGGCCTCGCAGAAAAATCCCGGCAAGCCCGCTGCTCGGCGGAGCAGTCCGAGAACCCCGTCGAAATGACAGTGGCATCAGACGTGTCGCGGCTCGCCATAAACCCGCAGCGCACGTTTGATTGGGGCGAAGAACGATCCCCAATGCGGGTCATAGATGCGCGCATCCAGAAAATGCAGTCGCCTGCTCCGGCGCGGCAGACCTTCGCGGCGGACAAGACGCCCGATTCCTTGACGGAACAGAATGCTGACGGCTCCGATCTCTGCCACCACCCCCGTTTGCTGGCGACGCCATTGTTGGGTGAGTGTTCGATTGGCTCCAATCGGAGCATTCGGGATGACCAGGTCAGTGAGCACCTTGTCGTCGGTAGCCGACACTGAACGCCCAATCACGCTGGCCAGCCCGTCGCCCGAAAGGTCCAGACCAGTCCAGGCTGCGCCTACGGCCAAGAGACAGGGCCGGATGCCAAGAGCAGTAGCGCGAAGGAAGTGCTTTCTGGCTGGCGTCTGGGAGATCAGGGCACCGTGCGGCAAACGGTCGGCGATCGCGACTTCCAGCGCCTCACGTTCGGCATGCGAGGTGAGCAGCACGAGCATGCCCCCCTCTCCGCTTTCATACGCCTGCAGCACGTACTCGGCAATCTCCTTGCGCCACCGAAGCGTCTGGATCCTCAGCTTGTCAGGATCTGGGGTTGACCGCTCCGTGGGTCGATAGAATCGCTGCTGATCCTTCGGATAGTCCGGCGTGACCGCGTTTGCCGGCAGATACAGCCGCACTGGCTCGTACGTCCATGGGGGCCGGATTGGTGCCATCGCGCGCAACCGATCGGAACGGATGCTCAATAGGCGCCGTACGTTTTCCAGGCCCTCGACGCTGACATCCTCATACAAGGTTGCCGAAACCAAGACGGCACGATCCTGCACCATCACGGTCCAGAGAAAGTCCAGTTCAGGACCGATGTCGTATCGGCCAACCTCAAGGCTGGGCCAGTGCTCGCTGGGCGACCAACTCACCCGCGTGGTCATCCCGAAACGCTGATTGTTGCTTTGTGCAGCAAGCTCCAGCGAAACCGAGGCCTCGCGCAGCTTGTTGATGATGGCGCGATTCACGTCATTGACCGGGACCTTCCGAGCGAGAATCTTTTGCAAGATGGTTCGGACGTTCTTCACGGCCTCCCGAGCGCCTGGGGGTAGCTGGTCCGCCATCTGGCCTTCGCCGGCGTGGCCCTCCCCCATGTGCTTGAGTTGACTCCATGCCTCCTTGATTCCCGCCAGCTCGGCCGCCGTGATCTTTCGAGGTACCTCGGCGTGCAGATCTTGGAGACTGCGCAAAAGGCCGGCGATGGAAATGCCTGTCGCAAAAAGCCGGGCGAAGTTCTCCTCGAGCATGTGCGCTTCGTCGACGATCAGCAGCCCGATCTGCGGAAGGCGGCCGGCGTCGCCAGCCACCATGCCCGAGAGCAAATCATTCTGAATCTCGTACAAGCGCGATCCTTTCCGAAGGTCGCTCTCCATTGCCTCATATTCAGCCCAAGCCGCTTGGGAGGCGCTGGTGCCGGCGTCCTCCTTGTACCCCTTGCGTGCCTGCATGATCCGGCGACGCACGTCGGTTGCCAGCATCGCGTGCGTACAGAATACCCATGGGGTATCACGGGCACGTTTGAACTGGAGCTGGTAGGCGACGCGGCCAGGGTCATCGTCGGGTGTTGCAGTGTCGACACAAATCTCCGTCGCATACGCCCATTCGCCATCACATGCATTTTGCAGGCTGCGCATCAGCCAGGCATGCCCCAGCGGGTCGTCCATCGACGCGGTCCCACCGGCCGCGAGCCACTGTGCAGCGGCGACTTTCCCCGGGGCGTCCTCGGGAAGCATCCGCAGCACGTTGGCGAGCGCTGCGGCACTCACGAATTCGCGCTGGCCAAGGATGGTCACCGCATCCGGGGTCTCCGGCAGGGCATCACGCAGTCGTTGCCACATGGCAACGGATTGCAGCAACACGTTGTAACTCGGCGCCGTCAAGATCGCTGTTTCGGTGGGGTGCGCGACACTCCAGTCCAACATGCTCGCGAGGAATACGCGCGTTTTGCCAATGCCGGTGGACGCTTCCGCGGCGATGACCGGTGGCCTCCCAACAGAGCGGGTCAGTTCCTTGTGCAGCCGGGAGAACATCTGCGCCTGTGCGTCGCGGGTTTGGTCGCCCAATGCTTCATTGAGGCGATCAAGGGTGGTGCGCTCGCGCTGAGGGACAGGTTCCGGGATATCGAAACGGTCGGCTTCATGCTCGCGTTTGGCGTGACCGTGCAGCAATGACGTGGCCAATGGCCCGATGCCCTCGTGCCCTCGATAGATGCGCATGAGGTCCGTGAGCGCTGCCTTGTGCTCCTCGGAGATCCAGATCGTGACACCTTGCGCCGCAATACCAGACGGGATCAGGGCGGGCGGTGCCCGGCCTTCGTCATGAAGCAGCGTGGCCAGGCGGTCTTTGGCGGCTTTCGGCAAGGAGCAATCCCCGTCGTAGGCGGAGAGGTCCTGCACTGGAATGCGAATCTTGAGCGAGGGCATGTCAGCTGGCGTCCGTATCATCGGCATCCACCAACGCATTACGTCGTGGCGGTGGCGACTGGGGGTCGAAGCGGTTGATGATGTTGAGTGCCCACCACTCACCCATGGTCAAACCGTGGAGGCGCTCGACAGCCCAATCGTCGCCCACCTGATGCAGCAGCGCTTCCACATCGGTGCGCAGCATGCCGGTCTTGGACGACTCGAGCTGGCGGTCGATCCACGCGGGCGGCCCCTTGAGCGGACGCTTGCGGCCTTCGGGGAGGGTGCTGGCCATGACCTCAACGATATGCTTGTAGGCGTCCAGTGCCTCCATCAGCACGCGGCGGCGGATCGTCAATACATCGCCATCCATGCGGACGAAGAAGAGCTCCTGGCTCAGCGATACGGGCGTGCGCCAGATCATGTGCTGCTGCTGGCGCGTCGAGAGGATGGCAACGAAAGGCGGCGGCGGCGGATTGAGCAGGAAGGCCGCCTGATCCTCGTTTGAGGCCAATTTGAATACCCCTTCCGCGCAAGCATAGGACTTGCTGTACTTCTGCAGCCAGTCCTTCGACCAGAGCGCCTGGCAGGCACCGCAAACATGCGTGCCACTGATCGCCCGCAGGTCGAGCTTGTTGTTGAAGGCATCGCCGAAGGTGGCCTTCGTAACCTTGTTGGCCTTTTCGCCGGCAGCAAGCGGTGCGGCGCACATGACACAGTGGGTGGCTTCCACCACCACGTCGGCGGCGGTCGGAACCAATCCTGCAGCCTTGAGATACACCTGGGACGATGACTGGATCACGAATGCACCTCGCTGGATACGTCGGTCGGGATAATGTCGAGCAGCGCTTTCTGCGTCGCCCGTTCGAGCATGGCGGGACCTGGAGTGCGGGTCACGCGGCCGTACCCCAGCGAGGCCAATGGCCCCAGGAACAGGCTTCCTTCGAAGCGCCAGTAGGAAAGAAAGACCATTTGGCGTCGGACGAGGACAGTGACGGGCTTGCCGGTACCGGTCTGGGTGCCGCTGATGGCTGGTACTGGGATCGCACGGCCCGGATCGGTCAGCACTAGAAAGGGTTGGTCGTTGTCGAGCGCCGAAGGCAGCCGATTCCAGACATCGAGTTCATTCCGGATCGATGCCTCCAGCTTGCGCTCGATCTTGGCCTTGATGTCCGGATCCAGTGTGGACTGGAAATGTGCCGTGTAATCCCTTGCCTTCTTTTCCACCACAAACCGCGGAATGCGGTAGGCCCACAGCTCCGTTGTGCTGGCCCGCACGCCGATGGTCCGATGGCTTACCTCAAGCGGCACCGGGGCGTTGAGGACGGTGGCCAGTGTGCCGGCGATGTCGTCGAGGCGATCGGCTAGAAAATCATTGGCCTTTGGGTCGCCGGCGACGATCCAGAGCTGCTCGCGCGGTGTGGACACGCGCAGCTTATTCCAGTCCTGGGCAGAGCCAATGCCAGCCGCGATGAAGACGGCTCGCCAGTCGGTCGCTTCTCGGATCAAACTGGCATCGCTGGCGGGCGGAAGTGCGGCCAGGAGGATGGTTTGCATTCCTTACCTCATTACCTATTGACAGGGTAAGGATACGGTACTACGGTGTCGACAAGGCCGCAACCTGTGCTGCCTTCACTCACTCCCATAGGAGCGTTCCGTATGTCCCTGCAGATTGTCGGTACCATCATGCTGACCACTCACGCCCATCAAACCGCGCCGGATGGCCGCGTTGGCAACAAATCCGACACCATCAAATCTGGCATGTTCTGCACTGACGGTCGCCGGCGACAAATCCCCTTCATCACCGCGAACTCCGTGCGTGGCCTGCTGCGCCGATGCGCTGCTGATCGCGTAATGGATGCGTTGGATACGCCGATTTCTCGCCAACTGTTCCATTGCCTCACCCGGGGTGCCGCATCCCGCTCGGGCATCGGTGCCGAGCCGACCGTCGAGGGTCTGGTTGAAGGTCAGCGCAACGTGTTCGCGGGTCTCTTTGGTGGCGGCCCGTACATGCTGCACAGTCGCTATGGCATTGGCCCCCTGCTTCCAGCCGTGAGCTGGCTTGGCCACATCCTTCACCCTTCCGTGCGGGATCAGGCCATCAATGTTGAGAACCTCACTTACCGTGATGCCGATGGCAACGTCCGCGATATCGGCCTCACCACCGAAATCATCCTGACTGGCAAGGACGACTTGATGGCCGGCAAGGGCCAGGACCGCATCGAAAATTATCAACAGTCCTTGAGTGAGTGGTTGGCACACGTCACGGACGGCCGTGAAGCCAAGGCGAAGAAAAAGGCCGCCGAAAAGGTTGCAAAGGCCGAAGGTACCCAGCTTGATGCCGCGGCGGCGGCCGGCGCGTCCAGTGATCTCATGGGGTTCAACTTCATCGAGGCCATGCTCCCAGGCACCCCGCTCCAGTTCTGGTTGCGCTTGAAACCGCTGGCCACCGACGCACAAGTGGGTCTTGCGCTGATGGCAGTGCGCGACTGGGCGAACCGCAATGAAGTGGGCGGTGCCTCTGCCCGCGGCTTCGGCCGCTTCGAGGCGCGACTCGCGCTCTACGACGACGCCACCCAAGTAAGCCCTGCGATCTTTCGACCCGGCGACCATGCCACCAGCTACGAACTCAGTGATGACGTGGCGGTCTACGTCGCAGCCGCCGAGAAGGCACTGAGCGAGTTGACCATCGAGGCGCTGGAAAAAGCCTACGCACCGATGCCGGAAGCGAAGAAGGTTGCTTGATGATGGACGCAATCCCCCTTCGTATTGAATGGAACATTGCAACACCCTGGTGTGCACCGGCTTTCGGGTTGCATTTGGACGGCCTGATCGGTCACGCGGTGATCCAAGAAGCCGAGCGTGACGGTCGAGTCTTCACGTCCTATGACGACCTGCTGAACACCCTGCCCTTCGAGCGCCACGACGCCAACGGTGACTGGTGCTGGAAGGCATCACTGGTGACGCCGCTGGCCGTACGTGGTTCTGAGCGGGTTTATATGACTGCCAAGACCGCCACGCAGTCCATGGCCGGGGCGATGGTGGATGGTCTGATCACTGGCCGCCCAATCAAGTCGATTGACACCGTGCGCGGCGCGTTCAAGAACGATGCGTTCTGGTACACGATCGAGCATGTTGATCAGCTTCATGCCTGGTGCATCGGTGACCCAGAGCGCATCACTGAACTGCTGGCGCTTGTGACGCATGTCGGCAAGCGCGCCCGCCTGGATCACGGCCGGATCGCGCTGCGCGAGCAGACCGACGCCGATGAGGGCGGGCTTGATTACAGCGTCGTCGAAGACCCGCTCGCCTTGGACCTTTGGAAGCGGCGGTGCATGCCAGAAGCCGTCGCGGGCTATGCGCCCGTTCAATCCCGTCTGCGTCCGCCGTATTGGCAGGGAGAAGGCGCTGTCGTGTGCTGGCGTCCTGTGTGACCGACACTTGTCGCGAGCTGCGCATCGCCCTCCCTTCAACGGCGGGCGATGTCTACCGGCAGCACCAACTGGTCTGGAAAGCGATGCGCGCCACGGGTGACCGCGTCCGAGACTTTATCTACGTCATGTTATCGCCGCATATTGCACTTGTGCGGTCGCGGCAGCTCAGTCGGGGGTCGGTCTCCGACGCCATTGAGGGGTCGCTTCGCATTCGCATCGTAAGTGCGCGCCAGGCCGGACATGGAGGGCTCGAATCGCTGGATGTTGAAGGAACCTTGAAATTGGCCGAACGCCTTTTCAGTGCTCATGGTTTCGTGATTGATGATTTGCATGTCGAAGATCAGACCCGCCTTCACGGGATAAAGGTCGATCGAAGCGGATGCCGCCTTAACATCGTTCTACCGGTCAGCGACCTCATGTTTCAGGGTCGGTGCTCGAACCGGGCAGGAGCCGCGCTGGCTTGGGCTAATGGCATGGGGCGAGGAAAACGGTTCGGCTGCGGTATGCTGCGCAAAGCGCTCTGAGCAAAGAGGCTCAAAGCACGCTCTTGAACAATTTGGCGCTACGATAACGGTCGATGGGGGATATTCATCAGCCGACCAGCGTGCCACTCCGGGCAAGGATCAGTCATCTGTTCCTTGAACGTGGAACCCTGCACGCTTCGGAACACTCGCTTGTGTTTCAGCGCGAATCCGGCTCGGTGGATATTCCGTGCGGCAAGGCGTGCGCGATTTTTCTTGAGCCCGGGACGGCAGTGACCCACGCTGCGATCAAAATGTGCGCAACCCATGGCACAACCCTGGTCTGGGTGGGAGAGGCAGGCGTCCATTGCTACTCGTGTGGTCTGCCTGGTGGGCCAGCGGGCACTCGACTCCTGATTCAGGCACAGATGCGACTCGACCCAACGAAGCATATTGACGTTGCACGGCGTTTCCACGAACGCATGTTCGGTACCGTGCCTCCACCTGCGCGCCAGATCGAGAAGCTGCGTGGGATCGAGGGCGGATGGGTAAAGAAGCGGTACGCTGAGATCGCCGGAGCGGCTGGGATCGAATGGAATGGTCGACAGGCACTTCCAAGGCGATATCAAGACGCACTCGGCTTCGCTACATCGACGCTCTATGGCCTCTGCGAAGCTGTCATCGTGGCGGCAGGTTACTCACCTTCGATCGGGTTCATCCATGCTGGCGACCGACGCTCTTTGGTGTTTGATCTGGCGGATACCGTCAAGTTCTCAACGGTTGTGCCGCTTGCTTTTGAAATCGCCGGATGTGATACCAGTGACGTTCGCGGCGAAATACGTCGAGCATGCCGCGACATGTTCCGAAAGCATCGCCTGATCGATACACTTTTCGACAATCTTGAGTATGCCATCGAATGCGGCTAGCCCTGGTTCGATTGATCAGCCCTCCGACGTCGTTGGTTGGCTACCTTCGCAGATACATGTTCCAGTTGGAGACTGGTGTTCTCCTGGGCAGTATCAATGCGCAGATCCTCAAGGAGTTGGTAGCCACAATGGAATTGCATAAGCCAAGGGGCTTTCTCGTCGTTTCAGACCCCTCTTCGCCGACTGGTTACGCTATCCCCTATTTTTCGATGAAAGGCACTCGACTGACCTCCATCGACGGCCTGCCATTTGTTGAAAGACCATATATTTCCGATAGTTAAGGCACAGAGGTTCCCCTGCGCATGCAGGGATAGAAGGTCTATCGAGAACAGAGACTAACCCATGTCGACGGTTCCCCTGCGCATGCAGGGATAGAAGGAAAGGCCGCGCAATGCGTGCCCGCATCCTCAAGGTTCCCCTGCGCATGCAGGGATAGAAGGCCAGGGCACCCCAGACGCCTTCGAGGGTCTTGCCGGTTCCCCTGCGCATGCAGGGATAAAAGGATATTTGGACTTGGAATCCCGCATCCATGCTCGGTTCCCCTGCGCATGCAGGGATAAAAGGGAAACACAGTTGGAACTTCAAGCAATTTTTTCGGTTCCCCTGCGCATGCAGGGATAAAAGAAAGAAGATTGCTGGCTTTGAGCACGCGTGCGGGGTTCCCCTGCGCATGCAGGGATAAAAGGAAATGCTCTCGCGCAGGCTGAGCTGATGTTCCGGTTCCCCTGCGCATGCAGGGATAGAAGAGCGAAAGTCCTGGTGGTGAGCGAAGATGAGCTGGTTCCCCTGCGCATGCAGGGATAGTAGGTAGTACATCGACTCGCGCACGTAGCGCTGATCGGTTCCCCTGCGCATGCAGGGATAGAAGGCATGCACCGCGCAATGCGCTGTCTTTGAGCGCGGTTCCCCTGCGCATGCAGGGATAGAAGGACATCTGCGCGCGCCGCATCAAGGCACAGGCCGGTTCCCCTGCGCATGCAGGGATAGAAGGGAAACGAGCGGGCCTTCACGCCTGACAAGCGCGGTTCCCCTGCGCATGCAGGGATAGAAGGAGCGCGGAGTTATAGGCGTTGAGGATGTCGAAGGTTCCCCTGCGCATGCAGGGATAGAAGGCGCCAGCGCCTGTACGTGCGCACGCTGATGCAGGTTCCCCTGCGCATGCAGGGATAGAAGGGCCATGTGGGTTTCCGCTTGCCGGACGCGGACGGTTCCCCTGCGCATGCAGGATAGAAGGGAGAATGCACAATCTGGGTTACCCCGTTGCTCGGTTCCCCTGCGCATGCAGGGATAGAAGGCGAACCCCACTGAGGTCCGCTCCGAGGTCTTAGGTTCCCCTGCGCATGCAGGGATAGAAGCAGAGCTGACCGCGCACCTGCGCAATGAGGTTGGGCTCCCCTGCGCAGGCAGGGATAGAAGCTTGTCACCCTCAGTGAACGGGTATCCTTCTTTTGTTCCCCCTGGACATGCAGGGCTGCAACTCCAGAATCGGAGGACATTCAAGTCACGGTCAACAAGATCCTTACGCAAGGCCAGCGCGCAACGCTTGCGAACAACCGGGTCTTGCGTGTTCGGCGTGTCGCTGGTGAATCACGGATCGTGATCGAGGTGCCTGCAAGCGATCGGCAGCGCAGCATCCAAGCAACCCTGACGTTCGGCGCCTTCGTCGAGATTCATCAGTACCAGAGCCGGAGTTTCCTGCCGAATGATGATGCGGCGGTTTTGGAGTGACTTCTGCTGGCGCATGCGGTCACCCACATCAGCGTGGCCGACGAGCTGGCTGCGGCTTGATGGATTGCTGACGCCGCCCTTGCGTTGCAGGTTTGTCATACGACACTTGCATCGACGAATTTGATCGCCACAGGAATGCCGTTATGACGAACTCCATTTTGCTCACCAATGGCGCAACGCTCGCCGCCACGATTGACGGGATGGGTGAAGGCGTAACTGGACAGGTTGTCCTTGTGCTCACCCGAGGTGAAATCGAGAAAGGCTTGGTTGGGGACGCGGTTGATCGGTTGATGGTGTTGTCGGACTCTGCACAATACACGCGACGGTTTGGAAACCGCTTGTTGGTCATGGTGGAGGGGTATGGCAGCGACCCGAGAGAACTTCATCAGATCGATGAGTGTCGACGCTTCTTTCGCGATCTCAACGCGCAATGGCCGTATTGGTTCCACTTCGCTGAACGCGACTTTCCTGGTGCATCGACGCTCGGCGTCGTTCTCATGCAGTTGCTCGACACTCAGGTTGAGGGCCGTGAGCGTGGGATTGTGACCGTCTCGATCGCTCCGGGTGGCTTTGGCAAACTGCTTACCCAGCAGTTCGATGGACTGAATGCGCTCTACGCCCTCCACGGCTTCTCTATGGAGGAAAACACGGATACCACCCTTGCGGTGAATGCGGCGCTCGAGCGACTTTTTGCTGCTCCGGGTGCGCTGGAATGACGGCACAACCGATGCGTGTTGAAACGCCATGCACCCTTAGTGTCGCGATGGTGTCCGCGCGACATGATGTCGCGCCCGAAGATCTCCATTCGGTTACCTGGGCCACGATTCACAGCATCGCCTGCCCTTCTGAACCCTTCTTGTCTTTTCTACAGCGCTGGGATCATTTTCTCGGTGCACGCGACCTGGGCAATCGCCATGGATCAGAAATCATCAACTGGTTTGTTGACCAGCTTTTGAGCCATCCGATCTCGAAATGGCAACTGCCAAGCTCGTACCTCACGATTCGCACGATTCGAAATCCCTTTGATGCGGAAAAGGCGCTCGCGGCGCTTGGCGCCCGGGTCGACCAAGTCGACCGAGAAACGAACGCCCATGCGCGACGCGCCGACGATGTCGAGAGATTGGGCGGCTCCCCGGCACGCGTGGCGTTCGCGCGCACTCTTGTCGCGCACAACCGGGAGCGTACGCGGGCCGACCAGAATCAGCTTCAAGCCTGGATCCAGGAGCAACTGGAGACTGCTCTCGCCGCATCGGTCGCCGCGCGGATCACAGACGCCGGTAGGTGGCGCTTGCCCGTTCCTGGCGATCTCTCGCGCAAACCAACGCCGGCATCGATCGAGGGCTGGTTCACGGCAACCTATGATGGTCGATCTGTTTACACGAATGACCATATTGTCGATCTGGTAGGTGAGCCGCACCTCAATGGATGGCAAGAACGCCGTGCGCTAGGCAACACCAATCCTGCGGTTGATGCACTGATCAAAGCGTCCCCGCGGACGAGGGGTGTGGTAATCGGAATCTACGACCAAGTCTTGGAGAGAAAGAAGACCCGTCGACTCGCCCCCGTGGTCGCGATTGCGTTCGGAGAGCGAGTGCTTTGCTTCGGTATCCGCCATGTCCGTTACTTTCTCTCGAAATACAAGGGTGCGGAGTTCATTGCACAAGCCGACGATCCGGTTGCGCTCGTCATGCAGGCCGGCCAGATCGTTGGCATCATTTGCTCGTGTCGTGAATACAACGATGAGAATGGTCGCGTAAGCACGACAACGGATGTCGCGGAGCGATTTGCAATGGCTGCGGCGGAACCCGCCAAGTGTGACGCTCCGGCGCGCACAGCCAGGGGCCGTGCGCGCCATGAGGCGCACGCATAAAGATCAGTCCTGCCGCCGAGCTACACAAATTTCCAATCGGGGAAGCCTGCTCGCAGGAGGATCTTTCGGGTTCGGCCGTCGTCAAATCGAACGTCGTAGACAGGCCAATTTTCAACAAGGCGTTCACGTATCACCCCGTCCCCCAGACCCCTGTGCCAAATCCGAAGCCCGGCCATGGCATCCAGGCATTCTTGATCGAGAGGCTCGTGATTTGCGAGGTCTACCGCCTCGATTTGTTGGGTGCCGTGGCGTATGGATCTTCGAGGACGAGGATGCTCGACGAGACGTTGCGCGGCAATCTGGCGGTTGATGTCCTGCACCCGGTGTTTCAGTTCGTCACGCGAATCCCGCCAGGCCTGCGCTGCGGCGGGGTGAGAGAGCCATTGGCGGTTGCTTGCCTCACCGAGTACCAGATGCTCGAACCGCTCCGGATCGAGCGCATCCATCAACCGCACCTTTGACAGGTCAATTTCCAGCATGCGCGCGCCATCGGATTGCACCTTGCGGATTTTGGCCTCGCCCACCGCGTGCGCCACCCGAATCTCGATCAGCAGGATTCCCTCGGCGTCGACGGCTGACACATCAGGCTGCAGGTCGCCCTGGCGCTTCTCGATCTGGGCGGATGTCAGAGCCACGACCCGACCGGGAATGCCGACGTTGTGCCCGTAATGCGTGTTGCCGCTGTCGTCTCTGCTGCGCGGCGGATTCGGCATGATCGGCGTGCCATTCCATGCCGGCAGCATCAGGCGTGCTTTCTCCGCGATCAGCTGCTTGGCATGCCAATGTATCGCCGTCTCGCCGGCGTTCCAGCACTCCAGGTTCACCCGGTAGTGGGTGAAATGCGGCCGCCGAATGCGGCCGGCGTTTTTGGCCAGCAGCGGCCGGCCGCACCCAGGGCATCTGCATTGGCAGGCGAGCCCGGTTTCGACTTCACGCGCGGCGTATGTCCTACCATTGCGGACACCGAAGGGTATGTGAGTATTGAATCTGCCGTTATGCACGCGGGCGCTCCGACCTCCTGAGTCAGAGCGCAACGATCGGAGCTGGAGATGGGTGAAAACAGTCCCAAAGACCGCGAAACCATCCAAGGACACCTTTCGGCGATCGAGGCGCTGGCCTCGTGGCTTGAGCGCGAGGCTGGAACCCAGCGCATCCCGCAAATTGTGTCGCTGCTGGTTGCGGATGCTGGCGTCGCCTTGCGTGCGAATCGCCCTCCTCCGGCCGTGGAGGTTGAATCTCTCGCGCAGCGGTATTTCGACACCCACGGCGGATCGCTAAGGGGCGAGCCGGCTGGCAAGTGGCTTCGGCGCGGCAGGATGGAGGGCTGGTGGAGGGCACGCGAGCGCCAGATCGCAATGGTCTGCGAACGGGCGGGCAGCGCCTGGGTACCGCATCTGGTCATCAGGAGTGGCGGCGGTCGGGGCAATTCGACTGAATACGCGATCGCTTTTCGGCCACTGGATACTGAGTCGGAGCCGGAGCCAGTCGAGTGCCCAACGCCGAAGGGGCGCGTCCTGACGACGATCCACTACGACGTGAATCCGGCCCAGGCCGCATGGTGGGTTGGATGGCTGTCAGCGGTCCCGCAATTCCACGTCCGGTCCTGGCGCGGCTGGGCGCTCTTGGGGCTGGTCGGCATGGCATTCGCATGGGTTGCGCTGGCCACGGTCATCGTCGGCCTCTCGATGTGGCACGACCGCCCGATTTCGGGGCGCGACTTTGTTGCGATGGCTGTGGTCGGATCAATCGCATGGGTGCTCTGGCGCGTTCTCCGTTCCATCTGCGTTCTCCCGTGGCAACGGGTGACCCTGGCCCCTGACAGCTTGCTGCGTTACGACCAACTTCATGCGCAATTTCGTCTGACGCGCAATACGCAATCGCGGGCGCTGGGCGGATGGTTCAGCCTCGTGCGGCATTGGGGTACCTGCCCGCTGTGTTCAGCGGAGGTGGATCTGTGCCCCGGTGCAGACGCCTTCCCAGGCCGAGTGGTCGGCAGATGCGCAGATAGCCCACTCGAACATGTCTACAGCTTCGATCCGGTAACCTTGAGCGGTTGCCTGCTGATCACCGAGTCGGCCAGCGTGTCGCCTGGCAGGCCTCCCGAAGATCAGCCGTGATGCCTGTCCTGCTCACGGTCTGCGCGGGAGGGTTGGGCCATCATGGGCCAGCACCTGATGCATCATCATGCGGAACGCTGTCGCCTCGACCTGCCTGAACACACGATCCGATGATTTCGGCAGCAGTCTCACTTGGTGAGATTTGCACTTGTCTTTGCAAGACAAGTCCAATGTGGAGACGTAGAATCAACCGGGAACAGTTACTGGACGCGGTGCCCGGCCATGTCTGCAGATCTACCTTCCCCACTTTTTAT
The DNA here is from genome assembly GCA_001899855.1 of Lysobacterales bacterium 63-13. GTDB lineage: Bacteria > Pseudomonadota > Gammaproteobacteria > Xanthomonadales > Rhodanobacteraceae > Dokdonella. Next base: position 14,088 of record MKWR01000013.1, read on the forward strand.
TGCAAGTCCCGATCTCTGGCTCGCGGTCCCGCATGACCGCCAACATCCGCCGATCGCGGTGGCCAGCAGCGAGTGCATCGATCTGCATCGTCTCCTTCTGGATGCCGGCATTGATCCGGATGCCTGTGACATCGGTCGGGCGCGGTTGTCGAACCTCGACATTGCGGTGGATTGGGATCGCGTGATTCACCAATCCTTCGACTGAGCATCTGCCAATGGCTTGGCGGTGGTCCAATCCAGACAACGGCCGCTGGTTCGAGGCCCGCATCGAGCGCGATCTATTCGGCGAGCTTGTGCTCGCAACACGCTGGGGTGGACGGCAACGTGCGGGAATGCGTGTGCGCTGCTACCCGATCCGGTCGCGCGCCGAGCTGCGCGCCACGCTGCACCGCGTCGGGCGTCGACGGAGCCGCCATGGTTATGAGGGGCAAACCCGCAACAAGCATGGCGGCGGGCAGTTCGATGCTGCTTAACCCGTAGCTGCGCGTGGGACTGCCGCGCTGTGCTGGCGGTGCCCCGCATCGACGCACAGATCTTCCGGCTCAGCCACCAACCAGAGGCGGGATCGTAGGGCTTCCCAGTTGCTCTCTCGCTCGCGGACCAGATGCATCAGCCAGGTTCCGAGCCGGGGCGAGGCCACTTCGTACAAGGGTACGGCGCAATAGGGGACAAGCAGGTTCTTGCGCGTGAGCTCCTGGATGCCGGTTGCCCCTTCCAGGAGAAGGATGTCGATATCCAGCGCAATGGGGGCGTTTCTGGAGTCGTCGCGTTCACGGCCAAGCTCGCGCTCGATGCGCTTGGCCAATAGCTGCATGGCTTCCGGCTCAAGGCTGCTGGTGAATGCGAGGCCGACATTGATGTAGGGCGCGTAGGGAAGATGCCCGTCTTGGCCTTCCCATGCACATGAAACAGCCTGGATGGCCAGGGTCTTGTCGGCGAGTGGGAGGGTCTTGATCGCCCGCTTGATGGTGGACAGCCGAGCGCCCGAATTGGCACCCAGAAGGGCGTAGTAGAGCGTTGGGGTACTCACAGCGGGCGCGGATCCACATCGGATTGCAGCTTGAGATTGTCCCGGGCCGCGGCGCGACAGAGGCTCTGGATCATCAGTGCGAGATCCTGTCCGATGAACACCTGATCCATGGGCGAGGACAGAAAGTTCTTCGGCATCCAATTGGTCATCCACAAGGACAACACATCGCATCCTTCAACGGTCGCCGGCTCGACATGTACCTCGTACCCGACATGACGTGCGCCGCGGATGGCATGCATCAGTGCGTGCGGGATCAGTGCGTCACCGACCGCATTGGCCAGTCCCGGATCACACAGGTGATCACGCTCGAGGAACAGAATGACGATCACGCGATAGACGTTGAGACCCACCCACAAGCGGATGGTGCTGCCGGCGAAGGTCAAGGTGTAGCGGACGCCACAGACCTCGATGAGGCGACTTGTATCGTCAATGCTGACCGAAACCGCATCCTCGAAGCCCATCAAGGAAAGGCATTCGGGGAAAATGCGCGTCAGGACATCCCGCGTGGCGGCCTGGACATCCTGCAGGGTTTGCTTGGTCGCGCTTTTCCCTGCCAGATTGGCGGCCTCGGTGTTGTCAGGTGCTGGCGCTACAGGATTGCTGCCGAGGGGATTGTGTCCAACATGCGCGCGTTGCACGTTCAGTGGTGCCAGCGTACTCATCGATGTGCCTCGTTGGGAGTTCCCTCAATCCTAGAGGTCGAGATCGAGTGCGGATGCCGGTGCTGGACCGGGTATTACGGTCCGGCACCGACGCAGACGCTCAATTGCCGCCATTGGCGGCAGCACGTCCCCGCGAGGCGTTGGTCATCATCGTGCCGGCGACGCGGTGCAACAGCGGAATCAAGGCTCCGTAGCAACCGGCACCAAACAACGCCTTGTCCAACTGCGCCACGAGCAACGCGGCCATCGCCGTGGTGCGGCCGACGCCCACCGGCAAGATGCGGATGGAATTGGCATTCTTGTTTCCAGCACGAACCAGGAGGCCCCCGGGCTGCATTTCCAAGGACAGGAACTTGGCATCGTCGCCATGGTTGCGGAACTCGACTTTCGGCGCGAATCCGAACAGTACCGCCGCGGCCTCGATGATTTCGTCCTGGGTCAACTGGATCACCAGCTTGTTCTTCCAGTCATAGTTCTTGTCGCTGATCATCGTGGCCAGCTCAAACCGCACCGTGGGTGCGTCACGTCGGGTCACGTCGGATTCAACACACAGCGCGGCCTTCTTGCCGAAGGCTTTGACCTGCAGCCGATGAGTGCCGGGCGTGGACGCACCCGAGCGTCCCATCTCGGGGTCAGCGGCCGCATCATCATCCGGATCATTCGCCATGTCCGGTCCCTGCTCGGGTTGTGGTTCTCGATTGCCTTGGCGCACAGGGCGCGAGAACTGGGCGACGTTGTTGTGGCGCGGCCCTGGTGACGGAGCGGGTGCGGCAGGCTCCGCCGCTCGGTGCGGGCGTTCCTCGCCGGCTTCGCGAACGGCACCGGCCACCTGGTCGGTGAGAAAGCGGAGAGCACCCAGACTGTCGCGGCTGGTGGCGCACTCCGCACGGCGCAACGCGCGCATGATTCGACCCCTGCCCGCCTCGGTCTCCGTGGTGGCGTTGGTAAAGAGCAGTTTGAGCGAGCTGGGCGTGAGACTCGCTTGGATCTTCATGGCCCGCAGGCGCTGATTGAGCTCGCCGAGGTTGGCTGGGTCTTGATAGGTGTTCATGGCACTCCTTCCGGCATTCCGGTTCATCCACGAATACCGCACTTCCCCATCCACGCAAGGGGGTGGATCGCATATTTCGGATTCTGGACAAAAAAAAGACCCGAGAAATCTCTCGGGTCTTTTGGGGTTGCTTCCTGCTATCGTCGCGCCACGATTATCTCGGGCGAAATGGTAGCGATCTTCGGCACTGATTGGCCCATTCGCTGAAAGGGCGTCAGCATTTTCCACGCACTGGCTCCGTGAAGGTTGAACACATCCAGCCAGTCAATCGACTTCTTCCCTTCGGGGATAGGCCAGGGCGGCAGGATCGAGGTTGCCCGCAACCCTCTCGCCCGCAATGCGCCTACCAGTCGTTCGGCAGACACCAGCCCTCCCCCGCTCACATCCTTGTCGCCCCACACCCACACCGCATCGATGTCAGGTGGAGGAACGAACGCTTCCATGAACGTCGTTGACACCGTTGACCAGGTTGTAAAGCCGGTCATCTGATGCACGGCCAATGCCGTCTCGATGCCTTCCGCCACCGCAAGCACGCGGGACATGACCCCCGACAAGCGGATCGCACTTCCCATCATGGATCGCGTCGACGGATGCGCCATCGATTTTTTCGGCCACTTAACTGGAGCCTTTCCTGAGCCATCCATGGCCAGATAGGTGCGGTGGAGGGTGACAATCTGGCCCTCCACGTTGACGACCTTCGCCACCAGTGCCGGGAAATGCCCTTTGTGCGTCCGACCCTCGTAATACGGGAGTCGGCGGACGAAGCGCAATGTCCCTTGAAGGCCAACCGGCACCTTCAAGCCCCGTGAAGCAAAGTAGCGTCGGGCAATCAGAGCCTCCGGATGATCCAGAGGAATTGACGCCTGCCACACCTCTTTCAACTTCTCGATCTTGCTTTTGTTCTCTTCGCGGTCGTCCACCGGTGGTGCGATTGGTGCCCGAACGCGAATGGGGGTGCGTCCCGTGTCCATGGCCCGCAGATGCCCTCGCGGGTCCACGAGATTCAACACTTCCTTGACTGCTTCCGGGAAACTCCACCCATTTACCAGCATCAACACATTGAAGCCGTCGACACGACGACCTTCCGTGCAGGTGTTGCACAGCCCGTGGCCCTCGACGGAGTCCTTGCGCAAACGGAACCCGTCCTTGCCCCCATGAACAGGGCAAGGAACGTGATGTCCGATCTTCGACAACGCCAGGCTGAGACTGGGAGCAAGGGAGGCGAAAATCCGCTCCCAATTCCCATTCGTCAGCCTTTTGACAACTTCCATGTCAAAGCGCTCGTATTTGCGGCCGTTCATGCTGCGATCCTCCCTCCAGTGAGGTTCTTGCCCACCACATCAAACAATGCCGATGCCAGTTCGTCGACGCTCTGGATGACAGCCCATTGCGGAAACAGCGTCCGTACCGCGTCATGGCCAATCCCGATGCCGATGCACTCCACGTTTCCCTGTGAGAGCTTGCGCACCATTGTCCTCACGCCTTGTGCGTTGTCCGGCGCACCATCCGTAATAACGATCATGAGCTTGCGCTCTTCACGTCGCGACGCAAGGTTTGCAGCACCCCACAACATGGCTTGTGCCATGGGCGTAAAGCCATCCACGTTGACCGGGAAGCGACTGGCGACTTGCCGAACATGCTCTTCCCATTGCTTGAGGATGAGGATGTCCGGAAAAGCACAGGCCGCCGATTTCACCCGGGGAATCTGCCCCAATCCCAGCGCGACAGCCAATGTGGCCTGACGTGCAATCTCGATCTTGTGTCCCTGCATGGAGCCGGAACGATCAAGCAGGATTTGAATCGCCGTACTCACGTCGCGTTTGACTTCCTTGCGAAGGAAAACGCGCGATTCATTGGTGAACAACCGATGCAACACCTGGCCATCGAGTCGTTGTCCCTGGGCAACGTGGGTCCGCTTACGCCGCGCATCCGCTTGCAGTTTGGACGCAAGGCGAAGGCGCAACTTCTGCGAAGCTTCCGCAACCAACGCCAGTTCGTTGAAGCCCATGTTGGCACCTACTGCGACCGTGCCTGGCGTTTGAACGGGATAGGCTCCTCCCTGGCACTCCTGTTGGACGGCCTCTTCTGCGGCGGATTCGAGCATTCCCTTGAGCGTGTCTCCAAGATCCGTATCGCCGTATGCCTCGTCATCGCCCTCGATTGCCTCTTTCAAGGCTTGCCGTTGTTCCGGTGTCATCGGGCTGTTGTCGCCGCCCGACCCGGAGGATGAAGTGCGTGCGTCGCCTTCGGGTACTTGCGCATCGTCACCGGATGCGTCGCCACCCTCGGAGTCGCCCTGTCCACCAGCGCTGGATTCGGTGTTGTCATCACCTGAGTCCTCGTCGGTATCCGAGCCGTCTTCGGATGCTTGCGCATCGTCATGGCCGGACGCGTCGCCTTCTTCGGAACCATCCTGTTCGCCGGCATCGGAGTCGCCGCCCGACTCTGAGGATGAACCCTCGTTGTCGCCGCTGTTCTCCGAATCGGGAGATGACTTGCTCTCCTCCTCCTGCCGCTCCTGTTCCTCCTTGAGCGCGGCGGCCAGTTGCCGGGCCACTTTCAGGGATGCGGCGGTGTCTTTCAGGTGTGCCACTCCGGTCGTGATGACTTCAACCTTGATGGCGAGCGCCTCACCGAATTGCTCGATGAAACGCTTGTTCCAGAGCGCGGCCACGGCCTGCGTCGGCTGGTCCAGCTCCCGATAGCGCAAGGCGGTCAGCATGCTCATGGCCAGCACTTGAGCGGGCTCTGCCTGGCTGATGGATTCCAGATCACCGAATTTGCCGGATGCCTGGATGACGCCCGCCAGATCCCGCAAGACTGCCGCAGAACCGGGATACTTGGCGTTGCGCCAAGCCTCCATGCGGATGTCTTCGACTACGTTGAGAAGATTCCTCAACAGGGGCGACTCCGAAGCGGCCTTCTTGAAGACGTCCATATCGGTCGTCTCGATGTGGCCGGTTTCATGGTAGAGGTAACCGAGCACCAAGGCCCGCAAGACATGCGGGGCGTCCATGGGCAACGTCGGCAACTGGATACGCTTGCCATCGGTACATGCCTGATTACCGCCGATGCTGACCCGGATGCCATGCTTGCGGCCGAATGCGACCGCCAGGATGGGCAACGAGGCCAGAAGTCCCTGGGTATCCCTGCGCGTGGATTTGAGTCCACGGAGTTCCTCCAGCGCTTTACTGACGCGCTCCAACTCGAGTGCGCCTTCATCGGCGGTGAGGTCGCTGGCATGGTGCATGCGGTTCAGTTCGTTCTGGATCTGGCTGGCCAGCCGGACCGGTGAACCGCTCTGATGAGCACTGTGCTGTGACATTGGATTTCTCCTTGAAAGGATGCCCGGCGTGAGCCGGGCATCGTGGGATCACAGAACCAGAGCGTGTGCCTCGAACTGAGGGACCGGCTGGGCCGGTTTCGGGGCGGGACTCACGGGCTTGGCTGCGGGATTGGTCCTGGGCTTGGCCTTTGGTGCAGGAGTGGATTCCTGCGCGGCGGGGCTCGGCGTCTCGACCGGTGCGGTGACGGAGGGAACATCGGAAACCGACTCGACGGCCATGGCGGCCGCTTCGTCTGCTTGCTCTTCCGAACCTGATCCCTCGAGGGTGATCTCGGCATCGGCGTCGTCGGCATCCTCGGCTGCATCGGAGCGCGTCAACACGGCATAGCCATGCTCACGTACCTTTTGCGGCGAGGTCAGCATTTCCAGAAGGCCGCGAATTGCTGCGGTCTCGGTCCTGCTGAGAATTCCCGAGGCCGGCAAGCTGGCAATGACTCCGGCAATCGATTCCGCGATGGGATACACCAGCGGGTCGACCATCGAAAACGAACGCAGCTTGTCAGCGAGGCCGGCAACGGGCTGAATCACCCGACGCTTGACCTGATCCTTTCCCTCGAACGACTTTTTCAGCAGTCGAGTGGCGTTCGCAGACAGGTCCTCGAGGAGGATGTCCACAATGGCGCCTTCCTGGCGAACAACCCCTTCGTTGATCGGGTCGTTCACGTCATCCACCGCTCCCTGGATGCGAAACATCGTGTGGGAGAAGCGGTAACGCGCCCGGATGTTTGCGGCATCCGGACGCCTGCGACGCAGCATGTCGATCATCTCGACGTGCTCCCCGCGGGTTTCCCAATCGGTGATGTGCTTATCCCAATCACCGGCGAGTTTGTCCGCCTCCAGGAGGTATTCATCCCGCAAGGCTTTCAGCTCGGTGTGAATGGTGTTGGCGCGCTCCGGGGGAACGGCCCAACCTGACAAGACGGGGATGCCCGCTTCACGGCAGATCCTTTCGGCCTGCTTGGCGATGCGGTCGAACGGGCGCTTGAGCTGGGGGTCAGCGAATCGCTTTACCCCGGCACTGACGACCGATTTCGGTGGCATCTTGACGCCCTTCAGATCGGTTTCCCGATCCAACTTGGCCTCGAGGTCGCTGCCTCGGATATCCAGCTGGACCAGAATCAGATCGCCCAGGACCTTGATTTCGGGTTTCTCGGTGGTTGCGTGTGTCATGGCTCTCTCCTCATCACACGAAAAAGAGCGAGGCACACGACCCCGGACGGGGCAGTACGCCCCGCGTAGGGTGGGTTGAATGGCTACAGCACCAGATGATCGTGTTGCACGGATCCAATGGCTGCCGCGTAGTTGCGCAGGAGCGGCTCAATCACGCCCATCGCTTCAAGCGATCGACGCGTATTGCCGGCTGCCTGGTGGATCTCGCGCACGAGATCGCTGGCGTCCATAGTGAGCACCGGTTGTCCCGGCTCTTCGATGGCCAATTGGCCATGGCCGTCTTGAGTCAGGGCCAACAACACGCCGTACATGGCTGTGCCCTTCGTCGTACAGCAAATCATGGCCTTTGTTCCCTCATCAGGAATAACCAGTCGATCACGATATGGAGTCGATTCGAGCGGGTCGCGCTCCTCTCCCAGCAGCACCCAGCCGTCATGCTCGGCGGTGAAGGTAATGCCCGGGATGGATTCCGGGCGCCTCACTGCGTCACGCAACGCGGATACTCCCTTCATTGCTCCTCGGTAATAGAGGAGCACTTCAGAGGCGGGTTGGGCGATGGCAGAGAGCCCCGGTTCCGGGGTCTCTACCACCACAAACCCTTGCGCGTGGAGTCGCTCGACCTCGGCAATCCGCCCCAACTGCACCCTCTCGAAAGGACAATTGACGCGGGCCACCCATCGCTCCTTTGACGTCTTGCGTTTCATGTTGAGTTTCGTTTCGGTGATCATCAGACCCCCTTCCCGCTCCTCGATTGAAACGCTTCTCTTGCCTTCCAGTTCCAGCACAAAAGAATTGCCCATGTCGCACTCCTATCCGATGGAAGGGTTGGCGATCGTCGGACCCACTCCGAACTCCTGACTGACCATCTGGTGGAGGGCTTCGTAGGTTCCCGGACTGGTTCCGAATGCCAAAGCACGATCCAGTGCGTAATGCACCGGGCTGCGACCCTTGGCCTGCTGGCCGCTGTTGGCGGAGGTCAACTTCACCCAACGAATCAGGGTGCGAAGTGACAGCGTGACATCCATCCCGGTGCTTCCATCCTTGAACGCATTGCGCACCAGGTTGGCCACCTTGACGAACTTCTCCGCGAGCTTCTGATCGATGCTCGGGAACAGCCGTTGCAGAACCGCCAGTTCTGAAGCCTCATCGCGGTAGTCGACCAGCGACTTCCGGAAGCGATCACGAAAGGCGATGTTCTGCACCTTCGTGCCGGCGTACATGCCGGTGTCATCGCCGCCCCCTGCGGTATTGCAGGTGGCAATGAAGGCAAAGCCCCGTTCAGCCCGCACCAATCGGCCATCGTCCTCGATCACGACACGCTGGTATTCCAGGACGTCGTTGAGGCCCGTCAGGGTCTCCGGTTCAATGAGGTCAATTTCATTGAGCAGGAAGACCATCCCTTTGGCCAAGGCGGCCGTCAATGGACCATCAAGGGTCATGGTCGTACCGTCGACCGCAATCTTGCTGTAGAGCAATTGCGGAATCTCGAGACGACCGTGACCGGTCACATCCATGACCGGCGCACCCAAGCGGGCACACACCTGGTGAATCAACGAGGTCTTTCCCGATCCCGTTGGCCCAATCAACATCTGGGCTTCCGAAGTGCCACCGTTCCAGCACTCCTGGAGGTAGTTGAGCACATCGGCCAGGGCATCCCGGTCGAATGTGTAGTTTTGGTCAATTTTCGGCACGAAGTTCAACGCCGGATCCCCGGCCTCAAACTGCTGACCGATCAACTGCACGTTTGGGAACTCGGCCCCGAAACGCTCTTGCATCGAATACTGGACAAAAGCCATGGTCTCTCTCCTCGATCTTGTTGTCGTCGAGGACAGCACTACCCAAAGGGGCAATGCTGCCCCCGGTGGGGTAGTGAAACGGCGAGGTCAGGCCTCGGCCATGACGGCATGAAGAATCGTCTTGCCCGACGCCATGAGCTGTTGCTCCTCGGCAATCAGGTCGACGATCTCGTCGCGATACAGGCGCAAGACCTGGCGGCGAATGTTGTCGGCATCGAACCCTGCAATGGCACAGCAGGATTCGAAGCTAAACGGCTGCTCGTGATGAGCATCCGGCGCGAACCACTGAAACAGTTCGCGACGGACCGCCTTGGCGGCGGTATCCCTGAGCTTGATCAGAGCATCCTTTACCATGGCGTCATGGGCGGACACCAGGTCGGAATCCGACCAGGTGATCATCTCCTTGACGACCGCGACGAAGTTGCGCTCGTTGGTGGTGGTCGACTCGATCGTGGTCGGGAACAGCAGAAGCTGCGCCTTTTCCAGGATTGCCTTGTTGACCATGTCCCCGATTTTTCTGCGGAATCCCGCAAGCGCCTCGCGGCGTGTGCTGAGAACCTTGCGGCGCTCGGCACGGGATTCCCGCATGGCACGAACCCACTCCACCGGGTTCACGAATGGCAGCAGTTGCTGCTGGATGAAGTCTTTCATGATTTTCTCCGGCCGTTGAGCGCACGGAGGCCCGAAGGGCGCATCAGTGCGCCCAAGGGCAATAGTTGTACAACCAAACATCAGGATCGCCAGTAATCGCTCTGGCGGACGGTTCGTGCAGTGCACGATACTGAGACGAGGCAACAACGCCTCTCGCAAAATCTCCGAAGACAAAAAAAGGAAATCTTGAAACAGACGTTGACGGGTAGCCGAGAGTGCTATGCCTTGCGGGGTCAGATGGCGTGTGTAGTGGGCAACACGCGACGCGAAGGAATCACGAAGGTACGACGTGAGTCGCAGGTGGCGACATTCGGCGGCTGGGAATCGCTCCAGGGACGGCCGCCTCGGTGGGCGACAGATGCATCATCACGCAAACGACTCGATTGTTCAAGCAACTCCCCGGCCAAAACGCTGGCGGCCCCGAAGGGCGAGCGGTTCTTGCTAGGTGTTGGAAAAATGGGGGCTCGAGCCTTCCCCGAAGTGGGAAGGTCCGAGCGGCCCAAGATTTGAACTGCATGTGGCGTTAGGCGTGCAACTACTTCATTGCGCGGTCCAGCCTCGTATACCTCGCCGAAATTCGCGGGTTCGTCAGTCTTTCCTCGAACAATGACCGCCCCCCATGCCGCGGGTCTACGCAGTGGATGTTCGTGCACTTCCAAGTGAAGTAGGTGGGTCCACGCGAAAACAGGTCTGAGGTAGTGCCCCAGTCCCGAAGTACGCCCCCGCATCGTGGACACCCGCAGGTCATCATCTGACTGAGATCGTCGTCCGGATCCCGCACGCCATACGAGATATCGGATTCGCGAACTGCGATCGCATTGCCGAACGGTACGTGCGGGTCTGCTTCTTTGTGGCGGGTGGACATTTTCGTGCTCTCCAGGATTCAACACTCTATGGGAACGGCTCGCCCCGAAGGGCCGCCATCGTGTAGGTCCAACTATGCTGCTTGCTTACGCTCCCACTTCGTCCGGTCGTAAGCCCGTTCAGCGGCGTCATCAATGCCCCCCACAAAGTAGAAGTGAGGATAGTGGCTGCGCATCGCGAAGATGCCTGACAGCGCGTGAAGGTCACACGCCAACATGCCGTCTGCGCTATTCGGGCTCAACTGGAGGACGTGGTCGAATTGCGCCTCCTTTCCGGCCTCGATGTACGCCCTTGGAACAAGGGTCAATCGCCCTGATTCAACGGCTTTGGTCAGCCAGGGACAGTCCCTGACTCTGTTTTCCGCATCAAAGAACCGAATACGGAGATCACCGATGATGCAGTGGGACTCGCCATCAATGGCCGCCGACACCGTATTGCGGTAATGGCGGATGTAGGCTTCCGGAGTGACCCAGCCAGATTCACCCGCCGACCGCAACCTGGTCACTCCCGAATGGGCAAACGACGCGATGCGGCAAGCATGGGCGATCACTTGATGCGTGGAGCCGATGGCTGCGATGCCCCACTTACGCTCCAGGACTTCCTTGGGTCTTCCGTTGACCCACTTGGTCATGGTCGTGTTGCTGGAGCCGTGCTCCGCGAGGACAACATAGATCCTGTTGTCTTCGCCAAGGCTCCAGGTTGGCTGGCCCGTGACCTGCTCCCAGCAGGCCGACATGCGGTTGGTGAGAAACGCCAGGGCGAGGTGCCGATACTCGATTTCAGAGCTCATGGGAGGATGACTCCATATGGTTGATTTGCCGAGTCAGCGCACTCTGACTGCCGGAATCGGGCACCGACGCGGAGGTCGGCAACAGATGTCGGTAACTTGAGTAGCGTGACCAGAGTTGCGGGCGGCGCTGGATACACCGATCCAGTTCTTCCCGAGTGAGGCCGTCGTGGACGAGACTGAGAAACTGTCGATCCACACGGCCGATCCTTCGTTGCTCTTGGTAGAACAGTTGCACTTGCGTGGGCATGAGGTTCTCCTGCCAGCGTGCGAGATGGGTACGCGTCGAGGGCATGCCGAGAAGGCCAGGCATTGACGCGGGTGGGAGTTCAGTTGCGGCCAGAACCTTGCAGGGCCCGGCGATAGAACTCCGGGTGGCGCTGCTTGATCTCATCATTGGCATCGAGGATGCGAACGAATCGGCGGGCGATGTTGATGTCGGAATCGACCATGTCGAGCATCGCATCGAGCGCTTCGCTCTGTTCCCGCTCGGTGCCCATGACCAGGTGGGTGATCGTGACCAGCAGCTTGGTCGGAGAAATCGACCGCGCCGCAAACAGATCATTGGTTTGCATTGCTATCTCCATTCGGAGATGAGCACACCCCGATGGGGATATGCCCATCGGTGGGGTGGACTTCATGTCGTGCTGGAAGGCGCGACAGGAAGGCTCTTGGTGAGGCTTGTGGAAGCCTTGATTGAATCCCGGCAACGCTCCGGGTGGCGATCGACGCGATGGCGTCAAATGAAGGGAGGCAACGCCTCGTGGCTGTACACGGAATGCACAGGCACGAATCGTCGCGAAGCGACATGGGTATCGCAGGACATGGGGGGGTATCGCAGAAAGGAACGATGGCCGCAGGACGCGGCGATGATGACCGGGAATCGCTCCGGGGACGACCGTCTCTAGGACGGTGGAATCATCCTATGGCGAATCCGCACCAGTTTCAAGCGGGATAAAAGAAGCGGGAACCCCGGTGAGGGTTCCCGCTGTGTGCGGCTTACTGTTTCACCACGGATATCAGGCGTCCATGTTCGTTGTAGGTCACGATGAAGCTCATTCCATTGCATTGGCTCGATGCAAGGTCACCCATGCCATTCCCGCGCAATTCGATCTCGAAAACCGCACTGGGATCGAGTTGCGAGGCGATCGCGTACAGACGCATGAGTGCGGTGCGAACGGCGTTCTCTTCGACTTCCGAATAGTAGTCGTCCACCTCGAAGGTTGACACCTGCGCGGCCGTATTAGTGGCAGCAGTCGTCATCACGACGAGGCCGTAGTCGATCGGTTTCGCGTCGCCGTCTTCCTGTTCTTCTTCCCATTCACCGTTCCCGGTAAAGAGGTTTTCTTCCGTGACCCGCACAACTCCCAGGGTTGGATGAGAAAGAATGAATGCCTGGCAGGCAATCACCTCTGCCTCATACCCACCCACGTAGCCAGACGCACGTCCACGCTCATCCTCGATCTCGAGTGTGAACTCGCTGCGGTCGGGATTGTTGACCAGCCTACGCAACCAGTGATCGCAATGCAGGCGGCCGACGGGGTCGTGAATACCGGAATCCGTGGCGAATGCTCCTTTCGCCTTGGCGAAGACCGATGCCATGAATCCAGTCTCGACGTCGTCACAATCGACTGCGATGACACATCCTGCCTCAAGCTCTGCGCGCGTCAGAAGGCCTGATTCCGTCTTGAGCGTATCTTGCTCCTCCTGCTTACACGTAATGAACGTGAGATCCCGGAACCAACTGGCCGGGACATAGTCGACATCGTTCAAGAGATCGACGAACTGGGCATGCTTGGAACAGACCGCACCGTATGTCCTGATGAAGTCCTCGTAGTTCATCCGCTGTTTTTCCTGGATCAACTTTTCCCTGGCGAACTCATCAATTGCTTCCTTGATGGAACGGAATGATTCCTCCGCCTCGACCAAGGTATCGCGATCCGGCATCCTGCCGCGGAACTGACTGCAATCGAGGTGGCACGTTACGCCATCGTACGACCCCGACTTCACCTGAATGCCCTGCAAATAAATCTCCGGGGACAGACGGTCCTCGGCAATGCGGTTCAAAGACAACCGAATCCAGCCACAGCGGAAGGGTTCAAAGGTGTTGTCGAGAGCGGACGTGCGCTCGACTTCGACGCCTTCGTAGACAACGGGGATCGGAAACCCCCGAACCGCCTTGGATAGCGAATAGTGTCCGTGCGGTGACATCTTGACGGTATTGGCGATCACATTGCGCAATTGCCCACCCCGCACCTCGATGCGCGTTCCGGCTACCGCGGTATCGACGACTTCGATCGTAACGCTCTTCAGATCGAGCAGATCCGCCGTTGCAGCGGCCAGTACCTTGTTACCCGACTGAACGCGAATGGTTTCCGCCACATAGATCGCCGAGAGAAAACCAAGACCATAGGGCGTCTCGCTTTCCCGCGTGGCTTCGTCCCAGCCCGATTCGGCAACCGTCAGCAACAGTTGCATGTCGCTGATGCCGCAGCCGTCGTCCTCGACGACAAGCGTTTCCTCGTCCGGCGTGGATACTTTGATGCGGGTTGCGCCGGCACGGCGTCCGTTCTGGAGCAACTCGCGAAGAATCATGCTCCTGTTGGTGAACGCGAAGCGGGAATTGTTGAGCAATTGCTTCGTATTCACCTGCACGCGCACTTCCTCTTTCATCACTGCATTCATTTCATCTCTCCTGGTTGCGCCGCTGGAGAAACGAGCGCCGGAGGCGGATCGTTTCCGCCAGTCGGCTAGTAGTTGTGGTGACACAGGAATGGAGCCCGGAAGCGCTCCGGGTGGCGATCGACGCGTAGCGTCAAATGGTGCAGCACCGATAGGCGGCGCCTCGTGCCTGCACACGAAATGCACAGGCACGAATCGTCGCGCAGCGACATGTTATCGGGAAGAACGCGGCCGCATTGGCGGCGGCTGGGGAGAAGTTGGATTGCCCGGCAATCGCTCCAGGTGGGCGACCGCCTCCATGGGCGGCGAATCGATTCTAGCGCGCCGTCTTGATGGTCGACAACTGGTTTGCGAAGCATGTAAATTGGTGCCCGCAACCACTCCCGAAGGAGTGATCGCGGGCATTTATGTGCCTTGTATATTTAGCCGCATGTGCTGAAACTGCACGCGGTGCATGTGTGGCACCCCCCGCCAAACACGACGGCAAACTCCCCGCACTTGCTACAGAGAGAGCCCGTCGGATTGGTTGCCGTGGACCTCGCCTTGTCGATCTGGTGTACCGTTGCCGACACCCCAGGATCTTCGCGGAAGAACAAGCCCAATTGGTTGGTAGGCATGCCAGTGGCATCGAACAAGCCGAGACTCTGGTACCGAGATCTCAGCAAGGTCGCAATATAGGCAATAGTCGAAGGAAAGTAGCGCTGCTTTGAAGTCCCAGGATCATCGGCAAAGCCGTACTCGCCGTTGCGCTCATGGAACTGTTCCAGCTCCTGCAGCGTCGTTGCGATCAGGTCAAGGTCAGACACCTGCATTTGCAGCGATAGCAACTTCGACAACCCATCCCAGTCCTTTTCGATCGAACCAGACAACCAAATGGAAATCGGAACACGCGTGCCTTCCGTCGTAATGCCTTCCTTGATCGTCATCAGGCCATCATCGGCCGTTGTGGCGCTCTTGATGTCCCACGAAAACGTGGCACATCCGTTGGCATCGGTCTTGGGTTCCTTGGGTGCCATCATCGCGTCGAGCATGGGACTCTTTTCGTCCATATCATCGAAGTAGCCCAGTGCCTTACACCGGAACTGCACGATCGCAGCCAGGGCGGCCACATCGCCTCCCACGTGTACCACGCGGCCATCCGGCATCGTGATGTCGTAGGGATCGGAAGTGACCTTGGCCAGGGTGCGAAGGTTCTTCAACAGCCAATGGCGGTCGGTTGACCGCATGACCCGGGAAAGCAACCACGGCAAAGGACCAATTCCCCGCGGCACATCGCCATTGGCGAAGACCTCGAACGGATGGTGGTGCCCGTTGCTGTAGTGGCCTACCGTGACATAGAAGCCCGGATTGGCTGGAGATTGAACCTTGAACGTCCATGCCTCATTCCCTGCCGGCATGTGCGGGCGCCTGGGCCATCGAGCGCTTCCGACTGCAACCGCCACGGCTTTCTTCAAGACCAGACGGCGGTCGGGGTCGCTCTGGGCGCTGGCAACCAGATCACCGGATTGTGGCATCGCGCCGGGACGCTCGCCGTTTGCGATGGCAAAGCCAGTGATCTTCTTGTTTATTGCAATTGACATAGTATCTCCTTGGGGAGCACCCCGAATGGGTGCTCCCCGCTGCGTCAGACATCAAGGCAGGCAGACAAACAGACTAACCTGTTGAATATACAAACGTAACTAAGCTAATACGGTCTACAATTTACCGTAGTAGCCTTCTTTCAGAGCATCGAACAGATTGGCGGCGGAATGCATCTCGCCGTCGTACTCGATCTGCTCATTGCCCTTGGCCCTGACCTCGGATCCGTCTTCAAGGGTGAAGACGTACTCGGTGCTGGCCAGGTCCTGCTCGCGAACGAGCACGCCTGAGAAGGCTGCAGGGTTGAAACGGAAGGTTGTGCAGCCCTTCAATCCCGATTCAGCGGCATACCGATAGATGCCCTGGAAATTCTCGAACGGGATGTCAGTTGGCACGTTGACCGTCTTGGAAATGGAGCTGTCGATCCACTTTTGCGCTGCGGCTTGAACATCGATGTGACACTGGGGCGTGATGCTGTCTGCGCTGACGAAATAATCCGGCAGGCAGTTCTCGCCCGATACCGCATCCGGACTGGCATCCGGATTCACCAATGCTCGATAGGCCAGCAATTCGTAGCTGAGGACTTCGACGCTTTCTTTCGACTTCTTTCCTTCGCGGATCACATTGCGTGAGTAGCGATGGGCAAACGACGGCTCGATGCCGTTGCTTGCGTTATTACCCAGGGACAGGGCAATCGTACCTGTGGGTGCCACGGAGGAATGGTGCGTGAAGCGGGCACCCGTTTCCGCCAATGCAGCGACAAGATCCGGATCCAGTGTTGCGATCCGTTGCATGTAGCGACTGTAGGTTGCATGCAACACCCGAGCAGGAATCACATCCCCTGCCTTGATGCCGTCCGCCACCATTTCCGGGCGCTTGCGCAACATTTCACCTGTCACGCACACGGACTGGTTGAGGATCGGAGCTGCGCCCTTTTCCTTCGCCAATGTCAGTGCCGTGCGCCACCCTTCCAGAGCAAGTTGCTTTGTTACTTCTTCGGCAAACTCGCACGAGGCCGGGGACCCGTAGTGCAAACCCATCATGACCATGGTCGAGCCGAGGCCCAGAAACCCCATGCCATGACGACGCTTGGCGAGGATCTCGTCGCGCTGGCGTTCCAAAGCCAGTCCGTTGATTTCCACGACGTTGTCGAGCATCCGTGTGAACACGGATACAACATTGCGGTAACTCGCCCAGTCGAACGTGGCATGTTCGGTGAACGGATCCCGTACGAAGCGAGTCAGATTGATTGACCCCAGATTGCAGGCTCCATATGGCGGCAGGAGTTGCTCGCCGCACGGATTGGATGCCCTCAAATTCTCGCACCACCAGTTGTTGTTGAGCTCATTGCCTCGATCAATGAGGATGAACCCAGGCTCGGCAAAGTCATAATTGGAGGCCATGATTCGATTCCACAATTTGCGGGCTTTGATCCGCTTGTAGACCCGGCATGCCACCAATCCCTCTGCGTCCACCTGGTATCCTTCATGGATTGGCCACTCGCGCCAGAGAACCTGCTCCGGATCGTTGAGATCCAGCTCAGTCAACTCGCACTGCATGACCGGAAAGACCAGCGACCAGTCCTCGTTGTTGCGAACCGCGGACAAGAATGCATCGTTGATCAACAACGACAAATTGAACTGGCGAAGCCGACCATCCTCGCGTTTCGCACCAATGAAATCCTCGACGTCGGGGTGTGCGATATCGAAGGTGCCCATTTGCGCACCACGACGACCGCCCGCACTCGCAACGGTCGCGCACATCTTGTCGAAGATATCCATGAACGTGAGCGGTCCGGAGGTGGATGCGCCAGCGCCGGCCACAAACGCCCCCCGCGGGCGCAAAGTCGAGAACTCGTATCCGATACCTGATCCACCCTTCAGCGTCAGGCCAGCCTCCCTGACCGAGGTCAAGATCGCGTCCATTGAATCATGGATGGTCCCGGACACGGTGCAGTTGATGGTGCTGGTCGCCGGCTTGTGCTCGCCGGCTCCGGCATTGGACAGAATGCGTCCAGCCGGCATGGCGCCATTGTGCAAGGCCCAAGCAAACTGCTTGGCCCAGTAGCCGCGAACTTCCGGTTGCTCGACGTCCGCCAATGCGTGCGCCACGCGACTGAAGGTGTCCTCGACACTGTGGTCGACCGGTTCGCCCTGCTTACTGACCAGGCGATATTTTTTATCCCAGATATCCAGGGATGCGGGCTGAAGCTCCGCCACGACGGGCGGGAGTTTCAACGTCGGTTTCTTTCCCATGACACATTCTCCTCTTGGTTTTTTGCCCACACGGGGCTACTGGAACGACCACGCGTGGGGTTTGGGTTGACCCCTGATGTTTGGGGCCTCGCCCATCCCAAGAACGCACCCCCATTGGGGATATGCATCCCCAGGTGGGCTTGCTGAAAGCAACAAATGCGGTACGCTTCAACGCATGACGTCGAAACCACCCCTCATCCTCATTGATTGCGACCGAAACGCGTTTGAGCGCGAATTCGTGCGCATCGGAAGTGTGGGTACGAATCAGGAACTTCGAGCCGCAGTAGATCGCTTGGCTCGTCGTGCTGATTTGCGTGTGGTCAGCCCTGATGGGCTTTGCGCCGCTCGTGAAGCCAGCGAAGATTGAGCCGGGCTATGCGCTCCTCGTTCAACTTGCGTTGAAGGAACTGATAGTCGCGGCGGGCATCTCCACTGGCGAGGAGGCCAATGGCCTCTTTGTATAGCGTGTCTCGTTCTTGAAGCTCACGGTCACTTGCCGTGTCCAGAAATCCAAGAAATGAGCGCAGCTCGTCTTTATCAATCATGGCTCTCTCCGAAGCGTTCGAGAGCCGATCGCCCGTGAGGACAAGGCCCTCAAGGGAAGTGAATTCCAGGTACCTCCTGGATGAGGCATTGCCGTTGGCAATGAACTTGTCGGGGAGCGACGCACCTCTTGCGCGGGTCTCAAAGTGTGCGACGCTACGGGCGTCACCACTATCGGTAGCGCTCAAGGCACTCCCATGCAGCTGTTGAAGGATTTACGCATCCATCTGGACCAGAGTGAGTACCGGATGCTCACCACACTGTGTGGCTACCTGGCGCCGCAGACGTCGATCATGACGTTGGACCAGCTTCGCGATTGCATCAGGGAGCTGAATACGGATCCCCCCCTGCACGACATGGCTGGGATCGCCCAAGAACTCATGGCGGAGTTGTTGCGCGAGGCCGAGGCACTGCACGCCCAGGGTGTCCGTCACTAGAATGGTTTGCGCCTGACTCGCCCTGGCGGGCCAGGCGCAAACCCTCTATGTGACCTGCGTGGATCTTGCCGCGGTGAAAACCAAGGCGACCCCCCGGAAGGGGTCGCCTTGTTCGGATCAATGAACCGTCTTGCCGCCGCCAAGAAGCGTGAGCTGAGCGGCCCAGTACAACTCCGGAGCAATGGCCAGGATGGCCGATGCTTTCCGTGATGCTGCCGCAACGACCCGTGCCGCAATGGCCGGGTCACTGCAAAGGTCAACCAATTTTGCAAGGACCGTCTCACGGTCCTGGATCGTGGCAGGCTTGGTCAAGCAGACCACGCCTTCCAGCAAGCTGTACCACGAAGACACAGGTGCAGGGTTCATGTTGGGATTCATGAGGGGCTCCTCAGTAATTGAATGGCTTTGAGCGCACGCTTGGGCATACGCACGGCTTGTGCAGGTGCAGACCGAACGGCACGCTGCTGCTTGAGAATGACGCGACCAAGTGGACCGTAGCCCACATGGACGCCACACAACGCCAGCATGGTGTCCACCACCTTCATTTGGAACGACGTCGCGGCCACCGCATGGTGTACCGGTACGATCGTGGTGGTTATCTCACTGGGTTCCAGGATCGGTCGAAACCACGAGTGCCCCGTTGATGTGACCCTCCGCTCGAAACACGAGGATGGAGCGTCACTGAAACTACCGGGCCAAACAGATTCGCTTCCGGCCTCCAGCATGGCTGGGGGCATATCGGCTTCCAACATCGCTGGCGGAGTCGCCTCCTCCATGGGGAAATCGATTTTCGGAAGTGCCTCAACTTTGGGGACCGGGGGTAGTGCTGCGGACTTCTTCAGGGTAAGCAAAGACATGGCGAACAACCCCACGATTATGCTTCCCACGATAGTGCTCAACATAGTTTTCTCCTCAATCGAAAGGGTGGATAACCCTAATTCGAAGAGAAGAATCCCCTGGGGGGAGACTTGCTCCCAAAGAGGGGTTTTCCAGATCGCAAGATAGGATGCGATGGCCTATATGCCAGTTGGCATAATGCACTGCGGCTATGAATCAGCCGTCTCTCCGCTAGGCGTGAAGAACGCGCAGCAGACAAACGACTGAACGACAGAAGACCGGAAGGAGAGCTGCGGGATGAAGTGCGGTGACATCACCTGGGTGATGCGGACACCGGCAGCGATCGCTGCCAATAGGGGTGTTTCAGGCCGGGAATCGCTCCGGGGGGCGGCCATCAAAGGAGCAGGCAAAGACACTATTGCGCGATCACCTGCCCTTGTCAATCTCGGAGTCTCACCCCTCCACCCTCCGCGCCGGTCCATTCCGGCGCGTTCGGGTGGGGCGCGGCGGCGCCGCGCGATAGGCCAGTTCGCAGTTCAACGAGGTCGGCTGTCCCACCGACGGTGAAGTGTCGATGGCGCACGAATCCTCTCCCTGCGCGTCAGTTCCCCGACTCCTTCGGGTACGCCCTTCCGGGCCGGTTACTGCGAGAAGGCGCAGGCCTTCTCGCTCGATGTTGATGGCAGCGTTCCAATCTCGGTCGTGATCCGTGCCGCAACTCACGCACGTCCAGCGTCGGTCGGCGAGTTTCAAGCCGGCGTTGATCGCTCCGCATTCCGAGCACGTCTTGCTGCTCGGGAAGAACCGATCCACGACGCTCAACGTCCGCCCGGTCCACTGGGCCTTGTAGGTCAGTTGCCGACGAATCTCGCCGAGACCCGCATCGGTGACCGACCGACGAAAGGCACGGCGGCCCATCGAGCGGGTCATGCCCTTGATGTTGAGGTCCTCGATGCACACGACGTTGGCCAGCGCCACGGCCCGGTGCGTGAGTCGGTGCTGGTGATCGCGGCGCGCATCGGCGATCTGCGCGTGCAGTCGGCCGATGCGGTGCTTCTGCCGGCGCATGCGGTTCGACGGCGTGATGCGGGTGCCTTTGGGGATGGCCTTCTTTGAATCGAGGCCGATCCGGAGCAGGGCGGCGTCGCGCTGGCGCGCGTAACTCCGCTGGTACCGGCGCAACCGGGACAGCTTCGCGGCCAGGTGCTTCGGGGCGCGGATGATCTCGCCAGTGCTCAATGCTGCCGTTTCCTTCAAGCCCAGGTCGATGCCGATGGCTGATCGGGCGACGAGGACCGATTCCGGAATGGCAACCCCATCGGCGGTGAACGTCGCAAACCAGCGACCGGCCGAATCCCGGCGCACGGTGACCGAACGCAAGCGACCCGGCATCGGTTCGGTGACCCGGAACCGGATTCGGCCGATGCCGTCGAGCTGCACCGATCCGGACTCGATGTCGACCAGGCCGGGGCGGCGCTGATCGAGCGTGAAGCGGGCGCTCATGACCGTACCGAATTTCTTGCGCCTGGGTCGCTTCGCCCGACCGGCGAAGAAGTTGCGCCACGCCGTGTCGAAATCGCGGAGGGTTTGATTGAATGGCTCGCGGGGCAGCGATGACAGCCATGCCGTCTCCGGCGCTTGACGCAGTTGCGTGAATTCCCGCGAGAGATCAACGCCCGACAGTTTCGTGCCATCGGTCCGCCACGCTTCGTCCTTGCGCCGGTGCGCCCAGTTCCACACGAAGCGCCGGGCGCCGAACAGGCGCGAGAGCATCCGCACTTGCTCTGGCTTGGGGCGCAGACGAACGCGGTACGCGCGTTCGAGGGTGTGGGTTTCGGGCATGGACGCGATGCTATTGGGGAATGCTCATGACGCAAGTGTGGATTGCGAACGACTCATGGAGTGAGACGGCGGGCTTCTTGCCGCTGGACGGCCGCCTCGCTGTCGGGCATCGCCGGGGATGGCTGGCCCAACGGGCGCTCCGGTTTGACTCAGGCCAGCGGGGGTCGTTGGCTTCCGTGCCGCCTTCGAGGTGGCTGCCGAGTGCCTCTCGATCACCGGCGCACTGTCCGTCCCGGTCAAGACCTACATGGAGCGATTCGCCCTCACGGGGCATGCGATTCCGCGCCATGTTTCCATGGACCCGCTCGCTTGGGCGCGGAAATTCAGCCCGGTTGCGGTGTACCGCGCCGTAGCCGAGGATCACCCGGTGCATATCGTTCGCGCATCCGAGTCCGCGGCGCTGGCGCACCACGTTCAGCAACGCTTCGGATTGAATGGCGCGACGGCGGTCATCCAGCGTGCCGGACGTATCGTCCTGTCGCTGAACGCTTATCCGAACAGCTCGACGAATGGCACCTTCGGATACAGCCACCATTGGGCCGATGGCTTGCAGCGCGATGTGAGCGCCCTTGCGCGCGTCCTCGTGGGCCTTCTCGACTTCGATGGTGATCTTGATGAACTGCGCATGCCGATCTCGTCGCTTCTCAACTCTGGGCATTCATCGCGCGAACGGATCGAATTGACGGAAGACATGACCTTGGTCCTCTACAAGAACAAGGTGGAAGTGCTGCTTTCGCGCAAGGCTGGCATGGCCCTCAATGCGTTCCTTGGCGAGTGGGCACCGGCCGCCGAAGCGGCTTGATCGGCGTTCATTGCGATTGGCGCGTGTCACTCAACTCAGCGTGTTCGGAAGATGTGTTGGCAAATGCCCCACGACCACGATTTGTTCATCCTCATCATAGTGGAAATACAGGCGGAACCCCGACTCCTGGCGCCGACTGCTCGAACCTGAAACGTGCATGTCGAGGGTGACGCGCTTGCCGTTCCAGCTCACCTGGTAGTTGCCCTTCGTGCGGTGCATGCGGGCCGCCTCACCAACGTGGGAAATCTCCACACGCAGCGTGCTCGTCAACGCCTCGCATCGCTCCACGTGCTCTGTCCCGCCGTGCACGCGCATGGGCTGGTACTCATCGCCCAGCATCTTCAAGACACGGCAGACAAAAGGAATGTCCTTGTAGACGGAATTGCGCGCCGCCTTCAATGCTTGTGGCAGGAGCCGGACGCGCCCGCCCAGTCGTTGCTCGACCCACAGGTCAAGACCTTCCCAGGTGTCGGGGAAGTCCGATTCCTGAAGTGCTGCTTGCCCCGCGAGTTGGGACTCCAGGTTGGTAACGCGTGCTTCAAGCCATGCGACACGCTGACGCAGTTGCCGGGCAATCTCTTCCCGCTCTTCGGCGCGTTCGAGCGCGCTGTTTTTCTCCTGAATAGCCATGGTCATCAGATCGTCCGTGTCCCTTACCTTCACGTTCAGACGCTCAATTTCATCCGCCAGTTGGAGGAGCTTGTCGGCAGACGTATTCGCGCTGCGTCGAGCTTCCTTGATCCTGGCTTCGGCGATCCATTGGCGAACGACGCTATAGCTGGGCACGGCATCACTGTCCGAACCCGAGCGGATGGAATCCTCCAGAACCAGTTCCTTGACTCGGTCCCGCAGGCTCTGCGTCTTTCCGTACCAGCGCTCCGCCAGGAACAGGGGATGCCGTGTCTGTGAGTCGGTGTCGGGATTGAATCCCGATCGGTAAATGCGTACCGCGCCGCTATAGACCGAAAGCGGCTTTCCATATCGTCGCGTGAGTGCCCAGCTTGCTTCGCAATCTACGCTGGCGACATGCGCCATGCCCGCCAGTGCGGTGGCCAGCGTGCTCGGCTCGATGGAATGGGTGCCGTCGTCGTGGCAGGCGACCACCACCAATGGCCGGCTGCGCCGGGGCGACTCCAGGAGCGTGATCAGATCGTCGAGCTGCGCTTCGGTGTCGGCTTCGATGGGTGCAGTCCACAGCGGATGTGGCCCGTCCCAAAGGCCCAGGTCATGCGCCAGGGTCCGGATGAATACGGGTATTGAGAGATGCCGAACATCGTCAACACCGGCTGGATCAATGACGGTGAGGCTGATGCCAATCCAGGCGCGCTCCTCGATCTCCGAGAGGACAATTTCGACGCGCCACACCCGGCGCGGTGGGTCATCCGCATGCGTGTCGAACCGCATCACCCAGCATCCCGTCCCGACTTCGACGCTCACGGGATGGCGTGCATCCGCAAGGTCGATCTCGAACGCCTTGCCTTCCAGCGCCTGCTCGGGCAAGTCGACCTTTTTTGAGGTGATCCAGTCGAGGATGACGTGGCGAGCCTTCGCGATCAGGGCGTCGGGATCTTCCTTGCCGGACTGACCCAACTGGCTGGACGCCTGGATGATGCGCTTCGCGATGCGACCTTGAACTGTGCTGCGCTCCGCGCGGAACAACGTGGGGGATTCGGGCGGTGCGGCCGGTGGAGGCGGTACTGTGGCAACGATGGGTTGTGGTTCTGCTGGAGCCGGGGCGGGATACCCCGACACATCGACCTGCTGCGCCGGCGCACTCGCCAATGTGGCTGACTCGACCTCGACTTCGACCGCCGCGCTCTCGGTGGTGGCGGGCGCTGGAACGGTCGCTTGCCCTTCTTCCCTGATCTGGCGCTCTGCCGACCTGGCTCGACTGCGCGCCATCGATTGGGTGACGGGGTTGTCGGGGACATGGCCCGAGAGGATATCGAGGGCTGCAACGTGACCCGTATCAAGCAGAAGCTGATCAAGCGGTTTCTCGTAGCGTAGGGAGGCAGAGATGAAGCCAGGGAGATCCCGAAGCGGGACATTCCGCTCGATTCGATAGCGCAGAAATAGCCGCCAGATTTCGGGGTTGCCCATGGCGGCCAGCAGGGGATCTACTGCAAATCCTTCCCCTTCCTGAAATATGGTGAACGGCCAGTATGCTTCCTCGTTGAAAACCATGTATAGAAGTAATTGAGTATATTCGCGATCGCGCAAAACTTCGCGCAGGGTATCCATGTCCGTTTCCATTTGATGCTCCACCGGCCCACATCCCGATTCATCTTGGCGGCGTTTTCCGGGCCTGGCAACAGTCGAAATCATGCAGTCGGGCATCGACTCTCTCTCAGTTCGTCCTGTGTCGGTGCTCGACCTGCGCACTTCTCCCGGACGGTGCCTTGCGTCCGTCTCATCACGTGCGAAGGTATCGGTGACCCCCTGCTTGAGGACTCATCGCCATGACCGCTTCCGTTCCCGCTTCCGTTCCCGCATCCATCCAGCGCCTCGAGAGCCACTGGCAGCTCTGGTTGAACCGCCTTGAGTCATGCATTGAGCTGGATCTCAGCGCGCTGCCCGCTTCCATCAAGCATGTCCGACAATTCCCCATCAGTGCCGCTGACGCCGTGGAGGAGGTCTTTTCCGAGTGTTGCCGTTTGGCAGCAGATGTGCTGTCCAACAATGGGCGTCTCACGATCGACACAGCCCCTTATCTCCAGCGCTTCTGTGATTCCTCAGTGAGCACAACGATTGATCGCTACCGAGGCCGTCGCGACATCGATGACATGGCTCATATTTCACGCGCTCGCACCTTCTCGCCCATTGCGGTCTATCGCGCCATTGCAGCGGACTATCCCGCTGAGCGCGTGTCGGCGATCGAAGCTGCAGCGCTGGCGCACGCCGTGTTTTCTGGCCTCTCCCTGCGGCACCAAGCGCTTGTGACCCGTGGGCAGTACACCGTGCTGACGAAACGTGTGACCTCGGAAAAGCGCCGCTTCGGCGGCGGCCTCACCTATGACTACGGGGACGGTCGGGGAATCATCGGCGCCATCGACAGCCTTGTATCGGTGCTGGTGCAGTGGCTGGAACGGCCTGGCTACCTTGAAGACGCCCGTTCGATCCTTGAATCCGCGTTCACCTATTCCGGTCCCGGCATCGAGTCGCGTGCGCGTCTCCCCATCACCCCGGATGTGGCGGTGGTCTTCTATGCGAAGAAAGTGGAGATCCTGATTCAGACGAATGTCGCCGCCGGACTCAATCGTTTCCTCAGCGAGTGGCTTCCGGAACAGGAGCGGCAGCGCGCATAACCCGGTGCGCTCATTTGCCAATACGCGTCACATTCGTTCCATCATCAGCCAAGTCGCATCCTCGCCTCACCACTGACCCAGCCCCATCAGGCGCTACAATGCCTGTGGCTTGATCCTTGCATTCGCACCACTCATCGCGAGGGCTCTCAAGGACATTCAGGATGAAACGGGAATCATCATGGTTGTAACTGCACAAACATTGGACGCCAACGTCGAGGCGATCAATCTGGTGCGCAAAGCACTGAGTGCCGACGACTTGGTGAAAGCAGGAAGCTATTGGGCGAAGGCCAATGGGTTTGACCACTGGATCTACGGAATCGGCGCACCGGCGCAACCTCGATTGCTGGGCACCTTCCCCCCCGCCTGGATCAAATCAGCAACCACCGGCGAGACGTTTTCCGATCCCTTGCTGACTGCCGCTGACAAACGCCGAGCTCCGGTCGTCTGGGATTTGCAATCACGCGCAGGGCTGCCGTCACTGTTGACGGTGACCCATAACCGATTGGCCCGCGAGCTCTGGGAAATGGGCCTTCGCAGCGGCATGACGGTACCGATTATCAAAGACGATCACCATGCGCAGTGTGTTTTTGCAGTCAGCAACACCCATGTGGTGGACCCGCGCGTCCGGTACAAGCAAGAGCCGTACGCAATGGTGTTTGCGCTGTATTTCCAGCAGGCGATCCAACGCGTCCTCGGCAACGAAGTCTTCACTCCCCAGACGCCTGTGCTTGTGCCGCGTGAACTGGAGTGCTTGAACTGGTCTTCACAGGGGAAGACGAGCGCGGAGATTGCCATGATTCTTGGCATTGCCGAATCGACTGTGAATTACCACATCGCAAATGCGGCGCGAAAGTTCGGTGTCCGTGGTCGACTCCAGGCGATCCAGCAGGCGTTCCGGCTGCGCCTCCTCAACTAGCTTCGTGTTCCGTCTTGCCTGGTTGCCATTGAGGTGTACACCAGAAGCGTGCTCGCTCTGGAACACTCGTCATGCTGGGAACCGCGCTGGACAATCTTGTTTCGCTTCGCTCCGTCGCCAAAGACGGAACTGTCTCCTGGATCCCCGCCTTGGCTGATGTCCACGACGGGCGCGTTCGCATCCACCGTATCGGCAGCGACTTGATTGAATGCGACCTCTCGCGCTCCCTCATGCGGGCATTGCTTGATCGTGGCGACATCGTTCGCGGTGCGCGCAAGGTCTGGCGCTACACCAGCGAGGAGATTGGAACCATTGCCGCTGCGTTGCTCAAGCCGCTGAGCGAGGCGGAGCGTGTGCGCTCGCGCCCCCGTGTTCTGGCGTCGCTGGCGGCCATCAGTGAAGTCAACCTTTGCGCATGGACCGCCTCATTCGGCATGGATCGGGCTGACGTGGACGATTTGTCCCTGACCGCGATGAAGATCGACGCCTTGGTCGACCGGATGCCGATCGATGCTGGCCGGGCCGCAGCGCTTCTGGAAGGCATGCGTCCCAACCTGGGCGGCCCGGCAACCGATCCGAAGGTCCGGGCGGCGCTGACGTCCTGTTCCGATCTGCGGGTCCGTCTGGCGGCCTTGTCGTCCCCTGCCCCGTCGACCCGCGTCGAGGCTGTCGCGACGCAGCGCCTTGTTGCCACCTCGATGGCGTGACCGCTGCTCAATTGAAGAGGACCCATTTGATGCACATGAACCCGAAGGACCTTCTTATCGAGTCATGGCCAGAGGCACCACGATCAGGGATGCGCCTTGGGATGCCGAAGGGGATCAAGGCGACCCACGTCCCCACCGGCCTGGTCGCAACCTCAATTGTCGAGCGCAGCCAGCACGGCAACCGCGTGAAGGCACTGGAGCTGCTGTCGGAGCAACTTGCTCACCATGATCGCTGGATCAAGACTCAGCCCCCGCAGATCGGCGCATCGGTGACCCTCAAGACCGCTGACCTGATCGGCGATCCGCTCGATTGGGCAGTCTCTGCCGCTGAACTGACCCAGCAAGATCGAGCAGGGGATTACGTCGTGCCCTACTTGCGGGAAAGGCTTCTGAGTGGCGGTGTCCCGTTCGCGTCGTATTCAACGATTTGGAGCTGGGCTGGGCCGCTTATCGAGCGGGAATCCATCCAGCTGACACCGTGCGAGGACATGGCCTCGTGGTCCGCAGGGCTGATGTTTCGGCAGGGCGTTGATGATTACGTGGGACCGAGCCCGCTCATTGCTGCCATGCGTTGCTATGTAGCCTCGGTGTTCGGCAAGGACGTCGAGATACCGGATACATGTCTTCGGCTGGCCTTGGCGGCGGATTCCTGAATGAGCCCATTCACATCAAGGCCGACCTCGTATCCATCTTCACTACTAGGAACTGTGCATGAGTCAAACTGAGATCGAAAAGCACGAGGAACTGCGCCGGCTCATTGCGGCCGGGCTGACGTTCAGCAAGTTCATGTCGGTGTATGCGGAATCCAACACGGACTATGAGAAGGAACTGATCGCGCACGCGCGAGAAGCGTCCGACTACGAAATCGAGATTGATGACGTCACGATCGCAAGTGTTGGCGATGAGAAGGCTCGCTCTGGGTGGGTGCTCGCCTGGGTGTGGACTGAGCTGCCCGATGCGGGCACCAAGGGGTGATTGGATGAAACACGATGACGCAGCACCCTCAATTTCGCTGGGCGACGTTGCGAAGGTGTACGAAGCCGCAGCGTCCGGTGAACTGAGCAACGAGGCTCTGTATGCGGGCGTTGCGCAACGACTGGGTATCCCAGATTCCGTCTTGCACGCGCGCCAGCCTGTCGGCTCGTCCGGTACGCCGCGCTCAACGGTCAAGCGCGCCATCCGATGGCACCAGCAGTCCTTGCGCTCGCTCGGGCTGCTGCAACGGGTGGCCGATGCGCGGGGCATCTGGCGCTTGGCTGAAACGAACAAGGCTGGCCTTTCCGAAGCGGCACCCGGCACGCGTCTGGTCGCCTTCTCGACCCGACTGGGCATCGCCATTTGGGGTGATTGCCGTGATGTTCTTCTGAATTTGCAGGAGGACATCGCAGCCAGTCTTTTCAGCCCTCCCTATCCGCTGGCAAAGGCGCGCGCGTATGGCAACGCAACGGCCAATGAATCGGAATATGTGGACTTCATCTCGACGGCGCTGGAACCGATCCTGCGCAACCTGGTCGACGGCGGCAGCATCTGCATCAATGTCGGGTCGGTCTACACGCCCGGATTGCCCAGCCGCTCACTCTATCGGGAACGACTGATCCTGGCGCTCTGTAACCGATTTTCATTGTCCCTAGTTGACCGGGTAGTTTGGTACAACCCATCCAGCCTGCCTGGCCCCACACGGTGGGCGTGCGTTAATCGGGTTCAATTGTGTTCCACCTATGAGGATGTTCTCTGGTTCACCAACAACCCGGCTGCGCTGCGGTCGGACAACCGGCGCGTACTCCAGCCACATTCACCGCGCCAGCTCAAGCTGATCGCAAAGGGCGGGGAGAATCGTTCGGGCCGCTTCGGCGACGGGGCCCATCGCATCGCACCCGGGGACTTCGGCGCACCCACAGCCGGTCGCCTGGCGCGCAACGTGTTGTCCTTGGGCCACCGGTGCCCGGATGCCGATGCCTATCGTCGCTATGCGCGCGAACATGGTCTGGCGGTACATGGCGCAATGTACCCGTTGAGTCTGGCGTCTTTCTTCATCCAGCTCCTCACGCAGAAAGGCGAACTCGTCGTCGATCCGTTCGGAGGTCGCGGCACGACCGGGCGTGCAGCGGAACTGCTCGGGCGTCGATGGCTGGTGGTGGACAAGGTGTTGGATTATCTGCGCGGTGGTGCGGGACGCTTCCTGGATGCGGAAGGATTCTCGATGCCGCGTGCTGTCGAGGATTGGGCGCTGGCGACTCCTTTGTAGGGGCATTGCGTCATTGCGCATCCATGGCATCTTGGTGGCACATCAGGAGGCCCGCACATGCACACCCCAATCCATTCCGGCGATCCCGTACCTGTTCAGGATGGCACGCCGGAGCCCGAGGATTTCACCAACGAACAACGCGCGGCGCGTGTCCAGGTTGTCCTTGAAGCCCATCAGGTGAGCATGGGCGAGCAACCCGATCAGTTCTTCGACACGCACGCTCTGGCGTCCTTGCTTGCCGACATGCGCCATTGGTGCGATCGCAATGACGTCGCGTGGGATGACGCCGTTGCGATTGCTGATGAGCACTATCTTGCTGAGCAGCCGTGTACCGGATGATGCCTTTGCGCGTTTGTGCATTGGCACGATGCGCAGATCCCTTGCGTCAGTAGCCCGAGACCGCAGAATCAATTCATGGCCATCAAAGTCACCCCGGAACAAGCCGAGTGCGCCCGCTACTTCGTGACGGGTGAATCGCTCAAGATCAATGCGCTCGCCGGCACCGGCAAGACCACGACTTTGTGCTACCTCGCACAGAAGGGTTCGCCGCGTGGCGGGCGGATGCTCTATACCTCGTTTGGCAAGGCGATAGTCCAGGAGGCAAAAACGCGTTTTCCGACCGATCGGGTCAAGGTGTCCACCAACCACAGCCTTGCCTTTGCCCACGCGGGAAGCGCCTACGGTCGGGCCGGCCGACTTGCCGGGCGTGTGACCGCGACCGATTTGATCCACCGGTTTGGCTTGATGGATCACACGTTCGCACCCCATGCTGATGCCAAGACCGGCGCGTTTGGTGTGATCGAGACGATCAATCGTTTCTGCCAGTCTGCCGACAAGACGATCACGATCCGGCATGCCGCCCCCAGTGCGCGCCGGCGCTCAAGTACGGCAAAGGCTGCGGGTGACTATGCGATGGCGCTCACCGCCCATGCGCGCATTGTGTGGGATCAGATGATGGACCTGCGCAGCACGATGCCCATCACGCATGATGTCTATCTGAAAAAGTGGGCGCTCACCGATCCGGTCCTGCCCTACTCGACCATCCTGCTGGATGAGGCACAAGACACCTCGGAACTGATGCTGGATGTCATCAGCCGGCAGCAGGCGCAAATCGTGATCGTTGGCGACACCTATCAGCAGATCTATTCGTGGCGCGGTGCGATCAATGCCATGGATTCGGTAGCCACAACGCACACGGCCGCCTTGTGCCAGAGCTTTCGCTTCGGCCAGGCTGTGGCCGATGTGGCCAATGCGGTGCTGGCCAACCACTTGAACGTCGATGCCCGACTTCGTGGCCTTGACTCGATCCCTTCGCGCATCGAGCCGGTGGATACGCCCCGAGTGGTGCTGGCACGCACCAACAGCGTCCTCATTGGCGAACTGGTACAGGCAGTGGCGGATCGCCCGGGCCGTTATGGCGTGGTCGGTGGAGTGGATGATCTGATTCGCCTGGTTCAGGGTGCGCAAACCTTGATGGAAGGTCGGCGCACGCCGGTGCCTGACCTGGCGGAATTTGCCCATTGGGGCGAGGTTGTCGATGCAGCAAAGGAGGAGGCCTACCGTCATTTGAGCGTGCTGGTTTCCCTGGTGAGCGAGTACGGGACCGTCACCCTGATACGCATCCTTGAGTCCGTCCGTGGCAACGAAACGGATCAAGCAACGTGCAAAGGCTTGTTCTCGACCGCCCACAAGGCCAAGGGTTGCGAATTTGACTCGGTCAAGCTGGCCGATGACTTCCGCTATCCCCCGGCGCAGGGTAGCGACGAGGATACCGGGTGGACGCCGGAGGACGCGAACCTGCTCTATGTCGCTGCGACGCGCGCCAAGCATGTTCTGGACCCCACGAACTGCGTGGCAATGCGCGACGCCTGGGGTCCGCGACCGTGGATGCCGGGCACATGAGTTCGACGGATGTCACCGAACGCATGTCGGCGGCCGACTTCCGGGCGCGTATGGAATCCGGTTCGCGCGGAGAATCCAGAAGGAGCACGTTGTGCCGACAACAACCTGAGTACGACGAACAAGTATCTTTCTTCCTCATGCTCGATCTTCTGGCCATCGAATACCCGCATCGGGTGGATGATCTTCGCGATATCTGGGCGTCCGCCAATGGAGGGCTGCGCTCTCCTCGAACGGCGGGGCGACTGCGTGCGTCGGGGGCGCGAAAAGGGGTCCCCGACATCGAAATCATGGTGCCGATGAATGGCTGCCACGGCTTCTTCATCGAGATGAAGGCGCCTGGCTCAGGGCGTGCCTCGACCGAACAGAAAGTGCGCATCGAGCGACTGAATCGACGCGGCTACCGGGCCATCGTCGCCTTCGGCTGGATCGAGGCGGGTCGCGCCTTGTGCGACTATCTCGGGCTCGCCTGGAGCGACCGGCTGATCGTCCAGGTTGACGTTGAGCGTGCATCGCGCAAACGGGGTGATTGGTGCAAAGGCGCTCTGCACGATGTTCGCGCATGCACTGGCCAAGGAGCTGTCCAACAATGACGTCGCCCGCTAGCGCGATCCATTCGGCTCACACCGATTTTCCAATCGATTTCGCCAGGCGCGTACGCCGAGCGCCTCCGGACTCGGATGTTTGGCGAGTCGATGAGGGATGGTGCTTGGGCTTTTCGCTTCCATGGGCCGCCGCGTGTCGAATGGCGGCGCGAATGATCGACGCCTGCAAACCGTCGGTGCGGTAGTCCGAGCGTCGGATGATGCGGATGGCTTCGTCGATCGCGGTGCTTGTGTCGTCATCCATCAGGATGCGCTCGGCCAACGTAAAGCGTTTCAGCTTCTCCCCTGCCCCGACCGTGGCGAGCCCGGGATCAGCGATGACAAATGCCTGGATGGCTTGGCGCAACCAATGTGACTTGCGACGTTCGCTGATGCCATCGCGAGCGAGTGCGTCATTGAGCGCGTCGCGCAATTCCTGGTCGACGCGAAATGTCGTCAGTCGCTTTCGTGGCGTGATGGCCTCTTCTGACAGCATGACTATTTCTTCGACTCCGTAAGGCGTTGTTCGATCTTCTTGATGACCTGCTTGATGATATCCGAGGCGACTTTCAGGTCATCCCAATTGGCTGATCTCAGTTCCGCAAACTCTTTCGGCTCGAGGAGTTTTTCGGCGATATGCCGCGCCACGTTACCCGAGGTGGTTTTCCCGAGGCTGACGAATGATTGCGGACGGCCTCTCGACTTGGGTTTGCTGACCACGGCAGCCACAGGCGCGGCGGCGACGACTTCCATGTTGGGGTCGAGCAGACGGCTCAATGCACTGGCACGTTCTCTGGGGTCTTTTACGCCGGCGATTGTCGCGGCGGTTCCGACGTCGGTGAGATGCCCGTCGACGATGGCATCCCACACATCTGTCGGAGCAGCCAGCAATGCCGTGTACTGGTAGGCCATCGTCTTCTTCAGGCCAAGCATCTGCTGGAGGTAGTCGGCATCCACATCCTTTTTCCCCTCGGCGCGCGCCTCCTCAGCCAGGGAACGCATGCCTTCAAGGCGCTCGCGCAACGACAGGCCACTGCGCTGCATGTTTTCTATGAGCTGCTTGGCGCGCACGCTTCGGGGGCGCTCCGGCAAGATCTTGACCGTGATCGTTTCATGCTGGAGCAGCCGACAGGCCAGAACCCTGCGCTCGCCCCAGGCGAGGAGGTAGTTTTCACCGCGCCGGTAGACGCCGGGTTCCTGCAGGAGTCCGTGCTCCCGGATGGTTTCCGCCAGCTGCTGGAGCTCGGCCAATTCCGCATTCTTTCGCTCGATGTCCGGATCGGCTGGATCGATCGCGGAAGGGTTCTCCGGATTGAGCCCGAGCTTTCTCGGATTCAGGGGATCCAACTGAATCCGGGCAAGCGTGACCTTTTCGATGGAGCCGAAAATGTCGGGCTGTCGCTCGTCGGGGTCGGCGAGCAGATTGCCGATGTCACGCTGGGTTTGCGTGGGGTTCGAGAAGAGCTTGCGCTTACTCATGATCCACCCATTCCGTCATCGGCTCTGCGGCAACTGCGGGGGCCTCCACGGGAAACTGCATTCGGTGAAGGATGTAGCTGCACGCAGCCGTTGCCTCCTGTCGCGCCTTGTCGGAGGTTGGCAGGTCGAACACGGACTTTGGTTGCGCGTCCGGGTGGTCGGCCTCGGCAAATACGGTGCGCTCGCCAATTTTCATGGGGATCAGGAACGGCGCGAGCGCCTTGTCCTTTCCCAATGCATCACGAAGACCGGTTTGAATTGCCACCGGCCGACACTTGTTGGGCAGCACACCGATCAATTGCAACTGTTCGGCGGCGGGCCGATTGCGATTCTCGATCCGCCACTGGAGGATCATTTCGTGCAGTCCTTCGATGGACTGCTGCGCCATCTGGGTCGGAATGACCATGTGGGTTGCAGCGCGGATCGCGCTTTGCACCAGGGGGCTCTTGGCGGGTGGCGTATCGATTACCACCAGGTCATACAGCTCTGCCATGTCGGGGCTATGCAACAAGACCCGCAACTGCTCGACGATTTTCTCGAGGACCTCCTCGCGTCTGACCAATTCGGCCTCACGCATTTCCTGGCCGCTGCCCGGCAGGATATCGATGTGTTCATCCGGCGTGGGGTAAGGGGCCAGTCCGTACTTGTTGATGCGCCCCGTGAATGCGTCGGCGATGGATGAGCGCCCATCCCAGTCATCGGCACCTTCTACATAGTCTGGATGGACCGGGGGGATGGCGGCTCCAAGTCCCCCGCGCGTTTCCATGGCCAGGAATCGCTTGGAGAGATTGCACTGCGGATCCATGTCGATGAGCAGCACGCGAAGCTGGTTACGCGATGCGAATTCTGCAACGAGGCGCGTCAGGGTGGATTTGCCATCCCCTCCTTTATTTTGACAAACAACCAAAATGCGAATTTGCGTGTCCATGCGGGACTCCCATTCATTGCAATGCGCTTGTAGTCCGAGTACCCTGCGCGTATCAAGCCACGGATACCATCGGTGTCGGCGGCCGATGGTATCGCGTATATGATAATTCGTCACCTGTTGTTCGACCAACATTCTGGAACGGGCATTTAATTCGATAATTCCTTGTCCGAAAATGCCTTAACAATCAATCGCTTATGGCTTATATGGGGATTTTTCCGGTGGGCGGAAAATCGAATTCATCAGAGCGTACGTTGCAGGTGATCGCGAGCGAGCTGGCTCTAGCGGCCAGTGCCGGGGATGCAGTGCGATTTGCTGAGCTCACCCGGGAACATGCCCACCTCACGGGCCAGGCGCGACCCGCCAAGCCCGTATCCCCCCACATCACGCAATCCACCGCCATCGGCGCCAAGCCCGAGGCAGCGCCGAAGCCCGTCGACGCACGGCCTCGCCGCCAGGCCAGGCTGGCCACCCTCCCCGCTGTTGACCGGCTCCCGGCCAGCTGGAGCGATGCGTTTCGAGGCATGCCGAATGAGCTGATTCGTACCGGCCTGTTCAACATCCGACGCTCCGAGCCGCGGGCAACCCTCAAGGATGTTGTTGTTGCCGCCACACGGGATACCACCGTGCTGTACAGCGGCGAGGAACTGCGCATCCGCGACGAAGACGTGCTGATGCAGATCTATCACTTCCAGCGCAACTTCAAGTTGGGTGATGCGTGGCAAGCGTCGGGGGCCGACTTCCTGACGTCGATGCGTTGGTCCAGCGGTAAGCAGGGCTACCTCGATCTTTATGACAGCCTGCGGCGCCTCTCAGGGGGCAAGATCACCATCACCCGCACCGGATCGTCGCGCGGCGATTTCCATTTCGCCGAGGGGTCTCTGGTCAGCTACCTGGAGATTGACCACATCGAATCCGGCAGCCGAACCATCCGGATCAAGCTCGCCCCGGAGACACTGCTCCTCTGGCAGTCCGTTGGATTCACGCTGGTCAACTGGGACGAACGATTGTCGCTGTCGCGCCCCTTGTCCCGATTCCTGCATCGGTACTACTCCAGCCATCGCGAACCGCATGCACTCAAGCTTGAGACCGTCCGCCAGATGACAGGATCGACGGTCGGCGAAAAAGCGAAGTTCCGGCAACTCCTCAAGGCGGCGCTTCAGTCGCTGGTCGACATCGGCTTTCTGTCCGCATTCTGGATCGACTCCGACGACAAGGTGCACGTCCGGCGACGCCGTCCGGACGAATTGACGTAAGTCGACGGCGCGGCACGAATCCGGCATACCCGTTCGACCGAGGCTCGGTCGGTTTCCCCTCGCATTTGCCCATACCCGTTCGACCGACGTTTCATCTCGGGCTCATCCTGCTGCGGTGACGCCGTCCATGTGCCATGGGTGCAGCGGCTGCGCTGCGTGCGCGATTTGCCGCAGTTCCAGGCGCTTTCCTCGCGACACGGCCGGCGCTGCGGACAGGCCAGCGCAGCGCGCGTTGCGGTCGAACGGGTATGCACGACGGGCGATCAGGTAGGGTGTCGCGGTCGGGCAGGTACGCATTTTCGGTTGTGCGGGTACGGAGTTTCGGTCGAACGGGTATGCCGATCGGCCTCCACGCCAAGCCCCATGCGCGTTGCAGGAAACCCTAATAGTCTTTGACTAGATTTGAATCATCTTGGGCAAGGGGTGGCGCATAGCGCCTGCAAGCAAACGCCCGCAAACCATCACCTGTCGTGTCCCAAGGGGCCGAACACCGCCTCCAGTTCGTCCGAGGTCTGCAAAGGCAGAATCAACTCGCGCGCCTTCGTCGAAATGGGATCAGAGGGATCTCCTGCTGCAGCGCCGGCCGTCGCGAGCTGGCGAAAGATACCGACCAAGGTGTCCACACCATACCATTTCAGGCTTACAGCGCGTGTCGCAACGGCGTCTGGCCAGTGAATCCGCACCTGAGTGCCAAGCGCATCGCCCAGGCACTCGGCGTAGCGTTGGATGTCGGCGGAGCCGCTGACTTCA
Organism: Lysobacterales bacterium 63-13; assembly: GCA_001899855.1. Taxonomy (GTDB): domain Bacteria; phylum Pseudomonadota; class Gammaproteobacteria; order Xanthomonadales; family Rhodanobacteraceae; genus Dokdonella. The sequence continues at coordinate 50,487 of MKWR01000013.1, forward strand.
GTCTTGCCATCGGTGTGCAGTTCCTTTACCAGCTCGCGAATGCTCAACTCACGGCGCTTGCGTGGGCGCTTGGGCCTCTGCGGCAACCCGGCCTTGACATTGCGGATCCAGGTGGCGAACGCGGCATCGTCGAGCGTGCTCAAGTAGCGCAGATGTCCCCGAGTGACATGGGCGGCGACGGCAGCACGGCGCAAGGCGACGGGACGCTTGGCCAGGCGCACGAGCCGCTGGGCATCGGCGCGACCCCACAGCCCCAGAAGTGTGCTGACATTCTCCAGAGACAGGGGCAGGGCGTGCAGCGTGTGCGCTGCCTCCGCGAACCACTCGAGATCCTTCGATTGCGCCTGATCCAGCATCGCGAGTCGCTCCAGTGCCGTGTGATCGAACTCGCTTTCGGCAACCACAAGGGTTTTCAGCGACCGGGTTTGGTGGCGCAGGGCATGCGCCAGTGAGCCATGGCCGTACACAAGCCGCTCGCGCCCCGTCAGCGGATCCCGGGACATCAACACTCCGCCGTCCACCGGCAGCGCGCTTTGAACCCAGCTTGCCGCATGGGCGTCCATGAGGGACGCGACTTCCTGGTCGGTTTCCCGGCGTGATCGGGTGCGGGTTGGCGTCGTTCTGGCGGGCATGGCATCAGTTTATGTTGTCACGGAACAACATACAACCGGGCTCGGCCCGGCCGGCCGGCGCAGCCCTTCTGCTCATGCTGGGCGGGGTTATCCGGTCCACGACCGCGACTCGGCGTGGATTCCAGCCTGTAGTCTGTTGATCCGCACGCGAATATCGGATGGCCATGACCTTGCCAGCGAGTACCGACCAACCAGCCCGGCATCGACGGATTCGACCGAGGGTCGAACTGCCCGTCCTGCTTGGTTCGAATGCGCCCACGGCTCCGAAGGGGCCGCCGCCTGCTGAAAGCCGGAGAGGGTCCCTGATGTTCTTCATCCTTGGTGCCGCGTTTGGCAGCATCTTCGTTCTCTGGCTTGGGCGCAGCTTCTAGGCTTGCGTCGATCTCAAACCATGCGACCTTCTCTGAGCGGCCGGTCAACTCTCTCCTCCTGGCCCTCAGCAGGATGCGTCTTCGAGCACGGATGCTCGCTTCTTTTTCTCACCCCTGATCTCGCGAGTGCCCGGCCGTGCTGACGCTCGATGTCCACGATCGCACGAAGGTGATCAGCGCTTTGCCGGATGTGGAAACCGCCGCGCTGATTGCGTGCTTCGGATCGGTTGCCGAATCCTCAGACGAGCTCGAACACCTCGCGGGACGCACCTTGGCCAGGTTGCGTGACCAGCGCCAATGGCTGGCGTGTCGGTGCATGCCGGGTTCCACCGATGGCCCGCCATTGATGGCACCGCGCCAGCGTGAAGGTGTCTTGCACATCTTTCGTTTGGCCGGAAAGCCGCATGCGGGAGGGTGCCCCTTCTACCGTGACCTCAACGATTCGAGCGCCGACACGGGCGTGGCATCAAGCGGGGGAGGGCATTCAATTCTGCAGCCGGCTGGTGACTCCTGGCTGATCCTTGATCGCAATCGCGATGCTGGCGACGCCGGCGAGGGCGAAGAATCCGCGGGTCCGGCCAGCAAGCCCCGTTCGCGCCCACCGTCATTGGCCGTGGTGCTCTTCACCGCACTGGAGGCTATCGGCCTGACACGCGTTCGCCCCGATGAGATCCGCAGCGTGCGCGGCCAGCCGCCCATGGCCAGCCCGGTAGCCAACCATTACAAGCGTCTGCGCCAGCTGGAGTCGCGTGCGATTGCTCCGGGTGTCCCCTGGTCGATCGCCGGCTGCACCTATCTGCCGGCACTCGGCCGCTTCATGGCGCACACCCTTCCAGCCCACTTTGGCGACTTCAATGGTCATCGCCCCCAAGGCTTGTTCCTCGGCATGATTCAATCCATTGAGCGCGAGGGCACCTCGGCTGTCTTGCACTGGCAAGGAAAGGTTGCCGATGTCCTGACGGACGCACGCATACCGGTGTATGGGTCGCTGAAACGCTTCGGAGCGGTACGCGATGCGGCCGGCCCATTCTGGTGCGCGGCGGCGATCGGGCAACGCCTTGGGGAGTCCGAGTTCCGCGTCCTGCAGGCCTACGTTCATCCGGTGCATTCCAAATCACTGCTCTTCCCGGTGGACAGCAACCTCGAGCGATTGACAGCGCGGATCCTGCTCGATCAATTGAGCTACTGGTCCAAACCCAACACCTTGAACGCCCTGGTCACGCTCATCAAACCCGTGTTCGATCTGCAGTCTGCCGATGGCACATGGTGTCGACCGGATTTCATCCTGGAGTTCGACAACGGTCGTCAGATCGTCGTGGAAACCATGGGGCGCGATGATCCGGTGTACCTCGCCGACAAGGAACGCATGCAGGCCTTCATGCGCGGGATCCCCGGTACGGTGGATCTGGTCACCTACCGCCCAGGGATCGACGACGAGGCCGAGTTTCGACGGACGCTGACCACGCTTGTAAGGACGCATGCGTGAGTGACGTCAGCACGCGATGAGGGGCTTTCCCGATCGCGGTCTATCGATTGAGGATGGACTGAATGCCCACAAGGATCACTTGGGGTGGCGAAACTCCCAAGGAGGCGTTGGGGCGGGGTCTGCCCAAAGGCCACGACCCGCGGCCCTGGCGGCGGCTTCTGCCGCATACAGGTCCACGCGACCGTTGGCATAACGGCGATAGACCCAAGCGAGTCCCTGCTCGACCATAACCTCATTCGCGTAGGTCCCATCGCACCACACGTCGGCCACAGCGCGGCCATAGCGATCCGTGTCGACCACCTCGACCGTCGCGATCTTGCCGAAACACAGGTCGGACAAGGCCTCCTTGGCACGGGTACCGAACGCCTGGCGCTTTTCCGGTGCGTCAATCGCGCTGAGACGAACGCGACCTTGCGGTTGGCCCTCGATGCGGAGCGTCAGCGTGTCGCCATCGGAAATGCCGACCACCCGGCCAGACTGGGTCTGTGCGTAGGCCGGCACGGCGAGGGCAAGTACCAGGGCATTCAGCATCGAAGCAAAAGCACGTACCGAGATCAGAGTTCGGTTATCGGCCACTTTGATCACCTTTCACGGGTCGGATCGTTGCGACCAACGCGTCCGGAGAGAGTACGTTGATCGGGATAGGCGGCATCCAGCGCAAATCGCGGCGCTGATCGGATGCAGGTATCGGCTCGCCGCTGAGGTCCTTGCGTGGACCGGAGAGGATCGTGTGCCAGTGCGCGCGCCGAACGTGGGGGCGAGTGTGTCGACCGGTTGGCGCGGCTGCGCCTCCGGTTTGCTCACGCTGATACGCCGCGCGGAGTGCCGCGCCAATGCGCACGCCCACATCCCACTCGCGTGGCCCGTCGGCAGGGAACATGCGCCAGCCGTCGCGGCGCGTGCGTACCGGTTCCGGGTTTGCGGGTACCTCCTCGCGTCCGCGGCGAGTCAGATCCGGTGTGTCGCTGCACAAATAGAGAATGAGGGACAGCAGGGGCGCGATGACCTGCGTCGTGGCCGTCGTGTCGGCCCCGTCCGGAACGACCATCCCTTGCCTGCGCGCTTCGGCTGCACCGCTCTCGATGACGCGCTGCAACGCAGCGGCCAGGTCGCCGCCGCCGAGGATGATCGGCACAGGGCATAGCCCGGAGACAGGATCAAGCGGGTCCGTGACGTCCGTCGCGGCATCCAGCACAAGGCGCAGTTCGCCGGTGCCGCCACGGGCCACGTCGTACTCCATGTGCACCCATGCTCCGTAGAGCGCTCGGCCCTCCCACGTCATGTCCGGAGTCTCGATGTACACGCACCACTCGGGCAAACGAAAGAGCGCATCGTCGGGGATGTCGGCCGTGATCGGCGTATCGACAAGGGCTGGGTAGAGCGCCGGGTCGTAGCGATAAATGCCCTGGGTCATGCGCCAGGTAGCCAAGGCCGTGATGATCGCCGGATGATGCGCTCGGCTGAACGGCACATGGTGGTTTTGGCCGCCGGTGGCGATGGCATAGCCGGCAGCGATCGGCATATAGCACCAATCAGGCCAGTCGAAATCGGGCGACGACCCACGATTGCGGCGAAACGCATCGATCGCAGACCATGCTGACGGATAGGCACGCGCGACAGCTGTCAGGATGTCGCGCGTACGGTGGGTGCGGCGGGTGAATTGGGTGGCTTTCATTCTTCGGAACCGACGTTGCTGTCCCGCGCGTCGGCGGCCCCATGGACGTACCCATGGCTGCGTTGGGTTTCCTCATCCCACTCCGCTGCGAATTTCGCCCGGCCCGCCACATCAACAGGGAACGGTTTGTCCGGTCGAATCTCCAGCTCGATGCGAGCGGTGATGCAGTTGCTGCCACCGGTTGCACACGGGACGATCACTTGCCCATAGCCAGGCACTCCGTTGTCGGTCCACCAGGACGCGGCTGCACCGTGCAGCTTCCGGATCGCGCGATCACGCGCGTCGCGTGCCGCGTCTGTCGCTGACGCTGGTTCGTCTAACTGGCCGCGCAGGTTGTTCGGCACACGGACGCGGGTGCTGCGGTCGCCAACCGTGACGGTATAGGTGGTGGATTTGGCCATGTTGCGCTTGTTCATTTTCTCGTCTCCAGTGAGGTACCCCGCCAACGCTCCGACGGTGGGCGTAGAGGTGCTGTGTAATGTGTCGGCCACGCGTGTTTTTACGCAATCGACCATCCAGCGCCGAAGTCCGTGTTGAACTGTACGGCCAGTTCGTCAGCCAGCTCTTTTGGCCATTTGCCAGCATCGCGAATTGAATGACTCATTGGGTAGTCGTTTGCGAGCGGATATTCGGTCGCGTACAGCCGCTTGCCGTTCGCTTGCGATTTTGCTACGAGAAAGAATTCCATTTTGTGTCCGCCTCGATTCGGTAGGTCTCATCTGACGTGAGGAGGTCAGTATTTCACGCTTCGTGACTTGCGCAAGCGTTGAGGATCGCCGACATATTTGTTCGATTTTGCGCCGACGCCTTCGCAAGGGGTGAGACCCGGAATCATGATTTGCTGGATGTCGACGTCGCTGCCAGACATCATTCGGGTGCGCCAGCTCCGCGCTCCCGCCATTTTGCCGCAGGAAATAGCGTACATTTGGGATGGTGTCGGGGTGGCGGAGATGTGAAGCTCCGAGAGGCTCTTTTACAATTTGGCGCTACGATAACGGTCGATGGGGGATATTCATCCGCTGGGGTTCCCCTGCACATGCAGGGATAGAAGGTTAGGCGCGCAAGACCCGCCCCTCTTGATTGAGGTTCCCCTGCGCAGGCAGGGATAGAAGGTATTCGATCAGGTCGGCCACGAGTAGCATCAGCGTTCCCCTGCGTAGGCAGGGATAGAAGGTACATGACCGTTGGGTCTGTGGCGTCGAGGCGGTTTCCCCTGCGCATGCAGGGATAGAAGGGGATCCGTGATGCTCGGTCGCTTGCCTGAATAGTTTCTCCCTGCGTAGGCAGGGATAGAAGGAAATGACCGGCTTCACTGAGCGCGCGCAGCGAGTTTCCCCCTGCGCATGCAGGGATAGAAGGCTTCTGGCTGGTGCTCAAGCCGCGGATCATCCGTTTCCCCTGCGCATGCAGGGATAGAAGGCCATTGAATAGGCCACGTGGGACTCCGCCGGCGTTTCCCCTGCGCAGGCAGGGATAGAAGATTGTATAGAAGCCGAATTACTTCCCCGAATTTGGTTCCCCTGCGCAGGCAGGGATAGAAGGAATGCTGCAAGGTACAGCGCCACGATGTGTCAGGTTCCCCTGCGCATGCAGGGATCATGCTGGGTTAGTTGGGTGAATGGCTGAAACTCAGAAGGGCCATGATATGCGCCACCCATCCATCCGGCCGCTCTGCCAGAACAGTGATCTGATCCAGCAGGATGATCAAGAGCGGCGCTCCCGCACCGATCCCGATCGCAACGCCGACGAGCAGTGCGGTGATGGCCAGGTACCAGCGATCGGGTGCAGGGACGAGGGTTCCAGGGCGACGGATCGTGATCATAAGGTGCGCGCCTCCAATGTGTAGACATCCACCTCTACCATGTAGGCGAAGCATCGCAAGGGGCGAATTGTTTCGCGTATGGAATGTCGCCGAGCGACGCGGTAGCGAATGTCCGACGCAACACCGAGTAATGGCCTTGTCTCGCTAGGCAAACGATGTAGCGTGACAACCATGAACCCAGAACAGATTATTGACCAGCAGGCGTTCCGTCACCGCGATGGCAGTGGCGGCGTGCTCCATAGCGTCGCCGTCATCCGTTACCTCGATCCCAACTATCAGGTTCAGGTCTACTCGTGCGCCATCGGCGCTGACGGGCTGCCGGACTTTACCCAGGGTGGCTATGCCGGCCCTGGAAAGACGTTTGCCAACGTGCGTCAGGCCTCGAGATACTTCGATGAGCTGGTGAACCAGCAACGCGGGCGCTGGACGTTTCTGGATCCCGAGGAGACGCTGCCGTTCGCCGTGGATAACTCCACCCACGCTCCGATCTTCGAGTACGTGTCCGGCAACAGTGATTGGGGCCTTGTGCGCCAACACCTTGCGCCGTGCTTGTTTGAGAGTGTGGTACACAAATTCCTCAGCAGGTTAGGGGGGCGGTTGATGCGCGGCCATCGCTGCATGACGATTTCCCTCGCCGCCGACTTTCTGCCCATCGTGTTGAGCCTTGCAATCTCAGGCGTCGGGGAGATACGGCGAAATGGAGTGACTCTCACGGAAGGGCAGTTGAACACCATGGCGCAGTTTGTCGCCGTTGATCGGGGTAACAATTCCCTGTATCGCACCCTTGGCTTGCTGCCGGATTACGCGGCAGCGATTGGCGGCTCGGCGACCGCGCTGGTGCTTTGAAATGTGGCGATTGCCATGGCGTTGGTGCTTGTGTCATCGGTTGACAGAGGATTCGCCGCGTTGCTACATTGCCCTTACCGTGCTCCTGTACGGTGGTTGATAGCTGAGTAGATGAGCATTCGAGACGGCGGTGCCAGCATCCCTCGATCGGGCACCGCCAATTCGCTTTCCTCTCGCAATCTTTTTTTCGGGTGTACACCGAAAACTCGGCTCCACACCTTTTCGGGTGTACACCGAAAACTTCCAAAGCACATTCTGTCTTGGCCCGCGCTCAGCGAGCGCCAGGCGTTCGCCCGCTCACCATGCCGTCACGCAGCAGGCGTGTCGGCGGGGATCCTCCAGGAACCGCTTGATGGTTTCGCCGTGACAGCGGCGTGGGGCGCAGTAGCAGCCGAGTACGAGATCCTGTTTCTGGCTCAAGAGCAGCAGGCGCTTGAGCGTCCCGAGCAGGAGAACATCGCCGGCGCGCAGCTGATCCTCGAACCATTGCTCGTACTGGTCGCAGACCGAATCGCGTCCGCCGTGGACGCCGATAATGAAGGGATTACCGAGATAGCTCGGCCGGGCGATGTTGACTGCACCCGGTTCACCGATACGGCCGACGCGGATCATCGCGCCGTTCCGCACAGAACCCGGTAGCGCCTGGCGGCAGCGCGCACGCGTGGATCCCGCACAGCCGCGTCGCGTCCCATGGCTTCCGCCAGCAACTCGAACACGTTGACCAGTTCCGCCGCTGCCAGCTTGCGCTCATCCAGCAGGATGCGTCCTATGGTCCGCGGACCAATCGGAGGTGTCGTTTCATCAAGGAGCAGGGGGAGGGTGAGCATGACCCGGAGCGATGAGGGAGGTACTTCGAGCCTCGCACGCCGCGCCGGTTACGCAAGAGCTATTCCAAGTCGAGAAACGCATCCAGTCCTTCGGGGCTTCCGCTGGCAGCTTGGAAGTGTTCGATCAGCTCCGCATCAAGCGTATCGAAGGCGTCCAAGGCATCGGTCACGCCGGTGTCGCGAAGTGCCAAGGCATAGGCACGAAACGCGGCAATGCGCGCAACCAAGGCGTCGAATCGGGACTCCGCCAAGGCCTGCTGCTGGAGGTTACGAAGGCGGGTGGCGGGATTCGTGTTCGACATCGGCGGTCTCACAGGGCCATGCCGCGCAGGGTACGGATCACCTGGCGCTCAGGCAACCAAGACCACGCCACGGTCGCTTTTTGCCTCAACGCCGGCACACGCCATGAAGTAGACCCGACTCCACTCGGACATGTGTTGTCGAGCGCGTTGGTCGAGCGCCGACATCCAGATCGGCCCGTGGCGATTGCGCATCCTGCGGATCAGGCGATCGGCCATGTAAAGCCCGACACCGAGGCATTCGGACATCCAGAAATCCTGAAGCGGAAACGCCATCACCCTGGCGGGGTCACTTGCGAGCACATGGATCAGGGTGAGGGCACCGGCAACCAGCAGGGCGGCTTTGGCAAGTTCCAGAACGACGTTGACTGTATCGGCGAGACTGTCCTGCAGCCGCGCAGGTAGTGCGCGATTGTGCTGGTGAAAGCCGCGGAATTCCTTCTCCCACTCGGCACGATATCGTTCCCATGCGGGGCCGTGCAGGGATTGCACCATGGCGGGTTGGTCGAGCAAGAACAGGAGTTGAATCCGCTTCGCGTTCATCGCGGCCGTTGCAGGTACTTGGCAAGGATCGACACGAGAAGCCAGAGGATGCCCGTGCAAACGAGGAGGGCCGTCAATGGAATCAAGGCGCTCAGGATGGTTGCAGGTGTCGCAGGTTGCGTCACCGGCACTTGGTTCAACGCCGGGGCAGGCGCGGGCGCGGTGTCGGGCGGTGACACCTGAGCTGGCGGACTGGTCGCGCCGGGTGGTGCGGCTTGGACCTGGGTGATCGTAATGGTGGCGAGCAGGAACAGGACTGCGGCGATGGCAATCAGCCAGGCCATTTGCTTGCGGGCAGAATCCATTCCCGCATGCTTGCCGCGCAAATACTGGCGTTGCCCCTCATCACGGCACAGGTGAAGTTCAAGAGCGCGCAGGGGTCGTTCAAAGTCTGGCATGTCCGGTCGGGTCCTGTGTGGATTGACCGATGCAGTGTGGCACGCATCGCTGATTGCGCAAGGTGGACTTTTGGGTCCGGCAGCGACCTGCAAGCGATGATCCATTTATCAACATTGCTCCAGAACTATTGCGTCCATCGAGTCCGGGTTTAGGGTGGCCACAGACCCATTGCGCTGGAGTGCAGAGATGGAAACGATCAGGAAACCTGTCTACACATTTGCGCTCGTCCGTGGCCAAGGCGGGTGGAAGAAGGCAAACGAGGTGTTGGCATCGCCGGTGGGAAAGCAATCGGCGCTGGTCGCGCACTATGTGAGCGGCCTTGAGCTGCCGCATACCTTGCAGGGAGCCGAGTTCTCGCCCGGCAGTCAGGCATTCTCGGTGGGCCTCGCGTTGGCTTTGGCTGGCGTCCTGACACTCCGCTGTGATGGCGCACGCATGTCGCGGGACGACCTGGTAGCCCACGTGCGAGCCTTGGATGCGCGGCGACAGCCGTTCATGCGTGCGCTGCTGGCCCCGCTGGGCCTATTCGGACTCCTCGACAACTACGAATACGCCATCGGTACCTCGGGCGTCGCGTTGGTGCTCTGACCCCTGACTCTGGCCGAACGCTTGCCTGGATTGGCTCCGGTGTCAGATTTGCGGTCGATCTGTTCTTGAGGTGCCCCATGTCCACAGCCCAACCTCTCGGTCCTGCCGAAGTAGATCACCTGTTTGGCTCGACACTGACGTACAGCTTCACGCGGGCGATGATTTCACGCGTCAACGGCATCGGCAGGCACGCCATGTGGAAGTCGCTTGACCGGCTCGATACACCCGCCGATATCCGCCAGGATGCGCAGCGAGTGATGAACCTCCCCCGGTATGATCACCGCACGCTCGACGGGGTTCATGCGGTTGATCTTCCGTTCGTGCTCCACTTCGCTCTGGACGGCATCCTCACGCTCAAGCGAAATGGCCGCGTGCTGAACCCTGCCGAATTGCATGCACTGGTGCAGGGTGCCACGGGTCGCGCCAACGAGGTTCTGATTGCGCTCGGCCGCGCCAGTGCGTATCGGTCCGCCTGCTTTGATTTCGCCGCGGCAATCGGTGTCACTTGTCGCACTTTGGCGCTCTGATTGTCGCGCCTCGAATATCGATTGCGTTTGGCTGATCGTGTTGCGCCATCGCGGTTTCGCGGTAGGGTGATTCCAGTCCCTACGAGGAAATCCGATGAGCACGACGTTCATGCGCCTTGAATGCACGCAAGGCGGTTCCAACAAGTTCTACGAATTGACGCTTGTCCAAGTGCGGGGCGGCTGGGTCGTGGCGGGTTTGTCGGGCAGGATCGGGCAAGCGGGCGTTTCGAGGGAGGTCACGCCACGCGCCGCGCCGCTCTCTGAAGCAAAGGCAGTGCGGGCGATGGAGCGGTTTGCCAGCAAGAAGATTGCCCGCGGCTACACGTGTGTCGAATCCCGGCCTGCAACGTCCGGTCCTACCGAGTACAAATTTCGCGTGGTTCCAGGCTGCGGGGGGCTGCGCAAGGCCTTGGTCCCTTTGAGGGCATTGGCGCGTAACTGTCCAGAGGTCGCGGATGCCCTACAGGCGTTCGAGGCGGTCCCCGTCGCACGCACGCCAAGGTGGTCCGGGCTATCGGGTGAGCATTCCAGCGACCCGGTCCTCGCCGTGGCGCTGGCCCTTTGCCAGCGCGGAACGATAGAACTTAGCGTCGGAAAGAACTTGCACAGCGTGGGCGATCTGTGCACCGCTGCCGAACGGCAGGAGCTCGTCGCGGATCTGGCGGGGTCACGTCTCCATACGCTGCTGGTTGGCCTGGAACTGATCGAACGCCCCATTTCCAACTACGCGCACGCGATCGGCATGGCCGCCACCGCACTCGTGCTCTGATGTCGCCGCCCGAACCGGGCAGTGGCTTGCCTCTGCCTGATTTCGCCGCGCGACAGTGGGAACCGGCGCGCAGTTGCCCTTGCGCCAATGGCGTTTCGTCATAGCGTGAAGGGGCGGCATTGATGACCGCGAATCGAGGAGAGTCCCATGGTGGAACAGGAACAGACGGCAAGCTTGGCTTGTACGGAAAACGGGTCGGACAAAGTATATTTTGCGCAACTGAGCCAGAGCACAAACGGCTGGCTGGTGACGGCGCAGTACGGCGCTCGCGGTGGCACGTTGAAGCCTGCCGACAAGCACCCGACGCCGGTTGCTTATGCGATTGCGGAGCGTGCGTTTACCAAGCTGGTCAAGTCGAAGCTGGCGAAGGGCTACGTGCCCAGCGGGAGCCAGGGTGCGACACGCATGACGGCGGTACCGAGTACGGCCGAACTTACCAACATCCGCCCGCAACTCCTCAACGCCATTGAGCGCTGCGAAGTGCGTGTGTACCTCAGCGATGCGAGCTTTGTTGCCCAGCCCAAGCACGATGGCGAGCGGCGCTTGCTGGTGATCGAGGGGTGCGAAGTCTATGGCGTCAACCGCAAAGGCCAGCGCGTCGCGTTACTGGAATCGCTCGCCGCCCAGGCCGAGCAGCTTCCGGTTGGGCGCGACGGGCGCACGGTGCTCGATGGCGAGCAGGTGGGCGATACGCTCCACGTCTGGGACGTGCTGGAAGTCGAGGGTGTCGATCTGCGCGGCCAGCCGTTGCACGTACGGCAGCAGAGCTTGCGCTCCTTGTTCGAGGGGCTTTCCGACACCTCGCCGCTGGTGCTGACGGAAACCGCCACCACCGTCGATGAGAAATTCGCCTTGCTGGATCGGATGACGGCGCAGGGCCTTGAAGGCGTGGTATTCAAGCGGAAGGCCTCGGGTTACACCCCGGGCCGGCCGGCGTCGGGCGGAGACTGGTTCAAGTACAAGCTGGTCGCTTCGGCGACGGTGCGCGTCCAATCCCACAACCCCGGCAAGGCCAGCGTCGCCGTCGAGGTCAAGGATGGCGACGCCTGGGCCTTCATCGGCAACGTGACCATTCCGGCCAACCACGCGATGCCCGAGGTTGGTGCTGTCGTCGAGGTCGAGTATTTGTATGTTGCCAACGTGGGTGGGTGCCTGTTCCAGCCTGTCTATAAAGGCGTTCGCACCGATCAGGATGAAGGCGACTGCGGCATCGATCAGCTCAAGTATCGGGGCGTGGCGAAAGCCGCCTGAATCAACGCGGGGAGGGCAGGGCGGCAAGGATGCCGCCCGATGCCTGCTGCGCGCTTGCGTGAATGCGGACTTGTGGAATAGTGGGCCACCGCTCAAGGAGAACCGCGCATGAGTAACCCGGAAGAACGCTATGTGGCCCACGGTGGCGTGCATTGCCCATATTGCCAGTCCCGTGAACTGAGCGCCGGACGGCCGGTCGTTGATGGTGCCACGATCACGCAGGGCGTGGTTTGCGGTTCCTGCCAGCGCGAGTGGCATGACGTCTTTCGCCTGGCCGGCTTCGTGGGAGCGAGCACCTTGCCGCCGCCTGTGGGCGAGGCAACGACCGATCCGGCTCCCGATGCCGCCTGGCAGCCCTGCACGCTGCGCTTTGCGCGCACCGAACGATTGACGGTGACCACCCAAGCACAACTGGATCTGCTCACCCGCACGCGCTGCTCGGATGCGGAGGTGTTGGCCTCGTTGCGCGACGCGGTGACGGCGTGGGTGATGGAAACGGACGCGGGCAAGGGGCTGTGGCTTTACGCCCAGGAGGACTTGAACATCGGCGACTTGTTGGGCGCTGACGCATTCCTCGATGCCGAGCTGGTGACGCGGATGGAATCGCACGGCCTGCGCTTTGTGTCGGGGTCCGGTTCCGACGAGGGCCGTTGCTTCGCGTATGACTCCGTGCTGGTGGATGTCAATACCCTGCTGGGTGCCGAGGCGGAAGCGCTGGAGCCGGATGAAACGCTGGAATCGATCGAGCCGTGAAACATGCCTGAAAGTGAGAGGGCATCACATGCAAATCGAAGGCATGGTTGTGGAAATGGGCAACCTCGATGGCCGAAACACGCCCGGCATCCGCGTCCTGTCGGAAGACCGGCTGGTGGAGATTGTCGGCCTGCGGACCGCGGAACTCACGACGCTGCCGCCCCTGTTGTACCGAGTGGTGACATTGACGCTAGGGCCGAGCCTTGATCCTCCGGAATCGCTGGCGGACACCCATGCGGCAACGCGCTATCAACGCCTTGAGCTTGCCGTCAAAAAGCATGTCGCGGACCTGGAGCGCTGCGCGGATCTGTTGAAGGGTATGCCGACGATGCGCGCGACGGCGGCGGAAATCCTCCTTGCCGCCCAAGAGCTGCGCGAGGCATGTAGGTAATGCGCTAGTGCTTGAGCGCCCTGCCGGACGCTATCGGGATCGGCTTGCCGGGACGGGAGATTTCGGCGACCCAGGCATCAATGAGCTTGGCAATCGCATCATTCATCGGTACCCGGCTCGATGGGCGGGTGCGTGACGATCCGAGCAGTACCTCCGCGTCCAGCCCCGACACGGACAGGATTCGATGCAAGGGTGCCCATGCGCACTCTGTCCCGCCTTCCAACTCCAAATCTTCCGGTTGGACATCTGCAGGTATCCGCACCGGTACCGCTTCCCCTGCGCAGCCAATCGGGGCGGTGAACACCTGGCCATAGGGCGAGGGGAGGGCGGCGCGCGCCGGCGTGCTTCCGCAGATGGCCAGCGTGAAGCTGACGGTATCGCGGATGGACTCCATGAAATCGTCGGCGGGCTCGCCGGCCAATCGCGCACGCTGATACCACTCCGAGGCGAGCGCATGGATGTCGAGCGCGTCATCGCCCAGCGCCGTCGAGGTGATGCGTGAGTGCATCAGGACCTTGTGCAGGACCGCACCATCGAAATGGGGCGCGGTGGGGCTGCCGGGGCGCAAGGCGAGATCCGAAAAGCACACGTCCTGCGGAACATGGATTCGAAAGAGGCGCTGGGTCTCCAGGGTAGGAACGGTGAAGTAGATTGCTCGGCGCACGGAGGCACGAAAGACCCCTTCCTTGACGCCGGAGGGGTCGAAATCCCGATTGATGGCCTCGGCGGCGAGGTCCACCGGCTGTCCGGCTGCGCGGGCGTATCGATAGAGCGTGATCAGCATTGGCACGTAGAAGTCGAGATCGCGCACGCTGTTGAGGAGGATCGGTTGAAGACCGGAGGCTGCGGTCAAGCGCTTGAATCTCTGCCAGTCAAAGTCCACGCGGGACGTCATCGGATCGCGCGTGAGATTGAGGTCGGAAAAGAAGAAGGATTCGGAGTGGGCGGGCATGGCAGGACTCGCGGCGGGAACAGGAATGCGCTTGATTGTGCGACGGCCAGGTTCTTGCGGTGATGGCGTCGCGGACGGGGTATTGCGGTCCGTGACGCATCGCAGGTTGTGCCGTATGCGTGTCGCGCCGCGAAACGGAATGTGACGCCATCTCGCTGCTTGCCTCGACCGGTCTCCGGCGTAGCCTCACGGCGATCATCGAGGAGCTGCCATGTCGATTCTTCCACGCGCCCCCAGCATGAGGCTTGAGTGCCAGACCCCGAACAAGGAAGGTGATAGGCGTTGCTATCTCTTGTACCTGGTTGACCTGGGCAACGACCACTTCGGAGTGGTAGGCAAGAGCGACGTGTCCACTTCGCGCACACGACGGATGATCGCCGGGTACAAGAAGCCGTTGGCGAAGTGGCAAGCCGTCAACGCCCTGCGTGCTTTTGCCGAGAAGAAATGTGCGGGAGGTTATCGGTTGGTCTGGGACGACTTGCCCCGCGTCATGGATTGCCAGTTCCGGCGCGGCTCGGGCGGTCTGGGTGAAGCAAAGCGGTTGCTGGGGCGCATGGCCTGCAGTGAACGCGGCATTGCGGAAGGATTGACGAAATTCTGCACCGGCTACGAGGTGCAGTTTCTTGAATATCAATCCATGAAGTACCCGCTTGCCCTGCACTTGGCCTATCTGGACGTGCTGGTTGTGCGGGTGAATGGAAAGGTTGTGAATCGGGCGCGTGCGTTGCGAATGATCAATGACGTGCAGGGACGCGGACGCGTCGTGCTGGATTGCCTGCAGGTGTTTCGGGATGCCCATGACAACATGGCCCAGCGCATCGGCGGGCAGCACCAAGCGCTGGTTCTTTGATTCCTCCGTGTCGGCGCGCGACCTGAGTTGTGGCGGTCAGTGACCAGGGACTCGCGGTTGTGCCAGTGAGAAACCGAGGTACCGTGAATGACGCCCACACCACGGACCTGCCCATGATCCTCTCCCTCAAGAAACTGACTGTCTCCCGCTCGCTCAGCCAGGAAACGATGGCCTATACCGCCGATGTCTTTCTCGATGGCGTGACGGTCGGCCATGTGCGCAACTCCGGCAATGGCGGTATGTCGTTGTTGCACGTCCACCCCGTGCATCGCCCCGCAGTGGCCGCGTTCGAGGCGGAGCTTCGCGCCTTGCCGGCGAGACTGGATGATGGTCTGGACCTGCAGGACCGTTGCATCGAGGATGCGATTGATACTCTGGCCGCGCAGATGGACCTGGTGCGCGGCGTGCGCTCGAATATCAAGCGCTACACCAAGACAGGGACGCTCTTCATTACTGCGGAAGGCGAGGTCATGCAGTCAGCGGGGCAAGGCAAACCGCTCGAGGAGGCGCTGGTGGCGAAATACCCTGGCGCGACCATCATCAACGGCATGCCCATCGACGAAGCAGTGGCCTACTGCACGCCCTTCATGTGACGCCAGTATCCGCGCCCGACCCCCGAAACGCCGGCGCGACCTGAGTCGTGGCAGCCTGTGACCAGGAATGAAGTGGTGTCGCGAAGCAGTGTCGGCTTGAACGAATTGTTAGCTGGCTGCGACCAGCTATGGAGAACCGGAATGTCGCACCAAACTTGGATTCGTGAACGCAACGACAGGAAGGGCGTGCGCTACATTGTGAAGCTGTGGCCTATCGGTCCACACAAGCGGCTTGGAATGCGATACCGAATGCTGCGCGGGGAGTGGCATAACTCCGGGCTGGAAGAGCGTGACGCATATTTGAGCTATCTCGGTTTGCAGCGCAGAGTGAAAGAGCTTGAAGACGATTTTCTGACGGCTAACGCCGGAGATAAGCCGTGAGAACGAGCGCAGCGAGTGAGCATTAGCTTGACCGACTTGTTGGCCGGGCGCGGTGCTGGTGGTTTGGCTGCGAGGTGCACCCGCAGGGATGCTGCTGCAACGGCGACGACGACATGATTACGTGCCTGCGCTGCGGCGAAGAAGTGGGCTATGGCGATCTGGTTGGCGATACGCGGCACAACCGAGCCAGGGAATGGGCGCACTACTGGCTGTGGCGCAAATGGTGGCCGGCGAAGTGCGTGGACTGTGGCGGCCGATGGCAGCACGATGAAACGAGAGACTGCCTCCCGTTCTAGCGAACACCTGAGCAAGCCGCCCGCGAAGCGGGGCTGTCAGTTCGCGTATTCGATGACCGAGTGAATTCCCCGCGCATCGAGCTCGCGCGCAATACGCGCCAAGGTGACTGCGTGCCAGGTCGCCGGCAATGGCCTGAACGCGGGATGCTTGCTCCATAGCTCCGCATCGCTGGCATAGCGGCGCAGATCGACCGATTCCGGTGATCCGCCCTCTTCCGCGAGGATCTGACCGACCGAATCAAGCGCCGCGGTGACCATCGCCCGGGTCTTCATCTCGATGCGCCGGATCAAATCGGCCACATCCTCCGGTACCGCATTCCGGCCCGACTCCCAGTAACGCACGGTGCGTTCTCCCACACGCGCTTGTTCGGCAAGCCACCCGACCGTGAGACCGAGTGCCTCGCGGTGGGTTTTCAGTTCGGCCGGCGTCATCTCAGTGCGCCCGCCATGGACGCATGTCCGGCAGGCTTGCCGCTGTGCGGTACCGGCCAGGCCATTCGCCGATCAGACCGGTGCGACGCCACGCCGTGACGGTGATCGCGCGGCCGTCGTCGATGTCGGGCAGCGACCGGTCCGTCTGCTCGGTGCCGATGTGAATGGCGAAGGGTGCGTCGGAGCCATCGTCGAACATGATTTCCAGCGCGTCACGCCCTTGAAGCATGCCGCGCGTGAC
Organism: Lysobacterales bacterium 63-13; assembly: GCA_001899855.1. Classification (GTDB taxonomy): domain Bacteria; phylum Pseudomonadota; class Gammaproteobacteria; order Xanthomonadales; family Rhodanobacteraceae; genus Dokdonella. The sequence continues at coordinate 67,411 of MKWR01000013.1, forward strand.
GACGACGGACGAGCCCGTCTGCATTTCCGCTACCAGATCAAGCTGCGCATCCGGCACAAGGAGACGCAGCACGCCGGCGTTCCATGACGCAAACAGGAATCCGCGAACAGCGTGCTCGGTGTCGAAGTAGTTGGTCTGCAGGATGCGCGGGCCGTCATTGGTGATCGTGATCATGGGATTCCTTGCGCCAGGGTGATTGATTCCGCAGGTCTTCGCACTCAGCGCACCGACCGGATCCAGCAGAGCACCTGGTCATCCTCATCACGGATCTCGATGTCAATCTCGGCCGGGTCGGTGTCGGCATGGGACGCTGCCGCCGCGGAATCGAAGCCGGGCAAGTCCAAGGTGCTGGGGATCGCGTCAAGGGAAGCGAAGAATCGCGGGGTCGAGCCGTCCGCCCAACGCACCTCGAAACGAAACGGACTGCTCGAGACATGAAGATCGATCAGGGAGTCGAACTCGGCCTTCGACAGATCACCTGGCTGGCATGCGTAGCTCAAGGTGGCCAGAACTCGACTGCTCTGGAACTGCCGGGTCAGAATGCCCGAGTCGATTGACTCGACGGTGTAGATGGCGTTGTCGATTGCGCTGTAGACGCGCTGGCCGACAGACGGGAACCCATCGCCTCGCTCATGCAGGGTGTGCGTGCTCATGGTGGACTCCTGGAGTCTTGGTCCGAGCCGATCTCAGACGTGGTTTCATCTTAGTTCCGGTTTCGGAACAGCGCAAGGCGACCGGTTGCGGCGTGGTGATGCGTCCTTCCGTGTCGTGGCGGGACGTATCCCGTGCTGCCGGAGTCCCTGTTGCGCCGTCGCGCGAGACGGGCACCCTGATTTGATTTTGGAGGAATGCACCATGCGTACAGCCTGTTCTTCAGCGACTGCCGCACTCGATCGCATCGCCGCTGCACGGTGGTCACCCTTTATCGCGCACACCTTGCAGGACTGGGCGCGTGCCGCTCTGGCGGAGGCCGCGGCCTGCGGGCAGAGCCTTCCGGCAGACTGCGCGGCCTGCCGGTCGCTGCACGAAATCGCGGAACTGCCTTGGAGCCCGGTTCTGGCACACCATGCCCAGGAGTTGGCGCGTGCCGCTCTGGGTTTGCCATCGGCGCGTGCCGCCCTTGGGTTGGAGCCGGTTCGGCGTCGGGCATAGACGTTGAACGGCTGGAGCACGAGTAACGAAACCGCAGACCTGTAGGGTCGACTTGAGCGATTGCGTTGGCTTTCGATCGATGTACGGTGTCAGGCATGCAGCATCGCATTTCGCGGTTGCAGCACCCGCCGGCAGTGAGTAGCCGGAGCATCTGGAGATAGCCATGAGGCTCACCAAAAACCAACAAGACGCTTTACGGTGCTTGTCCGACGCCGGCCGTTTCACTGTGCCTCCCAGAAATCAGGGGCAAATCGTCCTAGTCGGCTACGGCTGCTCGGCCGACTATATCTACGAGCGGTCCCTCGACCAGTCCGACCTGACCGTGTCGATCACCGCGTACTCGCATCCAATGGATGCCGACGAATACTCATTTCAGCCACATAACAGCGTACCGGACCTTGGTCGACGCGTAGGCACCATCTACCGCGGCCCGATACCCGGCGAGCCCGGCCAGACGGAGGATTGAGCCATGAGCATCACGATCACTTTGCGCGATGTCGAGCGCCACGGCTCCATCCGTGCAGCCATCATCGCTACCTGTAACGAGCACGACCTGTACGCATCGGGCGACCTCGGCGGGCCGACGTTCGCGACCTCGGGGCCTGGCCTTGGCTGGAGCCGTCAGTTCGACGCCATGGATTACGCGGGACGGGCTCTCTCGGACGAGTACGGCGCGGCCGGGTACATCGACGCGGCCGACGGCAGAATGGCAACGCTCTGCGATGAGGGCGAGATCGAGTGGACGGACCAGAGCGTCGTGTCGCTGGATGACGTGACCTCCGCCGAAATACTCGACGCGGATCGCGATACCTTGCGCAACGTGCAAGATGCGATCGATAGCCAAGTCGTCAGGCCCGGAAATGGCTGGGACGATCTCGACGCGATCATTGAGGCGATGGAGGATGGCGAGCCGCGTGCGTAGAACGTCGGCTTGAACGGACGAGTTAGGACGCAACCGAGGAGAACTGCAGTGAGTAAATCTGGATGGCGAATGACGTACATGGCGCGGCTGATGACCGAGCACGGCGCCACGCTGCGCGATGCGCAGGAGCACTTCGGCGATGTGAAGAAGCTGTCCGGCATTTGCTACGAGGATGACCCAGTGCGGGTGGCTGACGAAGAAGCGCGACTGTTCGGCTTCGAGTGGAACGACTGGACCCCATCGGGACCGGGCTCCCCGATACCACTGAAATGCCACCCACCCGGTAAGCCACGACTGCGGTCTAACACCCCGAGTTGAGTCGCGGGCGTGCCTGTCGACTCGGACGATCTCGAACGCGGGCACCGAACCGGGTGAAGCCATGTTGGCCTGGTCCGTGTCGTGCGCCGACAGAGTCTATGGAACCATACGAGGGATAGCGCGATGAACAGGTTGCCCACGACACAGCAAGTCCGAAAGCTCGCCGCACTCAAGACCGCGTTCCTGTGCGCGGCATCCGCGGCAGAGCACGGAGCGCAGGCACAAAAAACCATGCGCCTGGCCGGCCTGGACATGCCTGTTGATCTCGCCGAGGTTACCTATCAAGCCCAGCTCAGGGCGCGAATGGCACTCCATGTGGAACTGGAAACGGTCCGAGCGACATTGACAGACTCCGGGAAGGATGCGCTGGATCAAATGATGGGAAGCCAGCTTGCTGCGCTGTAGCTCGGCGCGTCACGTGTCGCGAAGGGCCTTGGCCACCACGGGGATCAGGGCCACCCATTCCTGGTCCAAGCGATCGATGGCTTCGGGGATGGTGTAGCCCATGGCGGAGAGCCAGTCGAAGCGATTGAGCGCGAGCGCCACGGCCAGGCGCTCACCGGTGGACTGGACCGACCAGGCGCGATCGCCGCCGTGCACCGCGTCTTGAGCCTTGCCCAGAAACTGCTCGTAAATCGGATTCTCCATGGAGTTCCCTCTTGATGAGTCCGGGGGTCGCGCCGGGATGGCGGATCATCCGTTCCCTTCGTGTTGCGCCAATGCGCGTCTATCGTAGCGTGGGGCGTCCAATCGAGAACAGGAACGCCTCATGAAGCCACGGTACAACGCTCAAAACTGCCGAGCGGCCCAGGAGCGCGGCGCGTGAACACCACCCGGACAGCACCCATGGCGTCGCAGCCCACCTTGAAGGAACTCAAGGAACTCATCACGAACCTCTCCATCGTGTTCGAAATCCCCAGTGCACGTTCCGAGGCGACCCAGGCCTTGGTGAGCGCCAGGAAACGGAAGACCCTCTGGGTGGGTCATGAAGAGAACGCGCTACGATTCAAACTCGATCACCTGCTCGACGAAATCGCCGCAGGCTGGCGGACAGGGTGACAATCGTTCGACAGACGCCAACGAATCACGCGTCGTGGGTTCATGCCTGCAGCTCTCGGCACCGCGCAAGAGCCCGATTCCCTGCCCGACGCCGCCGATCTCCATGGGTATCCTCCTGATGCGGGTCAGGGTCGCGCTGGGACGGAGAATTCCTCGGCTTGCCTCAAGGCGCGTCCATCGTAACGTAGGTGACCGACCTCAACCCGGAGCGCGACACATGAACAAAATCACGATCGGCAAGCGATTGGAAATCGTTCGCGGTGAAGAATCCCAGGCCGACTTTGCGGCACGCGTGGGTGTGCACCCGGATTGCTGGAGCAGCTACGAGCGTGACGCCTTGGAGATCAGCGCCGAAGCGCTCCGAGAGCTGGCCATCGCGGGATGGAATCCGATCTGGGTGTTGACGGGCGAGGGCAGCGAGCGCATCAGCCCCACCGCACATCCGGGTGCAGCCGTCGACACCGCGCTGATCCTCGCACGCAACGATGCCGACGCCTGGCAACGGCGGAACGGGTTCATTGCAGGGATGACGCATGCGGCGGGTGAAGAAGGCCCGAGCGGGACGCCCGCATGTCCCCACGGACCTGCTTGATCCGACCGTAAACCGGATCCACGAAAGCAACCTCCGACCGCGCCCCGCCTTCACGGCGGGGTTTTTCGTTCCACCGGCCGGCTCGCGAGGTCCGAGCGACCGCGCTGGAAGGTGGTGGACATCGAATTGTCCATGCGCTCCTCGATTGGCGCCGTGGTCGCGCCGGGACGGCGTGGGTTTGGCTCCCCTTCGACTTGCCTCAAAGCACATCGACTGTTGCGTAGAGGCTGAACTCGACAGGCACCACATTGCCCGCGGGCCACTCCTTCACCCCCGAGCGCCGTCCCAGTGAGTACCGTGGCGTCCCGGTTGTCCGATCCGGTTGAGGAATTCCAGCATCAAATTGACGCTCATCGGGGCCTCGGCTTTCAACTCCTTCCCGATGCGCCGATCCCCGGCCCGGGATGGCACGACGTACCGTTCGCACGCACGCTTTTGCTTCGCCGACGGGGTTGATGGCTACGCACGGGCGCTCGCCGCGCTGCCCATGCTGCTCGCATCCCATCCCGCACCCGCCGAGACGCTTGCGGCGTTCGCCGGCAAAGACGGGGATGGCCAGTGGCTGATCGCTGAGTCCGATCCGCTGATGCCGGTCCTGGCCCGGCTCGCACATGAAGGATTGGTGCAGTTCGACACTGCGGCCGGATGGGTCGACATCGCCAAGCGCTGCCCCATCGCGATCCGCCCGTTGTATGTCGCCATGGGGCTGCTCGATGCCCCTCACTCCTGCTCGAACCTGGGCGATGAAGCGCCGGCGTTGGTGCTCTGAGTGTCCATGCGGGAATCGCATCGTCACGGGTAGGGTGACTCTGCACCCGGTGTATGCGGGCACCCTATAGCGTGTGCATCTGAAACGTATCGGCTGACCGATTCAGCCGTGTGCGCGAAAACATGAAATCCCCCTCATAGCGCACAACCACGCCGTTTTTCGGGCGTACACGCGCACGATTCAAGGCCCCAAACACGCGATTCTGGCAGCACCCTTTCACCCGTGCTCCGACTCTCGCTCCGTGGGCCTGAAATCCTCTCCTTCGCGCTTTCCCGCCGCGCTCAGGCGGCCCGGGCCGCCCGCGTGTCGCCCAGGTCCCGCCGATAGGGTGGCAGGTGGTCGAGCAAACGCCGGCCATAGGGCTTGGTCAGCAGACGGTTGTCGAGGATTGTGATCCGACCGCGGTCGGTGTCGGTGCGAATCAGGCGACCGCAGGATTGCACCAACTTGCGAAAGACGGCCGGCAGGAACAGCGCACCGAAGGGACTGACGCCCTTGGACTCCAGCCATTCCGCATGCGCGGCAAGCACCGGGTCGTCCGGCGTCGGGAAGGGAAGTTTCACGATCACCGTGTGCGCATTGTACCGGCCCACCAGGTCAACGCCTTCCGCCAGGGTGGCCAGTCCGAACAGCATGTGGCCGGAGCCGGCATCCACGGTGGAGCGGTGCTGGTCAAGCATGACCTGCACGGGTGCATCGCCTTGCTTGGTGGTGATCGCACGCAAGTCCTCCGGCAGCGCGTCGTACACCGCACGCATCAGGGCGCCCGAGGCAAACAACACCAGGGTGCCCTCGCCGGGGTCGACCCGAGACGACAGCTCCGCCACGACCTCGGTGAGGTAGGCGCCGTTGTCGGTCGGTGACGCCCGCATTGCCGGGACACTGAGGACCGCTGCCGAGGCGAGATCGAAGGGGGAGGGAAGGGAGCTGAAGCGCACGCCGTCGAGCCGGGACAATCCTGTCGCCGACGCGAAGTGATCGAACGTGCCAAACGTGCTCAGCGTCGCAGAGGTCAGGATCGCCGCGTGACATTGCTCCCACAACGTACTCGCCAGCATCGCCGCCGCCGTGACCGGTGCCGCATGCAACGTGACCTCACCGTTCGCCCCGCGCTCCAGCCACACCGCGACCGGTGGACGGGTGTCGAAGGCCGGATCGTACTGGACCAGTTTCGCCACCCGACGCAGACCGTCCAGCCAGTCCTCCGCCATCCCCAGATCACGCACCAACGCCGTCGCCCGGGGACTTCCCGTCTCCGCCGCTTTCTTCCGCAGCTTCTCCACCACCCCAGTCAACGCCTTCGCCGCCTCGTGCACCGCATCGAGTTCGATGGCCAGGGGTGCCCATTCATTCACCGCCACCCGCCGCACCTGCGGTTGACCGTAGACGCGCGGGTGGCCCGTGTCGGGGCGGGAATCCAAGAGCGGAAGCAGGGCGCGTCCGAGGGCCGGAAGATTGGCGCGCAACCCACCCAGTCCGTCTGCCAGCTTCATCGCCATCGCCGGCGTCACGCCGCTTGTGCCCAGGAGCTGCGCGGCTGCCGCCGTTGCCCTTTCCACGCTTTTCAGCCGCTTGCCGTGGTCACCGAGCGACATGGAACCCGCAAAGGCCGCAACCGCCGCCCCAGGGAGATGGTGCGCCTCGTCCACAACGACGATGCTTTCGGACATCGACGGGAGCAGTACCCCGCCACCCATCGCCAAGTCGGTCAAGAGCACCGACAGGTTCGCCACCAGCACGTCCGCCGTCCACGTCTTCGCCTTCGCCGCCATCACCGGACAGCGCGCAAACCGCGCACAGGCCTGACCCGCGCAGCCGGATGTGCTCGTCGTCACCGCGCCCTTGAGCCGTGCGCTGAGGTCCGTGGTGGACCAAGTGTCCAAGTCGCCATCCCATGTCCCGGACCGACGCGCGTCCACCATCGCCGTGACCGCGTCCCGCTCAGCCAACGAAGGTCGAAAGGGCCAGTTTGAGGAAGGGCTTTCCATGCCGTCGCTGATCGCGCCGGAACCAAAGTCGAGTGCACCCTGATCCGGGTCCTCGCCCGAAAGCAGCCGCGCGTTGCGGTCGCAAAGATACCGGCCGCGACCCTTCACCACCGCTACTTTGAGGTCACGGCCCGACGCACGGATCACCGTCTCGATGTCTGGAACGACCTGCTGCTGCAGCGCCACGGTCGCGGTCACGACCAGAAGCTTCTTTCCATGCGCTTGCGCGGAGAGCAAAGACGGAACCAAGTAGCCCAGCGATTTCCCAACCCCTGTGGGTGCCTCGATCCCGGTGATGCGCGCCTCGCCCTCCGGCGCCTCGAGTACCGTCGTTGCCACTGCGATCATCCGATCCTGCACCTTGCGCCGGACGAATCCCGGTCGCTCCGCCGCAATGCCCGCCAGCACCGCGCCGAGTGCTTGTGCCCGCTCGGGATCAATCACGCCGACCTCCGCTTTCCTGCCGAGCCAAGCCGAACAACATTGGAGCGTGGCCGGTCGCGTGGTTGGACCTCCTCTCGCCCTGTTGCCCAGGTTGCGTCGAGTCGCGCTCGAATCCTGGCCTGCTCTGGCAGCAACGGCCTGAAGCCTCGCGCTATGTGCTCCTGTGCATCGTCCTGTCCCGCTTGGGCAAGCGCACGCCTCGGGTCTTGCTGGAATGCGGCGTAACTCAGGCCGGTGAGTTCGTGGATGCTGGCTTGTTCGTAAATGCTTCGCATGGCGCTCTCCGAAGGTGGGGTACTTCCGGAGTACCACGGCCATCGGTTCACGCAAGCCCATCCGCGATGGTTTTGCGATCGGCAAAGTGTCGCTTTCTCGAGGGGTGTATATAGCTTAGTCGGCAAAACGGGTATTTGCCGAATCAACTGGGCGGCGAAATCACCCCCGCAAATGGCGACGCAGGCATGGCCGCCGTGGACCGGATTATCCGGTCCAGCACGCGCTTCGATCCTGCGTCAGCGCAAGCAGAATGACCTCGTAGCGGCTTGTCGCACTTTATCCGCACTTTTGTCGACCTTTGGGTCTGTGCTGGAGCGTATGCGGGTCGGCTTGTCGCACTTTATCCACACTTTTGTCGACCACCCATGAGTAGAGGGCACAACACAATGATCGTAGGTCTGGACCTCGGATACTCCGCCATCAAGCTTGCGTCATCGGATCCAAAGGGTGCGCCGCCGCACCTGGCGCGTTTCCCTGCGGGCGCATGCCCCATCGCACATTTGCCAAAGGCCATGGGCGGCGATGTGGATCTTGGTTCTGCGGTGCGTGTGGATATCGATGGCGAGACCTATGCGGCACTCGCTGAGCCTCGTGATTTCCAGAACTTCCAGCCGCCCTTGCATGAGTTCTACTCGCAATCGCGGGAATACCGTGCGCTCTTTCTTGCCTCGTTGTTCAAAGTCGGTGCTCGCCACATTGATTTCTTGGTGACGGGTCTGCCTGTCAGCCAGGCCAAAGATCGGGATTTCCGGCTGAAGCTGCAGGACACGCTCACCGGAGAACATCGCATTCGCGACTCGCTTACTGTGACGGTTGGCCGGGTGAAAGTGCTGCCGCAGCCGGTAGGCGCATGGATGAATTGGCTGATCGACAATCCGCCGTACCGCACGCGGGATGTACGTGCCCTGATCTTTGATGTTGGTTTCTACTCCGTCGACTGGGTCATCCTGGAGCGCGGCAAGGTTCTGGATGCCGCATCCGGCTCAAGCTACCTAGCGACCTCGAAAGTATTGGAGGAAGCCGCCCGCCTGATCCAGCTGGAGCACAAGACGAGATACAGCTTGGCGAGGCTGGAAGAGGCCATGCGGTCAGGGCAGCCGAACTACTTCGTCGGTGATCGCGAGCTGCCCTTGCAGCCCATGTTGAATCGCGCGGCGCGCAACATTGCCGAGAATGTCCTGAATGAGGTCCGGCAGTCCTTGCGCACGCAGACCGACAGCCTCGATCTCATTTTGCTCGCCGGGGGTGGCAGCGGGCTCTATGCCAACGCCGTGCGCGAAGCGTTCCCGCAGGTGCGGGTTGTTGTCGCAGGGGATGCCGTCATGGCGAATGCCCGGGGCTTCTACTATTTCGGTGAGGCGAGCCGCACATGAGGGTGCTCATCACTATCGGCGAGGGATGCCCGCTCCTGTTGGATGAGCTCAGCATGATGGGTTCCCGGCAACGCGCCAGACGCTTACGCAGCCTCGCTGAGCTGGGTTTGCAGATCGAGCGTGGGCGCCTGGGCGTGGGTCCGCTCGGGCGTACCAGCAATGCTGAACCGCTGGCTCCGACAACCGACAAGGCGATACGCGATCTGGTGTCGACATTCGCCATGGACGATGACTGATGACTGGCCTAGTAGATTTGCTAGGTAGTCCACGTTATCTGTTGACACTGCGTTGTGCGATGGACAGCATTCGCAACTTCTGGCGTTTACTCCTCATCGCACTGATGGTAATTGCACCTCCGCTGGCTTCTGCATCGTCAATTACGGGCCGCGACCACGTAGTGACAGGTGCTGTGTCGGTGCTGAGTGAATGGTACGAGCGCGCGAAGGATTTTGCCGAGTGCCAAAGCAATCCGTGGGTTGTGGAAGCCGATCGGCATGAGCTCGATCCGTTGCTGCTTTACTCGATCGCGCTCACGGAGTCGCGGACACGATGGTCGGATGGATGGGTACGCCCGTGTCCCTATTGTCTTCGTGTCGGATCGAAAGCCTACCGCCCCTCGACCAAAGCGGAGGCTGTTCGGTTGCTGCGCGAGGGGGTGGCCAGTGGTGAACGGATCACCGACGTAGGGGTGATGCAGATCAATGGTGTCGTGCACGGATGGCGCGTCCAGGGGGATCTCATCCGATTGCTGGATGTTCGGGAAAACATTCGGGTGGGGGCGGAGATTCTCGCTGAAGCAGTGCGCAGCACGTCGAGCCTCGTCACGGGCTTGGGGCGCTACCACAGCTGGACGGCTCGATTAGCCGAGCCGTATGGGGATGTCGCTTTACGCAGGTACCTGCTGCTGAAAGATCAGACGAAAGGGGGGCTTTGGCCACAATGCAACCAGTTTGCGCAACGGAATTGAAACGCAGCCGTCGCCTCGTCGCGATTCGTGACGTGGTGGAACTGAATCGGGCTGTGCTCGAACTCGGGCGGCGACTGGCGCTTATAGATACCGTCGTGTGCGCCAACCTCTTGCGCATCCAGCCCGATGAAGCGGATGCCTTGGCGAATATGGCAGACATGACTCTGGAGCACATCGCCCAAGCAGGAATCTCTGTGGTTGTGCTGGAGCCCGGGAGGCCAGCCAATCGACTCCCTGCGGACGCGCCTGCCAACATGCTGGCCATCGAGCGGGACCTGCAGATGACCTTCGATGCGGTGCATACCGCGGCACACCGGTGTGCGATGGAGTCTTCTGCGTTGTGCCAGACATATTACCGGCTCGGAGCTGAGGACGCGACGCGCTTGTCGACGCTGACGGAGCTTGGCCGGCGTAGCACAACCGCGTCGTGCGCCCTGCGCATCCACGGTGTCGCGCCGATTGTCGAATTGATCAACCGGGAACGCGGCATGCCTGAATTCCTCACCCGCCTGGACAGCGCTTTGCTCGCATCGCGATTGGCTACTGTGCCATTTTAGACAACTGATTTTGCTTTTGTTCGTTTCACACTTAGGGGGATGTAATGCGCAAGGCTACAAGTAGGACAGCTCGTACGAAGGGACCCGCCTCTTATGCAGAAATGCGGTCGATTTCCCAGCCACTCACCGAGATCGCAACTTCGCTCAAGCAATTGGGCCTTCCATGGTCAGTGATATGCGTGATGCGGGGCGTCACGCGAATGATGTGCCGCTTCGCGGGTGGGTATGAATCGGTTGGGCGGAAGGGGCCTGGGACCGCTGGGCATTCACTGAGTGCCGCTTTGCGCACCGTGGACATGCGCTTGGAAAGCACCTACTTCCTCGCGCTTTACAACTCCTTCGACAAGGGTCGGTCGCCCGATGAACTTCTCGTCGACCCCTCGGCGCTCCTTGAGGCCCGGGTACTATTCAAGGCTCAGAATCCGACACACCGACTCGCGCTCCACCACGGCTGGCTCCTGGCGCGGGATCTTCTCCAGCACTCTCTCTCGCTGGTGCGCTGCAAGGGATGCGGCTCGATCTATCTTTCGCCCAGCGCGAACGTGAAATTCGAAAAGGACTATCTTCCACTCGAGGCGGGTTGTTATGTCTGCGAGCGGCGCAGGCATGTTCGCTCCTATGTGATGTCGCAGAAAGGCAAGCAAGAGCGGGTGGCCCAGGCAGCGCGTAGTCGGAACAGACGGCGCCTCAGTGGACGGGTCCCCGAAGCTGGCGCTGTTGTTTGATGTAGACGTGAAATTCCGGGTATCGGTTTGACGTGGTGACCCCAATAACTAGGTCCAGCACTCGCAACGAGTGATGCACCGGTCGACTACTGTAGGGCGATGAAGAATCGCCTTTTTGCCCTGCTGATGCTCATGGCTCTGCCTGTGCCACTTGTTGCCCAGGATCTCAGTAATTCCGCGTCGAACAAGCAAGGGTGGTTCTGGTACGTCGATCCCGCGAACCTTGAGCCGCCGAAACCGGACAGCGAGCCGATCCCGGAGATACCTTCGGCGAGTCCCAGCCAGGACGTTCGTTCGCCATCAACCGGCTATTCCACGAGCTGGATCCGGGAGAACCTCCCGAAGCTGCGCGATGAGGCCATTGATGATCCGTCGCCCGAGAAGGTGCGCGCGTACCTCTACGTGCAGCGCCTTGCGATGGATCGAGCCAGCGAATTCCAATCGACAGTAGCGTTCGTCACGGAGGCCGATCCCTATCTGGATCAGGTTTCTCGGTTTCCGACCTCGGAAGGTGGCGCGCAGCTCGGCGACAGACGCGCGAGTAATGAAAAGGAATCGCTCCTTTTCGACCTGAGTGCGCGAACAGGAATCTGGTTCTTCTATCGGTCCGATTGCAGTTTCTGCCATGCGATGGTGCCGGTGCTGCTCAATCTCAATCGGCAGTTTGGTTTCAAGATCATGCCCATTGCGATCGATGGGCGACCCCTTGATCCCCGCCTTCCACGCTTCACTGCCGATCAAGGGCAGGCGGCCTACCTGGGCGTGGAAGTCACGCCATCATTCTTTCTTGTGCAGCCACCCAACTTGAACGATGTCGTTCCGATCGCACAGGGTTTCATTCCCTTGAGTGACCTGACTGATCGCATTGTCCGCATGGCCTACTTCCACGGTTGGATCGACAAGACTCAATACGCGAGAACGCGTATCGCGAACCCGCTCAATCTGCGAGACACAATCGATCTCAATGAGTCGATGGACCCCGAGGAGATAGTCCGGCAGCTGCGGCCGCATGCCGACGGCCCAGGATTTCGCAACACCCTTCAGCCCCAGCCCCAGCCGAGGTAGCAATGAAAGCTCAGTCACTCATTCTGGCCATATCGCTGCTGGCGGTGTCCTGCCTGGCTTATGGCGAGGGCATTGAACACGAGATGAACTCGATGTTCGGCACGATGACCAACATCACCGATCCCCAGGTCTCGATGGGTCCGCGGCGTGGCGTGATCACGGGTGGCGCCTATTCCATGCGCAACCGCGTGATGGACATCAATCTGGTGACGGTGGACCCCCCGCGCTTCCAGGCCGGGTGCTCTGGCATCGATGCGTATTTCGGTTCGATGAGCTGGGCGTCGAAACAACAAGTGATCGAGATGATGCGCTCGATTGCCTCGAACGCATCCGGTTATGCCTTCTCCCTGGCGCTCAATGCAGCGTGCCCGGACTGCGATACGCAGATCAAGGATTACGCGTCCCGAATCCAGCAATGGACCGGTGCGTTGAAGAACAGCTGCGAAATGGCCAAGCAACTCGTAGACAAGAGCGGGGTTGGTGCCGGCTCCCAAGCTGCAGGCAATTGGCTCGGTACCTTCATGCGAACGAACTCTGGCTCAGCAACGGATACGGCAGACGCAAATGATTCTACGCAAGATGGGGAAAGCCCAGCCGACAAAGCTGCGAAGGATAATCCGGACGAATTCAAGGACGTGGTCGAGGCGAATGTGATCTGGGTTGCGTTGAACGCGCAGCCGGTAGAGACATGGTGGGACAACAACTCGCCAACCCTCAATGAGGAGATCATGTCGTTCACGGGATCTGTTGTGTCGTGTCATCTGGCGTTGAGCCCTGGCTGCGGGCAAGGGAGTACGCCACCCTCTGAGACCAACGGGTTGGTCACATATACTTTGCAACCACAAATCCAACTTGCGGACCTGGTTTTTGGTGGGAAAGATGGAATGGCGTCGCGGTACTCCTGCAACGACGAAACCTGTTATGGCCCTGCCATTGTTGGCTTTCCGTTCAAGGGCTTCAATGCCAAAGTTGAGGAAATGTTCTTTGGTGCAGATGGCGCCAGTGGCATCTTGGGCGAGCTGGCTCGGCCAAATGGCGAATTGTCCGCCGAACAGAAATCGTTTCTTGTGTCGGCGGGCCCATTGGGTGCCGCGGTCATTCGCGTGGCCAAGGTGGATATTGGGACGGCGCATCAGGTGGCGAGCACGCTGGCTCCGAAAATCGCCTTGGACCTATCCTATACGTTGGCTCAGAACGTGATGCGCTCGGCCACGGCGTCTACTTCTCAGATGTACGGCGCGGTCAGTGGCACGGCGGTTCTCGCACTCGCCGAGCGCCGCAGGGAGCTGGCTGATCAGTACCGCAAGATTGACGAGGAACTGAAGACGAACCTGTGGGCGCTTGAATACGCCCGAACGGTCGTTGCGTTTTTGCCGGCCATGCCGACTCCGAGCGCATTGCCAACGCGAGGATACTGATCGTGTATCACATCATTGCGATTGGGGACGGACAGTTCCTGTACCAGATCCTGAATTTCCTTGCCTTGCTCAACAGCAGCGACATGTTTAGACAGCTGGGCTTGTTGGGTGCCGTGCTCGGGATTGTATTCGCCTTACTGCAATCCATAACCACTGGTGGCAGGGACATCCCGGTCGCGCAGACCTTCGTTGGCGTAATGCTTTTCATGGTGATGTTTGGTCAGCAGACGACGGTAACGGTCGAGGACTTCTATTCCGGACAGACGCGAGTCGTTGACAATGTTCCGTTTGGAACGGCGGTGATCGGGAGTCTCGTCAGCCAGGTCGGCATCGGGGTCACCGAGAAGTTCATGCAAGCGTCCGCTGTGCCGGGGGTAGAGAGATTGCCTTATCAGTATGCGCTGGATGCGTTGATGGCCAGCCGTGACCTCACTGATGGATCCTTTTTCAAGGATGATGAGATGCGGGCCTTTGCGCGCACCGGCGAGGAATATGTTGCCAACTGCGCCTTGCCGATGTATCGCGCGAACGGCAACGCCTGGCCGAACGGTGACCCTGATACTGCCGACGACGCCATGCTTGCCATGAAGTCCACGAGCCGCGTCCTTACGATGGAGGACTACATGGTCTCGGCGGGTCAAAGCTCTGAGCTGGTCACGTGCGCTGACGGTTGGACGAAGCTTAACAATTTCGTGCGAACACCTAAGTTCGCTAGTGGCGTAGAGGTTGTGCTGAAGCGATCGCTGCATCGCGATATTGGTGCAGGCGAAGATATGGGCTCGATCTACACGAGCGTCTTTCAGATGCTTGATCAGTCCACAGCTGACGCGCAACTTTGGATGATCAACTCGGTTGCGGCAAGCCTCAAGAACAAGGGCATGAATCAGGCCATTGGCAAGGATGATGTTGCGAGCGCCATTGTCGTGCAGACGGCCGTCAACCAGCGCAACGTCCAGTTCTCCGCAGAGGCGAGCCTGTGGCTGCGCATGGCCCGGGGCATAATGACGTTTTTCGAGGGCGTGGCCTACGGCATGGCGCCGTTTGCCGCTTTGCTCATCCCCTTCGGCGCGTATGGGTTGCGCATCGGGTTGCGTTATGCGGCAGTCCTTCTTTGGATTTTCCTCTGGACGCCGCTCCTGAGTTTCGTGAATCTTTTCACGATTGATGCCCTATCCGGGCAATTGGATGCGCTTTATTCCACAGGCGGTGCGCCCATGCATTCCATCATTGGAATCATGGATGCTCAGTACACGGCGATGGATTACATCGGGCTTTCTGGATGGATGGCGCCTACTGTTGCAAGCCTCGCGGGCTTCTTTGTTTTCGGCGGCCTGGCAGCCTTTGGCGGCTTGGCGGCGCGCGTAAACGGTGCCGACTTCGTCAATGAGCAGATGGTTGCGCCGAATGCAGTGGGCGTCGGTGCTGCGATTGAGCGGTCGGCGGCGATGACCTCATCACCAGGCGAGGCGGCGATGGCAGCCGGACACGTCCAGCAACAGTGGTCGAACAAGGACATCGCGTCCCGAAGCTTGACCTTCAGTCAGCAAGACGCGCAGAGAAAATACGCTGACTTCTCGCATACGCTGGACCAGACTGTAGGCAGAAGCGCCACCACGGGCAGCGGTGCATCTACGGCACAGAATATGCTCGACCAGCGAACCGTCAGTAGTGAGGTGGCGGTAAGTACAGAGGCTGGCAAGACGCAGGGGTCAGGGCGAAACAGTGGCGCGGAAATGGCACATGGCGGTCAAAACGAGAATGCTTCGGGGGCCTCTGCAGAGGCGTCGGGAGGAGCTGCTGTGCCGTCTACCTTGCCAATCCATGCGGCCGCTAAAGGGACCTTGACGACGTCTTCAGGCACCAAAGAAGTCGACTCCGCAACTTTGCGCAGCAACGTGACGCAAGCGGAATCGACATCAACCGGCGTCAAGGATCAAGCCGCCGCGAAGGATTTGGCCGCGCTGGCGAAGGGGATTGCGAATGGCACGGTGAACACCTCGAACCTCGGGTTGTCGGCGCAGGAGGGAGAGGCGCTTCGCGCTTCAGCAAGTGCAGCATGGACCGCGACGGAAGCTTATGTTTCGGCCGCGTCGCTGCAGAACTCGACGGATTCCACGCGCACCGTCAGCGAGCGACAAGGTGTGCAGATGGTCCGTGAGCAGGGAGGCTTGGGTTCGCTGGAGCAAAGCGCCATGCAACTTGGTACGGGATACGCGCAGCATCTGAGCGACATGGAGCATGGGTCAGGTGGTGTTCCTGCGTATGCCTCTCCAGAGGAACGACGGGCGGCGGCGTCGCTTCTGGCACTCGATAGCACGATGAACAACTCCAGCCTTCCGGCCGAGACGCGGCATGCCGCTGCCAATGCGCTGTCCTCGGCGCTTGGATTCAAAACCTCCGCAGGAGAAGCTATCAGCACCGTGGCGGCTGGGAGTGGTGTCCAGGGTGCCGTGGGTGAGCACACCTCAAACGTCGGTCAACGCGTTGCTGGTGCCGGTAGTTTGAGTGGTCCTGGTGTTGGTTCGGCAGATGTGTTTGCTGCGGCCTCCGGACACGTTGCTGCAACCAGTGCCGCTATTCATGCCGCGCCCATGGACGCGACGGCAGCGGCGAATAAGGCGAGCGTCCATGATCAGGCCGCGACGAATATGGCTGCCGAGAGAGCGGCTGGATTCGAGCAACGGATGGAGGCGTCCTCCGCGGTGTTGGGCGCTACCAGCAATTGGACCAGTGCGGTAAACGATGCAATCCATCACAATGCGGGTCAAAACACAGCCATGAGTTACGGTGATGTCGGTGCGGCGCTGATGGCGCCCGCTCTTGCGCCTATGATTGCTGGCCAAGCGATTGCAGGCGGAATCGCAAATGCCGAAAATACCGGCATCGCCTCGACAGATTTGCAGCGTCTGCAGGCGAAATCGTATTCCGTTGGAGAAGAAGGCCAGTTGGCGGCGCAGATCTACAAGGACACGCCCGAATTGGGGCGCTATGCGATGCTGGCCGGAGCAGGAGCGGAGTTGCGGGGTCACATGGGTGTTTCCGAGCAGCGATTTAGCCAGATAACGGCCGGGTTGGCAGACCATTACGGCGCATCCGTCATTGCAAATGTCGGCCGGACCAGTGAGCTTGGGTTGGTAGGACGCCCGGAAGTGCAGAATGTGGCTCGTGATATTGCCTCTTATGCGAAATCCATTCCATGACGGTTGCGCTGTGAGTGGACTGGAATAGACTATCCACTCTGAAGCTGTATGGAGATGGCTGTGCTTACGAATATCGTTTTGTTTTATTTGCTTCTGGCTGCCGTAATCGGCGTGCCGCTGATGATGAATGTCTGGGGCAAGGCCAACGACATCGCTGCAGCGGCGCGGATGCAGCTGAATTCGCCGTCCCAGACGCGGGTGGTCTATGTGATGGTCCCGTCGCCACCGGCCTCTCTCCCGGCAGTGCCCGCTGATCCCAAGATCGACCTCAATCCACCCGATTGGGCATGAAAGCTAGGCGGGTCGTCGTTCAGGCCTTCGCGATCCGCCCGGTGGTGGTTCTTCCTCCTGTTTCGCCTATCTCAGTTCCTCAGAATTTCTTTCCGGCGACCGCCGTAGCCCGGTTAATACGGTCCAGCACTCGCACCGGAAACTGATTTGGGTACCTAGACTGATTTCACCCTTGTAAACGGTGGAGTCAGCGTGGAACCCATTGCAATGCCGGTTCATCTTGATGAGCCGAAGATGATCCTGATCTTCTCGAGCGACCAGTTCGCTGCCTTCGTGGTGGCGTTCACCCTGGGCCTCATCTTGAAGCAGCTCATGGCGGGCATCTTCATCGGCATCGGAATGGCCTGGCTGTTTCGGAAGTTCCGTGAAGCAGTGCCGGATGGCTATGTCGCCCATCTCTTGTACTGGTACACGGGATTCCCGTTAGCCGGGCGATCCGTGATCAATCCGTTCGTTCGGCGGTTCGTCGGATGAGCGCGCCCAAGCCCCTCGAGCAGCGCTGGACCGAATACGCAGCCAATAACCGGGCGCTGCGCACCCTGGTGCTCGGCTTGATCACCGTGAATGTCGTCCTCGTGTTCATGCTCGCGTTCCGTTCTGAAATCATCACGATCAACCCGCCCGATCCGAAAGGGATTGTGACTTACGAGCGCACGCGCGCCAGCGAAGATGCGCTCACATCCTGGGGTCTGTACATCGCGACATTGCTCGGCAACGTGTCGCCAAAGAACGCGCAGTTCGTCAGCAATTCGGTTGGGCAAATTCTGGCACCGGAGATCTATCAGGACGTGATGCGCACGGTGGCCGAACAAGCCAAGGCCATCGAGATGGATCAGCTCACGCTCCGCTTCGAGCCGGCCGAGGTGAAGTTCGACCCTAATCGCAACGCCGTCTATGTCGTGGGTTGGCTGAGTACCCAGGACGCGCATGGCAGTACCAACCGCGTCCAGCGGACCTACGAGATGTGGTGGAAGGTTGTGAATTACCAACCGCGCCTGGTCGGGCTGAATGCGTATGCGGGTGCGGCGCAGTTGAAAAAGAACTAGGAGTGCATGCCAGGATGAAACGTCAAGGTTGGATGATCGGTGCGCTGCTGTGTTGCTGCACGGCGATGGCCAATGATGCGGTGCCGGAGGCGGTCGACGCGCCAGCGTCGGTGGTGGACGGTGTTGCCATGCCGGGTATTTCGCCACAGGTGGCGAATGCGATCCCCAACGCAAAGCCGCCTCGGCGATCCGAGCTGGAGCTTCGCCCGACGAACACGGAGTCGGGCGCAATTGTGGCGAAGTTCGGAGAAACGCAGGTGGTCTCGATTGGTAGAGACCGGCTGAATCGCATTGTCACGCCATTCGACCAGCTTCGCGTGAAGCTGGCCCAGGACGATGCCACGCGTGCCGAGACGGAAGGCAGTGTGCTGTATGTGACGACCACTCTTGATGAGCCGCTGTCGCTGTATCTCTATGACGCACGCGCACCCCTGCAGGCATTGTCCTTGGTGCTTGTCCCGAAGGCGACGCTGCCGGTCGATCTGACGGTGCGCGTTGATGAGGCCAGCATGCGCATGGGCGCGCGCCTCGACGAACGCACTGAGGCGAGCGACACGGCTTCACGTACTGAGCCCTACGTGACTGCGATCATGCAATTGTTCAAGGAGCTTGCCAGTGGGCGCGTGCCGGCAGGCTATGGCTTGCGCATGACGGACGAGGCCTCGCCGGTCAGCATGCCCCGGTGCGACATGCCTGGATTGCAAATTGAGCCCGCTCAGATCATCGAGGGGCATGGCATGGTCACGTATGTCGGTCGCGTCACGAACGTGACCTTTGCACCGGTTGACGTGCGCGAGTCTGGTTGCGCGGGCGAAGGCATTCTGGCGGTAGCTGCGTGGCCAGAGACGCGCTTGCAGCCGCGGCAATCCAGTGAGCTTTACATCGCCGTCCGCCGTACGGATGACCGTAACTCGAGCTTTCGCCCCAGCGTTGCGGGAGGCGGCTTGTGAGCACGAGTGGACGTGCCGGTGGGGCACTGAAAAACCTCAGTCCCAAGCAAAAGCGCGGCCTGATGCTGGGTGGCATTGCGGTTGCCGTGCTGGTTGCCTTCATGGGCTTGCGTTCGACCACGCTTCGTTCCAACGATCGCGCGCCGGTCAGTGCCGACAACCTGTTGACGAGTGCAGATTCACGCGCCTTGGGCCTGGCCTCACTCAATTCCGAGCTTGCCCGATTGCGTGCGCAATCGAACACGACACAAGAAACGACCGAGGAGCTGACGAAGTCCCGAGCTGCCCTGCAAGCGCGAGTAGAGGAGCTGGAGAAAGCGGCGGCGATTGGTGCCCGCAACGCGGGGTCAACCGCAGCACCCTTGCCGCCTGGTGATGTTGTTCGACCGCTCGGCGTGGTCCCTGGCGTCAGTGTGGATGGCCGCGGAAATGCGAGTCCCGCTTCCGTGCCTCCGATCGGTCAGACCGAAACGCGTTACGCCGAACGTCAAAAGACGATGGAGGCATTTCGAGGGCGCAATGGTGGAGAGAACGCGCCCTCGCCGGACTTGCCGGAAGAACGTCGCCCGGCTCCCGCGATTTTGACGATTGGTGAACCGGCCGCCGCAACTGAGGCGGCTTCCAAGACGCCCGCTCCGGCATCCAGTGCGCGGGTCGCGACACCCGAGCCTGCTGTTCCGGAGGTATTCCTTCCTGCCGGCACGCTGATCACTACCGTGTTGTTGAATGGCATGGATGCTCCAACCGGTCGATCGGCGCAGAACCAACCCTTGCCGATCCTGGCCCGGGTCAAAACGGACGCGAACCTGCCGAATCGATTTTTTGCGGACATCCGTGAGTGCCGTCTGATCGGCTCCGCGTGGGGCGATTTGTCCTCTGAGCGGGCATACATCCGCAGCGAAACCTTGTCGTGCGTTCGTGATGACGGTGGGGCCATCGAGGTCAAGCTGAAATCCTTCGCCACCGGTGAGGATGGCAAGTTCGGCTTGCGCGGCACGGTAGTCGAGAAGCGCGGCAAGTTGATCGGTCGCGCCGCGCTCGCGGGCTTTCTTCAGGGCGTCTCCGAAGCGTTCCAGCCGCAACGCATTCCGGTGTTGGCGACGACAGGTGGCGACGGTAATGCGCAGTTCCAGGGCGTCAGCGGCGGCGACGCGGCGCAGGTCGCTGGGTTTGGTGGGGTCAGTGGTGCGGCGGATCGCCTGGCGGACTACTACATCAAGCGCGCCGATGAGCTTGTTCCCGTCATTGAAATCTCGGCAGGGCGCGAAGTGACCTTCGTGGTCCAGGAAGGCAAGAGTCTCGTACTTAGGAGTGATGTGCCATGAGGATATTTCGCTTGGCGCTGCTGGCAACAGGCGCGCTCCTGTTGGGTGCATGCGCCGTTGGCAAGAGCAAGTTCCAGTGCCCCGTGCCCGATGGCGTGGCCTGCAAGTCCGTGAAGGAAATGTACGTGGTCACCGACGCAGGTGGCGAACAAGGCTTGGTCGATGCGCGCAACGCACTGCACGGAACTGAATCGAAGCCGCAAAAGCGCAGTCGTCGGCACCAGGGGGAGGAAGTGAACGCTCCCGAAGGTGAGCCGCATTCCGTCTCGATCCTCGATCCCGGTGACCTTGCCCCGTTGCGGGTTGCACCGCGGGTTCTGCGTGTCTTGATCACCCCATGGGAGGACGCCGTCGGCGATCTTCACGCGGGTGGTTATGTGTTCACCGAAATTGAGTCGCGCCGCTGGTCGATGGCCCCACCTGCCAAGCCATCGGCAAATCACGCTTTCCCGCTGCACGTGGAAATTGCCGGGATGGAGCGTGGCGCGAATCGGGCAACTGTGGTGTCCGGGGCGAATACCGCCACCCCGGGCAAGGAGACGGCGGCAACGCCGGACACAAAATCACCCGAGAGGAACTCTGGTGGTGGCGGTTCATAGGATTGACGTCATCAAGGAGTTCACTATGAAAAGTGTTGTGTTTCGGAAGTACGGGAAATCGGCTTTCATGCTGGTTTTGTTGATGTTCGTGCTGGCGCTCCCTGCGTTGGCGATGGCGGCAGGCTCCGGTGGTGGATCGGATCCGTTCAACGGTGCCACAACCACCATCATCGACTGGCTGAAAGGTGGGCTCGGCTTGTTGCTGAGCATCCTGGCACTTGGGATCGGGCTGATTGCCGGCTTGAGGGTTGGTTCGATCTGGGGCATTGCCATCGGCTTTGGTTTCGCGGTCGTTTGTTACTACGGCCCCGACATCCTGCAGTCGATTTTCGGCGCCACGCTTTAACGCGGCGCTTGTGGGACGACGCGCACCCATGAGGGGTGCGCGTTTTATCTGGCATCTGGAGTTTCCCTTGGATATCAAGCAACGCCTGGACATCAAGGAGCGCTTGTCGCACCTCGCTGAAGCGGCACTTCGAAAGCCCTTGAAGCTCATCAGTGACACCTTCCGCGGCGCGGCACTGGGTCCGTCGTTTGAGTCCGAGATCCTGCCCGCATGGCTGCAGGCAATTGATTACGACCTCGAGGATGATTTGTACATCCTGGAGGCCGGTGGCCGCGGGTTTGGATTCATTGGCCGTCCGCTGTCGGGCATTGACCCGCGTGACTTCGAGAAGCTGCAGGTGCTTCTTGGTCTCGGCTATCCCGGCGACACGGTAATGTCGTTTTGCCTGTGGACCTCGCCTGATGTCGAGCACACCCTGGCAACATACAAGGATCAGCGCCGGGTTCCAGCGAGCTCACCCTTGGCGGCGATGCGCGACGAACGCATCTCGTTCGTGAGGGAGGGCGCAAGCGCATCCATTGTGGATGGGTCTGATATCCGTTTGCACAACGCACAGCTGGTCATCACGGTCAAAGTACCGACCGGACAAAATCCTTCGCGGGATACCCTTGACTCCATCATTGAGCTACGCAAGGAAGTCGAAGCGACACTGAAAAGCTGCGGGTTCCGGCTGGAGGTTCTGACTGCCCCGAAATACCTGCGCTTCATGCAGACCGTATTCAACTGGAAGCCAGATGCGGCCTGGCGGCGGTCTCCGTCGACCGAGTACACCCCGGATTTCCTGTTGACCGAGCAGATCCTTGATCCGGAAACGAGTGTTGAAGTGGATGAGGATGGCCTAAGCCTGGGTGACCAGAAGGTTCGCCTGTTGTCGGTCAAACGCTATTCGTCGCACGCAGTGTTTGGTCAGGCATTCAAGTACATCGGCGATGCGTTCAGCGGTGCGCGGGGTATCCGCGATCCGCTGCTGGTGACCTTCAACATCTGGTTTGGCAACAATGACACGGATCGCAGCACCCTTTCCCGAGAGTCCGCATGGCTGACCCACCAGGCCGGCACCGGTATTGCTCGCTGGGCGCCACGTGTGCTGATGCAAAAGCACTCCAGCGACGTGGTGATGGCCGCTGTTGAGCAGGGCGATCGCCTAGTGCGCGGCTACCTTGGGCTGGCCGTGATGGGCAAGGACGACGCGGCGACCACCGCTGCGATATCCAACGCAATCACCTACATGCGCGAGTTCGGCTTGACGGTGATGCGCGACAAGTTCTTTTGTGCCCCCCTGTTTGCGAATCTGCTGCCGTTTGGCGCCGACGTGACCGCTGCGGTCAGCCTGCGGCGCTTCAAGCGCTGGGCGACGCGCCATGTGATTCCGCTTCTGCCGATCGCGTCGGAATGGGCCGGTA
Source organism: Lysobacterales bacterium 63-13 (assembly GCA_001899855.1). GTDB lineage: Bacteria > Pseudomonadota > Gammaproteobacteria > Xanthomonadales > Rhodanobacteraceae > Dokdonella. The sequence continues at coordinate 90,196 of MKWR01000013.1, forward strand.
CCGGGACGCCTTCGCTCCTGACCATTTCGCGCAACGGCCAGCTCATGGGTGTCAGCAACTGGGACTCCGACACCAACTACAACTGCATCGTCGCGGCGCAGTCGGGCTCCGGAAAGTCCTTCATGATGAACGACTACATCGCCAACGAGATCATGCGCGGCGGCCGCGTGTGGTGTGTGGACAAGGGCAAGTCCTATCGGAATATCTGTGAATTGCTGGGTGGGCAGGAGCTTTCCTTCGGCCCCGAATCCACGATTTGCCTCAATCCGTTCACCCGCATCATCGACTACAAGGAGGATGCGGACATGCTGTATGGCCTCATCTCCACCATGGCCGCATTGCGTGAGCCATTGTCGAACCTGCAAACCGCTCGCGTAAAGCAGGTCATGCACGAGATCTTCAATGCGAAAGGCAACGCCATGCTGGTTGATGATCTCGCGGCGGGGTTGATCGGCGATGACGATCAGCGCGTCCGTGACGTGGGTCATCAACTGTATCCCTTCACGCAGCAAGGGGAGTACGGCCGGTGGTTCTACGGCCAGTGCAACTACCAGGCAGATGCGAATTTTGTGCTCGTTGAACTCGATGAGCTTGATGGTCGTCAGCATCTGCAACGGGTGGTGTTGCTGCAGCTGATCTTCCAGATCCAGCGCGACATGTACCTCGGCGAGCGCGACCAGAAGAAGATCCTCGTGATTGATGAGGCGTGGGAGCTGTTGGAGGGTCCGGAAACAGGCGTCTTCATCGAGCGGGCCTATCGCCGCTTCCGCAAGTACAACGGCGCCGCGTTCACGATTACGCAAAGCTGCATGGACTACTTCCGTTCGCCGAGCACGCTGCCTATTTTCGAGAATTCCGCCTACAAGCTGATGCTGGGCCAAAGCGGCGAAGCGCTGGCCATGTTGGAGAAGGAGGAGCGTCTGGCGATTGGCCAGCATGGCTTCAATCTGATGCGCACGCTGCGCTCCGTCCAGGGCCAGTATTCGGAAATCTTCTTCCACACCCCCATGGGCTACGGCATTGGCCGCCTCGTTGTCCCGGAACTGACCCGGTTCATCTATTCCACCACGCCCGACGAGGTTGTGAGGATGGGCGAGATGCGCAAGGAAGGTTTGGATCTGATCCAGGCAGCGCAAGTCTTGCGACAAGAACGCAGCAAGCAACGTGCGCCTGTCTTGAATCGCCTGGTCTCGTGAGGAATTCGCATGACGATTGAGAAAGTGGAAGGAAATGATGGATGGAGTGCATGGCTGGTCGTCTGGCCGATCCTGACGGCCCTCATCGGCTCCGGAATTACCTATTGGATGATGCAACAGCAACGCCTGGAAGATCTCTCGCTCCGCCCGCCCATCGTGGTCATGGAAGTCAGCGACTGGATTCAGTATGCGGGCGAGGGCAGGACCGATGAGGAGCGTTTCAAGAATGGCGGCGAACGTGCCGACGCGGCCGCCCGCAAGCTCAAGGAGCAAGGGGTGCTTGTCCTCGACAGCCGGATCGTCCGCGCCGCTCCGGCGCAGGTATTCGTGACGACACCAAGATCAGGGGCTGCGCGTGAGTAAGGGGCTCAGTGCATGGTTGCATCCGAAGGCCAGGCGACCGGGCTTTCTCCTTGCGACTCTGGGCATCGCATTGGTGATGTTCATCGGCGTTGGCGCGTTTGCCAAGCGCTTCCAGATTGGCATCAGTGATGAGGAAGTTCAGTCGCTGAGTCATAGCTGGTTTTTGATTGACACGAAAAATCAGACGGTGCCGGTTGGTGAGTATGTCGTGTTCCGGATCAACCGGGATCTGCCGCCGTGGCCAGCCGGCTCACGCTTTGTGAAGAAGGTGGCTGCGGTCGAAGGCGACGTGGTGGTGGTCAGCCAGCACGCAACGACGGTCAATGGCGAAGTCGTGGCGGGCCCGTTGGATCTGTTGACCGTCCTTGGCAAGCCTGCAACCGCCTTTGAGCGGTCCGAACGCGTTGGTGCCAGCGATGTGTTCGTGGTCGGAGAGAACGCCCACAGCTACGACTCTCGCTATTGGGGCAACGTGGGTGTTGGGCAGATTATTGGCCGGGGGTATCCGCTGTGGTGAGTCGTTGTCGCGCCGCGATTCTACTGGTCCTCGCATTGTCCGTGGCGCCATGCGGTGCGGCTCATGCGCAGGATGCTGACAAGGCGTCGGTGGAAGTCATCGCGAAGGGGCGTGAGTCCGCCGTAACTGCTTACAGCGAGGAAGCCAGGGCCGTCGCAGATCGCGCGCAAGCGACGATCCGCAAGGGTGCGGTGAACCCTGATCTTGTTGAGATTGAACGCGACAGTCAGTCTTTTGTTGCCGACAGCTTGCCCGAAGGTGCGCTGCAATCGCGCGAGCGGTTTGCGGATGAGCCGAGTTCGTTTCTTGTATTTGCCTCCACTTCGATGCCCGAGCCGGACTTGCTCGCGCTGCTTGAGGTGGCGAGTGATCAGGCGAATGTGCATGTCATCTTCCGCGGCGTCCCGGAGTCGGGCGGACTTGACGGATTCATGGAATACCTGACACGCCTTACGAAGGGCCATTCGATCAATCCGACATTGACCATCGATCCGCCACAGTGGCAAGCGCGAGCAATCAAGGTCGCGCCGACCATTGTTGCCCTGGAACACGGGGTCGAAATAGGGCGTGCGACCGGCACGGCCAACCCGGCCTGGCTTCGTGAGCAGCTGATCACGCGCAAGGGCGACCTTGGTGCATACGGCAAGATCTATGAGCCTGCGGAACGCGACATGGTGGAGGTCCTCCGCGAAGCGGTGGCGAAGATCGATACGGAAAAGCTCCGTCGTGACGCAGAAAATTCATTCTGGATGCAGCAGCCGCGAATCGACTTGCCGGTGGTTCAGGAGGCGCGTGTTCTGCGTGTCGATCCATCGGTGGAAATCAGTCGCGATGTCGTCGTGCCTGACGGAACGGTTCTGGCGAAGAAAGGCGACCGGATCAATCCGCTCCTGGCGGTCGCATTTGATCAGAGGCTCATCGTCATTGACGGCTCCGACCCGAAGCAAAGAGCCCTGGCGAAACAACTTGCTGCGGATGCGCCGAGCAAGGTTGTTGTCATCAGCACTCGAGGCCCGAGTGATGACGACAGCGCGGAGACCTGGGTGAAGTGGCAGACGGACGTAGAGCAGAGGATGTATTTGCTCAACCCCAGGATCCAGGCATCCCTGCATATTGAACGAGTACCAACAATGATCGAAGCAGACGGTGCGGTTCTTGTGGTCAACGAACTGATGGTTCCCAAAGGGGGGTTGTGACCATGCTTGTCTTGTCGCGCGGCAAAGGCGAATCGATCCTCATTGGCGATGCCATTGAAGTGTGCCTTCTCAGCCTGAATGGTAAGGAGGCCCGGATCGGCATCATTGCGCCGCGCGAAGTCGCGGTGGATCGACGGGAAGTTCGGGAGCGCAAGCAAACCCTCAAGGATGGAGAAGCTGATGAAACGGCCAAATAGACTGCGCGTATTGGTCTGCACGCTGTTGGGAATCTTCGCGTCTGGAGCGGCTCTGGCCCAAGGTGGTGGTGCCGGCGCGCTCTCGAAAGCGTCATGCCCTGACGCGAAGATCATGGGCTCATCCCTTTTCAGCTCGCTTTGCTACAACTGTTTTTTCCCCATCCGCGTCGCCGGCGCGGCGGGGGGGCCGAATGTCCCCAATGGGGCGGCAAGCCCTGCGTGCATGTGTCCGGGGCGCCTCGGCTTTCCCACGCCGGGATTTACCTTTGGCATGTGGTATCCCGACAAGATTTTCGAGACCGTGCGCATGCCCTACTGCTCGCCTACGTTGGGCAAGCAGTTCATGGCTGGCAGCGGATCGACCGGGCAGGGTGGGGGAGGGTTCAACCTCGAAATGGGTGGCCCCAATACGCGCAACAAGGAAGAAACGCAGCGCCCCTATTACAACTTCCACATCATTGCGTTTCCCATCGGTCAGATCCTTCACCAGATGCAATCATCGGTCTGCGTGTCGGGTGCGGCCTCGGACGCGAATATGCTCTACGCATCAGAGCTGGACCCGACCTGGAACAACACCTCCCTGTCGATGCTGACCACGCCGGAAGCCGTGCTGTTTGCGAACCCGATTGCTCTTGCCGCATGCATCGCCGATGGCGTTGCTGCGACAGTTACGCAACCCATCGAGAGCCTTTTCTGGTGCGCCGGGACGTTGGGCGGGATGTACCCGTTCACGGGTTTCAATGGCTACGGCGGAGCGCCACAGCGCGTCGCGGCGATCACCAATACCCGCGCACTCGGAGCGATGCACCGGAGGGGACTGGCGTTGCAGGCAAAAGGCGATGTGGCGGTCTGCTCGAACATGCCTGCGCCGATCATCGTGAAGAATCAGTACAAGTGGCAGCAAGCCTATCCCGTCCCTGAAACGATCTCCAACCATTGGATTGGCGAATCGGTTTGGCGGTGGGGGCAATTTAGGCACATTCCGGCAGTTGGGGAAGATTTCATAAATATACTGTGGATTTGGGACGACTGCTGTGTGAACGAGTGACTGCCTCGTTGCGCGGTATTCCTAACCGTGGTGTTCCCGGGCGTTCAAATGAGGCATGAAATGATCACGACATCCCATGCGGCAACGAGCCTGTTTCTGGGCATTTGTCTTGCCGGACTTTCAGTTGCTTCCCTGGCTCAAGACCCGATACAGCAGCAGGCTCGGGAGGGTGAGCTTGCAGGCCGAAGCTATCGTCAGACCCAGCAATTGCGCGAAACGGTGGTTGATGCGGAAGCTCGGACCCTCACGATTCCCGGGCCGACTCAAGACCCAGAAGCGACAACGACGATCCATTTCAATGATCTGATCCCCGGTGATGATCGTGCGGAGCAGGATCGCTTGCAGTCGTTTTATGGAAAGCCCGAAGATCAGATGAAGCGGGCGGCTGAGCAGAAGCATGCCGAGCTGGAACACGAACAGAGTTCTCGGGGTGACGCCTATCGCACGATGCGACATTCAGCGACCATCGAGATGCAAGACATCCATGCTGACGAGCAGCTCACCACGGTGGCAAAACGTGTGGCCAAGCAGCAGGTCATTGAAGGATTGGAGGATGCGTTTCCCGATTGCACGACCACGACCCATTTCCGGAATGTAGGTTTCAAGGAAGCGAGCACCTATCAGGATCGTGCCTGCCAGCGCCTTGCCACTCCACCGACCTGTACGCACAGCCGTGACGTGACCATGGTTCCGACCTCGGGGACCTACGAAAGCGACGAAACGGTGCAATCGAACGTGAGTTTCAGCATCAATGTCCGCGATTACATGCCGGGGTTTGTCGGCGGCACCGTGAGTGCCAACCTCAGTTGGTCGGGCACGGTTGAAGGCGTCTCGATCACGCAGCCGCCTACGGCTCAGAACGCCTATTCGCTTGAAATCTCCATTGTCTATGACTCCTCCGGTTGTGATCCGGCAGTAGGCGGGTGTCCTGAGCAGACTGCGCACATCACCATTGCACTGGAAGCGGCCATCGTGGCGGGGGGCGAAATTGCCAGCTCACCACCTGATTGCCTGGATGGAGATGATGGATTCTGCGCTGCCACCTGGGAGTGCTTGGAAAGTGGACCGAGAGTCGTCAATGGCGTCCTGATCGACGAATCGTCAGCACCCTTTCTGCCGAGGCTCTATTCGGGCGAGCCGCCATCGCAACTGTGTTGGCTGGCCCAAGCCAGCTATCGATGCACGTATCCCGTCGGTGAGGTATGCGGCGAAGGCGCTGGTTCGGGCGGTGTGATGTGCGAAAGCGTCACCGATGCCTCGGTACAACCCAGTAGCTGCGCATCGCTTGAAACCGATCCGCTCTGTGGGAAAGTGCGAACTCAATGCGCGTCCAATGCCGTGGGTCCCGGCGCGTTTTGCTACGTGGAGGTGGACTCCTACCGTTGCAAGACGCAAGCAAATGCGCCGGTTTTGTCTCAGTTCGACGAATTCACGTGCACTACCCCGATTCGCTGCATGGGTTCCGATTGCCTGAAGTTCGACGACAACGATCCAGCCACGACCGCACCTCGGCTCACGCATCAAGAGCAGCTCGGCCTTCTCCAGCATGCGCTTGCTGATTTTGACCCCGCCTGCACGGGCGTGCCGTGCCGACACTTCGTGGGCGAGACACTGAAATGCCATAGGGCAACCGGTGGGAACTTGTCCTTTTGCACCGAGGAAAACAGTGTCGAATCGAAGTTCCTTTATCTACGCTGGTTTGATATCCAGACACGCCGAGCAGCGGCCATTGCGATGGAGCAGGCCGATGATGGGCGCGATGTCGGCAATTGGGCGCAGCTTCAACAGTCCAGCAATTGGAATCTCGGTACGCTGCAGGCGTCATACCTGACATCGATCAAGGAGGGTATTCGATCCAACGGGGAATCTCCCCGGCGCATCACGGTCGAGGCACCCAGCACCCAGGAGCAGTTCGAGGACATGCTGGGTCAAAAACCGGAGCTGATCAATCTCGCCAAGGTGTATGGACAATTTGTCCGAACCGTCGAATTGCCGACCTCTGGATGGGATGGAAGCGCGGAGGAGTTCGAGCTGCACAAGAAGCGCGGTCTTCACCAGTGCTTGCATGTCGGTGACTTCTGCCAGGCGGGCGGCGGCAGCGCGTGTCCGAGCATTGTCGAGTCCTATTGTTGCTTCTCGACCGCCTTGTCGAAGTCTGTGCATGAGCATCTCGGGACGGATTTTGGTGATGCGCGTGCGCCGACCTGCTCGGCCGGTACGGATGTGCCGCTGCAGCAAATCCTTGCCGACACGTCCTTTGTCGCGTCTGAATGGACGGCGATGCAAACGCTTGCTGGGCGTCAGCCGAATTTCGACACGATGGATTCAATGTCGGGCGACGAAAACCTGACTGGTCACGGAAGCACGATCCGTTTGAGCGACCAGGAGCGCGATTCGCTGGTGACGCGAACCGAAGCGATGCTTTCGAGTTTGAATGGCCAGGGAATCCATGCTGCAGTCGAGGCGGACGCGAGAACCCAGATCCCTGCTGCAGTACGTGATCCAATTGGCCCGGGCACTGTGTCGTTCAGTCCGGCAATCTATTTTGGTGATGGCAGCCGAGGCATCGTGGCGAGCCTGCTGCGAAACGGAAAGCAAGGAGCAGTGTCCGCATCCTTCATGGTGACTTCGCCGGCCGGATCGAATGGAGTCGTGTTTCCATCGAGTGGACGCGTGTCCTGGGCCGACGGTGAGGACGGGTCCAAGCAAATACTGTTGAAGGTTGATGGTGACCGGGTCACATCAACCGAGCAGACGTTCCATATTGTCGTGGGCTCAACGAGCGGGGGCCTCAGTCTGGGTGATCGACCGTCCGCATCGATCATTCTCAAATCTCGTCATCAGCCTTGAAGATCGGCATCTCGGCAGGAGTCAGCACGCCAGGCCTGTGGCGATGATTGGCCGGACTGGGCGTTGCCTCGGGCGTCGGTGTGCGCCGATCCGTATCCGGGTAGTGGTGCTCCGGATCCGCGAAGCTGCCGACGCCGGCGTGCTCGTTGAGTTTGAGCAATCGAGCGATGGCACGACGCATGTCTTGAGACACGCTCCAGATTTCGCGCAGTTGGGCCAACTGCTTTTCTGCGCGCACGACGATCGCATGATCCATATCCGTCGTGTAGCGGGTAAGGGTGGTCGCTTTGCAGGCGACAGTGCGCAACACGCCTTTCACCCGATAGACCGATCGGCGCCAGCCAAACACCGGACGTGCGTCGCGCAGCCGCACTTCGATGCTGAGGACGCACAAGGGGACTTCAAGTCCGAGATTCTTGCGTTGCAGGGATGTTCGCGTGAGGGAATCGTTGTATTCCTCTCGGACTTCTACTCCGCGTTCGTACAAAGCGCGGCCTCGCGCCAGCAATACCTCTTGTGCTCGGGCAAGGTGGGCCAGGTAGGGGTCATCGTTCATCGGCCAAGGCTACGTCAGATCATGTGCGGCAAACCTCGATGCTGGGCGCATTAACCCGATCCATCATAGACGCCGCACTCCGAGGCGCAGTGATAGCGTGAACAGAACATTTTAGGACAGGTCTATGCGCTGGTTTCCTGTATTCCGCAAGCCCGCGACTGCCGGTGTGGCCGAGGCAGCTGCAACCCCGGCTCGAACCGCGTCGGCGGTGCAAACTCATGCCGGCGTCGGCGCGGGACCTGCGGGTGTCGGGTCGGGTGTGGATATCCATTTTCTCGATATGGCGCTGGACCGCGGGATGGTGTCTGCGGCTCCGATTGAGCAGCTGCTTGAGCGAGCCGAGCCCTTGATCCAGCGGCTCTATCACGAGATTGGCTGGGGACGGGACGATTTCGACGCAATGATTCGTCCGCTGATCCAGCGATATGCCTCCTACGTCCATCTCCTGCCGGCGTCGGAGTCGCACCATCACGCACGGCTGGGGGGGCTGCTGCTTCATGGATTGGAGGTGGCGATCGAGGCAACGCGCGCAAGTCGCGAAGCGGTGGTTGACCTGGATCGAGTATTCCTGCGCGACACGGAACTGCGGGCAAGTCGCAGCCGCCTGTGGCCGGTGGCTGCTGCATGCGCTGGCTTCCTGCACGACCTGGGCAAGGCCTTGGTCGACTTGATCGTCGCCGACGCCGACACCGACGAAGTCTGGAACCCGTATGAGTCATCCTTTGCCGAATGGGCGAACGAACATGCAGTGCGGCGCTATACGGTGAGCTGGCGCTCTGGGCAACGGCTCAAGCGACATGAACCGTTTGGCTTGGTCCTCACCTGGCCCGTCATCGGGAAGGACCTGATCGCGCTGTTGAACGCCTACGGCCGCGATATGTTCGAAGAAATGCTGATGGGGGCCTTGGAAGACAGCCAGTCCAACAACGGACTGGGGCGCATCGTCAACGACGCCGACACGGCAAGTGTGCGTCGTGATCGGGATGCACAGCGCAAGCGGTGGCGCGAAGGTGTTGTCGGCGGCCATCCCGTTGTCAACCGCGTCCTCGAGGCCTTTCATGGATTGTTGGCGGACGGAACATGGCAACCCAACACGGTCGGCGGGTGCGTTTGGGTCACCCCGCAAGGGATCTTTTTGAGCTGGGCCAACGCGGTTTCGCAGGCACGGGGATGGTTGCGCGAGAACGCGGCCTCCGGATCGATCCCGAATGACGGGAACGCCATTGCCGACCTCCTCATCGACGCCCAAATCGCCAAGCCCCGGCTGATGGCGAACGGCACCCTGTCACGGGTATGGATGGTGAAGCCCTTGTCGCCGGCTGGCTTCAGCGGACTGGGCGTGGTCCAGATGCTGTTGATCGCGGACGTGAGCTTGCTGTTCAAGGGGCGCGTGATGCCGGATCCAATCGTGCTTGAGATCATGGCCGACCCCACCGGCGTACAGGTGGTGCCCATGGAGACCGAGGATCCAGCGGAAGCGACGACAGTCGTGGTCGAGGAAGCGACAATCCCTGCGGAGGTGCCAGCCAGTCAGGCGCCGGCGCCTTTGGAACAGCGCGCTATGACACCGACGGACGCACCAACGAGCCTGCCTCGGGCCACTGAGCCTGCCGAGGCGCCCGCGCCGATGCCGGCGTCCGCCGCTTCCTCTGTTTCGCCGGAATCATCGGCGCCTCCGAGCGATGGAATCCCGAGCATGGAAGAGGCGATCGCCTTTTTCGAGAATTGTGGCGCGGTTGGCCGCTGGCTGGTCCAGCTCATGACCGATTGCGCCAAGGATCCCGATCGATTCGCCAATCTTGTGTGCTACCGGGAGAAAAAGCTGCTGGTGCGGTGGCCGGATGCTGCAGCAAGTTCGCTGGAGTCGCCCACCGACATTGTGAAGTTTCTCAATGAGCGTCCTGAGCTGCTGGCGAACAGCTTCAAGGGTGCCGTGATCGACCCGGCGCGAGGGTCGCTGGTCATCAAGGCGCTGGTGAATGTCAGCGAGCCGCTCTGGCCTGCGGTGGTGTTCTCCGATGTCGTCTCCCGGTATGCCTTCCTCATCGGCGACCCACGGCCGGTTGTCGATCGAAAGATTCGGCGAGCGTTTGCGGCATGGGCGAATGAGCAGGCGCAGCACAAGGATCTCGGGGTTGTCCCTGCAGGCCTGCTGGTGCGCACGTATGCACGGACAGAAAACGTGAAGCCCCGGACAGTGAGTACGGCGCTGCTGCGTGAGCCAGCATTGATTCTTGGGGCATCGGGCCATGAGGCCGATCAGCGCCTTGATATGGGCGCGATCAGCAGCCTGTTGCAGTCCGATGCTGGTGTGCCGTGATGCAGGGCCGGTACTACACGTTGTTTCGGCCGGCATTCGAGCGCGTGCCGGCGATCGCCTGGCTCCTCACTGCGGTGATGGCACTCCTGCAGTTGCTGGCCGCCGATGCGCCCATATTCATCCTCCTGGGCGTGGCCGCCTTGTCTTTGGCATGCGCGTTTCCGTGGTGCAAGCGCTGGTTCGAGCATGCGGCGTTGCGGCGACGCCTGAAGGGCACCGGACTCCAGCTGATGAAGGACGCCGACTTTGCGGCGCACATCGATCCGGAGGGGAAAAAGATCTACATCGGCGAGGGGTTCCGTTGGAGCCATGAAGTGGCCCAGATCGCGCAAGAAGTCGCTCGTGCGGATTCGGAAAAGCTCTCGCCGCCCACCGACATCGACGCGCCGGGCCAGGCGTGGATGCACGGCATCGGTGAGCGCTATGAGCCGATCTACTTGCCGGTAACCGATGAGCACACCCTGGTCACCGCTTACACCCGATGGGGCAAGACGCAGCTATTCAAGCTCCTGGTGCGCCAAGCGATTGCGCGTGGAGATGCTGTCATTGTCCTCGACCCGAAGGGTGATCGCGGCTTGCGCGAGGCGATGCGCAGCGCGGCCGGCGCCGCGGGGAAGCCATTGCTGGTCTTCAATCCGGCCTTTCCGGCTGAATCGGTCACGCTGGATCCCATGACCAACTGGCATGAGGCCACGGAGCTGGCCACACGCGTCTCCGCACTGTTGGGTCGGGGTGATCGCGGGGATGCCTTCACGTCCTTTGCCTTCATGCAGCTGACCAACGTGATCCACGGCATCCTGCTGGTGAAGCGGCGCCCGACCCTTGTGCGATTGAAACAATGCTTCGACGGGGGCATGGAGCAATTGGTGATCGATGCCGTCACGGCCTATTGCAACCAGGTTCTCGAGCCCGGTTGGGCGACCGCGCTGGACAGCTATCGACGCGTGATTGTGGCGACCAGCAAGAAGCCCAAGGGCAGCGGTCCGGATGATGAATTTGCCAACCGCAAGCTGACGCCCGAGCAGGAAGCGAAGGCGCTGATCAAGTTCTACCAAGAAACGGTTGCACTAAAGCGGTCCAGTCCGGAACTCGAGGGCTTGATCACAACCTACGTCCATCCCCATGACCATTTCCAGAAGATGATCCAGGCCTTGATGCCCATCCTGACCAAGCTGACCAGTGGCACCTTGGCCGAGCTGATGTCGAGCGACGTGCGCGAAAAGGATGAGACGCGCATCGCCACAGATTCGGCGCGTATTGTCGAGCAGGGCCAGGTGGTTTACGTGGGCCTCAATGCCTTGGGCAACGAGGAGGTGGCGAACGCAATCGGCGAGATCGTGCTGGCGGATCTCGCCGCTGTATGCGGTGCCCGGTACAACTATTCGACCAGCAAACGGGTTGTGTCGATCTTCGTCGATGAAGCTGTAGAGATCCTTAATGAAAAGCTGATCTTGCTCCTCAACAAGGGTGGCGGTGCCCAGTTTCGCCTTACACTCGCGGTTCAGGGTATTGCCGACATCGAGGCGCGTTTGCAGTCCGCAGCGCTGGCGGATAAGGTTCTCAACAACATCAGCAACTACATATTCGGGCGCTGTCCTTCGCCGGCGTCACAGAAGTTTTTTGTGGAACGAACGCCGCTGGTACCGATCCGGTCGATCAAGCAAGGTCGGAGCACGACAACGCAATCGGCTGATCCGCACGCCTACTCGGCGGGTGTCACCGAAACGCTTGAGGTTGAAAAACAGTTCGCGATTGATGAAATCAATCTTGCGATTCTGCCAAAATGCGAGTATTTCGGAATCCTTGGGGGAAATCGGTTCGTCAAGGGCAAGTTTCCCGTGTTGATTGAATAGGCCATGATCGATACCCCTTCCCGCTCCGCCCCATCCGCACTGGTCGCCGCGTCTGCCGCAAAGGCTCGGGCGCTGGCCAAGGAAGCCATGCATGCGACCGGCACGCAAAGTACGTTCCGCTCCGTGGCGATGGCGTGGCCAGCCATCACGGAGGTCACCGAGCGCCTGGCCTATTACCTATCCGATCAACTCCGGCTCCCGGGGGCCGACGAGCCGCTCCTGCACACCTGTTTTCGGCGGTTCCACGAGCAGATGGGTGATTGGCAGCACAGCGGACTCACCACACAAGCGATCCGGCATGGTGTCGCTGCGATGCTGTGCACGGTCCGCGGGCTCTCGGGTGTGCAAGCCTGGCGGGGTGAGTTCCGTTGGGACCCCTCCTTGGGAGTGAGCTTCACGGAATTCATGCAAGGACAAACCATCCGTATCGAAGCCGAGGCCGGAGCAACGATGCTGCATCCTGATGTGATCCTGCGCGTCGTGGGCCACTACACGCTGACGCCAATAGCGCTGCAGAGCCTGGGCCGCGATCTGCGCAAGTTGATTCGCGAGTACGAAGCGGCATGCCTCCGGTAAAGAAGGACACCGCAACGGCGAGCCAGCAACTTCTGCTGGTCTGCATTTTCGCGGTGCTGCTGCTCCCGCTGGCCGGTCCGAAGTTCATCGCCGGCCAGATCATCAAGGAGCAATCGAACTACGCGGGCGTCCTGGGTGCGGAACGAGCCGATACGATCCTGGCGCGAAGTGACTCGTGGTTCCGCCGTGCCTTTGTCGATACCGGCATGGTGACACGGTCGCTGAAGACCGACAGTCCTGCGCCGCCAGCGGCGTCTACGCGGTCCGCGCCGGCCACGGGGGCGACAGCACCTCAGCGCAATCCTTTTGCGGCAAAGCCCCAGGAGTCGGGGCAATCCGAAGCGATCCAGCCAAGCTCGGACAATCCAGTCAAGAAACTGTTGCGACACTGGATCGGGGGTGCGTGGTCCATCGCGTACCTCATGATGGGCCGGTTGTCGATCCTGCTTTCCTTGTTGCCGGTGCTTCTTCCGCTGATGGTCGCCGTGATGCTCGACGGCAGCGCCCGCAGCAAAATGAAGTGGTTCGCGTTTGGCGGCTCGGACCCGAAGCGCTACATCATTGGCGTGCGACTGGGTACCTGGTCGGCAATGATTGCGCTGTTCGCACTGATCAGCCCGGGATCCCTGCCTGGCCTGGCTATTCCGGTCTTGCTGGTGCTGTCATCGGTGGGGTTCGCGATGTGGATGTCGAACCAGCAAAAGCCGATGTGATGCTACATGCCCGCCTTGGGCAGGTAAGTGGGGGTAAGGCCGATTTCCTTGAAGAAATCCGATTCCTTTCCATCTTCGATGGATCGCGACATCGTCAGATGCGTCTTTGCGCGGGTCATTCCGACATAGCAAAGCCTGCGCTCCTCCTCGGGGTCGGAATCCTTGTGCGGCAGTACGCCGTGGTTGACGCCCATGATCCAGACGCGGTCAAACTCAAGTCCTTTCGACCCATGCAGCGTCATCAGGCCGATCGCTCGGGGATCTTGCCGGTCGCGTTTGTTCGTATCGCGTTCACGCCGGTCCAACTTGCGTAGCCGTTCGGCCAGCGGGCCTTCCATCTTCTCACCCAAGATATTGCAGGCGGCAGCGGCGATCGACTCTCCCTTCCGCGTGCCGTCGGCTTGTGCAGCGAGCGATGCGACACGTTCGATCGCCAGCATTGCATTGCCTGCGTTCAATGCGCTGTTCACCTCGCCCAAGGAATGGCTGATCGCGTTCCATTCGGCTTTCTCGTCGGCGCTCATTCCCTTCTTCCACGCCTCGGTTTCGAGCAGTTCGCGTGCGGCATTTGGCTTCCTGCTGGCCTCATCGACGCGATGCACCAGATCACGACTGCAATGCATGGCGTGCATCATCATGACGATGCCGGTGCCATCTTTCCCATGGAAGGCGCCCAGAAGATCGCGGATCATGCCAGGGACGCCCTTGCTCCAGATCGACTCCCCGCCGATCCGGTAGTACGGAATCACAGGGCTCGATGCATCAAATATCGTTTGCACGGTATTCAGGACGCTGTTGGTGCGCGCGAGTATGACGGCCGTCTCCTGCTTGGCGGGATCATCGGCGATGGGGCGGCTCATCAGAATGCGGCCGGCCGCCTCCGCCTCGTCCGCCTCGTTGGAGAAATCGTATCGTTCGATGATTCCGGTTCGGGTCTCGGCGGTTTGGATGCGCTTGCTGATGCGGGCGGAGTTGTTGATGATGAGCTGGTTGGCCAAGGTGATGATCTGGGCCGCACAGCGGTACGTGGTGGCAAGGGTGATCTGCTCCGCGTCGGTTTCTTCCGCAAACGCAGTCATGCCTTCAAACCCAAGGCTGTGCCTGAATTTGTAGACCGATTGATCGTCATCACCGACCACCGTCACTTTGACGCCAGCGTTTACATGGGCGATGACCCAGCTCAACTGGGTCTGATCCACGTCCTGAAACTCATCGACCAGCAGATGCGTGCAGCGAACGAACGGCACGGTACCTGACATCATGCCGTCCACGGCCTCGGTGACCAGATCATTGAAGTCCAGTGCATCACGCTCGGCGAGCAGCTGCTGGTAGCGATAAAGGACCCTGGCCACCGGGCCTTTCGGATCGGTGGGCGGGATCCGCGTCGCCTTGGCTTGCTCTACACCTTTGATAATTTCAATGAATTTGTCGAAGGGCGCTTCTTCGCGCCAAGCACGACGCAGGAGAATCCGGGACTGATTCTCGTTGAGGATGTTGACCGGGGTGGATCGCGTGCTGTTGAGCTGCTGCATCGCGATCGAATGAAACGTGCCGGTAGTGATGCGTTTGCTGCATTCTGTGCCCAAGGCTTGGATCAGGCGACTGGAGATCTCGCCGGCCGCTTCTTTCGTGAAGGTGACGGCGGCAATGCGATTATTGATATTAGCCAGCAAGTGCTCGGCGCGCTTGATCAAGACACGGGTTTTGCCGCTGCCGGGGCACGCGGAAATCAGGCAATGTCCGGCAGCGACTACGCCGCGATGTTGGTCAGGATTGAGTCTCACGCCGAATCTTTCTTCTTCCGGGTCTTGGCGGGCTTCTTGTCGCCGGACGAGATGTTGTCCATTTCGTCGGCTGCAGCGTCGAGCGTGGTGCCCATTTCGACTTCGAGTTCTTCCTGGCCCAGAGGGTCATTGCGGTCCTCTTCGGTTTCCTGGGAGACGCGCTCCTCGATGCGTGCGAGGACCATTTCAGCGCGCTTGGCGCGCAAGTCGGCCGCATGCCGGGCACGCTCTTCGCGTTCCTCATTGGCTTCTTCAATCAAGCGACGACGCTCGCGGTTCAATTGGCTGATGGCGCCGGTGTGGATTTCCCACAGCTTGCGGGCAAGACGAAGCATCCGCACGCGGGCCTCGTAGGCGGCGCGCTTGTACGCAATCTCATCCATGTGCCCGGAGATCCACAGGAGCGACTTCAGGAACATCAGATTGTCGACCGCCTTGAACAGGGCGATGACGGGGTACAGGCGAGGCGAGTAGACGCGCACTGGGGCAACCAGCGGATCGCTGAACTCGCCGCTTTGCTTGACGCCGTTGACATCAAGGATCGCCTCGACGCGCGCTGTCTCGTTCGATGCCCACTCGGTGAACGCGCGGGTCGTGGAATCCACGGCATCAAAGACTTCGCGTGCCTTTTCGTCAGTGGGCGCAATGATGGGGATGATCAGGTCGGTCTCGAACAAGGCGAGTGCGCTGCGTTGAAAGGATTTCCGGAACGCCACCTGCATCGGGTAGGAGCGAATATGGAGAGTTTCTTCGCGATAGAACGCACTCTCCTTGGGCATAAAGACGTAGGTGTCGGGCTTGCGACCGGCAATGGAGCGCTCATGGAAGGCCTGCCTGTCGGTGCGCCCTCCGGCAGCCGGCGCCGTCCTTGCGGCTGCTGGCGGTGCAGCTTCTGAAGGTGGGTGCGCCGAGCTTGCGTCGGCGTCGGGTGTGGACGATGAGGGGGCGGGTGGTGCTGGCGGCGGCGCGTCGGCGCCAATCTCGAACAAGGAATGGTTTTCCAGCGTACTGCTCACGGTCGCGACTCCAGGTGGTTGTTGGAGTCTCTGTTTTACGTCAAGTTTTACGCCATTCTGTGGGGGTGATGGACCGTAACTCCCGGTCCGGCGCTCACTTGCAGTGCGGAATCGATGGTGGGACACTCCTGGTGCGGGTCAAACCGCCGCACTCGGAGCGATTCCGACCGATCACAGCGTCTATCGACGGCCGTCGCCGCTCGACTCCCTCCGTTATGAATGCCTTGCTGCGCGCGCACGCTCCGCCTGCGGATTCGTCGTGCCCGAGTCGCAAGCCATTTGCCTGGCTCCTCCGCTTTCGTCGCAAACGCGACTGAACGTCACCTGGGACGCTTTCCGGGATTCATTGCACCCACTTGCCTGAATCAATCTCCATGGTTGACTGGCAGTGCTGCATTTTTTTAGAAGAGGAGTTGTTATGAAGCACGTCAACAAGGCGATCCTTCTCGGGAATGTCGGTAGCGACCCGAAGATTGGTAATGGTGTGGCACGGTTTCGTCTCGCCACGAACCGCGTCTGGCGCGACAAAGATGGCGTAAAGCAGGAACGCACCACGTGGACAACGTGCGTGGCGTTCGGGAAGCTGGCGGACATTGTCGGTGACTATGTCAAGAAGGGTGCCGCTGTCCATGTAATCGGCTACGCAGACACCCGTGAGTACGAGAAGGACGGCCAGAAACGGGAAGCCTACGAAGTCATCATCGAGGACTTGTCGCTGGTTTCCAGTCCAGGCGCATCGTCCTCGCAGGGTTCCGGTCAGCGCAATCAGGCACCGGCACCGTCCCCCTCCCGTCAGCAGTCCTCGAGTTCGCGCACCCCTGCACCACAGCATCGCGGTGAAGTGGACGGGGATTTCAATGACGCGGGCTTTGACGATTATCCGCTCTAGGAGCAACCATCATGGCAAGTAATGCGAAGGTGGTTGAACTCTTCAACCCGGATGGGACGCAATCCCGGTATCGGTTGTTTTCCGACCGATTGCCCGAGTTCATGGCGGCCTATCCCGCGGAATCGGGATGGCGGGTGGAACGCGAGGCAGTGTCTGCCATGTCGCTGCAGCCGGAATTGGTGCAGCTGTATGGCGCGGCTGTTTCGGCGGGCAAGGCTCCGAAGGATCTTGGATTGCCTGCGCTCCCCACCGGCATGTTGTTCCAATGCCGGCTCGTTGACCCGGAAGGTCGGGTTGTACGCACGGCGTCAACGCTGGTCCAAGTGCGCGAGCTCGATGGCCAGGTGGCTCCTCCCAGTGGCGGGAAAGAGTGGGAAATGGGCGAAACCAACGCGTTCCAACGGTTGGTGGCAGCCATGGGGTTTGGTGGCGATCAGTTGGATGCCGACGAGACGCGGATGCACGGTCGTAATACCGTTGTGGCGCAAGCCGCACAGGGACCGGTCGCCGTGATCGAAGTCGACGATGATCAGGGCCAAACGCAGGAGTCCGTGGAGTCGGGCTCATCCGTGGGTGCCGAGCCGAGCAAGCCTGTCGCGCCCGTCAAGGCAACGAAGGCGGCCGAACCTGACTTGTTTGCCAGTTTCAAGCGACAGCTTGAGCTGGTGGCGCGTCAGCTCGATCGGGATGTGCCCGAGGTCAAGACGGTTGCAGATTGCAAGCGTGAGCTTGCGAAGATGCTTCCCGTTACGAAGAAATCGTAGCTTCGGCTTCACGACAACAGCCAAGGGCGTTCGCGCCCTTGGCTGTTCTACAGAAGGAGTCAGATCATGCTATGGCTAAGACCCACGGCAGTTCAGCGGTATGAAAGTTGCGGGGAGCAATCCCGCCTAGTGGACAAGGAAGGGTGGCGGCCGAATGAAACCAGCTCCGCTCTTGTTTTCGGCGACAGTGTTCATCGGGGGTGTCTGGGGGCGTTGGTCGCGCGTGCCGACGGGCAGGCTTTCGACCCGGAACAGACGTTCATTGCTCGGTGGGAGCATCACCTGTCCACGACCAACATCCAGTTCAACAGCACCCACGGAGAGGAGTCGCTACGCGAGATCGGACGGGCCTTGTGTCGGTCCTTTTTGGCGCACTGGGACACCTTGGGCCTTGTCCCTGTTCTCAGTGATCGCGGATTGTTGGTCGAGCAACGGTTGCGTGTCCGTCTCAGTCCGACGGTGGGATTGTCGGGTGAGCCGGATATTGTGGCGATGGATGGCAATGGCCAGATCTGGGTCATTGATCTGAAAACGCCGGCAACAGCGTCATTCGAGGGATTTGCTGGCATTGCGGAGCAACTCACCGCGTATCAGATCCTCTATGACGCGCATGCGCCCAGCATGGGCCTGCCTCCTGTCTCCCATATGATGTTTCTGGAAGGCTTGAAGCAGAACAATCCGCGTTGGGTGGTCCAGACCGGGCCGCGCCACTCGGATTCATGGGTTCGCGGTTATACGGAAAAGCTCTTGAAAACCGCGCAACTGATGCAAGAAGGCTATTATCCTCGACGTACAGCTGCTGCGTATAATTCGCCTTGTAGTCAATGTGATATGGCAATTTTGTGCCAAACAGGGCAAACCGAGGGCTATGTGAAGGGAAAACGCAAGCCAGAAACGCCGCCCCAGGATGGCAATACGCAAGTGACGGAAGTGGCATAAGCCTGTAGCAACGCAACAAGAAGCATAGCCAGCCCTTCGCAAGAGGGCTGGCTTTTTTTTGTATTTTCGATCCATCGCATCCATCGCTCACCCCCCGGCAGCAACGCTGTCCGGGGGTTTTTCATGTCTGGGGTCAGGCTGGCCACCCGGTTGCCTGAAATGGCTTGGGTGGGGCGCGGTGCTGGGCGCAGTTATACGGTCCAGCACTCGAATCACTTGCGTTCCGGCCACTGAATAATGAGACCTCCCGTTGTTGCGGATGACAGCGGGCCTCGGAATCGACTCGGAGCCATGATGGACGCGAAGGAATCAAATTCAGTCACACGGCGCACGATCACTGCACGGCTGGGTATTGCCCTGTGCATGTGGCTTGCGGCGCATGCGTGCGTGGCTGCGCCGGCTGCGGGGGAAGCCCCGTTGGTCATTGAAACAACCGATCTGGGGGATGCGCTCGTCATCGTTGATGCCGCGCCCCAGGGGCACCGGTATGAGGTCAAGGTCGGCGAGTCCTGGCGCGACGCACTCACGCGTTGGTCCAAAGACGCGGGTTACACCTTGATCTGGCGCGCACCAACAGACCTTCTGGTGGAAGCGCCGCTCATGTTTGACCAGGGCACCTCGTTCGAGGGCGCGCTGGAGGAAGTCTTGCGCACGTTCTGGCACACCCGCAATGCGCTGGTTGGGAGCCTGTATCGCAATCGTGTATTGGTCATTACCGGGAAGGATTCCTGATGAATATCCGCCTCATCCTCGCTGCACTGTTGCTCTCAGCCCTGGCCGGTTGTGCCAGCCCGGCCTTGAAGCGCTTCGAACAGGACCAGGCTGTCCAGAAAGACGACGCAACCGTGCGGCTTGCGGACCTCAACAAGGCATCTGAGGGCTACTTGCGCCATGTTGATGAACTCTGGATTGGCGATCACCTTGTGTCACCGGGCGTGCAGGACGCGGAATCCATGCCAGCTGTGCTCGGCAACCGGCAGGTGAGCTTTCGCCGGCAGTACCCGGTCACTCTGCAAATGGTGGCCGAATGGGTCAATACCCATGCCAAGGTGCCGGTGACCGTGACCTCCGACGCTGCGCTGAACGCCGTGGAGTCCGTGGTTGACCCCATCAAGGGCTTGATCGACCGCAATTCCGGAACCGGCCTGCAGGGCAATTCTGCGGTGAAGGGTGATGGTGCATTCGTCATCCAGTTTGACGGCACGGTGCGCGGTCTTCTGGATGAGATCAGCGCGCGAACCGGCAATTCATGGGTCTGGAGGAATGATCGTGCGGTGATCCTGCATGTCGATACCCGCAGCTTCCAGATCCACGCCATTCCTGGCAAGAGCACGGTGGAGGCGCGCGTCAGTAATCAGAATCGAAGCGGTGGACAGCAAGGCGGGGGTGGCGGCGGTGAGGCCAACATGACCCAGTCGACGCTCGACAGCGGGCAGACGACGACCGTTTCGACCGAGATCGAGACCTATGACTCGATCACCAAAGGCATCGAGGCCATGTTGTCGCCGAAAGGTAAGGTCTATGCCGCGACTGCGACCGGCACGGTGTCGGTGACCGACGTACCTGCCGTGCTTGACCGCGTTCAGTCCTACATCGAGACGCTCAACACGCAGATGACCCGGCAAGTGATCGTCGATGTCCGAGTGTATTCGGTCGACCTGCTGGAGAGTGAGTCCTACGGAATCGATTGGAACCTGGTCTGGGAAAACATCTCCGGCAAGTACCGGGCAGTCACGAACCTGAGTGCCGGCCCCGTCAATGCGGATGCCAGTCGTCTCAATTTGTCGGTGATCGACAACGGTAATACCTACGGCGGCTCCAGTGCGCTGCTGCGCGCCTTGAGCCAGCAGGGCAACGTGACCATCAAGAGCAGCGCGGCCGTGGTGACCTTGAGCAACCAACCGGCACCTGTGCAGATCGCCGAGGAAACAACCTATCTCGCCGAAAGCGCCACGCAGTTGGTGGCCAACGCGGGTGCAGCGACCACGCTGACCCAGGGCAAGGTCGTCACGGGCTTCTCGATGAACGTGTTGCCTGTGGTGCTGGACTCCAATGACGTGCTCCTGCAGCTGCAGCTGAATCTCTCCAGCCTGCGCGGATTGCGCGAGATTGTCTCGGGCGGTCAACGCATCGAGGCGCCCCAGGTCGATGCCCGACAGTTCTTGCAGCGCGTGAAATTGATGTCCGGCTCAACCCTGGTCCTCTCGGGATTCGAGCAGGATCGGATCAATGCCGACGCTCGCGGCATGGGCAAGCCGACATTCACCTTGACGGGTGGATCGAGGAACGGTGAGCGCAAGCACACGGTGCTGGTCGTGACCCTTACCCCCAAGGTGATCGGCTGATCATGTCGCGCTCTCTGCATACGATGAGGGTTGGGAATCAGACCGTCGTGGGCGGGCTGATTTGGCGGGATACTCCGGGCGATGATCCGGCTGCCATTCGAGAGCAGGTTCGCGCGGCTGCAGCCGGTGCGCGCTCTCGATTCGGTGTGCGTCTGGAGTCGGTTGCGGGGTCGCAAGTCGGGTTTCTGCCGGATACCGCCCCTTCGATCATGCGATCCAAGCCGTCAGCCGCAGCCTATCTGGCGCTGACGCATGCATCGCCGGTGCTCTACATCGAAGAAATGCCTGATGGTCGCTATTGGATCTTGCGTACCGCAGAAGGCTATGTCGATCCACGTACCGACGTGCTCCTCGAGTCTGGAGATGCAGGGCGTTTCCTGGATGATTTACTGGAACAGATCTCTGCGTCCGGCGATGAAATGCCGGATTTGTATCTGGTCGGCGAATCCCCTTCCTCGAACATGCTCAGCCGGCATGAGGGCGGCATCAAGACGCGCAATTTCCCGACGTTGGTCGAGGGCATTCCGGCTCCGAAGCGGGCGCAGATCAAGCAACTGATCGGCATTACGCCGGCGACCTATCTGGCCATTCTTGGGGGTGTGGTTGGCCTGGCATTGCTGTACGGCGGCTGGATTGCCTATGTGAAATACGAGGCCAATCAGAAGTTCGAGCGCGAGCGCGCCGCACTGGCGGCCCGGGATCTGGAAGCGCTTCGCTTGCAGAATGAAACCGAGCTGCGCATGCGCGTTGCTGTGGAGAACGCCGCGAAGGAAGACACCGCGACGCTCTCACCCACAGAGCTCATCACGTCGTGCGCCCGCCATCTTGATGCGTTGGGTGCTCGCATGGGTGGCTGGAACATCACCATGGTGGAATGCGATGGCAAGGGCATGGGTGCGGTCGTGCGGCTGGAGGCTCCCAAGGCGTCCGAACAGATCGGCACGGCGGCGACGCTTCTGCGTGTCGCCGAGGCGCGCAACCTGACCGTGGCCTTTGCTCCGGAAAACGCCGCGGCGAGTGTCATGTTGCCGTTCGCGGGTATGCAGGCGCGCGATGGGTTGATGCGCAATGCGATGCCCGCCTATACCAATGTCATGCGTGGCGTCCTCTCCCGGCTACAGATGGGGCGCGCTGCGATCAACACCTTGTCCTACCAGGTTACCGCACCGACTCCGCGAACAGCGACCTATGTGGATCCAGCGATGGATGACAGCGCGGACGTGGCCAAATTCAAGCAGGTTCCGCCCGAGCAGACGTATCGCAAGGGCACCTTGACCCTGCGTGGCCAAGGCCGCTGGTCGCTGGACGCGGTATCGCTGGAATACCCCTTTATCACGATCAACAAGCTGGAGCTTCGTCCCGGTTCGGCCGGCAACGTGGCTTGGCAACTAGAGGCTCACTATGTCACGAATGGCTGATTATTTCGTTCTCGCCGCACTGATCCTGGGTGCGCCCGGGGCAGCGTTCGCGCAGGCTCCCAACATGCAGGTGTTGCCACCGGCCGTCGCGAATGCGGCTGTCGTGACGCCAGTCGAAGTTCCGCCTGCCGAGGCTGGCTTGTCGGACAAAGCGCTGCGTCTGAACACTCTCGAGAGTGAGCTGGCTTTGGCACTCAAGGGACTACAGCTCGACAGCACCAACGCACAGCGCAACGACCTCAGCGCGAAGGTGAGCGGTGTCCGACAGGGCACCAACCAGGTTCCGGAGTTGATTGGCATCAGCGGCGTCGGAGGCGTATTTCGCGCGCAGTTTCTTTCTGGCAACGCGATGGTCGATGTCGGCGTGGGTGATTGGGTAAGCGCGGACTGGCGGGTCTATCGCCTGTCGAGCGGTGGCGTGGAGCTTGCCAAACGTGATGGCAAAGGACGTCACCAAGTCCTCTTTGGGCAGCGACCGGTGTCGAGCAAGGAAATTGCCGCAGACATCGCGGCGGCGGCCAGTGCGGCCAGTGCGGCCAGTGGATCCGTATTGACGCCGGCCCTGGGCCAGTAAGGCTCACCGATATGACCACGATGCTGCACCGCTTTTTCGGGAGGTCGCAAACCTCGTTGTCGAGTGCGCCATCGATGGAGCTGCGCAAGAGCGTGGCTCGATCGGCGACGTCGCCCTCCGTGCATGGAGGGCTCCCGGATCGGGTCGTCAATCCCGCCGAACTGCCTTTGTGGCAAAACAACCGCACTGCGACGACGGGCGACATTCCGATGAACCAGCAAGACCGCCGCGTCGCGGCAGTGCTGGATTGCGGCAAGGACGGGCATCTTCTCCTGTTTGCCCCGAGTGCGACGACCGGGCGAGTTCTGGCTGGACTCGAGGCACGGCTGGGCGCGTTGGGTGTGGTTTACACCCGCTGCGCCACCACCGTCGAGGTGCTTGAGATTGTCTATGACAACCAAGCCGTGCCGTCGACTGCGGCGGAGACGAAAAGTGATCTCAGCGAGGGGGCCATGGCTCCCCTGCTGGATGTGCTGCTGCGCAAAGCTCATGACCTGAATGCGTCGGACATTCACATCGAAGTTGGTCCGACCAGGACGTGCATCCAGATGCGTGTCCATGGCGACCTGCAGGTGGTGCGCCATCTGTCCTTGCTCAAAGGCATGGCGTTGTCGCGGCACATCTTCGTCAATGCCAACTCCTCGGGCGTGGATTTCAAGCCGGAACACTTCCAGGACGCGAAGATCTCCAAGACCCTGTCCATTGATGGTGAAGTGGTCAACCTCGAGCTGCGTTTTGCCGACATGCCGACCTGGCCGGCTGGCCACGATGTCACCTTGCGCGTCCTGCGCACTGGCATCGGCACGGCGCAATCGATCGACAGTTTGGGTTATGACAGCGCCCAACAGGCCGCCATCGAACGGATGCTGCAGACGAGCACCGGGGTGATCGTCATGTGTGGATCCACCGGATCGGGCAAGTCGACCACCTTGGGCTCCATCATCCAGGCCTTGTCGGATCGGCACGGTGGGCGCAAGAAGATCCGCACCATCGAAGACCCTCCAGAGCTCATTTTGCCCGGTCGGCAGACTCCTATCGTTCGTGATACCGATGGCACCAGTCGAGGTTTTGCGGCGGCGCTGCGTGGTGCGATGCGCGGCGATCCGGACATCATCATGATCGGCGAGGTGCGCGACAACGAAACCGGTGAGTTGGCCATGGATGCCACGATGACCGGCCACAAGGTGTTGACCACGGTGCATGGAGGCTCCGTCTTCGATGCTGTCGATCGCCTCATCAAGAAAGGGTTTGATCGGTCGGTTCTGTTTGCCGAAGGCACGTTGTCGGGCGTCATCTATCAAACCTTGTTGCCTGTGCTTTGCCAGGAATGCTGCATGCCCCTGTCGCAAGTGCGCATGGGCCTCCAGAACGGGCTGAACGAGCGCTTGCGTCGTTCGTACTCGGGTGATCTGGAGGACTTGCGCTTCCGAGGTCCCGGATGCGATGCCTGCGGGTTCAACCCGATTGTCGGCCGGACGGTTGCGGCGGCGTTCCTGATCCCGGATCGAAACCTGCGCCAATTGCTCCTCAACAATGACCGGTTTGCGGCGGAAGAGTATTGGCGCACCCACGATTGGTCGGGGATTTATGCGGCCAATGGCAAGACGGTGCTCGATCAGGCGCTTACAAAGATGGCGGCGGGATTGATTTCGCCGGTCGACATTGAAGCCAGGGTCGCCCCCATCGACTCCCAGGACGCGCGGGAACCGGCGCGCTTCCAAGCGAGGGTGGTTGGATGAGCGCTGCCGATACCATCACCCTGTTCTTGGCCCGGCGTGCAACCTTCGCGGGGCGCTCCCGATCCCGTTTCTACGACAAGTTGTACCGCTTCACCAAGGCTGGTGTGCCGATAGATCGCGCCTTGGGCAACATGCACGCGCGCTACATCACACGCAAGGATCCTCGCGCCATGCTTTTCGCGCGAATCCGACACGGCCTTCAGCAAGGCAATCCCGTTTCCCAGTCACTGGCCAGCTACATTCCAAGCGGCGAGCGCCAGTTGATCCAAGCCGGCGAAACATCGGGCAAGGTTTTCGAGGGCTTCCGCGAAGCGAAGAAGATGGTCGAGGTGTCTCTGGAGATCCGGAGTGCACTTATCGCCGAGCTGCTCTATCCGCTGATGTTGCTGGGCGTGGTCATCGCCATCCTCGCCGTCATGTCGTTTCAGCTTGTCCCGCAATTGCTGGAGGCGGTGCCTTTTCCGAAGTGGCCCCCGATGGCCAGGCCGCTCTACTACCTGAGCAATGGCGTGGCGCACTACGGTTTGTGGGTTGCGGTCGGGTTGGTGCTGGCGGTGTGGGCTTCCGTCTATTCGCTGCCGCGTTGGCGAGGCGTGCGACGTGAGTTTGCTGATCGCTGGTTCCCGCCTTGGTCGGTGTACCGGGAAGTCGTCGGATCGAGCGTGCTCATCGCCCTTTCGGCGCTGACCGGGGCGGGCGTACCCATCGCCAAGTCCGTGAGTCAGCTTCGCCTGACCTCGACGCCGTGGCTTGGTGTGCATCTGGGCCGTATGGCGAATGCGCTGGAAGCGGGTGTCGACTCGGGAAAAGCGATGCGCACAGGTTTGTTCGATGCCGAAGTCGAAGACGATATTGAAGATTATTCGAATTCGATCGGATTCGATGAGGCCTTGGCGCGAATTGGTGAAGACCAGGTGCGTGATGCCATCGCGCGCATCAAGTCACGAGCTTCAGTGATGCGCGTGGGCATGTTCATTCTCGTGGTCAGTCTCCTTCTCTACGTCTATTCGTCAGCCGGCATGGTGGCGATCAGTGTGGGGGGATCGGCGATGTCGGGGGCGCTGTGAGGATTGGCGGCGTGCCTCAAGGAGTGGGAAAGGTTGGCAGGATGCCGGCAATGGAATCCGCGTTTACGCGGCTACCCCGGACGGGGGAGGTCAAGCGGGCCGCTGTGGAAAGGACACACAAGGGCTCGAACGTCAACAACCAACCGTCGGGCACAGCCCATTGAAACAGAGGGAAATTGTATGAATCGCTTTCAGAAACAGAACGTCCGCCTTCTTCCGTCGAAGAACAAGGGCTTCACCTTGATCGAGCTCTCGATCGCCATTG
Organism: Lysobacterales bacterium 63-13; assembly: GCA_001899855.1. GTDB lineage: Bacteria > Pseudomonadota > Gammaproteobacteria > Xanthomonadales > Rhodanobacteraceae > Dokdonella. The sequence continues at coordinate 116,381 of MKWR01000013.1, forward strand.
TTGCGGCGCTGGTCTTGATCGGCATCGGCTTGTATTTCTACAACAATGTCAAGAACGAAACGGGTGCCATGAATGCCACCAATGGCGTCACGGCCATCAGTTCGGCGGTCAAGGCGCTTTACCCGAACCCGTCCTATACGGGGCTGTCTTCGGCCTTGCTCATCCAGTCGGGCAAGGCACCGCAGAACATGGTCTCGGGTACCGGCGCATCGGCAACCCTGGTCAACAACTGGGGTGGCACCGTGACGGTCGCTCCGGCCAATTACAACGGTGGTACCGCCAACGCGATGGCCATCACCTTCCCGAGCGTGCCGCGTTCGGCCTGCAACTCGGTCTTCTCCGCCGCGGGTGCCAATTTCCAGAAGATCGAGATCAACAACACGGCCGTCAAGGATGACTCGGTTCCCACGGCAGCTACCGCGGCAACCGTCGCGGCTGCCTGCGATACGGAAAACAACAGCATGGTTTTCACTGCAACATGATGATCCGCGCCATGGAGGCATGGGGCTTCCATGGCGTTTTCTCTTTTCGGAGCCTGAACTATGAAGAATCAGCGTGGCGCGACCCTCATTGAGCTGGCCATCTTTGTTGCGGCGGCGTTGGTCTTGCTCGGTATTGGCTTGACGGCCTGGGCGCGCGTGCAAGACGGAACCAAATCGACCCGGCTCATCAACATGGTTTCATCCATCGATAAAGCGGTACATACGCGCTTCCCGAACACCTGGAACTACGCGGGCCTGGACGTGACCTCCATCGCGGATTCGCTGCCAGGCGACATACGGCCGGCTGGATGCGCGGGAAAGACCTGCACCGAAAGCATCCGTTCTCCGTTTGGCGGGGACATTGTTGTCGGCCCGAGTTTTCCGGGTGGCACCTATGCCATCACGATCGGCCCACCGCTCACCACTGAGGGCTGCATTGATTTGGTCACCCAGTTAGGCACCCAGTTCTGGTATGTGCAACGCGGCACGCAGATGAAGGCCAAATCATTGGCGGCGATCGATCCGACAATTGCGCGTACTGCCTGCGCGAACACCACGCAGAGCTTGCGTCTAACCGGCACTTGATTCGGAGATTGAATGAACGCTGTCTTGAAGGATCCGGCAAGCCGTAGCGAGGGCGACATGCTTTCGTTGACGGATATTGATCGCATCACTGATTTCTATGTGTGGGACGTGAGTGACTTGGATGAAGGGGTCAGCACAGCGATGGCGTTTGCCGGCAAGCCGGCTGCCAAGCCGGTGGCGGAGACGCCGGTGGCGGCCTGGTTACGCGGCCTGCTCGCGCATGTCCGGAGCACGCATCCGAACGAGACGGACTTTCGTGTGGAATATACGCACAAGGATCAGCTCTACCTCTATCGTGGGCACCGCGATCTGACGGTGAACCATCCGTTGCTGTGCTTGCGCCGGCACCCGACCGTGTGCCCGCGGCTTGAAGATCTGAATCTTCCGAAATTCTGGGGCGAGCTGCTGATGCAGGCCCGGTTGCTCAAGGGTGGCCTGATTCTGGTGGCCGCGGTCACCGGCCAGGGCAAGTCCACGACGATCGCGGGAACCGTGCGCTCCCGGCTCGAGAAGTTCGCCGGATTTTGCAGGAGCATCGAAGATCCACCTGAGTTGCCCCTGCATGGCACGCATGGGGATGGCATTTGCATTCAAACCCCGGTCGATGCCAAACACGGCCGCGACGGCTTTGCCGAGGCGCTGCGCTCGGCCTTGCGGTCGTTCCCTGCATTGCCCTCGGGCGGCACGATCTGCGTGGTGGGCGAAGTGCGCGATGCCGAGACGGCCGCTGTGCTTCTGCAGGCGGCCGTGAACGGCCACCTGGTCATTGCCACCGTCCACGCCAATGACATCAACACCGCCTGCTCGCGTATTGCCTCCTTGGCGTCGGGTGCCATGCCGGAGCTGATGGCGCGTGAATTGCTTGCCTCGGGCTTGGTCTATGCCATTCATCAAACCTTGACCTTCGATGTTGAGGCGGAAGGCTGGAAGCGCGGCAAGATCGGTGGCGATTTCCTCGCTTCGTTCGATAACGCCAGTCCGGTTGCCACCATGATCCGGGATGGTCTGTTCAAAAGCCTGCCAGGAGCTGTCGAAGCGCAACGAGCCATTCTCAAAAATGCCGCCAATGTTGGCGATTTCATCAAACGTGTTGGCCCCGGTGTTGGGCCGTAAGGAGCTTCCTGTGAAGGCAAACGGTTTGAAATTTGGAAATCAGCGCGGCTTCTCGATGATCGAGATGGTCATTGTCATCGTGGTCATGCTAGTGATGCTCGGCATCGCCATGAATTGGGTGATGGGTATGGCCAAAGACGCTCGCAATGCCCAGCAGAGCGATCAGCTCGCCAAGGAACTGAGCCTGATCGGCAAAGCCAGCAAGGCCTACCTGTTGACTGCGCCGGCAGCGACCTATCCGCTCAATACCTCTGTGAACATCCCGATCACCACACTGATCACGGGTGGGTTCCTGCCGACCGACTTCGCTGCACGGGCGGGCACCGGTACTGCGGCCATCTCCCCGTTCGGTCAGCCCTACATGGTGGTGGCGCGGCGCATCGTTGCCGGCGAGCCGCCAACCGTGGTGGTTTCGGAAGCGAGCACGCCGCTGCCGGTGAAGCTGGCGGATGTGGGTGTGGAAGACAGCGATGCCGCGATCCTGGCCTTCAAACAAAAGGTCGCTGCACAAACGGGGCGCGACTACAAGGCCATCAGCGCAACCATCGCCAAATCCTCACGCACCGCGACGGGCGTTGGCAATGCCTTCACCAAGGATCTGACGGCGTATTTCACGGCGGGCTTTACCCAGGCCTCGGCGGTGGCGCTGGTGAATTTCAAGGATCTGGATCCGGATGATGGCGGCGAGGGCGGGAATCCGGTAGCGGATGCGCCGAAATACAGCAATTGCCAGGTCGTGCAAGGACAACTCATCAGCGGGCTGACCCAGTTCATGAACGTGTGCAGCGCCACGTCAGGCCCGGGCGGAACGGATGGGGGACGCCGGATCGTCGGCGACAGGGATATGTCGGTCTGCGGCAACAATGGCCAGATCACGGTGCTGCCGTTCGGAGGAACCCTGACATCGGGACTGGATGAAAGCGATTTAATCTATATTCAAAACTATCCGCAGGGTTGTTATGGCGACTACGATGCGGTCGAGGGTCGATGCCGCCAAAAGACCGGACGCACGTATGGCATTGTCACCATGAACAGCGTTCAGGTGGCCAGCAAGCAGTGTTCGCGGTTTTATTACACGAACAGTAATCCCGCGTTGTATCGCGAAGATAAATCGCAAGTGGCGGATTACAATGTCTGCTGTAAGGTCGATCCCTTGCCCTCTCCATAAGGGCCGGGTTGTGATCGCACAATAGAAAAGGCCACCTTGCGGTGGCCTTTTCATTGCGCCATGTCCGGTTCCATCGATTACTGGAACACGCCTGTCGGGATGCGCGTGAACTGCATCTCGGTCAGGCTCGGCCCTTCCCGGTTTCCGCGAATCGTGATGTGATCGCCCTCGCCATAGGCGATCAGCAGCGGATAACTGAAATCATAGAAAATCGTCATGCTTGGCTGACGCGTTGCCGTAGCAAAGCCGCCTGCTTCATCTGGATTCATCCACAGCAGGGTTCCCGTCACGCCCGATTGACAGGCAGGCTCGCATGTGAAAGTCAGTTGGCAAGGACTGAATGGATCGGAGGTGGGGCAAATGACTTCGTACAAGCGTGCCCCGGCTTGCGGAACGGCCACGCCCGCTGGTGGGAGATTGAAAAGGGGCTGGTTCAGCACTTGATAGGTGGCCACGCCACGATAAGGGCGAAGCTTGACCTGCCCCATGAATTGGAAATGCCTCTGCGCGCCATCGTTGCGGGCGGCCACGAGCCAATCCCCGGCGTAATCCGACGGTGCCACCAGCGGCGCACCACGCAACGTCGCCACGACCGGGAAGCGGCGCTCATCGGCCTGGCCCGGGTTGTCGATAAAGGTGCCGACGCGCGAGCTGTTGAACTCCATGCGGATCGAGCGACCGGTCGGCACCGCCGTGCCGCCACCGCCGTACTGCGGGTCGACATAATTGCCGCGCCCAGCCAGGTTGAAAGTTGGCCCGGTGAAGTCCGCGATCAGGCCCGTTGCCAATGATTCCGGCTGTGTCGAATAATGCATGTCGGTCTGAAAGAAGAGCGTCACCGGGATGCCGTTTTCGATGAACGTCCAGTATCCGGAAACCACGGGTCGCGTGGCGCTGGGGATGACGTCGAAATTCAGCCCGCCGAGGTTGGTCTGCGGCGAATACCAGCCGCCCGAGGCGGGGCGAATGGGCACCTGGTACTCCAGCCGATTGACCGGCTCCTGGGCCAGCACCGGCCCGGCAGCAAGCAGGGCGAAAAAGATCAATCCATGTGCGCGTTTCATTTGCCAAATACTCCTGAGTGAAAGAAATCAAGCGGGTTATCTGTGGAGCAACCCCAGCGTCGCATGATTTGAGATTCACGCAAGGGGGTGCGACGCCATGCGCGGCTTCGTCCGGATCGGGCTGCCTGCTTTGCCCCCCGGATTTACCTCATGCCGATGCCGAGGCGCGACGTGGGAGGAGTCAGCCCTCCACCGGAACCCTGCGCTGTTCAGCTTGCCCACGATAACCGCTGCAAAATCCGGGCCGAGGGCGTCGCGGACGGCAAAACTACGTCCAGCATGGCCACCGGCACCGTTCGCTTGAGGGAATAATCAGGAATATCTCCAACAGCTGGACGGCAGGCATGGCACGTTGCAATCGAACCTTTGGTCATACAGCACTGTTTGTTGCTCTACTTGGCGCATGTGTGGGCGCGCAGTCTGCAGGGGCGGCTGAGGGCTCGCCCATCACGGTAACAAAATCCGTCTCGCCGAATCCAGTTGTCGCGGGCCATCCGGTGACCTGGACGTTGCGAGTGCTGAATACGGCCAAGGAGCCTGTCGCCCACGTCAAGCTGGCGGATGTGCTTCCCCTTGGCGTCACGAATATCCAGGCGGAAGGCGACGGGTTCCAGTGTGTCGTGGCGGACACGCGCGTCGGGTGCACGGCAGCAGAGCTTCCCGTCGGAATCTCCATTTTGACGATCACGGGTGTTGCCCCGGGGCCCACAGCGCCCGTGGAACCCATTGCCGCTTCGACGGGCGTGGCTCGCACGGGCACCGTGACCGCCAGAAGCCAGGTGCCGGACGGCATCATGGACACCGTGGCGAACCTGCGCCTGACAATCGGAAGTCTGGAAAAGGAAAAGGCAGGGCTGGCCAACCAGGTGACCGAGCTGACGGCGGCGCACGCGCAGTCGGTGAAGGATTTTGTGGCGCTCAAGTCCAAAATGGAATCCGCGCGGGTGTCGAGCGAGGACACCGCAGCCAGCCTTGAGGGCGAACGGAAGCGATCGAGCGACCTCTTGGCGACGCTCGAGGCCACGAAAGCGGAGCGTGACGCGTTGCAGTCCAGCCTGGATGCGTCCAATGCCTCCTTGGCAGCCTCGAAAGAGGCACTGTCCGCCGCGCAGCAATCGTTGAAGGACAAGCAAGGTGATTTCGACAAGCTCGCTGCGGAGCTGAGCGCGATGAAAGCGGGCCTGGTCATGGCCGAGCCGCTCAAGTTCGACGTGGATTGCCCGGCCGAGGCGACCTCCCATCGATGGCTGCTGAACAATCTTCCCTTCCTCCTCGACGACGCGATCGCCAATCCGACGCCGCGCAACGCCCGGGCATTCCTGTGTGCGCAACGTGCGGCCACCTCCAATGATGGCTTTGCCTCCAGTCCTGCATCCCGGAGTACCGCACCGCAAGCACCCCTTGTTGAGATGCCGGCGACGGCCGTGACGGATGGCAAACTGCACACGCATCATCTGTTCAAGACCGCGCCGACGCCTGCGGAAATGGATCGGCTACGCGCCGCCGCCGAGTCGGGAAGCGTGGAGGCTCTGAACGACTGGGGCGTGCTGGTCCTGATGGGCGTGGGCACGCCCCAGGATGTCGATCTGGGACGCAAGTACATCCGGGCTGCGGCGAATGCCGGATCTGCTATTGCTGCAGGCAACATGGCCGTGGTCTTCGAACTCGGGGTTGGCGTAGATCCCAACCGAGCGACGGCAAGTCAATGGCGTCGCGTCGCAGCGGCGAACCGCGGATAAGAGCCATGGCGCGACGTTCGATTGAGATCATGGCCAGGCGCATTGATCTGCCGAGAACGCCGTCGCCTTTGCGACTGGATTTCGTCACTTGGGCAATCGGTACCGTGAGCGTGGCTTTGGGCTGGTGGTCGCGATGGAGCTGAGTGGCCAACCGACTGCGGTACGGCGTGAGCTGATCGAGCTCATCGTACGTGTTGCGCGCAATGCCGGCATACCGATCAGCGCTGTGACCAACCTCGCTCTTGAACGCTTGGCGAAATCTCGGTCGGTGTCGCGCCGCGAATCTGTGGTGCGCATATTGCCTCACTGACTGCGTGTGCAATCGTGGTTCTCTCGAAAGATGGAGTGACGACGATGACAGTTGAAGACACCGAAGTAGTCGCGGACCTGTTTGAGGCTTCCGAAGGAGCTGAACGCAGACACCGTGACGCCATGCGTCGACAAGGGTTGGTCGGCTGGGTTCTGTATCACGCCACGACAGGAATCGTCCTGCACCTCTATCAGAAATTTACAAGCGCCCGAGCGGCAATTCCCTCGACAAGCGCTCGGCATGGCGTGTCATTCAGGGTCCTGGGCGTCAACGCACAAGGTCTTGCCTTCGAGCAGGTGGATGGTAGGGCATTGAGGCACGCCGTGGACCTGCAAGGTCGCGATATACGCATTCCGCTCCACGGGCGGCGGATCGACCGGAGGAGCCTGCGCTGCTTTGTGCCGGCGACATCGCCCAGCACAACCAGACCCGCATCTACCTGCACCAGAGTCGGAGAACGCTGATGGAATGCCCCGCACGCAGCACGCTGCAGATCACCTTGGATATGGAACTGAATTCGGCCACGCTTGAACTCGTCGGCACCTTTGCACAAGCCCTTGCCTCAAAACTCGCCGACGCTGAGAAAAATTACGGATACAGCGATGGTTGGGCCAGGAACGACTGGATGGACGAATGCCGCGCAAAGCTGGTCGAACACGTTGGCAAAGGCGATCCGCGAGACGTTGCCGCTTACTGCGCATTCCTGTGGTATCACGGCGAGCGCACGGCTGGCGCTACTGCTCAAGCGCGTCTGAATGATGCCGATACGGTGCCGTCTAAGCAGCAGACGGGAGCGATGAATTTCTCTCTCGGTGAAGCGAAATCATTGGTAGCGTTTTTCGGCGGTAGCAACACCGACGTCACTGTGCAGGATTTCCCAGCGCACATTGTCGATGGACAAGTATGTTCGGCAGGAAAATACGCGTGGTGCACCGAGTATCCGGAGGAAGGCGCGTGTTGGCTTGGCCCACCGGACTTCGATATTGAGTCACCCCATCACAAGCTGGACACGGCGACGCACGTGTTCTTCTACGAACAGGACTTCTACGTCCTGTCCAATTTCAGCTCGTTTCGTCTTGATTGCTGGGGTCTGCAGTTCCAAACTTCCGAAGCGGCCTACCACTGGATGAAGTTTGCAAACACCGCACCTGCGATTGCAGAAGAAATTCGACTTGCACCCAGCGCGCACGAGGCGTTCAAGCTCGCCGAGCGCCACACGAAGCTGCGCCGACCTGACTGGGACGGAATAAAGGTCGACGTGATGCGCGGCATCCTGAGAGCGAAAGCCGAACAGCACGAATATGTCCGTCGCAAGCTGCTCGCCACGGGCGACCGCATCCTGGTCGAAGACTCCTGGCGCGATGCCTACTGGGGATGGGGTCCAAATCTCGCCGGGCAGAATATGCTCGGCAGGCTATGGATGGAAGTGCGCCATGAATTGCGAGACGATGCGCCAGTCTTGCTGAAAGGTGGGAACTTTGCGACACTGAGATCGTTGCGAGCGGCGCCAAATCAGGTGCCGGAGGCAACCGATTCGCGGATCGATCTTCGCTGATTTCATGGATGTGCCCTTCACGCACATCTATACCCCCTACGCACGGTGTTCAACAAGCCAGGTCTCCACTGCACATTCTTCGTGCGCAGCGGAGAGCCGGCTTCGGCATCATCCATTTTGCTCGCAATGAGCAGATCGGCAGCCGCACCGTTTGCGGACTTCACAACACCCCACTCGGGAGATGATCTCCCGCCAGGGATGGTCTCTCTCCCGAATGATTGAGGAGAGTAGCCATGTTTCGCACCAGCGGCGAATTGTTCGATGCGATGAAAGCCATCACGGAGACGGCTGGGTATCCGTTTCTCAAGCACTACAAGGATGATCTGCACAAGGTTGATCGTGAGTACCTGTCCAAGTTTTGGACCGTCGGCTCAACCTTCATTTGGATCGTGCGCGAGATGGGCACGCATCTCTACCCCGTGGGGGTCGATGTCATGTTCCAGACGCACACTGAGTCCGTCCTAAAGACCTTCGGGGAAGACAAGACGGATCTCTATCTGATTCGTCGCGGCACGTTGAAACGGATCACGCGAAGTCAGGCACGCGAAGCGATGGCGAGTCCCGTCTACGTGACGGAAAACGGCATGATTTTCCGCCACAAGGAGGCGTTCGCCTGCATCGACGTGATCCCGGATTCCCGGGGCGCGCGATCGTCATCGGTGGTGATCACAGCCACTCGCGATCAGCGGACATACAGTCTGGAAGAGCTGCTGTCACTGCAGATGGTGGCTGAGTGCGAAGCGGTCCGCGTGTCTCAGTCGTTTTTCGCTCCGATTGGGCTGATTACGCTTGACGGCATCGATATCGAGGAACGCATTCGGTTGGCCAGGGATGTGCTGCCTTTGGCTGCATAGCTTCGCCACGCTGCTGATCCGTCGCCAGGAATTCATCCCTGGTGGCGGATTGGCACTCTTTTTACCCGTGTCTCGGGTCGACTTCGGACAGTTGCCGCGTGCGCCTTGTTGGCGCAGTCGGGAGCTGTTTGTCGGCCAATGGATCTGCTCACCATGAGCACGTCGGCACCCGCACCGTTTCGCGGGATTCACGCGCTTGTCTTTGGTCTGGACAAGACAGGAGATATACAATGGTAATTGGAACGCAACGCTTGATTGAGCAGTTGGGTTTGCTCATTGGCGCCATCGCCACAGGCAATCCTGATCGGATCAAGAGTGAAGTCAATGCGTCGAAAGACCTCATCGCTCAGGATGAAGCCAGTCTGCCCGAATCTCATGGCGAGGACCTGGAGACCTACTACATCCATCTGGATACGTGTGTTCGAGCCTCAAGTTCCTACGCCGCAGCGAAGACGGCGGTGGCTCGAATCGTTGCGGCAGGCAACGTGGCGCCGCTGATTGTCACTGATCCCAGTGATGTCTCATCCGTCGAGGTCGACCTCGCACTGCCGGAAGACAACGGCGGAGTTTCTTCCGTCAGCATGCCGACAATCGTGAGGACTGGCCCGAATGTGTTCGTGACCGCTGGCGTTGAGCCGTTTGGTCACGGTAATCGGTATGACTTCTATCTCGGCGTGGGAAACTGTGACCTGCACGTCGTTCGCCAGAGTGACGCGACGTTCGTGAAGGCCTACCCAACAAAGGATAACGGGGTAGGGACGCCGCTGACGCAACTTTCCGTTGACAACGTAGACGTTGAATAGTCGAAGCCGCCCACCCGGAGTTCATCCCGGGTTGGCGGCTTTTTTTATTCCGTGAACACGCTCGATGCCAACAGCTCCTCAATGATTTCCTCGGTCAAGACCCCTGTCGAGCTCGCTCCGCCATCAAGGATTGCTTCCGCGAGTTCGGCCTTCTTGCGCTGCAGCGCCATGATCTTTTCCTCGACCGTGCCTTTGACGATGAGCTTGTAGATGAAGACCGGCTTGGTCTGTCCGATGCGGTGTATGCGATCGGTCGCTTGGTTTTCGACAGCGGGATTCCACCACGGATCGTAGTGAACGATGGTGTCTGCAGCGGTCAGATTCAGGCCGACACCACCGGCTTTCAGGCTGATCAGAAAGATGGGGACTTTCCCGGCCTGGAAGTTGGCGATCAGCTCTCCTCGCTTGGCGGCCGGCGTGCTGCCTGTGAGGCACTGCCAGTTGAGCTTGTTGGCGTCCAGTGTCTGGGCGATTATCGCCAGCATTTCCGCAAACTGGCTGAAAATCAGGAGCTGGCGCCCTTCCTCGACGATGGGCACAACGAGTTCGAGCAGCGCATCGAGCTTGGCGGACTCGCCGACGCTGGCGGCGCTCTGGAGCTTCACGAGTGCCGGATGGCAGCACACCTGGCGCAGTTTCAGAAGTGCATCAAGCACTTCGATTCCGCTCTTGGCCAGTCCCTTCTCGGCGAGCAATTGCTTCACGCGATCATGCTGGCTCGCGCGGATGGTTTCGTAGTAGGTCGCTTGGCGGGCCTCCATTTCGACGAATCGCACCGACTCGGTTTTGGCTGGAAGATCCAACTCCACCTCTTCCTTTCGCCGACGCAGCATGAAAGGAGCAATTCGGCGTTTGAGCGTGGCGAGGCGTTCTGTGTCTCCATGTTTCTCGATCTTCGTCCGATACGATTTCCTGAAATGCTTTTCGTTGCCCACCAACGAAGGCAGCGCAACATCCAGAAGCGCCCAGAGCTCGCCGAGATGATTCTCAAGTGGGGTCCCTGACAGGAGCAAATAGCGATCGGCCTTCAATTCACGTACCGCGTTTGCAGCGTGTGATCGGGCGTTCTTGATTGCTCCAGCCTCATCGAGCACGACCATGGAGTAGCGGTGCTCACAGAGTTTCTTCTTGTCTCGAAGGAGCAACGCATAGGTGGTCAGTATCAGATCCGATGTGGGAATGTTCTCGAACTGGGCGGAGCGCATCGGGCCGTGCAGCCGGAGTACCTTGAGGCTGGGTGTAAAGCGGGCAGCCTCATTTTCCCAGTGCGTCAGAAGTGATGTAGGTACGACGACCAGGATGGGTTCATGCATCTCGCCTACGCTTTTCTGGTGCGCGATGTGGGCGAGCACTTGTACCGTTTTGCCAAGGCCCATGTCATCGGCAAGAATCCCTCCGAACCCTCCAGCTGCCAGTACCGTGAGCCATTTCACGCCTTCGTTCTGGAAGGAGCGAAGTGTCCCGTGGAAGGTGCTGGGCATGGTTGGTGCCGGCAACGCGGCGGTGTGGCGAAGTTTGGTGATCGCACTTCGTAGATCCGGCAGGACATCATCCCGGGTTGCGGTGAGTTCTTCAGCAAGCATCGCCGCTTGCAGGCGCGAGACGCGAAGTTTTTCGGACTTCTCCGGAGCGGTTCGGTCCGCCTCAAGCCACTCAGCAATCGGCTCGATCCAGACGCGCAACTGTGCAAGTGGAATGCGCACGAGGCTGCCATCGGCCAGTCGCAAGGTCCAGCGGGCATCGGAATGTTCGCCCGGCATGGGACGCAGGGAAAACCTGGGGTTGCTGAGCGCGCTGGCGATGACGGGCATCAGGTCGTGGCGACGGCCGCCAATCTCGACCCCAAGCGAGACAGTGAACCACTGATTGCTCCCGTCTTCTTCAACCTCCGCGAACGGTTGTTCTTCGGACCCAATGTCCAGAACGAGTGCATCATCGAGGTCTTCTTCAACATCGAGAGTGGTGCTGCGCAGGCGCTCGGTGGCATTGAGGAAATCCGCAACATCCTGCTCAGCTCCCGGCACGCCGGCGACTATTCCATTGGACAAGCCGGCTGCGCCCAGCTTTAAGCGGATTTCCTCTTCGGCGTCGAGGTCGCGTTCAATGCGCTGCACGCCTGACTTGAAGGGGAGAAACAGTATGTTTTCCCCGTTGAACTGATCTGCTGTTATCAAGGTACCTGCGTAGTCGTACACCACGTCCGCGACCAATTTCTTCGCGCCTTCTCGGCCAGGGTCGTCCAACGTCTTGATCTTGATCTTCGCTGTAGGCGCGTCTTTGACCACGCGGGCAAGCGTTGTATTGGCCGGCTTGCTTGGGAGGTTTTTGTATTGGGTGGGCCAGCTCTTGCGAACTTCCTTGACATGGTCTTTTGCAAGAATCGGCATCTGGGCGAGGGCTGCGGCTTGGCTCGCTTCGCATAGAAGTGGGGCAAGTGTGGCGTTGTGGGGGTTGTAATCCCACATACCGAACGCCTGACACGGATTGCAGGGCGTGCCGTTTTCCCGAAGTAACGAGATCTTCTGATTTCCCTGATGATCAATATGCCAGCCAACTGTTGGCGTGACCGCCGTAGCAAGAGTAATCGCCTTGATGGCATCGTCCGCGATGAATACGCGGCCAGTCTCAAGCAGGCGGCTCAAGATGGCGTCGTGCAGCTTCAAGTTGAGCGGGACGTCGGGATGGCCGTAGCCAGACTGCGGTACGTTCGTCGAACTCAGGATGGCAAGATCGCGGCCGTCCTCGGGACTCAGCGTGGCGATGGTTTCCGCAGTGAAGTTGTCCGTCATCGATTGGGCAAGGGATCGATGCCCTTGGAACTGCACGCGCATCGAGGCCACGATGCGTTTCAACGGGCTTTGAGGTTGTGGCGCAAGATGTATGACCGCGCCGAGCTTGGCGGCGGGTAATTGCCGAACCACATCAGGCCAAGCGGGCGGGGTAGGGGCGTTGGCCGCCTTGAGTGCGCGTTCAGTTGCTTCAATAAACGCGTATGCAGAAAATCGAGGCTTCGGCCACCGCCTGAGCACTTCTTGCAGGACGCATGCAGCGTGCCAGCATCCTTGCTGGTTGCAGGTGCAAACAATTGACTTTGTATGAGCACCAAGAGAGCTTTGGGGAAGATACACGATCAAGGCTGTGCGGTAACTTGAGCGCTGCAGATAGTCTGTCGTGTCCCCAGCCAGATGAACTTGCGCATGGGTGCTCCCATATCCCAGATTGTCAACTGGAACGTGGCGGGCGGTTGTGTAGGCTCGCCTCATGCGTGCAAGCTCTGGCTCCCAGTCGGCTTTGTGGAATTCCGCCAAGGCCTCATCAAACGTCACTTTAGTTCCTTGCCTGATGGTGTGTACTGCCAGTTATACACGGCATCCCCGTTGGCACAATCGCATGCTGGGCTGGATAAATAGGGCTGCTGCATACCCGCTTTCGCTGTGCAGTCGGTTGAGATGGTGACTCCAAGCTACAGCCCAACGTCAATCGTTGGACATCGCTCCTGGATGAGATCTTGCAGCTCAGGCCAGTACAGCCTCGTCCGCCCTGCAGCAGTCTCCTGTGATGGATCGAATCGAACGCCCTGAGCCTCGCCGGTCCACGCCAAGAGATCGTGCAGCTTGAGCCGCATGGGTTTCTGATCAGGGTGGAGGATCAGGCTGGGGTCTACATCGCGGATTCGGAATTCAATGGCCTTCTCATGCGACATGGTCATTCGGCGCACTTCGTAGTGATCTAGTCGCCGGTGCATTCGCTCGATGACTTCATCGATTCGATCCTGGGTGATGTACCAGATACCGTTGATGTGATCCGTCATCCATCGTTCGCCGTATTGCCCACGCAAGTTCTCAATCCGAATTCGGAAGCGTGGGGTGAAGCGTTCGCTGCCATTGCCTCCTGAGTCCGCGATTCGCTCGACGACGAATTCTCTCGGATGACTCATGGCCAGCCAGGCCTTTGCCTGGATGAGCTTTTCCTCCCGACTCAGATCGGGCTCCTCGAAACGCCAGAATTGGCGGGCATAGCCCAGCTTGACCCAGCGTGCGCGCCATCCGAATTCCGTAGGCTTGATGCCATACGGTACTTCGTAGGTCTTGCCGTCGATCACTACATCGCGACTGTGGGAATGGCGCTTTCGGTCGGGGCTGAGTTCTGTGTCGGCGTCGTCGGGTGACGCGGAATCCCGTTCATCGTCTTCATCGTTGAAGACGCCGTCGTCACTTTCGGGCTCGGGGTACTCCTCGCCAGGGGCAGAGGCAGGGGCAGGGGGCACAGCGCTACTGTGGGACAAAAATGTGGCCAGGCGAGTTCGCCAGCCTTGATGTTCTTTCGATGTCATTCGAACTTGCTCCGCTGAATCTCGGCGTCCTGGCCATCCACTGCATATTTAACCGAAGGCGGCAACGATCCGCTCGGCTGTTTTTGGACCCAACCCTTTGACCCTCATTAGTGCTGACGCGTCCGCATTTGCGATGGCGCGCAACGAGCCGAAGTGCTCAAGCAATGCCACGGCCAGGCCGCCAGATACGCCGGGCAATCCCTGACAGATAAACCGCTTCTCGTCGAGCAACGCTTTGGGCTTGGTTTTGCGTAGCGCCAGCTCGTAGCCGAGCCCTTGTGAGGATGCGTGCTGACATATTTTTGCGAGGGCATAGGCGGTAGTGCGGTAATCCAGGGATGTCATCACGTTCAAGCCTTGGACATGGCTGAGGCAAGTGATCGCGCCTATCAGGTTTTGCACGAGCAGCGAAGTGCGATCGTTGTAGATATCCCCTTCGATCAGAACGACGCCGACCGTGTTGGGCTCAAGTCCGATGCGATTGGCTTCATCGAACATGCGACCGGAAATGACGGATTGCTCGAGATCCCTCACCACCTTGCGCTCGATGATGACGCCACTGGCGCGGAAATCGCCGACCGGCAGTGATTCGATTTCAACGGTCAGGTTGGGAACGGTTCGCAACAGGTCGACGATCGCTTGAGGCTCACGATGATCGGCGTAGATGGTCAGCCCGGGTGGGGCGATGCCGATCTTGCTGAAATCCAGTGTTTCGCTGCCTGCGTGCGCCGTGAGTGCCGTCGGCCTGGCCATGCGTTCACCAGGCAGGGCGGCGGCACGTTGCTGGTGTTGAGCCTGCTTGCTTGGGGCGGTGAGTGCAAGCAGCTTCTGCCAAGTGATGACTTGCGGCAATGGCATGCCCGCTTGTTCCATTGCTTCGCAGATGCACCGTTCAGCGAGTTCCGTGTCGAGATCATCATCCGCCGTGATCTGGGCGTGGTCAGACTTTCCGACGCGGCGAAACCAGATCTTCCCGGGCACAGGCAGACCGTTGACATAGATCCTGGCCGGACCGCTTGGTGGTTCCCATAATGCGAACTTGAGCATGCCTTGTCCCTTGATGGTGGGTGAGGAGTGTTTTGGCTTGATGTCAGTGCAATGTGCGAGGCTCTTTCCGCCACCCAACTTTCCGACGCCTACCTTTACGTTGCTCCCTTTTGTGGGGCACGCAACGTCCAGTATGCCAAGTGGGGTGGCTATCGGCGATGTTTCCGGTGATGGTCGGAACGACGTGTTGCTCAGCACGGCCTTTTACTTCGTTGGACGAATTTTCGAAGGCGGGTTTGAGTAGACGACTGACCTTCGGCCGGAGAATCATGA